>NZ_OZ409848.1:4800000-6745082 GCF_979258245.1 Duganella sp. AC917
GAGACCGCCCCAGTCAAACTGCCTACCATGCACTGTCCCCGACCCGGATAACGGGCCAAGGTTAGAACCTCAAATGAACCAGGGTGGTATTTCAAGGTTGGCTCCACGAGAACTGGCGTCCCCGCTTCAAAGCCTCCCACCTATCCTACACAGATTGATTCAAAGTCCAATGCAAAGCTACAGTAAAGGTTCATGGGGTCTTTCCGTCTAGCCGCGGGTAGATTGCATCATCACAAACACTTCAACTTCGCTGAGTCTCGGGAGGAGACAGTGTGGCCATCGTTACGCCATTCGTGCAGGTCGGAACTTACCCGACAAGGAATTTCGCTACCTTAGGACCGTTATAGTTACGGCCGCCGTTTACTGGGACTTCAATCAAGAGCTTGCACCCCATCATTTAATCTTCCAGCACCGGGCAGGCGTCACACCCTATACGTCCACTTTCGTGTTTGCAGAGTGCTGTGTTTTTATTAAACAGTCGCAGCCACCAGTTTATTGCAACCCGTTCACCCTACTGAAGTAAATCAGCCAAGCTACAAGGGCGTACCTTTTCCCGAAGTTACGGTACCAATTTGCCGAGTTCCTTCTCCCGAGTTCTCTCAAGCGCCTTAGAATACTCATCTCGCCCACCTGTGTCGGTTTGCGGTACGGTCTCGTATGACTGAAGCTTAGAGGCTTTTCTTGGAACCACTTCCGATTGCTTCAGTGCCTAAGCACCTCGTCCCAGTCCCTTGAATTACGCGCCCGGATTTGCCTAAGCGCCTTCTATGAACCAGAAACCAACTATTCCAACAGTTGGACAACCTTCCGCGATCCGTCCCCCCATCGCATCATACGACGGTGCAGGAATATTAACCTGCTTCCCATCAGCTACGCATCTCTGCCTCGCCTTAGGGGCCGACTCACCCTGCTCCGATGAACGTTGAACAGGAAACCTTGGGCTTACGGCGTGGGGGCTTTTCACCCCCATTATCGCTACTCATGTCAGCATTCGCACTTCTGATACCTCCAGCATCCTTTACAAGACACCTTCGCAGGCTTACAGAACGCTCTCCTACCATATGCTTGCGCATATCCGCAGCTTCGGTGACTGGCTTAGCCCCGTTACATCTTCCGCGCAGGACGACTCGATCAGTGAGCTATTACGCTTTCTTTAAATGATGGCTGCTTCTAAGCCAACATCCTGACTGTTTTAGCCTTCCCACTTCGTTTTCCACTTAGCCAATCTTTGGGACCTTAGCTGGCGGTCTGGGTTGTTTCCCTCTTGACGCCGGACGTTAGCACCCGACGTCTGTCTCCCAAGCTCGCACTCATCGGTATTCGGAGTTTGCAATGGTTTGGTAAGTCGCGATGACCCCCTAGCCATAACAGTGCTCTACCCCCGATGGTGATACTTGAGGCACTACCTAAATAGTTTTCGGAGAGAACCAGCTATTTCCAAGTTTGTTTAGCCTTTCACCCCTACCCACAGCTCATCCCCTAATTTTTCAACATTAGTGGGTTCGGACCTCCAGTGCGTGTTACCGCACCTTCATCCTGGCCATGAGTAGATCACTTGGTTTCGGGTCTACACCCAGCGACTATCGCCCTGTTCGGACTCGATTTCTCTACGGCTTCCCTATATGGTTAACCTTGCCACTGAATGTAAGTCGCTGACCCATTATACAAAAGGTACGCAGTCACGGAACAAGTCCGCTCCTACTGTTTGTATGCACACGGTTTCAGGATCTATTTCACTCCCCTCCCGGGGTTCTTTTCGCCTTTCCCTCACGGTACTGGTTCACTATCGGTCGATTACGAGTATTTAGCCTTGGAGGATGGTCCCCCCATATTCAGACAGGATTTCTCGTGTCCCGCCCTACTTGTCGCACGCTTAGTTCCACACATCGCATTTCACATACGGGGCTATCACCCGCTATGGCTCCTATTTCCAGAGGATTCTGTTATGCGTCGTGCTAAAACGTGCAGGCTCTTCCCATTTCGCTCGCCACTACTTTGGGAATCTCGGTTGATTTATTTTCCTGCAGCTACTTAGATGTTTCAGTTCGCCGCGTTCGCTTTGCATACCTATGTATTCAGTATGCAATGACCTAAAAGGCCGGGTTTCCCCATTCGGAAATCTGCGGATCAAAGCTTGTTTGCTAGCTCCCCGCAGCTTATCGCAAGCTACTACGTCCTTCATCGCCTGTAATCGCCAAGGCATCCACCATGTGCACTTATTCACTTGTCCCTATAACGTTAGCCCCTTGCGACTAAACAAAGGAGCGGTTATAGAAATAAGAAGTACTACGTTGTTGCGTTTGTTGATACATACAATCATTACCCATCGCATTCGCCTGTCGGCGTTTGCGATCAATAAAAATTTACTTACTTCTTCCAGATTGTTAAAGAACGTACAGCACTTGATCTCTAAAAGATCAAACATAAACATACGCGGTGCGCGTTGCTTGCATTTGAACTTTTTGGTGGAGGATGACGGGATCGAACCGACGACCCCCTGCTTGCAAAGCAGGTGCTCTCCCAGCTGAGCTAATCCCCCTGAGATTTACTACAGGCAGAAACTGGTAGGGCTGGTTGGACTCGAACCAACGACCCCCGCGTTATCAACACGGTGCTCTAACCAGCTGAGCTACAGCCCCAAATGCTGTTCTTTATATTGACAGTCGATAAGTGTGAACGCTTGATGGCGAGTTATTACTAACTCAGTGCTACTCTAGAAAGGAGGTGATCCAGCCGCACCTTCCGATACGGCTACCTTGTTACGACTTCACCCCAGTCACGAATCCTACCGTGGTAAGCGCCCTCCTTGCGGTTAAGCTACCTACTTCTGGTAAAACCCGCTCCCATGGTGTGACGGGCGGTGTGTACAAGACCCGGGAACGTATTCACCGCGACATGCTGATCCGCGATTACTAGCGATTCCAACTTCATGCAGTCGAGTTGCAGACTACAATCCGGACTACGATACACTTTCTGCGATTAGCTCCCCCTCGCGGGTTGGCGGCGCTCTGTATGTACCATTGTATGACGTGTGAAGCCCTACCCATAAGGGCCATGAGGACTTGACGTCATCCCCACCTTCCTCCGGTTTGTCACCGGCAGTCTCATTAGAGTGCCCTTTCGTAGCAACTAATGACAAGGGTTGCGCTCGTTGCGGGACTTAACCCAACATCTCACGACACGAGCTGACGACAGCCATGCAGCACCTGTGTGATGGTTCTCTTTCGAGCACTCCCAAATCTCTCCGGGATTCCATCCATGTCAAGGGTAGGTAAGGTTTTTCGCGTTGCATCGAATTAATCCACATCATCCACCGCTTGTGCGGGTCCCCGTCAATTCCTTTGAGTTTTAATCTTGCGACCGTACTCCCCAGGCGGTCTACTTCACGCGTTAGCTGCGTTACCAAGTCAATTAAGACCCGACAACTAGTAGACATCGTTTAGGGCGTGGACTACCAGGGTATCTAATCCTGTTTGCTCCCCACGCTTTCGTGCATGAGCGTCAGTTTTGACCCAGGGGGCTGCCTTCGCCATCGGTGTTCCTCCACATATCTACGCATTTCACTGCTACACGTGGAATTCTACCCCCCTCTGCCAAACTCTAGCCTTGCAGTCTCCATTGCCATTCCCAGGTTGAGCCCGGGGATTTCACAACAGACTTACAAAACCGCCTGCGCACGCTTTACGCCCAGTAATTCCGATTAACGCTTGCACCCTACGTATTACCGCGGCTGCTGGCACGTAGTTAGCCGGTGCTTATTCTTCAGGTACCGTCATTAGATCTCTGTATTAGAAAGACCCGTTTCTTCCCTGACAAAAGAGCTTTACAACCCGAAGGCCTTCTTCACTCACGCGGCATTGCTGGATCAGGCTTGCGCCCATTGTCCAAAATTCCCCACTGCTGCCTCCCGTAGGAGTCTGGACCGTGTCTCAGTTCCAGTGTGGCTGGTCGTCCTCTCAGACCAGCTACTGATCGATGCCTTGGTAGGCTTTTACCCTACCAACTAGCTAATCAGATATCGGCCGCTCCAGGAGCATGAGGTCTTGCGATCCCCCACTTTCATCCTTAGATCGTATGCGGTATTAGCGTAACTTTCGCTACGTTATCCCCCACTCCAGGGTACGTTCCGATATATTACTCACCCGTTCGCCACTCGCCGCCAGGTTGCCCCGCGCTGCCGTTCGACTTGCATGTGTAAGGCATGCCGCCAGCGTTCAATCTGAGCCAGGATCAAACTCTTCAGTTTAATCTCTGTTACTTTTGCCGTTTTACCGGCACTCTTATTGCTAAGAGGTCGCTCACTCAAAATACTGACAGGTCACTACTTGCGTAGCGCCTATTTCATTACTTCTTGTGAACATTTGATATTTTAAGTTTCATGCAACCCGAAGGTCGCATGTGCACTTTCATCAAACGTCCACACTTATCGACTGTTAATTTTTAAAGAACTACAATTCGGTACTGCTTGCTGCCTGCTGAAGAAGCGTTGTGTTCATCAGCGAAGAGGCAAGATTATGAAGCGTTTCGAACATCTCGTCAAGCACTTCATTTTCCCCGCTTCATCTGCAACACGCTGTTTTGTGTGGCCGTTTTGCGGGGAGGCGAACTATAGCAAAGGGTTCGACTGCTGACAAGAGCGACAGCGTAAAATGTCGCTTTTACCGATCCAAAGTGCGTCATGTCCATCCTGCTCACCACCCTCAACGCCCGCTACACCCACGCCTCGCTGGGATTGCGTTATCTATTAGCGAACATGGGAGAGCTGCAGGAGCAGACGCGCCTGCAGGAATTCGTCATCGGCGCCAAGACCACCGAGATCGTCGAGCGCATCCTCGCGCACGCGCCGAAGATCGTCGGTTTCGGTATCTATATATGGAACGTCGAGGAATCGACAAAAGTCATCGCGATGCTCAAGCGCGTGGCCCCGCATGTGATGGTGGTGCTGGGCGGGCCGGAAGTGTCGTACGAGTCGAACGAGCAGGAAATCGTCAAGCTGGCGGATTATCTGATCACCGGTTGGGGCGACGTCACCTTCCCCAAGCTGTGCGGCGAGATCCTCAACGGCCCAAAACCGCTGATGAAGGTGCACGCCGGCGTGCAGCCGCCGATGGCCGGGATCAAACTGCCCTACTCCTTATATAGTGACGACGATATCAAAAACCGCACGATTTACGTCGAAGCCTCGCGCGGCTGCCCGTTCAAGTGCGAATTCTGCCTGTCCGCCCTGGACAAAACGGCCTGGCCGTTCGCGCTGGAGAGCTTCCTGGCGGAGATGGAATCGCTGCACGCGCGCGGCGCGCGGCTGTTCAAGTTCGTCGACCGCACCTTCAACCTGAATATCAAAACCAGCCTGAAAATCATGCAGTTTTTCCTCGATAAGCTGGAGGCCAACCCGGACGATCCGGTCTACGCCCACTTCGAGCTGGTGCCGGACCATCTGCCCGACGCACTGAAAGAGGGCATCAGCAAGTTCCCGCCCGGCGCGCTGCAGTTCGAGATCGGCATCCAGAGCTTCAATCCGGCGGTGCAGACGCTGGTCAGCCGCAAACAGGACAACCAGAAGGCCGCCGACAATATCCGCTGGCTGACCGAGCACTCCAACGCCCACATGCACGTCGACCTGATCGCCGGCCTGCCCGGCGAAACGGTGGAGAGCTTCGCCGAAGGCTTCAACAAACTGTGGGCGCTCGATCCGCACGAGATCCAGTTCGGCATCCTCAAACGCCTGCGCGGCACGCCGATCATCCGCCACACGCAGGAATTCGGGCTGGTGTTCGAGCCCTATGCGCCGTACACCATCCTGGCCAACCGCGATATCGACTTCCCGACCATGCAACGGCTGGTGCGTTTCGCCCGCTACTGGGACCTGGTGGCCAACTCCGGCCGCTTCGGCAATACGCTGCCGGTACTGCTCGGGGATTCGGCGTTCGAACACTTCATGGCCTTCTCGGACTGGCTGTACGCGAACACCGACGCCACCCACCGCATCGCGCTGGAGCGGCTGGTAGCCATGGTGGCGCGGTATCTGCAGGAACGCGGGATGGACAAGGCGGCCGCCGACGCGCTGCTGGCCAGCGATTACGCCGGGTCCAAATCCAAACCGGCCGAGACGCCGGCGCCAAAGCGGCAGGCGCGCAGGCTGGCCGCATGATGCCCTGTTCGGCCCCCGACTCGTTCTTAAGGGAGAGCGTGCCAGCGCACCCTCGCATGAACACAGGTAGCGGACCCGGCCAATCTCCCTTAAACTGACGTAATGCCTACAGCCCAAGAGCCTACCCTCACCCTCAACCCTGGCGCCGCCGACGGCCCGTCGGTCGCGGCGGGCGGCACCTGGCAAGTGCACGCTCTGGCGCAGGGCAAGGCGATGGCAACCATCACCGGGCTGCTGAAATCCCTCAAGGCCGACAAAGTCCACTGGGACCTGTCGGCGATCGACAGCATGGACCACATCGGCGCCCAGTTGTTCTGGAACGCCTGGGGCAAAACCCGTCCACCCGGCCTGCGCCTGGCGCCGGGGCAGGAAGAATTCTTCAACCGGCTCGAAACCACCGGCAAACTCGAACTGCCGCGCGCGCGCCAGCAGCGCCTGACGTGGGTGATGAAGCTCGGCTTCGCGATGCTGCTGTTCTTCGAACATATGGCCGGCTTCATCACGCTGATCGGCCAACTGACGTTGGACGTCTGGCGCTTCGTGCGGGCGCCTCTGCGCGGTCCGTGGAAGGAAATTTCGGCCAATATCTTCCACGCCGGCTTCCAGGCGCTGGGCATCACGGCGCTGGTCGGATTCCTGATCGGCGTAGTGCTGTCGTTCCTGTCGGCCCAGCAGTTGCGCGCCTTCGGCGGCGACATCTATCTGGTCAACCTGCTCGGCATGAGCATCATCCGCGAACTGGGGCCGCTGCTGGCGGCAATTTTGGTGGCCGGCCGCTCCGGTTCCTCGATCACCGCGCAACTGGGCGTGATGCGGGTGACCGAGGAACTCGACGCCATGCTGGTGATGGGGATCTCGCACGGCTTCCGCCTGGTGATGCCGAAGGTGCTGGCACTGGCGGTCTCGATGCCGCTGCTGGTGATCTGGACCGATTCGATGGCGCTGATCGGCGGCATGCTGTCGGCGCAAGTGGAACTTGGCCTGTCGCCGCAATACTTTATCTCCAAGCTGCCGGACGCGGTGCCACTGGCGAACTACATGATCGGCCTTGGCAAAGGTGTGGTGTTCGGCATGCTGATCGCGCTGGTGTCATGCCACTTCGGCCTGCGCATCAAGCCCAATACCGAAAGCCTCGGACGCGGCACCACCACCTCGGTGGTCACGGCCATCACCGTCGTCATCCTGGCGGACGCGGTGTTCGCGATCCTGTTCAACGGCGTGGGGTTCTGATGGCGAATGACGCTCTCGTTCCCGAAAAAGCCTGCGGCCCGGGCGCTGGTACGGGTGAATTGACGCTCGACGGCAGCGTGCCGATCGTCGACATCACCGGCCTGTGGACCAAGTACGGCCGCACCGTCGTGCACCAGGACTTAAACCTGGAAATCGAACAGGGCGAGATCATGTCCATCGTCGGCGGTTCCGGCACCGGCAAGACCACGCTGCTGCGCCAGATGCTGGGACTCGAACGTCCCGCGCGCGGCTGCGTGCGGGTTTTCGGCGAAGATATCAGCGAGATCGGCTCCGCACAGCTCCAGCAGCTGCGCAACCATTGGGGTATGCTGTTCCAGCAAGGCGCGCTGTATTCGGCGCTGACGGTGTTTGAAAACATCGCCCAGCCGATGCGCGAACTGCAGGTGCTGCCGGAAGACCTGGTGCGCGACGCCGTGCTGCTGAAAATGAATATGGTCGGCCTGGGACCGGAGCACGCGATCAAGATGCCGTCCGACCTGTCCGGCGGCATGGTCAAACGGGTGGCCCTGGCGCGCGCGCTGGCGCTGGAACCGAAGCTGCTGTTCCTCGACGAGCCGACCGCCGGCCTCGATCCCGACCTGTCGGAGGCGTTTGTATCGCTGATCAAATCGCTGCACCGGGAGCTGGGACTGACGGTCGTCATGGTCACGCACGATCTCGACACGCTGTTCGCGCTGTCGACGCGGATCACCGTGCTGGCCGAAAAACACGTGATCGCCCTCGGCCCGCTGCAGGACGTGCTGAAGGTCGACCACCCGTTCATCAAGGAGTTCTTCCTGGGCGACCGGGGACGCCGCGCGCTGGAGGCGCTGGACGAAAAGACGCTGGACGAAAAAACCAATAAGGATCACTGATGGAAAACAGATCTCACGCACTCACCACCGGCTTTTTCACGATCACCCTGCTGATCGCGGCGATCCTGTTCGGCATCTGGTTCAACCGCGACCGCGTCGAACGGGCGCCGTACGTGATCGCCACCACCCAATCGGTGCCGGGCCTGAACCCGCAGGCGCCGGTGCGCTACCGCGGCCTCGAAGTGGGCAAGGTCGGCGGCATCGCCTTCAATCCGAAGATGGCCGGCCAGATCCTCGTCACGCTCAACATCAACACCGACGCGCCGATCACCAAGACCACCTTCGCCACCCTGGGCTACCAGGGCGTGACCGGCATCGCCTTCATTCAGCTGGACGACGAGCAAACCGGCTCGCCGCTGCTGGCCACCAGCAACGATGCGCCGGCTGTCATCCCGTTGCGCCAGGGCTTCCTGGACCAGGTGGAAAAACGCGGCAAGGAGATCCTGTCGCAGACCGAGGAAGTGACCAAGCGCCTCAACACCCTGCTCAATCCGGAGAACCAGAAGATCATGCTGGCGGCGTTCGCCGACGTCAGCGAGACCGCCAACAAATACCGCGACCTGCCGGCCAAGCTGGAACCGACCATCGTCAAGCTGCCGGCGCTGGCCAATGAAGTCCAGCGCACGCTGGTTTCCGTCAACGCGCTGGCGACCGACGTCAATCGCCTGACCACCGGCCTGCAAGCGCCGGATGGACCGATCGCGCGCGTCAGCGGCACCGTCGATCGCATCGGCCTGTCGGTTGAATCGGTGGCCGGCGGCCTGGAACTGGACACGCTGCCGCAAGTGAACTCGCTGGCCGACGACACCCGCTCGTCGATGCGCGCGCTGCGCAAGACCATGAACAAGATTAACGATCGTCCGCAAAGCCTGATCTTCGGCGCGCCCGGCACTCCGCCCGGCCCGGGAGAAGAAGGCTTTACCGCTCCGACCAAATAAGGATCACCGATGACCACGACCCTGCGCGCCCGCGCCAACATCGCCGCCATCATCGCTACTGCCGCTTTGCTGAGCGCCTGCGCCAGCAAAGGCCCGACCAACGCCAACTACGACTTCGGCCCGCTGCCGCCGCCAACCCAGGCCGCCAGCGCCAACAACGTCGGCGCCATCATCGTCGCCGACGCCACCGGCCCGGCGTCGCTCGATTCGGAGCGCATGCAATACCGCCTGCTGTACGCGGACGCGCGCCAGTCGCGCCCCTACGCCTACAACCAGTGGACCAGTACCCCGCTGCAGCTGATCACGCAGCGCATGAAGGCGCGCATCGCGCAGGCCGGCGTGAAGGTGCTGTCGACCACCGACTCCGCCGCCAGCGTCAACCTGTTGCGCCTCGAGGTCGACGACTTCGCCCAGAACTTCGAGACGGCGACGCAAAGCAGCGGCCAAATCAGCCTGCGCGCCTCGGTGTTCCGCAGCCACCGCCTGGTGGACCAGAAAACCTTCACGCGCAGCGCGCCGGCGCCAAGCGCGGACGCCGCCGGCGGCGCGCGCGCCCTCGCCGACGCCGCCGACGCACTGGCCGCCGATATGCTGTTATGGCTGAACGGCTTGCCGGCGGCGCCGGCGGCAACCGGGACACCCGCGATGCCGGCACCGCAGAAATGACGCAACCGGCAGCATCGGCGCCGCCCGTCGCGGCGCATGTCCGCAAAGGCTCGCCGCTCTCGCGCGCGGCGCTGCTGGCCTATCTGCTGCTGATCATCTACGCCAGCTGGTTCCCGTTCTCCGGCTGGCAGAACCAGGGCCTGTCGCCGCTGATCTTCCTCGAAACCTCGAGCATGCCGCGCTACTGGACCAAGTTCGACGCCATCATCAACGTGGTCGGCTACGTGCCACTGGGCGCGCTGCTGGTTTACTCGCTGTACCCGCGCATCCGGGGCATCTTCGCCTTTTTGCTTGCCACGCTGTGCGGGCTGCTGGTCTCGGGCACGATGGAAGCGGTGCAAACCTATCTGCCCAGCCGCGTCTCGTCCAACCTGGACTTCTATACCAACGCCGCCGGCTGCGCGGTCGGCGCGCTGATCGGCGCGCTGACGGTACGGCGCCTGCTCGATGAAAGCCCGCTGCAGCGGCTGCGGCGCGCCTGGTTCGCGCCACACGCCAGCCAGGGCCTGGTGCTGCTGGCGCTGTGGCCGCTGGCGCAGATCTACCCGCAAAGCTTCCTGTTCGGCCTGGGCCAGTTGCTGCCCATCTTGTCGGACTGGCTGTCGCAGCTGCTCGACATGGAGATCGACCTGGCCAGCTACGTGCGGCCCGACATGGTGCTGACGGTCGAACAATACTGGCTGTCGGAGACCATCATCACCGCCTGCGGCATGGTCGGCGCGGCGTTGACGTTGCTGTGCCTGTTGCGCAAGCCGGCCCCGCGCGCGCTGCTGGTGACGGCCATGATCGGTTCGGCCATCGTCATCAAGGCGCTGGCGACGGCGCTGCTGTTTTCGCCGGAGAACGCCTTCGCCTGGGTCACGCCGGGCGCCGAGGGAGGCTTCCTGATCGGCGCCATCATGCTCGCCGGCCTGACGTTCGCGCCGCAGGTGGCGCAGCGCCGGCTGGGCGCGGTGACTTTGCTGTTGAGCCTGGTAATCATCAACACCACCCCGGCCAACCCGTACTTCGTGGCCACTTTGCAAACATGGGTGCAGGGAAAATTCCTCAACTTCAATGGCGCGGCGCAATTCCTGTCGCTGCTGTGGCCGTTCTTCGCGGTCTGGTTCCTGTGGCTGCCCTCGCACAAGCTCAACAAAGAGCCCCGGGAGCCCAGAGACCGGGACCCCGCGTCCGGCCAAGGCCGGGTATCATAGCGCCACACGGCAACCTTACACCGCGCTTACAAATTTTCCGAGAGGTACAGCCATGAGCGACATCCCGTATTTTAAACACCACGTCTTCTTCTGCATGAACAAGCGTGACGACGGCCGCAACAGCTGCGGCGACCATGGCGCCGAGACGGCGCAGAAGCATGCCAAGAAACGCTGCAAGCAACTCGACATCAACGGCCACGGCGGCGTGCGCATCAACCAGGCCGGCTGCCTGGACCGTTGCGAGGAAGGCCCGGTGCTGGTGGTCTATCCGGAGGGCGTCTGGTACACCTACGTCGATAACAGCGACATCGATGAAATCATCGACAGCCACCTGGTGCAGGGCAAGATTGTTGACCGTCTGAAAATCTAAAGAGCTATGAACAAGAACGAAAAATTCACCCTGGCGGGTAACGCCGGCCTGATGGAAGGCCAGATCGACTATCCGAAGAACGACACGCCGGTCGGCGTCGCCCTGGTGGCGCATCCACACCCGCTGTACGGCGGCACGATGGACAACAAGGTCGCCGTCACGCTGGCGCGCACCTTCGCCAGCCTCGGCTACGTGGTGGCCCGCATCAACTTCCGCGGCGTCGGCGCCTCCGAGGGCGTGCACGACCACGGCCACGGCGAGACCGACGACATGGCCATCCTGCATGCGTGGATGACGGCAAAGTATCCCGGCCTGCCGGTGGCGCTGGGCGGATTCTCGTTCGGCACCTTCGTGCAGTCGAAGCTGGCGCAGCGCCTGGTCGCGGCCGGTACGCCGGCCGAGCGCCTGGTGCTGGTCGGCAGCGCCGCCAAGAAATGGGACATGGCCGACATTCCCGCCGACACCATCCTGATCCACGGCGAAAACGACGACACCATTCCGCTGATCGACGTGCTCGACTGGCTGCGCCCGCAGGAGATTCCGGTGATCGTGATCCCGGGAGCCGACCACTTCTTCCACCGCAAGCTGCAACACATCAAGAGCTGGGTTACCCAGCTGTGGCGCCGTCCCAGCGATGTCGCCGACACCGAAACCGACAGCGCAGCAGCCGAGTAACGCTCTATAATTCCCGCTGTTTACGCTGTTTTTTTTAAGCAATCTTTAACCTTATCACCGAATATTTAGCCCATGAAAAAATTGATCGCGGCACTGGCCACCAGTGTGATGTTGATGTCCGCCGCTGTGGCACAAACCCTGCCGCCTCCCACCATCGCCGCCAAATCCTGGCTTTTGCTGGACGCCACCAGCGGCCAGGTGATCGCCTCGCAAGATCCGAATTCCCGCGTCGAGCCCGCTTCGCTGACCAAGATCATGACCGCCTACGTCGTGTTCGGCGCGCTGCGCGACAAAAAGGTCACCTTGAACCAGATGGTCAACGTCTCGACCAAGGCCTGGAAGGTCGACGCCAGCAGCTCGAAGATGTTCATCGATCCGGCCACCCCGGTCAGCATCGACGACCTGCTGCATGGTCTGATGATTCAGTCCGGCAATGACGCCGCCGTCGCGCTGGCCGAAGCCGTCGCCGGCGACGAATCGGCCTTCGTCGTCATGATGAACAAGGAAGCCGAGCGCATGGGCCTGAAGTCGACCCGTTTCGCCAACCCGCACGGCCTGCCTAGTCCTGACAACTATTCCACCGCGCAAGACCTGTCGGTGCTGGCCAAGCGCGTGATTCTGGACTTCCCGCAGTTCTACAAGATCGACTCGGTCAAGAGCTTCACGTACAACAAGATCACGCAGCCGAACCGCAATCGCCTGCTGTGGCTGGACCCGACCGTCGACGGCATGAAGACCGGCCACACCGAAGCGGCCGGCTATTGCATGATCGCCTCGGCGCGCCGTCCGAACGGCGCCAGCGAACGCCGCCTGATCTCGGTGGTGCTGGGCACCAATTCCGACAACACCCGTACGCAGGAAAGCCAGAAGCTGCTGAACTGGGGCTTCCAGAACTTCGACACGGTCAAGCTGTACTCCAAGGGGCAAGCCATCGCCACGCCGCAAATCTGGAAGGGCTCGCAAAGCGCGGTCAAGATCGGCTTCACCAGCGATGTGATGGTGACGGTGCCGAAGGGTGTCGCCGCCAAGATGAAGCCGGTGCTGGAGCGTAAGGATCCGCTGGTCGCGCCGCTGCCGCTGAACACCCGCGTCGGCTCGCTGAAGATGATGGTCGACGGCAAACCGCTGCTGGAACTGCCGGTGGTGGCGCTGGAAAACGTCGAAGAAGCATCGATCTTCGGCCGCGCCTGGGATTCGATCCGTCTCTGGATGAATTAATTCCCCGCATGCGTCGCGACGGCGCATGCATTGGCGGATTACGGCGTCCCGCGTAATCCGCTCTACATTTTTCGTTTATTCGACCGTCCCGGTTTCCGAGGCCGGCCTTGCCGCGATACTCACCTTCTGTGAAAGCTTTCCAATGAGCTCCAACCTCTCCTGCCCGTCCATCGTCACCAGCAACGGTGGTCCGACCTTGTCACGCATCGTCGCCGGCATGTGGCGCATGAACGAATGGAACCTGACGCCCCAGCAACGGGTGGCGTTCATCGAGCAATGCCTGGAAATGGGCGTGACCAGCTTCGACCACGCCGACATTTATGGCGGCTACGGTGTCGAGGCGGTGTTCGGCGAGGCGCTGGCGCTGCAACCGTCGCTGCGCCAGCGCATGCAACTGGTGAGCAAGTGCGGCATCAAACTGGTCAACGCGGCCCGTCCGGACCATACGATCCAGCACTATGACACCAGCGCCAGCCATATCATCGCCTCGGCGGAAAACTCGCTGCGCCAGCTGGGCACCGATCACCTGGACCTGTTGCTGATTCACCGTCCCGATCCGCTGATGAATTTTGACGAGATCGCCGATGCTTTCGGACGTCTGCGCCAAGAGGGCAAGGTGCGCCATTTCGGCGTGTCCAATTTCAGCCGCCACCAGTTCGAGAGTTTGAACCGCCGCATCGCGCTGGCGACCAATCAGGTGGAGTTCTCGCCGCTGTGCGTGGCGCCGATGTTCGACGAAACCTTCGACGGCCTGCAGGATCTGGGCGTGTCGCCGATGATCTGGTCGCCGCTGGCCGGCGGCCGACTGTTCAGCAAGGACGACGCCGCAGGCGTGCGGGTGAGCGCTGTGATCCAGAAGATCGCCGATGAAGTGCGCCGCCCGTTTGGCAGCGTGGTGTTCGCGTGGATCATGCAGTTGCCTAGCCGCCCGATTCCACTGACCGGATCGGGGCGTATTCAGGCCGTGGCGGAAGCGGTGGAAGCAACGCAGTTCACGTTGAGCCGCAGCCAGTGGTTCGAGATTCTGCGCGCAGCGCGCGGGCACGAAGTGGCTTGAGCCTCGGCGCGCCCATCTAAATATCGTCGTAGACGACCGGCGGCGGGATGCCTTTCCAGCCGCGCTTCCACGCCAGATTGAGCGCCAGCGTGAAAGCGATGTACACCACGAAGAACAGCACGAAGTAACTTGCCTGCAACCAGGCCAGCAAGGCCAGATTCACCACCAGCAACACCAGAGCGCCCCAGCTCTTCTTCTGCTTGGAGCTCGGGAAGCGCACCGTCGACACCATCAGCGTTCCCACCACAAACAACAGCAGCACGACCAGGATCGCGTGCCAGGTGCTCGCGGCCGGGTTCGGCCAGGCCACCACCACCGACGCCACGCAAGCCGCGCCCGCCGTGATCGGCATGCCGACGAAATAGCGCGGGTCGGTGCGGCCGACGCTGACATTGAAGCGCGCCAGCCGCAGCGCGCCGCAAGCCACAAAGAAGAAGCTGGCGATGCCGCCGGCCCGCAGCAAGGTCTGATGGTCGACACCCAGCTGCACAAATCCATAGCAATACAGCAGCAGCCCCGGCGCGCAGCCGAAGTTCATCACGTCGGCGATCGAGTCGAGCTGCATGCCGAACTCGGACGAGGTGTTGGTGGCGCGGGCGACCAAGCCGTCGAGCGCGTCGAACACGCCGGCCAGCACCAGCAAGATGGCGGCGAGCCGGTAGTCTTCGGCGGACCCGACCAGTGCGTTGTCGACAGAGATGACGATACTGCCGAAGCCGCAGGCGATCGACATCAACGTCACCATGCTGGGCAACGCGAACTTGGCGCGCCGCACGCGCGCTTGATTGATAGGTTTCAAATGATGGATTTCCAGGTTAAGCAGACACACGACACCAACGGGTGGCTGGCTGAGCGGTTAGCTTACCATCTTACGCAAGCCGTCCCGTACGAAGCGGCCCCGGCCGGCATATTGCGTACCGCGAACGCACAATCTGGCTTAAAATCGATGTAGCCAGCCCGGGTTAAAGGCCCATACGCACAGGAGTTTTCAACATGGCACACCACAAGCACCGGCAGCTCTCCTTATCACCATTGCCGGCCGCAATGCTGCTGATCGCCGCGCTGCTCGCAGGCTGTGGCGGCGGGGGCGGAAGCAGCAACGACAGCGCGCCAACGACGTCGAACACCCCGGCCAATCCGCCGGTGCCCGAACCTGGCGCCCCCACGCTGACCGGCAACACCGCCCTGGATGGCTACAACTGGCTCAATTACCGGCGTTCACAGCTGGGCTTGTCGGTGCTGGCGCGCAACAGCCAGGTCGATGCGGCCGCGCTGGGGCATTCCAACTATCTACGCCTGAACAACACCGTCACACACGAGCAGACCGTCGGCGCACCCGGCTTCACCGGCGTCAACCTGATCAACCGGCTCGCCGCCGCCGGCTATGGATTACCCGGCGGTTACGCGATCGGCGAAGTAATCTCCGCCACCACGAACACCTCCGGCTTTTACCACGTTGAGGAACTGATCACCGCGATTTATCACCGCTTCGTGATGTTCGAGCCAGTCTTCAAGGAAGTCGGCACCGGCGCCACCACCGTTCCCAACGGCTATACCTACTTCACCGCCGACCTGACGGCCACCAACGGCATAGGCCCCGGCATCGGCGCGGGCAGGCTGGTCAATTACCCGATCAACAACCAGATCAACGTGCCGATCAATTTCTTTAGCGATACCGAATCGCCCGATCCGGTGCCGAACCAGAACGAGGTTGGCTACCCGATCAGCGTCCACGGCGACAGCGGCCGGGGCGGCGCAGTCGTCGTCGTGCGCAGTTTCACCATCACCCCGCGCGGCGGCAGCGCGCTCAATACCCTTCTGCTCAGCAACGCGACCGACTCGCGGATCACGGCGCCGGCCGCCTCCATTATCCCGCTGGCACCGCTGCGCAGAGGCACCGTCTACGATGTGAGCTTCGATGGCACGGTGGGCGGCGTGGCCGCGCCGCGCACGTGGTCGTTCACTACGCAGCAATGACGCCGCCCATGACACTTTCCGACACGCCAGCCTCGCCGGCGCCCGCGGAGGGCCATATCCTGCAGGTGGAAACCGGCCTGCAACAGTTGATGGGCGACCGCGCGCTGTATCTGCAAATCCTGCGTCGCTTCCGGCAACGCTATCAGGACAGCGCCAACCAGGCCCGCACCGACCTTGCGGCGGGCGATCCCATCGGCGCGCAACGCATCATCCATACGCTCAAGGGGGCGGCCGGCATGATCGGCGCGCAGCAGGTCTACCTGTTGGCGTCCAAACTGGAGCACACCTGCGCGGGGCCGGCGGCGATGTGCATGGGGCCGCTGGCGCAGCTGGAGCACGCGCTACGCTGCCTGATGGGTGCGATCGACGCCGAGCTGAGCGGGGCCGACGCGCAACCGCCGGCGCCGGCGGCGTCCGTTGGCGAGCATCCCCCGGAAACGCGCATGCTGGTGCAGCATCTGGCCAGGCTGCTGGAAGAAGGCGACGGCGCGGCGATCGATGTGCTGGAGCACTCGGCAACGGTGCTCGCGGCAAGCTTGGGAGTGGCGGTGTTTCAGGAGGTGACCGAGGCGGCGCATCAGTTCGACTTCGAGGCGGCGCTGGCGGTATTGCAGGCGGCAAAGCGCTAGTCTTCAGCGCGTAAATTCTTTCTCTTCGTCGAAGGCGTCCGCGCATTCCTTGTCGCAGAAGCGTTTGACGTTGTCGAGCGGCTTCTCGCAGTACCAGCACGAGCCCTTGGGCGGCAACATCTGCCGCGTGCGTGCCGGCGGGGCGGCTACCGCCATCGGCGGCGGCGGCGTGCCAGCGCCATCGTCCGGTACGCTTTCTTGTGTCGGTTCCACGATCCCCTCCGTTTCGGGCATTGCCCAAGTCAACGTTGCAAGGTTACTTCAGCGGAATATCTCAAGCATGAGAATTCTCAAGGCCGCGCAGGTTTCGAGCTATGTGTTGGAAACGGAACACTCATCTGCGACGAATCAATCATAGCAGGTTCGGCGGACCGTCCACAGCCGCCGGATCGGCAAAAAATGCGTCCATACGACAGTTCTCCAGCGCCACGCTGCGCGCTCTGTCCGCCGCTCATAGGGGAGAAATATTTTTTAATTAAAAAGTCGAAAATGATAGTGAGTCGCTGTCAAAGTGTGGCTTTAGGGCATCTTCCTCGACCTCATGGCGCGTCCGGCGGCATATAATCATTACACCATTATCATTCCCGCCTGGAAAGTCCGAATGACGGAAACTGTACACGCCAACCAGCCTGCCACGGCCGGCCACGCCCAGCTGTCCAGCCGCGCGCTGGCCCTCGCCGACCTCGGCCTCGTCGTGCTCGACGCCGGGCAGCGCATCGTCCTGTGGAACCAATGGATGGCCAGCCACTCGGGGCAGTCCGCCCACCGCGTGCTTGGCAGCGAGCTGTTCGACGTGTTTCCGGAATTGCGCGGCCAGCGGCTGGAGCAGGCCGTGCACAGCGCGATGCAGAGCAAAACGCCGCAGCACTTATCGCCGGGGCTGAACCGATCCCCCTTCCCCCTGTTCCCGACCGGCACCTGGGGCGGCGAGCGCATCGAGCAGGCGGTGTCGGTGACGCCGTTCACCGAAGGCAAGGAACGGTTTTGCCTGATCCAGGTGAGCGACATCAGCAGCACGGTCGGCCGCGAGCGCCAGCTGCGTGGGCAGGCCGAGGCGTTGCGCGCGCAATCGTATGTGGACGGGCTGACCGGCATCGCCAACCGGCGCCATTTCGACGTCGCGCTCGACCGCGAACTGCGGCGCGCCCAGCGCAACGACGGCCAGCTGGCGCTGCTACTGATGGATATCGACTCGTTCAAGGCGTACAACGACCACTTCGGCCACCAGCAGGGCGACGCCTGCCTGACCCTGGTCGCCGAAGCGTTTGCCGCCACGCTGCAGCGGCCGGCCGACCTGGCCGCGCGCTACGGCGGCGAGGAATTCGGCGCCGTGCTGCCGGACACCGGTCCCGAGCAGGCGGCGCTGGTGGCCGAGACCATCCGCGCGCGCATCGCCGCACTGGAGGTCACGCACGCGCCCGCCGCCAAGCGTCCATATGTGACAATGAGCATCGGCGTGGCCAGCTTCGTCAAGGATCGGCTGTGCACCGCCGAAACCATGCTGGCCGCCGCCGACAGCTGCCTGTATGCCGCCAAACACGCCGGACGCGACTGCGTCATCGTTCACAAACTGGAAGAAACCACCGCATGAAAATTCGCCCTGCCTTTACTTTCGCATCGATCTTGTCCGCCGCCGTCGCCACCACACTGGTGGCCGCATTGACAGCCCCCGCCGCGTTCGCAGCCGCCGCAGCACCGCTAGCCTGCACCGGCACCGCGCCGTCCGGCGAACTGACCGCGCAGCGCATCGTCGCGGCCAACCCGACGCGCTCGGAACCGGGGCTGTATGAAGGTCCGGTGTGGATCAAGGACGCGCTGTATTTTTCGGACTTCACGTTCGGACCGGGATTCCCGTCGCGCATCCAGAAGCTCGATGCCAGCGGCAAGGTCACCACCCTGATCGCCGACAGCGGCAGCAACGGCCTGGCGGTCGACGCGCAGGGCAACATCATCGCGGCCACGCACAAGTATAAAAACGTCTCGCGCTACACGATGGACGGCAAGCGCAGCGATGTGGTGAACAAGTACAACGGCAACGTCTTCAACTCGCCCAACGACATGGCGCTGGCCGCCGACGGCACCTTGTACTTCAGCGACCCGGCCTTCCAGCGCGACGCCGCGCCGGGCGGGCAGGACAAAACGCGCGTGTACCGCGTGGCGACCGACGACACGGTCAGCGTGGTGGACGACACGCTCACCAATCCGAACGGCGTATCGCTGTCGCCGGCAGGGGACGTACTGTATGTGAACGGTATGGTTGGCGAAAAAGGCGTGCTGCGCGCGTACGCCATCGTCGGCGGCAAGCCGCAGAAGGGACGCGACCTGGTCAATGGCCTGGGCATCCCGGACGGCATGGCGATCGACTGCCACGGCAACGTCTACGTCACCGAGCACACCGACAAGCGCATCCGCGTGTTCACGCCGCAGGGCAAGCACATCGCCACGATCAAGGTGGATGCGAATGTCACCAACGCCGCGTTCGGCGGTGCGGATGGCAAGACGCTGTTCATCACCGGCGCCGGGTCGGTGTGGAAGATCGCGCTGAACGTGAGCGGCTTGCCGTACTGATCGTACGCGGGCGGATTTGGCGAAGTGGACGTGGTAGCGTCGTCGACGGCGCATGCACGGCGGATTACGCTGCGCTAATCCGCCCTACGTAATTCAGAAGCTGGCCGCTACCCGAACCAGAATTGAACAACGATCTCGTAGGTCGGGGTCAAGTCTGGCATTTGGACACGAGCTTGGCCGTAGTCCACTTATAGTTGGGAGCGTGTCCGAATGTCAGACTTGACCCCGGAGTTTATTTCGATGCAGAAGCGGCTGACCTGAAGTGATGCCCGGAGATATAGGCCCTCAATGCTGGATTGGCGTTTTGTGTACTTACCTGTGTACTAAAAAAACGATCTGTCCGAAGATGTCGCTGGCCCTGAGGAAGCCGCTTTGTAACCTGGGACGGAACCGCCGCCACCATGACTGCAGCGCATCGCCGCAGATGGCGCATGCGTTGGGACCGTAGGGGGGCGCACGCTAGTCGAAGTCCGGCCCATACAGCTCGTCGGAAGTCGGGGGCGTTGCATAAATGCGAGCAATGTCCACAAGTTGCCGCTCGATCATTTCGAACCGATCGCCGAGTCCACTTATCCATTCAAGCCAGATCTGGCCAATATCGTTCGCAAGAGGGGCTTCCGGGTCCTCGGCGTTGTCGATGTGATTGATCATCAAGGCTTTGAAGACGTCAAGCTGGGCCTGTGCGTAGGCGAGTTTGTTGGCGCAATTGTCGCCCAGAGCAGTAAGCAAAATCAGTTCGTCGGACGTTGCTGGTTTGTAGGTCGAGGACAAGAATACGTTGGCCTCGATGCCTGGCGGCCGATGGAGACCGGTGTCGACATCAGTGAAAGAAAGACCTCCCTCCATAGCGGACAACTCGTTTCTCAGGTGAGTTATGCGCGGTGCGAGTGCAGCGGCCATGAGATGGGCGCGTGTGATATCGTCGTTGCGCCGCCGCCTGCTTTCAGCAGTTGCGAGCCATATCGTGCCGGCGAGAGTGGTAACAGTGCCAATGGCGCCGATCCATGTGCCCCAGTCAGATGCGGTGAGGCCGGGCCAGTTGATGAGATTTTGACCACCGACATAGGCCAGCGCCGCCATCACCATGATTACCCACTTGGTGTACCAAGCCATCTTGATATCCGATTCCAAACGGAAATCTTACCATGTCATTGCGCGACAAACCGCCCCGCCGCCTGCCCCCACTTGGGACGCTTCATGGGGCAGGTCCGGCTGACTGCATCGTCACCGTCGATAAGTGGCTGCAGCAGCTTTGATGATTCGCTCATTCCTTTGCTTCAGGGCCTCGGCGGCGCCCGAGTCACCCCTCAAAGCCGCGACGCGCATTGCCGCCCGCGTGGAGAGTGCCATGGATGCGAGGAGAGAAATCCGCGCAGCATGGCGAAAGCGTCTGACGTCTGATTGCAAAATCATTTTGATCTCCTTACTGAAACAGAAATCGTACCATGCACGATCCATTGAACGACGTCGACCACCACCGCCACCAGGTCAACCTGACCGAATCGGCGCCGGTGACGCTGACGACCAGCGCGAGCTGTTAATTGAGTACGCGGAGCATTGCACAGGGCGGAATCTGAGTTGCGATTCAGTTCCGATTCAGCCATTCGCGAAGTGCGACCTGCATAGCGTCGACGTCTTCGAGGGCGGCCTTGTAGGACTGTCTCAAGGCATTGCCGTAATGGTTCAGAACGTAAACTCGCCTATCGCGCAGCTCGTTGTGGACCGGGTCGTTGCTAAGCGCCACTAGGTACTGAGCGTGCTCAAGCCTTTCAATCAGGACGTTGTTGAAACGGATGCTAGCAACGAAACCGATAGCACGTCCGTAGCCCTTTATCACAAGTTTCCGAAGTTCCTCGGTCGGAAGTTGCCCTATCCTCGGCAAGGAAGCGTGGTAGATCGGGAAGGGAGTTTCGAGCATTGGGATGGTTACGTCGATCGGTGTGCCATCTGCGCTATTCAACAGCAGCTCCCCACTTTCCCCGGCGAAGGCTTCCGCCGCGACTGTTATCTCGTCAAGCAAGGTGGAAATCAGGTGTCGAAGCTGCGCCTTTTCAGCCTCATGAGCTTGCTTGAGGGCCTGACTTTTTTGCCACCACGGCACGCCGATGGCGACTATGAGCGCGACTATGGCGCCGACGGCCTGCATCCAAGAGGCGAGGCCAGGGTGCTTCTCTATCCAGCAGAGGATTTCGGCCCAAGTAAGCATGGATTTCTTTCCAAAAAGAAAATTTTAGCATATTGTGCCGCAGCTCCCATCAAGCCCGGCGCGGGCTTTAGAGCAACGCCTTTCGCGCGCCGAGCCGTGTCGATCCGGCCGTGGGAGACGAGCGCCTAGCCAGCGTCGCCCGCCTCCCGAACCTCCGACTGATTGAGTTACCCCTTGGACTTGGCTGCTGCCCGGCGCTGGCGCGGAACTGGAGTGGTCGGCGCGGGTTCAGTGCTGGGGCGTGGGATGAAGTCGGTG
The DNA here is from genome assembly GCF_979258245.1 of Duganella sp. AC917. Lineage (NCBI taxonomy): Bacteria > Pseudomonadati > Pseudomonadota > Betaproteobacteria > Burkholderiales > Oxalobacteraceae > Duganella > Duganella sp. AC917. Next base: position 4,822,015 of record NZ_OZ409848.1, read on the forward strand.
TAGAGGCTTTTGATGACTTGGTGGCTGACCTTCACGACATCCTCGACGGAGAGCCCGGACATCGGCGCCTCATAGAAGGATTGTTCCAATCGCGCAACGAGTTCGGCGTTGACGCTCCGCCCCGCCTTGTCGGCGTGGGCCTTCAGCTTTTCATAGAGCGGATAAGGCAGCCTGAACTGACTTCGGTATAAATCTTCCATGTCACTATATTGACACTACGAGCAAGAGGCGTATAGTGACATGGAGTCACTAAAACAGTGACACATTGAAGGAACGGTATGGACGAGGAAATTGTACGCATCACTATCCGCATGCCCAAGTCGCTCCACGCCGAGGCGGATGAATTGGCTAAGGCGCAGGATCGCAGCTTGAATGGCCAACTGGTCCAGTTGCTGCGTCTCGGTCTGGCCGTCGCGGCAAAAGCGAATAAAGACAAGCCGAAGGAAATCGAACAGGAATAGATGAAATTGGAGAGAAAAAAACTACGGAAATTTCCGGAGTAGATAAATGACTTGCGGGAGGAAGGCTGGCAGGCCGTCCTCCCGGGTCACTCAAGACCGACTCGGCGGAACCGAGTGGAAGTTGCAAACAGACGCTCAGAACGTCTGCATGCGGCATGGATCAACTCACCCTTTTGAAAGCAAATATGAACCACAAAACCGATTTTAACACCAGCACGGCCGCTGCACAAGCGATAAATATCACTCTGCCATTGTTGCAGCTCGGCAGTCTGCAAGCCCATGTGAGCAGCGTGGAGGAGCAGGCCCTGACGGCGCAGACGCTCGCCGAGATCGCCTTCGAGATCATCGACGGCATGAACATCACCGACCCGGCCACTTTGCAGGCCGCCACCCGGCTCGATGCCCTGTTCAAATCGGCATACCGCGCCGCGATCCTGATTCAGGAATCGGCGGCGGCCATGAGCCTGACCCTCGAAGAAGTCGAAGGCGGTGTCCAATGAGCGCGCCCGCCAAAATCAAGCCGGTTGCGCCGAAGCGCCCCCGCCGCGCCACACCTGGAGAGCTCGCCGTCATCGCCGCGCCCGGCGGCGAGAAGCTTGAGCTTTCGGAAGAAGAGCGGCAACTCATCGTGGACTTTCGCAGCATGGGACGCGCCAGCCGCACCATGCTGCCGAAATTCGCTCACCGAATTGCACAGCAGGATGTTGAAAAAGCCCGCAAGGCAGCACCTGCCCTGCGCCTTGTTGTTGGAGGTGTGCGATGACCGGCCGGAAGCTGATTACCATGGGCGGCACCAGCACGGCCACGCCGCCCGCGTTCGAAATGACCGCCGAGGAATCTGCTTGGGCCGTTCGATTCTTCACCGCATGCCGCAGCATGACCGAAACCTCGCGGCGCAACTGCTTAATCTTTGTGGAGGTGGCAGAGGATCAGGCCAAGAAGCGCCCGCTCCGCCCGGCCGCCAAATTGCATCTGATAAGCGGAGGCGCCAAGTGAGTGCACCGAAGAAACCACTCAGCGCCGCCCCATCGGTGCCCGCGCCGATGCCGTCCGCCGAGCTCACCGCCAACCAGCTGCGCGCCGCCCAACTCTTTGCCGAGCTAACGGACCAAACGCAAGAGGCGATGTTGCACATGATGGCTGAAATGGCAAAGGACTTCCCGCGTCACAAGCGTCCAGTGCTACGCCTGATCGGCGGAGGTGCGAAATGACCGCGGTCACAACCAAGCCGACACGCGCGCGCAAGAAACCCGCTGCCGGGCCGCTGCGCTTGGTGGTGAACAGCCTCAGCGCGGAGGACAAGGAGTTACTCAGCTACTTCCACGCCATCGCGCACGAGGTCCGAGGGCAGATGCTGGACATCGTCCGACAGGTGTCGATCAGTAAGCCACTGGTCGCGCCCAACAGCGCGCCGGCGGCGACCGGCCTGCGCATGGTGGCCGATGCAGATGCGCGGCGGCGCTGAATGACGACCCTCGCCGAACTGGCGCGCATCCGTGCCGTGTACGGCCTGGCGCCCGTGGGCGGCGTGTTGTGGCTGGGCGTCGGCATGCTGCCGCCCAAGCGCAACGCCATCCAGATTGACCCGGCCAACCTGCCGACCGCGCTTGAGTGCCGCGCCGTGGCCGGGCTCGACGTGGTGCTGGTATTCCCGGGCAACCTGACCCGGTACGGCGCGCTGCGCACGCTATCGGGCCGACTCTATCAGGCCCGACCGCGCCGGCTGCTGCTGGTCGACGGCGACCGTAACCGAACAGCATTTCTTAAACTAGCGGAATCATGATGGCAGATGGACACATGGACGGCCAAATGGCCGGCTTTATTTTAGACAAGGAGGACGACCACGCCCGCGCCGCGCGCGTCGAACTGGAGCGCCAGGGCGAAACAGCGCGGCCGCTCGACCGCTCGCGGCAGCACGGGGAACGCGTCGTCAAAATCCGATGCGGCGCCGACATCAAGCCGCTGCCGATCACCTGGCTGTGGCCGGGGTGGGTGCCGGCCGGCAAGCTCACCATCCTGGCCGGCGCCGCCGGTACCGGCAAGACCACGTTGGCGCTCGCGCTGGCGGCGGTGCTGACTTCCGGCGGCCGGTGGCCGGACGGCAGCGCGTGCGCGGGCCTGGGCAATGTGCTGATCTGGTCGAGTGAGGACGTTGCCGACGATACGCTGGTGCCGCGCCTGATTGCGTCCGGCGCCGACCTGGCGCGCTGTCACTTCATCGAGGGGATCGCCCAGGACGGCGAGAGCGTGCCGTTCGATCCGTCGCAGGATATCCCGGACCTGCGCCGCGCGGCCGAGGCGATTGGCGGCGTCAGCCTGCTGCTGATAGACCCGATCGTGTCGGCGGTGGCCGGCGACATGCACCGCGCGAACGACGTGCGCCGCAGCCTGCAGGCGGTGGTCGACTTCGCCGACGCCCACGGCTGCGCGGTCATCGGCATCACGCACTTTGCCAAGGGCGGCGCCGGCAAGGCGCCACAGGACCGGGTGATAGGCTCGCAGGCATTCGGCGCGCTCGCGCGGATGGTGCTGGTCACGGCGAAGGAGGAAGGCAGTAACCGGCGCGTGATGGCGCGGGCGAAGTCGAACATCGCACCCGATGATGGCGGCGTGGCCTACTCGCTCGAGCTGGTGACGATCGACGGCGGCATCGAGGCGACACACGCGGTATGGGAGGGAATCATAGACGGCACGGCGCGCGAGATCCTCGGCGACGTCGAACATGACGACAATGGCGAGGACGGCGATGCGCGGCAGGATCTGGAGCGCATGCTGGTCGACACGCTCCGGGAGGCGGGCGGCAAGATGGCCGCGAAGGCGCTACAGGGCGAGGTGCGCGACGCCGGCCACTCGTGGGACGCGGCCAAGCGGCTGAAGAAGTCCCTCGGCATTGAGGCCAAGAAACTCAGCATGGGCGGCGCTTGGCTGTGGTGCCTGCCAGAAACTACCGATTGAAGGGAGCGCGAAGGGAGCAAAGGGAGCGCGAAAAAAACAGTGCTCCCTTCACTCCCTTCGTGCGCTCTTCGGTGTGAACTGCGATCAAACGCGGACTTAGCTCCTTGGGGAAAAACGACATTTCTCAATCGTCGAAGCCGTTGGCGTATCGGTATCGCGGCGAATCGATGCATTCATCAGCACGCGGAAAATCGTCTCTCTCGGGACGTCTAGCGCCGCCAAGAAAGCCCATGCGGCTGATGCCCCACTAAGGGCGTCAATAACAACCGCTTGCTCGAAAGCAAGGGCTAAATGATGGTTGACTCTAGGTTGCATTTTTTTACCTTAAATATTCACCAGCCTGTGGGACACAGGTGCAAGAAATACTCACGAAGGTAAGGTGAGGAACGAGGTGTTGCCGGAGGAGGCGCGGAGAACTTGGCACATGGCAGGTTTGTTGCTGTGCACAATTATAACGGTTGCGGAAAATTAAGTAATTTATATTGTTAATCACAAATGTTAGCCTGATTGGGTTTGGACTAACTGCACGGTTCCAATGAAGAAATGCGAAATTTCGCAATTATCGGATTTCCGGTATTAACTGCGACATGGCGCTAAACGCGGTAACTCCTCAGATTGAGGAGGTTGCCATCTACAGGATTTCCTGTAGTTTTATCAAAATGAAACTACGGGAAAGCACGGCGTATGCTCAAAGCCGGAAATCCGGCTCAGCCCTCAAATACCGGCGAAAACGGGAATACCTACGGGGAGGTCAATCTCCTGCATCGCAGGACGTCAGGCGTCGGTGGCCTGGATAGGAAGCTTGCGGGGAGTACTCTTTCTCGGAGCATCATGGTGCGATTGAGTCACAGCCAAATCACCCGTATATGTCGGCAGCTCAGACGTGTATGCAATCACACTTATGAGGGGGAACGGTGTAGCTGCATGCTCGAAGTGGGCAAGAGCAATGCGCGCCACACGCGCAAGAAAAACAGCGCTCTCAGGCGCATAAGTCTCATCTATCACCGCAGGGAAAAGCTGATAGGTGACGATGGTTTCCAGATTGTCGGCCGGTGCAAAATAGACCATCGTGTACCCGCCAACCCTGTCGGCCCGAACTAAATGTTGTTGGCCCCGAACTTCGCATAAAAACTGCATAAACGTCTCCATAAGAAGACGAATTTTATCACCAGGCAAGCTCTCACAAGCCATCTGCTAGGAGCGAAATCGACGTACGAGGCTGTGCCGCAACATCGCGTTCGAGCGAATGAGGTGTGCTATGTGCCGCCGGAATTTTCGCAGGTTGCCCGTCGGGGTGCCCAAGTACATACGGGAAAATCCCACATGTAGAATCGGCCTGCCGCAAATACGGGGAAATCCTGTGTTTCGAGGCGGTTGCCGACCGGTCCAATCATGTGAAAATCACACGTTAGGGCGCGCGGCGCTGAGCCGGGACGGATAGGCGCCGTTCGCCCAGTTTTCGGCATACGGTACCGATACCGGAAATCCTGCCTCGCCCTGGCGCTATGGGAAATCCCACACCGCTACGCAGGCGGCGTTTCAAACGGGATAACCTCCAGTGGCAACGCATGGCAAAATATGCCGTCGACACTGCGGGGGATGCTGATGAAAAAAAGCGAGCTTTTGAAAGTTTTGGCCGAATATGATGACGACCAAGAGATAGTCGTTGAGGCTGTTGACGGTGGGTTCGATGACCCGGTAATGTACATCACCGCCATTCGAGGCCGTGAAGGAAAAGAGTTTGCCAATGGTTTCAGCTCGGAATATTTGCCCGCTACCAGGAGTTCAGGGCTCGGCGCAGTGGTGTTAGGCACTTCCCTCGGATTTATCCGCATCAAGTAACCGAGGGGCGCCTAGCTAAAATTTCCAGCAAGATGCCTTTGTCTGTTTGAAGTCCGGTTCAATGAGAGCGGGCGTGGCGACAATGACCCGTAAATATTAAGTTCGATACGAGGCATGGAAAAGCAAGTGCAATTATTCTCCGTTATAATCAGTTTCATCGAGGCAATGAGCCACACCTGCTCACCTCCTTTCTCCGGCCTAAAACCTGCCGTAAATAGCGCTTAGTCGCTCCTTTCGCTAGGACATCATGGCCTCTGCATTTCCCCCCAAACGTGTTTTGGTTGTCGATGACAACCGCGATGCGGCTGATATGACAGTCGCTCTTCTAAAATTTTATGGCCATATGGCCTTGGCGGCGTATGGTGGACAAGAATGCATCCAGCGAGCCGCTGACCTCATCCCAGATGTGATTTTGCTGGATTTGAGCATGCCAGGGATGGACGGGTTTTCAGTTGCCGCTTTGCTATCCCAATCTCCCGCATTGAAAACCATACCTTTGATAGCTCTTACGGCCAGGAATGACGCTGACACATTAGCCCGAACTACTGCCGCAGGTTTCCGGGAACATTTGGTCAAGCCTATTCCGATAGAACAAATAGTTCAAACTTTGAACTCGTACACTGCTTAAGGCTCAGCCGTCATTCGCCGTTTCGCCTGGGGTATCGTTCGCAGCAACGACACCGCCGGCGACGCGCGCGGCGGTTGCCAGTCAGGTTGCCAGCGGGAAGCGGTATCGGGGCGGGCTGGCCGGTGGCGCCGATGCCCACCGCCGGTGTACTTCAGCCCTAGGCAACTCAGGCCGGCTTGACCACGCCCAGGATGTTTGCGCGCGAGACGCTGTAGAGGCGGGCCAGCGCGCTGACGCTCTCGCCGGCGGCGTACTTGGTGATGATATCGGCGCGCTGCTCGGCGCTAGTCTTCGACGGACGGCCCAGTGTCTTGCCTTCGCTCTTGGCGCGGGCCAGGCCGGCGTGCGTGCGCTCAACCAGCATGTCGCGCTCCATCTCGGCCACGGCGGCGAGCATGGTCAGCATCATCTTGCCGGCCGGCGACGTCAGGTCGAGCTTGCCGAGTTGCAGCACGATGACGCTGATCTTGCGGCTGGCCAGCAGCTTGACGGTGGCGCCGACGTCCTGCGCGTCGCGGCCCAGACGGTCAAGCTTGGCGACCACCAGCGTTTCGCCGTTCCGGATCTGGCCGAGCAGCGCGGCGAACTGCGGGCGCTGCTTGGCGCTAATCTTGCCGCTGATCGTATCGGCGAACCAGTAATCGACCACATGGCCGGCGGCTTCGATTTCCAGCTTCTGATTGTCTGCGCTCTGTTCGGTGGTGCTGACGCGGCCGTATGCGAAGGTTGCCATGTGATTCTCCGGTGAGGACTGTTAGAAAACACTGTTAGAATATCCTCACCTGTTAGAAATAGCAAGCCCTATATTTCCAACAGTGATTTGTGTTGATCTTTGGTGATGTTAGTAATCGTTCGTTTTCTAACAGGCATTCCCATCTCGCTGTACACTGCCGCAACGTTGTCAAACCCTTACCGGGATCGAAAATGAGCTATCAGCCACCGAGTCTAGGAGCGAAGTCTTTTACTTGCCCACATTGCCACGTCTTGGCCCGGCAGCCTAAATGGGGATTTGCCATGCTTAATGTGACCAACGTAAGATTTTCTGAGGCCGAGTTGCATAACGCGGATTTGATTTTCAGTTTGTGTCACGCTTGCCACGCCGCTTGCGTATGGGTCGACGGTAATTACGCATATCCTCCTGCTGTTCGGACGGCCCCTCCAAATCCTGACATGCCGAGCGATATTGCAATCGACTATCGAGAGGCGGCTGCAATCTGCGAGACATCCCCGCGTGGCGCGGCTGCATTGCTTCGACTTGTTGTCCAAAAGCTGATGGTCCACCTCGGGCAATCGGGCATTAATATCAACGCTGATATTGCTGCGCTAGTCGCCTTGGGGCTGCCAAAGCAGATACAGCAGGCTTTAGATGTGGTCCGCATCACTGGAAACAACGCCGTACACCCGGGCAAACTTGATGCCGACGATGTCGGGGTAGCGGAGCAGTTGTTTCCTCTAGTCAACATGATTGTTGAGTACCAGATTTCTTTGCCGGCACGCGTGCAGGAGCTTTACCAGGCACTACCTGCTGGAGCTCTGCAGGGGATCGAGAGGAGAGATGCTTAGTTTTGATTCTTGAGGGAAGCGATGGGCACTCGATGAGGGGAGAAAGAGTGGTACTCGGACCATCTGGGAAAAATATCCCTAACGGCGGGGCGCCGACTGGCGATCCGAGATTTATCGCATGGGTATCGAATCACCAAAATTGGTTGGACGGCCCCACTACCCATTTTCCGATAGTGGCGCGGGTCCTGACCGTCTCCTCAGTTTTGAGGTGGCGGCCCCGCTCCCGAATTTCCGATATCGCTCGTGTTTGCATGGGCACAGAATTGTGCAGTGGTAATGTGTGATTGTCACAGGATCAGGCCGGCAGCGCGTCGCACTCATTACCAGATTTTCCGGTAACGCCGGCGCCCATGTCCAAACCCGGGATTTCCCCGCATTTGCGGCAGGCTGATTCTACATGCGGGATTTTCCCTTATGTACCTGGTCCGGCGGAAGCCGATCAAATTCGTTTGAATGCGATGTCTGGGGTAGCGGGCACGCTCCAAAAAATTATGGACCGCGCTGCCGAGGGGTGACGTCCTGCATTGCAGGAGATGGACGCGGCTCGGGGTATTCCCGCTTTCGCCGGCATTTGGAGACGAACGAAATTTTTCCCGCGTCTCAGCAGTAGCCGGAAATTTTCCCAACAACCTAAGCAGGATTTCCGGATTTGCATTCCGATAACTACGGGAAATCCCGGAGTTTGACGACCGCCCAAATTTTCGGGTGGTGTACCGACGCGGCGGCGCAGCGGAAAACACAGGAAATCCTGTAGATCGCGAACTCCTCAAATTGAGGAGTCTTCCGCCGGTGGTGGAAGTGCATCCCATCCCCCATTGGGGGTTCATCGATCTGCATCCCGTCCGTCAATGGCGAATGGGTCAGCCACACATTGTGGACACCCCCTCAAACTGAGGCAGTTCGGCTTTACGCGCCGGTGCCGCGTGCCGCGCACGCCCTAGGCCGTTCGTGGCCTAAAAACCAGCATTGACGCGGTCCGGGAAATCCAAGGATAAAACACCCGCACAGTTACGCACCGCTCCCTCGTCGCTTATCAATAAAATTTCTCAACAAATGAGAGTTGTATTTGCTCATGCTCCCCATCGTTGCCGATTACCTTTAACTAAACTGATTCTCATAGTTGACCACGTGTCAGGTCTAGTTTGAGAAAACAGCAACCGCTTCTCTCTCGCAGTTCGAGCGACCCGCGTTCCCAAGTCTGTCAATCGGGCATCGACATAATCTCCAGACGTGGCCAGGATCAGACCTTCGTTTTTCAAGGCCTCAACATCCCGAATGAACGATGGGTTTTCCTCATACAGAGCGACCACATCGCCCCAAGTCCTCGGTGCTACGAAGAGTTCGGATAGAGACCTGCTGCCACCATATTTTGCTACGAGCGAATCATCTCTTGACTGTTCTAAGACTTCAGAGATCGAATCTTCCTGACCCGCCACTTCGGGACCCAATCGCTCAACGATTTTTCTGCTCGTTTCAATGACCTCGGATTTCACTATTGCTTCAGCTCCGATATTAGAAGGATAGCCACTTTCCAAATATTTGGAATAATAAGAATCTTCCTGCATTTGCGGCCTAAATTTCGTCTGCAATAAAAAGAGTGCGCCAATAAATAGGGGCACGTTTAAAATCGCCGCGCCCACTAACCAGCCTGCAGCCCATTCCGGTCTTGAAATTTGCTGCGCCGCAGTCAAAAACGCGATGTCTACTATTATTAAACCTACTAGCCACGCGGCTAGGAGCTGAATGGGCTTAGTAACCTTGTCCGGAACAATTTTGTGGTCTGACATTGGTACACTTTCAATAATTATGACAGCTGCTCATCCATACCGAACTAACGATTCTATCAAAAAATCAACGTTTTATTTGAGCAATTCCCTGCAATCGCCCTGGAGTATGCGACGTCAGCAAGCTATTTGCCGCCCGCTACCTACTCAGCGCACCACCCAGCCATCTAGTACGTGAGAGCACTAGATGACATTTGCAGCTGAGTTCGCCTTTCGGGAGCTTAAACGTCCGAGGTTATGCCGATCAGCGCTGTGAGTCGCGCGCCAGGGGCTTCATTGTCGAAGCTAATGGTCACCATGCCGACGGCGTCGCTAGAAATGACTACTTTTTGGGAGCCTACGTCTGTAATCTCGAAGGGGCCGGTGTAGCCCTCGGGAATAGGTATGGGGCTGTCATCATGGCAAAACACATCGAGATTCGGGTCGAGTTTGCTAAGCTGAGCAATCAGATCTTTGACTTTCACGCATCCTCCGGCTAACTGCGGGGGCCGGGTGGTCCCCACTGCTGGGATAGTAGCATTCTCTGGTTGTGACGCGACGGGTGCCGTTGAGGTGCTTATCGGCCTGCGTACCGTCTTGGCGCTCGGCGATACGCTCCGGATATTCGGCTTTATCGCGCACGAAGTGCGAACTAAAGTGCGCACCTATTCGCGTCAGAATCGCTCGCAAATCAGCAGGTTTGTGGCCTGAACCGCCGTTGTTTTACCTATGACGATGGGCTTTCTTCGGCTGCGCGGTCATCGGCACTGAAACTGCGCACCATCCGCGAACCTTCTGCGAACCTATTCGGCTAAATCCGGCCGCCTACGTACATACCGCCGATCTCGCGCGCGGCTTGCTCGACGATCTGCGCGGCTAGGGCTAGATTCCCCATCCGCTCGGCCTGCTCGAGCATCCGCTCCAGCCCTCGCAGACGGCACGCTTGGTGGGCCATGCCGATGTCGTCTAGTTCGGCAACCAGCTTCACCCGGGTTTCATAGAACAGCGCGCGCAAGGCCGGGTTCAGCTTGGCGCCGGCCTTGCGCTCCGGGTGGTGCGCCTCAACGCACTGGCGGCTCACATCGATACCGAATTTTTCTTTGACCGAGGCGGCCACCTTCGAGGGCGCGGCAAAGCACGCGAGCTCAGTCAGGATATGCATTCTCACGGCGGTGGGCAAGCCTCGCATGACTCCTCCCTGTCAAGCCAGGTCAAGCAAGCCGGCGCCGGCCAGCAGCACCGCAGTGCCATCCACATCGATGATATCGGCGGACTGCAGGTGTCCGCGCTGCTTCGCACAGACCCTGGCCAGCGCGCGCAAGGCGGCCAGTTCCTTGCGCTTCAGTTCGGTGACTTGGCGCCCGGCCTCGCTCTGCTGGATGCTTCGCTGCAGGCTCCAGCCATCATCACCGCCGGCCTTGAGCTGGGCGTCGAGGCGGCGCTTTTCCTTCCCGACGGCCAGCCGGCGCGCGTGGGCGGTGTGCCACAACAGCGCGGCATTTGTCAGTTCTCGGTCGTTCATCTCATCTCCGTTTACCCGGCAAGGCCACTTATCGCGCCGTGGCGACGCGAAAAGACCATGCGGGTGTGGTTGGGCCTGCCGGGCAGCGAAAGCCGCCCAGCGGGCCGCTTGGCTTAGTCAGCCACCTTGCCGCCGCCCGTGACGTACTTGGCACGCTCTTGGGGGTTCAGGGTGTCAAAGGTGGCTCGGGTGATGCTTCCGGAAGGTGGCGCAGGTGGGGCGGCGCTGGCGACATCCGCAATGCGGCCGCCGCCGGTGATGTACTTGGCACGGGCGGCCGGCGGCATCGCATCGAAAGCAGCGCGTGTTACGGTGCCGCCTTTCCCTTGCTGCTGGCCAGGCGCTTGGGCGGCGCCCGGCGCATCCAGCTCTTTCAGGAGCATGCTTTTATTTGGGTAGCGGTCGATGAGCTGGCCCAGCGCTTCATCGAACGTTGCGACTTCACCGGGGCGACTGCTGGAATATTCCTTGATGCCGTGCTTGTCCAGCGCCACGAACTTGCCGCCCTGGATATCGAAATGGCTGCCGAATGACGCGGCGATGATGTCAGCCGGGAGCTTCAAGCGCGACATGACAGGCGACGCCTCGAAATGCTTGCCCAGTGCCAGCTTGAAAGCGGCGGCGCCGTCGATTCCGCGCTCGGTGCCATCATCCGCGACGTACAAGGGCATGCCGTCACGGACAACGGCCGAGCCGTCTTTGTTCAATTTCAGTTTCATATATTTCTTTCTATCAATTTATTCGAAGTGGGGAAATCCCACTTCGCTTACGGATGCCGCTCAGGGGCTGGCGCTGGCCGGCGGGCCGGTGGCGCAGTGGTCCGGCGATCGCGTAGGGGGTGCTATTCCTGCGCCCCCTTTGAACGAGCGCCGGCGCGCGCGGACGTGGCCGGCCTGCCGGTCGACCTGCTCAGTTTTGAGCAGGTTGCCGGGAGGGGTGGCAGAGATGTCGCCATTTCTGGATTGATCTCTGCCATCCACCCGCCGGCCTTTGTGCGGACGCATCCCGTTCGCACACGGCGCGGGGGTGGTGGTGGGCTGATGTCCGACCAACGCGACGCAATCCACCGGCTTGGTGTCGCCGGTGGTGGCGGGCTTGGAGACGTGAGCACTTTTGCTCATATCGAGATGCGCTGAACTTTCAGCTGATCGGCTGGCCGTATCGTTGGCGCCGGGCTGGTGGTGGTCGACCGCAAGGGTGCCCAGCTGGTGGACGGCCTTGACGTCGCCGGCCGGCGCGGGAATCTCCTGAGCTTCAAGGAGATCGACGCAGGACGCGCGGGCCTCCTGAAATCTCAGGAGGATATCGACCTGGTCGGCGGCCAGTGCTGAGGTGTGCTGGAAGGCCTGCATACCCTGGGCGGGCCGGTGCGGCTGCTCATGGACTGGATTTGGGGAGGCAGGATTTCCTTCCCCGACACAGGTATCGGGAAGCGACACCGTTGGCGCGGGTTGAATCTGTTTCCCTATGTGGCGATAGTCGGCTTCCCCTGTATGGCTGCGCTTCTCCGCTTTGCATGGCGATATCATCATGCTGACGAAATCCTTGGCCGGCGTCTGGGTCGTCGGCATGGCGATGCCGAGCGCCAGGAGCAGCGGCGCCGGGTCTTTCGCATGTGGGGCCAGCAGCACGTCGATGATGTCGTCGTTAAGCGCTGCGTTGGCCTGGAGCGACTGACGGGCCAGATCCATCGCTGACGCGCGCACCGGCGCACTGAGGCGCTTCTGCGGCACGTACTTGGGCAGGCCATGCGGCGCGCCTACCGCCTCGTGGAAGCTCGTCTGCATTGCCGCCAGCTTGGCCTTGCCGCCGTGGAGGTCGGACCCTCCCATGCGGCCGTCGACCAGCGGCAATAACAGCGCATGGGCATGCGGCGAGCCCTCATCCATGTGCAGGACGCATGACAGCACCGGCACGCCGAAGTACTGCTCGGCCCAGCGCGTGGCCTGTTCGAAGTATTGGCGAGGATCGATCGCCGCCGTCGCCGGAAGGGTGAACAACAGCTCCAGCCCCGTTACGGCGCCCTTGCGGCACTTCGTCACGCCGGCCGCATCCATCAGCGACTTGGCCAGAGCGGCGACGCCAGCGGACGTATCGGGGCCGCGCAAGACGACGTTGTCCTTGATGCGCGCAGCGTCGATGTGGCTGTCAGCGCCGAGCTCGGCGGCAAGCTCGCGCAGCAGGTGCTTGGCAGCGACGCGGATGATGCCAGAACCGTACAGGCGCTCGATGTTGAGGGCGAAACCTGCTTTCATGCACAACCTCGGAGGGCGCTGGCCAGCAGCACCAGCAGGGCGAACAGGCCTGGCGGTGGCGGCGCCAGCGGGCGCAGGGTGATAGCGAACATGCGATTAAGCATTGGCGCTGCCCTGACGTACTTCCAGCAGGTACTTGGCAAACTCGCCCGCCGCCCAGTTGACGCCCTTGGGGGTGAAGCGCGCCGAATTAAACGCGTGGCCGTTGAGGTCGGACTTGCCGGCCTTGACCTTGAAGCGGCCGGCGGCCAGGTGCGCAGCGTAGGGCATCCACTCCCGGCCCAGCAAGTACATGACGTCCCTGTCGGTCAAGAACTGGCGGAACACAGCCTCGTTGGCGCCGATCAGCTTGCAGACCTGGCGGAAGCCTTTCAGCCCAGTGCAGTCGACATACCCCTGAACAAACTCCACCGCCGGCGCCGCTGCTGCCAGCTCGAGGCGCAGCGCCTCGCGCGCGTCGACCTGATCCGCCCAGGCGCGCGCGGCTGCGGCCGGATTGGTAAAGTCCGGCAGCGCCCCGGATGCTGCGGCGGCCTCCAGCTCCTCCCAGCGGTCGACCAGGCGCGCGGTGAACTCAGGCGACAACTGCGCCACGATGATATAGCTGTCGCGCTTGCCGACCAAATACAGCTTCTCGACGATGCCATTAGCCGATCGATCCCCATCCACAATTTGTGGCTGGGATGTGATGCCTTTTGTAGCTAAGGTCTCAATGGTCCGCTTTACGCTGTCATGGCGTTTTTCGGTAAGCTCGGCCATTTCGCGGCTGCTCATCATTGGGGCGGCCTTGTCGTTGAGTGCGCTCAGCATGCTGCCACCTCGCTGAGCGAATACAGCGCAACGCCGGCGTGCATGTAGCCGTCGGAGTCCACAGCGGTCACAGTCGTCTTGGTGATGCGGTAGCCCAGCGCCTTCAGCTCATAGATGCGGGTCGCGCATTGGGCGATCCCATGCGCACGCAGGTTGTAGGTGGTCTTCGGGGAGATGCGCAGCAATTCGAGCACACGGGCGTGCTGATCAGATGTTGCTGTCGAACGGCTGGAAATTGCCTTATAATTGGGCGGTAATTTGTTTTTGGAGGGCGCATTCTCTTTGCTGGGGGCTGCGCCTTTCGTCTTTTTTGGCTTCCGTGGTGGGTGCGTCATGCTGCACCGCCTTCCGCGCGGTAGCCGATCGGGTCAGCCAGCCACCGGTGCACCTCGGCATTCGGGTACATGCTGCAGCGCTCGCTCAGCCGAACAGGTGCGGGCGCGCGGCCGGCGTTGACCAGCTGGCGCCACTTCTCGCGGGATACTGGGATGATGTGTTGCAGTTGGAGCCAGCGAGACATGCCGACCAGCGGCAGGGAGGTCGATACGTTGGCGCTCATTGCTGGCCACCGTTCAACAGGGCGACAATGGCTTCAGTCGGCCAAGCCAGGCGGCGATTGATCCGGACGGGTTGCACCGGGCCGGTTTTGGTGAACGCCCACTTGTTGAGCGTTTGGGGTTTGCGGTTCAGGGCGGTGGCAGCCTCTGCTGTCGTCATCGTCGCCCGAACGGAAGCCTGTTGGGTAGTTTGCATGTCATGTCACTTTCAGTGATGTTCAATGACATGCATCGTTCCATGACGACTATCTCCCCCCGCAAGACTCCCCTATACCCCAATTTAGGGGATACCCAAGCAGGTACACCTATTCCCCACCGATGATTTTCTTATCTTTGCGCAGGCGAGCCCAGGCGATATCGAACGATTTTTCACTAAAGAGCTTGCGGTCCTTGAGCGCATCGTCCGACACTAGCGCCTTAACTCCCGCCTTGCCTGAGGGCCGATCCGGCAAAGCTATCGGGTTGTATCCATTTTCCCGTAGCCAGCCGAGTATCGCCGCATCCTGCCGCTCAGCTTTCGGCGCCGCGTCGGCGCCCGATGTCCCCAGTACCACAGGTGCCGGCAACGGCTGGAACCCCTCGATCAGCTGCGGGTCGCCGACGGTGCGCGCATAGGTCAGAGCGGCATTTCGGAAAACCTCTAGCCGCGCGGCTATCTCGCGCTCGCCATCCGCCCTTGCGCGCTCCTCCTCCTCGCTCGGTTCCAGCCTCGGCGCGGTAGCATCCATCACGGGATTGATTTTGTCCCAAATCGTGCGGCTGCGGATCTCATACTGCGCAAAATAGCTGAGCGCTTGGGCGGCGTCCAATTCGCGCAGCGTTGGCCTCAGGCTGCCAGGGTTAGCCAGAACAATGTTAGAGAGCTCCAAGTCTGCTTGCGGGCTGTGCTCGCGCAGCCAGTAGTGCGCGTCAGGGCAAAATCGTTGAAGGTCATTTAGCGCGCTGACGCGCAAGCGTTGGTTTCTGTTCATGGTCACCCCTTCAAGGTGGCTCTCTTCAAGAATCGGGGCACCAGCCAGGCGGTGAAGAGCCGCTTTTCGGGAGCTAACCTATGCTGGTGCTTTAAACTTTTGCCGGCGCTGTCGGGCGCGGCGCCGTCTATGCTGCTTTTCGGAATCGGCCGGCGACTACCTTACCGCCCTCGGCTATCTGCGCATCTACGAAAGTAGCCCAAAGCTGCAAAATCTTTCGGCGCTCATCCGCGTACTCGGCCCGGTTGTACACGCCTTTTATCCCTCGGATCTGGTGCGCCAGCGCTTTCTCGATAGCGTCCGACGACAGGCCCATCTCGTGCAGGTGGGTCGACGCGGTGCGGCGGAAATCATGGATGACGAAGTGCTGCAGGTCAGACTTCATCGCGCGAACAGCCTGGTTCAGCGTGGATTTGGCAATCGGCCGGTCCTCGTAGCCGCGCCGCATCGCGAACAGAAAGCGCTGGCTATGCGACAGCGTCTGCAGCTCGCGGACCATCTCGACCGCCTGGGCGGATAGATACACCCAATGCTCGTTATCTTTCTTCATGCGCGCGGCCGGGATGCGCCACACGCCGGCCTCAAGGTCGAACTCGCTCCACTCGGCCTCAATCAGCTCGGACTTGCGCACCATCGTGATCACCAGCAGATGCAGCGCCAACTTATAGGCGCGGCTCATGTTGGAGGCGTAGACGGCGCGCAGCAGGCGGCCAATCTCATCCGGCGCCAGCACGCGGGTGCGGCTCTGCTGCGTGGCAATGAAGCGAGCGACCAGCTGCTGAGCTGGGTTGACGGCAACAGCCTGCCGCGAGATCGCATATTCGTACATGCGCTTCACGACGTTGCGGGTGAAGAGCGCCATTTGCGGCGCGCCGCGCCCCTTGACCTTATCGCAGATGGCCAGCACGTGGCCGGCATTGACGTCGACCAGCGCCATATTCCCGATCGCCGGCAGGATGTCCTTGTCGAGGGCGCGGCGGGTCACCGTTCGATACGAGTCGGACTTTCCCGCGATCTCCGACTCGAACCACTCATCGGCGAAGGCACGGACGGAGTCGAGCACCTTTGTCGCCCCCCTATCCTTCCTGGCCTCAGCTATCGGCGAGATGCCATCCGAAACCGATTCCGCGTACTTTCGCGCCCGGTCGCGCGCATCCAACAGGCTGATCGCCGGATAGTCCCCAATCGTCACCAGTGGCTGCTGCTTGCCGTTCAGTGAGTAGCGGTAGCGCCAGATCTTAGCGCCGGACGTCATCACCTCCAGCGCCAGGCCGCCACCATCGGCGACCAAGTAGCGTTTTTCCTTCGGCTTCATGGCCTTGATGCGCTTGTCGTTCAGTGGGATGGCTGCTTTAGGCATTTTGAGTACACAGACTTTTTCTATGGATGATTGTGTACTGAATTGTGTACTGAAAAACACTTGCTGTCAATTGGCGCATATGGGCAAACTTTGCGCATAACCCTTTGATTTTCAACACTTTATGTCGGCTATCTTGGCGCATTTTGGCAATGCTGGGCAACTACTCATTTTCCGATGCAGAAGCGGCTGAAGATGACGCCTAGCAAATCATCCGACGAGAACGCGCCCGTGATGCTCGATAGCTGCGCTTGCGCCAGGCGCAATTCTTCCGCGAACAAATCCAGCGACTGATCGTTTTGCGCGGCGTGCTCGCCGGCACGCTCCAGATGCGCGCCGGCGTTCTTGAGCGCGATCAGGTGCCGCTCGCGCGCGAGGTACAGCGATTCGCCCGTCTGCTGCCAGCCGGCGATGCGCAGCAATTCCTTGCGCAGCAGGTCGATGCCGATGTTCTCGTGCGCCGACAGATATACATGCGTGGCATCCGGCATCGCGTCCACGCTCGGCTTGTGGCCGGACAAATCGATCTTGTTCCAGATGCGCAGCACCGGCACGCCTGCCGGGAAGGCGGCGACGATGTTTTCATCCGCGCGCGACGGGCCGTGGTCGGCGTCCAGCAGATGCAGGATCACGTCGGCCTTGCCGACCTCGCCCCAGGTGCGCTCGATGCCGATGCGCTCGACCACATCGACCGTTTCGTCGGCGTGGCGTATGCCGGCCGTGTCGATGATGTTGAGCGGTATGCCTTCGATCTGGATCGTTTCGGTGACCTTGTCGCGCGTGGTGCCGGCGATCGGCGTGACGATGGCGACATCAGAACCGGCCAGCGCGTTCAACAGCGACGATTTGCCGACGTTCGGCTGCCCCACCAGCACCACGCTCAGTCCCTCACGCAGCAGCGCGCCCTGCGCCGCCTGCTTGAACACCTGGTCCAGCGCGCCGACGATGCCGGCCAACTGTCCGCGCGCGTCCGATTTCTCGAGGAAGTCGATCTCCTCCTCGGGGAAATCCAGCGTCGCTTCGACCAGCATGCGCAAGCCGGTGACGCCCTCCACCAGCTTGTTGACCGTCTTTGAAAACACGCCCGACAACGATTGCGACGCCGACTTGGCCGCCGCTTCGGTCGAGGCGTCGATGAGGTCGGCCACCGCCTCCGCTTGCGCCAGGTCGAGCTTGTCGTTCAGGTAGGCGCGGCGCGTGAATTCACCCGGCTCGGCCAGCCGCAAGCCCAGCTCGGCGCCCGCTTCCAGCACGCGCGCCAGCAGCAACTGCAGCACGATCGGTCCGCCGTGCCCCTGCAACTCAAGCACATCCTCGCCGGTGTACGAGTTCGGTCCCTTGAACCAGACCGCAATGCCCTGGTCGATGATGGCGCCGTCGGCCTGCGTGAACGGAATGTAGGTGGCGTGGCGCGGCTTCAGCGCGGTGGCGCCGAACAGCGCGGCGATCAGCGGTTGCAGATTCTTGCCGGAGGCGCGCACGACGCCGATGCCGCCGCGCCCCGGTGCGGTGGCGATGGCGGCGATGGGGGAGGAGTCGATATTCATGGGCTAATTGTAGAGGATATAAAAAAAGCCCGCGATCAACACGGGCTTCCTGGCAACACTAAACGCTAAGACTAGGCCTTGGCGACAGCCGGTGCGCCGTATTTCTTGCTGATGACGTACTGTTGACCGATCGACAGCACGTTGTTCACCACCCAGTACAGCACCAGGCCGGACGGGAAGAAGAAGAACATGACCGAGAACGCCAGCGGCATGAACAGCATGATCTTCGCTTGCATCGGGTCGGCAGGCGCCGGGTTCAGCTTGGTGGTGATGTACATCGAGATCGCGTACAGCACCGGCAGGATGAACCATGGGTCCGGCGCGGCCAGGTTGGTGATCCAGCCGATCCATGGCGCGCCACGGATTTCAATTGCCGCTTGCAGCACCCAGTACAGGGCGATGAAGACCGGCATCTGCACCAGGATCGGCAGACAGCCGCCCAGCGGATTGATCTTCTCGGCCTTGTACAGTTCCATCGTAGCCTGGTTCATCTTGGCCGGATCGCCTTTGTAGCGCTCGCGGATGGCCTGCATCTTCGGCGTGACCAGCTTGACCTTGGCCATGCTCTTGTAACCGGCGGCCGACAGCGGGAAGAACAGCAGCTTGATCAGGATCGTGAAGACGATGATGGTCCAGCCCCAGTTGCCCAGCACGCTGTGGATGTGGTCCATGACCCAGAAGATCGGCTTGGCGATGACGGCCAGCATGCCGTAGTCCTTGACCAGCTCCAGGCCAGGGGTGACTTTTTCCAGGATCTTCTCAACCTGCGGGCCCGAATACAGGCGCGCGCTGTTGCTGACCGTGGCGCCCGGCGCCAACGTGCCCAGCGGCTGGATGGTGCCGATCGCGTACTGGTTGGTCGTCACTTTCTTGGTGAAGATGGTGCGCGGGGTCTTGTCCTGCGGTACGAAGGCCGAGACGAAGAAGTGCTGCGAGATCGCGACCCAGCCGTTGTCGGCCTTGGTCGGGTGCTCCTGCACCACATCCTTGCCGGACTTGGCGGCGGATTCGGCGTCCTTCTCCAGCGTCTCGAACTTCAGCTTGTGATACTTGTCGGCCGCCGTGTACAGGGTCGGGCCGGTGTAGCTGCTGTTGAAGAACGAGTCGCCGGCAGGCTTGTTGCCGTCGTGGACCAGTTGCAGGTACAGCTCAGGCTTGACCGGCGCGGTGCCGACGTTGGTGACGTCGTGGCGCACATCGATGACGTAGTCGCCGCGTTTGAAGGTGAAGGTCTTGGTCAGCTTGACGCCGCCCTGCTCCGAATCGAGCACCAGCTGGATCTGGTTGCCGCTGTCGAGCGTGCGCGGACCTGGACGGGCGACAAAGCCGGTGGTGTGGTTCGGCAGGCCGGGCGCGCCGATCAGGCCGGTCTGGCCCAGATAGGTCTTGCCGGTGGCGCTGTCGACGTCGAACAGCACCTGGTTCTTGTGGGTATCGACGCCGTCCTTATACTGCAGCAGTTCCAGGCGGCGGATGGTGCCGCCCAGGGTGTCGATGTCGACCTTGAACAGGTCGGTCGTTACGGTGATGCGCTCACTCTTGAACGGTGCGTCGGCCGCTGGCGCGCCAGGCAATGCGGCGGCGCCGGCGGTCGCGCCGGTGGCGGCGGCGGTCGGCAGTTCCGATTTCTTCGCCTCGGGCGCCTTGGCGGTTTGGGCCGGGGCCGGGGCGAACATGGAAGGCTGGCCGGTCGAGACCATCCAGTTGTTCCATAGAACTACCAGCGACACGGCAAACACGATCCACAGGATGGTACGTTTATTGATATCCATTAGGGTATTTATCAGGAGTGGTTGCAACCGCAAGCGGTCGTTGAAGAGGAATTCTTGGCATCCGGCGCGTCCTTGGGAGGCACCGGATCGAAGCCGCCATCGTTGAACGGATGGCAGCGGCACACGCGTTTGGCGGCCAGCCAGCTGCCCTTGCCGGCGCCATGCACCTGTAACGCTTCCAGCGCGTAATTCGAGCAGCTCGGATAGAAGCGGCAACGCGGCCCCAGCAGCGGACTGATGGTCAACTGGTAGGCGCGCAGCAGGAAGCGGAGAACTTTGGTCATGACGGCGTAAGTGGAGGCGTCGTCGCCGTTGGCAAGGCCGCCGGCGCTGCAGATACCGAAGCCGAAGCCGGCGGCACTGGCACTGGCACTGGCACTGGCACTCCTTGCGCGGCCTGCCGGCCGGACAACTTGGCCTGCGCGGCGAACAGACGTGCCAATTCCACGCGCAGCGCCCGTTTGAGCGCGGCCGTGGTGGCGGGTCCGTCCTTGCTGTTGACCGGCTTGGCCAGGCGCACCACGCAATCGATGGCGGGCAGGCCGGTCACGCGGAACAGCTCGCGGGTGACGCGCTTGATCGTGTTGCGCGTGACGGCCCGGGGCGCGAAGCGCTTGGCCACCACGACGCCCAGCCGCGCATGCGGCAATTCGTTCAGGCGGGTGTAGAGCACGAAGTGCGCGCTTTTTTGCGTAGGGCGCAAACGAAAAACGGATGAAAATTCATCCGTTTTAACGATACGCCGAACGCGCGCGAAGTCGTGGGAACCTTCGCCTGTCGAGCCGCTTGAAATACAGCTTTCCACGCGATCAGCTAACAAGCAGGTGGCTTATACAGCCAGACGCTTGCGGCCTTTTGCGCGACGTGCGTTGAGCACATCACGGCCACCACGGGTAGCCATACGAGCGCGGAAGCCGTGGGTGCGTTTACGACGCACGACGGAAGGTTGGTAAGTACGTTTCATGTTGGTCTCGCTAAAAGCAGAAAAAAATACAAAATCGGGCCAGCGCCCGTCAATTTTTGGTGCCAATGACACTTCGCGCACCCATGCCAACGCTGCCGGCACAGCTGGGTCCATCTCATCGCCCGCTAATCCACGCTTACTCCATATTGACGTTCAAGTGAATAAACACGGAATACGGGCGGGGAACCCTGAATTATCAGCATTTCGGCCCTGCTTGTCAACAACAGATCCGGTTTGCCGGCGATTCCAGCTCAGCCGAAAGTACGAAAATAAGCGGCGTGCCTGTGGATAACTTTAGCGAGCGAGAGTAGAATAGCGCGTTACGTGTGGCGAACCGGCGGTACAACAACCCCGTTCCACACCCTCATCAGCAGTAGAGAATAGATAAGATTCATGGAAAATTTCTGGCAGACCTGCTCCGCACAGTTGGAGTTGGAACTGACGCCGCAACAATTTAGCGCGTGGATAAAACCGCTCATCCCACTCGATTACGAGGCGGGCAAGTTGCGTGTGGCCGCACCGAACCGCTTCAAGCTGGACTGGGTCAAGTCGCAGTTCGCCAGCCGCATCACCGCGCTGGCCAGCCAGTACTGGGAAGCGCCGACCGAGGTGCAGTTCGTGCTCGACCCGCGCCTGTCGATGCCGCGCAAGCCGGCCACCGTGGTGCCGGCGCCGGACTACAACGACGGCAACCCGAACAACCACCCGCGCAATTCCGATCCGGTGCCGTCGGTGCCCGAGCTGCCGGCGTCGGCCGCGCCCCGCCGCGAGCAAAGCCGCATCAACACCGATCTGACGTTCGACAGCTTCGTGACCGGTAAGGCCAACCAGCTGGCGCGCGCCGCCGCCATCCAGGTCGCCAACAACCCGGGCGTGTCGTACAACCCGCTGTTCTTCTACGGCGGCGTCGGCCTGGGTAAGACCCACTTGATCCACGCCATCGGCAACCAGGTCATGGCCGACCAGCCGGGCGCGAAGATCCGCTACATCCACGCCGAGCAATACGTGCGCGACGTGGTGACCGCGTACCAGCGCAAGGGCTTCGACGACTTCAAGCACTACTACCACTCGCTCGACATGCTGCTGATCGATGATATTCAGTTCTTCGGAGGCAAAAGCCGCACGCAGGAAGAGTTCTTCTACGCGTTTGAAGCGCTGATCGCCGCCAAGAAACAGATCATCATCACCTCGGACACGTATCCAAAGGAAATCACCGGCATGGACGACCGCCTGATCTCGCGCTTCGACTCGGGCCTCACGGTCGCGATCGAACCGCCGGAGCTGGAAATGCGGGTCGCCATTCTGTTGAAGAAGGCCAAGCAGGAAGGCGTCACTTTCTCGGACGACGTCGCCTTCTTCGTCGCCAAGCACCTGCGCTCGAACGTGCGCGAGCTCGAAGGCGCGCTGCGCAAGATCCTGGCGTACTCGCGCTTCCACGGCAAGGACATCACGATCGACATCGTCAAGGAAGCGCTGAAGGACTTGCTGTCGGTGCAGAACCGCCAGATCTCGGTGGAAAACATCCAGAAGACGGTGGCCGACTTCTTCAACATCAAGGTCGCCGACATGTACTCCAAGCGCCGTCCGGCCAACATCGCCCGGCCGCGCCAGATCGCCATGTACCTGGCCAAGGAACTGACGCAAAAGAGCCTGCCGGAAATCGGCGAACTGTTCGGCGGACGCGACCACACGACCGTTTTGCATGCCGTGCGCAAGATCGCTTTGGACCGCACCAAGAACCCGGAATGCAACCACGAACTGCACGTGCTGGAACAAACGCTGAAGGGCTAGCGGGACGCTAGTTTTGCCATTATGATTGGTCGAACTGCAGAGCTGCACACAAGTTAATATTGAAATATCGTTAATCTTTACTACTGAGGATAATCTATGCAATTGGTCAAAACCACCCGAGATACCCTTCTCCGGCCACTGCAGATCGTGAGTGGTATTGTCGAGCGTCGGCACACTATGCCGATTCTGGCCAATATCCTCATCCGCAAAGACGGCGAAAACGTATCCTTCCTGTCGACCGACACCGAAGTCCAGATCACCACGAACGCCCAGATCGGCTCCGGCGCCGACGTGGCCGGCACCACCGTCGCGGCCCGCAAGCTGCTCGACATCCTGCGCGCGCTGCCGGAATCGGGCGACGTGACGATGACGCTGCTCAACAAGCGCCTGACCGTGCAAACGGGCAAATCGCGCTTCGCGCTGCAAACCCTGGCCGCCGAGGAATTCCCGACCGTCCAGCAGGCCGACAGCTACAGCGCCAGCGTGACCCTGCCGCAAAAAACCCTGAAGCACCTGTTCAACATGGTGCACTTCTCGATGGCGCAGCAGGACATCCGCTACTACCTGAACGGCCTGCTGCTGGTCCTGGACGGCAACAACGTCATCGCCGTGGCCACCGACGGCCACCGCCTGGCGTTCTGCCAGGTGGAAACCGAGCAAACGTTCGAGCGCCAGGAAGTGATCATCCCGCGCAAGACCATCATCGAACTGCAGCGCCTGCTGGAAGAAAACGACGAGACCGTTCAACTGGACATCGCCGCCAACCAGGTCAAACTGACCTTCGCCGACATCGAGCTGATCTCGAAGCTGGTCGAGGGCAAGTTCCCCGACTACACGCGCGTGATCCCGAAGGGCTACAAGAACGAATTCACGATCGGCCGCGATGAGCTGCTGCGTTCGCTGCAACGCGCCGCCATCATGACCAGCGACAAGTTCAAGGGCGTGCGCTGCATCATCACGCCGGGCAGCATGAAGATCAGCTCGACCAACGCCGACCAGGAAGAAGCGGTCGAGGAACTGGAGATCGACTACGGCGGCGACAGCGTCGACATCGGCTTCAACGTCACCTATCTGCTCGACGTGCTCAATAACCTCAAGTGCGACCAGATCAACGTCGCCCTGGGCGACTCGAACTCGTCGGCGCTGATCTCGATCCCGGACAACACCGACTTCAAGTACGTCGTTATGCCGATGCGGATCTAAGTTCCAGCAGCAGCCAGTCAACACCAGTAATCGATAATCAGAGAAAGCAGCACATGTCCGCCATCCCAGCAGAGAATCCAGCCCCAGTGGTACCGACCGAAGAATACGGCGCAGCATCGATCCAGATCCTTGAAGGTCTGGAAGCAGTACGCAAACGTCCCGGCATGTACATCGGCGACACCTCGGACGGCACGGGTCTGCACCACCTGGTGTTCGAAGTGCTGGACAACTCGATCGACGAATCGCTGGCCGGGCACTGCACGGAAATCCACGTCACCATCCACTCGGACAACTCGATCTCGATCACCGACAACGGCCGCGGCGTACCGACCGGCCTGAAGATGGACGACAAGCACGATCCGAAGCGCTCCGCCGCCGAGATCGTCATGACCGAACTGCACGCCGGCGGCAAGTTCGACCAGAACTCGTACAAAGTCTCCGGCGGCCTGCACGGCGTCGGCGTATCGTGCGTCAACGCGCTGTCGAAAACGCTCAAGCTGACCATCCGCCGCAACGGCAAGGTCCACTTCATGGAATTCGCGCGCGGCGTGCCGGTCAACCGTGAAATCGAAATGGTCGACGGCGTCGCCGTCTCCCCGATCAAGGTCATCGGCGACACCGACAAGCGCGGCACAGACGTCCACTTCTGGGCCGACGAAACCATCTTCGGCAACGTCGAATTCCACTACGAAATCCTGGCCAAGCGTATCCGCGAACTGTCGTTCCTCAATAACGGCGTCAACATCCGCCTGAGCGACCAGCGCAACGGCAAGGAAGAAATCTTCGCCTTCGAAGGCGGCACGCGCGGCTTCGTCGAATACATCAACAAAGCCAAGACGGTGCTGCACCCGACCGTGTTCCAGGCCACCGGCGAACGCATGTCGGACCAGAACACCAACATCTCGGTCGACGTCTCGATGCAATGGAACGACGCCTACAACGAACAGGTGCTGTGCTTCACCAACAACATCCCGCAGCGCGACGGCGGCACCCACCTGACCGGCCTGCGCGCGGCGATGACCCGCGTCATCAACAAATACATCGACGAGCAGGAATTCGCCAAGAAGGCCAAGGTTGAAATCTCCGGCGACGACATGCGCGAAGGCCTGACCTGCGTGCTGTCGGTCAAGGTGCCCGAGCCGAAATTCTCGTCGCAGACCAAGGACAAGCTGGTGTCGTCGGAAGTGCGCGGCCCGGTTGAAGAGATCGTCGCCAAGACCTTGTCGGACTACCTGCAGGAAAAACCGAACGACGCCAAAATCATCTGCGGCAAGATCGTCGAAGCGGCGCGCGCGCGCGAAGCGGCCCGCAAGGCCCGCGACCTGACCCGCCGCAAAGGCATCATGGACGGCCTGGGCCTGTCGGCCAAGCTGGCCGACTGCCAGGAAAAAGACCCGGCCCTGTGCGAACTGTACATCGTCGAGGGTGACTCCGCAGGCGGCTCCGCCAAGCAGGGCCGCGACCGCAAGTTCCAGGCGATTTTGCCGCTGCGCGGTAAGGTCTTGAACGTGGAAAAGGCGCGCTTTGAAAAGATGCTGTCGTCGGAGCAGATCACCACGCTGATCGCCACACTCGGCACCTCGATCGGCCCGGACGAATTCAACGTCGAGAAGCTGCGCTACCACCGCATCATCATCATGACCGATGCGGACGTCGACGGCGCCCACATCCGCACGCTGCTGCTGACCCTGTTCTACCGCCAGATGCCGCAACTGGTCGAGCGCGGCCACATTTACATCGCGCAACCGCCGCTGTACAAGGTCAAGGCCGGCCGCGACGAGCGTTATCTGAAGGATGACGCCGAGGAAGCGACCTACATGATGAACGTGGCGCTCAACACCGCCGTGCTCACGCCGCGCGAGGGTGCAGACCCGATCGTCGGCGAACCGCTGGCCGAGCTGGTGCGTCAGTTCAACCTGGCCAACGTCATCATGATGCGCCTGACGCGCGTGATCGACCGCGCCGCGCTGACCGCCATCATGACCGGCGTGACCCTGGATTTGAGCACGCAGGAGCTGGCTGAGGCGTCGGCGGCCGCGCTGTCGAAGGAGATCAACGATATCGCCGTCAAGGTGACGGTGATTTCGGACGAGCTGTCGGAGAAGCACGCGCTGCGCATCGAGCGCATGCATCACGGTAACGTGAAGGTCAGCGCGATCGACGCCGACTTC
Organism: Duganella sp. AC917; assembly: GCF_979258245.1. Taxonomy (NCBI): domain Bacteria; kingdom Pseudomonadati; phylum Pseudomonadota; class Betaproteobacteria; order Burkholderiales; family Oxalobacteraceae; genus Duganella; species Duganella sp. AC917. Next base: position 4,848,147 of record NZ_OZ409848.1, read on the forward strand.
GTGCAGGGCGCGGACTACAACGTGCTGGCCAGCGCGGCGGCAACGTTCAAGGGCTTGATCGGCGAAGGCGCGATCGTCAGCCGTGGCGAAGGCGAGCGGACCAAGGAATCGGCCGTGGTCGACTTCCACCACGCGATGCAGTGGCTGCGCGACGAGGCGGAACGGGTGGTGTCGAAGCAGCGCTACAAAGGTCTGGGTGAGATGAATCCGGATCAGCTGTGGGAGACCACCATGGATCCGACCGTGCGGCGCTTGCTGAAGGTGCAGATTGAGGATGCGATTGCTGCGGATCAGATCTTCACTACGCTGATGGGGGATGATGTGGAGCCGCGCCGGGCGTTTATTGAGAATAATGCTCTGCGGGCGGGGAATATTGACGTTTAATCTGTCAGGCGACCGTAGGGCGCCAAACTATTTGCAACTGGCGCCACAATTCTGCGACTAATAGTCGCTACTTAATGCGACTGGCCTACTTGTCAACTGACACACAAAAGGAAAAACTGTGCCTTAGCTTGAAAACCAAAGCATAGTTAATTAGAACAGGCTCCACACGGAGCCTTTTCTAATTCCAAGTACCATCACTTTTTATTGGATCTCGAATATTTCAGAAGTTATCGGGTCATAAGGGCTTTTGGATAGTAGCCACCCGACCCGATAATACGCCCCCCTTGGTAGGAGTTCTTTCTCAAACTGAATCGCCACGAGTCTGATAGACACCCGCGCGTCGTTCAAAATGCCTTCGCTCAAACTCTGCCGGCGAAAGCCTGTCATTAAACCCGTGACGGCGCTTCGGATTGTAGAACATCTCGATGTAGTCGAAGATGTCCTGCCTGGCGTCGTCTCTGGTTGCATAGGTCTTGCGTTTGATGCGCTCGCGCTTTAGAAGCTGGAAGAAGCTTTCAGCGACAGCATTATCGTGACAGTTCCCACGCCGGCTCATGCTTGGCTCCAGCCTATGCGCCCTCAATGAACAGCGCTGCTTCGTGATTCACACTGAACGCGGCACGCGTAAAGTTAGGGCTACCAAGCACTAACGAGAACTCGTTCCCAGTCTTAAACAGATAGATCTTCGGATGAAAAGTTCCCGCACTGCTGTTTGGCACTACTCTAGCGCCTGGAACGTCTTGCAGTGCATAGAGGATTCTGGTGTTGATTTGCAGCGAAATATGACCCACTTTGCCGCATAATTTGCAAACGAATCTGACCCACGTTTAGGACACAATCCTGCTCATGACATTGAGCGGGGAATTGGAGTGATCGACGTGGCATTACTAGGCATTATTCGACGCTGGCACATTCGCGAGCAGATCCCATTGAGAGAGATAGCCAGGCGGTTGGGCATCTCCAGAAACACCGTCCGGCGCTACCTGCGCTCGGAAACCATAGAGCCAGCCTACGCTGAGCGGCGCTCCACCCGCGCTATCGACAAATACGCATTCCAGCTTTCAGCGCTCCTCAAGACCGAGGCGGCCAAGTCGCGCAAGCAGCGGCGCACGCTCAAACAGATCCATGAGGACCTAAAGGAATTGGGGTTCGAGGGATCTTACGACAGGGTCGCGGCGTTCGCGAGGACCTGGAGGGAGGGTCAATCTGAGAGGGTCAATCCGGCCAGCAAACGAACAGTCTGAAATATTGTGAAGCCGCCACTTGGCAAATTCTCTACCAAACACGATCCGCCGTTCGATACGGCAACGTGTTCGGAGGCGTCTGAATGTGCGATGATGCTAAGCGGCTCTTGATTGGGTGTTTCACCATCCGTATCCTGTAGCTCTATTTTCAATCCCTTTGTTTTTTCAGCCCGAGATTCTGCGAAGCGTGGCAGCGATGTGCTTAGTTTCTTGCTGCCAGAAAATTCAAAATTCGAGGCATGGAAATTAATTTTATTGCCGGTCCCAAGTTCGATCCCCCCTCCAATTTTTAGGTATGAGCCATCTTCTGAGATAAGAATGATCTCTTTCGCCATCGCGGTAAGCTTTCCCTCGGTCGCTGTGAAAGTAATGTTTGTCGACGCATTGATAGAAGTTGCCCCGTGCTGACTCTGTAAAAGAAGTTGTCCACGGTGTGCAATGGCCCGAAGACCACCATCTTCGGCAAACAGCGACATGCCTTTGCCCGAATTAAGGACCATTTTCTGTCCAGCACCAACATGAAGATGCTCTCTTGAAAACATATCTAAACTAGTTCCCGCGTAGGTAACACACGCTTTTGGTGTCGCGAAACTAATACCTGCGGGGCTGGTAATCGCAATAGCCGCCTGTTCTTTGGAGGGGGCTGTATCCCAGCTATTGAAGGCGTCCTTAAGTGTCATTTGCTCATCGGTTTCAATCGGGAGCGCTTGATGATTTTCCGCATATGCTCCCAATGAATGTGCAAGCTCCGCGCACTGATCAAGCAACATCAAGAACTCATCCCGCGCGAGTTGTTTGTCTGCTCCAGCGAGTCGCTTCCACGCCGTGAGCAACAAACCCTCTGCACCCCGAATAGCGACTGCGTCATCACTGCGCAGCTCTGCTCCCTCGCCCCTCAAGCTACCCGCACCGTGGTCCCTTGGCGTCGTCAGAAATCCCAGATTCAGCTCGCTTCGCCCATGATCACTTGCCAACTGGGCACTAATTTCTCCAGTGGTGTCATCAAGTCGCAACTGATTTGCTCGAGTGCCCTTAATTTCCCGGCTCTTGATACCGGAGAGGTAACGATTTCCGGGCAGATCGCCTTGGTCGCTTAGTGCCGGCGGCTGCGCCTGCTGGTTGTACAGCTGCCCCACGATCACCGGCTTGTCCGGGTCACCGCCCAGAAAGTTAACCAGCACCTCCGTCCCCACGCGCGGCAGGCCAACAGTGCCGCATTGCTCCACACTACCCGGCCCATTCCCAGCCCAATTCGACGCGACGCGCACCCAGGCGGAGTCGCTATCGTCACCCGCCGCACCCGATCCATCCGCATGCACATGATCCGCCGCCCGCGCACCCGGAAAGCGAATCTTCACCCTCCCCATCTGATCGCAATACACCTCCTCGCCCTTCGGCCCGACGACAATCGCGCTTTGCATTAGCGCCTGCGGCAGGTCGGTGCGCGCGTCGTACGCCGGCACGATCTTCACGCCGCGCCGCACAGCCGTGAACTGGATATGCATGCGCAGCGCGCCCGAGGCCATCCTGTCCGCGACCTCCTTCTGCATCTGCGGCTCCTGCGCGCCCTGCGTCCAGCGGCTGCGCGAGAACATTCGCTCCACGCGCTCGGCCAGCGCCTTGGGCAGGCTGTTCTGCGCGTTCACCTGCAAGGCCGTGACGACGAAGTCGCGCTCCTCGCGCGGGTGCTGGTCCACCTCCGGATGCCCGCTCAAGGTGAAGTACTCGCCGGCGCACAGATCGCGCACGCTGCCTTCGCCGTGGAAGCATTTCGATTCGAAATCGTGGCGCGACATGTGTAGTTTGCCGAGGCGGCACAAGTCGTCGACGTCGTCGCCGGCGTGCGGCATCATCACTTGGTAGTCATCCAGGCTGGCGGCCAGCTCGTTGCCGCTCACGCCCTGATCGACGCCGCTGCTGGTCTGCGCCATCATGTAGTCCGGGCCTAGAGAGCGGTAGTCCCAGCTGTGCCGCGTCACCACGCCTGCTTGCAGGCTGCGCACCGCACCCCAGGAGGTGATCGTGTCACGCTGTTCGGTGCCGGCGTCGCGGTGGTAGCGGATGGTGCCGGCGACGTTCTGGCGCAGGCTGTCGGCGCTGTTGAACAGCACCAGCGTGTGCGTCGGCACCTGGCCATTGGCCTCGGCGCGCACGTACCAGCCGATGCCACTGCGCTTGAGCAGTCGGCGGATGAAGGCGGCGTCCGATTCGTTGTGCTGCATGGTGAATTCACGCTTGGGATATTGCTGCAGATGGAACGCTTCGTCCACTTCGTCCATGAAGCAAACGCCAAGCGTGGAGCTTTTTTGCCGCCATTCCGAGAGAATCTGCCGCACGATCTCCACTTCGTCCATCTGGCGGAACACGCGCGTGTTGATGCGCTTTTCCAGGATCGCCAAGGCGTCGCGCAGCACCAGCTGGTAGCTGGCCAGGCCGCCGTCGCTGTCGCCGGAGCTGGCTTCGGTGACGATGCCGCAGACGTTGCGCAAATCTCCCTGGTCGGTGACGAATTGCAGCGCGGCCGGCACGGCGATCAGCTGCTTCAATGGCAGCGTGGCGTTGGACGAGACGCACAGCACGCGGTAGTCAATGCCGCCGCACAGCGTCTCGGTGCCGAATACGCGCTGCGGCAGCAGCATGTCGTCGTTGATGCCGCCCGGCAGATCGAGCTTGAGCCGGATCGGTCGGTTGAAGGTGACCAGCTCCTTGGGCATGTTCATGAAGCTGAAAAAATCGTTATCGAGTCCCACGTTTGCTCCTCTGGTATGCGGCGGATGTGGCGGAAGGTCAGGCCAGCGGCAAAGCGCCGCTGCGCGGAGGGCAGCGCAGCACTTCCTTGCCGCTCGCTTGCGAGACGATCACCAACTGGGTGTAGCTGGTCAAGTGGACGGTCAGGCTAAATAAGTGGTCCAGCACTTGGGCGAAGACGTGGACGCCGGTGTCGGCGTATGTCGCTTCGTTCAGGGTGACGGTCACTTCGATCCCGCGCAGATAGGCGCTGTCGGTGGCCGTCCGCATCCAGGCCGTGGACGGGCGGTGCGACAAACCCGTGATGCCTTCGATCTGGTGCTGGGCTGTGGCGTTGTCGCGCTGGGCGTACAGGCGCAGCGTCGCGGCCAGCGCGGGCAGGCCTTCCTGCGTGAGCGTGCGGTGGTTCGGCGACAGATGGGCGATCAGTCCCCATAGCCTGTCGCCGTGCGACGCCTGCGGGTGCGACAGGGTCGGCCGGCGCAGCATGCGGATCGGGAAGTTGCCGCTGGATTTGACCGAGCGCAGGTCGCCGTCGGTCCGTCCATACAACAGGTTTTGCGGCAGGTTGCGGTTGGTGCAGGTGACTTGTACCGATGCCGTGCCGTCGTCCATCCGCAATGGCGCCAGTTCCTGATCGACTAGCGTCAGCGAGACGCCGTGATCGGTGCCGCCGCCAAGATCGTCGCGGTGCTCCAGCCAGTAGCGGCCTTTCGCGCTGGACGATCCCTGGTGCAGCGCGTAGAACGGCGAGAACTCCTGAATGCTGCTGCCCTGCTGCTGCTTTCTCACCAGCTGCACCGAGTCGACGCTGTAGATCCCGCTGTCGCTGGCAGCGATTGAATCCAGGACCACCGGGTAGCTGCGGCGCGCGGCGGTCGCGCGGATCAACACGGGCTTGGCCGCTTTTTCGAACAGGTTGATGATGGGTGTGCAGCCGAGCACCAGGTTAGCTTCGGTCAGCGCGCGCAGCACGCACGCTGCGGGCGTGGCGGGACGCGCGCCTGCCAGCGCGAGGCGAAGCGTCAGGCGGGTGCAGTCGGCCGGGCTGGCGGCGATCAGCGCGCCCAGATCGATGTCGAAGAAGTCGAATTTCTCCGGGAAGGCGAAGTACTCGCTGAGCAGGCGATACGCGCCGTGTTCGGACGGGGCGACCGGCAGCAGCGCTTCGTCGGCGGCGAAGCCCACCGGCGCGATCGGCGGCTTGACCAGCGTGCGCCATTGGCCGTCCGCCTCGACGCAGGCGCAGGCGGTGCGCATGAACAGCGCGTCGCGCAAGGTGGCGCGCAGGGTGGCGTCGGCCTCGATGAAGACGCGCATGGTGCTCAGGCCCTGGAGCGCAAGGCCGCGCGAGACGCCGGTGCTTTCGATCGTGATGCAGATCGCGGCGCTGGCGTCGGGCGGCAGCGCGATCGTCGACGGCACCTGAATGTGCGGTTCAAACCATGCCGCGCCGATGGCGACCGGGGCGACCGTGGCGTCGTAGACGGTGCGGAAGCCGCAGCTGACGATGTTGGGTGCCAATGATTTCATGGCGGCGCCGCGCGGCAGCACGGTGACGGTGCTGACCGAGTTTTTCGGGGCGCCGCGGTAGTCGATGCGCGCGACCGAGCACGATGGCATCGGACGCAAATGGTGCGGGTACAGCATGCCGAGCAGCGATTCGGTGAAGCCGGAGTGGCCATCATCGAGCCGCTTGGCGCAGCGGGCGTTGAGGAAGGCGCAAGACTGGAACAGGCGCTCGACCTGGGGATCGGCGCAGGTTTCGCCATGTATTTGCAAGCTGCCGGCCAGTTGGGGGTACCGGCCGGCGAACTCGGCGCCGTCACGGCGCAGCTGGCTCAGTTCCCGTTCATAGTGCGGCAGTAGCTTTTCCATCGCGGCATCCATCACAGAGTGGGCAGCTTCAATGCCAGAAGGCAATGATCGGACTGCACAGGAGATCGATGATGTCACGGCGGGAGATGGGTGTTTTTGAGGTGACGCAAGGCGGCGAACTGGACGGCGAAAACGCTACACTGCTCGCGGCGGCCGCTCCGGCCAATGCCAGAGCGGCCATCGTTTATTGTTTCGTGACTACTCGAACACGAACGGAACCGCTCAATTTGTCCCGGAGTGCCTTCAACCTTGGTTCGAGCGAAAGTGAAAATTCCAACTGGCGCGTGACACAAAATTCCAAATCATTCAACATCCTTTACAATATAAAAATATTCCTAGCGGCATCTATTTTGGGCATAATGCCGGATAGTTAACACTGACCGACGGCGGCCGGACGACCGCTACTACGATTCTGGAGCTTTCATATGCGTATCAAATCCTTGTTGCTGGCCGTAACCGCGACCGCTGCCCTGTTCAGCGGTGCCGCCGGCGCATCCACCGAACTGATCATCAACGGCAATTTCGAATCCGGCGACCAGGGCCAGATCAATTGGGGCGGCCATCAATTGGCTGGCTGGACGACCACTGGCTACAACTTCCTGTTCAACGGCGCGAACGTGGACAATGGCGGCACGACCGGCGAGTACGGCAACCTGCAGCTGTGGGGCCCGAAAAACGGCGCGTCCAACGGACTGCAAGCGAGCCCGGTCGGTGGCAATTTCGTCGCCTCCGACGGCGCGTACGGCGTTGCCCCCCTGTCGCAGACGGTCAATGGCCTGACGGCCGGCCAGCAGTACAACGTGAGCTTCTACTGGGCCGGCGCCCAGCAGTCCGGCTACTCGGGCGAGACTACCGAGCAGTGGCACGTCTCCCTGGGCAACCAGACCCAGTCGACCGCCGTGAAGAACAACGCCAACCACGGCTTTACCGGTTGGCAGAAAGAAACCTTCACCTTCACGGCCACCGGCGCCAGCGAAGTGCTGAGCTTCCTGGCCGCAGGCACGCCAAATGGCGTTCCACCGTTCTCGCTGATCGACGGCGTGTCGATGACCTCCGCCGTACCTGAGCCGGAAACCTTCGCCATGCTGGGTCTTGGCCTGGGTCTGGTCGGCTTCGCCGCACGCCGCCGCAAAGCCAAGGCAGCTTAATTCTGAATTGACAATGACCGATGCCGGGCGTTCGCGTCCGGCATTTTCCATTGCGCACATGAGCGCTCTTGTTGGTGCAAGTGCACATCACTGAAGTCCCGACACCGATGAATCACATTCTTGCCTACATGCCGACCTTCGCCGTCAACGTGGGGCGGCTGTGTCTGTGGCTGGCGCTGTTATCGCTGGTGTTTGTGCCGCTGGAGCGCTGGCTGGCGGTGCGCAAGGCGCGCCTGCCGCGCCGCGCGCTGGCGCTCAACCTCGGGCTATACTTCCTCAACAGCCTGCTCCCCGCGGCCGTGCTGAGCGCGTTGATGGCGGTGGTCGCCGTCGGCGCGCATGCCGCGCTGCCGGCAGCACTGCCGGCTGCCTTGGGCGCACTGCCGCTGGCGGTCAAGCTGCCGCTGTCGTTCCTGATCGCGGAAATCGGCTTTTACTGGGGCCACCGCCTGAGCCACCGCTTGCCTTGGCTGTGGCGTTTCCATTCGGTGCACCACAAGCCTGACCACCTGTACTTCCTGATCAATACCCACGCGCACCCGGTCGACATGGTCGTCACCCGCTTGTTCGGCATGACGCCGCTGTACATCCTCGGACTAGCCGGCGCCAGCGCGGGCGGTAGCGCCACGCCGGCGCTGGTGATCGTCATTGGCACGGTGTGGGGATTTTTCATCCATTCGAACCTGCGGTTGCGGTTCGGTCCGCTGGAATCGGTCATCGCCACGCCGGCCTTTCATCACTGGCACCATACCAGCATCGCGCCGCTGGACCGCAATTTTTCCTCCACGCTACCGTTCCTGGACCGGGTGTTTGGCACCTGGCACCTGCCGGACAACTGGCCGTCGGCCTACGGCATCGCCGACACGCCGCCCAAACCGTCCGCACCGACGGTCTGACCGCAATTTTTCACGCACGCCGGACAAGATCAACTCGTCACAGTTTGGCGTGACGGGATTTGTGCCCCATGCGCTAGTACAGCTGAGCACGATTCAAATCACTCTTGTAAATATGCAAATTCTAAGGTGTAATCTTGTTTGGATTGCATCACGTCAGTCGCTGTTTCCCCAGCGCCATGCATCGGAGTGTGAGTCACATGTCAGAACCGATTCCATCACAGTCAGGCGAGTTCGACCCGTCCGCTTTGCTCGCCGGTTTTTCGCAGGGCACGCGGCTGCTCAAGCTCACCACGCCGCTCGGCGGCGACGTGCTGCTGGCCGAATGCGTGCGCGGCGAGGAAGGCATCGGCATCGGCTTCAGCTTCAAGGTCGCCGCGCTGTCGACCGACGCCGCCATTCCGCTCAAGTCGCTGATCGGCCAGCCGGTGCTGCTGGAGTTGATGACGGCCGCCAGCCGCGACCAGCTACGGCCGTTCCATGGCCACGTCACCGCCATCGACATGGCGGGCGCCAACGGCGGCTTCGCCCGCTACAACCTCACCGTCGAACCCTGGACCGCCTTCCTCGCGCGCGGACGCGACAGCCGCATCTTCCAGGACATGACGGTGTTCGACATCCTTGACACCGTCTTTAACGCCTACCAGGGCCAGGGCAAGCTGGTGCCGGCGTGGCGCTTCGACATCCTCGACCGCGCCGTCTACCCCAAGCGCAGCATCATCACCCAGTACCAGGAAAGCGACCTCGCCTTCGCCAAACGCCTGATGCACGAGGAAGGCCTGTTCGATTATTTCGAGCACAGCGGCGATGCCGCCAGCCCCGGCCTGGGCAGCCACATGATGGTCATCGCCGACCACAATGGCAGCTTCAAGCCCAACGCGCAGGCCAGCATCGCGTTCAGCCAGCCCGGCGCCACCATGAAACAGGACACGCTGGACCGTTGGCGCACCGAGCTGCGCCTGCAAACCAACACCATCGAACTGAGCAGCTGGGACTATCGCTCGCTCGACACGCGCGCCGTCAGCGCCGCCAGCGCGGACGGCGGCGACGGATCTCCGCTGGTCAGCCGCGACGCGCCCGGCGCCTACGCCTACCAGTCGCGCGAGCAAGGCCAGCGCATCGCCGACAACCAGTTGCAGGCGTTCGAGGCCAGCAAGGAAGTCCACGTCGGTGCCGGCACCGTGCGCACGCTTGCGCCTGGCACCACGTTCGCCCTCACCGGCCAGGCCCAGTTCGATCTGGCCGGCAGCGACGACGAGCGCAGCTTCCTGGTAGTGCGCACCGTGCACCTGATGCACAACAATCTCAGCGCGGACCTGAAGTCGAGCCTGATGCAGCGGCTCGGCGAAGGCATACTCGATTCGCTGATCGGCAAGGAGGAGAAGACCAGCCTGCACGCGGTGGGCAAAGCGATGGGCGAGCGGCCGTTGTACCGAGTCCGTATCGATGCGATCCGCAGCAATATTCCCTACCGCTTCAGCGGCACGGACGCGCACGGCAAACTGCTCCATCCACGTCCGACCATTCACGGGCAGCAGACCGCCATCGTGGTCGGCCCGCCCGGCGCGCCGATCCACACCGACCGCGACCATCGGGTCAAAGTGCAGTTCCACTGGCAGCGCGGCGCGCAAAGCCACAGCCGCCTGGCGCATCCGATGCCCGACGGCCACACCGGCGCGCCCGGCGACGACCAGGCCGGCACGTGGGTGCGCGTGGCCACGCCGATGGCGCCGGTGGCCGGCGCCAACTGGGGCAGCAGCGCCCTGCCCCGCATCGGGCAGGAGGTGCTGATCGATTTCCTCGAGGGGAATATCGACCGGCCGGTGGTGCTCGGCACCGTCTACAATGGGCGCGGCCAGGCCGACGCGCAGCACAATCAGGTGGCGGGCGGCGCCGGCGTGGCGACCGGCAACGCGCCCGCCTGGTTCCCCGGCGAGGCCGGCGGACACGCACACCCGGCGGCACTGTCGGGCATCAAGACGCAGGCGATCCAGTCCAGTCAGGGCGGCAGCGGCGCCTATAACCAGTTGGTGTTCGACGACAGCCCGGGGCAATCACGTCTTGGTCTACAGAGACATGCGACAGCGCACCAGGGCACGGCTGAGTTGAATCTCGGCCACCTCCTGCATCAAAGCGACAACCAGCGGCTGAAGGCGGCCGGCTTCGGCGCCGAGCTTAAGACCGAGCACAGCATTGCCGTGCGGGCCGGCAAAGGTGTTCTGCTATCGACCGACGCGCGCGGCAGCGCCACCGGCAGCCAGATGGATTCGAAAGAGGCCATCACGCAGCTGGAGGAAAGCGTGCAGCTGCAAACCGATCTCGACGAGATGGCGCAGAAGCACAGCACGTTGACGGTCGGCGGCAAGGCCCCCGCAACCGGGCCGGCAACGCCGCTGCCCGCCATCGCCCAGCTCAAGCGCAGCATGGACGTGCTGGGCGCGGTGGAATCGGACGTGACGGCCTACAGCGAGCCGCATCTGCAATTGAGTTCGCCGGCGGGTATCGCAGCCAACACGCCGGCCAACGCGGTGCTAGGCGCAGCAGGCACCAGTTTGACCGCCGGCCACGATATCAACTTGGCGTCCCAGCGCAACAGCTACGCGAGCGTGAAGGAAGGCATCAAGTTCTTCACCTACGGCAAGGCGACCAATGCGCAGAAGCCCAACCAGGAGGTCGGCATCCGCCTGCACGCGGCCAGCGGCAAGGTCAGCAGCCAGAGCCAAGCCGACGAGACCAGGCTGACGGCCGACAAGGCGCTCACCGTCGCCAGCACGGCCAAGGGCATCACCGTGGCCGGCAAGGAGCATGTGCGGCTGACCGCGCAAGGCGCGCATCTCAAGCTTGAGGGCGGCAACATCGAGCTGCACGGGCCGGGCAAGATCGAGTTCAAGGCCAGCATGAAGGAGTTGGCGGGGCCGATGAGTGCGACACCGGCGCTGCCGGCCTTGCCGCAGGCGGCCGATCTCGATAACTCGATCGAGATCCTGTTCCATTACGACGATCTGGCGCCAATCCCCGGCGCCGCCTACAAGGTCACGTTCGAGAATGGCACCGTGCGTGAAGGCAAGCTGGATGAGAAGGGGCACGCTTTGCTGACCGGCACGCCGCCGGGCGAGTATGTGGTGGAGTATGGCGACGATCCGCGTCCGTGGAAGCCGCCGGAGGAAGAAACGCCGGAGTATAAAAAGCCGGACTTCAAGGCCGCGATGGACGCGGAGATGGAACGCGAGCGCAAATTGCGCGAGCAAAGTCAGGGGTGGGTATGAGTCTCGTCGACGATTGCATGAAATTCCTCGAAGACCTGATCATGGGCGACTTCAACGAGGACCAGATGGTATCGGCCCAGATCATCGGCGGCCTGATCTCGTTGATCCCCGTGGTCGACCAGGTGATGGACGTGCGCGATGTTTCAGGCAGCCTGTACCGGATCAACAAGCAAGGCGGCTTTGCCAAGGCGACCATCGATCAAAAGATTTATCTGGGCTTTGCCGCCTTTGGCGTGGTGCCGGAGGTGGGCAGCGCGTTCAAGACCGTGTTCAAGCCGCTCTACAAGGAACGCAAGGCGCTCAAGGGCGCGGTCAACAGCGGCGTGGCGATGATCGAGCGCATGCTGTCGAAGAAAAAGGGCGGCGCGCTGGCGTGGGTCAAGGCGCTCGACTGGGCCGGCAACACCCAGGCGGCGATCGTGCAGGCCAACATGGCGCTGGAGAGCTGCATCGCGCTGCTCGACTATATCGGCCAGGGACATTGGTGGTGTCCGGACCATCTGGAGCAATTGGCGCGCGACGTTTCGCCGGGTATCAAGAGAATGCGCGGGCAGCTAGCTGCGCCGATACGGGAGGCGTCGGGGCATATCAAGGCGTTCATCACCGATCTGTTGGGGGAGCATGCGGCGGCGGTGGTGATGACGGTGGCTAGTAATGCTGGAAGTATTCCGCGTGGTGGGCATCATGGGGCGGGGGCGAGGGGGGCAAGCGCCAATAGTCATTTGCGGGTGGCCGACAAGCCGCGACTGAACGGGCGTACCACTACCGGTAAAATCGCCAACGTGGTGCAGCGCACGGCTTTTCAGGCTTACAAGGGATTGGAGAACGCTGCTAAGGGCTTGCTGGGCGAGCACATCGTCGACCACCATGTTATCGAGCACAAAGGCTGGGGACTTAGCTGGAACCGGCATGACATGATTGGCGGCCCTGGCAAAAAGACCGCCGGTTGGCAAAGCGAGTTTAAAAAGCTTAACGACGACGAGATTCCACTTTACCTTTGCACGCCGAGCGTACATGTACTGACTCACGGCATAGACTCTCTATGGCTGACAAATCGCCCGCCCCCCCACCAATTTGCCGTTGTTGAGGCAAAGGCCAGCATGAGCCCAGCCGCGAAATTATTGCCTATGCTGGGTGAAGCAAAGGCTGCCGGTAGTGCCCCCACAGGCGCGACAGGTCGACGGCAAAAAAACGGTTCAGGTCCGCGGACGACAGGCCAAGGCGGTGCTTCTAAGCCGGGTCTGGTCATGCAGATGAGTCGGATATGGATTCATGATCGTATCCAGAAAGACTTTTCGAAATATCGCGTACGCATGCTAAAAAATGGTACCAACTACTCGAGGCATGTGTTTTTGGTTTCGCCCCTGCAAGCCGGCGAACACATTATCGCTATGGAAAAGATTATCAGTGAGGGATTAATTAGCAAACCGGCGGCAGCGCAGAAGTATGCCGCCGATCATAGTCGTCACGACGTTCAGCGCGAATTCGGCGAAAGCGATCTGGATGCGGCCGAAGCGGAGTATAAAATCAGTGGCAAGCCGCCTCGTTCAGGGCCAGGAAAAAAACGTAAAAAATAGGTACCGAAATATCATGGAAAAATCCAATTTCATTAGTAGAAGGCGTCAAAGTTATCTTGACGAAGAAAGCTACATCAATACAGTCAAGCAAATTGAGACCGAGAATGCGATTCCAACCGTCCCAGGCCTCTCGCAAGAAGATTTATGCACCAATTTTTCTTTAAATGCACAAGACCACTGGATAATTTTCCAGCTAAAATTTACTGCCGGCGAAAGCCTCACAGAGCTGGCGAGCTCTCTGGATGAAATTGTTCTTGCATATGAACAATACGTCGAAGCCATTGATGAACTACCAGATGACAAATATCATCCGCCCTTCATGATGAACGACATGATTGACACCTATGTCGATTATTTAAATCTTCTTTGTGCCGCAATTTTATTGCGTCGTGAGGACTTGATAGCGAGAATATGCGCGCTTAACGAAGGAACCGACTTCGATCAATCCGATGCGGTGCTGGAGGAATTATTCAAATTTTTCCTTGCGGACCGCCCGAACTTGGATTATTGGCTATGGGACAAACCATATCGAAAGCTGCTTGATGCTATCGACAGCGATACTGTGCCCGAGATGGAGCAGGCTATGAAGATCTACGTTAAGAGGTGGTACGCCGACATGAAAGGGCTCGCCCATTTCTGGAATAAGCATGAAAAGATCAAACCTGATTTCACACCGTACTATGGCTATTGGGCAATGTGCGCGGCTGCCTTTACCTATCTCTACAATCTTGACGACTCGTCATACCGTAACGAAACCGTGTATCCCAAAGACCTCGTTGATTACGCACGTAGCATCCCACGCTACGATGAAAACCAACAGACCATTGCGAAGCCGTTACGGGTAGCGGGTGGGGAGCCGTGTCCAAAGTCCGGCCTTTGGTTTACGCCGGCAAAAACGGACAGCGAAGGACGTTTTTCCGCCGGCGTCACAATGCCGGACTTCCCGGATGCGCAGTACGGTCTTACTATTTGGCAGTGGCTGTCCAATTAAAGGCGGGCACTAAACTCTCTTTGAGGAAGGCAAGTCCTGCCCCGAAACAAGGCTCCGCCAATGAAAAATTCAGAATTCAGAAATAGGCGGCGCCAAGTCTTTCTAGATCAAGATAGCTGCGGCAGCACGATTGCCCAGCTCGAGGTTGAAACCGGTCGGCCCTTAGGTCCCAGCCTATCCCAAGAGGATCTATGTAGAAATCTGCGAGCAAGGGCATTTGACAGTTGGGTCATCTTCAAGCTGAAATATACCGCCGGCGAAAGCCTCACGGAATTGGCAAACTCGCTTGACCATGTCGTCGCTTCCTACGAACTCTACGTCGAAGCGTTGGACGAGCTGCCGGACAGCCAATACCATCCGCCGTTCATCATGAACGATCTGATAGACACATATGTTCGGTACTTGAACATCGTTTCTGTCGCCATCCTATTGCGGCGTGAGGACTTGATAGAAAGAATCTGTGCGCTAAATGAAGGAACAGATTTTGACGGAGTCGATGCAGTGCTAGAGGAACTATTCAAGTTTTTCCTGCCAGATCGTCCTGAATTGGATCACTGGCTATGGGATAAGCCCTACCGCAAACTGCTCGACGCTATCGACAGCGATACGCCAGAAGAGATGCGAACCGAAATGAAGCGCTACGTGAAAAACTGGTATGCCGATATGAAGGGGCAGGCCCACTTCTGGGGGCAGCATGAGAAAATCAAGCCAGAGTTCACTCCCTACGACGGCTACTGGGCGATGTGCGCGGCGGCATTCACCTACCTCTACGACATCGACGACTCGGCCTACCGTAACGAGACAGTGTATCCCAAAGACCTGGCCGATTACGCACGCAGCATCCCACGCTACGATGCTCAAGAGACGATGACCAAGCCGTTGCGCGTAGCAGGTGGGGAACTCTGTCCGAAGTCCGGCCTATGGTTCACGCCGGCAAAAACGGACAGCCAAGCGCACTTCGCCGTAGGAACGGTCATGTCAGACTTCCCGGATGCACAATACGGCCTGACGATTTGGCAGTGGCTGCGAGGCCAATAAATTTTAGGGACTTGCAAATGCCGACACCAATCGAGTTCGACAATCGTCGACGCCAAATTTACCTCGACGAAGAAAGCTATCGAAATACTGTTGCCCAGCTAGAGGCCGAGAATGCTATCGAGTCCCCACAAAATCTACCTCTGGTCGACAGGTGTAGGGATCTGCAAACGGCGGCCTTGGATAGCTGGATAATTTTTCAGCTGCGCTATACGGCTGGCGAAAGCCTAGCGGATCTAGCGAATTCCCTGGACAGCATCGTCATCGCTTATGAGCGCTGGATTGCGTGCCTGGATGAGGTTCCAGACGACGACTACTACCCTCCATTCATCATGAACGACATGATCGACACGTATGTCGGCTATCTGAACATGGTAGCCGTCGCAATCCTGTTGCGCCGGGAAGATTTGGTGCCAAGAATTTGCGCTTTTAACGAAGGTACGGATTTTGATCGCGTTGACGCCGTGCTAGAAGAACTTTTTAAGCTTTTCCTCCCGGACCGCCCATGGCTTGATTATCTCCTCTGGAAAAAACAGTATAAGAAGCTGCTGGACGTCGTGGATAGCGATACCCCGGAAGATATGGCCGCAGAAATGCGCCAACACGTAAAAAAATGGTACACCAATATGAAGGGGAAAGCTCACTTTTGGGGGAAGCACGAAAAGATCAAGCCGGAGTTCACGCCGTATTTCGGATACTGGGCCATGTGCTCGGGTGCCTTCACCTACCTCTACGAAATCGATGACTCCAGCTACCGTGACGAGATGGTATATCCCAAAGACTTGGTCGATTACGCCCGCAGCATCCCGCGCAAAACAGACGTCCTGTAACGAAATCAACTATGAAGAATTTGCCCTTTCATGAACGTCGCCGTCAGCAGTTTCTTAACGAAGATCTTTATGAGAAAACACGTGCGAATCAGATATTGCTGATTGAAGGCCAACTTAAAAACAAGCAATTCCCAGAAACGGCCGAGGACCAGTCCATCGCTCATCGTTTCCTCTATTTGGAAGCTTTCTGGATCTGGATACTCGACTACACAGCAGGCGTTCCAGTTGCGGAATTAGCGCCACGGATAGCTTGCATAGTCGACGCGTTTGAGGAATGGAACGATATCGAACAAGCGTTCCAAAAAGAGGCCGCGCTGGAGGTCCCGGAATACGGACCGTACAAATACCGCGCCGCACCGGACTTTTCAATCCTGTTTGATTATGAGGACACCCTTCAGCTAGTGAGCATCGCCATATTGCTGCGTGATCTCCACTCGGTCAAACGCATCATTCACATACTGCGAAGCCACCGAGGCGAAGATGGGCTCTTTGAACAATTAATTGGCGGATACATCGAAGATGGCATGGCGCTGTCGTCGTGCGTGCTTGAGGACCCGTACAATATCCTGCTGCAAGTCTTCTATGAAGAGGACGAACAGAAAACGCTCGACCTTGTTCAGCAGTATCTCAAGGAATGGTATCCCTCCATGAAGGATCATCCGCGCTGGTATGACGAGCACCTGAATGTCAGCAAGGAGGGCTACGCCGGCTATTACGGCTACTGGGCATTCGAGGCGGCTGCGGCGGTCTACCTCCTGGACTTGGACGACAGCCAGATCAACCACTTGGTCTATCCAAAAGACCTGCTGGACTATGGCCGTAAATTGCGGAGAGAGGAACTCTACACCAGCCAGGATGCTGCATCTTAGTCCGCCCCTATCGCGGGACGTGCAAACGAGGGAGCTATAATGGGCTATCAACCTTCCGATATCACCTGAACAATCGTCTCGCCGAACGCAGCCGTGACTTTTTCTCCGCGTTCGTGCGTCTCGAGGAAACGCTGGCTCAACCTGAAGATTCGTCTCTGCGCGACGCGTCCATCCAACAGTTTGAATTCACGTATGAGCTTGCGTGGAAGGCGATTAATCTTTGGCTGGGAACCCAAGACATCGTCGTGCTCAGTGCCAAAGAAACGTTACAGGCGGCGCTCGAACCGGGGCTGCTGGTGGACGGAAACGGTTGGAGCCAGTTATATCGCATGCGCAATCTGACCAGCCATACCTATGACGAAGCCCAGGCGCTGCTTGTCTATCGGTTCGTCAAAGTCGATGGTGTACGGCTTTTCTCCGAGCTCGCTGCGAGGATACGAACATGGGCACAGTAGCCGACAAAACATTTCCTTTCGGGCTGAGTGAACCGATCCGCGAGTCGCTGCGGCGGATCAGGCGTCAACCCTAATCCGCCAAGCGCCGCCAATAACACTTACTTCGTCACACGATCCCAACCGGCCCGCACCGCCTCCTTGAACTTTTCCCAGTTCGACTGCGGATAGGTATTCTCCCAGGTCGTGCGCAGCTCGGGCTCGGCGTGCTCCCAGGGCTTGCCTTGATACGTCGGGCTGCCGGCCATCGATTCGCCATATTGATATGCCGGGTTGTATTCCTGATAGGTGCCGCCTGTGTAGGTCTTCTCCCAGTGCGACCGGAAATATTCGTCGCCGTCGGTGTCGCCGCGCAGAATGTTCAAACTATCCTGATTAGCCTGACTATCGAGCTCGTCAACCCGCTCGCCGCGCATGATATTCAAGCTGTCCTGATTGGCGCCGGCGGCGACATCGCGCGGATAGATGCGCATGCCGCTGCGCTGGACCGTGCGCTGTCCCTCGGCCAGCGGATCGCCGGCGAACGGGCCGTCCGGCGAAATCACTTCGCCGCGCTGCAGCGAGCCCTGCGTCAGCATGCCCTGCTCGGAGCGGACGAACTCGACCGCCTCTTCGCGCGGACGGATGCCGTGCGGCTCCGGGGCGCTTTGCAGCGCAGGCTCGGGCGTGCTTTGCGAGCCGCCGAACGAGGTCTGCTGCATGCCGGTGCCGCTGCGCAGGATTTCCGCGCCGGTCCAGCCGCTGGCGCGCCACATGGTTTCATGCTCGTCGATGTCGATTGGGTTGAAGTCTTCGACGATGTCGGCGGCCAGGTCGGCCTTGGCCAGGTCCTCGGATTCCACGGTCAGCACCGTGTGTCCGCGGTTCAACGCTTCCGCGTAAACATGACGGTCGGCGTGCTCGCGGCCGATCAGTTCGCTGAACATCTGCTTGATGTTGCCCAGGATCGATGCGTCGTCGTCGATGCGCGCGCGGCCGGCGGCGCTGCCGGAATCGCTAATCTTGATATTGCCGCGATCGAAGCCATTCAAGATCAGTTCTTCCTGAGCCTGGGTGGCCTCGGCGCGGGTTTCAAATACGGCTGCCAGTGTGTGGGTCATGATGGGCTCCTCGGTTAAACGGATGAGATCGATACGAAAAATCAGTCTACGTGGTAAGCGGCAAACTCAGCGCCCGCTTGCCTTCAGGAAAACCAGGCGCGCGTTTTTCTAAGCGGCAAACGGGCGCTGGTCGGCGCGGCGCCGACGTAGACTGGGTATCCCGTTTCTAGCGCCGGCACACCTCCAAATGGCCAACGAATCCCACACTCCACCGCCGCACGCCGCAGAAGGCGAACCGGTCACGCTGCCCGTGTATCAGGAGCAAGTGCACGTGCGCACGCGCCTGGCCGAGACCGGCCGTGGCGTGCGCGTTCACAAGCAAGTGCGTAGTCATCCGCATCAGGTTGATCAGACCTTGTGGCGTGACGAGCTCGATATCCGGCACGTGCCGGTCGACCGTATCGTCAGCGCGCCCCCCGCCGCGCGCTACGATGCCGACACCTTCATCGTTCCAGTGCTCGAAGAAGTGCTGGTGGTGGAAAAGCGCTACCGGATCAAGGAGGAACTACACATTACACGGCAGCGTCACGCCAACCGGCACCAGCAGACGGTGCCGCTGCGCGCGGAGCACGTGACGGTCGAGCGCTTCGACGACGGGAACGGCGGGCAACCCTCATCCACTCTCACCAAGGAAGCAACCATGGCACATACACTGGCGGCAGTATTCGAACAACGCGGCGATGCCGAACGCGCAAAGGCAGAGCTGCTCAACGCAGGTTTCGGCAGCGATACCGTGCGGCTGGCCTCGGGCACCGGCACGCAGACGCAAGACGGCGCCGACGACAGCATCGGCGGCAGCATCATGCACTTTTTCAGCAGCATCTTCGGCAACGACGAACACGCCGACAGACATACCTACACCACCGCCATCAACCGCGGCAACACCATGCTGACGGTCGAAGCCGCCACCGAGGACGAGATCGAACGCGCTGCGGACATTGTCGAGGGCTTCGGCCCGATCGACATCGACGAGCACCAGGGGATGACGGGGCATGTTCCGCAGCCGCAAGCCTACCAGGGCGCGCATCAGGGCAGCCAATCGGCCATGTCCGGCTCGATGCAGGAAGCGCAAATATCGGCTGCCGGCGACATGCAAGGCGCGCCATCGACAGTGGCGGGCGAGACCTTGGGCGCGCGGTCGGCAGCGTCCGGCATCATGCAAGGTACGCAGTCGACGAATGTGGGTTCAATGCAAGGCGCGCAGTCGGCAGATGTGGGTTCGTTGCAAGGCGCACAGTCGACGGATCTGGGCTCGTTGCAGGGCACGCCATCGTCCGAGGTTGGCTTGATGCAAGGATCGCAGTCGTCGGAGGCGGGCGCCATGCAAGGCGCGCAGTCACTGGACACGGACGCGATGTCAGGCACGCAGCCTGCGTCGGCCGGCATCACGCAGGGCGCGCAGTCGGCCCAGCCGGGCTCGATGCAGCGCACCACCGCCGAGGAACAGGCGATCCCCGTGATCCAGGAGGAGCTCAAAGTCGGCAAGCGAACCGTGCAGCGCGGCGGCGTACGTGTCTATCAGCGCGTGATCGAAACCCCGGTGCAGGAAGACATCACCCTGCGCGAAGAGCACGTCACCATCGAGCGCCATCCGGTGGACCAGGCCATCGCGCCGGACCAGGTGCCCGCGTTCCAGGAAAAGTCGTTCGAGCTGCGCGAAAGCGCCGAAGAGGCTGTGGTGCAGAAGACCGCACACGTGGTCGAGGAGGTCGTGGTCGGCAAAGATGTGTCGCAACGGCAGGAGCAGATCAACGACACCGTGCGCAGCACCGACGTCGAGGTCGAACAAATCGCGCCCGAGACGGACACCCACTTCCGCTCGCACTGGCAAAACAACTACGCCAGCGCCGGCGGCGCCTACGAGGACTACGACCCGGCCTACCGCTACGGCTCGTCGATGGCGTCCAACGCTTCCTACAAGGGCCGGCAGTGGAACGACGTCGAACCGGAACTGCGCAGCAACTGGGAAAGCAGCTATCCGCAATCGGGGTGGGAAAAATTCAAGGCGGCTGTCCGCGAAGGCTGGGATCGCATGACGGCCTGATGCGGTCGTGTCCGCCTTATAATGAGGGGATACCCTCATTCAGGATAACCGGACATGCTCAAAACCGCCCAGCGCATAGCGGCCACGTTGTTGACGATCTTGCCGCTATGCGCCTCGACCGGCGCGCACGCGGCGCCGGGGGAATACATCATGATCGCGCCGCTGGACCAGGCCATGCCGATCGTGCGCTTCGAGAACGGCATCCTGACGGGCGGCATCCTCAAGGACCTGGGCGACGCCATGGCGAGGCGGCTGGGGCGGCGCGCGGTCTATATCAGCGTCGACGTGCCGGGGGTAAAGCAAGTGCTGACCAGCGGCCGCGCCGACGGCATGTGCTACGTGATGCCGTTCTGGATCGATGGCGACTACAACTGGAGCACGCCGCTGCTGCCGGACACTGAAATGGTCGTCGCGCGTGGCGACGCACCGCCGGTCGAATCGCTGCGGGCCCTGCGCAACAAGCCGGTCGGCACGGTGGCCGGCTACCGGTATCCACGCATCGAGCAGGTGCTGGGCAAGGGGTTCACGCGCATGGACGCGATCACGATCGAGCAGAATATCCAGCAGATCCTGGCCGGCAAGACGCAGTACGCCGTCATCGGCGAGACCACGATGTCCTACCTGCAGCGCCAGCATCCGGCGCTGCATTTGCGTCCAGAGCTGGTGTTTATCAATTTCAAGGCGCAATGCGCGTTCTCGCGCAAGTCGCAGGTGCCTTTCGGTCAAGTCAACAGTGTCATAGAGACCATGCTGAAGGACGGCAGCATCGACCAGATTCTGGCGCGCTACCGGTGACTCACGCGCCGAGTGTATCGGCCCAGATATTGCGCGCCCAGTTCATCGCATACTGTCCCTCCAATGCGCTCGGTCCCGCCGACACGCCACCCGAACCGGACACCACCAGCAGCGTCTTCTGCTCCGCGTTATAAGCGTGCACAGACGCCACGTGAATCACATCCGTGTCCGACACGAAGCTGTAGCAAGTATTGGTCAGCATCGGGTGCGGATCGGGCGCGCGGCCGTTGAGCAAATCCACCACCGCCGCCGCACACACCTTGGCATGCTGGTTGGCCATGTGCGCCGACTTGGGCATCAACGGCGACACCTGAATCGCATCCCCCAGCACGTGGATATTCCTGGCCTGCGTCGATTCGAAACTGAGAAAATCCACGCCACACCAGCGGCCGTTGGCGTTAGCCAGGCCACTTTGCACCGCGATCGACCCTGCCCGCTGCGGCGGAATCACATTAAGCACGTCCGCCCGCACCCGATCCCCCAGCTCCGACACCGCCGTGCGCGTTCCCGCATCGATATCGGCGGTTCTAAACGACGGCCGGTATTCGATAATGCCGCCATACCGCTCCTTCCACACTTTCTTAAATAGCGGCCCCTTGGACACCACGTCGTCATTCGCATCCAAAATCAGCACCTTCGATTTCGGCTTAAAGCGGCTGAAGTAGAAAGCGATCTGCGACGCGCGCTCGTACGGCCCCGGAGGACAGCGATACGGCGCCGGCGGAATGGTCACCGCGAAGACGCCGCCGTCGGGCATCGATTCCAGCTGCGCGCGCAGCGCGACGGTTTGCGCGCCGGCCTTCCACGCATGCAGCACCGCCTCGCGCGCGCCGGGTTTCAACATGCCGGGCAGCTGGTCCCACATGAACTCCACTCCCGGCGAGACGATCAGCCGGTCGTACGACAGCGTCTGCCCGCCGGCCAGCGCCAGCGTACGTTTGCCGGCGTCGATGGCGGTCACCGTATCGCGCACGATGCGCACGCCATGCTTGCCCGCCAGTGCGTCATACGACAGCGACAAGTCGGCGATGCCGCGCGAACCGCCCAGCACCAGATTCGATAGCGGGCAGGAGATGAAACCGGCATCCGGTTCGATCAGGGTTACGTCGATGGCGCCCTCGCTCCACATGCGCACGTAACGGGCGGCGGTGGCGCCGCCGTATCCGCCGCCGACCACCACCACCTGCGGACGCGCCTTGCCGCCGATGCTGGCGCAACCGGCGGACGATGCCAGCAAGGCGCCTGCGCCTGCGGCCTGGATGAATTGGCGGCGTTTCATGGCGTCGCTTTCTTCTGCGCGGCAAAGAAGGCCGCCAGCAGTTCGATCTGCTCGTCGGTGTAGCCCTTGGCGATTTGGGTCATGATGGTTGACGGTCGCGTGCCGGATTTGAAGGCGCGCAGGCTGGCGGCCAGATTTTCGCGGGGCTGCCCGGCCAGACCGGGTAGCGTGGCGAAATTCGGCGCGTTTTTGGTATCGCCGTTGGTGCCGTGGCATGCCGCGCAGTTGGCGGCGAGGCGCGCGCCGGCGGAGATGGTTGTCGCGCCGGCGTTGGTGGCGGCCAGCGACAGTCCCGCCACCGTTAAGATTTTGAAGAACATAGCCATCCCCTAAGCATGCGTTGAACGCAAAAATAACCTCACCACGGGGACGTGTTACGGCCTTACCCCTGGCGTCTCCATCTTCATTCCCTTGTCGCGAACGGCCAGCCAGGCTTCCAGGTCCACCAGCTCCTGTGCGCCAAACGCCGGCACCTCGGCGCGCACGCCGCTCATGCAATTGCGCAGGCGACGCTGCAACGATCCCATCGCCTGCCACTCGAGCCGATAGATCGGATACGCGGCGGCATGCGCTTCTGGTATCGTGCTGCCGGCCAGCCGTTTGCCCGCCTGCTGGTCGTGACACTGTGCGCACGACAAATTCAATTGACCGATACGCTGCACATACAAGGCCTTGCCGCGCACGGCCGCTGCCCTGGTCCCCGCATCTTGCGGCGGTTCCACCGGCATGCCACGCGACTGCATCGCCACATACGCCTCCAACCCGATCAGCTCCTCGCTCTCCACCCGCAGCGCCGGCGCCTGCTGTTTCCGCTCGCGACACATATTGATGCGCTGACCCAGATTGATCGTCATCTTGCTACCGGCGTGAAAAGCAGGGTAGCGCGCAGCCACGCCGCGCATGCTCTGCTTCGCCTCGCCGTGACAGCTGGCGCACGACTTGCCGCTCTTGCCGGCGGCGGCGCCCCACTGCGCCTCGCCGCCACTGATCCATAGCATCGCGGGATTGAGCGTGTCGTCACGCTGCATCGCCTGCGTAGATGCGCTCATGAACTCACTGCCGGAGCGGCGCGTATCCTGCGCGCTGGTCGCGCCCAGCATCAACACGCCGGCAAGGCAGCACGCAGCGCCGCCCAGTCGCCGGTTCATGCCGGCCCCACCGTCAAATTCATCTTCTCCGTCTGGGCGAAACCCTGGTCGCCCTCCCACGTGAACTCCAGCGTCCCCGTCTCCGTCGCGATGGTGAAGAAGCTGATATACGGATTGGCCGATATCGCCTGATGCAGCTCGGCGCCAAACACCTGCTCACCGTCGTAGCGGCATACAAACTTGCGGATGATGTCGCGTGGGATAAGCTTGCCGTCGGCGCCGGGGCGGTACCCCGTCTCCATCGGATGCCCGATCAACGCACGGATCTCGATCACTTCGCCGCGTTTGGCCGTCGCCGGCATGTGGATCAATGCGCGCGCCATCAGGGAGCCTCCCCTTCGATGCAGGCCGCCAGCGCCACGATCACGCTCACGGATGCGGACCGGTAGCTACCGTCGCTCATGCGCGCCACCGCCGTCAGTTTCTGCGATGTGGCCAGCCGTATGCGCGTGGATACCTGCGCCTTGCCGGCGCGCGGGCCAAGTGTGAACACCGCCACATCGGTCTGCGGATTGCGCTCGTTGAAAATGGCGATCGCGCTCACATGGTCGGCGGCGGTCATCGCGCTATCGACGGTAATCGTCACCGGCACCGCGTTGCCGTTGTCGATCAGCTGTGCGATATCGAACGTCACCTTGCCTTCGGTCGGCTTGACGCCGCCGGTGAAGGTATCGATCGCCGCAGCCATCTCCTCGGTGTTGGCGAAAGCCGGGCGCACCAGCGCCAGCATCGCCAGCCCGGTGCCTGCGGCGGCCAGCATGTCGCGGCGCTTCATGGTGTTTGCTCCTTCAGCGTCAGCAGCCAGGCCACAACGTCCTCGATCTGCTGCGCGGTCAATATCGTCTTGTCCCGAAAGGCCGGCGCCACGCGGTTCAGGCCATCGGTTTTGAAATAGGAAGGCATGATCGTCAACGGGTTGAAATGGCTGGCGTCGACGATGCGCAACCGAAGCTGTGCCGCGCTCCAGCGCTGGCCCGCGCCTTGCAGGTCGGGCGCCAGATTGCCCTGGAAGCGCTCCTCGGGAATCGGACCGGTATGGCACAACAGGCAAAGGCTGGCCTGCCGGTTCGCCACCAGCGCGCGGCCACGCACCGCATCGCCGGCAACCGCGCCGGTCAACGGTGCGGCGATACCGTCGCCGGAGACCGCATAGCCCGGATCGGCGGCGGCAGGCCGCGCGATAGCCAGCGCCACCAAGGCGACGCAGCCGGCCAGCGCCAGCCGGCCGACATCCTTGCCACCTATGCGCGCCGCCACGCCGCCACCCTTCCTACGCCTTCTTCAAACTGTGGTTCTTCAACGGCAGGTCGCGTATCCGCTTGCCGGTGGCGGCAAAGATCGCGTTCAGCACCGCTGGCGCGGCCACCGCGATGGTCGGCTCGCCCACGCCGCCCCAGAATCCGCCCGACGGCATGATGATGGACTCCACCTTCGGCATCTCGTCGAGCTTGAGCACCGGATAAGTATCGAAGTTGGTCTGCTCGATCTGACCATCCTTCAAAGTGCATTCGCCGTACAGCGACGCCGACAGCCCATACACGAACGAACCTTCGATCTGCGCCTCGATCTGCTGCGGATTGACCGCGTAACCCGGATCGGTCGCCGCGATAATGCGCAAAACCTTCACTTTGCCCGTCTTCTGGTCGACCGATACCTCGGCACATGCGGCAACGTAGCTGCCAAAGCCCATCGTCTGCGCCAGGCCGCGATAGACGCCCTTCTTCGCCGGCTTGCCCCAGCCGGCCTTTTCAGCCACCGCGTTGAGCACCGCCAGATGCTTGGGATGCTCGGCCATCAGCTTGCGGCGCAGCGCCAGCGGGTCCTGTTTGGTCGCGAAGGCTATCTCGTCGAGGAAGCATTCCAGGTAAATCGCATTCTGGTTCAGGTTCACGCCGCGCCAGAAGCCCGCCGGCACCGGCGGATTGCGCATCGCGTGATCGATCAGCAGATTCGGGAACGAATAACCGATCGACGCCTCCGGTCCCGGCGCGTTAAGCCCCTGGAACACCACAGGGTCCTTGCCATCCTTGATCGCCATGCCGAGCGAAGCGAGGATCGACTGGCCGGCGATGCGCATGTGCAGGCCAGTGATATTGCCCTTTGCATCCAGGCCGGCGGTCAGCTTGCACTGGGTGATCGGATGGTAGCGGCCATGCTGCATGTCCTCTTCGCGGGTCCAGATCAACTTGACCGGCGTGCCCGGCATCTCCTTGGCGATCTTCACCGCCTGCGTCACCCAGTCGTGCGAGGCGCCGCGCCGGCCAAAGCCGCCGCCCAGGTGCATCTTGTAGACGTCGCACTTGGCCGCCGGCAGCCCCGCCGCCTCGGACGCCGCCGCCAGCGCGGCCTCGCCGTTTTGCGTCGGCGTCCATACTTCGCAGCGTTCCGGGGTCCAGATCACGGTCGCGTTCATGGTCTCCATGGTCGCGTGGTTCTGCCACGGATACGAATACACCGCCTCGATGGTGCGCGCCGCCGACTTGATCGCCGCCCTGGCGTCGCCATTGGAGTTGCCGACCACCGCATCGGGCGCGTCGAGCGCCGCCTTCAAGGTTGCCGCCACGTCCTTGCTCGACAAATTCGCGTTCGGGCCCTTGTCCCATTCAATCGGCAAGGCATCGAGCGCCGACTTGGCGCGCCACCAGGTGTCGGCCACCACCGCCACGGCGCTGTCGCCGACCTTGATCACCTTCTTCACGCCGGGGCGCTTTTCGATCGCGCTGGCGTCGAAGCTCTTGACCGTCCCGCCGAACACCGGGCAATCCTTGATGGCGGCATTGAGCAGGCCGGGCATCTTGATGTCCATGCCGTAGATTTGCGCGCCGGTGGTCTTGTCCACCGTATCGAGGCGCGCCAGGCGCTTGCCGACCAGCTTCCAGTCTTTGGGGTCCTTGAGCATCACCTCGGCCGGAGGGCTCAGCTTCGACGCCGCCTCCGCCACCTTGCCGTAGCTGATGGAGCGTCCGCTCGCCTCGTGCGTAATCACGCTGACGGCGGCCACGCACTCGGACGACGGCACCTTCCACGCATCAGCCGCCGCCTGCACCAGCAAGATGCGCGCCGTGGCGCCACCCTTGCGCACCAGGTCATGCGACTCGCGGATGCCACGGCTGCCGCCGGTGGAGAAGCTGCCCCAGACGCGCTTGCGCGCCAGGTTCTGTCCCGGGGTCGGATATTCGGTGGTGACTTTGCTCCAGTCGGCGTCGAGCTCCTCGGCCACCAGCTGCGCCAGGCCTGTCAGCGTGCCCTGGCCCATTTCGGAGCGGGCGATGCGGATCACAATGGTGTCGTCCGGCTTGACGACCACCCACGCGTTGACCTCCGGCGTGCCCTTAGAGGAGGCCGGCGCACCCTGCGCCACCGCCTCGAACGGAATATGAAACGCCACCACCAGGCTGCCGGCGGCCGCGCCCTTCAAAAAGCCCCGGCGCGAAACGGAGCCTGGCAATACGGTCACGCCGCTCATGCCTTGCCTCCTTCCACATGCTGGATATTGAGGCCGGCGCTTTTCGGATCGCCGCCCTTGACCACCACATGGATCGCCGCGCGCACCCGGTTGTAGGTGCCACATCGACAGATATTGGTCATCGCCATATCGATATCGGCGTCGGTGGCCTTCGGCTTTTCGCGTATCAGCGCGGCGGCGGCCATGATCATGCCGGACTGGCAAAAGCCGCACTGCGGCACGTCCAGCGCCGCCCAGGCTTTCTGGATCGCGTGCGAGCCGTCCTTGGACAGCCCCTCGATGGTGGTGATCTTTTGTTCGGCGGTGACGGTGGACACCGGCCGCACGCAGCTGCGCGTCGGCTCGCCGTCGATATGCACGGTGCAGGCGCCGCACTGCGCCACGCCGCAGCCGTACTTGGTGCCGGTCAGCCCCAGTTGCTCGCGTATGACCCACAACAGCGGCGTGTCTTCCTCCGCCTCGAATTCGCGTACCACGCCGTTGACGTTCAGTTTAGCCATGCACTTCTCCCTGGATTTTGATAGCCGGAATACACCGCTGGTGATACTACACCCACTACATCAACTCTGCAGCATGCATGAAATATTTCCATTCTTGACTTGGATCAAAGTTTTTCGTGCTCCAGATCAATAGACTTTGAAACGTACCGAGTGACCACACAACGACGACATCAAAGAGGAAGTGAAATGAGCAAGACCAGAGCAATCGCAGCAGCAGTACTGGCCACCCTGAGCCTGACGGGTGTAGCAATGGGCAACGCGGTGGCGCAAGAGTCGCCATGGCTGGTGCGCGTGCGCGCCGTGCATCTGGACACGGCCGACAAGTCGGCCCCGATCGGCGGCGTTGGCGCGTCGGACCGCCTCACCGTCAGCGACAAGACCATCCCCGAATTCGACGTCTCCTACTTCTTCACCCCCAATCTGGCGGCGGAGCTGGTGCTGACCTATCCGCAAAAGCACGACGTCTATCTGGACGGGACCAACATCGGCAGCTTCAAGCACCTGCCGCCGTCGCTGCTGGTGCAGTACCACTTCACGCCGGACGCGCCGTTCAAGCCCTACGTCGGCGCCGGCATCAACTACACCACGCTGTCCAAGGTGCGCCTGCTCAACGGCGCGGCCAGCCTGGAACACGACAGCGTGGGGCTGGTGCTGCAGGCCGGCGTCGATTACGCCATCGACAACCAATGGTCGCTCAACTTCGACGTCAAGAAAGCGCAGATCCGCAGCGACGTGATGATCGGCGGCGCCAAGGCCAGCCGCGTCAAGGTCGATCCGTTGATGATCGGCGTGGGTGTCGGCTACCGCTTCTAAGTTAATTTAGACCGCCGAATACCGTGCCGCCATTTTCTGTGCGCGGAACGCTTCCGTCATAAAATCCACGAACGCCCGCGTTTTCGCGGGCATTAATTTTTGGCTGGTGAAGTACAGCGAGATGGCGCCAACGTCGAGATACCAGTCCGGCAGCACGCGTTGCAGCGCGCCGCTTTCCAGATGCGATTCCAGATCGGTCATCACCAGCGTCGCCACGCCCATGCCCATCAAGGCCGCAGCGACGATCGCATCGGGATCGTTGAGGAACACGCGCGGCCGCAGCAGCGCCGACATGCCGTCTCCCGCCCGGTTGCGCATCTCCCACGACTTGGCCCTGCCGCTCTGTGGCGAGCGCATGACGATCGCGTCGAAGTCCGCCAGGTCCGCCGGCGTGACCGGCGGTATGCGTCCCTCCAGGTAAGCCGGCGACGCCACCGCCACGCCATGCGCCGGCATCAGCTCGCGCGCCACCACGCCCGGCGACAACTCGAAGCCGCCGCCGATCGCCGCATCGAAGCCGCCGGCCACCAGATCCACGCGACGGTTTTCCAGATGGATGTCCAGGGTCACCTCCGGATAGCGCGCCACAAACGCCGGCATCAGCGGCAGCACGTGACGGCGGCCGAAGCCCGGCGCCATGCTCAGTTTCAGCACGCCGGCCGGCTCGCCCGCCTTGGCCGTGACTTCCGCGATCGCGCCCTGGATGCCGTCCAGCCCCGCGCCGACGGAGTTGAGAAACCGTTCGCCGGCCTCGGTCAGCGTCAGCCCGCGCGTGGTGCGCTGGAACAGGCGCACGCCCAGGTTGCGCTCAAGCTGCGCCACATTGCGGCTGACGGCGGCCGGCGTCAGTGCCAGGCGGCGTGCTGCCGCCGAAAAACTGGACGATTCGGCGCTGCGGACAAAAGATTCAAGATTGGACAGCGTTTCCATGGACGAGGCTTTCAACGTTTGCTTGAAGCTGATACTACCAAGCCACGACTACCCGTAGCAAGTGCGGACGGCCATACTGAACTCATCGCAACCAAACATTGAAAGGAAACACACCATGAACATCTCCATCATCGGCGCAGGCGCCATCGGTTCGGCCATCGCACGCAACCTGTCCAAAGCCGGCATCGCCGCCTCCATCGCCAACAGCCGTGGTCCGGAATCGCTGGCCGCGCTGCACCAGGAGCTGCCGTCCATCCGCCCCGTCACCATCGAAGAAGCGGCCAAGGCCGACGTGGTCTTCCTCGCCGTGCAGTGGAGCCGCATCCCCGACGCGGTGCGCAGCCTGCCCGCATGGAATGGCCGCATCGTCGTCGACGCCAACAACGCGATCGAAGCGCCGTCGTTCAAGGCGGTGGACCTGGGCGGCCGCGCATCGAGCCTGGTGCTGGCCGACCTGCTGCCGGGCGCCCGCGTCGTCAAGGCCTTCAACCATCTGGGCGCCGCGCTGCTGCAAAGCGATCCGCAAGCGGAGGGCGGTCGCCGCGTGCTGTTCTACTCGGGCGACGACGCCGACGCCAAAAAAACCGTCGGCCAACTGATCGACCAACTGGGCTTCGCCGGCGTCGACCTGGGCACCGTCGATGGCGGCGGCCGACTGGCGCAGTTCCCCGGCGGCCCGCTGCCGGTCCTCAATCTGGTCAAATTCGGCTAACGTTGCTGCACCACGACAGCGCATTCCTTTAATGGGCACGGGCGCGTATATTGAGATACTTGCCTGTGTGAAATCAAAGGAATGCCGCCATGACCCTCGACCACGTAAAAATCGGCACGCGCCTCGGCGCCGGCTTCGCCATCGTCCTGGCGCTGCTTGTCGCCGTGCTGGTGCTGGGACTCGGTTCCATGAGCCGCATCGGCAGCAGCACCCAAGACATCATCGAAGACAAGAATGTCAAGATGGAAGCGGCCAACCACATGGTCGACAGCGTCCGCGATGTCACGCTACACCTGACCAATATCGTCGTGGTCCCGAGCACGCCGGAAGTCAACGCCGAGCTGCAGAAAATCGACGAGGCGCGCAAGAAGTATGGCGAGGCGAAAAAAATCCTGTCCGGGCGCGCTACGGACGACAAGGAAAAGGCCATGCTGGCCAACCTGGACGCGCTGATCGCCGACGGCGCCGCCAAGAACAACAAGGTGATCGAGCTACGCAAGGAAGGCGAGATCCAGGACGCCACCGCCTACCTGACGCAGACGGCCGCCCCCAGCCTGCAGGGCGTGCTCAAGGTCTTGAACGACATCGTCGCCCTCGAAAGCGCCGAGGCCAAACAGGCGGGCGACGACGTCGAGGCGGTGCTGCGATCGGCGAAGCTGCTGCTGGTGGGTCTCGGCGTGCTGGCCGTGGCGCTGGGCGCCGCGGTGGCGTGGTTCATCACGCGCTCGATCACGGTGCCGCTCAACGCCGCCGTCGACCTGGCCGAAACGGTGGCCGCCGGCGACCTGTCGACCCGCATCGAAGTGAGCGCCACCGACGAAACCGGGCGGCTGCTGAGCGCTCTCAAGGCCATGAACGATAGCCTGCTCAATGTCGTCGGCCAGGTACGGCAAGGCACGGACACCATCACGGTCGCCTCAAATGAAATCGCCGCCGGTAACATGGACCTGTCATCGCGCACCGAGCAGCAAGCCAGCTCGCTGGAGGAAACCGCGTCGTCGATGGAGGAGCTGACCTCCACCGTCAAACAGAACGCCGACAACGCGCGCCAGGCCAACACGCTGGCGCGCAGCGCGTCGGAAGTGGCCAGCAAGGGCGGCGCCATCGTCGCCCAGGTGGTCGACACGATGGGATCGATCAACGCCTCGTCGCGCAAGATCGTCGACATCATCTCGGTCATCGACGGCATCGCCTTCCAGACCAATATCCTTGCGCTGAACGCGGCGGTGGAGGCGGCGCGCGCCGGTGAACAAGGGCGCGGCTTCGCGGTGGTGGCGTCGGAAGTGCGCAACCTGGCGCAACGTTCGGCGGCGGCGGCCAGGGAGATCAAGCAACTGATCTCGGCCTCGGTGGCCAACGTCGACGACGGCTCCAAGCTGGTCAACGAGGCCGGCCAGACCATGGGCGACATCGTCGCCAGCATCCAGCGCGTGACCGACATCATGGGCGAGATCACCTCGGCCAGCCAGGAGCAGACCATGGGCATCGAACAGATCAACGTCGCCATCACGCAGATGGACGAGGTCACGCAGCAGAACGCGGCGCTGGTGGAGCAGGCGGCGGCCGCGTCGCAGAGCATGCAGGAGCAGGCCGAAGCGTTGGCCAGGGTGGTCGGTTTCTTCAAAACGGGCGCGGCGGCGCCGACGCTGCGGGTTGCACAGCCGGGGACGGCTATAATGTTGCAAACTCGATAGTACCGACCGGAACCCGCCCATGCGCAAGATACTGATAGTACTGATGTCCCTGATGCTGACGGCGTGTGTCGACGACAGCGCTTCGTACTACCCGGAAACCGGCAATAGCGAGCACGTGATGACGGTGCACCGGTCGCAGAAGTATTTCTGGAGCAGCCAGAGCAGTGTGGAACTGATCATGCAGCATTTGCCGCAATGCTTGCGCAGGATCGAGCTGTCGGACATGCCCGCCGACGATGTCGAGATCGAGTTGCTGTCGGGCGGGGATAATGTGTGGACCCTGCGCGCCGGCGGCGAGATGTGGCAGGTCGAGACGCAAACCTGCACGCAGTATCCGGATGTCAAAGGCGACGGCGGGGAACTGATCGGCGTGTTCCGCGTGGACGGGGGCAAGCTGGTGTTTGAAGCGGCCGTGCTGGAACCGGCGCAGTAAAAAACTCGACGGATGCCCGGGGAACAAGCCGTGCCTGCCCCCCGGTCCTATCTTAACGCGACAACGCCACCCGGCGCGGCGCCGGCCTCGCTGCCGCGCGCGGCTGATGGATGGCAACACTCTGCTGCGGCTGGTCGCCGCTCAGCTTGAACCGGCTCACCAGCTCGGCCAGATTGCCAGCCTGCTCCTGCATGCTGCCCGCCGCAGCGGCGGCTTGCTCCACCAGCGCCGCGTTCTGCTGCGTGACCGAATCCATCTCGGTGATCGCCGTATTGACATGGCCGATCCCGGTGCTCTGCTCGCTCGACGCGGCCGTGATCGCCGACATGATCTGCGTCACGCGCGACACGCTGGCGACCACCTGATCCATCGTCGTTCCGGCCTCGGCCACCAGCGCGCTGCCGGCGCTGATGCTGTCCACCGACGCGTTGATCAGCTCCTTGATCTCCTTGGCCGCGCCGGCCGAGCGCTGCGCCAGGTTGCGCACCTCGGAGGCCACCACCGCGAAGCCACGGCCCTGCTCGCCGGCGCGGGCCGCTTCGACCGCCGCGTTCAACGCCAGGATGTTGGTCTGGAACGCGATGCCATCGATGACGCTGATGATGTCGACAATGCGCGTCGCCGACGCGTTGATCGTATCCATCGTCTGCACCACCTGCGACACCACCTTGCCGCCTTTTTCCGCGACGGCCGAGGCCGACATGACCAGCTGATTGGCCTGCACCGCGTTATCGGCGTTCTGCGTGACGGTGGAGGTCAATTCTTCCATCGACGCAGCCGTCTCTTCCAGCGAGCTGGCCTGCGATTCGGTACGGGCCGACAAGTCCATATTGCCCGAGGCGATCTCGCCCGAGGCGGTGGCAATGGTGTCGGCGCTGCGGCGGATCTCGCCGATGGTCTCGGCCAGCCGACCCTGCATCGACTTCATCGCGAACAGGATGCTGGCGTTGTCGCTCGCGTGGGTCTTGATCGACGCGCTCAGGTCGCCGCCGGCGATCTGCAGCGCGACCTTGCTGACGTAATCCGGGTCGCCGCCGATGGTATGGCGCAAGCTCTTGTTGACCAGGCTGACGATCGTCCACAGCAGCACGCACACCGCCGCCAGCAATCCGGCCGACTTCAACAGCGAGGCTTGAAAGGCCGCGTCGATGTCATCCATGTACACGCCGGTGGTCAAGTCCCAGTTCCACGGGGCGTAATGCTGCACGCGGCTCATCTTGGGCACCGGCACGGTGGTGTTCGGCCGTGTCCACCAGTAGCGCACGAAGCCGGCGCCCTCCGGCGAGGCGCCTGCGCCACGGATGTCGCGGTATAAATAGGTGCCGTTCGGGTCCTTGAAGTCGACCATGTCCTTGCCATCGTTTTCCGCCTTGAACGGATTCATCAGCGACACGGTGCCGCTGGTGATGGTGATATAGCCGTCCTTGCCGTAGCGCAGACCCTTGATCAGCGCCATCGCTTGCTTTTGCGCCTCTTCCTTGGTCATCGTGCCGGCGGCGGCCTTGTCGCCGAACTGTTTGACGATGCTCAGGCCGGCATCGTCGATGTGGCGCAATTCGTTGCTGCGTTCTTCGATGCGCAGGCTGCGGACCTCGAACGTCTGATACAGGAAGATGGCGGTAATGCACAGCAGGCTGCAAATCAATGGCACCCACAGCTTCTGCTGGAAAGATAATTTATTCATAAAAGTCTCCTGTTTTCCACAGGAAACTATACCGAAAAACGTTAAATGCCGGGAGTGATAACGCTACCTTGTTGTTTATATGGGAATGCGTAACGAACACTCAACAATAAAAACGGGCGCGGCGATCTTTATCGCTGCGCCCGTTTGCTGAGGATGCGTTACCCGGCGGCCCATGCCGCGCCGGGCACGTCGAAAGAGATACTTATTGTGTGCTACCGCCTTGAGCGGCTTTGGCGGCCATTTGCGCCTTCACATCGGCTTTGCGGGCGCTCGGCGTCATGTAGGCGGGGTCGTCGTAGGCTTCGTTATGGTCCAGCGCGCCAGCGTTGCGCGCGGCCACGGTCTGCGCTTTGACGTCGGCGCGGCTCAGGGCGCTCGGCGAGGCGTTCGCGAACGATTGCGTGATCGTCAGTTCGTTCTGGTCCAGCTGGCCGGCGGCGCGCGCGGCGACGGTCTCGGCAATGACTTGTTCACGGGTCAATTGGCCCGACGGTGCCTGGGCGAAAGCAGCGCCGGCGGCAACCAGCAGGGAAACCGATGCGATGATGGATTTGACGTTCATGGTAGTGCTCCTTATCTGATTAACTGCATGCTCCGGAGAGCGCTGTTCGGCGATGTTGCGGAACGTGTTGCGTTGTGTTCGTCGATAAGTTCATCTTAGTATTAAGTTTTCAGATAAAAAAGCGCAATTTTCCGGTCAAATCCATCCGATTATCCGATTTGACAGCGTTTTCAGCCTTTTTCGCTGTCGAGCACAGAGGTGGAATGGGCGTTGTAGCGATCGCCGGCGGCCGCATCGGCGGGCACCGCCTGCTCCAGCCGCGCCAGATCGGCTGCCGACAGTTGAACGGCGTTCGCCCCCAGCGCCTCCGTCAGGCGGGCCCGGGTACGGGCGCCCACCAGCGGAACGATGTCCTCGCCCTGCGCCGCCACCCAGGCGATCGCCACTTGCGCCACCGACACGCCCAGCTCGTCGGCGATGGCGCGCACTTTTTCCACCAGCCCCAGGTTGTGGTCAAGGTTCTCGCCCTGGAAGCGCGGGCTGGCCAAACCACGGAAATCGGCTTCGCCGGCGCGTTGCTTGCTCCAGTGTCCACTGATCAGGCCGCGCGACAGCACGCCATAGGCGGTGATGCCGATGCCCAGCTCGCGGCAGGTTTGCAGGATGCCATCCTCAAGGCCGCGCGAAATCATCGAATATTCGATTTGCAGATCCGAGATGGGATGCACGGCGTGGGCGCGGCGCAAGGTCTCGCTGCCCACTTCCGACAGCCCGATGTGGCGCACCCGGCCCGCCTTGACCAGCTCGGCGATGGCGCCGACGGTCTCCTCGATCGGCACCGTCGGATCCAGCCGCGCCGGACGGTAGATATCGATATGCTCCACCCCCAGCCGCTTGAGGCTGTAGGCGGCAAAGTTCTTCACGGCCGCCGGCCGGGCGTCGTAGCCGATCCAGTTGCCGGCAGGATCGCGCATCGCGCCGAACTTGACGCTGATGTTGACGTTGTCGCGGCCGGCCGCCCGCAGCGCCTCGCCCAGCAGCAATTCGTTGTGGCCCATGCCGTAGAAATCGCCGGTGTCGAGCAGGGTGACGCCGGCGTCCAGCGCGGCATGAATGGTGGCCAGGCTTTCGGCGCGATCCGCCGGACCGTACAGGTCGGACATGCCCATCAATCCCAGGCCCAGTTGCGAGACTTGCGGGCCAGTGCGGCCGAGTTTGCGTGTTTGCATGATGAAGCTCCAGAGAGAGTAAGTGAGAAGGAAGCGGAGAAGTCATTATGCTATTATCGATCGAGATAATAAATATGCGCGAATCCATTACTTCATTCGAAAATACATAACAATCATGGATCAGTTCAAGGTGATGCAGATCTTCCGCGCGGTGGCCGACTGCAAGAGTTTCACGCAGGCGGCCGAGCGGCTCAATCTGCCCAAGCCGACCGTCACCAACGCCGTGCAGGCGATCGAGCAGCAACTGGGCGTGCGATTGCTCCAGCGCACCACGCGCAAGGTCAGCCTCACGGCCGAGGGCGCGCAATATCTGGAACGCTGCACGGCCCTGCTCAACGACCTGGAGGACATGAACGGCCTGTTTGCCGGCGACGGCCGCCTGCTCAGCGGCGCAGTGCGGGTCGAGCTGCCCGAGCGCCTGGCGCACCTGGTCGTCATTCCGGCGCTGCCCGAATTTATCGCGCGCCATCCCGGGATACAGGTGCGGCTCGGCTCCGGCGACCGTTTTGCCGATCTGGTCGGCGAAGGCATCGACTGCGCCGTGCGCGGCGGCACCTTGCGCGACTCCACGCTGGTGGCGCGGCGCATCGGCAACCTGGAACAGGTCAACCTGGCCTCGCCAGCCTATCTTGAACGTCACGGCCGGCCGCGCACACTAGACGATTTACAACACCATTACGCCGTCAATTTTTTCTCCAGCCAGACCGGGCGCGACATGGACTGGCAATACGTCGACAGCGACGGCGCCGAGCGCACCCTGGCGATGCGCAGCCGGGTCTCCGTCAACGGCACCGAGGCGTATATCGCCGCCTGCGTGGCCGGACTGGGCCTGATCCAGGTGCCGGGTCAGAGCATCGGTCCGCTGCTCGCATCGGGCGCGCTGGAGCAAGTGCTGACGGCCTGGCGGCCCGCGCCGATGCCGCTCAATATCGTCTATTCGCACAACCGCCACCTGTCGCCACGGGTGAGATTATTTGTGGATTGGTTAATTAGTGTCATCGAGCAACAAAATGTGTCAGAATGAGGCTATCGTCCCTTAACAAAAGTTATTTTCATGAAACTGCTCCTGTCGACGGCGTTGCTGGCTAGTTATTCGTGCGCCAGCCTGGCGGCCACGCCCCATGCGCCCGGCACGGCCACGGCCAAAGCCGCAGCGGCGCCGTCGCCGGCAAAGATGCTGCACGCCGCGCAGCGCCAGATCGACGCCGGCAGCTGGCTCGAGCACGTCACCGCGCTCTCGTCGGACGAGTTCGAGGGACGCGCGCCGGGCACGCGTGGCGAACAGCTCACCATCGAGTACCTGCAGCAACAGTTCAAAAAGCTGGGCCTGGAGCCGGGCAACCCGGACGGCACTTATCTGCAACGGGTGCCGACGGTGGCCATCTCCAGCCACCCGACGATGAGCTACACCGGCAAGGACGGCGTCAGCACGCAGCTGATCTTCGGCGACGATTACGTGGCCTGGTCGGCGCGCGCCGAACGGCAGATCGACGTCACCGACTCCGAGCTGGTCTTCGTGGGCTATGGCGTGCAGGCGCCGGAATATCGCTGGGACGACTACAAGGGCGTCGACCTGAAAGGCAAGACCATGGTCGTGCTGATCAACGACCCGCCGCTGCCGGACCCCAAGCAGCCCAAGCGGCTGGACCCGGCCGTGTTCGGCGGCGCGGCGATGACCTACTACGGGCGCTGGGCCTACAAATATGAAATGGCCGCCAAAATGGGCGCGGACGGCGCGCTGATCGTGCACGAAGCCAAGCCGGCCGCCTACCCGTACGAGGTCGTGCGCAACACCTGGAGCCGCGAAAACTTCGCGATTTTCGACAAGGCGCCGGACCCGGACTTTCCGGCCGTGCCCGGCTGGTTGCAGGGCGACCGCGCGCGCGACGTCTTCAAAGCCGGTGGCTTCGACTTCGACGTGCTGAAGCAGCAGGCGCTGTCGCGCGACTTCAAGCCGGTGCCGCTGGGCGTCAAGCTCAAGGTGAGCGAACTGAACGCGTGGCGCGAAGTTCCTTCGCACAACGTCGTGGCCAGGATCGCCGGCTCCGACCCGCAGCTCAAGAACGAAGTCATCGTCTACAGCGCGCACTGGGACCACTTCGGCATCGATGACACCCTGCCCGGCCCGCGCACGCAGCAGATTTTCCACGGCGCGCTCGACAACGCCGCCGGCGTGGCCACCCTGCTGGAGATCGCCAAGGCCTACAAGGCGTTGCCGGTCGCGCCCAAGCGCACCATCGTGTTTCTGGCGACCACGGGCAAGGAGCGCGGCCAGCTGGGCGCCAAATACTACACGCGCAACCCGCTGTATCCGATCGACAAGACGCTGGTCAACATCAACTTGCAGGGCATGAACGTCTGGGGCCGCACGCGCACGGTGGAGTTGCGCGGCATGGGGCAATCGACGGCCGATGACGTGGTGGTCAACGTGGCGCGCAGCCAGGGCCGCGCCGTGCGGCCGGACAGCAACGGCGAATATGGCAATTTCTACCGTGGCGACCAGATCGAATTCGCCAAGGCCGGGGTGCCGGTTGTGCACCTCAGCGACAGCCTCGACTTCATCGGCAAGCCGGCCGGATACGGCCGCGAAAAATTGCTGCGCTACAGTGCGCAGCAATACCATACGGTCAACGACGTGGTCGATCCCAAGTGGGACACGCGCGGCGCCGTGGAAGACATCGCCCTGCTGTTCCAGACCGGTTACCGCATCGCGCAGAACAAGGACATGCCGCAATGGAAACCGAACGCCGAGTTCCGCCGCAAGCCAGGCTCCCGTTAGAACCCGGGGTCAGTTCCGACATTCGGACAAACCAAAATATTTTAGGCACTTTCTGGAACTGCGGAAGTTCCGTAATGTCCGAATGTCGGAACTGACCCTGGGAACTTTCCAATCAATAACCGCGAAAAATCGTGCAAGCGCGTCGGGCGGATTATCCGTTCCTGCGCCGTGCGACCCATTTCTCATCGCGCAGTTTTTGTAGCTGCGCCAGATTACGTTGTTCGAAGGCGTCTGGACCGGCCGCCGCGATATCGGCCCGCAGGCCTTGTTCGGCTTGGTCGATGCGCAGCGCGTCTTGCAGCGACAACTCCATCAGGCTATTCAGGTACGTCACGCCCCACTGCAAGCGCGTCGCCGGACCGACCGCCGCGTTCCATGCCTTTTGATACCAGTCGAGCGCGGCTAGCATGTCGCCGCGCCGCTTGGCGCCCGTCGCCAGACTCAACATGAAATAGTAGGGCGAGTGGGAGCGCGGCAACTCCGCCAGCAACACCTGCTCCGCGTGCGCCGCCAGTCCCGCATCGTTCAGCGCGCTGATCGCCGTGTTGACCAAGGTGTGTCGCTCATAGGGATCGGTCGATTCGGCCAGCGCCGTCTCCACACGCTCCAGCACCTGCTGCTGCAAACCCTGCGTCGATGTCAGCAAACGCGACAGCCGCATTTGCAGCCGCACCGCCGTCAAGCGATCCGGCGCACCGAGCCAGAAATCGTCGGCCCATTGCGCGGCCGCACCGCTGAGCACGGCGGCCAGTTCCTCGCGCCGGCTGGCGAACTTGATCAGGTTGATGCCGCTGTTGCCGAGAATATCCATGTTGGCGCGTGCCAACTGCGGGTCCGAAAAAATCGCCATCAACGCATCGGCATTGGCCGCCGCATCGACGCCCTTGCCGGCGGTGGCCAGCTGCGCATGCAAAGCCAGCCGCGCGGCGGCGTCGGCATCGTCACACGCGCGCACCAGCGCCAGCAGGGTCTCCGCCAAATCCAGCCCGCCCAGCAGCCGGCCTTCGTCGGTATCCCAGGAATAGTGGCTCAGCAACGACCACTCGTTCGCGACGAGCTTGCGCGCGCCGGACAACGCGGCCTCCAAAGCAACGACGGCGCTGGAACCGGACGCATGCACGGCCAACGCCGTGTCGAAAGCGGCAACGAACAGTTCGCCATCGAGCTCGCATGGCAGGCGCGTGATCTCATTGCCGTCGGGCGCGAACAGCACCAGCGTCGGATAGCTGCGCAGCCCGTAGCGCGCGGCCAGCGCCTGGGCGCCGGCAGTGTCGCCGTCGAGGTGGCAGCACACCACCGACGCCGAACGCCGGATGAACTCGTCGCGCGCAAAGATCTCGGCCTTGACGCGGTTGCACGGCGGACACCACACCGCGCCCCAGTACAGGAACAGCGGACGCTGCTGCGAGCGCGCCAGCGCGAAGGCGGCCTCCAGTTCGCCGGCTTGCCCGACTTCATTCCATGCGATGCTCATGCTTTTGGACGGTGGGCATTCAATAATTTGGCCGCGATCGACACGGTCACCGGCGATTCGGGCCACGCATCATCCGGACCGAACCAGCGGGCGTCGGCGATCTCGTTCTGATCGACGCGGATTTCGCCCTCCAGATAATCGGCGGTGTAAGCGATCATCAGCGAATGCGGGAACGGCCACGACTGGCTGCCGAAGTATTGCAGGTTGTGCACCCGCAGCCCGACCTCCTCGAACACCTCGCGGTGGACGGC
The DNA here is from genome assembly GCF_979258245.1 of Duganella sp. AC917. Classification (NCBI taxonomy): domain Bacteria; kingdom Pseudomonadati; phylum Pseudomonadota; class Betaproteobacteria; order Burkholderiales; family Oxalobacteraceae; genus Duganella; species Duganella sp. AC917. The sequence goes on from NZ_OZ409848.1 coordinate 4,888,295, forward strand.
TTCCTCGATCGATTCGCCCGCCTCCAGGAAGCCGGCCAGCGCCGTGTAGCGCTTGGCCGGCGACTTGGCGTGCATCGCCAGCAGCACCGAGTCGCCCTTGCGGATCAGCACCATCATCGCCGGCGAGATGCGCGGATAGGCGGTCATGCCGCAGTTCAAACATTTATAGCAGCGCTCGCCGTCGAGCCGCTGCGTCGGCGTGCCGCAGGCGCCGCAAAAGCGATGCGTGCGCGCCCATTCGGCCAGCTGGAACGCCCTGCCGGCCAGCCCCAGAAACCCATCGTCGACAGCGCCGAACAGCGAGCGCAAGCCGTGGTAGCCGTGCTCGGCGTCCACCGGCAACGGCTGGTCGAGCCAGGCCAGCTGATAATAACGCCCTTCCCACGTACCCAAGGCATGCACGCGTTCGGCCGGCAGATCGAGCGCGGCGACCTTGTCGGGGTCCGGCAAGCCCAACGTGGCGTTGTTTAATAGCAACTCTCCGCGATGGAACACGAACGTCAGCGCACGATCGTGCTGTTCGGGGTTGATCAATGGAATAAATGTGGCGGGCGTCAGCAGCATAGAGGGAAGGTTAAAGGTTACGCGCGAACCCTTATCTTACAGTGTTTCTTATTTGCTTCTTTTGCACGGCCCGCCTTGTTGACAAGCTGATGAGACAGGCAATATTAACCCCTTGTTTTTAAACAAAGATTTACGCGCCTTTTAGACGTCTTTTCACTCAATCAAGGTAATTGCCGGTAAGATATATTTCCGTCAGGAGATAAATTATGCCATCGATAGTACCTGGATTCACCACCGACCAACTCGTCAGCCTGCAACCCAACCAGATCGCCTTGTTGACGACTGCGGAAATTGCATTGCTCACCACAACGCACATGACCGTGCTGTTGACGTCGCAATTGGCCGCGTTCGGTACCAACCAGTTACGGGCGCTATCGACGCAGAATCTGCGTGCCCTCAGCACCGACCAGATCGGCCAGGGCTTCACCACCAGGCAGATCCAGGCACTGACGACCGGGCAAATGATCAACCTGACCAACGATCAGCTGGTCCATGGCTTGACCAGCGACCAGTTCGCCGCGCTCGCCACGGTCCAGGTCGCCGCGCTGACGACCGCGCAGATTGCGCTGGTCGAGGCCGACGACATCGCCGCGCTGCAAACCCGCCAGGTGGTGGCGCTGAACACGGCGCAACTGCGCGCGCTTGGCACCGCGCAGATCGTCGCGTTGACCTCCAGCCAGACCGCCGCGCTGCAGACCCGCCAGCTGGCCGCGCTGAGCAACAGCCAGCTGGCCAGCATCGAAACCGACGACATCAGCGCGATGACCACGCAGCAACTGGTCTCGCTCGGCACCGCCGCGCTCGGCGCGCTGACCACCGACCAGATCGCCGCGCTGCGCACCGCGCAAAGCAGCAGCCTGTCGACCGTGCAAATCGGCGCCCTCGCCAGCGAACAGTTGGCCGCGCTCGGCACGGCCGGCTTCGCCGCGCTCAAAACCGCGCAGATCGCCGCGCTGACCACCAGGCAATTCGCCGCGCTCAGCACCGATCAGATCGTCGCGCTGACGACGGCGCAAACCGCCGCGCTGACCACGCTGCAACTGGGCCAGATGAGCAGCGCCCAGCTGGCCGCGATGGAAACCCAGGACTTCGCCGCCCTCAGGAGCCAGCAACTGAACGCGCTTGGCACCGCCACCACCAGCGTCCTCAGCACCGATCAGATCGCCGCGCTGACGACCACCCAGGTCGCCGCAATGCGCAGCGGCCAGTTGCGGGGCCTGAGCACCGACCAGATCGCCGCGCTGAGCACGCAGCAAGTGGCCGCGCTGACCACCACGCAAATCACCGTGCTCAGCTCGGAGCAGGTCGCCGCGATCGAGACGCGCGACATCGCCGCGATGAAAACGGCGCAGGTCGCCGCTTTGACGACGGCGCAACTGAACGCACTGACCGTCGACCAGATGGCCGCGTTGACCACCGCGCAAGCGGCCGGACTGACCACGGCGCAAATGGCGTCGCTGGGGACGGCGTTGCTTGCCGCGCTGGAAACCCAGGACCTGGCCGCGCTGCGCACCCAGCAGATCGCCGCGATGTCCAGCGAGGGCATCGCCGCGCTCGGAACCAACCAGGTTGCCGCGCTGACCACGACGCAGATTGCCGCGCTGAAATCCGCGCAGATCGCCGCGCTGGACACGGCACAGATCGCCACGCTGGGCACGGCCCAGGCCAACGGGCTGAGCACGCAGAACATGGCGGTGCTCTCGACCTTGCAGCTGAGCGCGCTCAGCACGGCCAATTTCGCCTCGCTCAAGACCCAGCAGCTTGCCGCGATGGGCACCAATCTGATCGCCGCGCTTGGCACCGACCAGATTGTCGCGCTGAAAACCGCGCAAGCCAGCGCGCTGAGCTCGCTGCAACTGTCGGCCTTGTCGAGCGACCAGCTGAACGCCATGGAAACGCAGGACCTGGCCGCGCTGCGCACGCAGCAGCTGGCCGGTCTCAGCACAGCCAATATCGCCGCGCTGAACACCGCGCTGGTCGCCGCGCTGACCACCGCCCAGCTTGCCGCGCTGTCGACCCAGCAAATCGCCGCGCTAGGCACTGACCAGATCGTCGGCCTGACCACCGGCCAGGGCGCCGCGCTGACCAGCCGCCAGATCGGCGCGCTCAACAGCGACCAGGTCGCCGCCATCGAAACGCGCGATCTGGCGGTGATGAAAACCAGCCAGATCGCCGCGATTGGCACCGCACAGTTCGCCGCGCTCACGACGCAACAGGTCGCGGGACTGACGTCGCTGCAGGCGGCATCGCTGCTGACCCAGCATATCGCCACGCTCAACAGCGATCAGATCGCCGCGATGGAAACGCAGGACCTGGTGGCGCTCAAGTCGCAACAAGCGGCCGCGCTGTCGAGCAACGCGGTGGCCGCCTTGACGACCACCCAGTTGGCCGCGCTGGCCAGCACCCAGCTGAGCAACTTCACCAACGGCCAGCTTGCCGCGCTGACGACCGACCAGATCGTCGCGCTCACGACCGCCCAGACCGCCGCGCTCAGCACGCGCGCCATTGCGGCCCTGTCGACCGACCAGATCAACGCGCTGCAAACGGTCGATTTCGCCGCGCTGCGGACCGCGCAGGTCGCCGCGCTGACGCCGGCGCAGGTGGCCGCGCTGAATACCGATCTGATCGTCGCGCTGACGACCGCGCAAGCCGGCGCGCTGACCGCCGCCCAGTTGCAAGCGCTCACCACCGCGCAGTTGGCCGCAATGGAAACGCAGGACTTCGCCGCGCTCAAGACCAGCCAGCTGCTCAGCCTGGGCACCAAAGCCATCGCCACCTTGACCACCAACCAGGTCGCGGCGCTGAAAACCACGCAAATCGCGCAACTGAGCTCGGATCAGGTTCAGGTGCTCAGCTCGGCCCAATTGGGCGCGCTGACCACGGCCCAAGTGAACGCCTTCAGCACCGCCCAGATCGGCTACCTGCTGACCGCGCAAGTGGCCGTGCTGACCACGGCCGACTGGGCGGCGCTTAAATCGTCGCAAATCAACGCGCTGAGCGCCGGCCAGTTCGGCGCCGTCACCACCGACCAGATTGTCGCGCTGACCACGTCGCAAACGGGTGCGCTGTCCACGCAACAGCTGGCCTTGCTGTCGACCGCCCAGCTGGTGGCAATGGAAACCCAGGACCTGGTCGCGCTCAAGACGCAACAGGTCATTGGCCTCGGCACGTCCAGCGTAGCGGCCCTGACCACCGACCAGCTGCAAGCGCTGAAAACCCAGCAAATCGCGGCGTTGACCAGCAAGCAACTAGCGGCCATGACGACCGACCAGGTCGCCGCGCTGACCACGGCGCAAGCTAGCAACCTGGGCACCGCGCAGCTTGCCGTGTTGTCGACCAACCAGTTGCTCGCGCTTGAGACGGCCGACCTGGCCGCGTTGAGGACCATTCAACTGGCCGCGCTCGGCACCGATCAGATCAGCATGCTGAGCACCGACCAGATCGTCGCGCTGACCAGCACCCAGGTCGCCAACCTGAGCACCCGCCAGCTGCAGGCGCTCGACAGCGCCCAGATCGCCGCGATGGAAACCCACGACCTGGCCGCGCTGCGCACCGCGCAACTGGCGGGATTGAGCACCGTCAACCTGAACGCGCTGACCGCCGGCCAGATGCAGGCGCTCACCAGCGCCCAGCTGAACGGTCTGTCCAGCGCGCAGTTGCAATCGCTGAACAGCACGCAAATCGCCGCGCTGGGCACGGCGCAGGTGACCAGCTTGTCCACCACGCAAGTAGCCTTGCTGAGCAGCGAGCAATTGCTGGCCCTGGGTGCAGACGTGCTGGCACTGATGAAAACCGCGCAAATAGCCGCCGTCAAAACGGCACAGATCGCCGCCTTCAACAGCGACCAGTTGATCGCGCTGACAACCGTACAAATCGCCGGCTTGTCCACGCAACAAGTCGCCGCCCTCGGCAGCAACCAGCTGAACGCGCTGGAAAGCCAGGACTTCGCCGCCCTCAGAACGGTGCAACTCGCAGCGCTCGGCACCAGCCTTTTCGCCAACCTCGGCACCGCGCAGGCAGCCGCGCTGACCAGCGTGCAGGTGGCCGGATTGAGCACGGGCCAGCTTGTCGCCCTCGGCACCGACCAGCTGCAAACCTTCGCTACCGGCGACATCGCCGCGCTGAGGACCGCGCAAGTGCAGGCATTGACGACAGCCCAAGTCAGCGCGCTGACCGACGACCAGTTCCGCTCGCTGACCGCCGCCCAGATGGCGGTGCTCACCAGCGACCAGTTCCGCGCGCTCGGCACCGACCAGATCGTTGCATTGAACACGCTGCAAGCAGGCAATCTGACGACGGCCCAGGTGAACGCGCTGACCGCCGGCCAACTGGCCGTGCTGGAAACCCAGGACCTGGCCGCGTTCAAGACCCAGCAAGTGGCGGCGTTGAGCACCGCCCAGTTCGTGCTGCTCAACAGCGACCAGATCGCCGGCCTGAGCGTCACGCAAGTGGCCAACCTGACCAGCCAGCAAGTTGCAGCGCTGATCACCGACCAGATCGCCGCGCTGGAAACGCGCGATTTGGCCGCGTTGCGCACCGCGCAATTGCTGGCGTTTAACAGCGCCCAGTTCGGCGCAATTTCCACCGACCAGCTGCAAGGCATGACCGCCGCGCAGCTGGCTTCGCTGAGCACCTCGCAATTCCAGAGTCTGCTGACCTCGCAGATCACTTCGCTGACCACGCAGCAGGTCGCCGCGCTGGCCACGGGCCAGATCGCCAGCCTGACCAGCGGCCAACTGACCGCCCTCAACACCGCCGAAATCACGGTCCTCAAGACCGCGCAAATCGCCGCGTTCAACACCGCCCACGTCGCGCTGCTGAGCACCGACCAGGTCACCGCGCTGACCAGCACCCAGGTCGCATCGATGTCGACCAGCCAGCTATCGTCGCTGAACTCGGACCAGATCCACGCGCTCAGCTCGGAAGACTTTGCCGCCCTGAGCGCCGCGCAATTGACCGCGATCGGCGGCCTGAGCAACCTGAGCACCGACCAGATCCAGGCGCTGACCCAGAACCAGATCGCCGGCCTCGGCAGCGCCCAGATCGCCGCCTTGAGCACCGACCAGATCGTGGCGCTGACCACGCGCCAGATCGGCAGCATCAGCACCGCCGGCGTTGCCGTGTTGAGCAGCGATCAACTGCGCGCGATCGAGCTGGAAGATCTGGCCCGGCTGACCGTCACGCAACTTGCCGCGCTGAGCACCGAACGCGTCGCTCAGCTGACCAGCGACCAGATCATGTCGTTCACCACCGCGCAGCTCGGCAGCTTGGCGACCGCGCAGATCGCCGCGCTGACTACCGATCAAATGCAAGCGTTGACCACGGCCGAAGTGATCTCGCTCAAGACCGTGCAAATCGCCGCGCTCAGCAGCAACCAGATCACCGCCCTGCTCATCGACCAGGTGCAGGCCTTGGGCTCGGGCCAGCTCAACGCCTTGTCCAGCGCACAGCTGCGCTCGCTGACCGCCGACCAGATCATTCAGCTGACCACGCAACAGTTCGCGCAACTGGCGACCGCGCAAGTGGCCACCCTCAGCACGCAGCAACTGGGCGCCATCGAGCTGGAAGACCTGGCCGCGTTCAAAACCGCGCAGATCGCCGCGCTGGGCACCGACCAGATCCAGTCGCTGACCTTGGACCGCATCGCCGCGCTGACCAGCGCACAAACCCAGGCGCTGAGCAGCAACCAGTTGCTGTCGCTGACCACGACACAAATCCAGGCGCTGACCACCGACGAGTTGATCGCGCTCAAAACCACGCAGATCGCCGCGCTGGCCACCGACCAGCTCAACGCGCTGCTGGCCGACCAGTTGCAGAGTCTCGCTTCTGCGCAACTCAACGCCCTGACGACGGCGCAGCTCCAAGCGCTCAGCAACGACCAGATCATTCAGCTGACAACGCGGCAATTCGCACAGCTGGCCACCGCCCAGATCGCCGCCTTGACCACCGCTCAGCTGAACGCGATGGAGCTGGAAGACTTGGCCGCACTGGTCAGTAATCAGATCGCCGCGCTGAGCACCGTGCAAGTCAGCCAGCTGGGCCTGACGCAGATCGACAACCTGACCACCGCCCAAGTCGCCGCGCTGACCAGCAACCAGCTTATCGCGCTCGGCACCGACCAGGTGCGGGCGATCGCCACCGACGACCTGCAGGCGCTCAAAACCGCGCAGCTGCAAGCGCTGACCACCGTGCAGCTGACCGCGCTGACCGTCGACCAGTTGCAAAACCTGACCACCGTCCAGCTCGATTCGCTGAGCTCGGCGCAGGCGCGCTCGCTCACCACGGACCAGATCGCCGCGCTGACCACATTGCAGATGGACAACCTGAGCACGCGCCAGTTGGGCGTGCTCGGCAGCGACCAGATCGCCGCCATCAGCACCGACAACTTCGCCACCTTGTCGAGCACGCAACTGGGCGCGCTCAATACCGCCCAGTTCGGCGCAATCACAACCGACCAGATCGTCGCGCTAAACAGCCAGCAGACTGCCGCGCTGAGCACCGCGCAACTGGCCGCGCTCGGCAGCGACCAGCTCAACGCGCTGGAGACGGCAGACTTCGCCGTGCTCAAGACGGCGCAAATCGCCGCTTTGACGACCGCCAACGTCGCCGCGCTGACAACCGACCTGGTTAGTACCCTGGGCACCGCGCAAATCGGCGGCCTGAGCACCGCCCAGATCGCCGCCTTGAACACCGACCAGATCATGGCACTGGGCACGGCGCAGGTCGGCGTCCTGGGCACGTCGCAGATCAGCGTGCTCAGCACCGACCAGGTCGCCGCACTCAGCACGATGGACTTTGTCGCGCTACACAGCAACCAACTGGCCGCCTTCAACACCAACCAGATCGGCGCGCTGACGGCCGACCAGCTCAACGCGCTCTCCACCAGCGCTGTCACCGGCCTGACCACGCAACTGCTGGGCGCGCTGACGACCCTGCAATTGAGCCTGCTCGAAACCGCCCATGTGGCGGTGCTGACCTCGGTCCAACTGCCATCGCTGAGCACCGCCCAGTTGGCCGCGCTCAACACCGACCAGTTCGCCGCGATCAACACCGGTGCGATCAAGAATCTGCAGGCCACGCAATTTGCCGCGCTGAGCACCGACCAGATCGTCGCCCTGACCACCGCACAAGTCCGCGCGCTCGGCAGCACCCAGCTGACCGCGCTGGTCAGCGACCAGATGGCAGCGCTGGAAACGGCCGACCTGGCCGCGTTGTCCACCGCGCAAGTGACCGTGCTCGGCACGAACCAGCTGCAGGCGCTGCTGACCGACCAGGTCGCATCCCTGGCGACCACACAGATCGCCGCGCTGACCACCGACCAGATCGCCGCCGGCCTCAATACCGACCAGATCGCAGCATTGACCACGGAACAGGCGGCATCGCTGGCCACCAGGCAGGTGGCGGCGCTGACGACCAACCAGGTCGCCGCGCTGGAAACGGCAGACCTGTCATCCTTCACCACGCGCCAGATCGTCGCCTTGACCAGCGACCAGGTTGGCGTGCTGAACAGCGATCAGCTTAACGGACTTGCCACGGCACAACTGGCTTCCCTGACGACCAGCCAGATCAGTAACGGTCTGAGCACGGCGCAACTGGTCGCGCTTGACGCCGACCACGTCAGCTCGCTGACCACCGCGCAGCTCGTATATGGCCTGAGCAGCGAGAGCATCAGCGCCCTGACGACCGACCAGCTCGCCGCATTGCGCACCGCGCAAACGTCCGTGCTCAACAGCAGCCAGGTGCAGGCACTGACCACTGACCAGATAGTCGCGCTGAGCACAGCGCAAGCGTCGACTCTGACCACGCAGCAAGTGGCGGCACTGACGACCACGCAAGTTGCCGCACTGGAAACGGCCGACCTGTCATCCTTCACCACGCGCCAGATGGTCGCGTTGACCAGCGACCAGATCGGCGTACTCAACAGCGACCAGCTCAACGGCCTGAGCACGGCCGAGCTGGCGGCGTTGACCACCAGCCAGATCAGCAACGGCCTGAGCACGGCGCAATTGGTAACACTGGACGCGGACCACATCAGCTCCCTGACCACCGCGCAACTCGTGTACGGCTTGAGCAGCGACAGCATCGCCGCGCTGGCGACCGATCAGATCGTAGCCTTGCGCACTGCGCAAACGTCCGTGCTGAACAGCAGCCAGGTGCAGGCGTTGAGCACCGACCACATCGTCGCGCTGAGCACGGCGCAAGCGTCGGCGCTGACCACGCAGCAAGTGGCCGCGCTGACAACCACGCAGGTTGCCGCGCTGGAAACGGCCGACCTGTCGTCCTTCACCACGCGTCAGATGGTCGCGTTGACCAGCGACCAGATCAGCGTACTCAGCAGCGACCAGCTCAACGGTCTGAGCACGGCCGAGCTGGCGGCGTTGACAACCAGCCAGATCAGCAACGGTCTGAGCACGGCGCAATTGGTGACACTGGACGCGGACCACATCAGTTCGCTGACGACCGCACAGCTCGTGTATGGTCTGAGCAGCGACAGCATTGCCGCGCTGACGACCGACCAGTTCGCAGCATTACGCACCGCGCAAACGTCCGTTCTGAACAGCAGCCAGGTGCAGGCGTTGACCAGCGACCAGATCGTCGCGCTGAGCACGGCGCAAGCGTCGACCCTGACCACGCAGCAAGTGGCCGCGCTGACCACCGCGCAAGTTGCCGCGCTGGAAACGGCCGACCTGTCGTCCTTCACAACGCGCCAGATGACCGCGCTGACCAGCGACCAGATCAGCGTGCTCAACAGCGACCAGCTCAACGGCCTGACCACAGCCGAGCTGGCAACACTGACCACCAGCCAAATCAGCAACGGCCTGAGCACAGCCCAACTGGCCGCACTGGATGCCGGCCACGTCAGCGCCCTGACCACCGCGCAACTGGTGTATGGCGTCGGCAGCGACCGCATCGCCGCCTTGACGACCGACCAGCTCGTGGCGCTGCGCACCGCGCAGACGGCCGTCCTGAGCAGCAGCCAGGTGCAGGCGCTGACGACCGACCAGATCGTCGCGCTGAGCACTGCGCAAGCATCGACCTTGACCACGCAACAAGTGAACGCCTTGACTGCGGACCAGATCGTTGCACTGGAAACGGACGACCTGGTCGTGCTGAGCACGCGCCAGATCACCGCCATCAACACAGTGCAGCTTGCGGCGCTGTCCGCCGGACAGCTCAACTCGCTGACCCTGGCGCAACTGGCCGCCTTCAGCACCATCCAGCTGTCCAACGGCCTGCAAACGGCACAGGTGGCCGGGCTCGACATCGCCCATATCGCCGCGCTGAGCACCGCGCAGTTGGCCTACGGCCTGACCGTCGATAACCTGCTGGCGCTGACCACCGACCAGATCCGTGCGCTGGGCACCATCCAGATCGCCGCAATGACCACCGCCCAAGCCAGCAGCCTGAGCACAGATCAGATCGCCGCGCTGGCCACGGCGCAAATGACCGGCCTGTCCACCGCCCAAATGCAGTGGCTGACCGCCGACCAGTTGGCCGCGCTCAGCACCGGTCAGGTCGCCGCGCTCGACACCCAGGACGTCGCCGCGTTGACCGCCGGCCAGTTCATCGGCCTGAGCAGCGACCAGACGGTGGCGCTGACCACCAGCCAGGTGCGCGGCCTGAAGACGGCGCAGGTCGCCGCCATCGACGGTGGCCAGATCACCGCCTTCAGCACCGACCAGATCGCCGCGTTGGGCACCGCGCAAGCGGCCGCGCTCAGCGTCAGCGCCGTGGTCGCGCTGTCGACCAACCAGATCGGCGCGCTCGTCACGGCCAGCGTCGCCGCGCTGGGTACCTTGCAGGTTGCCAGCCTCGACGTCACGCAACTGCCGGGCCTGAACACGGCCCAGGTGCAGGCGCTCACCAGCGCCCAGCTCGGCGCGATGACCGCCGACCAGTTGTTTGCCATGAGCACCAGCCAGATCAGCGCCCTGCGTACCGCGCAGATCGGTTACCTCAACACCACGCAGCTGTCGGCGCTGTCGAACGGCCAGATCCAGGCCCTCACCACGGACCAGGTCGCCAGCATCAAGCTGAGCCAGGTCACCGCGCTGACGGTCGACCAGGTCGCCGCTTTCGGCACCAGCCAGCTGCAATCGCTGACCACGGCGCAAATCCAGACGCTGACGTCGACGCAACTCAACGCGCTGACCGGCACCCAGTCCGCAGCGCTGACGACGTTGCAAATGGGCGCGCTCAAGAACGCCCAGATCGCCGCGCTGACGATCGACCAGATCAACGCCTTCACGCCGACGCAGTTGGCGGCCTGGAGCACCAGCCAGCTCGGCTCGCTGACGGTCACGCAGATCGGCTACCTGTCGACCACGCAGATCGCCGGACTGACCAACACGCAAGTGGCGGGCCTCAAGGCGAGCCAGTTGCAGGTCTTCACCACCGACCAGATCGCCGCGTTCACGGCCGGGCAGGTCCCGTCGCTGACGACCACCAACCTGACCGCGCTCAGCATCGCGCAAGCGGACGCCTTCACCGGCGCCCAGGTGGCGGCAATGTCGGTCACGCAAACGATGGCGCTCAACGCCGCGTCGGTCAACTACGCCACGCCGCTGGTGCTGGATCTGGACGGCAACGGCGTGCGCACCGTCAGCATCGCGGCTGGTGTGCAGTTCGACATCCGCGGCGACGGCCAAACGGTCAACACCGGCTGGGTCGACAGCAAGGACGGCCTGCTGGCCCTGGACCGCAACGGTGACGGCGTCATCAACGACGGCGGCGAGCTGTTCGGCAGCGCCACCACCTTGGCCGACGGCACCAAAGCGGCCGACGGCTACGCCGCGCTGGCCGCGCTCGACAGCAATGGCGACGGCCGCATCAGCGATGCCGACGACGCGTTCGGCGCCCTGCGCGTGTGGATCGACGGCAACTCGGACGGCGTCAGCCAGGCCGACGAGCTCAAGACCCTGGCGCAACTGGGCATCGCCACGATCGCCACCGGCGCCAGCGCCGCGCTGACGCAGCAAAACGGCAACGTCATCGGCCTGACGTCGCGCTACACCAGCACCGACGGCAGCGTGCACGACAGCGCCGACGTCTGGTTCCTGGCGCAAAAACAGGCAACGTCGGCAACGCCAAACACCTCGCTGCAACAGCAAGTGAGTGGCCTGAGCAACGCCCTGTCGGCCTTCAACACTGCCAATCCGGCAACATCCGGCACCGCCAATGCGGCACAAACGCAACAGCTGGCCGCATTGAACGCCACCGGCGCGGGCGCCGAAAACAGCGTGCAAGCGCTGACGGACGCGCTCAAGCAATACCACGCCGGACAGGGACTGCAAGGCGCCGCCGGCGCGCTCACCAACACCCGCCGCGAGCAGGCCGGCCACAGCGCCAGCAGCTGGTTTAGCGTCCCCGACCGCTAACCCCACCCCGGGGTCAAGTCTGTCATTCGGACACGCTCACAACCGTATCTAGGCGATACGGCCGAGCCTGTGTCCGAATGACAGACTTGACCCCGGGGGTTGTGATCGGTCGAGCAGAGGTGGTTTTACATTCTTGCTCCTGAGCCAAAAGTTGCCCCGCAGCCAGCGACAAAAGGTATGATAGTGCGTACTTTTTGTGGCTCTGCGGGCCGTTCGCCGCGTGCCGGACCGATCCAACTCTAAGCCCAGCCATGACCGCTCACGCTCCCGCCGCATCCGCTCCCTCCGATACCAGCCCGCTCGGCAATGTGATGGCCCTGGCCGCCAGCGGCGCGCTTTCCATCGGCGATCTGTTCGGCGCCGCCGCCGTGCTGCAGGAAAGCGGCCAGCTCCCCGCCGCGATCGGCCTGTACCAGACCTGGATCCTGCACACGCCGTCGCCGCTGGTCTACGCGGCCTGCTTCAACCTGGCCGTGGTGCTGTCCAATAGCGGCGACGACGCCGGCGCCGAGACCGTGCTGCGCCAGGCGATCGCGCAGAATCCGAACTTCGTCGAGGCCCGCCTCAATCTTGGCACCCTGCTCGAAAGAGTCGGCCGCCCCGACGAGGCGCTGGCGATGTGGAATTCGATCCTGACCGACGTCCAGCCGGATATCAAAACCAATCCGACCCTGCACGTGCAGACGCTGAACAACCTGGGACGCCTGCTGGAGATCCGCAAGCGCTACCCCGAGGCCGAGAAGATGCTGGCCCTGAGCCTGGGCGTCGATCCGCAGCAGGCCAACGTGATGACCCATTGGGTCCACCTGCGCCAGAAGCAGTGCGAGTGGCCCGTCTACAGCGGGCTGGAACACATCTCGGTCACGACCATGATCGACGGCACCTCGGCGCTGGCGATGCTGAGCGCCTCCGACGATCCCGCCCAGCAGCTGGCCGCCGCGCGCCGCTTCGTCAACGAGAAGGTCAACGCGGCCGTCGCGCCGCTGACCGGCGCCCATGGTTATGGCCACAGCCGCCTGCGCATCGGCTACCTGTCGTCGGACTTTTGCTCGCACGCGGTCTCTATCCTGACCGCCGAACTCTATGAGCTGCACGACCGCAGCAAGTTCGAGGTCTATGCCTTCAGCTGGAGCCGCGAGGACGGCTCGCCGATCCGCGCCCGCGTGGTCAAGGCGATGGACCATTACATCCGCATCGATGCGCTGACCGACGAACAGGCCGCGCGCACCATCCGCGCCCACGAAATCGATATCCTGGTCGACCTGCACGGCCTGACCCTGGGTGCGCGCCCGAACATCCTGGCGTTCCGCCCGGCGCCGGTGCAGCTGACCTACCTCGGTTTCCCGGGCAGCACCGGCCTGCCCGGCGTCGATTACGTGCTGGCCGACGAATTCCTGATCACGCCGGAGATGACCAAGGACTTCACCGAGAAGCCGCTGTACCTGCCCGACACCTTCCAGATCAACGACCGCCAGCGCGCCATCGCCGCCAAGCCGACCCGCGCCAGTGTCAACCTGCCGGACGACGCCTTCGTCTTCTGCTCGTTCAACAACAACTTCAAGTTCACGCCCGACATGTTCGGCACGTGGATGAACATTCTGCGCCGCGTGCCGAACAGCGTCCTGTGGCTGGTGGCCGATTACCCGGAAGTGCGCGAGAACCTGTACCGTTACGCCGAGGAGGCGGGCATCGACCGCAACCGCCTGATCTTCAACAGCCGCGCCGTGCCGGCCGAGTACCTGGCGCGCTACCAGGTGGCCGACCTGTTCCTCGACACCTTCCCGTTCAACGCCGGCACCACCGCCAGCGACGCGCTGTGGGCCGGCCTGCCGCTGCTCACCTGCGCCGGCCACACCTTCTCGTCGCGCATGGCTGGCAGCCTGCTGCGCGCGGTCGACCTGCCGCAGCTGATCACCTATAACTTCGCCGATTACGAAGAGAAGGCCGTGGCGTTGGCCAACGATCCTAACCGCATCGCCTCGATGAAGCGCCAGCTGGTGGCCAACCGCATGACCTGCGCGCTGTTCGATACGCCGCGCTTCGTGCGCAACCTGGAGACGGTGCTGCAGCAGGTGGCCAAGCCGGCCGCGCCGCGCATGCCGGCGCCGCAGCACGCGGTGCGCCCGTCCGACGATCCGTCGCACACCGCGGCGGCCGAACCGGTGCGCATCGACCAGATTCCGATCGTCAGCGTGTCCTACAATTCGCCGGACCTGATCGAGGCGCTGCTGCGCACCCTGCGCCAGTTCTACACCAACCGCGTCTACATCATCGACGGCTCCAACCCGGACGTGGCCGAGAAGATCCGCGCCATCACCGACGGCTTCGAGAACGTCGAGTTCATCCCGTTCGGCTATAACATCCATCACGGCCCGGGCCTGAGCTGGGCGATCAACCATCTTGGCCTGTCGGGCGAGGTGCTGTTCCTGGACTCGGACGTCGAGATCCTCAAGGGCGGCTTCATCGAATCATTGCACAGCCATCTGCGTCCGGGCATGTACGGCGTCGGCACCATCCAGCCGGTCAACGAGCAAGGCTACGACCGCGCCGACGGCGCCGTGCGCTACCTGCACCCGGCCTGCATGCTGACCAATATCGAGGTTGTACGCCAATGGCCGATGCCGATCAAGCACGGCGCGCCGATGATTTCGACCATGCTGGCGATCCACCAGGCCGGCGCGCATGATCTGATCGAGAGCATCGAGTGGGTGCGCGAGGACTTCGCGCCCAAGCCGCCGAAGCGCAACTTCATCAAGCATGACTGGCAGGGCACCGTGATCCGCACCGGGGGCTATCACTACGACCTGCCCAGCGCCACTACAGTCGTCAACACCGACCTGCTGCACTTCATGCCGCCGGAGGCGCGCAAGATCGTCGAGGTGCATTGCCGCGACGGCGCCTTCGCCAAGGCCTACAAGGCACGCAACGCCATCGTCGACTACACCGGCATCGAGGCCGATCCGGCGCCGGCCCAGGCGGCCCGTCCGCACTGCGATTTCGTCTTCAACGTGGAGATCGAGCACGCCGGTCCTGACCTGTGGGACCACGTGCGCGGCGCCGATTGCTGGGTGCTCGACGAGGCGCTGGAGATGATCGACGATCCATGGACGCTGCTGCAGAAAATCCGCACCAGCATCGCGCCCGGCGGCAAAATCGTGGCGACCATCCGCAACTTCCAGCACTGGAGCATCCAGGCGCGCATGAACGCGGGCGACCTGCGCTACGGCCCGGGAGGCCTGGAGAAATCGCGCAAGCGCATCTTCACGCGCGGCGCCATGCTGGAGATGTTCCAGCAGGCCGGCTTCCAGATCAGCGGCGGCAGCGCGCGCATCGTCGACGAACCGGCGCGTGAAAAGTATCTGGCGGCGATCCGCCTGATGGCCGGCGCCAGCGGCATCGATCCAGTGGTGGCGGTCGAAGACGCGCTGCCGTGGCAGTACATCGTAACGGCAGTCGCCGCCTGAACCGGGAACGCACTATGAGTTTGCCTTTAGTTAGCATCGTCATCCCGTCGTACAAGACCGGCCATTTCGAGACCTGCCTGCGCTCCGCGCTGGGCCAGAGCTACCCGAACATCGAGATCCTGGTCAGCGACAACTGCCCGACCGAGGCGATCAAGGATATCTGCGCCAAATACAGCGGCCATCTGATTTACCAGCGCAATTCGGCGATCCGCGAGCAGAACGTGCTGACCGCGCTGTTCGCGGCCAAGGGCAAGTTGATCAAGCCCCTGTTCGACGACGACGTACTGCATCCGTTCTGCATCGAGCGCATGGTCGCGACCATGAACATGGACCCGGAGATTCAGCTGGTGTTTTCGGCCTCGCAGGTGATCAACGTCGACAACGAGCGCACCGAAACGCGCCGTCCGTATGAGGCCAGCGGCAGCATGCCGGCGCGCGATATGCAGCGCAGCATGGTGCTGGGCATGCGCAATTTCGTCGGCGAATTCAGCTCCATCATGTTCCGCCGCGAGCGGCTGTGGGAAATCGGACGCCACCTGTTCAAGTATCACAACCATGATTGCACCCTGGGGCTGGCCGACGTCGCCGCCTACTTCAACCTCGCGCGCGACGGCAAGGTGTTCTACATCGATGAAGAGCTGTCCTACTTCCGCCACGACCGCCGGCTCGAATCGAACTCCAACCCGAACAGCAATCCGAACTTCGGCTACTGCTTCTCCGACTACATCGACCTGCTGATCGAATCGGCCGACATCGGCATCGTCGGGCCGGAGGAGCTGGCGGTGATGGCGCCCACCGTCGACGACGTGGCCGCGCGCCTGGGCGGCGTGTTCCCGATGATGGCCACTTCGCAGCAGCGTTTCCACGCGAAGGTGGCGGCAAACCGCGAGGGAGCGCCGTCATGATGGACCAGTGCCGGCTGATCGACCTGCCGCCGCACCACGACGTGCGCGGCAACCTGTCGGTGATCGAGGGCGGCGTGCATATTCCGTTCGATATCAAGCGCGTCTACTACCTGTACGACGTCCCGGGCGGATCGGCGCGCGCAGGCCACGGCCACATCGAGCTGCAGCAGCTGTTCGTCGCCATGTCAGGCAGCTTCGACGTCATCGTCGATGATGGCTTCGAGCGCAAGAAATTCCAGCTTAATCGGTCGTACTACGGCCTGTACGTGCCCGGCATGATGTGGCGCGAAGTCGAGAACTTCTCGTCCGGCGCGGTGTGCGTGGTGATGGCCTCGACGCTGTACGACCCAAAAGACTATTATCACGACTACGACGAATTCGTGGCCGCGGCAAATCACCATAAGCGAGTGTCACCATGAGCGTTCCCTTCCTCGACCTGAAAGCCATCAACCTGTCGCAAGCCGAAGAACTGGAAGCGGCGTTCAAGCGCGTGCTGCACTCCGGCTGGTATGTGCTGGGCGCCGAAACGTCGGCCTTCGAAGCCAGCTTCGCCACCTACTGCAAGAGCAAGCACGCCATCGGCGTGGCCAACGGCCTCGATGCGATCTTCATGATCCTCAAGGCCTACGGCGTCGGTCCCGGCGACGAGGTGATCGTACCGTCCAACACCTTTATCGCTACCTGGCTGGCGGTGAGCGACTGCGGCGCCACGCCGATCCCGGTGGAGCCGACCGCCGACGGCTTCAATATCGACCCGGCGCTGGTGGAGGCGGCCATCACGCCGCGCACCAAGGCCATCCTGGCGGTCCACCTGTACGGCCAGACCGCCGACACGGACCCGCTCAAGGCGCTGGCGGCCAAGCACAATCTGAAACTGATCGAGGACGCCGCGCAGTCGCACGGCGCGCTGTATCGCGGCGGCGTGGCCGGCCAGTTGGGCGACGCGGCGGCCTTCAGCTTCTACCCGGGCAAAAACCTGGGCGCGCTGGGCGACGGCGGCGCCGTCACCACCAGCGACGACGACCTGGCCGACAAGATCCGCACCCTGCGCAACTACGGCTCCAAGGTTAAATACTACAACGAGGTGCCGGGCTATAACTCGCGCCTGGACGAGGTGCAGTCGGCGCTGTTAAGCGTCAAGCTGCCCAAGCTGAACGCGGACAACGCGCGCCGCCGCGCCATCGCCGCCATCTACGACCGCGAGCTGGCTGGCATCGCCGGCCTGGCCCTGCCGTTCGTGCCCGATTGGGCCGAGCCGGTATGGCATCTGTACGTGGTGCGCCACGCGCAGCGCGACGCCCTGGCAAAGGCGCTGGCGGACCAAGGCATCGGCACCATCGTCCACTATCCGGTGCCGCCGCATCTGCAGCCTGCCTACGCCGATCTGGGTTACGCCGAGGGCGCGTTCCCGCTGGCCGAGGCGATCCACCGCGAGGTTCTGAGCCTGCCGATCGGTCCGACCATGAGCGACGAGCAGGCGCTTGAAGTGGCGGCCGCCGTGCGAAGGTTCTGCTCCGTATGATTCATCCAAGCGCCATCATTTCGCCGAAGGCCAAACTGGGCGCCGGCATCAGCGTCGGCCCCTTCACGATCATCCACGACAACGTGGACATCGGCGACGGCGCCGTCATCGACGGTTACTGCGAGATCGGCTATCCGACCCCGCTGGCCGAGGGCCAGCCGCTGGTGATCGGCAAGGGCGCGCGCATCCGGTCGCACTCGGTGTTTTACGAAGGCTCGCGCTTCGGCGACAGGCTGGTGACCGGCCACCGCGTGGTGGTGCGCGAAAAAACCGTCGCCGGCATCGCCTTCCAGATCGGCACCATGAACGACATCCAGGGCGACTGCCAGATCGGCGATTACGTGCGCTGCCAGTCGAATGTCTTCATCGGCAAAATGTCCAAGGTCGGCAACTTCGTCTGGCTGCTGCCCTACGTGGTGCTGACCAACGATCCGCACCCGCCCAGCAATATGCTGATGGGCGTGGAGATCGGGGACTACGCCGCCATCGCCGCGATGTCGGTGATCCTGCCCGGCGTGAAGGTCGGCGAGCGCGCGCTGGTGGCCGCGCACAGCAAGGTGCACCGCGACGTCGCCGCCGGCACGGTCGTCGCCGGCAATCCGGCCGCCTTCCTGTGCGACGCCAGCAAAATTAAACTGAAGGACGGCACCGGCGCGCCGGCCTACCCGTGGACCACCCACTTCAAGCGCGGCTACCCGGCGGACATCACCGACGGCTGGGACGCCGGCCCTTCGGCCTGACCAGCGACGCGGCCCGAAGCCCATGACCCGGCAACTGCACGCAGCCATGGCCGCCGGTAATCTGGCGGAAGCAGGCACCCTGGCGATGGCGCTGGCGGGACTGGGCGAACTGTCCGTCATGGACCTGATCGGCGTGGCCGGCCTGCTGGCCGCGCAGGGCAAGACCGAACAAACCATCGCCTTGTACACGCTGTGGCTCAGGCACTGCGACTCCCCCCTTGAATATGTGGCGTGGTACAACCTGGCCGTGGTGCGCACGCAAGGCGAGGACGACGCCGGCGCCGAACACGCCTACCGCAAATCCCTCACACTGCGTCCCGGATTCACCGAAAGCCAGCTCGGTCTGGGCGTGCTACTGGAGCGCAAACGCCAGCCGCAAGCGGCGCTGGCCTTGTGGCGCGAGGCGCTCGACGCGCTCGAGGCGGTGCCGCCCGGCGCGCCGACGGCGGCGACCCCGTTGCAGGTACGGCTGCTTAACAACATCGGCCGGCTGGCGGAGGCGCAAGGCGATCCGGCGCAGGCCGAGGACGCGCTGCTGCGCAGCCTGCAACTCGATCCGAAGCAGCGGCTGATCGTGCCGCTCTGGATAGACCTGCGGCTCAAATTGTGCGCATGGCCGGCGCACGGCTTCGTGCCGGGCGTGAGCGAGACGGCGTTACGGCACCACACGTCGGCGCTGGCGATGCTCAGTCTCGACGACGATCCGGCGCGGCAACTGGCGTGCGCGCGGCGCGAGGTGGCGATCCATTTTCCTCCGGCGCCGACGACGTTGTCCGACCAGGACGGCTACACCCACCGCAAACTGCGCGTCGGATACCTGTCAGGCGGTTTCGGCGCGCATCCGACCGGCCGCATGATCGCCGAGCTGCTGGAGCTGCACGACCGCGACAACATCGAAGTGTATGGCTTCTGCTGGAGCGGCGAGGATCATTCGGCGCTGCGTCAGCGGCTGCTGCGCGGCTTCGACCTGCATGTGCCTATCGGTCCGCTGAACGACATGCAGGCGGCGCAAGCGATCCGCGCCCACGAAATCGACATCCTGGTCGACCTGCACGGCATGCTGCCGGGCGGACGGCCGGGCATCCTGAGCCACCGCCCGTCACCCGTGCAAATCGGCTGGCTTGGACAGGCCGGCACCAGCGGTAACAGCCGCGTCGACTACATTCTGGCCGACAGTTTCGTCCTGCCACCCGAACTGGCCGGGCACCATAGCGAAAAACCGCTGTATCTGCCGCAGTGCTTCCAGCCGCAGGATCGCCGCCGCCCGGTTCCGCCGCCGCCATCGGTCGGCGCGCGCGCCGAATACGGCCTGCCCGACGACGCATTCGTGTTCTGCTGCTTCGGCGCCGCCGAGCATATCGTCCCGGAGCGCTTCTCAACGTGGATGCATATTCTGCAAGCGGTGCCGGGCAGCGTGCTTTGGCTGCGGACCGACAGCGAACAGGTACGCGACAACCTGCGCCTGGCCGCGCTGCAGCGCGACATTTCCAGCGACCGCCTGTGCTTCGCCACCACCGCCGCCGGCGGCGAGCCGCAGCTGGCCCGTTATCGGGCGGCGGACCTGTTCCTTGACACCGGCCCGCACAACGCCGGCGCCATCGCCGGCGACGTGCTGTGGGCCGGCCTGCCGCTGCTCACGCGCGCTGGCGGCAGCTTCGCCAGCCGCGTGTGCGGCAGCCTGCTGCGGTCGGCCGGCTTGCCGGAACTGATCGCCCGCAGCGAAAAACAGTATGTGACAAAGGCGATCCGGCTGGCCACCCATCCGAAAGAACTTGCCCGCCTGCGCAACCGCCTCGCTAAGAACCGCACCAGTGCGCCGCTGTTCGATACGCCCGCGCTGGTGCGCGACCTGGAACGGCTTTACCTGCGCGTGGCGCGTGGCACGCTCAAACGCGGCCGCCGCAGCGCTCTCCGGCAAATCAAGCAGGCCGCGGACGCCGGCCCGCCGCTGGTCAGCATCCTGATTCCGGCCTCAGACCCGCTGCCGCTGGCGGCCACGCTGGCGAGCGCGCTGGCGCAAACCCACGTCAACTGCGAAGTGATCGTCAGCGACAGCAGCCCGCAAGGCGCTTGCCTCGCGTCGCTCAAACCACTTTTGAAAGCGCACCGGCGCCTGCGCTACAGCCACGCGCCTGGCCTCGGCGCGCTCGACAACCTCAATCACTGCCTGGCGCTGGCGCTTGGCGAGTACATCACCGTCGCGCCGCCGGGCGACACGCTGGCGCCGGAAAAAATCGCCGTCATGCTGGCCTACTTCGTCGACCATCCGCGCGTGGGCCTGGTGGCCGCCTGGCGCCAGCCGCGCGCGCCGGACGGAACGCCGCTGCCGGCGGCCCCGCTGTTCCCGAACGAGCTGCTGATCGACGCCGCTTCGCTGGCCAACATGCTGCTGGGCGGCGACGTTGGCGACAGCGGCGCCGCCGCCGCCATGTGCGCGCCCGGCGCCCTGCTGTTCAAGCGCGCCACGCTCGGTTACGCGGGCGGCCAGGCCTTCGGCCGCTTCGGCGAGCGCTCCTATATCGAACGCGCCAACGTGGCCACCGCCCTCGCCGCCCTGGCCGGGGGCGACTACGTCTATCTGCCAAAAGCGCTGTCGACCTGCCCGGCGGCGCCGCCGTCAGCGGCGGCGCCGGTCGCCGCGCTGGACGCCGCCCTCGAAAGCCTGCTGCTGCTGCACCAGGCGCGCGAACAAGGCCACGACTTCGGCGCGCCGGCGCGCTTCAAGGAACTGCTGGCGGCGCGCCTGTCTGAACTCAACGCCCTCGTAGCGGGCCGATATCCACAGCTGGCCACCACCGCCGGCGACCGGCTCGAGGCCGTGCAACAGGCCATGCGGATGGCCTGCGAGGCCCTGCTCGCGCCATGAAAATGCTTGCCGCTTTGCGTTGCCTAATAACAACGCGGATGGCCTTGCAACGGGCGATCCCCGGGTACAATCACAGGTTCTCCATCCGCTCACACACGCAAGCATGAAAATCGTCGCGCACCGGGGTTACTGGCTCGAAGAGAGCGAAAAAAACTCGCCGGCCGCGTTTGAACGAGCCTTGGCTGGCGGCTTCGGCATCGAGACCGATTTGCGCGACGCCGGCCGCGCGGTCGTCATCTCGCACGACATGCCCGGCGGAGGCGAGATGACGCTCGATACCTTTCTGGCGCTGTGCGCGCGCTATCCGGCCGGCCGGCCGCTGGCGCTCAACATCAAGGCCGACGGCCTGCATGCGCCGGTTGCCGCTGCGCTGGCCGCCCACGCCACCGACGACGCCTTCGTGTTCGACATGGCGGTGCCCGACGCGCTGGGCTACCTGCAGCGCGGCCTGCCGGCCTACACCCGCCACAGCGAATACGAAACCGTGCCGTCGTTCCTGGAGCGCGCCGCCGGCGTCTGGCTAGACGCCTTCCACGGCGAGTGGTACCAACCCGCCGACATCGAAGGCTGGCTGGCGCAAGGCAAGGCGGTCTGCGTGGTCTCGCCGGAGCTGCATCGCCGCCCCCACCTGGACCTGTGGCGCCGTTTGCGCGCCGCCGGCCTGCACCGGCACGCGGCCCTGAGCCTGTGCACCGATTTTCCCCAAGCCGCAAAGGATTTTTTCGATGACCACGATTAAAGCGATCATCTTCGATATGGATGGCGTGCTAATCGACGCCAAGGAATGGCACTTCGAAGCGCTCAACCGCGCGCTCACGCTGTTCGGCATGGCCATCAGCCGCTACGACCATCTGGTCACCTACGACGGCCTGCCGACCAAGACCAAGCTGCGCATGCTGTCGCTCGAACGCGGCCTGCCCGAGGCGCTGCACGGTTTCATCAACGAGATGAAGCAGATCTACACGATGGAAGTGATCTACGCCAAATGCAAGCCGGTGTTCCACCACCAGTTCGCGCTGTCGCGGCTCAAGGCGGAGGGCTACCGCATGGCGGTGTGCTCCAACTCGATCCGCAACACCATCGCCATGATGCTGGAACGCGCCGAGCTGCTGTCCTTCCTCGAATTCTTCCTGTCGAACCAGGACGTGACGGCGCCCAAGCCGGCGCCGGACATGTACCTCAAGGCCATCGAGCGCATGGGACTGCGCCCGGACGAATGCCTGATCGTCGAGGACAACCCGAACGGCATCAAGGCGGCGCGCGACTCCGGCGCGCATGTGATGTGCGTGCACGATGTGCGCGAGGTCAATCACGCCAATATCACCCGCACCATCGCAGAACTGGAGGCCGCGCATGCTTAACATTATCGTGCCGCTGAGCGTCTCGTCGCCGTTCTTCGAGGGTGCCGATTTCCCGTTTCCCAAGCCGCTGATCGAAATCGCCGGCAAGCCAATGATCCAGTACCTGATCGAGAACCTGGACGGCATCGCCGAGGACAAGCGCTTCATCTTCATCCTGCGCGATGAGGATTGCAGCCGCTATCACCTCGACAGCACGGTGCGCCTGCTGGCCGGCGCCGACACCGCCATCATCCGCCTGATGCACCAGACCGAGGGCGCCGCCTGCAGCGCGCTGCTGGCGATCGACTACATCGGCGCCGACGAGCCGCTGCTGATCGTCAACGGCGACCAGGTGTTCGACCTCGATCTGAACGACTACCTGGCGCGCTTCCGCGCTGGCGGCGCCGACGCCGGCGCGCTGACATTCGACTCGGTGCACCCGCGCTGGTCGTACGCGCGCCTGGAGGACGACGGCGCCATCATCGAGACGGCCGAGAAGCATCCGATCAGCCGCCATGCCATCGCCGGCTTCTACTACTTCGCGCGCGGCGCCGACTTCGTGCTGGCGGCCCAGCATTCGATCCGCAAGAACACCAGCGTCGACGGCGTGTTCTACATCGCGCCGGTGCTCAACGAACTGGTTCTGCTGAACCGCAAACTGACCGCGCTGGCCGTGCCCAACCACGCCTACCACACCTTCTATTCGCCGAAAAAAATCGAGGAATACGAAGCCGCGCTGCATCGCCACCCCAATTGAACCGACTATGACCAAACAACTGACAGAAGCCTACATCCGCGCCTTCGACACCCGCGACCTCGACGCCGTGGGCGCCCTGCTGGCCGACGATTTTTCGCTGGAGGACCCGGTGGTCAAGCGCATCGACGGCAAGCCGGCCGCGCTGGCCATGATGAAGGGCATGTTCGAGGGCTGCCAAAAGCTGTCCTTCCGCGCCAAAAACATCTATGCCGACGGCGCCACCACCGTGATCGAATTCACGCTCGACATCGACGCCACCCACCTCGAGGGCGTCGACATCATCGAATGGCGCGACGGCCGCATGTACGCGCTGCGCGCCTACCTCGACATCCCGAAAGGCTGACCATGGAACGCTATCGACTCGACGACATGACGCGCGGCTGGTTCGTCGGCGACTTCACGCCGACCGCGCTGGCCACCCGCGCCGCCGAAGTGGGCATCAAGCATTACCGCGCCGGCGACCGCGAGGCGCGCCACTACCACAAGATCGCGCAGGAAATCACCGTGATCCAGAGCGGCCGCGTGCAAATGAACGGCGTCGAATACGCGACCGGCGACATCGTCGTCATCAACCCGATGGAGTCGACCGATTTCGTCGTGCTGGAAGACACCGTGACGCTGGTGGTCAAGGTCCCCGGCGCGGTCGACGACAAATACCTGGGCGAAGCGCCATGATCAACATCGTCGTGCCGATGGCTGGCCACGGCAGCCGCTTCGCCAATGCCGGCTACACCGATCCCAAGCCGCTGATCCCGATCGGCGGCCGGCCGATGATCGAGGTGGTCGTCGACAACCTGCGCCCAAGCCAACCGCACCGCTTCATCTTCCTGTGCCAGCAGGCGCACCTTGACCAGTACGGCCTGGGCGCGCGGCTCGAGGCGATCGCGCCCGGCTGCGCCATCGTGCCGGTGGCGCAGGTGACGCAGGGAGCGGCGTGCACCGTGCTGCTGGCGCGCGCGCTGATCGACGACGCCACGCCGCTGATGATCGCCAACTGCGACCAGTACATCGATGCGGACATCGACGACTACCTGGCGCGCATGGCAACGGAAAAGCTGGACGGCTTGATCATGACGATGGGCGCCGACCACCCGAAATGGTCGTATGTGCGGCTCGATGCCGCAGGTTCCATCGTCGAGGTGGTGGAAAAGCAGGTGGTCTCGAACGAGGCCACGGTGGGCATCTACAACTTCGCGCGCGGCAGCGATTTCGTCGCCGCCGCCGACGCCATGATCGCCGCCGACCTGCGCGTCAACGGCGAATTCTACGTCGCGCCCACCTACAACGCGATGATCGCCAACGGCGCGCGCCTCGGCTACTACAACATCGGCGCCGACCGCGCCGGCATGTACGGCCTGGGCGTGCCGGAGGACCTGGACTACTTCCTGGCCCACACGCCGGCGCGCCTGCGGGGTTAGACCGGCGCGGGCGCCCCGCGCTCGTTTTTACCGGAGACGCCAGGGTCGATCTGGTCCAGCAATTGCGCCACCGTCAAGCCGCCGCTCAGCGCAAGTTCGGTGCCGAAGGCGCGCGTGGCGTGCAGCGACGGATCAACTTCCTGGAAATGGCGCGGTATGCCGCGCCAGATCACCGAGTCGTGAATGGCCTTGTTCATGCTGATGATGCGGCCGACCACGCCCTGCTCCTGCAGCGCCAGATAGGTCATCGTGTGGTCGACGTGCGACGAGACGTGATAAGCCTCGCCGGCGCGGCTGCGCTCATACAGGCCGGTGTAGATCGCGTCGAGCACCGCCACTTCGCCGAGCAGCATGAAGTCCGGCGTCGAGTGGATCTTATTGACGTCCATGTATTCGATCATGATGTCGCCCGAACCGCGCCGTACCTGCACCACCTGCATGGCGACATGGGCCTGGTGCACGGTGACGTCGGCGCGCAGCCGGAACACGATGGCGTCGTCGCCCAGCGCGGCGCGCACCGCGCGGATGCCGGCCAGCGCCGCGTAGTACAGCTTTTCCTTGTTATTCCCGATAACCTTGCCGTAATAATTACTTTCAGTGTGCAAGATATGCTGGTCGGATACGGTCACGAAGTCGAACAGTTCGGCGTTTTCGCGCAGCCACTCGCCGTCCTCTTCCCAGCCGCTGAAGGCGATCTTGAAACCGATCGCGCGGTACACGCGCGCCATCAGGACGATGCCGGGGCGGCTGTCGTAAGGCACGTTAGGGTAGAACAGTTCGCTCGGAAACGGCGGACGAAACGGCAGCTGGGTCGGTCCGTGCAGCAGCAGCACTCTTTCAATCGCCATGACTGTTACTCCTGAGATATAGTCAGCAGAGTATAGCAAAGAGCGCCCGCCGCCGGACGGCGAAGCCGCCCTCTGTGGCTGTAGGTAAACAGGGGGCAAAACCAGTCTTGCTTTTCGTTTAGAATTCGGCGGTTCCGGTGGATAATGCAGTCTGGACATCCTTACACTCCGGAGAACGCATGAAGGCAGTCATACTGGCAGGCGGGCTGGGTACACGGCTCAGCGAAGAGACCACTGTCAAGCCGAAGCCGATGGTCGAGGTGGGCGGCAAGCCGATCCTCTGGCACATCCTCAAAAGCTATTCCGCGCACGGCATCAACGACTTCGTCATCTGCTGCGGCTACCGCGGCTACGTGATCAAGGAGTTCTTCGCCAACTACTTCCTGCACACGTCGGATGTCACTTTCGATCTGCAAAAAAACAGCATGGAGGTGCACGAGCGCCACGCCGAACCATGGAAGGTCACGCTGATCGACACCGGCGCCGACACCCTGACCGGCGGCCGTCTGCGGCGCGTGCGCCAGCACGTCGAAAACGACGAAGCCTTCTGCTTCACCTACGGCGACGGCGTGTCCGACATCGACATCGGCGCCTCGATCGCCTTCCACAAAAAGCACGGCAAGCTGGCCACCATGACGGCGGTGCAACCGCCGGGACGCTTCGGCGCCATCGACATCGACGGCCAGCGCATCGTCAGCTTCAAGGAAAAGCCGCAGGGCGACGGCGCCTGGATCAACGGCGGCTACTTCGTGCTCTCGCCGAAGGTGATCGACTACATCGACGGCGACAGCACCACCTGGGAAAAAGAGCCGATGGAACAGCTGGCCGGCGAAGGCCAGCTGGACGCCTTCCACCACCACGGCTTCTGGCAGCCGATGGACACGCTGCGCGACAAGGTGCTGCTCGAGGACCTGTGGGAAAGCGGCAAGGCGCCGTGGAAGCGATGGCCATGACGCCGTCCTTCTGGAAGGGCAAACGGGTTTTCCTGACCGGCCACACCGGCTTCAAGGGCAGCTGGCTAAGCCTGTGGTTGCAGCAGCTGGGCGCGCACGTCACCGGCTTCGCGCTCGAAGCGCCGAGCCAACCGAGCCTGTTCGCCAGCGCCCGCGTGGCCGACGGCATGACCTCCATCATCGGCGACATCCGCGACGGCGCGGCGCTGCGCGACGCCATGCTCGAGGCGCGGCCGGAGATTGTCATCCACATGGCGGCGCAGGCGCTGGTGCGCTACTCGTACGCCAATCCGGTCGAGACCTACGCTACCAACGTCATGGGCCTGGTGAACTTCTTCGAGGCGGTGCGCAACACGCCCGGCGTCAAGGCGGTGGTCAACGTCACCAGCGACAAGTGCTACGAAAACAAGGAATGGGCCTGGGGCTACCGCGAGAACGAAGCCTTCGGCGGCTACGACCCATACAGCAACAGCAAGGCCTGCGCAGAACTGGTGACGGCCGGCTACCGCTCGTCGTTCTTCAATCCTGAAAAATACGCCGAGCATGGCGTGGCGCTGGCCTCGGGCCGCGCCGGCAATGTGATCGGCGGCGGCGACTGGGCCGAGGACCGTCTGATACCCGACATGGTGCGCGCCATCGCCTCCGGCAAGCCGGTGCGCATCCGCAGCCCGCACGCGATCCGTCCGTGGCAGCACGTGCTCGAACCGCTGTCGGGCTACCTGACCCTGGCCGAGCACCTTTACACGCATGGCGCGAACTACGCCGAGGGCTTCAACTTCGGCCCGCACGACATCGACGCCCGCCCGGTCGAATGGATCATCACGCGCCTGTGCGAAAGCTGGGGCGACGGCGCCGGCTGGGAACTGGACCAGGCGCCGCAACCGCACGAGGCACACTACCTCAAGCTCGATTGTTCCAAGGCGCGCGGCCGTCTGCACTGGCAACCGCGCTGGCATTTGGGCCACACCATCGACATGATCGTCGGCTGGCACAAGGCCCATGCGGCCAAAGCCGACATGCGCGCCTTCACGCTGGCGCAAATCGACACCTACCAAAACACCGAAAACATCTAAGGCAGCAACCATGAGCGAAGCAAAAACCAAAGAACAACTCCGCGCGGAGATCAACAAGCTGGTGGCCGAGTACGGCGCGCTGGCCAGCGTGCCGAAGGCCTTCGAACCCGGCGTCACGGTGATCCCGCCGGCCGGCAAGGTGGTCGGCGCGCCGGAGATGGAACTGATGGTGGAGGCTTCGCTCGACGCCTGGCTCACCACCGGCCGCTTCAACGACCAGTTCGAGGCCAAGCTGGCCAAGATGATCGGCGTGGACTTCCTCATCACCGTCAATTCCGGCTCGTCGGCCAACCTGGTCGCGTTCAACACGCTGACCTCGCCAAAGCTGGGACCGCGCGCGATCCAGCCGGGCGATGAAGTCATCGGCGTGGCCGCCGGCTTCCCCACCACCGTCAACCCGATCATCCAGTTCGGCGCGATCCCGGTGTTCGTCGACGTCGAACTGGGCACCTACAACATCGACGTGACCCAACTGGAAGCGGCGATCTCGCCCAAGACCAAAGCCATCATGCTGGCCCACACGCTGGGCAATCCGTACAACCTGGACGTGATCGTCGCGATCTGCAAAAAGTACAATCTGTGGCTGATCGAGGACTGCTGCGACGCGCTGGGCTCGACCTACGACGGCAAGATGGTCGGCACCTTCGGCGACATCGGCACCATGTCGTTCTACCCGGCCCACCACATCACGATGGGCGAAGGCGGCGCCGTCTTCACCAACAACGCCGAACTGAAAATGATCGCCGAGTCGTTCCGCGACTGGGGCCGCGATTGCTACTGCCCGCCGGGCAAGGACAACACCTGCGGCAAGCGTTTCTGCCAGTGCTTCGGCACCCTGCCGGCCGGCTATGACCACAAGTACACGTACAGCCACCTGGGCTACAACCTCAAGATCACCGACATGCAGGCCGCCTGCGGCCTGGCGCAAATCGACCGCGCGGCCGGTTTCATCCAGGCCCGCAAGGACAACTTCGCGTATCTGAAAGAGCGCCTGCAGTCGTGCGCCGAGTTCCTGATCCTGCCGGAAGCGACCGAAAACTCCGACCCGTCGTGGTTCGGCTTCCCGATGACGCTCAAGCCGGAGGCCAACGTCGCCCGCGTCGACCTGCTCACGTATCTGGACCAGAACAAGATCGGCACCCGCCTGCTGTTCGCCGGTAACCTGACGCGCCAGCCGTACATGATCGGCCGTAACTACCGTGTCTCCGGCGAGTTGACCAACACCGACCGCGTCATGAACGACACCTTCTGGATCGGCGTGTTCCCGGGCCTGAGCCGCGAGATGCTGGACTTCACCATCACCAAGCTGGAGGAATTCTTCGGCGTCGGTTTCTAAGGACCGCCATGACCCACGCAACACGCCACCCGATCGAAACCGCCGACATGGCGGCGATCGTGGCCACGCCGGGGCTGGACTGGGAGCTGCTGCGCGGACGCACCGTGTGCATCACCGGCGCCTCCGGCTTCCTGCCGTCGTACATGGTCGAGACCATGCTGTACCTGAACGAGACGCGCGGCCTGGATATCCGCGTGCTGGCGATGGTGCGCAACCGCGCCGGCTTCGAGCGCCGCTACGCCCACCATCTGGGCGACGGCGGCCGGCCCGACCTGGTCTGCATCGAACAGGACATCAGCGAGCCGTTCACGCTGGCCGAGCGGCCGCATTACATCATCCACGCCGCCAGCCAGGCCAGCCCTAAATACTACGCGACCGATCCGGTGGGCACGCTCAGCGCCAACACGCTGGGCACGGCCGCGCTGCTGCAACTGGCGCGCGCCAGCGGCAGTCTCGGTTTCCTGTACTTCAGCAGCAGCGAAGTATATGGCGCCGCCGCCAAGGTGCCGACCGCCGAGGGCGACTACGGCGTGGTCGATCCGACCTCCGTGCGCGCCTGCTACGCCGAGAGCAAACGCATGGGCGAGAACATGTGCGTATCGTGGAGCCACCAGCACGGCGTGCCGGTCAAGATCGTTCGGCCGTTCCACACCTACGGCCCGCGCATGCTGCTCGACGATGGCCGCGTGTACGCCGACTTCGTCGCCTGCATCCTGCGCGGCGAGCCGATCGCCCTGAAAAGCGACGGCCTGGCCACGCGCTCGTTCTGCTATTCGGCCGACGCCGTCGCCGGCTTCTGGAAGGTGCTGTTCGACGGCGCCGACGGCCAGGCCTACAACATCGGCAATCCGGACGGGGAGATCAGCATGCGCGGCCTGGGCCAGCTGCTGGTCGGACTGTATCCGGAAAAAGGCCTGACCCTGAGCTACGTCGAGCGTCCGCAGGGCGACAACTACCTGGCCAGCGCCGTCCAGCGCGGCGCTCCCGACATCGCCAAGGTCCGCGCGCTGGGCTGGGCCCCGGCCACCTCGCTGGCCGACGGCTTCCGCCGCACCATAGAAAGCTATTTGTGATGATCGAAAAAAACGCCGACACCTTCGACGCCGCCTCCACCACCGCGCTGGCGCGCCGCATCCGGCTGCAATGCCTGCACATGTGCCACACCAAGCGCGCCTCGCACCTGGGCGGCGCCTTCTCCGTGGCCGACGTGCTGGCGGTGCTGTACGGCGGCCTGATGACGACCGACCCGGCGCAACCGAAGTCGCCCGAGCGCGACCGCCTGTTCTACAGCAAGGGCCACGCCTGCACCGCGCTGTACGCGACCCTGGCCGAAACCGGCTACTACCCGCTCGCCGCGCTCGACACCTTCACCGACAACGGCAGCGACTTCACCTCGCACGTCAATCACAAGGTGCCCGGCGTCGAACTGTCGACCGGCAGCCTGGGACACGCGCTGTCGGTGGCCGCCGGCGTCGCGCTTGCCGGCAAGCGCCGCCAGGCCGCCTGGCACACCTACGCCATCGTCAGCGACGGCGAGCTTGACGAAGGCTCCAACTGGGAGGCGATCCTGTTCGCGCCGCACCACCGCCTCGACAACCTGACGCTGGTGGTCGACTACAACAAGATCCAGAGCTTCGGCAGCACCGCCGACGTGCTCAATCTCGATCCGCTGGCCGACAAGTTCAAGGCCTTCAACTGGGAGACCATCGAAGTCGATGGCCACGACCACGCCGCATTGGCGGCGGCGCTGTCCAAGCAAGGCCGCAACGGCAAGCCGCGCGTGGTGATCGCCCACACCGTCAAGGGCAAGGGCGTGAGCTTCATGGAAAACCAGCTGGCCTGGCACTACAAGTCGCCGGACGCCGCGCAATTTGCCGCCGCGCGCGCCGAACTGCTGCAAGAATCCAAGGATCAAGCATGAGAAACAGTTTTATCAAGACCCTGATGGAGCAGGCGCGCCAGGACGAGCGCATCTTCCTGCTGTGCGGAGACCTGGGCTACTCGGTGCTGGAGCCGTTCGCCGAGGCTTTCCCGGACCGCTTCATCAACGTCGGCATCGCCGAACAAAACATGGTCGGCCTGGCGGCTGGCCTGAGCCTCGAAGGCTACACGGTGTTCTGCTACTCGATCGGCAATTTCCCGACCCTGCGGGCGATGGAACAGATCCGCTACGACGTCGCCTACCACGACGCCAACGTCAAGATCATCGCCGTCGGCGGCGGCTACGCCTACGGTCCACTGAGCACCTCGCACCACACCACCGAGGAACTGGGCATGCTGCGCACCATTCCGGGCATGGTGGTCACCGCGCCCGGCGATCCGGCCGAAGTGGACGCCATGACCGCCTTCATCGCGCAGCACCGCGGCCCGTGCTATATGCGCCTGAACAAGGCCGGCGAACCGCGCCTGCACGCGCAGTTGCCGGCGCTGACCCTGGGCGGCATCGTGCCGGTGCGCGTCAATAGCGACTCCGCCGCCGCCACTGCCGCCGTCTTCGCCACCGGCGACATGGTCGGCTACGCGGCGCGCTACCTGGAACAGGCGGCGCCGCACATCGATTTATACAGCTTCCCGTTCGTCAATCCGATCGACAGCGCGCAGCTGGCGGCGCTGGCTGCGCGCTACGGCCACATCGCCACGATCGAGGAACACCAGGCCAATGGCGGCTTCGGCTCGGCCATCCTCGAGCGCCTGCACGACCTGCTGTCGGACGGCGCGCTGGCGCGCTTGCCGGCGGTGCGCCGCATCGCCATCCCCAATGCTTTCGTCAGCAGCGCCGGCTCGCAGGAATTCCTGCGCGAGAAAATGGGCCTGCGACTCGACGACTGGCACGCCACCCTGTCCTGAAACCTTACCGAAAGTGCTGACATGATTTCCATCCAAACGACGCTGGCGCAATTCGAGCAGGGCGCGATCGACAAGCCAAACTTCATCAAGACCATGTACGAGCAGCACCACGCGGTGCTGTTCGACTACGCCGCCTACATCGGCCGCACCAATGTGCGCAAGATCGAAATCGAGGACGGCAAGGTCGTCATGACCTCGCGCGACCGCGGCATCCGCATCGCCTGCACGCCCGGCGACTACCGCGTGGCGCCGATGGAGACGCTCAACTTCTTCGACTACGAGAAGGAAGAGGCGACCATGATGGAAAACCTGGTGGCCGACGGCGACAACTTCTTCGACATCGGCGCCAACATCGGCTGGTACGCGCTCAATATCGCCGCCTCGCGCCGCGCCGCCACCGTCTACGCCTTCGAGCCGATTCCGACCACCTACGGCCACCTGACGACCAACCTGGCCCTCAACGCCAGCGCCAACATCAAGCCGCACAACTTCGGCCTGTCCGAACAGGCCGGCGAGTTCACCTTCTACTACCCGCCCGAGGGCTCGGGCAACGCTTCGGCGGTCAACCTGACCGGCCGCGACGACGTGCGCACCGCGCAGTGCGAAGTGCGCACGCTGGACGCCTACACCGCCGACACCGGCGTGCGGGTGGACTTCATCAAATGCGACGTCGAGGGCGCCGAGCTGCTGGTGTTCAAGGGCGGCATCGAGACCATCGCCCGCGACAAGCCGATCGTGCTGTCGGAAATCCTGCGCAAGTGGTCGGCCAAGTTCGGCTACAACCCGAACGAGATCTTCGCGCTGTTCCGTGGCGTCGGCTACCAGGTCTACACGGCCGAGGAAGGACGCCTGGTGGAATTCGGCGACATGGACGAGAACACCATCCCGACCAACTACTTCTTCCTGCACCCGGAGGCGCACGCCGAACAGCTGCGCCGCTACCGCCGCGCCTGAGCCGGCGGTATTCACGAATAGCGCAACACGGAGCCACCCACGCCTATGGAATCCAACCAGGTCATCCTGTCGATCTGCATCCCGACCTACAACCGCGCGCCGTTCCTGCGCCAGACGCTGGAAAGCATCGTCGGCCAGCCGACCTTCATCGAGGGCGGCGAGGTCGAAATCGTCATCTCGGACAACGGCTCGGAGGACGACACCGAGCAGGTCGCGGCCGGCTTCGTCGCCGCCCACCCGGGCAAGATCCGCTACCACCGCCACGCCGAGACCATTTCGCCGGACATGAACTTCAAGTTCGTCATGGAACAGGGGCGCGGGCTGTACCTCAAGCTGCACAACGATAACCTGATGTTCAACCCCGGCAGCCTGCCGGAGATGCTCAAGGTCTACCGCGCCACCGCCGCCGAGATGCCGATCGTGTTCTTCACCAACGGCAACCACTTCCAGGGCAACGCGCTCGAGGTGATCACCAGCATGAGCGACTTCGTGCGCCGCGTGTCGTTCATCTCGACCTGGATCGGCGGCTTCGGCATGTGGCGCGCCGAATTCCTGGCGCTGCCGGACTTCGCCCGCAACCAGCACCTGCGGCTGGTGCAGACCGACGTGCTGCTGCGATTGCTGAGCACGGGCAAGCGCGCCATCGTGCTGTTCCAGCCGTATTTCAGCGGCGTGCCCACCGGCCGCAAGGGCGGCTACAAAAAGGGCGGCTACAACATCGCCGAAGTCTTCGGCAAGAATTACCTGACCCTGCTCAAGCCCTACGTTGTCGCCGGCCAGCTCGACCGCATGGTCTACGAGCACGAAAAGAAGGCGCTGCTGATCCAGCACATCATTCCCTACTACTTCGACCCCGAGAACGATTACCAGAAGACCGGCTTCTTCGAGCACATGCAGGACTACGTCGACGACGACTACTTCTACGAGGCGATACGGGACGTGCCGCACGATGTGCCGCCACGCGTGCTGCCGACGCCGGCGCCAGCGCCGCACCCCGCACCAGCCGCGCCGCCCGCGCCGGCGCCCTCCTACGAGGAGCAGAAGCGGGCCTACTGGCGCGCGCTCAACGCCCACAACCACACCGACCTGACCCTGTCCGCCGGGCCGTTCGACTTCAGCCGCGTGACGGTGGGACGCCACAGCTACGGTCCGCTGCGCGTAATCGCCTACGGCCACCCGGACGAGCGCCTGACCATCGGCAGCTTCGTGTCGCTGGCCGACGAGGTCACCTTCATGATGGGCGGCAACCATCCGTACGAAGGCGTTTCCACCTTCCCGTTCCGGGTCAAGTTCTTCGGCGAGGGGCTGGAATCGACCACCAAGGGCGCGATCGTGGTCGGCGACGACGTCTGGATCGGCATGCAGGTGCTGATCATGTCGGGCATCACCATCGGCCAGGGCGCTGTGATCGCGGCCGGCAGCGTGGTGACCAAGGATGTGGCGCCGTACACCATCGTCGGCGGCAATCCGGCGCGGGTGATCAAGCAGCGCTACGCACCGGAAGTGGTGGCGAAAATGGTCCATCTCGACTATTTCAAAGTGACCGACGCGGCCATCGTGCGGCATCGCGAAACCTTGTACCAGCCGCTGACGGTAGATAACGTCGATACCGTGATCGCCAACCTGATGGGCGGTTAAGCATCACGAATATAAAAAAGCCGACCCCGGATCCGCGGGTCGGCTTTTGGCGCAGGCTTGCTTTGCGCTTATTCTTTTTCAGGCATGGCCGACGAGTGGTGGCTGGTGATCAGCCACTCGGTACCGTACCATTTATAGGTATAGGTGTAACGCGCCTTGACTTGCTTGCCATCCGCAAATTTGAACGTGTACAGGCCCGCATCGACCGCGCTGTTGCACTTGATCTTGATGGTGCGGCTGTTGATGGTGCCGACCGGCTTGTTCTTCAGGAAGTGCTCGAAGTAGTCCTTCTTTTCTTCCACCGTCATGCGCGGCGTGTTCGACACGGTCGGCAGCAGCACCGAGCCCTCCGCGTAGTTGGCCACGACCTTGTCCGGATCGCCGGTTTGCAGCGAGCCGTTCCAGCGGTCGAACAGGCCGGCGATTTCTTTTTCCGACGATGGGTGGCAGGCTTCGCTGCCGGCGGCGTGGGCATTGCAAGCTAACAAAATGCAGGCGAGTGGGAGGATGGTCCAGTTGCGCATGGTATTCCTTGGTATGGGATGGATCGGACGACGCTAAGCTTAGCCGCCGTGGTACAGCGGGTTCGGTGCGACGAACACGCGCACGCGGTGGGTATCGATCTCTTTCGGGGCGATTTTCGACAGCGCGAAGCTGGTGCTGCCGCGCAGCGTGTCGAAATGCCATGCGAACGATTTGTCGCCGACGACGAACTGCACGGTTTCACCCTGGGTGACGTTGACGTGCTTGGTCTTAGGCAGGATCTTGATGACGCGGGTGCCGGCGTCGGCGGTGGCCGGGGTGCCGTTGACGTTGTTCTTGTTGGCGGCCAGGGTGGTCAGGGGCATGCAGATCACCAGTGCGGCGAGGGTCAGGAATTTTTTCATTGCGTAGTCCAGTAGAGAAATGGGACGCCAGGAAATATGGCGATGGGCCGAAGTATCATTGCTAACAGTCAACCGCACCATCAGGAAAGCATGCTGTTAACCATCAGGAAATCCTGAAACGTCCGTCAGGCAAGCCGCCGCCGTCGCCCTTCCCCGCGTTGCGCCATCTGCCGGTAGGGATTGCCCTACCAAACAATCAAGTTCTCCCGATAGCAGCCGCCGGCGCGCCAAGGCACACTTGCGCACCTCGCGTCCTCCCCCAGCGCCGAGACAATTCGCAGACATCCGGGACAACGACACAAGGAAGTGAAAATGAAGAAACCCCTGGCAGCATTGATCATCGCAGCAATCGCAGCAATCGGCGCCATCGCCGGCAACGCCGTCGCGCAGGAATCGCCGTGGCTGGTACGCGCCCGCGCGGTCAACCTGGACATGGCCAGCAAGT
The DNA here is from genome assembly GCF_979258245.1 of Duganella sp. AC917. Classification (NCBI taxonomy): domain Bacteria; kingdom Pseudomonadati; phylum Pseudomonadota; class Betaproteobacteria; order Burkholderiales; family Oxalobacteraceae; genus Duganella; species Duganella sp. AC917. Next base: position 4,924,230 of record NZ_OZ409848.1, read on the forward strand.
CCGATCCGGTCGCCGGCGCCGGCGCGTCGGATCGCCTCACCATCAGCGACAAGACCATACCGGAAGTCGACGTCTCCTATTTCTTCACGCCGAACTGGGCGGCGGAACTGGTGCTGACGTATCCGCAAAAGCACGACGTCATGCTTGACGGGCGCAACATCGGCAGCTTCAAGCACCTGCCGCCGACGCTGATGGTGCAGTACCACTTCGTGCTGGACTCGCCGTTCAAGCCGTACCTGGGCGCCGGCTTGAACTACACGGTGTTCTCGAAGGTCAAACTGCTCGACGGCGGCGCCAGCCTGGAACACGACAGCGTCGGCCTGGCGCTGCAGGCCGGCGTCGACTACGCGATCAACAAGCAATGGTCGCTCAACTTCGACATCAAGAAGGTGCAGATCCGCAGCGACGTCTACATCGGCGGCGCCAAGGCCAGCCGTGTCAAGGCCGATCCGCTGATGCTGGGCGCCGGCGTCGGTTACCGTTTCTGATGCCGCGCGCGGAAAGTGCGCGCGCAATGAAAACGGGCGGCAATTGCCGCCCGTTTTCATTGACAGTAAGCGCGCCTCAGGGCTCGCGGATCGATTCGTCCAGCGCCCGGGTCAGCGGATACAGCAGATACGACATCACCGTGCGGTGGCCAACGACGATCTCGGCCGAGACGGTCATGCCGGGCAGCAGGCGCGTGCCGTCGGTCATATTCTTCAGATCGCCCTTGTACGGAATGCGGCTCAGGTAATAGGCGTCCATGCCGCCGCCGTTCTTGTCGGCGGCGTCGCGCTTGAACGAGTCCTGGCTGATCGTGCGTACTTTGCCTTCCAGCATGCCGTGCTTCATGAACGAGAACGCATCCACCTTCAGATGGCTGACGGCGCCGGGCTTGATGTAGCCGATGTCGAGCGAGTCGATCTGCACTTCGGCCTCCAGTTCGGCGCCCAGCGGCACCAGCGTGAACAAGGTTTCGGCCTCGCGCACGATGGAGCCGACCGACAGCTTGCCGATCTCCAGCACCACGCCGTCGGCCGGCGCCACCATCTGGATCATCTTCAGGCGCTTGTCGGCCTTGGCCAGCTGTTCGTTGATGCCGTCGCGGTCGCGCGAGGCGGTCAGCAAGTCTTCCATCGCCTTCTGGCGCCAGCTCTTGTCGAAAGCCGACCGCTCGGCCTGGGCCGAAGCGAGCTCGCTGGCCATCTCGATCGCCTTGTTACGCTGCATGTCCATGTCGCGTTCGACGCCCAGGCGGCGGTCGCGCGCCTCCAGCAGGTGCATCTTGGCGCCGAACTGCTCGGCCATCAGCTGCTCCTGCATCGCCTCGACCTCGCGCAAGGCCTTGACGCGCTGGGCCAGGATCACCTGATCGTGCTTGTTGGTTTCCAGGCCGGCGCGCAGGCGCGCGATGTTCTGGTCCATCTTGGTCTTTTGCGCTTCGAAGTTGGCCTTGCGCTCGCTGGACAACTGCGATTGCAGCTGGGCGTCCGCGCTCGAACCGCTGGTCACGGCCGCGCCGGGTGTGCCCGACAGTTCGGCGCGCAGGCCGGCGGCCTGGGTGTCCAGGCTTTGCAGGCGGATGCGCAGTTGCGACTCGTCGGCGGCGCTGAAGGTCGGGTCCAGCGTGGCCAGCACCTGGCCCTTCTTGACGATCTGGCCGACGCGCACGTCGATGCTCTGGATGATAGACGTGTCGAGCGGCTGCACCACGATGTTGGGCAGCGGGTTGACCAGGCGGCCGTGGGCGACGACGATCTTCTCGACCGGCGAGAAGCAGGCCCAGAGGATGAACGACGCGAACGCCAGCAGCAGCACGTGCAGCGTGACGCGCACGAACCTGGGCAGCGGACCGCGCTCGATGGCGTCCGCATCGGGCAGAAACTCGATTTCGGTTTCGTCCTTGCGGCGCTTGAAGCTTAGAGGTGACTTGTTTGCTGGTTCCATAGGTGCTGGTAAGTTTCGCTACGTGTAAGCAGTTCTTCGTGACGGCCCGCATCCATCAGGCTGCCCTGCTGCATGACCATGATTTTGTCGGCGTTGACGAGGGTCGACAGGCGGTGCGAAATCATCACCACGGTGCGGCCGACGGCGATGCGCGACAGGTTGCTGATGAAAATGGCTTCGCTCTCGGGGTCCAGCGCGCTGGCCGCCTCGTCGAGGATCAGGATGCGCGGGCGCGCCACCAGCGTACGGGCGATCGACAGGCGCTGCTTTTGGCCGCCCGACAGGTTCGACGCGTTCTCTTCCAGTACGGTGTCGTAGCCCATCGGCAGGCGCTCGATGAATTCGTCGGCGCCGGCGGCCACCGCCGCTTCGACCAGCTCCTCGAACGTGGCGTCGGGCTTGGTGACGGACAGGTTCTCGCGGACGGTGCCGCGGAACAGGAAGTTCTCCTGCAGGACCACGCCAATCTGGCGGCGCAGGTGCGACAGCTCGATCTCGCGGGCGTCGATGCCGTCGAAGCGCACGATGCCTTCCTGGACCGGGTACAAGCCCTGGATCAACTTGGTCAACGTGGTCTTGCCCGAGCCGCTGCGGCCGACGATGCCGACCACGGTGCCCTGCTCGATCGTGAAGCTGGCCTTGTTGAGCGCCATCGCCTGCGCGCCGGGATAGCGGAAGGTGACGGCGTCGAATTTGATTTCGCCATCAAGCACCGGACGCAAGCCGTTGGCGCCGGCGCGGCCTTCCGGCGCGCGGTTCATCACCTCGCCCAGCATCTTGACCGACAGCGCCGTCTCCTGGTACTCGTTGACCAGGCCGACCAGCGAGATCAGCGGACCGGTCACGCGCCCGGCCAGCATCTGGAAGGCGATCAGGCCGCCGACCGACAAGGTCTGGTCGAACACATCGGCGGCGCCGACCACGATCAGGGTGACAGGCAGCAGCTTGCCGAGGAAATCGGTGACGGCGTTGCCGGCGATGGAGATCTGGCCGACCCGGAAGTGCATGGTGATCGCTTCGGCCGAGCGCTGATCCCAGATGCGGCGCTGCGACGGCTCGATCGCCAGCGCCTTGACCGTGCGCATGCCGTGGATGGTTTCGACCAGCATGCCCTGGCGCTGTCCCTCGGCCGAGTACAGCGCGTTGAGGCGGCGCTGGAAGGTCGGCACCATGGCCAGCACCACGCCGCCGATCATGGCCGCGAACAGCAGCACGATCATCGCCAGCTTGAACGAATAGCTGAACAGGATAGGCACGAACACCAGCAGCGCGATCAGGTCGAGCGCGGTGAAGAACAGGCGCCCGGTCAGGAAGCTGCGGATTTTTTCCAGCTGCTGCATGTGGCGCGTGACCACGCCGGCGCTGGTGGTCTCGAAGAAGTCGATCGGCAGCGACAGCAGGTGGGCGAACACGCGCCGCGTCAGGCGCATGTCGATCTTGTTGGACGCGGCCAGGGTCAGCGTCTGGCGCAGGAAGCCGAAGGTGGCGTCGAACACCAGCGCCATGATGATGCCCACGGCCAGCACCTGCAAGGTCGTCACGCTCTGGTGCGTGAGCACCTTGTCGATCACCAGCTGGAAGAAGATCGGCGAGGCCAGCGCCAGCAGCTGCATGGCGATGGCGGCGATGAAGATGTCGCGGAAGGCGGCCTTCTGCTTGAGGATCTCGGGGATGAACCAGCGCAGCCCGAACGGCTGGTTCGGGTCGGTCAGCTTGTGCTGGCGTTTGATGAACAGCACGTCGCCGGCCCAGCGCTTCTCGAACTCGCCGCGCGCGACCATGACCACGGTGGCGTTGGCGTTGGCCGGGTTGAGCACGGCGACCTGGTCCTCGGCGCCCGGATGGCCGACCGCGTCGGCCGGCTTAACGCCGACCACGATGATCATATTGCCATCGATCAGGCGCGCCATCAGCGGGAACACGCCGCCCTGCGCCATCAGCCGCGACCAGGTGAGCTTGTCCGCCTTGGCTTTCAAACCGATATCCGAGGCGATGCGCAGCAGCGCGCCGTCGCCAGGTTCCTCCGCGCGCAGCGCGTAGTCGTCGATCAGTCGCTCCGGATTGATCTGCAGACCATGGTGTTGCGCGATGGCGGTCAGACACTGGATCGCGGTATGGGGAAATTTATCGTGCATAGGCCTGATGTGTGGGAAGGAACTGGGGCGCGCCGCCGGGCAAAGCTTGCCTTCGCGCACTATCGAACCAGCCTTCGGATTCTAACCCAGCGCAGAGCCCGCAAACGGCTTTTGTTGTTTAGAAGCACAAGCAGGTTTACCCCGCTATTCGACGGTTCAAAAAAAAACGGCAAGACCCTGAGGTCTTGCCGTCTTCATCGAGCGACTGGTACAGCTGATTACCGCAGCTTACTTGGCAGCCAGGATACCCTGGTGATGGGCGCCTTGCAGCGCTTTCAGTCGCAGCGTTTCTTCGGTCGAGACCGAGTTGCTTGCGGCGGTCAGCTTGTTGTCGTAGTTGCTGATCGCACTGGCCATCGCCGCCACCGCCGTGTTCGCGCTGGAAGGCATCTCCAGCTTGGTCACGGTGGAGGCCGCCGTTGCCGCGCCGAAGCTCGACATCGCCGAAGCCAGTCCGCTGACCGAGCTGGTCAGGTTGGTGCTGGCCGCACCGGCCGCGAACCAGACGTCGGCCGCTGCGTGGGTGGCGCCGTCGGCGGTCTCAAAGGTCGAGGTCAGACCGATGATGTTGCCGTTGTTGCGGGTGCCGTCCACTTTGACATCGAGGTTCAGCTTGGTGATGTTCAGCGACGCCAGCGATTTCAGCTCGTCGGCCTGGCTGACGCCGTCGGCATTGCCGTCGACCCATACCTGCAGACTCGAGAAGGCGCCGTCCTTGGCATCGATCACGCCGTCGCCGTTGCTGTCCAGCTGCGCCAGCGCATCGTAGCCGTTGGTGGCCTTGGTGCCGTTGGCCAGCGTGGTGCCTACACCGAACAGCTCGCTACCGTCGTTGATGGTGCCGTCGCCGTTGACATCGCGCACCAGCAGACCGTCGCCGCCGCCAACCCAGCCAGCGTTGACCTTGGTGCCGGAGGCGGTCAGGTCGAAGCTGACGCCGGCCGACGCGCTCAGGGTGCTGATGCCGTCACCGTTCAAATCGAGCACCAGCGGCGAGATGCCGTGGGCCGCGTTGAACAGGGCGCTACCCTGGGCGGTGCTCATGGCGTCGATCTGAGCCGACGTCATGGCGTTCGCTTGCGACGAGCTCAGCGAGTAGATCTGGCCGGTCGTCAGGGCTTTCACCTGATCGGTGGTCAGACGCACCAGTTGCGCCGTGCTCAGGGCCACGAACGAGGCGGTCTTGAGCGCACCCAGATCGGCCGTTTCGAGCGCCTGGATGTTGTTGGTCGACAGCGCCCGCACTTGCGCGGTGCTCAGCGCGTTGAGCTGGTTGCTCGACAGCGCCACGGTCTGGTCGGTGGTCAGACCGAAGCCGAATGCCGACGTGCTCAGCGCGGCCACCTGCGCGGTGCTCAGCGCGGTGATCTGGTCGGTCGTCAACGCGGCGACCTGCACGGTGCGCAGCGCGGTGATCGCGGACGATTTCAGTCCGACGATGTCCTGCGTTTCGATCGCCGCCAGGTTGCTGGTGCTCAGCGCTGCCGTTTGCAGCGAGCTCAGCGCACCAATCTGGTTGGACGTCAGCGCCACGATCTGGTCGGTGGTCAGGGCGTTGCCCACCTGTGCGGTGGTCAGCGCGGTGATGCCGGCGGTCGACAGGCTGGCCACCTGGTCGGTGGTCAGCGCGCGGATCTGGGCGCTCGACAGGCCGCTCAGGGCGCTCGATTTCAGCGCGGCCAGGTCGGCCGTTTCAATCGCGGCGATCCCGTCGACCGTCAGCGCCACCACTTGCTGGGTGCTCAACGTCGCGGCCTGGGCCGTGGTCAGCGCTGCGACCTGGTCCGAACCGAGGGTACGGAACGCCGCGGTGCTCAGCGCCACGATCTGGGCGGTCGTCAGCGTGGCCACCTGGGCGGTGGTCAGCCCGGCGATTTGCGACGATTTCAGACCGGCGATGGCGGCCGTGCTGATGGCGGCGATGTCAGCCGTCTCGATGGCGCCGAGGTTGTTGCTCGACAGCGCGCTGACCTGGGCGGTGCTCAGGACGGCGAACTGGCTCGACGTCAACGCGACGACCTGGTCGGTCGACAGGCCGTTGGCGACGTTGGCGGTGCTCAGCGCCACCAGTTGGGCCGTTGCCAGACCTTTGACCTGGTCGGTCGTCAGCGCGGTGACCTGCGCCGAGGTCAGGCCGGCGAACGAGGCGGTCCGCAACGCAGCCAGGTCGGCCGTTTGCAGGGCGGCCACGGCGTCGGTGCTCAGGGCGGCGACTTGGCCGCTGCTCAGGGCGTTGGCTTCTGCGGTGGTCAGCGCCACGACCTGGTCGGTCGTCAGGGCGCGGACCTGGTTGGTCGACAGACCGGCGACGGCGGCGGTCTTCAGTGCGGCGAAGTCGGCCGTTTCCAGCGCGGCGACGGCGTCGGTACCGAAGGCGGCGACCTGCTGGGTGCTCAGTGCCGAAGCCTGGGCCGTCGTCAGCGCCACGACCTGGTCCGTGCTCATCGCCCGGATGCCGCCGGTGGTCAGCGCGACAACCTGGTTGGTCGACAAGGCAGCCACATTCTCGGTCGACAAGGCGGCAATCTGGCTCGATTTCAGCGCGCCGATGCCGGCGGTGCTGATGCCGACGATGTCAGCCGTTTCGATGGCGGCGATGCTGTTGGTCGACAGTGCGTTGACCTGGGCGGTGCTCAGGCTGGCGAACTGGCTCGACGACAGGGCCACGATCTGGTCGGTGGTCAAGCCGTTGGCGACGTTGGCGGTGGTCAACGCGGACAACTGGGCCGTTGCCAGGCCTTTGACCTGGTCGGTCGTCAGCGCGGCGACCTGGCTGGCGTTCAAGCCGGCGAACGAAGCCGTCTTGAGTGCGGCCAGATCGGCGGTTTGCAGGGCGGCCACGGCGTCGGTGCTCAGGGCGGCGACTTGCGCGCTGCTCAGGGCGTTGGCTTCGGCGGTGGTCAGCGCGACGACCTGGTCGGTCGTCAACGCACGCACCTGGCTGGTCGACAGCCCGGCGACAGCGGCGGTCTTCAGCGCGGCGAAGTCGGCCGTTTCCAGCGCGGCGACGGCGTCGGTACCGAAGGCGGCGACCTGCTGGGTGCTCAGTGCCGCGGCCTGGGCCGTGGTCAGCGCGACAACCTGGTCGGTGGTCAGACCGCGGACGCCGGCGGTGGTCAGGGCGACCACCTGGTTGGTCGACAGGGTCGATACCTGGGCGGTGCCCAGCGCGGCGATCTGCGACGATTTCAGCGCGGCGATACCGGCGGTGCTGATACCGACGATGTCGGCAGTCTCGATGGCGCCGATGCTGTTGCTCGACAGGGCAGCGATCTGGCCGGTGCTCAGGCCCGAGAACTGGCTCGACGACATGGCGACGATCTGGTCGGTCGTCAGGCCGTTGGCGATGTTGGCGGTGCTCATCGCGGCGAACTGGGCGCTTGACAGGCCTTTGACCTGGTCGGTCGTCAGCGCGGCGACCTGGCTCGAGTTCAAGCCGGCGAACGACGACGTCTTGAGCGCGGCCAGATCGGCGGTCTGCATGGCGGCCACGGAATCGGTGCTCAGGGCAGCCACTTGCGCGCTGCTCAGGGCACCGGCTTCGGTGGTCGTCAGCGCGACAACCTGGTCGGTCGTCAAGGCGCGGATCTGGTTGGTCGACAGGCCGGCGATGGCGGCGGTCTTCAGCGCGGCGAAGTCGGCCGTTTCCAGCGCGGCGATGGCGTTGGTGCTGAAGGCGGCAACCTGCTGCGTGCTCAGTGCCGAAGCCTGGGCCGTGGTCAGCGCGACAACCTGGTCGGTGGTCAGGCCTGCGACACCGGCGGTGGTCAGCGCGACAACCTGGTTGGTCGACAGCGTAGCGACCTGGTCGGTGCCGAGGGCGGCGATCTGTGACGATTTGAGCGCGGCGATGCCGGCGGTGCTGATACCGACGATGTCAGCGGTCTCGATGGCGCCGATGCTGTTGCTCGACAGGGCACCGATCTGGCTGGTGCTCAGGCCCGAGAACTGACTCGACGACATGGCGACGATCTGGTCGGTCGTCAGGCCGTTGGCGATGTTGGCGGTGCTCATTGCAGCGAACTGCGCGCTCGACAGGCCTTTGATCTGGTCGGTCGTCAGCGCGGCGACCTGGGTCGAGTTCAACGCGGCGAACGAGCCGGTCTTCAGCGCGGCCAAATCGGCGGTCTGCATGGCGGCCACGGAATCGGTGCTCAGGGCGGCCACTTGCGCGCTGCTCAGGGCACCAGCTTCGGTGGTCGTCAGCGCGACAACCTGATCGGTCGTCAAGGCGCGGATCTGGTTGGTCGTCAGACCGGCGATGGCGGCGGTCTTCAGCGCGGCGAAGTCGGCCGTTTCCAGTGCGGCGATCGCGTTGGTGCTCAGCGCAACAACTTGCTGGGTGCTCAGTGCCGAAGCCTGGGCGGTGGTCAGCGCGACAACCTGGTCGGTGGTCAGGCCGGCGACACCGGCGGTGGTCAGCGCGGCGACCTGGTTGGTCGACAACGTGGCGACCTGGTCGGTGCCGAGGGCGGCGATCTGCGACGATTTCAGCGCGGCGATACCGGCGGTGCTGATACCGACGATGTCAGCGGTCTCGATGGCGCCGATGCTGTTGCTCGACAGGGCAGCGATCTGGCCGGTGCTCAGGCCCGAGAACTGGCTCGACGACATGGCGACGATCTGGTCGGTCGTCAGGCCGTTGGCGATGTTGGCGGTGCTCATCGCGGCGAACTGGGCGCTCGACAGGCCTTTGACCTGGTCGGTCGTCAGCGCGGCGACCTGGCTCGAGTTCAACGCGGCGAACGACGCCGTTTTGAGTGCGGCCAGATCGGCGGTCTGCATGGCGGCCACGGAATCGGTGCTCAGGGCAGCCACTTGCGCGCTGCTCAGGGCACCGGCTTCGGTGGTCGTCAGCGCGACAACCTGGTCGGTCGTCAGGGCGCGGATCTGGTTGGTCGACAGGCCGGCGATGGCGGCGGTCTTCAGCGCGGCGAAGTCGGCCGTTTCCAGCGCGGCAATCGCGTTGGTGCTGAAGGCGGCAACCTGCTGCGTGCTCAGTGCCGAAGCCTGGGCCGTGGTCAGCGCGACAACCTGGTCGGTGGTCAGGCCGGCGACACCGGCGGTGGTCAGCGCGACAACCTGGTTGGTCGACAGCGTAGCGACTTGATCGGTGCCGAGGGCGGCGATCTGCGACGATTTCAGCGCGGCGATACCGGCGGTGCTGATACCGACGATGTCGGCGGTCTCGATGGCGCCGATGCTGTTGCTCGACAGAGCGCCGATCTGGGCGGTGCTCAGGCTGGCGAACTGCCCGGATTTCATCGCAACGATCTGGTCGGTGGTCAAGCCGGCGGCGATGTTGGCGGTGCTCATTGCTGCGAACTGGGCCGTTGCCAGGCCGTTGACCTGGTCGGTCGTCAGCGCGGCAACCTGTGCCGAATTGAGGCCGGCGAACGACGCCGTCTTCAGGGCAGCCAGATCGGCGGTTTGCAGGGCGGCTACCGAGTCGGTGCTCAGGGCGGCAACTTGCGCGCTGCTCAGGGCATTGGCTTCGGCGGTGGTCAGCGCAACGACCTGGTCGGTCGTCAGTGCACGGACCTGGTTGGTGGTCAGGCCGGCGACAGCGGCGGTCTTCAGCGCGGCGAAGTCGGCCGTTTCCAGCGCAGCGATCGCGTTGGTGCTCAGCGCAACAACTTGCTGGGTGCTCAGTGCCGAAGCCTGGGCGGTGGTCAGTGCGACAACCTGGTCGGTGGTCAGGCCGGCGACACCGGCGGTGGTCAGCGCGACAACCTGGTTGGTCGACAACGTGGCGACCTGGTCGGTGCCGAGGGCGGCGATTTGCGACGATTTCAGCGCGGCGATACCGGCGGTGCTGATACCGACGATGTCAGCGGTCTCGATGGCGCCGATGCTGTTGCTCGACAGGGCACCGATCTGGCTGGTGCTCAGGCCGGCGAATTGGCTCGACGTCATGGCGACGATCTGGTCGGTCGTCAGGCCGTTGGCGATGTTGGCGGTGCTCATCGCGGCGAACTGGGCGCTCGACAGGCCTTTGACCTGGTCGGTCGTCAGCGCGGCGACCTGGCTCGAGTTCAGACCGGCGAACGACGCCGTCTTCAGCGCGGCCAGATCGGCCGTCTGCAGGGCGGCGACAGCGTCGGTGCTCAGGGCGGCCACTTGCGCGCTGCTCAGGGCATTGGCTTCGGTGGTCGTCAGCGCGACAACCTGGTCGGTCGTCAGGGCGCGGATCTGGTTGGTCGACAGGCCGGCGATGGCGGCGGTCTTCAGCGCGGCGAAGTCGGCCGTTTCCAGCGCGGCGATGGCGTTGGTGCTGAATGCGGCGACCTGCTGCGTGCTCAGTGCCGAAGCCTGGGCGGTGGTCAACGCGACGACCTGGTCGGTGGTCAGGCCGGCGACACCGGCGGTGGTCAGCGCGACAACCTGGTTGGTCGACAACGTGGCGACCTGGTCGGTGCCGAGGGCGGCGATCTGCGACGATTTCAGCGCGGCGATACCGGCGGTGCTAATACCGACGATGTCGGCCGTTTCAATCGCGCCGATGCTGTTGCTCGACAGGGCGCTGATCTGGGCGGTGCTCAGGCTGGCGAATTGCGCCGACGTCAGGGCAACGATCTGATCGGTCGTCAGGCCGTTGGCGACGTTGGCGGTGCTCAGTGCGCTCAACTGGGCCGTTGCCAGGCCTTTGACCTGATCGGTCGTCAGCGCGGCAACCTGGCTCGAATTGAGGCCGGCGAACGACGCCGTCTTCAAGGCAGCCAGGTCGGCGGTTTGCAGGGCGGCTACCGAGTCGGTGCTCAGGGCGGCAACTTGGGCGCTGCTCAGGGCATTGGCTTCGGCGGTGGTCAGCGCGACGACCTGGTCGGTCGTCAGGGCGCGCACCTGGTTGGTGGTCAAGCCGGCGATGGCGGCGGTCTTCAGTGCGGCGAAGTCGGCCGTTTCCAGCGCGGCGACCGCGTTGGTGCTCAGCGCAACAACTTGCTGGGTGCTCAGCGCCGAAGCCTGGGCGGTGGTCAGCGCGACAACCTGGTCGGTGGTCATGCCGGCGACACCGGCGGTGGTCAGCGCGACGATCTGGTTGGTCGACAACGTGGCGACTTGTTCAGTGGCCAAGGCGGCGATCTGCGACGATTTCAGCGCGGCGATGCCAGCGGTGCTGATACCGACGATGTCGGCCGTTTCGATGGCAGCGATGCTGTTGCTCGACAACGCGCCGATCTGGGCAGTGCTCAGGCTGGCGAACTGCGCCGACGTCATGGCGACGATCTGGTCGGTCGTCAGGCCGGTGGCGATGTTGGCGGTGCTCAGCGCGCTCAGCTGGGCCGTTGCCAGGCCTTTGACCTGGTCGGTCGTCAGCGCGGCGACTTGTGCCGAATTCAGACCGGCGAACGACGCCGTCTTCAAAGCGGCCAGATCGGCGGTTTGCAGGGCGGCTACCGAGTCGGTGCTCAGGGCGGCAACTTGGGCGCTGCTCAGGGCGTTGGCTTCGGCGGTGGTCAGTGCGACGACCTGGTCGGTCGTCAGCGCGCGCACCTGGTTGGTGGTCAAGCCGGCGATGGCGGCGGTCTTCAGTGCGGCGAAGTCGGCCGTTTCCAGCGCGGCGACCGCGTTGGTGCTCAGCGCAACAACTTGCTGGGTGCTCAGCGCCGAAGCCTGGGCGGTGGTCAGCGCGACAACCTGGTCGGTGGTCAGGCCGGCGACACCGGCGGTGGTCAGCGCGACGATCTGGTTGGTCGACAACGTGGCGACTTGTTCAGTGGCCAAGGCGGCGATCTGCGACGATTTCAGCGCGGCGATGCCAGCGGTGCTGATACCGACGATGTCGGCCGTTTCGATGGCAGCGATGCTGTTGCTCGACAACGCGCCGATCTGGGCAGTGCTCAGGCTGGCGAACTGCGCCGACGTCATGGCGACGATCTGGTCGGTCGTCAGGCCGGTGGCGATGTTGGCGGTGCTCAGTGCGCTCAACTGGGCCGTTGCCAGGCCTTTGACTTGATCGGTCGTCAGCGCGGCGACTTGTGCCGAATTCAGACCGGCGAACGACGCCGTCTTCAAAGCGGCCAGATCGGCGGTTTGCAGGGCGGCGACCGAGTCGGTGCTCAGGGCGGCGACTTGGGCGCTGCTCAGGGCGTTGGCTTCGGCGGTCGTCAGCGCGACAACCTGGTCGGTCGTCAGGGCACGGATCTGGTTGGTCGACAGGCCGGCGATGGCGGCGGTCTTCAGTGCGGCGAAGTCGGCCGTTTCCAGCGCGGCGACCGCGTTGGTGCTCAGCGCAACAACTTGCTGCGTGCTCAGTGCCGAAGCCTGGGCGGTGGTCAGCGCCACAACCTGGTCGGTGGTCAGACCGGCGACGCCGGCGGTGGTCAGCGCGACGATCTGGTTGGTCGACAACGTGGCGACTTGTTCAGTGGCCAAGGCGGCGATCTGCGACGATTTCAGCGCGGCGATACCGGCGGTGCTGATACCGACGATGTCGGCCGTTTCGATGGCGGCGATGCTGTTGCTCGACAGCGCGCCGATCTGGGCGGTGCTCAGGCTGGCGAATTGCGCCGACGTCATGGCGACGATCTGGTCGGTCGTCAGGCCGGTGGCGATGTTGGCGGTGCTCAGTGCGCTCAACTGGGCCGTTGCCAGGCCTTTGACCTGGTCGGTCGTCAGCGCGGCGACTTGTGCCGAATTCAGACCGGCGAACGACGCCGTCTTCAAAGCGGCCAGATCGGCGGTTTGCAGGGCGGCTACCGAGTCGGTGCTCAGGGCGGCGACTTGCGCGCTGCTCAGGGCGTTGGCTTCGGCGGTGGTCAGCGCGACAACCTGGTCGGTCGTCAGCGCGCGCACCTGGTTGGTGGTCAGGCCGGCGATGGCGGCGGTCTTCAGTGCGGCGAAGTCGGCCGTTTCCAGCGCGGCGACCGCGTTGGTGCTCAACGCCACAACTTGCTGCGTGCTCAGTGCCGAAGCCTGGGCGGTGGTCAGTGCGACAACCTGGTCGGTGGTCAGACCGGCGACGCCGGCGGTGGTCAGCGCGACGATCTGGTTGGTCGACAACGTGGCGACCTGTTCGGTGGCCAGTGCGGCGATCTGCGACGATTTCAGCGCGGCGATGCCAGCGGTGCTGATACCGACGATGTCGGCCGTTTCAATCGCAGCGATGCTGTTGCTCGACAGCGCGCCGATCTGGGCGGTGCTCAGGCTGGCGAATTGCGCCGACGTCATGGCGACGATCTGGTCGGTCGTCAGGCCGGTGGCGATGTTGGCGGTGCTCAGCGCGCTCAGCTGGGCCGTTGCCAGGCCTTTGACCTGGTCGGTGGTCAGCGCGGCGACTTGTGCCGAATTCAGACCGGCGAACGACGCCGTCTTCAAAGCGGCCAGATCGGCGGTTTGCAGGGCGGCTACCGAGTCGGTGCTCAGGGCGGCAACTTGCGCGCTGCTCAGGGCGTTGGCTTCGGCGGTGGTCAGTGCGACGACCTGGTCGGTCGTCAGGGCGCGCACCTGGTTGGTGGTCAGGCCGGCGATGGCGGCGGTCTTCAGTGCGGCGAAGTCGGCCGTTTCCAGCGCGGCAACCGCGTTGGTGCTCAACGCAACAACTTGTTGCGTGGTCAGTGCCGAAGCCTGGGCGGTGGTCAGTGCGACGATCTGGTCGGTGGTCAGGCCGGCCGCGCCGGCGGTAGTCAGTGCGACGATCTGGTTGGTCGACAACGTGGCGACCTGTTCGGTGGCCAGGGCGGCGATCTGCGACGATTTCAGCGCGGCGATGCCGGCGGTGCTGATACCGACGATGTCGGCCGTTTCGATGGCAGCGATGCTGTTGCTCGACAGGGCGCTGATCTGGCCGGTGCTCAGGCCGGAGAATTGCGCCGAGGTCATGGCGACGATCTGGTCGGTCGTCAGGCCGGTGGCGATGTTAGCGGTGCTCATCGCGGCGAACTGGGCGCTCGACAGGCCTTTGACCTGGTCGGTGGTCAGCGCGGCGACCTGGTTGGAATTCAGCGCGGCAAACGAGGCGGTCTTGAGCGCGGCCAGGTCGGCCGTCTGCATGGCGGCCACAGAATCGGTGCTCAGGGCGGCCACTTGCGCGCTGGTCAGCGCGTTGGCGCCGGCGGTGGTCAGCGCGACGATCTGGTCGGTGGTCAGCACGCGGATCTGGCTGGTGGCCAGGCCGGCGATGGCGGCGGTCTTCAGTGCGGCGAAGTCGGCCGTTTCGAGCGCGGCGGTGGCGTCGGTGCCGAGCGAGGCGACTTGCTGGGTGGTCAGTGCGGCGGCCTGGGCGGTGGTCAGCGCGACGACCTGGTCGGTGCTCAGCGCTTTGATGCCGGCCGTGGTCAGGGCAACGATCTGGTTGCTCGACAACGTGGCGACTTGCTCGGTGCTCAATCCTGCGATCTGGTTCGATTTCAGCGCGGCGATGCCGGCGGTGCTGATGCCGACGATGTCGGCCGTTTCGATGGCGGCGATGCTATTGCTCGACAGCGCACTGATCTGGGCGGTGCTCAGGCTGGCGAACTGGGCCGACGTCATCGCGACGATCTGATCGGTCGTCAGGCCATTGGCGACGTTGGAGGTGCTCAGCGCCACCAAGGTGGCGGTGGTCAGGGCCTTGACCTGGTCGGTGGTCAGCGCGCCGACCTGGACCGACGACAGCGAGGCGATCACGCTGGTCTTGAGGGCCGCGATATCGGCCGTTTGCATGGCGGCGATGGCGTCGGTGCCCAGGTTCGATACTTGAGCGCTAGTCAGCGCGTTGGCGCCGGCGGTCGTCAGCGCGACGACTTGGTCCGTGGTCAACGCGCGGATCTGGACGCTGGTCAGGCTGGCGACCGCGGCGGTCTTGAGCGCGGCGAAATCGGACGTTTCCAGGGCGACGATGCCGTCGGTCGACAGCGCGCCGACCTGCTGGGTCAACAGGGCGCCGGCCTGGTTGGTGGTCAGCGCGACAATCTGGTCGGTCGCCAGCGCCTTGATCTGCGCGCTGGTCAAACCGGCCACCGCGTTGGTGCTCAATGCGGCGATGTCTTCGGTGTTCAGCGAGGTCACTGCGCTGGTGGTGATCGCGCCCAATTGCGTGGAAGTCAGTACGGAAGCATGCAACGTCGTCAACGCACCGATCTGATCGGAATTGAGCGAAGCAACCTCAGCTGTCGAAAGCGCTGCGAGTTGCTGGGTAGTCAGACTAGCGATCTGGTCCGTGGTAAAACTGGTTACGACGCTCATTGCATTTCTCCTAAAGGGCGCTCATTCGATCTGTCCGAAAAAGCGGGATCGACGGCCCTACCCGTCGAATCCTTAGCTTCCGTCAGTGGCACATTTGCCGTTTTATAACTATGTATTTGCTGCTAATTCGTTACTACAGGCGCAAAAAATCCCGCACACACATTCTTAACGTCAACAAAAGTGTCAACTTTAGCAAACGGTGGCGATTTGCTGCATTTCAACTTAAATTTCATCACAAATTGTTTGGTGCATCGTTCGCGACACCGTTAGGCGGACAGGGCGGACGACAATTCTGCTCCACTCGAGTACAAGGCGACCAGAGCGGATCTTTCACTAAACAAACTTGTTGCTGCTGGGAATAAAAAACCTGGCCTTCTTCGCCATGTATCAAAAGTGCCCCAAGCACTTGAAATCATTGGCTTTTTTAGACCCGGAACAGTGCTTGGGGGGCACCGGACGCAAGCGTATTAACAGCAAGTATAGCCGAGTTAATTTCCATCAAGAATTTATTTGACCGAATGTATCTTGTCCGCAACCTGCTTCAAGGCAATATTCCTAGCGCGGCAATCATGTTCTTTAGATCATGTTGTATTGCTGAGAAGATAGAGTTGGCGCGCGGCTACGCGTGAAAATCGCGCGCTACATTAATTCGCAGAGGAAATTTTGTTAAAGATGTTACTGTGACTTCATGACGTGCACATGACGTTCAACAACCATTAGTCAACAGCGAGGCGCAGGCCGATGGCGGTCGCCGCCGGCGGCGCGGAAGATGGAGTAGCTAAAGAAAGAAATGACGCCGGCTTAACGGGCGTCAGCGCCGCGCGCGCGCCAGACGAGCACGGCAACAGTGGCGACCAGCAGCGCCAGCGCGACCATGTTCAGCACCAGGGTGGCGCTTGGGAAGCGCATGACCAGGCCGATGCTGACGCCGGCCTTGACGCTGTATTGCCAGCCGCCGTGGTCCGGGAAATAACTGATCAGCTGTACCGCGTAGTACAGCATGCCGCCCCGCAGCCCGCTTTTCCAGCGTTTAAGCGCCAGCACGGCGGCAAGAAAACCGAACAGCCCGACGCCGAACAACAGCGCCAGCGCGTCCGCCTCCTGCGGCGCGCCGAGCAGACCCAGGCTCACGCCCAGTGTCAGCGCGCTGTTGAGCAACAGCACGCGCGCCATCCATGTTTCAAATCCCTGCATGCAATTTTCCTGTTTTTACCGGCTGTCGCCCAAAGTTGGCAAGGTCAGCCAAAGCGCGCCTGATAATCGCTCGGCACCACGCCCAGATGCGCGGCGAAGGCGCGGCGCAGATTGTACTCGCTGCCGAAGCCGCTCTGGTCGGCGGCCCGCTTGACGGTCATGCCCGGCTGCTCGAGCAGCGCGCAGGCGCACTCCATGCGCAACCGCAGCAACAGTTGCGCCGGCGACACGCCCGCCTCCTGTTGCAGCTTGCGGTGCAGCGAGCGCACCGACAACGCGAACGCGGCCGCCATCTGGTTGACATCGATCGGCCGCTTCAGGCGCGGACGCAACCAGGCCGTCAGTTGACCGTGCAAGCCTTCCGGATCGGCCTGGGCCAACAATTCGGAGCTGAACTGGCGCTGGCCGCCGGGGCGCTTGAAGAACACCACCAGCCGCTTGGCCACGCTTAGCGCGAAGTTGCGCCCCTGATCCTCGCCGACCAGGCTGAGCGCCAGATCGATGCCGGCGGTGATGCCGGCCGATGTATATATAGTGCCGTCCTTGATATGGATGGCGTCCTCCTGCACGGTAATAGCGGGATATTGCGCCTGCAGCAGCGCCGCGTCTTGCCAGTGCGTGACAGCGCGCCGGCCGTCCAGCAGTCCGGCGCGCGCCAGCACGAAGGCGCCGCTGCACACCGCGCAGCAGCGCGCCACCGCCCGCCCGCCCACGGCGGCGCCGGCCACCCAGCGCACCGTGGCCGGCGCCAACGCGACGCTGTCGCCCGTTTCCAGCCCTCTGCCGCCGGACACCACCAGGGTCGAGCCGGCCAGGCCCGCCGTCGGCAGCGGCGCGGTCAACACGGTCACGCCGGCGGTCGAAGCGATGGCGCCGCCGTCCGCCGACACCATGTGGATACGGTAGGGTTCCGGCAGGCCGGCGTCCCGCGCCTCGTCATTGGCGGTGGCGAACACCTGGGCCGGGCCGGTGGCGTCGAGCAGCACGAAGCCGGGGAACACCAGCAGCCAGATGTCGGTGGCTGCGGCCAGGTGCTTCCGGACGGGTGACGGGTGGGATCTCATATTGGCACATATTCCACCATCGATGTCATTTGTGTCAACCGGCGAAGTGGGATGATGTCTCCATCCCAACCCAGGAGGCTCCCATGACACGCACCATCGGCATTTATGTTTTCAATAACGTCGAGGTACTCGACTTCGCCGGACCGTACGAGGTATTCACCTGTGCCACGCGCGTGGCCGGCAAGCTGGCGCCAGGCGCGCCGCCGCCGTTCCAGGTCCGCACCGTCGGCGCCACCCTGTCCATGCTGCGCGCGCGCGCCGGCTTGAGCGTGCTGCCGGAGACCGATTTCGCCGGCGGCGATCTATTCGACATATTGATCGTCCCCGGTGGCGTGGTCGATGCCGAACTGACCAAGCCGGAGGTCATCGATTGGATCGCCGCCAGCGCGGGCGCCTGCGAACTAGTGGCGTCGGTGTGCACCGGCGCCTTCCTGCTGGCCAAAGCCGGACTGCTCGATGGCCAGCGGGTGACCACGCACTGGGACGACATGGCCGGCCTGCGCGCCGCCTTCCCGGCCTTGCAGGTGGAGGAGAACCGGCGCTGGATCGACAACGGCGCCACCGTCACCTCCGGCGGCATCTCGGCCGGCATCGACATGTCGCTGCATCTGGTCGAGCGGCTGGCCGGCCGCGAGCTGGCGCTGCGCACGGCGCGCCAGATGGAATACGACTGGAACCAGGGATGAGGGAGCGCGCATGAAAATCGTTCGCGCAAGCGAGTACACCGGCACACGCGCTTGGGAGGCGCTATCGATCGCCGCGATCGACAACGCCACCGTGCGGCTGCACTGGACCGACCAGCCATACCGCTGGCACGTCAACGACGGCGACGAGGTGTTTGCGGTCCTCGATGGCGAGGTGGCGATGTACTACCGCGAGGACGGCCGCGAACTGGTGGCCCACCTGCGCGCCGGCGATATCTTCCACGCCGGCGTCGGCGACGCCCACTGCGCCCATCCGCTCGGACAGGCGCGTATTCTGGTCATTGAGCGTGCCGGCAGCGTTTAACCGGGCTTGAGCGCTTGTCGATCGCGGTGCGCCAGTCTATAGAGCAGCGGCAGCACCAGCAACGTCAGCGCCGTCGACGACAAGATCCCGCCGATAACCACCGTCGCCAGCGGCCGCTGCACCTCGGCTCCGGTGCCGGTGGCGATCGCCATCGGGATAAAGCCCAGCGACGCCACCAGCGCCGTCATCAACACCGGACGCAATCGGCCCAGCGCGCCCTCGCGTATCGCCTGCTCCACCGTGCGCCCCTGCTCGCGCAGGGAGCGGATGAACGAAATGAGCACCAGGCCGTTGAGCACCGCCACGCCGGACAGCGCGATGAAGCCCACCGCCGCCGATATCGACAGCGGTATGCCGCGCAGCGCCAGCGCGGCGATCCCGCCGGTGAGCGCGAACGGAATCCCGCTGAACACCAGCAGTCCGTCGCGCAGGTTGCCGAACATCGCCAGCAGCAGCACCATCACCAGCAGCAGCGCCACCGGCACGACGATCTGCAGGCGGCGCGTGGCCGACTGCAGCTGCTCGAACTGCCCGCCCCACGCGGTCCAGTACCCGGCCGGCACCTTGACCTGGCTTTGCAACGCTTGCTCCGCCTCGGCCACGAAAGAGCCGATATCGCGCCCGCGCACATTGGCGCTGATGACGACCCGGCGCTTGCCGTCCTCGCGGCTGATCTGGTTCGGCCCCGGCGCCACGCTGAAGCCGGCCACCTCGCCCAGCGGAATGAAGTTGGCGCCACCGCCGGATTTCACGGGCAGCGGCACCGGCAGGCGCCGCATCGCGTCGAGATCTTCGCGCAGCGCGTCCGGCAGCCGCACCACGATATCGAAGCGGCGATCGCCCTCGAACATGGTGCCGGCCTCCTTGCCGCCGATGGCCGTCGCGATGGTCTCCTGGACGTCGCCCACATTCAGGCCGTAGCGCGCGGTTTTGCTGCGGTCGATGTCCACCGTCAGCATCGGCAGGCCAGTGGTCTGCTCGATCTTGACCTCGGTCGCGCCCGCGACCTTGCCCAGCGCGGCGGCGATTTTCGTGGCCGTGTCGTTGAGCACCGCCGTGTCGTCGCCGAACAGCTTGACGGCGACGTCGCTGCGCACGCCCGATATCAGCTCGTTGAAGCGCAGCTGGATCGGCTGCGAGAACTCGAACGCGTTCCCCGGCAGCTTTTCCACCGTCTCCCGGATCGCCACCAGCAGCTCGTCGCGCGATTTGCGCGGCTGGGGCCAGTCGGCTTCCGGCTTGAGCATGATGTAGCCATCCGAGATATTCGGCGGCATCGGATCGGAGGCGATTTCCGCCGTGCCGGTGCGCGCGAACACCCGTTCGATCTCGGGGAATGCCTGCTTGAGCGTCAGCTCGATCCGCTGCTGCATCTCCACCGATTGCGTCAGGCTGGTGCCGGGGATGCGCAAGGCCTGGATCGCAATGTCGCCCTCGTTCAGGTTCGGCACGAACTCGCTGCCGAGGCGCGTCGCCAGCAGCAGCGACAGCGCCACCGAAATGCCGGCGAATGTCAGCACGACCGGGGTGTTGGCAAGTACCCGTTCCAGGATGGCGCTGTACCACGCGGTGATCTTGCGGTGCTCCTTCTCGACCACGTTATCGCCGATGAACAGCGCCACGGCAGCCGGAATGAAGGTGATCGACAACAGCATCGCGCCCAGCAGCGCGATGACCACGGTCAGCGCCATCGGATGGAACATGCGGCCCTCGACGCCGGTCAGCGCGAAGATCGGCAGGTAGACCACCATGATGATCAACTGGCCGAACAGCAGCGGACGGCGCGACTCCCTGGCCGCCGCATGGACCTCGTCGCAGCGCTCGGCGCGGGTCAGCTTGCGTCCCAGCGTTTGCTGCGCATGCGCCAGCCGCCGCACACAGTTCTCGACGATGACCACCGCGCCGTCGACGATGATGCCGAAGTCCAGCGCGCCAAGACTGAGCAGGTTGGCGCTGACCTTGTAGGTGACCATGCCGGTAAAGGTGAACAGCATCGACAGCGGTATCACCATCGCCGTGATCAGCGCCGCGCGGATATTCCCGAGGAACAGGAACAGCACCGCGATCACCAGCACCGCGCCCTCGAGCAGGTTTTTCTTCACCGTGGCGATGGCCTTGTCGACCAACACCGTGCGATCGTAAACGGTGATGGCCTGCACGCCGGCCGGCAGGCTGCGATTGATGTCAACCATCTTCTTGTCCACCGCCTGCGAGACGGCGCGGCTATTCTGGCCGATCAGCATGAAGACGGTGCCCAGCACCACCTCGCGGCCATTGTCGGTGGCGGCGCCGGTGCGCAGCTCGCGGCCGATCTGCACCTCGGCCACATCCCGTATCCGTACCGGCACGCTGTCGACGTTACTGAGGATGATATTGCGGATGTCCTCCAGCGACCGCACCTGTCCCGGCGCGCGCACCAGCAGTTGTTCGCCGCGTTTTTCGATATACCCGGCGCTGGCGTTGCCGTTGTTGCGGTCCAGCGCCGTCACCACGTCCTGCAAGGTCAGGCCGTAGGAGGCCAGGCGCTGCGGGTTGGGCGCCACCTGGTATTCCTTGGCGTAGCCGCCGATGGAGTTGATCTCGGTGACACCGGCGACGTTGCGCAGCTGCGGCTTGATGATCCAGTCCTGGATCTCGCGCAGGTCGGTCGGCGTGTAGGGCGTACCGTCGGCCTTCTTCGCGCCCGGCTTGGCTTCCACCGTCCACAGGTAGATTTCACCCAGGCCGGTCGAAATCGGTCCCATGGCCGGCGCGATCCCGGCCGGCAGCTGCGCCTTGGCCTCCTGTATGCGCTCGTTGACCATCTGGCGCGCGAAGAAGATGTCGGTGCCGTCCTTGAAGATGACGGTGATCTGCGACAGCCCATAGCGCGACAGGGAACGTGTCTGCTCCAGGTTCGGCAGGCCGGACATAACGGTCTCGATCGGGAACGTCACGCGCTGCTCGGTTTCCAGCGGCGAGTAGCCCGGCGCCGCCGTGTTGATCTGCACCTGTACATTGGTGATGTCGGGTACCGCGTCGATGGGCAGCTTTTGATAGCTGTAGATGCCGAAACCGGCCATCCCCGCCACCGCGAGCATGACCAGCCAGCGCTGGACGATGGCAAATCGTATGATGCGTTCAAACATGGTGTCGTCCCCCGTCTCAGTGCGCGTGTTCCGCGCTGCCCTTGCCCAGTTCCGCCTTGAGGACGAAACTGCCGGCGGCCGCGTACTGCGTGCCGGCCGTCAGGCCTTGCAGGATCTCGGTGGTCCTGGCGTCGCCGCGCCCCGTCACCACCGGTTGTGGACGGAAGCCGCCTGCCACCTTGACGAACACCACCGGCTTGTCCTCGAGCGTCTGGATCGCCTCGGTGGCGACGGTGACGGCTGCCGCGCCGGTCTGCCCGGACAGCACGTCGACGTTGACGAACAGACCGGGACGCCAGGCGCGGTCGGGATTGGCCAGCGCGACGCGGGCCTTGGCGGTGCGCGTCTGCTCGCCCAGCAGCGAACCGACGTAGGTAATCTTGCCGGTGGCCTGGGCCTCGAACGCCGACGCCTTGACGGTCACCGTCTCGCCCACCCGCACCAGATTCAGGTCCTTCGGCGGAACGGCGATTTCCGCCCACACAGTCGACAGGTCGGAGATGGTGAAGACGTTGGCGTCCTCCTTGACCGCCTCGCCGAGCGCCAGGTGTTTTTCCATGACGATGCCGTCAAACGGCGCGCGCAGCTCCAGCCGGTTCAAGTCCGAACCGGTGGCGGCCCCGGTGCCGAAAGCGCTCAACTTCTGGCGCGCGTTCTGCACCGCGATCTCCGCTTCGCTCATCGCCTGTTTGGCCTGCAGATAATCCTGCTCGGCCGAGATCTTGTCCTGCCACAGCCGGCGTTCGCGATCGAGCGTGGTGCCGGCCAGCGCCAGCCGCCGCTGCGCCGACAGCAGCTCGCTGCGCTGTTCGGACAAGCCGCTGCTGGCGACCACCGCCAGCACCTGCCCTTGCTTGACGACCTGGCCGAGATCCGCCCTCACGGCGGTGACCACGCTGGACAGCTTGGGCACCACGTGCGCGGTGCGGTCCTCGTTGAAGCGTATCTCGCCGGGCAGGGTGATGGCGATGCTGATGTCGGCCGGCGCGGCGGTGGCGATGGCGATGCCGGCCGCCTTGATACGCGCATCGTCGAGCGCGATGGTTTGCGGTTTTTCGCCGGCGCCATGTTCGTCCTTGCGCGGCGCTACCGCTTCGGAACCATGGTCACCGTGATTTGGGGCCGATTCCGACGATTCCGCGCCGCGTTTTGGCATCAGCATCCAGGCAGCCAGCAACACGCCGATGACCGCCATGACGGCGATCGTGATTTTCTGCTTTGTAGTCATCATGTTCATCTTATTGTTCATCTCATTGGTCCTCGCCGAGGATGCGGCCGATGGCGGCCTTGGCGCGATGCGCCTCCGCCAGGGCATTCAGGTATTGGGATTTCGCCTGCAACAGCGTGCGCTGGGCATCGAGCACGTCGAGGAAGCCGAATTTGCCGTAATCGAAGCCGGTGCTGGCCGCCTCGTAAGCGCTTTGTGCACCGGGCACGATTTCGCTGCGCAGCGCCAGCGCCTGTTGGCGGGCGACGTCGAAATCCTCGCGCGCCTGCGCCAGTTCGGCATCCAGCCACAGCGCGGTGGCGCTCAACTCGTCGCGCGCCTTGTCCACGCGGCGCGCGCTCTCCAGCACATTGCCCTGGTTGCGGTCGAAAAATGGCAGCGGCACCGAGATGCCGAACACCGCCTGCGAGCGCCCCAGTTCCTCCGAGCGCTTGCTGCCGACGTTGAGCGTGACATCGGGTATGCGGCGGGTCAGCTCCACCTTGGCCAGCGCCTGCCGCTTGTCCAGTTCCGAGCGCGCCAGCGCCATGCCCGGCGCCTGCGTCAGACGATGGTGCAGCAAGGCCTGGTCGGGCAGCGACGGCAGCGTATCGAGATCGCCGTCGGCCTTCTCGAAGCGCGGCGCCGGATTGCCCCACATCGCCGCCAGCCGCTTGCGAGCGATCGCCAGGGTGCTGCGCGCGCGCAGCAGATCCAGTTGCACGGTCGACGCGGCGACCCGCGCGCGCGTCTCCTCCACCGGCGACACCTTGCCGGCGACCACGCGCCGTCCTGTGGCGGCGGCCGCGCGCTCGGCCAGCTCGGACGCCTCCTGCGCCAGCCGCAATTGCTCCTGCGCGGCCAGCACGGCGAACCAGCCGTCGATGACATCGGCGCGGATGCCGGACTTGCGCGCGCCCAGCTGCGCCGAGGCGCTATCGCGTTCGCGCTGCGCCGCCTGCAAGCGCGCCTGCCGTTTGCCGCCCAGCTCCAGCGGTTGACTTAACAGGAAGGTGGTCTCACGCGTATCGTGGCGCGTGTCCACCCGTTCGACCGACAGCGAGGGATTGGGCAGCAAACCGGCCTGCTGGACCGCGCCGTCCACCGCCAGAAGCTCGTGGCGCGCGGCCGACAGGTCGGCATTGGCGTCGGCGGCCAGCGCCAGCGCCGCCTCCAGGGTCAGTGGGCCGGTGGGTTCGGGCACGGGCGATGGCGCCAATGCGCCGGCCAGGGCGAACGCCGGCCATGCCGCCATATAAAGCGACAAAAAATACTTGAACATCGAATTCTCCGAATGAATGGAAAAGAATTCGACGAGACGTCACCGTCGTCCGACAGAAAAATATGAGGAGGAGAGGTCTCGTCGCGCTAGGCGACGAGCAGCCAGTTGGGCCGCAGGGGCCCATCGGAGATATAAGAAAGATAATCAATCAGCAGCGGCGCGGCGTGCGCCTGCGCGGCCGGCCGCGCCATCAGCGCGCCATCTTCAGGCACCGAAGCCTGCACCGCGTGGTGACAGACTTCGCAATCGCTGTGCACTTTGACTGGTTTGCCGTGATCGGGATCCTCATCGGACTGCGCCTGGTGCTGGTGGCCGTGATGGCCGAAATGCGACACCTTGGCCGGCTCGTGCTGGCAATAGACGGCCGCCATCGACCAGGCGTACTGGATCGGCAGTATGGTCAGCAGCAGGATGAGCAATAGCTTTTTCACCAGACTATTGTAGCAGCCTGCCGCCGCCGCTGCTCCTTTACGCCTTTTTCAGCAGCTCGGCACGCAATGGCATCTCGCGCACGCGCTTACCGGTGGCCGCGAACACCGCGTTGGTCAGCGCCGCACCCACGCCGGCGGTTCCCGGCTCGCCGATGCCGCCCGGCGCCTCGCTGCTCTTGACGATTTCCACCTCGATCACCGGCGCCTCGCTCAGGCGCAGGATGCGGTAGTCGTGGAAGTTGGACTGCTCGATGCGTCCATCCTTGAACGTGATCGCGCCGAACAGGCCTGCGGTCAGACCGTAATTGATGCCGCTCTGGATCTGCGCGACCACGGTATCCGGATTGACGACATGGCCGCAATCGACCACGCACACCACCCGCTTGACGGCCACCTCGCCATCGTCGTTGACGCTGACATCGACCACCTGCGCCAGGTAGGTGCCCCAGGCCCGCATCAACGCGATGCCACGACCGGAACGTGCCGGCAGCTTGCCACCCCACCCGGCACGCTGCGCCGCCAACTTGAGCACATGGGCCGCGCGCGGCTGCTTGTCGAGCATCGCCAGGCGATAGGCCAGCGGATCCTGGCCGGATTTCTCCGCCAGCTCGTCGATGAAGCTCTCCAGCACCGCCATGTTGCGGGTCGGGCCGACGCCGCGCCAGAAGCCGCTCGGCACCGGACCATCCTCGCGGGTGTACTCGACGCGCATGTTCGGGATATCGTAGGAAAAGGTATCGGAACCCTCGACGTTATCGGTGTCCAGTCCATTTTGCAGGAACGACGGCGCGAACGTGGCCAGGTTCGACGGCCCCGCGATCTTGTGCGAAAACGCCACCGGCATGCCCTTGGCGTCGAGCGAGGCGGACACCGAATGCGCGTACAGGCCGCGCACCAGATCGTGCTGGATATCCTCCTCGCGGCTCCACACCACCTTCAGCGGCGCCTTGACCTGTTTGGCCAGCGCGGCCGCCTGCACCACGTAATCGGTGTACAGGCGCCGCCCGAAACCGCCGCCGATCAGGTGGTTGTGCAGCGTGACCTTCTCCGGCGCCAGTCCCAGCACCTTGGCCGCATCGTCGCGCGCGCGGGCCGGTACTTGCGAACCGACCCAGATCTCGGCAGTGCCGGCCTTGACGTCGTAATGGACGGTGCAATTCATCGGCTCCATCGTGGCATGCGCCAGCATTGGATTGACATACACCGCCTCCACCCGCTTGCCGTCGGCGGCAAGCGCCTTGAGCGCGTCGCCGTCGTTGCGCGCCACCTTGCCGGGCTTTTTCAGCGCATCGAGCATGATGGTGCGGACATCGTCGGTGGACAGCTTGGCGTATCGGCCCTCGTCCCACGTGATCTCCAGCGCGGCCAGGGCCTGCTTGGCGTACCAATAGTTATCGGCCACCACGGCCACCGCGTTATCGAGCTTGACGACATTGCGCACGCCGCGCATCTTTCGCGCCTTTGCATCCTTGACGGCTTTGAGCTTGCCGCCGACCACCGGGCTGGCTGCCACCACGGCCACCTTCATGCCCGGCACCACGGTATCGATACCGAACAACGCGGTACCGTCGGTTTTCCCCCTGGCGTCAAGGCGCTTGACCGGCTTGCCGATCAATTTGAAGTCCTTCGCGTCCTTCAGCGCGATTTTTTCGGGCAGCGGCAGCTTCGCGGCGGCAGCCACCAGCTGGCCGTACTTGATGCGGCGGCCACTGGCCTTGTGCACCACTTCACCATGTTCGGCGTGGCAGCTGTCCGGCGCCACTTGCCACTGGTCTGCGGCGGCCTGGATCAGCACCATGCGCGCGGCGGCGCCGGTCTGGCGCATCGGTTCCCACATCAGGCGGATGGAGGTCGAGCCGCCGGTGAACTGGTCGCCGAACGGCGCGCCATAGACCTTGGCATTGGGCGGCGCATGGCGCAAGGTGATCTTGTCCATGTCGACTTCCAGCTCCTCGGCGATCAGCATCGGAATGGAAGTATAGGTACCCTGCCCCATTTCCACCTTGGGCATGGTGAGCGTGATGGTGTCGTCGGCGCCGATGGCGATGAAGGCGTTCAGGTCGGCCGGCGCGACGGCGGGTTTGGCCGCCGAGGTGGCGGTGGCGGCAAAAGCCTCGCCCGGCAAAGACCAGAAGCCCACCACCAAGCCACCGCCCGCGGCCGCGGCGATTTTCAGGAAGCCACGGCGCGATTGCTCGATGGCGCCGGGATTAAAAGGAGCGCTCATCTCAGGCTCCCTTCAGCAGCGGCGACTTGGCGGCATCCTTGATCGCCTCGCGTATGCGCGTATAGGTGCCGCAGCGGCAGATATTTCCGGACATGGCGTCGTCGATATCGGCGTCGGTCGGCTGCTTGTTTTTGGCCAGCAGCGCGGCGGCCGACATAATTTGGCCCGACTGACAGTAACCGCACTGCACCACCTCGGCGGCGATCCAGGCCTGCTGCGCGGCCTTGCCGGCCGGCGTGGCGGCCACGCCCTCGATGGTGGTGATCTTCTTGCCCGCGACCGCCGACACCGGCAGCACGCAGGACCGGGTGGCCTCGCCGTCGACATGCACGGTGCAGGCGCCGCACAGCGCCATGCCGCAGCCGAATTTGGTGCCCATCATATGCGCCTCGTCGCGCAGCACCCATAACAGCGGCATATCGCCCGCGACATCGAACTCCCGGCTCTTGCCATTGATTTCCAACTTGACCATGTGCGGCTCCTGAACGGATAAAGCCACACTATAAACACATATGTCCTCCGAACAATACTACCCAAAGGTGATACACCGCCCGGTATATTTTTAGATGGGAGCGGTTCCACCGCCGTCGCGTAACAGCCATGTCATATGACGACATTACTCTATGGCCTTTTTACATCTGACCATTGGACTTCCCATGCATCTCGTTCCGTCGCGCCCCCTTATCCTCGCCATCAGCATCGCCGTCGCCCTGAGCGCCTGCGGCGGCTCCAGCAATGACGATCAGGTCGTTGCCGTTCCGGCGGCGCCGGCCGACCAGGGCGCGGCCGAGGTAGCGCCGGTGCCGGCCGTCACCGCCTTTGTCGACACCGCCGCCACCAACCAGCGCGGCGACGCCCGCTACGCGACCCTCGACACCAACGCCGGCGTGCGCGTGCTCGCCGGCATGCTGCAAATCTGGAAACCCTTGACCGAAATCGTCGACGCCGGCGTCACCGCGCCGGCCGTGGACAATTTCCCGGCCGTGGTGACGTCCGCCTGGACCGGCGTGCCGAACGACGGCAGCAACGGCGGCACCATCGTCAACCAGGCCGTCCACAACGCCAATATCGATTACGTGGTCAAAGCCACCGCCAACCGCACGCCGGAACAGGCGCTGGCCGCTTATCTGGACGACCGCCGCAACAAGGGCTATAGCGTCAGCGACGGCATGGGCCCGCTGACCAGCGCCTGGCGCACCGCAGCCCAGCAGACCACCACCATCACCGCGATCGCGCCCGACGCCACCACCGTGCTGTACAACGACGGCGGCAACAACAACGGCGTCGGCGGCAGCGCCAACCCGACCTTCGGCGCTGTCGTCGATTTGGTCAACATGGTCGGCGCCAACGGTTCGACCGAGCCGGCCAAGCGCTTCTATAAATATGCCCGTCCTTACCGCTGGAGCAGCGCGGTGCAGGTGTTGCCGGCGCTGAACCCGGCCAAGAGCACGACGCCGACCACCGACGGCGGCTTTACCAGCGGCCACTCGGCCGAATCGGTGCGCAACGCGCTGGCGATGGCCTACGCGGTGCCGGAGCGCTATCAGGAAATCATCAGCCGCGGCCTGGAATTGGGCGAGTCGCGCATCCTGGCCGGCATGCATTCGCCGCTTGACGTGCTCAGCGGCCGTATCCACGCCCAGGCGGTGGTCGCCGCCGCCATGGTCGACCCGGCCAACGCCGCCAAGAAGGCGGCCGGCTACGCCCAGGCGCACAGCACGCTGATGGCCGCGACCTCGACCACGCCGACCACTTTCACCGCGTTCGCGCATTCGGGCAGCGACCGCTTCTCGGACTACGCCACCAACAAGGCCAACTACCTGCGCCGCATGACCTACGGCTTCGCGCCGATCGCGCCGACCAACGCGCCGGCCTCGGTGCCGAAAGGCGCCGAAGTGCTGCTGGAAACCCGTCTGCCCTATCTGAGCGACGCCCAGCGCCGCGTGGTGCTGAAAACCACGGCGGTCGCCTCCGGCTACCCGGTGATGGACGATCCGGAAGGCTGGGGCCGTTTGAATCTGTTCGCGGCGGCCGACGGCTACGGCGCCTTCACCGGCAACGTGATGCTCGTCATGGACGCGGCCAAGGGCGGCTTCCATGCGGCCGACCGCTGGCGCAACGACATCGGCGGCACAGGCAAGCTGGTCAAGCAAGGCAGCGGCGCGCTGAAGCTGGCCGGTAACAACTCCTGGACCGGCGGCACCGAATTGACGGCCGGCACCCTCGAAGGCGTGTCGCCGACCGCGTTCGGCAGCGGCGACGTCTACGTCAGCGGCGGCACGCTCGTGGCCAACGCCGCTTCCCAGCTGAAACTGGCGCGCGCGTATAAGCAACTGGCCGGCGCCACCACGCTGGAATTGAACGCGCTGGGCGGCGCCAAGGGCGCCATGACAGTGGCCGGCACCGCCACCATCGCCGG
This sequence comes from Duganella sp. AC917, assembly GCF_979258245.1. NCBI lineage: Bacteria > Pseudomonadati > Pseudomonadota > Betaproteobacteria > Burkholderiales > Oxalobacteraceae > Duganella > Duganella sp. AC917. Next base: position 4,953,420 of record NZ_OZ409848.1, read on the forward strand.
CGGCACCCTGCGCGTCAAGTTCCCGGGCAGCTACAAGCCGAAGGCAGGTGACAGCATCATCGTGCTGAGCGCCGGCAGCCTCACGGGTCGGTTCACAAGCATCGTGGTCGACGGCTTCGCCAACGTCACGCCGGTGTACAGCGCCACCACGCTGACGTTGACGATCGGTAGCTAAGTCTTCCGCTCTACCGGTATCATGGGGCATGATTCGTCATGCCCTTTTTTATTGGATAACGCGGAGTCCCGATGAACGACAACGACCCGACAGCGCACCCGCAAGGCGACTTCTTCAACGCCGACCGCTTTCACAACGACTTGCAGAATTTCTCCAAGCAGATCGCCGGCTGCGACAAGCTGGTGCGCATGGCCAATATCAGCCTGAACCAGATCGACGCGCGCATCGCCGAGGCCGCCAAGATCGAGGCCAAGGCCGCCGCCATCGTCGACGCCACCGCGAAGGAGGCGGGCAGGGTGGCGGCCGAATCGGCCAGTGTCGCCGTGGCCGATATGATGGGCAAGATGGCAGCCGTGACCAAGGAGGCCGAACAGGTCGTCCAGGCGATCAACCGCAGCCGTGGCCAGACCGGCTTGTGGATCGCCTTCTACATCGCCTGCACCTTGACGATGTGCCTGCTCACGGCGTGGATTACGCAACGCATCGCCAAGTCATCGGCCATCACCCCTGACATCACCGAGTCGATCGCGCAGGGCGAAAAGCACGAAGCCCTGCTGCGCAAGGCCACCGACAAGGAACGCAAGCTGATCAACGAGATCATTGCCCGCAAGCCGAAATCCGGTAGCGTCAAGTAGCGATACATACCCGGCGCAGAGGTGACCGGACCGGCGCCCTGCCTATCCGGCCGCGCGGGCGGCATGCGCGCCGGCGGCCAAGCCTAAGGCGCGCGCCAGCGCCAGTGTGTCGGTGCCGGCCAGCGGCCACTCGCCCGGCACGATCCATTCGATATCGTCGACGGTCGACGCCAGCAGGCTTTGCAGATCGCCGCGGCCGAGCGCGGCAAACATTCCTTCACAATCTGAACATTGTCTTCGGTGCGCATGATGATGCCTCCGTTGGGCTTACATTGGATCGTGTCCGAACGATCGGACACGATCGAAACCAGGCCGACCGCAGCGTCAGTCGAACTTGACCAGATCCTTGAAGATCAACTGCCCCCAGCGATTGCCGCGCGCGTGCACCAGCAGCCCGCCCTCCGACAGAGCGCCCAGCTTGACGGGCGAGAATCCGAGCTTGTCGGCCAGCGCGCCGATCTCGGCCGCCGCGCCGTCGTCATCGCTGGCCAGGAACACGACGCGCTTGCCGCCATGCACGGCCGGGTCCTGCTCGAGCACGGCGGCGACCAGATGGTTGAAGCCCTTCACCAGTTTCGCCCCGCCGAACGCTTGCGCGACCACCTTGGCCGATGGCTGTCCTTCCAGTTGCTCGGGCGGCACGCCATAGGCGTTGGTCACGTCGACGATGGTCTTTCCGTGCCAGCGCGGCAGCGCCTTGGCGACTTCGCCGTGCGACTCGAAACGGACCGCCAGAAAGATGACGTCCGCCTCGACCGCTTGCGCCAGCGTGGTGGCGACGATCCCCGGTCCGATCGCTGCTGCGGCGGCCGCAAAGCTTTGCGGGTCATGCCGGGTGGCGACGGAGACGTCGATGCCCTTGCGGGCGAACGCCTTGGCCAGCGCCTTGCCGATGTTGCCAAAGCCGATAATTGCGTAACTCATTGCTAGTCCTTTCAGTGAAGTGGAGTCGCGGCTCACAGCTGCGCCAGGCCGCCGTCGACGGCGACCTCGCTGGCGGTCATGAAGCTGCTGTCGTCGGACGCCAGAAACGCCGCCACGGCGCCGATCTCGGCCGGGTCGGCCATGCGCTGCAGCGGCGTCATCGCGGCGTAGGCCCGCTGGCCCTCCTCGCCCAACGCGGCCTTCGCCAATTCGGTCGCGGTCGCGCCGGGCGAGAGCACGTTGACGCGGATGCCGCTGCCCTTGAGGTCCTCCGCCCAGGTGCGCGCCAGGTTGCGCACCGCCGCCTTGCTCGCGCTGTAGGCGCTCATGGTCGGCGCGCCGGTGGTGCCGGCGCTCGAGCCGGTCAGAATGATCGAGGCCCCCTTGCCCAGCAGCGGCAATGCTTTCTGGACCGTGAAAATCGTGCCCTTCACGTTGGTGTTGAAGGTGTCGTCGATGTGGTCGGCGGTGATTTCGCCGAGCCGGCCCTGGCTGCCCGCCCCGGCGTTGGCGAAGACGATGTCGAGGCTGCCGCGCTCGGCCTTGACGGCCGCGTACAGCCGGTCGAGGTCGGCCTCGTCGGACACCGAGCCCTGCACGGCGCGGGCGTTCGGGCCGAGCTCGGCCAGGGCGGCGTCGAGCGCTTCCTGACGGCGGCCATAGATGAAGACGAAAGCGCCCTCCTCGACAAAGCGTTTTGCCGCAGCCCGGCCGATGCCGGTGGCGCCGCCGGTGACGACGGCCGTTTTTCCATTCAGTCTGGTCATGATAGGTGTCCTTTTCCTTGCAGGTTTAAGGAGGCAGACATTTGCCTCCTTGACGCCAATATACCCAGCTGCTAACCTGAGGACAAGTATGCACTTTTTGGTAAGTACCCCAACTATGACGACACATGAAACTTGTGGCACCGGTGGTTTTTCCTGCGGACTAGACGCCACGCTCCGCATCATCTCGGGCAAATGGAAGCCGCTGATCCTGTTTTTCCTGCGCGACGGCCCCAAGCGCTATGGCGAGCTCAAGCGCCTGACGCAAGGCGTCAGCGACAAGGTGCTGATCCAGCAATTGAAGGATTTGGAGGCTGATCACGTGCTGGCACGCAACGACTACCGCGAGGTGCCGCCGCGCGTGGACTACACGTTGACGCCGCTGGGCCGCAGCTTGGCCGAGGCGATCGTTCCGCTGTGCACGTGGGGAAGCGAGCACATGGCGGAAATGGCGAATATCTTCGCCAACCGCCGCAGCCAGCTTTCGCAGGAGATGGAGCAAGCGGCCGGCGCGCCGCGATCGGCAACGACAGACAGCTAGCCGGTTCGCGCCCTCAGCGGCCGCTGGCGGCCGCCAGCGGCGTCAAGGCGCCGGGCTGTCGGCCACGTGCGTGGCCCGCTTGCCCAGGCTTTCCTCTTGCGGGCCGGGCGCGTCGAGCACCGGGCGCAGGCGCGGCAGCGAATCCGGATAGTTGGCCGCCACAAAGGCGATGATCGCTTCGCGGATTTCGCAGCGCAGGTCGAACGCGGTGCCGGAATCCTGCGCGCTGATCAGCAAGCGCAGTTGCATGCCGCGGTCGTCGGCATCCGTTACGTGCAGCACGCAGACCCGCTGGTCCCAGCGCGACGACGCGTGCGTGATGCGCTCGAACTCGGCGCGTATCGCCGGCACCGGCACGCTGAAGTCCAGCCACAAAAACACCGTGCCGAGGATCGACGACGACGTATGCGTCCAGTTTTCGAACGGATTTTCGATAAACCATTGCAGCGGCACGATCAGCCGCCGCTCGTCCCAGATCCGCACCACGACATAGGTGCCGGTGATGCGCTCGACCCGGCCCCATTCGCCCTTGACGATCAGCACGTCGTCCAGGCGGATAGGCTGCGAAAACGCAATTTGCAAACCAGCAATGAAATTGCCCAGCACCGGCCGCGCCGCGATACCGGCGACCAGGCCCGCCACGCCGGCCGAGGCCAGCAGACTGGCGCCGAACTGCCGCGCCCCCGGCAAGGTCAGCAACACAAACCCGAGTCCGACCAGCCCGATGATGAAGTTGGCGCTGCGGGTCAGCACCGCCGTTTGCGTCAGCAATCGGCGCGCGCGCAGGTTGTCGGCGGAATCGACCGGATTGACGTCGGTGATCGTGCGTTTGATCGAGTTGGTGCAGGCAATCGCCAGCCAGGTCAGGCAGATGATCAGCAGCACGCTGTTGATGCGCGAGATCGGCAGCAGCAGCGGCATGTTTTCCGGCGCACCCGTCAGCACCAGACGCAGCGCGAACAGCGCCATGCACAGCTGACTCGGCCGGTAGCCGTACTTGATGGCGTTGGTGGTGTACGGGCGATTACGCGCTATGCGGCGCAGCAGCATAATGCCCGCCCGATGCAACAGTAGAGCCACGGCAACAAACACCAGGGCGCTGACGCCCACCACTGCGGCAGCCCGCCAGGGGCCGTCGTGCATATCTGAGAAATAGTCGAGTTCCATGGCCCGATTCTAGGGGAGTCTGCCATGTTGCGGCGCGCCATTTGCCCGCATGCGTGCGCTAGCGAACAAAGGTTTTTCCCCCAGAAATGAAACAATAGCGGAGCTGAGGTCGATTGCCACGCATCCCGAAAAATTGATGCAGCGGTTGTTTTTCTATCCTGCAATCACACCTGAGGACTCCTCCAATGCTTTCACGCTCTGTAAAACTATCATTACGTTTCATGCTGCCCCTGGCAATACTGCTGGGTCTGTTCGCCTATATCGTCGTCCCGCTGATGGACAACCTGACCTTGCGCTGGTCGGTGCGCGATCTGGATAACCGTTCGCAATTGCTTGCCGCCACCTTGCAGGTGCCGCTGCGCGAGGATGTGCTGCTCAATGACAAGGCGCACATCAAAAAGCTGTTCGACGGCGCCATTGAAGACGAACGCCTGTTCGCGCTCGGCTTCTGCGATCCTTCGGGCAAGCTGCTGTACAAAACCTCTACCTACCCGCAATCGCTGGGTTGCTGGGAAAAGCCGACCGACGGCAGCAAGCAAAAGTCGCTGGTGCAACTGCCACGCGGTCCGGTACACGTGGCCGACACCGCGATCGAAGACAACGGCACCGGCCTGGGCCGTCTGATCCTGGTGCACGACATGAGCTTCATCGAGCGCCGCAGCGCCGAGACCACCAAGTACGTGCTGATCTTCTTCGCGCTGCTGGGCGTCGCGATCGCCTTCCTGACCCTGCTGGTGTCGCACCTGAGCTGGCGCGGCTGGCTGGCCAGCCTGAACGACGTGCTGCGCGGCCAACTGCTGCCGCGCGACGTCAAGTCGACCGCGCCGGGGGCGACGCCGCCACCGCCGCCGCCAGAGATGGAGCCGCTGATCGGCGAGCTGCGCAGCCTGCTCGAGGAATACCACGAGGAACGCCAGAGCAGCAGCAGCAACAACAGCGCCGAGTGGGCGCCGGAAAAACTCAAAGCCCTGCTGCAACAGGATCTGGCCGGCGACCAGGTGCTGGTGGTGTCCAACCGCGAGCCCTACATCCACGAAAAAAACGAGGACGGCACGATCCGCGTGCGCCGTCCGGCCAGCGGCCTGGTGACCGCCGTCGAGGCCGTGATGCGCGCCTGCTCCGGCACCTGGATCGCCCATGGCGCCGGCAGCGCCGACCGCGAAACGGTCGACCGCAACGACCACGTGCCGGTGCCGCCGAAAAACCCGAGCTACACGCTGCGCCGCGTCTGGCTGACGGAAGAAGAAGAAAAAGGTTACTACTACGGCTTCGCCAACGAAGGCCTGTGGCCGCTGTGCCATATCGCCCACGTGCGTCCGGTGTTCCGCTCGTCCGACTGGGAAGAGTACGTCAAGGTCAACCGCCGTTTCGCCGACGCCGTGATCAAGGAAGCGCGCACCGACAACCCGGTGGTGCTGGTGCAGGATTACCACTTCGCCCTGCTGCCGCGCATGGTGCGCGAGGCGCTGCCGAAGGCAACGATTATCACGTTCTGGCACATCCCATGGCCTAACTCGGAATCGTTCGGTATTTGCCCATGGCGTGAAGAAATCCTTGAAGGCATGCTGGGTAGCACTATCCTGGGCTTCCACACGCCGTTCCACCGCAAGAACTTCCTCGACACGGTCGACCGTTACCTGGAAACCCGTATCGAGCCGGAAGCGTCGACCATTTCCTACGGCAACGAGCTGACCCAGGTCGAGGACTATCCGATCTCGATCGCCTGGCCCGACTATCCGGACACGCTGCCGGTGGAGCAATGCCGCACCGAAATCCGCCAGATCCTGGGTGTGCCGGAAGACCACCTGCTGGCCTTCGGCGTCGACCGCCTCGACTACACCAAGGGCATCCTGGAGCGCTTCCAGGCCGTCGAAAGCATGCTGGAGCGCCATCCGGCCATGATCGGCAAGTTCAGCTTCGTGCAGATCGCCGCGCCGAGCCGTTCGGACCTGGAGGAGTACATGAACTTCGAGCAGCGCGTGCGCAAACTGGCCGCGCGGGTCAACGACCGCTTCGGCAGCGACGGCTACCTGCCGATCATCCTGAAGATCGAGCACCACGATCAGGCCGAGCTGCAGCGCTACTTCCGCGCCAGCGAAGTTTGCATGGTGACCAGTCTGCACGACGGTATGAATTTGGTGGCCAAGGAGTTCATCGCCGCCCGCGACGACGAACGCGGCGCGCTGGTGCTGAGCCAGTTCACCGGCGCCGCCCGCGAGTTGCACGAGGCGCTGATCATCAACCCGTACCACATCGAGCAGGGCGCCGAGGCGTTGTACCGCGGCCTGACCATGCCGCCGGTCGAGCAGCGCGAACGGATGCGCAGCATGCGCGACCGCGTGCGCCGCTTCAACGTCTACCGTTGGGCAGGCCACATGCTGCTTGACGCCGCCCGTCTGCGCAAACGCGAAAAAGTGATGCAGAAAATCCGTTCACACAGCCGCGGCAATCTGCGCCGGGTAAGCTAAAATAAAGATGATGAATCTCGAACCGAACCCGGCGGACGAAACATTGTCCGCCGACAACCAGCCCTTCCTGCTCACCGACTGGCCCGATTGCAGTCTGTTCCTCGACTTCGACGGCACGCTGGTCGACCTGGCCGAAACGCCCGATACCGTGGTGGTCGTGCCCGGCCTGGTCGAGGCGCTGGCCGCGTTGCGCGACAAGCTGGGCGGCCGCCTGGCCATCGTCAGCGGCCGCCCGATCGAGCAGATCGACGCCATGCTGGCGCCGCTCAAGTTGCCGGCTGCCGGCGTGCACGGCGCCGAGCGGCGCGCGGCCGACGGCGAGCTGCACTATCTGACAGTACTGCCGCTCGACAACGCGCGGCTGCGCCTGCAACCGCTGGTCGACCAATATCCCGCCTTGCTGCTGGAGGAAAAGCGCGGCGCGCTGGCCCTGCACTACCGCCTGGCGCCGGAGCTCAAGGCGCAGTGCGAGCAGGCCATGCAGGCCGCGCTCGACGACAGCCCCGGCATGGTCCTGCTGCATGGCAAGATGGTGCTGGAGCTCAAGCCCGGATCGAGCACCAAGGGCAGCGCGCTGGCCGCGTTCATGCAGGAAGCGCCTTTCAAAGATCACAAGCCGGTGTTTGCCGGCGACGACACCACAGACGAAGCCGGCATCGCCTACGCCCAGCAAATCGGCGGCATGGGCGTCAAGATCGGCCCCGGCCCGAGCGCCGCGCTGCGCCGCCTCGCCTCGCCGCAAGAACTGCGCGCACAGCTGGTGCAAGCGGCCACCACCCTGCCTCACGGAGACAAACAATGACGAGCACAGCAAGCGACACCAATGCCGCAGCACACACCAATCCCAACGAGGCCGCGCCCGGCAAACCGGTGACGCCGCAAGCGTCGCTCAACTGCGGCGTCATCGGCAACTGTTCGTACAACGCGCTGGTCGACCGCAGCGGCAACATCGTCTGGTGCTGCCTGCCGCGCTTTGACGGCGATCCGGTCTTCAATGCCCTGCTGGACAATTCCGAAAACGGCAGCGTCTGGAGTATCGAGCTGGAAAACTGCGTCAAGACCGAGCAGTTCTACGACCCCAACACCGCCGTGCTGCGCACGCGCCTGCTGGACGCCGACAACCACGGCATCGAGATCACCGACTTCGCGCCGCGCTTCACCAGCCGCGACCGCATGTTCCGGCCGCTGATGCTGATCCGCCGCATCCGCATCCTCAACAGCGCGGTGCGCATCCGCGTGCGGCTGCGTCCGCGCTTCGACTGGGGCCGCGAAACGCCCGAGATCACGCGCGGCAGCCACCACATCCGCTATGTCGGCCCGGACCAGACCTTGCGCCTGAACACCGACGCCTCGCTCAGCCACCTGCTGTCGGAGACCTGGTTCCTCGCCAACAGCTCGCTGAACTTCATGCTGGGGCCGGATGAAACCCTGAACGACGGCATCGAGGACGTGTGCCGCCGCTTCGAAAAGGAAACCATCAACTACTGGCGCAACTGGAGCCGCCGGCTGGCGCTGCCGTACGAATGGCAGGACGTGGTGATCCGCGCGGCCATCACGCTCAAGATGTCGCTGTACGAGGACACCGGCGCCATCATCGCCGCCATGACCACCAGTATTCCGGAAGCGCCCGGCAGCGCGCGCAACTGGGACTACCGCTTCTGCTGGCTGCGCGACGCCTTCTTCGTGGTGCGCGCGCTCAACAGTATTTCCGAGGTCGGCACGATGGAGGAGTATCTGCGCTGGCTGAGCAATATCGTCGCCAGTTCCAAAGGCGGCCACATCCAGCCGCTGTACGGCATCGGACTGGAGGAATCCCTGCCGGAGTCGACGTTGGACCACTTGCCGGGCTATCGCGGCCACCAGCCGGTACGCGTCGGCAACCAGGCGCAGGAGCACTTCCAGCATGACGTGTACGGCAACGTGGTGCTGGGTGCGGCGCAGGCCTTCCTCGACCACCGTTTGCTGAACCGCGCCGGCGTGGCCGAGTTCGCACATCTGGAGGCGGTCGGCGAGCAAGCCTTCCGCGTCCACGACCAGCCGGATGCCGGCATGTGGGAGCTGCGCACCCGCGCCCGCGTGCACACTTCGTCGATGCTGATGAGCTGGGCCGCCTGCGACCGGCTGGCCAAGATCGCCCATGTGCTGGAGCTGCCGGAACGCGCCGCGCACTGGCAGGCGCGCGCCGAGCAGATCCGCGTACCGCTGCTGCGCGATTCGTGGAGCGAGAAGCGCCAGGCCTTCTGCGAGAGCCTGGGCGGCGAGGATCTGGACGCCAGCGTGCTGCTGATGGCCGAGGTCAACTTCATCGATCCGAAAGACCCGCGCTTCGTCAAGACGGTCGAGGCGCTGGAGAAATCGCTGTGCGACGGACCGTACATGCGCCGCTACGAGGCGCCGGACGATTTCGGCAAGCCGGAGACGGCCTTCAACATCTGCACCTTCTGGCGCATCGACGCGCTGGCGCGCATCGGCCGCAAGGAAGAGGCGCGCGAGATCTTCGAGACCATGCTCAAGGCACGCAACCATCTGGGATTGCTGTCGGAGGACACGCACCCGGACACCGGCGAAATGTGGGGTAATTTCCCGCAGACGTATTCGATGGTGGGCCTGATCAATTGCGCCATGCGCCTGTCGGCGCCGTGGGACAGCGTGGTGTAAGCGCGGCGCGATAAGCACCTGTTGGCTCACAGCGGCATGAGCTTTCGACATGCCGCGACGATGAGTTCGCGCAGCCAGCGGTGTGCTGGATCAGCGTCGCCGCGCGGGTGCCACATCAGTGAGATTGAAAAGCCTTCTATCGGCACGGGAAGTTCGAAGATGTGCGGGCCAGCTGTTGCCGCGGCCGTCACCGGCCGCTGAAATGCCAGCATGAATGAAGCCGGCAATAGCGCTACCAGATCCGAGGCGCATGCCACTGCTAGCGCCGCCGGAAAACCCTGCACGACGGCGGCGACGGTGCGCTGCAGGCCCTGATCGTGGAGGCCTGCGTCGAGCATATAGGCGATGCGCTCAACATGGGGCGTGCTCACATGCGGAAAAGCGACGTAGCGTGCCGCAGAGACTGCCCCATTCATTGACAGCGGGTGACCGCCGCGCACTACGCCGACGTAGTTGTCGCGAAACAGCGCGCGCACCCTTACCTCGGGTCCCATATTCTCAACCACGCCGATCTCAAGATCGGCGTCGCCGTCGCGCAGATAGGCCGACTTCCGGTCGGGCTTGCCGGAAAAATGCAAGCGCGCCAGCGGCGCTTGCGCCGCCACTTCGGCAATCAAGGTTGCGCCGAACACTTCCACGAATGCCTCGTTCGCCCGGATACGGAAAGTGCGCCGTACCGTCAGCAAATCAATGGCAGAAGGCGCCATAGACAGCAGCGCCTGCACTTCCAGGACGGCGGAGCGCGTACGCGTACGCAGGGCTTCGGCATGCGGCGTCAACACCATGTCACGGCCCGCGCGCACAAGCAGCGGATCGCCGATGACATCGCGCAGGCGGGTCAGCGTGCGGCTCATCGCTGACGCGCTCAAACCAAGAATTTTGGCGGCGCGCGTGATGCTGCGTTCGGCGATCAGCACATCAAGCGCCGACAGCAAATTCAGATCCATTTTGGACATCGCATTTTGTGCAGACAATGTTGCTCTATGCGCGCCGTGCAACGATACCTTGCATGGCACGCGCCTTCCGCCCGCAACCAGGCGCCGGTATATTCGTTTCATGGGGTCATGAACACAAACTCATGCACCAACACTATACACAATCCTGTTTCGCGGAGAAAAAATGAAACTGATCGGCATTGAAGAACACTACTTGACCCACGACGTCGGGAACGCCTGGCGGGCTCTAGGTCTGGACGCATCAAGCCCCATGGTCGCGCATGATCTGGGACCGATGGCACAGCGGCTGATGGACATGTCGGACCAGCGCATCGCCTCGATGAACGAGACCGGGCTCGACGTGCAGGTGCTGTCGCTCACCACACCGGGGCTGCACGAGCTGGGCCCGGAAAGTGTCGAGCTCGCCCGCAGGGTGAACGACACGATCGCCGAAGTCATCGCCCGACATCCACACCGCTTCCAGGCATTCGCCACGCTGCCGGTATCGGTGCCGGAGGCGGCAGCACAAGAACTTGAGCGCTGCGTCAAGACGCTCGGCTTCAAGGGAACGATGTTATGCGGCCGGGTCGGCAGCCGAAATCTCGACCATCCAGAGCTTTCCCCCATCCTTGCTGCGGCGGCGACATTGCAGGTGCCCATTCTGCTGCATCCGCGCACGCCGGACGAAGCAGTGCGCAATGCCTATTATTCGGGCTTCAGTCCCGAGCTTGACACAGCATTCGCTAACTTCGGTATGGGTTGGCACTACGACGCTGGCGTGCAATTCGTGCGTCTGATCCTCGGCGGCACGTTCGATCGCCATCCGGATTTGCAAGTTATCCTCGGCCACTGGGGCGAAATGGTATTGTTTTTCGCCGAGCGCCTGTCGGCGATGGATCGTTTTGCAAAACTACGGCAGCCAATCACATCCTATTTCAGGCGCAACCTTTTCGTCACTTCAAGCGGCATGTTTATGCCACACTACCTGCAGCGTGCACTGGACGTTGTCGGGCCGGAGCGGCTGCTGTTCTCGACCGACTATCCCTACCAGTACCGGCAGGGAGGGGATGCGCGTCGTTTCCTTGGTGAGTGCGGGCTGGACAGAGAAGCTCAGGTGGGGTTCGCCAGCGCAAACTGGGAGAGATTGACGCGTGCGGCGGGGGCAACGACTTAGTGCTTAGCGGCTATAGATATCGGCAGCGTCTCGCCAATACGGCGGTTACTGACGATTCTTATCCTACGTTTTAACAATACGCCCCAGCACCGCCTCGATCGCATCGAAATCCACCGGCTTGGTCAAATGCTCGACAAAGCCGGCTTCCCTGGACAAGGTGCGATCGTTCTCCGCGCCCCAGCCGGTCAGCGCCACCAGCGCCATGCGGTCGAGCGCCGGATTTTTCCGCAGCGCCTGCGCCAGTTCGTAGCCGTTCAAGTTCGGCATGCCGATATCGATCAATCCGACCTCCGGTATCCAATCCTGCACCACCTCCAGCGCCTCGACGCCGTCATTGGCCACCCGGATGCTGTGCCCTTTGAACTCCAGCAAACTCGCCAGGGTCTGCGCCGCGTCGGCGTTATCGTCGACCACCAGTATCTTCAGCATGTCGGTGCGCAGCGGCGCCGACACGCCGCCGGCCAGCTGCACGTCGTCCCCCGCCGGCACGCTCAACGGCAAACGGATGGTAAAGGTAGTGCCGCCACTATGCGTGCCGCCGCTCTTGACGCTGATGCTACCGTCATGCATTTCCAGCAGCCGCTTGACCAGCGACAGGCCGATCCCCAGGCCGCCGTGCGACAGATCCATGTTCCGGCCGACCTGGTTGAACATATCGAAAATCAACGGCTGCGACGCCTCCGGAATGCCGACGCCGTTGTCCTCAACCGAAATAACGATCTGCCCGCCGTCCTGCACCGCGCTCAGATCGATCCTGCCGCCGGGCGGCGTGTACTTGGCGGCGTTGTTGAGCAGGTTGCCCAGCACCTGCACCATGCGGGTCGGATCGACCAGCACCCCGATATCCTCGTCGGGCATGACGACATACAAGCGATGGCGGGCGTTCTCAATCATCGGCGCGTTGGCCTCCACCGCCGCCGAGACGATGCTTTGCAGCGTCACGCGCTCCTTCTTCAGATCGATCTTGCCGCCGTTGATGCGGGCGATATCGAGCAGATCGTCGACCAGCCGCACCATGTGCGTGACCTGCCGGTCCATCATGTCGCGCATGCGCTCGACCATTTGCGGGTTGGCGCCGCTGAGCTTGAGGATATCGAGGCCGCTGCGGATCGGCGCCAGCGGATTGCGCAGCTCGTGCGCGAGCACCGCCAGGAACTCGGTCTTGCGGCGGTCCACCTCGGACAAGTCGGCCGCGAGCCGGCGCAAACGCGCCTCGTTCTCCATCCGCACAGTGACGTCGGTGAACAGCAGCGCCACCTTGCGGCTGTCGGCGCCGCCAACCCGGCTGGCGTAGCCTTCGAACCAGCGCCCGCTCGACTGCGCCTGGTTTTCAAAGCGCACCGGTCGCCCCGTCACCGCCACCTGCGCATACGTGTCGATCCAATACGCGCCGATGTGGGGAACCACCTCCTTGATCGTCTTGCCGACGACGTCGCCCAGGCCATAGATCGCGATGCCCGCTGGATTCATCTCGAGCACCTTGTAGTCGACCGCCGCGCCGGCATCGTCGAAGATGACCTCGATCACACAAAACCCCTGGTCCATCGAATCGAACAGGTTGCGGTAGCGCTCCTCGCTGATACGCACCTGCCGATATAGTTCGCGCAGTTGCTCGTCATCGGCGCGCCCGCGCGTGAGCTTCTCGTTCAGCAGCGCCAGCTCGGCGTCGACGGCGCGGTTGACCACCGCCCGCACCTTCTTGCCCACGTAAATGAAGAAAATCCCGACCACCACGAACAGCGCCAGCGAGATCTGGTCGCGCACGCTGCCAACATAGAAGGTGCCGAGCGGCAGAAAAATCGAACACCCGTACAGGAAGCCGGTGAACAGGACGATGGCGGCCGGGCCGCTGCCAAGCACGGCCGCCGCCAGCGCCACCAGTGGAATGAACAACAGAAAAGGCACGCGGGTGCCGACGAACTGGGCGACACCCAGCTGCAGCAGCAACGCAAACAGCGACAAGCCCGCGCCGACGACATAGCGCAGGGCGGGCGAAAGTTTTTTTGCGGAAAACAGCATCGTGGTTCCTTGGTTTTTCCTATCATACCAAGTGACAACCTCGACCAGTAACACGGTCGGCCCGTTGAGGCCTATAGCTCAAATTTCCATCACCGACCCTTGCGCCAGCGCAAACGTTTGCCGACTATTTTTTGACGGGCTCCGCCTTCGACCCAAAGCGGACCTGGGTCGCCTGCTTGAGCGCGGCGGCGCAATCGACCGGCTGCACATTGCCGGGATTGATCAGCGGCACCACCGCCGCCAGCGGATTAAGGATGCCCAGCGCCACGGCCGCGCCGGCCTTGAGCGCCAGCGGGCCCTTGGCCACGCCGACGTCCGGATTGGCGAACGTGCCGCGAGCATACAACGGCGTGCGCAGGGAAATGATGCGCACGCCCTTGGTGTGCGGTTTGACATCGAGGTTCAGCCGTTCGCTGGCCAGGTCGATGTTGCCGGTGACGTCAATCACGGCTTCCGTGGTGTCGACAACGAAACGCCGGGTCTGCGCCTGGCCCTTTTCCACCACGAAATCGCTGGCCACGCAATTGAGCTGCACCTGCTTGTCGCCGAACATCTTGACGAAGACTGCGTTGGCGATGTTCAGCCCGGCCGCTTCCAGCACGAACTTGCTGACCGACCCTTCGCTGACGGTGGCGCCCAGCTCGCCGCTGGCGGTTCCCATCATTGCCGACACCGAATTGCCGGTGCCGGCCAGCGCGACGTCGCCGTTGACCTCACCCACGCTGGCCTGCATCGCCTGCAATTTGGGGAACAGCTGGCGGATCTTCAGGTGGCGCGCGGCCATCTTGATCTGCGCCTGGATCGGCTGCTTGCCGCCGTCGAGGGTGATATTAGAGGTGACCCGGCCGCCGGCCATGCCGAAGTTAAACGGCGCCAGGGTCAGCACCTTGTTCTTCATACGGATATGGGTTTCGACATCTTCCAGCGGAATATCGTGCGTGCGCACCAGTTTCTTGCCGGTGAACTTGACGTCGGCGTCGAGCGCGTCCCACTTGGCGGTGTTGAACTGTTCCACCGGTAGCGCCTTGCCGTTAGGCTGGTTGGGTTTTTTGTCGCGCGCGGCCTTGTCGGCGTTGCTTTCCGCGCCGATGGCCGGCCCCAGGTCCGCCAGGCGCAACTGGTTCGAGGTCAACGTGCCGGTCAGCAACGGACGCGGCTTGCGCGGGCTGTAGGCCATTGTGCCGTACAGATCGCTACCACCGACCGTGCCGGTAAAGTTGCGGTAAGTCCAGTTCCAGACGCCGCCTTCTTTTTTTCCGCCGAGGCGGCCGGTGGTGGCGTAGGCCGGCGTTTCCGGCAACAACACGCCGGTTAGCGGATACAGGTCGGCCATGCTGGCGCCGGCGAGCGACAGCTTCAGGTCGATGCCGGACAGCGAGCGCGGATCGGTCAGCGTGCCCTCGACAGCGACCTTGTTCTTGCCCAGCATGGCGTTGACCTGCAACGGGAAGGTGTTGTGCTCGTCCTGCAGCGACAGCACGGCGCCGGTTTTGCCGCCGCCGGTCACCGGGGCGCCGCGATACGTACCGCCCAGTTCAAAGCGCATGCCATATTTGTTGGCGCTCGCCTGGCCGGTTGGCCGGTCGGCCGGTTCGGCATCGGCGCCCTCGGGGTCGTCCTGAACGATGGTGGTGGCCTTGGCGTGCAGGTCCAGCTTGATGGCTTCGTCCAGATAACGCAGGCTGCCCTCGCGGAACGCCAGGCGGCGGATATCGACCTCCCATTGCGACGGGCCGTTGTCCTTGAAGGTCCAGGTGTTGCTGCCGTCGGCGCGGCGCTGGGCCGCAACTTCGAGCTTGTCCAGTTCGAGATTGGTGATGACCACTTCCTTGTGCAGCAGCGGCAGCGCGTGCATCGACACCACGATATTGCCCACGCTGGCCAGGCGTGGGCCGGTGCTGGTCCACGGCGGATTGACAACATACACGTCCGCGGCGCTGATCTGCGGGCGCGGCACATAGCGCCGCCATCCCGGCTCGGCCGGGTCGCCCTGGCGGAACCGCACGTCCAGGTCGCCCTTGATGGCGAACTCCCGCCCGATCGTTTGCGACACCTTGTCGTTGATATAGGGCCGGGCACGGTTCCAGTCGAACGTCAGCAAAAAAATGACGAGCGCCACCAGCAGCACCAGCAGTGCTGCGAGGAAATAATAGAAAATAGTGAGTGCGCGAGATCTTCTCATGCGGTCCATGCTACGCCTCGATCAGGCGGCGGTGTGTGAGCTATTCAACAAAACCGAGCAAAACCGGCGGCTCGGACGGCAGGGCGGCGTGCGCTGACCGCATAGCACCGATCATCAGGCCATGCCTTCCCGCTGCGCCACCGAGCTTGCGCTGGCACACCAGACATCGAGCAGGAAATCGTCCTCGCTATGGCGCAGCAGCCGGTTCAGGCCCGGCGTCGCGTCGAACACGGTGTGCACGCTGTCGGTGTTCAGACGGCGGTCGGCGAACGGCAGGCGCCAGTGGCACATCAGCAGCGTGCCGCCGTCGGCCAGTGCCTCGACGCAGCACTGGCGCAAGCGCAGTAAATCCTGCTCGTCGAGGTAGTAGGCCATTTCGCTGATGACGATCAGATCGAACGCTTCGTCGGCGGGCCACTCCTGCGGCATGCGCTGCTGGCGGATCGTCACGCGCGCCGCATCGCTGGGCGCCTCGCGCTGCATGCGCCGGCGCGTCAGCGCCACCGCCTCGGGAGACAGGTCGCTCGCCAGCAGCCGCTCGGCGCGTTGCGCCAGCGCGGCGGTCAACTCGCCATTGCCGCACGCCGGCTCGAACGCGTTGCGATAGCGCTGTTGCGGCAGACATGCCAGCAGGATGGCGCGCTTGCGCTGCTCATACCAGCGCTGGCGCACTTTCCACGGGTCCGCATCCTGCTGGTACAACTGCTGGAAGTGGGCGAACGGATCGAAGTCGGCAGAAAGTGAAGTCGTCATGTGAAGTAGATTTTGTAGTCGCCGTCCGGCCATTCGGGACATTGAGAGATGTAGCCATCATGCGGCGGCACTGCGGAGCTGTATGTTCGCTTATACACCGTGGCCGCGAATCAACTTCCTACAGACAAGCCGATCTGCGCCGCGACGGGTAGAATAAAAGGCCCTCGTCACCTGAGCCGGCCCTGTTTGGCGTCATCCCTATGAATCCGCGTTCGACTATTGGCATTTGGCAAGAATTCCATCCCGCCGTCGCGGCATGGTTTCGCGCCAGCTTTGCCGCCGCCACCGAAGCGCAACAGCGCGCGTGGCCGCTGATCCAGAGCGGGCGCCCGACGTTGATCGCAGCGCCGACCGGTTCCGGCAAGACCCTGACCGCCTTTCTGGCCGCCATCGACGCGCTGGTGCGCGAGAGCGTCGAGACGCCGCTGCCCGATCAAACGCGGGTGCTGTACGTGTCGCCGCTCAAGGCGCTGTCGAACGATATCAGCGTCAACCTGCTGGCGCCCCTGGAGGGCATCGACCGCGAGCTGGCGGCCATGAAGCTGCCGCCGCACGGCATCCGCGCCGCCGTGCGCACCGGCGACACCACCCAGGCCGAGCGCAACGCCATGCGCCGCAAGGCGCCGCACATTCTCGTCTCGACACCGGAATCGCTGTACGTGCTGCTCGGCTCCGACAGCGGCCGCGCCATGCTGGCCGGCGTGCGCACCGTAATCGTCGACGAGATCCACGCCGTCGCCGGCGGCAAGCGTGGCAGCCATTTGTCCCTGAGCCTCGAGCGGCTCGACGCCTTGTGCGAGCGCGCGCCGGTGCGTATCGGCTTGTCGGCCACCCAAAAGCCCTTGTCGGCGGTGGCGCGTTTCCTCGCCGGCACGGACCGCGATTGCGCGGTGGTCGATGTGGGCCACGTGCGCGCGCGGGATCTGGGCCTGGAGCTGCCACCGGTGCCGCTGGAGGCGGTCATGCCCAACGAAGTGTGGGAGCGCGTGTACGACCGGCTGGCGGAGTTGACCTCCCTGCACCGCACCACGCTGGTGTTCGTCAATACCCGGCGCATGGCCGAACGCATGGCCCGCCACCTGGCCGACCGGCTCGGCGCCGAACACGTGGCCGCGCACCACGGCAGCCTGGCCAAGGAATACCGGCTCGACGCCGAACAGCGCCTCAAACGCGGCGAGCTGCGGGTGCTGATCGCCACCGCCTCGCTGGAGCTGGGCATCGACATCGGCGACGTCGATCTGGTTTGCCAGATCGGCTCCCCGCGCGGCATCGCCTCGTTCCTGCAACGGGTCGGGCGCTCCGGCCACCACGTTGGGGGCCTGCCCAAGGGGCGCCTGTTCCCCACGTCGCGCGACGACTTGATCGAATGCGCCGCGCTGCTCGATTGCGTGCGCCGCGATGAACTGGACGCGCTGCGCATCCCGGTCGCGCCGCTCGACGTGCTGGCGCAGCAGATCGTCGCCGAAGTGGGCAACCGCGAATGGGCCGAGGACGCGCTGTTCGACCTGGTGCGCGGCGCCGCGCCATACGCCACGCTGGAGCGGGCACGCTTCGACGCCGTGCTGCGCATGCTCACGGAAGGCTACAGCGGCCGCCAGGGCGTGCGCGGGGCCTACCTGCATCGCGACGCCGTCAGCGGCACCGTGCGCGCGCGGCGCGGCGGCAAACTCACCGCCGTCACCTCCGGCGGCACCATCCCGGACAACGCCGATTTCACCGTGGTGCTCGAGCCGCAGGGCCACAACATCGGCACCGTGCACGAGGACTTCGCCGTCGAGAGCCTGGCCGGCGATGTCTTCCAGCTCGGGAACACCTCCTACCGCATCCAGCGCGTGGAGGCGGGCAAGGTGCGCGTCGAAGATGCGCACGGCGCCGCGCCCAACATTCCGTTCTGGCTGGGCGAAGCGCCCGGCCGCACCGACGAACTGTCGGCCGGCGTGGCGCGCCTGCGCGGCGAGATCGACCGCCTGCTGGGCGAAAAGGACGGCGCCGCCGCCATCGACCACGCCACCGACTGGCTGTTCGAGCACCTTGGCCTGAATGACGACGCGGCCAGCCAGATCGTCGATTACCTGGCCCGCGCCCGCGCCGCGCTGGGCGCGCTGCCGACCCGCGACACGCTGATAATGGAGCGCTTCTTCGACGCCTCCGGCGGCATGCAGCTGGTGGTGCATTCGCCGTACGGCAGCCGCATCAACCGCGCCTGGGGACTGGCGCTGCGCAAACGCTTCTGCCGTACCTTCAACTTCGAGCTGCAGGCCGCCGCCACCGAGGACGCCATCGTGCTGTCGCTGTCGGACACGCACAGCTTCCCGCTGGACGAAGTATGGCGCTACCTGCGCTCGGCCAGCGCCGAGCATGTGCTGATCCAGGCGCTGCTCGACGCGCCGCTGTTCAACGTGCGGTGGCGCTGGAACGCCACCACCGCGCTGGCCCTGCCGCGTTACGCGGGCGGGCGCAAGGTCGCGCCGCAGCTGCAGCGCATGCGCAGCGACGACCTGCTGGCCGCCGTCTTCCCCGACCAGGCGGCGTGCCTGGAAAACATCGTCGGCGAACGCGAGCTGCCCGGCCATCCGCTGGTCGACCAGACGCTCGACGACTGCCTGCACGACGCGATGGACAGCGAGGGCTGGCTGGCCCTGTTGCGCCGCATGGAGGCCGGCGAGGTGCGGCTGCTGGCGCGCGACCTGCCGGCGCCGTCGCCGCTGGCCATGGAAATCCTCAACGCGAGACCCTACGCCTTCCTCGACGACGCCCCGCTGGAGGAACGCCGCACGCAGGCGGTCATCAACCGCCGCTGGACCGATCCGGCCTCCGGCGACGACCTGGGCGCGCTCGACACTGGCGCCATCGACGCCGTGGCCGCCGAGGCATGGCCGGAACCGCGCAACGGCGACGAGATGCACGAGGCGCTGATGTCGCTGGCCTGTGTGACGCAACAAGAGGCGGCGGCCGCCGATGGCTGGACCGCGCTGCTGGCCGCGCTGGCCGCCGGCGGCCGCGCCACCCGTTTGCAGACTGGCGGCGCCGACCTGTGGGTGGCGCTGGAACGGCTGGCGTGCCTGCAGGCGGCCTACCCTGACGCCGTTGCCACGCCGGCGCTGACAATCCCCGAGCGCCTGGCAGTCGGTGACGGCGACGAGCCATGGACGCGCGACACGGCGCTAGTCGAGATCCTGCGTGCGCGCCTGAGCGGCTTCGGCCCGCGTCCCCTGACGGCCATCGCCGGTCCGCTCGGACTGTCCGAAAGCGACGCCACCATCGCCCTGACCCGGCTTGAAACCGAAGGCTATGTGATGCGCGGCCGCTTCACGCCCGGCGCCAACCAGGAGGAATGGTGCGAACGCCACCTGCTGGCGCGCATCCACCGCTACACCATCAAAAGCCTGCGACGCGAAATCGAACCTGTCGAACGGCAGGACTTCATGCGCTTCCTGTTCGAGTGGCAGCACCTTGCCGAGGGTGCGCGCCTGCGCGGCGAGGACACGCTGCCGACCATCCTGGCGCAGCTGGAGGGCTACGAGGCGGCCGCCGGCGCCTGGGAAAGCGACCTGCTGGCGCTGCGCATGCAGGACTACTCAATGCTGTGGCTCGACGACTTGTGCCGCGCCGGCAAAGTGGTCTGGACGCGGGTCGGCGCGCCGGCCAGCGCCGTCGGCGGTCCGGTGCGCGCCACGCCGCTGGTGCTGCTGCCGCGCCGCCAGCTCGGCCTGTGGCACGCGCTGCCGGCCGTCGCCGCCGAGGTGGAGGTGTCGTCGCGCGCGGCGCGGGTACTGGAGGCGTTGCGGCGCGAAGGCGCGATGTTTTTCGACGAGCTGTCGCGCGACGCCAAACTGCTGCCGGTGGAGCTGGAAACCACACTGGGCGAGCTGGTGGCCACGGGGCTGGTCAACGCCGACAGCTACGCCGGCCTGCGCGCCATGCTGATGCCGGCGAATAAACGTGCGACGATGGACAAACGGCGCCGGCGCGGCGCCGGCCCCACCATGGAGGAAGCCGGCCGCTGGGCGCTGGTGCGGCGGGCCGATGGCGTCACCATCACCGAGCGTTACACCGGGATGGCGGTCGACGCCGAGGGCATGGCGCCACCGGCCCAGGCGCCCGCGCCGGCACGCCCGCCAGCACCCGTGCGCAGGCCGCGCACCGATCCGCAGACGCTGGAACACATCGCCATGACGCTGCTGCGCCGCTACGGCGTGATGTTCTGGCGCCTGCTCGAACGCGAGGCCGCGTGGCTGCCGGCATGGCGCGAGCTGCTGCCGGTCTACCACCGGCTGGAGGCGCGCGGCGAGATTCGCGGCGGCCGTTTCGTCGCCGGCCTGTCGGGCGAGCAGTTCGCGCTGCCCGAGGCGATTCCGCTGCTGCGCGAGATGCGCCGCCGGACGCACGACGGCGGCTTTGTCTGCATTTCCGGCGTCGATCCGCTCAACCTGTGCGGCACCCTTCTCCCCGGCGACAAAGTCCCAGCGCTGGCCGGCAACCGGGTGTTGTTCCGCGACGGCCTGCCGGTGGCCGCCATCGTCGCCGGCAAATTCCGCTACCTCCACGCGCCCGACCCCGCCGAGCGCGAGCTGCTGCACGCGCAGCTGGTCGCGCGCCGCTAGCGCGGCACGGCCAGCTCCGCGCGCACGGCGCCGAACACCGCTGGCCGCCTGTGGCGCCTAACCATACGCATTACCGCACTGCCGCGTCTGTGGGGTTGAGCACGTTGACAGCGCTGCTGTTGTACCACGCCAACGTTTTAGTTTCCGCTGCGAATTGTGCCCGGTTGTAACGGACGGTTTCGATACGATGGCAGATCGCCACCTGCAACGACGAAGGAAATATAGATGGACTATTCGGACCTCAGCATTGCGATCCAGATCCGCACGCTCGCCGCGAGTCGCCAGATCGAAACGCTGCGTGCGCGCGGAAACTTCGCGCTGGACAGCGTCGACGCCAGGAAATGGCTGGAGGAAAATGATCTGATGACCTTCGTTCCGCAGGTCATCCAGGAACTCCGCCAGATCACCGAGATTGTCAAGAAGGAATATTAAGCGCCAGCATCGGGTCGGTGCGGCTGGCCCGGCCCGTTTCCACGTGGCCGGCGACGCGCCGCAGCCATTGCGGATCGGCGTCGCAGGTGACGCTGAAGTCGTACCAGCCAAAACTACCCGACAGGCCGCACGGCACCAGCAAGGTCTGGCCGGCCGTCACGCGATGGCTGGCGACCGGCGCGCCATAGGCGTTGTCGGTAATGGTGAAGCGGCAGGCTTTGCGGCCTTCCAGGTTGGACAGCACCAGGCTGATGTCGCCGTTGCCGCTGTCGTAGCGCGTCAACAATTCCGGACGCGCGCCGCCGGGGATGGCGCACCGGCCCTTGAACTGGCGCAGGTAGCCATTGGCGCCGTGCGCGCCGAGGTCATAGGCGGCGCCGGTCCAGCTCCACATTTCACGGTCGATTTCCTTGCCCGCTTCGACTGTGTAATACCAGGGGCCGTCCTTGCGCAAGCTGGAATACACGATGAAGGCCGCGCCGGCCTTGCCGCTGTTGGCGAAACTAAGCTCGAACTGGCCGGCGCCGGCCAGACGCCCCTGCACCGACAATTCGTACGGCAACGCGCAGGCGGTGCGCGGTCCGCCGACCTGCGCGTCGCACTCCTGCCGGGGCAAGGTTTGCTCGGCCGGCGGCATCGGATACGGCTTGCCGGCGACGCGACGGTCGGCCGCCGTACCGGGCACGCTGGCAGGCCAGACGCTGTTCGGCGTGCGGAAGTCGAAGGCGGACGTGAGGTCGCCGCAGACCGCGCGGCGCCACGGCGAGATCAGGTCGCACCGCACCTTGTCGCGGGCTTGGCCGCGCGCCACCAGCCACTCTTCGAGGAAGCGCAGTTTGGAGGTGTGGTCGAACAGCTGCGAGCAGACGCGTCCGCCTTTGCTCCACGGCGAAATCACCAGCATCGGCACGCGCGGCCCCAGTCCCACCGGCTCGCCGCGATAGGTCTCGTGCACGCCGATGGCGGGCAAGGTGGTCTTGCCCATGGCGGCGTTGAGCGGCGCCAGGTCGGAGGGCACGTGGTCGAAGAAGCCGTCATTTTCATCGTACATCAGCAGAAACACCGTCTTGGACCACACCTGCGGATTGGCCACCAGCGCGGCCAGCAGGCGGGCGGTGATGTGCTCGCCGGCGTTGGGCGAATTGGGCGAATGCTCGGTGTAGTCGTTGGGAGAACAGATCCACGACACCTGCGGCAGGCGGTTGTTACGCACGTCGTCTGCGAAGGAGTTCACCAGCCAGTCGCCGGTGGTGCCGGCGGCGTTGGCCGCCGTGGACCCGGGAGCCAACGCGCGGCCCTTGCGGTACAGCGGCGAGTCGGCATCGAGGCGGCTGCCGTCGGCGTTGACGCGGAAATGCTTGAAGTAGGCCAGGTAGTTGTCGCCGTAGTTGTCCCACTCCTGGTAGACCTTCCAACTGACCTGGTTCGCCTCCAGCACCTCGGCGTAGGTGCGCCAATTGGGCGCGGCGGCGGTAACGCCGGGCGAGATGTCGTCCAGCGCCGGATCGCCGTTGAAGCGCTGCGCCTTGTCGACGTTATACAGCTTGCCCATGTTGTCGATCCAGCCCTGGTTGCTGCCGGTGAGCGAATACAGGCGGTTCGGATCGGTGGCGCCGAACACCGAGCAGCGATAGGCGTCGCAGATGGTGAAGGCGTCGGCCAGCGCGTAGTAAAACGGCAGGTCGCCGCGGTCGAAGTAGCCCATCGACTGCGGCGTCTTTTTCTGGACCCACGCGTCCCAGCCCTGCCAGCTGCTTTGCGATCCCTTCCACGAATGATCGGTACCGAGCGACAGCGCGCTGGTGTTTTCGGCGTCGAAATGGAACGGCAGCACGTGGCCGCCCTTGCCGTCCGGCTGATACCACACCGGGCGTCCGTCCGGCAGCGCGATGGCGCGCGGATCGTTGAACCCGCGCACGCCCGACAAGGTGCCGAAGTAGTGGTCGAAGGAGCGGTTCTCCTGCATGAAGATGACCACGTGCTCGACGTCGGCGAGGGAGCCGGTGGCGTTGTTGGCGGGGACCGCCAGCGCCTGGCGAATCAGGTCGGGGAATGCGGAGGTGGCGCTCACGCCCGCGCCGGCGGCGGCGAGGCGGAGAAATTTACGGCGGCTGAGGGACATCGGGAGCTTTCTGGTGCACGGCAAGGACGTGCCGATCACAAGATCATAGCCACCAAATATGACAGGCTTATTGCATGGCCCCCCGGGGTCAAGTCTGTCATTCGGACACGAGCCGGTCCACGCCATGGCTTAGCTCGTGTCCGAATGTCAGACTTGACCCCGCTGTTTAGCTTCCCCATTCGTAGGGCGACTTCCGCGCCCTCCTCCACCAGGCCGATATTGCCGTCATCGAGCAGAAAGTCGATGGATAGGCGCGGATGCTTTTCCAGAAAAACAGGCAGCTTCGGGATGATGTGCTGCCGCATAAACGTGACGGTGCCGATCACGCGCAGCCGGCCGGTCAGCGAGGCATCCGCGCCTTTGACGCTGTTCAGCGCCAGGTCGGCTTCTTCCAGCGTGCGGATCGCGTGCTCGTAGAACTTCTGCCCGGCGTCGGTGGGCGCCAGGCCACGGGTCGAACGCAGGAAAAGCTGCACGCCCAGCTCCTGCTTGAGCTGCGCCACGGCCTTGGAGATCGACGGCTGGCTCACGCGCAGATCCTTGGCGGCGGCGCTGAACGAGCGCGTCTCGTGGACACGCACGTACGAGCGCATGGTGTTGATCAGGTCCACAAATATTCGATACAAGCATAGGTGACGGTCTTGCGAGCATACGGGGCTCCGGCAAACGCGTCAAACATGCCACCGCAATGGCTGCGGTCACCAGCCGAACTTCAGCTCCATGCCCAGATAGTTGGCGCTGCCGCCACCGGCGTCGCGCAGCGAATCACCCGCTTTGAAGTGCACCGCCTCCAGCGACGCCGTCACGTTCGGGCTGACCACCCAGTCGGTGCGCAACTGCGCGTAGGCTCCCGTCCAGCGACTTCCCCGCCCCGCCGTGCGCGGCACGCCGGCCATGCTTTGCACGTATACCGCATCGCCGGTGGTCTGGCGCCACTGCATGCCGATGGCCGTCGTCACGCTCAGGGCCTTCACCGGTTTGACCGTTATCGTCGGTTTCAGGTGTATCAAATTGCTGTAGCCGGTCAGGCCGGCCAGCGAAAAGTAATAGCCGTTGGCGAACAGCGGATTGAAGGTACCGAGCTTGCCGTCGCCTGCGTGCCTGTCGCCGGAGGCCATGTCGAACTGCACGCCCACGCGCGGCGTCCAGGCCGATTTCGCGAAGGTGTAGCCGGCGATCGAGCCGATGGCCCACGCCGAGACGCGCTTGGCGCCAACCTCGCCGTGCTGCAGCATGCCTTCCACATCGAAATCGGCGTTGCCGCTCTTGCCGCTGTAGCGCATATCGTAGACATCCCTGCGCTCATCGCCCTGCGCGTCGAGGAAGCGGGCGCCGTCGCGCCGGTAGCGCGAGTAGTAGCCAGAGAGGTCGCCCGGCCCCAGGCCCTGGCGTTCCAGCCGGATACCGTTCAAGGTCAGATGGCCGTTGGAGTAATCGTCGAAGCT
This sequence comes from Duganella sp. AC917, assembly GCF_979258245.1. Taxonomy (NCBI): domain Bacteria; kingdom Pseudomonadati; phylum Pseudomonadota; class Betaproteobacteria; order Burkholderiales; family Oxalobacteraceae; genus Duganella; species Duganella sp. AC917. Next base: position 4,978,418 of record NZ_OZ409848.1, read on the forward strand.
GTCGACGCTGCGGTTCTGCACCGGCTGCGTGACATAGCCGATCAAGCGCCACGGACCGTGCTCCCAATCGGCCCAGACGCCATCGAACGCCTGCCGCACATTCGGTCCATCGCGCGCGGCGATGAAGCGTTGCAGGTCGAAGGCCATCTCCTGCCGCCCCGCGCGCACCTTGACGGCGCCGTCGGCGGTCGGCACGGCCACGGTCATGAACAGCTGCTCGACATCGAGCTTGTCCTTGTCCGGCGGCGCGATCGATTGTTTTTGAAACGCGCGCGCGTCGACCAGTTGGCCGAACACCTGCACATATGGTCCGAGCCGCAAATCCGCGTGCACATTGGCGCGCTGGATCACGTAGCCGTCGGCCGGCGCGCTGCCGGCGCCGAATTGCGGCGTGGCGATGTGTTCATAGCGCTCGCGCAGGCCGCCGCCGAGCGACAAATAGGAGACGCCGTCGTCACCGAGCGGAATGTACTTCAAACCGTCGAGCGGTTGGCGCGGCAGGCAGGGATCGGCCAGCACGCCCCAGTTCTCGTTCCAGCGGTTGAAGTTGATCGATGGCCGCTTGACGTCGCAGGCGACGGGCGTCGCAGCATCGGCGGCCGGCGCCAACGCCTGCGCACCGGCTGCGCCGCCGACGACCAGCGCCAGCACGCCGCCGCAGCGCCGCGCCAGACGGCTAGTTCGGCGCATCGTGGATCTCGCTGATATAACCGCCCGGGAATTGCAGCATGGCGCTGGCGTTGCCCTTGCTGGTTTTATAAGGCGGCGACAAAACAGTCACGCCATTGGCGGCCGCCTTGGCCAGGGTGGCGGCCATGTCGTCGACTTGATAGCCGGTGGTCTCACGGCCGAATGGGAATGGCAGTTTGCCGTCGCTGACGAAAACCGTCATCTTGCCGAATTTGGAGGTCAGGTGCACGCGGCGAATCTGCTCGCCCGAGCGGCCGATCTCACCACCATCGACTTTTTCGTCGGTCTCGATCTTCGCGTGCGCGAACTGCTTGAACTGGCCGATGAATTTGTCGGCAGACACGCGCGAGACGTACACGCGATTGTCCGGCACCGAATGCAGCGGCGCGTACGACGGCGCCTTGGTATGCCAGTACAGCTGCATATTGACGCCGCCGGCCCACTGGATCAGCACATCCTTGCCGATCGGGTCGTCGAACGGTTCGACCGTGACGTCGGCGCCCGCTTCCACCGCCGCCTTGGTGGCGTCGTTGATGTCGGTGACCAGGTAGCCGGTGCGCTCGTCGCCGAAGCCGTACGGGATCGGCGTCTGGAAAGCGAACACCGACAGCATGCCGACCGGCGTTTGCACATATTGCGACGCGGTCTTGCTCGGCGTTGGCGTGACGGTGAACACCGCGCGCGGCGACGCCTTGCCGCCGAAAGTGTTGACGAAGCTGGTGACGAAGGCATCGATGTCGGCGTTTTGCACATAGACGTGGGTGGTGTCGTATTGCGGCGCGACGGCGACGTCCGGCGCGGCCATGGCCAGCGCCGGCAGCGCCAGCGAGAAGGCCACGGCATAGGAGGCGATGCGGGTGCGGATGGAATGCGTGCTCATATCTGACTCCAGAAAAGTGGATCGAAGTGCGGGATCGGAAGTGGCGCGGCTGCGCGACTGCTGTCAACCGACTATACGCATGGTGCGCACGGATTCCACCCTCCTTCGGATCAGGTAGGCGCTATGCTATTTGTGTAGCGGATGTAGTGAACAGGATTGGGAACTGCGCCCGGCGTCGCGGCCGGCTGCTATTTTCTGCGGAATTTCAGGTACAGCGCCCATGACGCTCCCACCACCGCCGCAGCCCATGGATGATCGGCGACGATCCGGGCACCTGCCAGGACGATCACGCCGAGCATCACCGCCGTGATCGCCCAGCCGATGAGGCGCCGCCATGAAAATGACGGCGCGTCCACGCCCGCATCGGCTGGATCGGTCTGCGGTGCCGTTTGCCCCTGCGCCGGCGGGGCTCGATCCGCCGACGCATCGGGGAGTTCCCGCTCAACGCGAGGCGACGTACCGGCCGTGCTTGCGGCGCGCATGGCAGGGGTGTAGACGCGCACCAGCGGCGCTTCGCCGCTAAACAGGCTTGCGGTAACCTTCTCGTTCGCGCCCGTCTCGTTCGCCGAACGTATCAGCACCTCGACCAACCAACAGTACAGCCGCTCACCCCAATCCTCCACTGCGTCGAGCTCCTCCTGGTTCGCGCGAGCGTAGGAGCCGTTGTCGTTTTTCGGATTCATGTCGTTGTCAAATCGCGACTGCTGCCAATCGAGCGACGACAATATCCAGTACGCCTGCGTAGCGGCGGCGGACTTCGGGAACAGAGGCATTCTAGCCCGGTGCTGCTCCGACACGGGACCGTAATATGGTCCTGCGCGCACTTCGCTGGACGGAACATTAGTATCAAGATCGCGGGCGATGGCCGCCGCCAATTGTTTCCAATTGGTGTCAGGCACTGACAATTCACCTGTCCGCGTTTCGACATGCAAGAAGCTATCGATGGCGCCACCGTACCGGGCGGCATCAGGCGCAGCACGGTGCGCCTCACTTAGGTCGGTCGGAAGCAATGGATGCGTTATCCATGCTGCGCGCTCCCGGCCCACCGCCCAGATCTCGTGGCGGTCCGGGTAATGAACAACCACCGCATAGTCGACGCGCACCAGCGCATCCGGGACAGGGATTTCAAACTGCGAAAACATGTGAAGCGACAAGCGCGTGGCGCCCGATCGCCCAAGAACAGCGAGCCAGAGCGTAAAATCACTCGCCAGCACGGCGTGGTCGGGCTGGCGGAACTGCAGGCGGGCGTTCCAGAAGATGGCGTGTTCGTACCAATCCTCCAGCGCGATCTCCTTGCGCAAATGCTTGGTGCCGTAGCTGACCAATGCGACCAGGCGCAGGATGGATTCTTGACGCAAGCTTGCTCCTCAATAAAGGTAGAGGGAGAGCTTACCAGTATCCCAGCCGGGTTCGCTGGCCACTAAAAATCTCTCCTGAATTTCAAATAGAGTACCCACGGCAGGGCAATCAGCACGGACAGCCACGGGAAGCGCGCGATGATGTTGGCGATGGCCAGCACCAACAGGCACAGCACCGCAAATCCGACGACCGATCCGATGCGGCTTATCCATTTTGCTTGCCGTGGTTCCGCATCGATGTCCGCCGGCTGCGGAGAAGACGTGGGGCCACGCTCAAAACCTGGCGGTGGCTTTTGAAGGCGCACCAGCGGCGCGCCTTGCTGCAACCGGGCCGATGAGCGATACTCGTTGGCGCTACGCAGCAGCACTTCGGTCAGCCAGGCGCGCAGGCGCATCCCCCGCGCCATCATTTCCGCCGCGTCCGCGTCGCTCATTTGACGATAATCGCTGTTCTCGTTCTTTGGATGCGTGTCGTTGGCAAAGGTCGCCTCCTCCGAGTCCAGGATCGTCAGCAACCAATGGGCTTGGGCAGACACTTTGGTGACGGGAAATAGCGGGAACTTTGCCCATGGCGGATTGCCGGATACGTTGACACAAAACGGCGCCGCCTCCCCCGTGTGCGGGAGCGATGGGATATCGAGCGCCAGATCCAGCGCGATGGCGGCCGTCAGCTCCGGCCAGTTGGTGTCGGCGACCTCCAGTTTCCCCAGCAGGTCTGCTACGCGCCAGCAAGTGTCGATAGCGCCGCCCCACGATGTCGCGTCCGGTATGTAACGCTCTGTGGGCCACAGCGGATGTGTCAACCACCCCGGCAGTTCGCTGCCAACGCTCCAAATCTCGTAACGATCAGTAAAGTGCGCGATCACGGCATGACCTTCGTCAGGCGACGCGCGAGGCAGGTCGATGTCAAATTGCCCGGCCAGATGCAGCGATAGCCGCGTCGCCCCGGATGCCTTGAGTATTTCCAACCACAGCGTGAAGTCATCCGCGAGCAGTGCGTTGTCCAGATCGCGAAACTGCAGGGGCGCGTCGAAAAAGACGCCGTGACGATACCAATCCTCCAGCTCAATCTCGTTGCGCAGGAATCGGGTGCCGTAGCTGACCAATGCGACCAGGCGCAGGATGGATTCGTGACGCAAGCATGCTCCGTGTGTTGTTTGATAGCGGCAAGCTTACCAGCATCGCATGACAATCAGGCAAGAAGCCCTGTTCAGGTAGCCAATTGACAAGCGATTCGTCGAAGTATACGCTGTATACATGGCTGAGCAAAACACATCAAACAAGATTCTGGCCGCCGCGCGCGCGCTGCTGGAACGGGAAGGCGCCGACGAGGTGAGCATGCGCCGCGTCGCCGACGCCGTCGGCATCACGCCGATGGCGATCTACCGCCACTTCGCCAATCGCGAAACGCTGCTGAAAGCCGTCGCCGACGCCGCGTTTCTGGAGGTGGCGCAGGAATGGTCCACGCGCGCCCGGCATCCCGATCTGATGCAGGCGTTGCGGCATTCCATGGAGAACTACCTCGACTACGCGCTACGCCATCCGCATATGTTCGACTACAACTTCTCGGTGGCGCGCGACGACGCCCGCCGCTTCCCGGAAGATTTCCGTGCGCGCTGTTCGCCCACGCTCAACGTGGTGGCGGACATGCTGACCGAAGCAATGAGGCAGGGTCTGCTGCGCGAAAACGATCCCTGGGACATCGCCATGACCTTGTGGGCGCAGGCGCATGGCCTGATCGCCCTGTACCGCGCCGGCCGCTTCAGCTATGACGAGCAACGGTTCCGCGCCTTCTACCTGCAATCGATAGGAACGCTCTTTGATGGACTCGTCCGCTAACCGTTTTGTCGTCATGGCGGGCGCCGCCGCGACTATCCTGTCCGGCGCCGCCTGGTGGTTTGGCACCGGCCTGCATCCGCAGGCGTGGCTCACCTGGCTTGCGCCGTTGCCGCTGTTGCTGCTCGCGCCCCGGATGCGCTGGCAATACACCGCGCTGGCCGCACTGGTCGCGGGCGCTTGTGCCGGTCTCAACCTGTGGCACTACCTGATCCATGTCATCGGACTGCCGTTGCCGGTGGGCGTGCTCGCCGCACTCGCGCCCGCCGTAACCTTTGCGCTGGCCCTGCTGTTGTTTCGACGGCTTTGGCTGTTGCGCCGGTATGCGGCTGCAGTGGTGGCATTTCCGTCGTTGTGGGTGGCGCTGGATTACGTGTCGTTTCGCGGGTCGCCGCACGGCACCTTCGGCAGCCTGGCGTACAGTCAACTGGACGTGCTGCCCTTCGTGCAGCTGGCCAGCCTGACCGGTATTTGGGGTGTCTCCTTTTTCCTGCTGCTGGCGCCCGCGTCAATCGCCATCGGGCTGATGCCGGGTCCCGAGCGGCGTCAGCGGCTGCTGGTACCAGGCGCGGCGCTCTTGCTATTGGCAGCGGTGTTCGCCTTCGGCTTCGCGCGCCTTCAGGCGCCAGCGTCCGGCAGCGTGAGCATCGGACTCGCTTCGATGCCGGGACAATTGCATCCGGCGGTGGATTCGGTTGAAGGGCGAGCCATGCTCGGGCGCTATCTCGCCGCCATCGATACCCTGGCGGCGCAGGGCGCGCAAGTGGTGGTGCTGCCTGAAAGCGTGCTCGCCACGGACCAGGCGACGATTCCGGAATTTGCCGCCGCCGCGGCGCGTAACAAGGTGACAATCAACGTCGGCGTCGCCCTCACCGTCCGGGACGGCGCGCGGACGCAGCGCAATAGCGCGTTGGCATTCGCGCTTAGTGCGACGGCGCCGGTGGTCTACGCCAAGCACCACCTCATTCCGGGGTTCGAAGACCAATACCAGCCGGGTGCGGACTACGCCATGCTGCCGGGAACGCGTACGGGCCTGGCGGTGTGCAAGGATATGGACTTCCACGACACCGCCCGCGCCTACTCGGACCGGGGCGCCAACTTGTTGCTGGTGCCGGCGTGGGACTTCGCGGCGGACGGCCGCATGCACAGCCGCATGGCCGTCATGCGCGGCATCGAGAACGGCTTCGCGGTCGCGCGCGCGGCGCTACGGGGCAACCTGACCTTGTCCGACGATCGGGGCCGCATCATCGCTGAAACCTCGGATGCGCTTGGCGATGCCACCTTGATAGGCGAGGTACCGTTGCGTAATTCCCGCACTTTGTACGCGCGCTGGGGGGATTGGTTTGCGTGGCTGGCCGTCGCCATGCTCGGTGCGGCCCTGCTGGCTTTGCGCGGAAAGAGGCTTTAAATCCACAAGCGCCCATCCATTCAACGCGAACGCAATACACCACAGCTCGACAGTGACGTAGCGTACAGAACAGCTAGTCGTCCCGTCGCAAACTCGACCTTGAACTTCACGACAAGGGGCGAAAAATGCGACAAAAGTTTGCCGGCGCGGCAACTGCGATCTTCGGCGGCATGCTGTTGGTCAACTCTAGCTTTTCCTATGCACAACAAGGAGACGGCACGCGCGTAGCGATCGCCGCCGCCATCGTCAAGCCCGACAAGGTCGAGGCGACGCCCGAGCGCATCGCCGCCATCAAGGCGCCGGCCGGCTTCACGGTAACGGCCTTCGCCACCGGGCTCAAAAACATCCGCATCATCGCCGTCGCCCCCGACGGCACCATCTACGTCAGCCGACGCGACCAGGGCGACGTGCTGATGTTTAAGGACGCCAACGGCGACGGCCGTGCCGACGGGCCGCCAGTCACCGTAGCCAACCGCGCCGGCGCGCACGGCCTGGCGATCCGCGATGGCAAGCTCTACCTGGCCACCGTGAAGGAGGTCTTCGTCGCCGACATCCTCGGCGACGGCAAGCTTTCTCCATTCAAGCTGATCATCGGCGATCTGCCGGACTCGGGCCAGCACCCGAACCGCACGCTGGCGTTCGGACCGGACGGCATGCTGTATATCAGCGCCGGATCGACCTGCAACGTCTGCAACGAGAGCAATCCGGAAAACGCCACCTTGCTGCGCGCCACGCCGGACGGCAAGCAGCGCACCATCTTCGCGTCCGGGCTGCGCAACACCATCGGCTTCGACTGGCATCCGCGCACCGGCGAACTGTGGAGCGTCGACCACGGCATCGATTTTCTCGGTGACGACGACCAGCCCGAAGAACTGAACAAGCTGGAGCTGGGGAAACAGTACGGCTGGCCGCACGTGTATGCCGACGGCAAGATCTATCCGCAAAGCACTCCCGTCGGCGATATCACCAAACAACAGTGGAAGGCGCAGAGCGAGCCGATGACGCTCGGCTATACCGCCCATGCGGCGCCGATGCAAATGCTGTTCTATCGCGGCAGCAATTTCCCATCGGAATACCAAGGCGACGCCTTTGTCACCATGCGTGGCTCATGGAATCGCAGCTCCCCGTCCGGTTACGAAGTGGTCCGGATCAAGTTCGCCGATGGTCAGGCCAAGTCGATCGAACCGTTTGTCACCGGGTTCCTGACCGACGGCGGCAAGACGCACATCGCGCGTCCGGTCGGCTTGGCGATGGCCAAGGATGGTTCGCTGCTGATGGCTGACGACGGCAACGGCGTGCTCTACCGCATCGCCTATTCGGGCCAGGACAAGAAATCAAGCGAACTTGCGCCGGCGCCCGCCGGTCCGATGCAACAGCAGGCGCAGCGGGGTAACAATGTGCCGCTTGCGCTGGTCCGGACGCAGTCCAAGGGCGACGCCAAGCTGTCGGTGCGCAGTGCGGCGTTTGCCGGCGGCGCCTCGATGTCCGCCAAGTACAGCGAATACGCCGATGGCGTGTCGCCGCCGTTGTCGTGGTCCGCTGTGGAGGGCGCCAAATCGTTTGTCGTCATCGCCGAAGACCCGGACGCGCCGCAAAAGCCGTTCGTGCATTGGCTGGCGTGGAATATTCCCGCGTCGGTCACCAGTCTGCCTGAAGGATTGCAGGAGCAGCCGCGCCTGACCGAGCCGGAGGGCGTGCTGCAAGGCCGGAACACGCGCGGTTCGTTCGGGTACTACGGGCCGCGTCCGCCGGTGGGCGATCCGGCGCACCACTACCACTTCCAGGTATTCGCCCTCGATACGACACTGACGCTGCCGTTCGGCGCCGATCGCGACAAGTTGCTGCAAGCGATCCAGGGCCACGTGCTGGCCAAGGGCGAAGTGGTGGGCCGTTACGCACAGTCGCAACAACCCCCGAAGTAACCAAGCCGTACACCTCCTGACGCTCGCCCCACGTGGCGAGCGCCTCCATGCTCAATTAGTCCAGCGAACAGTATAATTTTATAAAGAATATATCCTTGTAGAAATTTTAGTTGCTTCAAATCTCCACATGATTCATACTTTGTCTAAGACATTTCGCTAAAGACAGAGGAAGACATGGCGGATATTTGCACAATTGCAACCATCGCGACGAATACCGGCATTTCCAAGGAAGTGCTGCGCAAGTGGGAAGAACGCTATGGTTTTCCCGTCCCACAGCGGGACAAGAGTGGGCACCGGACCTACGCCGTGCACCAAACCGCGCGCCTCCAACTGATAAAGCGTTTGATCGACAGTGGCATGCGTCCCGCCAAAGTTGTTCCGCTGAGCGAGTTGGCGTTGCAATCACTTTTGCAGGAACAGGAACACACCAGTCCAACGCCAGATGCAGATGTCAGCGTTGTCACGGAGTTGATGACTCTGCTTCATTTGCGTAACCGTGTCGCCCTCGATGCCAGGCTGAAGCAGGAAGTTCAACGCCTGGGTTTGGAAAAATTCCTCACGGAAGTGATGTGCGTGCTGAACAGCGCTGTCGGCACCGCATGGGAACAAGGCAGCATCGGTATTCGAGATGAGCATATGTATTCGGAAATGATACAGAGCTTGATCCGAGAAGAAATCTTGCGAGTCCGCAAGCCCGAAGGCCAGCCCCGCATGCTCATCACCACACCGTCGGGCGAACAGCATACGCTCGGCATCCTGATGGTCGAGGCGTTGGCTTCGCTGCATGGTGCGTGTTGCGTTTCGCTGGGCGCCCAGACGCCTATTGAAGAAGTACCGCTCGCCGCCAGCGAATGCGCTGCCGACATTGTTTGCCTTTGCTTTAGCGCAGCGTTTCCCAAACGCCGAATCCTGCCGTATCTGAAAGAACTGCGCAGTGTGGTGCCGCCGCATGTGGAAATTTGGATAGGCGGCGCTGGTGCATTCGGCTTGGACCGTTCGCCGAGAGGCATCAAGGTTCTGCTGACCCTACAGGATTTGGTCGATGCGGTCACACGCTATGGCCGGCCGAGGCACCCGCAGCGGGATCGCCCGGTCGCACAAGAAGGAGTGCATATCGATTAACTGCCTGTCTTCAGCCCTACTTGCATCTACCGAACGAAAACTTAATTATTGAGGTGTTTAAATGTCTATCAACCAGCTCGTGTACGTCAGCCAAGCAACCCGCAAAATGTCCACCGAGGACCTGAACGCGATCCTCCGCACCGCCAAGGATAACAACCAGCACATCGATGTAACTGGCAGCCTGTTCTACAACGGCGGATGGTTCTTGCAGGTGCTGGAAGGCCCGTTGGAAACTTTGAATGCACTGTACAAGAAAATCGAGAAAGATCCGCGTCACAAGAATTCCCGCGTTCTGTATAACGAGCCGGCCAAGTTCCGCACCTTTACGCGCTGGAGCATGAACATGACCAATCTGGAGAATCGCCAGGCAGACAAATATGACCAGTTGGTCGAAGTCATCGATGCCGCACAAACCGACCGCAAGATCGGCTCGGCGTCGCCAGCGGTGACCTTGCTGAAAATGTTCAAGGAATAAACGTCATCTGCAATACAAAAACCGTTTGCCAAGAAAAAAGCCCGCCACAATAGTGACGGGCTTTTTTTACAACCAAGCTGGCTGATTAGCTTAGAACGGTTGTACCTACCTGCGCACGTAAACAAAGATGTCAACAACTGCGCCACGCCCGTAGCTTCGGGCTCCCTGCGCACATTTCGCTGGGCAATTTGTCGGCGCTCCGTAAACAACCTGGCCATCTCTACACCTTGAAGTAACTGAGTTCAGTTCGACGATTTCGACCAACCCGATAGATCTCCGCCTCGTTCCGCATCCGAAAGAACGGGCAACCGTGCCCGGCCAGGCCGCTCCAGGTTTGCACCGGCTGTCCTGGGGGCGGCCAGCTGCCGGCGTACGGCCGCAGCGTCGAGCCAAGTGCGGATGTCTGCCGCAAACCAACACGCCTTGCGTTTCTCCGGGAACGCCGTGATCGGTAACTCGCCGCGGTAGCCCATCTGGCTGACAGCCTCGGGCGACGTTGAGAGCAGCGCGGCGGGCTCGTGGTGATTGATGATCGCCTGATCGGCCATACGAGCAAACGTCACGCGGAAATCTCGGGTCAGCACTTTTGTCATCTGTTTTTTCCTGTGTTGATGATGATGGGCACAGAGTAAGAGCTGACAACGAATATGTTGCATCTTGGCAAATTGAAGATTTGCGCAGCGTATTTCCAATCCGGATAAATCGACGTTTATCAACGACTCGATAGTCTGTGCCGAGGGCACCGCCCGATAGCGCCATGTATTAATGGAACCGATAATAATCAGCATTGCAACTTGCATACGCTGACTAGAAAACCTTGGTAGATGGGGGCACCGGCACAAGTTGCGCTACAATTTCTCGATGCCAGTTGACGACACTCTCTGAGTGTCTCATGACAACGTCGAAATCCATGACCGGCCACACCACCGCGCACCGCCACCGCTACATCGCCATGGTCCACGGTACGTCGCTTTCCCCTCCCATGCGCGCCTCGTCGCGTTCCAATTGTTCAGAACTTCACGTCAAGCTTGACGCTGAAGTAGCGAAATACATCGCGCGGCGGCACCCAGCTGTCGACTGTGATCAAGGGCGACGTGGCCGTCGGCCCGGCGCGGTAAGTCGGCCCGCTGGCGTTAGCGTTCGGAATGTAGAAGCGATCGAACAAATTATTGATACGGAAGCTGAGTTTGTACCGATCGCTCGGCGCCCGTACGCCAAAACCGAGATCGGCAATGGTGTAGCCAGCGTTGATCGCGCGCGGATCGTTGTTGATGTTGTTACTGTACTCGCTCTGGTATCGCACATTGCCGTCGACGAAACCGCCCCACGTCATGCCCGGAAGCTTGAAGTCCGCGTTGGCGCCGATATTGACCTTTAGCTTGGAAGTACCCGGGAACACACCGCCGCTCAGATCCTGGATGCCGGTGGTCGAGCCGGGCTTGATCGGGAAGCAGGCGCTGTTGCGACCGGGGATAGATCCGTTCGCTCCCGGTCCGCCCGGGGTGACGGCGACGTTGGTCGCATCGTTGTAGCAGGGGCCGTTCTTCCAGTCCTCGATGGTCGGACGGGTGTAGGCCAGCGAGGCGTTCACGGTAAAGCCTGGACGTACCAGCATATGGGTGTCGAGTTCAATGCCACGGGTCTGGATCAGTGGAATCGAATTGAGCTGCGTGTAGATGGTCGGGTCGTCAGGCAGCACGAACGACACATTCTGCTGGTAGCCGCGGAACCGGGTCCTGAACACGGTGGCCGCGACCGACATGCGATTGTCGAACAGGTTGGCCTTCGCTCCGAGCTCGATGGTGCGGCTCTTTTCCGGAGCGACCGGGAACGCGGCCGACGCCGTCAGGCCGCTGGTGACATCGTAGGCGCGGCCCTTGTGGCCGGTGGCCGTCATCACATAGGCCATGAGGTCGGGCGTGATCTGCTTCTGGATACTGAGCTTGCCCGTGGTGGCGTAATCCTTGTTGCCGGTGCTGGCGAACTGGTCCACGCCAACCGGGCCGGGAACGAAGGTCGAGCGGTCCAGCTGGTCCGTGTAGAAGCTTCGGCTGTAGTGGAAGCCCGATTCCTCCATGTTGCGCCGCGCGCCCGCGACCAGCGTCCAGGTCGGCACGAATTCCCATGTCGCCTGGCCGAACGCGGCCTTGTTGACGTTGTAGATATCGGTATAGTAATTTGTCGGGCTTGACGGTGAGTTGGCGGCGCAGTTGCTCGGCGCCACGCAGAAGCCCCGGATGAAATGGCGGTCGATCTCGTTGCGCGCCCACCACAAGCCAGCCACGTAGCGCACCGTTCCACTGTCGGGCGACACCAGGCGCAGTTCCTGCGTTTTGGAACGGATGTCGTAGGTGCCGAACTGGTTGTTGCCTACAGTAAGGCCGGGAACGCCTGGGCGCGCCAGGGTCGGCACGTCGACGAAGTCCTGGTCGCGCGAGTCGTTGGCCTTGTACTTGCTGTACGAGGAGATCGACATCAATTGGGCGTCGTTGGGCAGCGTGTAGGCCAGCTTCAGGCCCAGACCGTTGGTCTTGGACGAGATGCCGGTCGGGAAGTCGCGCCGCACGTTGCGGTTATTGCGGTCGGTCGGATCGATGCCGGCCATCGTGGCCGTGGCGGGCAGCAATGGATTGCCGTTCAAGTAGGCGGTCGATAGGTCGGCCGGCGTGCGCACCTGGTTGCCGGGCGTACCCGTTGTCCGGTAAAAGCCGTTGACGGCGGTGACGCCGCGCGTGTTCTGCTGCTTGTTATAGCTCGGCATCAGGTCAACGTCGAGCGAACTGGTCGGACGCCAACTGAACTTGGCCATCAGGGTCGTGCCGCCCGAGCCGTTGACATCGTCGCCGGTCGTCAGGTTGGTGAAATTGCCCGGCATGCGGCTGCGGTTGGCGGCCACGCGCACGCCAAAGGTATCCGAGACCATGCCGCCGGCCGACAGACCCAGGCGCCATTCGCCGTCGTTGGTGTACAGCGAGCTGCCACGATAGACCATCGGTCCACTGATGGGCTTGGTGACGATGTTGATCGCGCCGGCGACGGCGGATTTGCCGAACAGCGTGCTTTGCGGTCCCTTCAACACTTCGATGCGGGCCACGTCCGCCAAGTCGCGAAAGGCCTGGAATTGCGTGGCGATCGGAATGTCGTCGATGATGACCGAGACGTCCGATTCGACGCCGATGCCCACCGAGACGGTGCCGATACCGCGCATGAAGATGGCGTTGTTGGCCGCCGTCGTGCCCGAGGCCATCGTCAGCGAAGGCGTCAGTGCCACCACGTCCTCGATTTCGCGAATGTTGGTGCGGGCGATCTCCGCCTCGGTCAGCACCGAGATGGCCATCGGCACCGACTCTAGTTTTTCCACACGCTTGTTGGCGGTGACGACCACGGTCTCGAGCCGGGTGCCGTCGTTCGGCCCTTCCTGGGCGATGGCGCCGTTCGCCATGCCCAGCACCGCCGCGCCGACCAGCGCCGCCAGTGGTTTCATGCGGATGCGGCCGTGTTGATTTTCGCTATAGTTATTCAATGCCACGATTGTCTCCCCTCTTATCATCAAACACCAAAACCTGCGGCCCGTTAAGGCGATTTCGTCGGACGGGCAAGCCCCTTGAAGCGCAGCAGCGCTTCAAGAAAGTAGTAGTCGCCATAGTTGAGCGGGACGTCGATTTCCTTGCCGGCGGGCTTGTGGCCGGTGGCATGCTTGAGCAGGAAACCGCCGTTCTCGCCCGGCGCCGCCAGGTAGGCCGGCGACGAGAGGCTGCGTAGCTGCTGTTCGGCCAGCGCGAGATAGCGTTGCGCCAGCGGCGGCTCGACGAAACCGGAGAGTTCCAACAAGGCCGACGCCATGATGGCGGCTGCCGACGAGTCGCGCGGCGCGTGCGGAATCGCCGGATCGTCGAAGTCCCAGTACGGCACCTTGTCGGCCGGCAGGCGCGGATGGTTCATGATGAACGAGGCGATTTTGCTGGCCTGGGCCAGATACTCGGGCTTGCGGGTCTCGCGGTACATCATCGTGTAGCCGTACAGCCCCCACGCCTGCCCGCGCGCCCAGGCCGAGCCGTCGGCGTTGCCCTGCTGCGTGACGCGCGCACGGACTTTGCCGTTGGCCGGATCGTAGTCGACCAGGTGGTAGCTCGAGCCGTCGGGCCGGAAATGCTCGCGCAACGTGGTATCCGCATGGGCGACCGCGACGTCGCGGTAATAGTTGTCGCCCGAGGCGCGCGCAGCCCACATCAACAGCTCCAGGTTCATCATGTTGTCGACGATGACGGGAAACTTCCAGTCCTGATCGGGACGCAGGTTCCAGGACTGGATGCTGCCGACCGCCGGGTTGAACCTCGTCACCAGCGTCGTGGCGCCGGCCAGCAGCGCGTCCCGGTACCCAATCCCGCCAGCGCCGTCCTCGCCCAGCCGCAGACCGTTGCCATACCCGCAGTTCAGGATGAAGCCGACGTCATGCTGGGATTTGTCGAATTTGGCGGAGGCGGTGGCGGCCGTGTAGCGCGCCGCCGCCGCACGCCATTTGGCGTCACCGGTCGCCTCGGCCAGATACCACAGAGCGCCGGGGAAAAAGCCGCTGGTCCAGTCGCGCGTGGGGATCATTTTGACTTCGCCGTTCTCCACCGTGCGCGGGAAGCCGGGCTTGCCGGAGATCTTGTCAAGCATGGCCCCGTACTGACGCGCCGCCACCGCGATGTCGCGCGCGATGATGTCATCCATCGTTTCGGCCGCGCGCAGCGAACTCGCGGCCATTGAAATACCCAGCCCGAGGCCGAGCAGCCATCGTTTGATTTTCATTCAGTCTCCGTATCGGCGCGTGGCCGCGACAATCGGTCAATCGCCGATTTCAGAGCAAATATACACGCAAAAACTGCTTAGTAAAACGTTTTTCTTCTTGATTGAAAAAGTGCCTGCCTTTAGGGATAAGCTGTGGTTTTTTAGTGCCGGGGCGGCGCAGATACACGGAAAACATCGCCGCGGGGCGCCAGCAGAAAAATCGATTACCCCTGCCGCAGAGTGCCGCCGTAACGGGCTCAGCCGCCGTGCGGGGTCCGCCGCATGATGGACGACCGGAGAATGAGCTGCGGCTCGAGAAGGGTCAGGTCGATGTTGGCGTCGTCGCCTATGGTGGAAAGCAAGGTATTCATGCCCACCACGCCCATCTCCTCGCTGCGCAGGTCGACCGTGGTCAGCGCTGGCGACGCGTAGCGGCCGAACTGGATATTGTCGAATCCCGCCACGGAAATATCCTCCGGCACCTGGAAGCCGAGCGCTTGGGTGGCCTTCATGAAACCGAGCGCCAACAGATCGTTGTAGCAGACGATAGCGTCCGGCCGCTGCTCGCCTAACATGATGGCCGAACTCCGGCGCTCGCCCTCGGGCGCGGTGGGGGCGGCGCCGCTGAACACCTGCAATGGCAGGCCGTGTTTTTCCAGGCAGCCGCGCACACCGGCCATGCGGTCATGGTCGCGGTGCGACTTCGGGAATCCCAGGTAGGCGATGCGCTTATGCCCCATCGTCACCAGGTGCTGCGCGATCATGTAGCCGCCCCGCCGGTCGTCGCTGGTGACGGTGGGCAGCGTCATGCGGGACAGGCGGCCAAAGAATACCAGCGGCTTGTCAAGGCGGGCCATCCAGTCCATGTCCTCCTCGGCCAGCCGCGAGTACACCAGCAAGCCATCGACCCGGCGGCTCAGCGACTCCAGCAACATGCGCTCGCGGCCGGGGTTCTCGTCGATGTCGACGAGCAGCATGGTGTAGCCATGTTCGGCGGCCACCCGGTTGGCGCCCTTGACGATGCTGGTGAAATGGGGGTTGCTCACATCCAGCACCGACAGGCCGATGGTGTTGGTGCGCCCGGTGATCATCGATTGCGCCAGCGGATTGGAGCGGTAGCCGAGGTCCTCGATCACCGACTTGATGGTGGCCTCGACCGCCGGCGAAAACCGCTGCGCCTGGTTCACATACTTCGAAACGGTGGTCGTCGACACGCCGGCGGCGTTGGCGACATCGCGGATGGTGGGTACCTTGATTTTCATTATGTGTGGCGGGAACGGCTGTCCGGAAAGCGCAGATGATCGCACAGTTTATCCCCACCCCGGCCCGATCATTTGCCATTCGAGAAGCTGTTGACGTCCAAAACGACTAATATATACTTCAGTTAAACGTTTTTCAAGAACCTTTCTCAACCGCCGCACTTCCTGGACGACATGATGAACGACAGCGCCGCCGAAAAACCCTTTCATCGACTGTTGCTGACCGGTGCCGCCGGCGGGCTGGGCCAGGTTTTACGGGAGCGGATCAAGCCTTGGGCACGCATCGTGCGCCTGAGCGACCGCGCCGACTTGGGCGAGGCGGCCGAGGGCGAGGAGATCGTCCGTTGCGATCTGGCCGACAAGCCCGCGGTCCTGACGCTGGCGGAGGGGGTCGATGCGGTGCTGCATTTCGGCGGCATTTCGGTCGAGGACCGGTTCGAGCCCATCATGCAAGCGAACATCCTCGGCCTGTACAACCTGTACGAGGCGGTGCACAAGGCCGGCGTCAAGCGGGTGGTCTACGCCAGCTCAAACCACGTCACCGGCTTCTACCGCAACACTGAAATCGTCGATGCCGACATGCCACCGCGCCCGGACGGCTTCTACGGCCTGAGCAAGTGCTTCGGCGAATCGCTGTCGCGTTACTACTACGACCGCCTTGGGATCGAAACCGTTTGTCTGCGCATCGGTTCGTCGTTCGCGCAACCGAAGAACGCCCGCATGATGACCACCTACCTCGGCTACGATGACCTGGTCGAACTGCTACGCTGCGCGCTGTTCACCCCGCGCGTCGGGCACACCATCGTCTTCGGCACATCCGACAACGACGCCAGCTGGTGGGACAACCGCAAGGCCAGCCACCTGGGCTTCCGGCCGAAGGACAGTTCGCGCCGGTTCAAGCACCTTTTCCCGGATACGGCTCAGCGCCCCGGCGACGATCCGGCCACCATCTTCCAGGGTGGCCCGTTCGTGACGGCAGGCCCGTTGTACTGACGACGCCAGGCACCGATATCAACCATCAGAGAACATGAACGGAGACAGACGCATGCGCAGCGCGATAAAACCATCAACGGAACCGACGCCAAAATCGATCAACGCCCGCCTGCTCACCGCCGCGCTCACCGGTGCGCTTTCGGTGAACGCCGATGCCGCCGACAAGCTGCCACCGCCGCCATCGTCGAGCTACCAGGCGCCGCTAGCGTCCGTCCCGATGAACCAGATCATCCAGCGACGGTTGTACCCGCAACTGGAGTATCTGTTCGATAAAATGGTGGCCGAGAAGGACCGCTTCACGCTTGACGGCGTCGCGGCACTGCAGAGCAACGACAAATTCTTGCAGGGCAAAATCGCTGTCGGCCTGGCCCATGTGGTGCTGAACATGCGCAAGGACGACCCGCGCCTGCCCGAGCGCTTGCGCCAATTCCGCGCCATCGCCGACATGACGATCGGCATGGACAACCAGACCTGGGGCATCCACTACTACCTGACCGCCCTGTACCAGCTCAAGCAGGCCGGCTTGCTGGAGCAGGCGGTCTCGCCGGCCACGCTGGCGGCGCTGCGCGCCAAGCTCGACTGGCGCCACTTCGTGACCCAGCCCGACTTCCAGCTGATACGCCTGCCCACCAATTACTACGGCGTGGCCTTTAGCGTGGCCCGCCTGCGCATGCTGCTAGGCTGGGAGGATGACAGCGCCGGCAAGATCCTCCTCGACAAGATGCTCGAGCATTACAACACCTACTCGGGCAAGTTCGGCTTTTCCGACGAGACCGCCGGCGAAGGCCGTTTCGACCGCTACAGCATCCTGCTGATCGCCGAAATTTGCGAGCGCTTCATCGAGACCGGCCTGACGGTGACGCCGGAACTCAAGGCGCTGCTGCGCAAGGCGGCCGACGTGGCCCTAAACATCGCAAACACATCGGGCGACGGCTTCACCTTCGGCCGCAGCCTGGGTCCCTATGGCGAGACGGCGGCGCTGGAGATCCTGTCGGTATCGGCCTACCTCGGCGTGCTCACGCCCGAGGAAAAGCAGTACGCTTACGCCTACTCGAACCGCATCGTCGCCAGGTACGTGGACTTCTGGTACAACCCGGCGATGCGCTCGGTCGACATGTGGGGCCAAGGCCGTCGCACGGACGCCTACCGCGCCAAGCACCGCATCCTCGGCGAGAACTTTTCACTGGCACACCAGTTGATCTTCACCACCGAGTTCTGGAACAAGGCCGGGATGAAGGGCGCCGAACCCGCCGCCGATTTGCAGGCATGGCTGGACCGGACCCGGCCCCGCTTCAGCCTGGTGCGCTTCGCGCAAGGCGAGTACGACCGCGCGCTCGCCATTTACCGCGACCGGCGCCACACCTTCAGTCTGCTGATGGTCAACGGCGGCGGCGGCCAGTACGACAACAGCCCCTACTACCCGTTGCCGTTCGCCACCGGCATCGTCGCCGGCACGCCGGACAGTGGCGCCGAGCATCCGCAACTGCTACCCAAGTTCAGGCTGGCCGACGGCACTGAGCTGATTGGCACCAGCTACATCAAGGATATCGGCGCCACCAGCGAAGGCGACCAGGCCAGCGTCAGCTATCGGCAGGACGAACTGGCCAGGCTCGGCGGCAAAGCGCCGACGCCCGATGGCCGTATCCGGCTCGAAACCACGTACAAGATGGCGCCTGGCGTCATCGTGCGCACCGACACTTACACGCCGACGACCCCGATCGAGGTTACGCGCGCCAGCCTGGAGTTCGCTTCGTTCTCCGAAGGCGCGACGGTGCGAGGCAAAAAGGTCAGCTTCGCGCAAGGCGACGCTACCTCCTTCGAAGTGGAAGGGTTGGAGGCCTGCACGGTCACGCCGACCACCGGGGCCGAACCGTTCCGCTCGCCGGCCGGGGCGATGCGTTCGCTCGTGAGCTGCGCGACCACCAACTTCACTTTGGCCAGGCCACTGACAATCCGGTGGACCTTGAAGTACCGCTAATTAAGCCGCGCGGACACAGTCCGCCGCCCTCATCACCTTCACCGCCGCGTTCGGGCTTGAT
This sequence comes from Duganella sp. AC917, assembly GCF_979258245.1. Classification (NCBI taxonomy): domain Bacteria; kingdom Pseudomonadati; phylum Pseudomonadota; class Betaproteobacteria; order Burkholderiales; family Oxalobacteraceae; genus Duganella; species Duganella sp. AC917. The sequence goes on from NZ_OZ409848.1 coordinate 4,997,173, forward strand.
GCGTGCGAAACAGTGCATCGCCGCGCACCGCCACGTCGGCCACAGCTAGCGACCTCGTCCATATCGATGTCCTTGCTGCGCGCCTCTGCGTGAAAGCCGACAGCCTAGCGGAGTCGGCCAGGCCTGAACGGCTGGTCGTTAAAATGGGTAGGGGTATTAGACGCTGCGCAGTTGCTGCGGAACGCCATCATTACACACGCTGCACTCATCACCGGTGCGCGGCGCTGCACTGCCCATGCCAACACTTGGCCAGTTACGCACGATGAATCGCTACAATCCTGATCCGTTCAGTGCGACGTGACATTACTAGGCATTATTCGACGCTGGCACATTCGCGAGCAGATACCATTGAGAGAGATAGCCAGGCGGCTTGGCATATCCAGAAATACGGTCCGACGCTACCTGCGCTCGGAAACCATTGAGCCAGCTTACGCTGAGCAGCGCTCCTCAAGACCGAGGCGGCCAAGTCGCGCAAGCAGCGGCGCACGCTGAAACAGATTCATGAGGACCTAAAAGAATTGGGGTTCGAGGGGTCTTACGACAGGGTCGCGGCGTTCGCGAGGACCTGGAGGGAGGGTCAATCTGAGAGGGTCAATCCGGCCAGCAAACGAACAGCAAAGCCAATACCCTGCATACGCCATGAATCGTATTGGCAGCTAAACCGCACTTACGGCACCTCGACAAGTACAACTGCGCTTCGTGGACAGGTAATCCACCGGGCCGGCTCAGAACGGAACAGCGCTCTCCATTCCGAAACCTGACGCGCTTTGCAACGAATGTAGTCATCTACCCACCATATTTGTTAAGTAGTAGCTCAGCGTACGCTCTAGTACATCACAAAACGAAGTGTGGGGGAATAAAAAAGCCTGCGTCCAAGGAGGAACGCAGGCCTTATCAACAAAAACGCAACTAAGTAGGCTCTAGAACGGGATGTCGTCATCCATGTCCGAGAAGTTCGGCGCCGGCTTCGGTGCCGGACGTGGCGCCGGGGCAGCCATTTGCGGACGCGGGGCCGGAGCCTGACGCTGCGGTGGGGCCGATTCGTAGCCGCCGCCGTCGTCCATGCCGCCGCCATCACCCATGCCTTGACGGCCACCCAGCATCTGCATTTGCTCGGCGATGATGTCAGTCGCGTATTTCTCTACGCCGTCTTTGTCGGTATACTTGCGGGTCTGCAGGCGACCTTCAACGTAGACAGACGAACCCTTCTTCAGGTACTGGCCGACGATTTCCGCCAGGCGACCGAAGAACGAGATGCGGTGCCATTCGGTCTGCTCTTTCTGCTCGCCGGTGTTGCGGTCCTTGGATTTGTACGATGTCGCCACGGCAATGTTGGCGATCGCGTCACCGCTAGGCATGTAGCGAATTTCCGGATCGCGACCCAGATTGCCGACGATGATGACTTTGTTGACTGATGCCATTTATAAAACTCCTGAGTAACGACGGCCGCGCAGGGCGGGCTGTGTATAGAAAATCTAGACAGGGATTATAGCATCGCCCACCCGCCGGAAATCAGTGTCCATTTCACGCCGCAACTTGAAACGACGCAAGAAAATACTGGTATTATATACAGTGTCAAGCCCCGAGCGCGCGATGCAGATCAAGCCCGGCGCATATATACCCAAACCCGGCTATAGTTACGGGTTGACTCTAAAGGCCATTACATGGAACAGATCCGCATCCGCGGCGCACGCACGCACAACCTCAAAAACATCAATCTCGACCTCCCGCGCAACAAGCTGATCGTGATCACCGGGCTGTCCGGTTCCGGCAAGTCGTCGCTCGCCTTCGATACGCTGTATGCCGAGGGCCAGCGCCGCTATGTGGAGTCGCTGTCGGCTTACGCCCGCCAGTTCTTGCAGCTGATGGAAAAGCCGGACGTCGATCTGATCGAGGGCCTGTCGCCGGCTATTTCGATCGAGCAGAAAGCCACCTCGCACAATCCGCGTTCGACCGTCGGCACCGTGACCGAGATCCACGATTACCTGCGTCTGTTGTACGCGCGGGTCGGCACGCCTTACTGCATCAACCACCCCGACCAGGCGCTGGCCGCGCAGACGGTGTCGCAGATGGTGGACGCCGTGCTGGCCATGCCCGACGATACCAAGTTGATGATCCTGGCGCCGGTGGTGGCCAACCGCAAGGGCGAGCACTCCGACCTGTTCGAGCAAATGCAGGCGCAGGGCTTCGTGCGCTTCCGCGTGCAGAGCGGCACCGCCGCCGCGAAGATCTATGAAGTCGACGACCTGCCCAAGCTGAAGAAAACCGAGAAGCACACCATCGACGTGGTGATCGACCGCGTGAAGGTGACCGCCGAGATCAAACAGCGCCTGGCCGAGAGCTTCGAGACCGCGCTGCGCCTGGCCGATGGCCGCGCCGTGGCGCTGGAAATGGACAGCGGCACGGAGCACGTCTACTCCAACAAGTTCGCCTGCAACACCTGCGGCTATTCGCTGCAGGAGTTGGAGCCGCGCCTGTTCTCGTTCAATAACCCGATGGGCGCCTGCCCGGAGTGCGACGGTCTCGGTCACATCGAGTTCTTCGATCCGAAGCGCATCGTCGCCTTCCCCAACCTGTCGCTGGCTTCCGGCGCCGTCAAGGGGTGGGACCGCCGCAACCAGTTTTACTTCCAGATGCTGTCCAACCTGGCGGCGTACTACGAGTTCGATCTGGACCTGCCGTACGAGCAGCTGCCGAAGACCGCGCAGGAAGTGATCCTGCACGGCTCGGGCAAGACGCACATCCCGTTCACGTATGTGAATGAGCGTGGCCGCACCGTCGTCAAGGAGCATGCGTTCGAAGGCGTGGTGACCAATCTGGCGCGCCGCTACCGCGAAACCGATTCGATGGCCGTCAAGGAGGAACTGGCGAAGTTCATCAACGAGAAGAAGTGCCCGGCGTGCGAAGGCGCGCGCCTGCGCATCGAGGCGCGCTACGTCAAGGTCGGCACCGGCAAGCAGGAAAAGGCCATCTACGAGATCGCCGAAAAGCCGCTGCGCGAGACGCTGTCGTTCTTCGAGCAGTTGAAATTGAAAGGCTCGAAAAAGGAGATCGCCGACCGCGTGGTCAAGGAGATCATTTCGCGTCTGAAGTTCCTCAACAACGTCGGCCTGGATTATCTGTCGCTGGACCGCAGCGCGGACACGCTGTCCGGCGGCGAGGCGCAGCGTATCCGCCTGGCTTCGCAGATCGGCTCCGGCCTGACCGGCGTGATGTACGTGCTCGATGAGCCGTCGATCGGCCTGCACCAGCGCGACAACGATCGCCTGATCGAGACGCTCAAACACCTGCGCGACATCGGCAACAGCGTGCTGGTGGTGGAGCACGACGAAGACGCGATCCGCACCGCCGACTTCATCGTCGACATGGGCAAGGGCGCCGGCGTGCATGGCGGCGACATCATCGCCCAGGGCACGCTGAAGGACATCCTGAAGAACAAGCAGTCGCTGACGGCGCAGTACTTGAACGGCACGCTGAAGATCGCAGTGCCGAAGAAGCGCCATGCGGCAGATCCGGACAAGCAGCTGGTCATCACCGGCGCCACCGGGAATAATCTGAAGAAGGTGGACCTGCATCTGCCGGTCGGCCTGATGACGTGCGTGACCGGTGTTTCGGGCTCCGGCAAATCGTCACTGATCAACGATACGCTGTATCCGGCGCTGTCGCGCCATCTGTATGGTTCGCAGACGGAGCCTTCGCCGCACGACAGCATCAGCGGCCTGGAACACTTTGACAAGGTGATCGCCGTCGACCAGGCGCCGATCGGCCGCACGCCACGCTCCAACCCGGCCACGTACACCGGTTTGTTCACGCCGATCCGCGATCTGTTCTCGACGGTGCCGGTGGCGAAAGAGCGCGGCTACAGTGCCGGGCGATTCTCATTCAACGTCAAGGGCGGCCGCTGCGAGGCTTGCCAGGGCGATGGCGTGATCAAGGTGGAAATGCACTTCCTGCCGGACGTGTATGTGCCGTGCGACGTTTGCCACGGCAAGCGCTATAACCGCGAGACGCTGGAAGTGCAGTACAAGGGCAAGAACATCACCGAGATCCTCGACATGACGGTCGAAGATGCGCACGAGTTCTTCAAGCCGGTGCCGCTGATCGCGCGCAAGCTGCACACGTTGCTGGATGTGGGCCTGGGCTACATCAAGCTCGGTCAGAGCGCTACCACCCTGTCGGGCGGCGAGGCGCAGCGCGTCAAGCTGTCGCTGGAACTGTCCAAGCGCGACACCGGCCGCACGCTGTACATCCTGGACGAGCCGACCACCGGTCTGCACTTCCACGATATCGATTTGCTGATGAAGGTGATCCACCGTCTGCGCGACCAGGGCAACACGCTGGTCATCATCGAGCACAATCTCGATGTGATCAAGACCGCCGACTGGGTGGTCGATCTTGGTCCTGAGGGCGGCGCGGGCGGCGGCAAGATCATCGCCGCCGGCACGCCGGAGGATGTGGCCAAGAATCCGGCCAGCGTCACCGGAAAATATCTGGTTCCGCTGCTGAAGTAGTCCAGCTATGAAAAGGGAGCTGCCTCTCGCACCGCTCGATCAGATGATCGACATCGTCGGCAATTTTGCGCGCGGCGACGAGCGGTACGAGACGGCGATCCCGTTTTTGTCGTTGCTGCGTTCCTCGCAGCCGACAGCTGTCACGCGCGGGGTACTCAAGCCTTCGTGCTGCGTGATTCTTCAAGGCGGCAAGCGCGTGCACCTTGGCGCCGACGTTCTCGATTACGGTCCCGGCGAATATCTTGTGGTATCTGTCGACCTGCCGGCGTCCGGCCAGGTGCTCAACGCCACGCCCGGGCAGCCCTATCTGCTGCTGAACATCGAGTTCGATCCGCAGGAAATCGCCGCCATCGTGGCCGAGGCGCGCATCGCAATGGACGAAGGCGCGCAACCGGTGCGTGGCGCGTTCGTCGGCAAGTCCGACGCCGGCCTGCTGGAGGCGTTGAATAAACTGGTTCACCTGCTGCACGCGCCGGCGGCGGAAGCGGCCTTTCTGGCGGTGGGATTGAAGCGGGAAATCATCTACCGTCTGCTGACGGGCGCATACGGACGGCAGCTGTATCAAAACGTGGTGCTCGACCAGCAGGATCGCGGCATCAGCAAGGCGATCGCGTGGCTCAAGGACCGTTTCGACCAGCCGGTCAAGGTGGAGGAGCTGGCGCAGGCGACCAATATGAGCGTCTCCAGCCTGCACCACCGTTTCAAGGCGGTGACGATGATGGGGCCCATGCAGTATCAGAAGCAGCTGCGCCTGCAGGCGGCGCGCACGCTGCTGCTCAGTGGCGATATCGACGCCAGCACCGCCGCCTACAAGGTTGGCTACGAAAGCCAGTCCCAGTTCAGCCGCGAGTACCGGCGCCTGTTCGGCGCCCCGCCCATGACGGACGTGAAGAAGCTGCGCGCTTAGCTGGTCGTCACGGTGCGCTTCTCGTCCGCCACCCAATCCTTGATGTGCTTTTCCAGTACATCCATCGGCAGCGCGCCCGCGCCCAGCACCTGGTCGTGGAACTTGCGGATGTCGAAACCGGCGCCCAGCTCCTTGCGCGCATAGTCGCGCAGCTCGAGGATCTTCAACTGGCCGATCTTGTAGCCCAGCGCCTGGCCCGGCCACACGATATAGCGATCGGTCTCGCTCTGCACATCGACTTCCTCGATGCCGGAATGGTCGTGGAAGAAGTCCACCACCTGCTGGCGGTTCCACTGCTTGTAGTGCAGGCCCGTGTCCACCACCAGGCGGATCGCGCGCAGCATTTCATCCTGCAGGTGGCCGTAGTAGCTGTACGGGTCCTTGAAGAAGCCCAGCTCCTCGCCCAGACGCTCCGAGTACAACGCCCAGCCTTCGGTGTAGGCGGTATAGTTGCCCTGCTGGCGGAACATCGGCAGACCGTCGATCTCCTGGGCGATCGACAGCTGCATGTGGTGGCCTGGCACGCCCTCGTGCAGCGCCGTCGTCTCGATGCTGATGGTGGAACGGTCCTTGAATTCACCGGTGTTGACCATCACGCGGCCAGGACGCTTGCCGTCCGGCGAACCTGTCATGTAGGCGGCGGCGGAGGCGCCCTTCTCACGGAATTCCTCGACCTTGATGATCTCCACCTTCGCCTTTGGCAGCACGCCAAACTGCTGCGGCAATTGCGCGTACATCTGGTCCGTGTATTTCTGATACAGGTCGATGATCTCCTGGCGCGATTTCGGATGCGTAGCCGGATTGGCCGCCAGCGCCTTGTTGAAGGTCTTCAGATCCTTGAAGCCCAGCTTCTTCGCCGTCTCCAGCATCTGCCCTTCGATGCGCGCAACCTCGGACAGGCCGAGTTGGTGGATCTCTTCCGGCGACATGTCGGTGGTGGTTGAATTCTTCGCCTTGAAGGCGTAGCGCGCCGCGCCGTCCGGCAGCGACCACATGCCCACTTCCTTGCGGCCGTGCGGCAGATATTTGGTCTTGGTGTAGACGGCCAGCTTTTTATACGCTGGATTGACGTGGGTGCGCACGGCCGCCAGCACCTCCTTGCTCAGGCGCGCCTTATCGGCGGCCGAGAAATCCTTCGGGAATTTCTTCAACGGCTCGGCGAACGGCGACTTGGCGGGCGCCATCGCCGCCACGTCCTCGCACTGCTTGACGATCTTCGGAATCAGGAACTGCGGCGGCATCAGGCGGTCGCTGACGCCCTTCTCCATCTGCACACGCGTTTCGTCGAACAGCTTGGGCAGCGATTGCAGGCGTTTGACGTAGTCCTCGTAATCCTTGACGGTGTCGAATGGCAGCGCAGAGACGATCATCGGCGCGTCGATGTGGATGCCGGAGTTCTGCGCCAGCGGCATCTCCCAATCCTTGAAGCGGGCACCATCGACGTTCTGGCGCAATTGGCGCAGCATCAGTTCACGGTTCAATTGCTCCTGCAGCGGGAAGCCGCTGGTGTCGACCGCCTCGAAGCGCTTGAGGAATTCGCCGCTGGTCTTGATGTCGGCGTCGATGTTCGCCTGCGAAAAATCGGACCACTTGTCGTTATAGCGCTTGTCGCCAAGTAGCGAGGCCCACTCGGGGCTATTGCGCATCGTGTACTCCCACTGCTCCTTGATCAGGCTATTGAGTGCGGCGCGGCGGCCCTCGAGGTCCGGCGCGGCGTTCGCGGATTGGGCGTGGGCCGGGCCAAGCAGCAGGGAAAACAGCAGCGCGCTGGCAACGCCAAGGCGGGTGGTGGTCAGCTTCATGTAGGACTATCCATAAAAAGGGTCGAGCATGCACTGTAAATGAAGCGACGGCGCGGCGGCGGGCTTTTGTGACGGATGGCGAAAACGCGGCGACGAAACGCATTTTCGCGCGACAGGCAGAATCAGGCAAAGATCGTGCAGGAACCCCACTAACGCGCAGGCGTCGCGCTTTCTAGAATGGACGCACCTATTCCACCAAGTCGAAACAGGAGCCTAGCCATGCGCAACATCGAACATATTTACATCAACGGACAATTCGTCATCCCCCACGGGACGGAGATGGCCGATCTCGTCGACCCTAGCACCGGCCAGCTGACCGGCCAGGTGCGCCTGGGCGATGTCGAGGACACGCGCCGCGCCATCGCCGCCGCCAGGGCGGCCTTCCCGGCGTTTTCTCGTACTACGAAGGAGGAACGCGGCGCGTATCTGCAAAAGCTGCACGACGCCGTGGCGGCGCGTGCGGACGACGCGGCGCAGGCGCTCGTCGAGGAGTACGGCGGGCCGCTCAAGACCAGCGTCGGACGGTCGCGCTACACCGCCAAGATGTTTTTAGATGTGAAAAAGGTGATGGAGGATCACGCTTTCGTCAAGACCGTCGGCGTCTCGAAGGTGGTGCTGGAACCGGTCGGCGTGGTCGGCATCATCACGCCGTGGAACTCGAGCGCCTGGTTCATCGCCAACAAAGTCGCCACCGCCATCGCGGCCGGCTGCACGGTGGTGGTCAAGCCGAGCGAATTGAGCGCGGTGCAGAACCAGATCCTGACCGAGTGCTTCCACGCGGCCGGGCTGCCGCCGGGGGTGGTCAACATCGTCAATGGACGCGGCGACGTGGTCGGCGCTGAGATCAGCGCAAACCCCGGCATCGACAAGATCTCGTTCACCGGCTCCACGCTGGTCGGCAAAACCATCGCGCGGGCGGCGGTCGATACGATGAAGCGCTTGACCCTGGAGCTGGGTGGCAAAGGCGCCAACTTGCTGCTCGACGACGCCGACTTCGAAAAAGCGATACCGGCCGCGATCCAGGCCTGCTTCGTGAACAACGGCCAGGCGTGCATCGCCGGCACGCGCCTGCTGGTGCCGGTGCACCGGCTGGATCAGGTCAAGCGACTGGCCAAGGCGGCGGCGGAGGCGGTGACGGTGGGCGATCCGCGCGACGCCGGCGTGACGCTGGGTCCCATCGTCACCAGCAAGCAGTATGAGCGCGTGCAGCACTACATCCGCGTCGGCATCGAGGAAGGCGCGGAGCTGCTGACCGGCGGTCCTGGCAAGCCGCAAGGGCTGGAGGCGGGCTACTTCGTCAAGCCGACCGTGTTTGCCAACGTCACGCCGTCGATGACCATCGCCAGGGAGGAGATCTTCGGGCCGGTGCTGTCGATACTCACCTACGGGACCGAGGACGAGGCGGTCGCCATCGCCAACGATACGCCGTATGGGTTGCAGGCCTATGTCAGCTCGACCGATCTGGGGCGCGCGAATCAAGTGGCCGGGCGATTGATCGCGGGCCGGGTACATATCAACGGCATGCACGACGATTTGATCGCGCCGTTCGGTGGCTTCAAGCAGTCGGGCATCGGCCGCGAGTTCGGCCCATATGGACTCGATGCGTATCTGGAGCCGAAAGTCATCCTTGGCGAAGCAGCGCAGTATCCGGACTGAGGTCGAGCAGGTCGTCCACGTGCCGGAAGACGCGCCGTGGACGTTCGGCGGCCAGCGCATCGACATGGTTAAAGCCCCACGCCACGGCGCCGAAGCCGATGCCGGCGTCGGCGGCCGCCTTGGCGTCGCGGATCTCGTCGCCGATCAGCATCGATTGCTCCGGCGCGACGCCTGTGGCGGCGAGCACCTTGCGTATTTTGGACGGCTTGCCGAACAGCGCGGCGCCGCATTCCACATGGCTGAACAGCGCCATGAGCTCCGGCCCGAGGATGGCGCGCACATTACCCGGCGAGTTGGAGGTGACGATGGTGAGCGTCACGCCTTGGGCCTGCAAGGCGCGCAACATACCGTCGATGCCGGCGAAGAGTTTGATATTGGCAATATCGTCGGCCATGCGGGCGCGCATGAAGCGCGCGATGGCCGGCACTTTCCATAGCGGGATATCGTGATGCGCCATGATCTGTCGGGCATCCAGTCCACGTAAAACACTCTGGCGTTCGCGGTCGAGGCGTTTGAAGCGGTACTTGTCGGCGGCCTGGTCGAACACGCGCACGAAGCTGGGGAAGGTATCGGCCAGCGTGCCGTCGAAATCGAAGATGATGAGCTTGCTGGGCATAAAAAATCCGGGGTCAGGTCCACCAATGCTACACGAGCTGAACAAAGTTAATGCTCTGCTCGTGTAGAAATGGTGGACCTGACCCCGGAGTTGTTACTTGCGTGTTACTTAGTTGGCCAGACGCTGCTCGAGCTCGGCTTTCACTGCGGTCAGTTCCTTCGGCAGGTGGTAAGCCAGCTTGGTGAACAGTTCTTCGTGCAGTTTCAACTCTTCACGCCATGCGTCCTTGTCGATCGAGGTGATCGTTTCGAACTCTTCCGGCGAGAACGGGATGCCGTCCCACTTCAGGTCGCCAAAGCGCGGCGTGGTGCCGAAGATGTTTTCAATACCGCCGGCGCTGCCTTCGATGCGTTCCAGCATCCACTTCAGCACGCGCATGTTGTCGCCGAAGCCAGGCCAGACGAAGTGGCCCTGGTCGTCGGTGCGGAACCAGTTGACGCAGTAGATCTTCGGCAGCGTCTCGGCGTTGACCTTGCCCAGCTTTTCGCCCAGGTTCAGCCAGTGCTGGAAGTAGTCGCTCATGTTGTAGCCCATGAACGGCAGCATCGCGAACGGGTCGCGGCGCACGATGCCCATCTGTCCGGCTGCGGCGGCGGTCGTTTCCGAACCCATCGTCGCGGCCATGTAGACGCCTTCAACCCAGTTGCGCGCTTCGGTGACGAGCGGCACGGTGGTCGAGCGGCGGCCGCCGAAGATGAAGGCCGAGATCGGCACGCCGGCCGGGTCGTCCCAGGCTGCGTCGATCACCGGGTTTTGCGTGGCGGCCACGGTGAAGCGGGCGTTCGGGTGCGCGGCTTTGGTGCCGGACGCTGGCGTCCAGTCCTTGCCCTGCCAGTCGATCAGGTGCGACGGCGCTTCCTTGGTCAGACCTTCCCACCAGACGTCGCCGTCGTCGGTCAGCGCGACGTTGGTGAAGATGGTGTTTTCACGCATCGAGGCCATGCAGTTGAAGTTGGTCTTTTCGTTGGTGCCAGGGGCAACGCCGAAGTAACCCGCTTCCGGATTGATCGCGTACAGGCGGCCGTCGGCGCCCGGCTTGATCCAGGCGATGTCGTCGCCAATGGTGGTCACTTTCCAGCCGTCGAAGCTTGCCGGCGGGATCAGCATCGCGAAGTTGGTCTTGCCGCAGGCCGATGGGAAGGCTGCCGCGACGTAGTGCTTCTTGCCTTCCGGCGATTCGACGCCGAGGATCAGCATATGTTCGGCCAGCCAGCCCATGCCGTCCTTGGCCGCGTCCTGGTGGCCCATGTTGGAGGCGATGCGCAGCGCGAAGCATTTCTTGCCCAGCAGCGCGTTGCCGCCGTAGCCCGAACCGTAGGACCAGATTTCGCGGGTTTCCGGGTAGTGAACGATGTACTTGGTCGGGTTGCATGGCCATGCCACGTCTTTTTGACCAGCCGTAAGCGGCGCGCCAACGGTGTGCACGCAAGGCACGAACTCGCCGTCGGTGCCCAGCACGTCATAGACGGCCTTGCCCATGCGCGTCATGATGCGCATGTTGACGGCAACATAAGGCGAGTCGGACAGTTCGACGCCGATGTGCGCGATCGGCGAGCCCAGCGGACCCATCGAGAACGGCACGACATACATCGTGCGGCCGACCATGCAACCGTCGAACAGCGGGTTCAGCGTGGCGCGCATTTCGGCCGGGTCCATCCAGTTGTTGGTCGGGCCGGCTTCTTCCTTGGTGGTCGAGCAGATGTAGGTGCGGTCTTCAACACGGGCGACGTCGGTCGGGTCCGAGCAGGCGAGGTAGGAATTCGGACGCTTTTCCTGGTTCAGCTTTTTCATGGTGCCGGCGGCAACCATTTCGGCGCACAGGCGGTCGTACTCTGCCTGCGAGCCGTCGCACCAGTAGATACGGTCCGGTTTGGTCAACGCGGCGATTTCCGCCACCCAATTGATCAGTTTTTGTTGTTTGATGTAAGCTGGGACGTTCAATGTGGCAACGCCACCCATGACGGGCTGATTCATAGTACCTCCAATACAATTAAGAATTCTTGGCCATACGCGCTACGCGGCAGGATCGTCGTCAGCTTGTGGCTTGCGCTCGGAAGCCCATTCGAAATGGGTCGGCGGGTTACGGCGGTCTTGTCGAAAGCGCCTGGTGTATGCACAGGCGCGCAACTCTTTTTGGTGGGGAGTTGTTCATTTTTTGAGCGATTGTACACCCGTCAATAGGCGATTCAATCAAAAATGTAGGAGAAATTGTTGACTAAAGTAGTAAGCTATTCCGGTTCTTCCTGACACTGTTATTTCGCTACGAATTTCATCATAAGATCGGCTAACTCCCATGAAAATCGCTATTCTCGACGATTACCAGAACGCAACCGTCACGCTCGCTTGCTATGATCTGTTGCGCGGGCACGAGGTGAAAGTGTTCAATAACACTACAAAAGGGCTGGGACAGCTCGCGATCCGGCTGGCGCCGTTCGATGCGTTGGTCTTGATCCGCGAGCGCACTACATTTAGTGCGGCGCTGCTGAACAAGCTGCCCAACCTCAAGCTAATTTCGCAAACGGGCAAGCTGGCCGGGCATGTCGATGTGGCAGCGGCGACCGAACTGGGCATCGCCATCGCGGAAGGAGTTGGCTCGCCGACCGCGCCAGCCGAGCTGACGTGGGCGCTGATCATGGCCGCCGCGCGCAAGATCGTGCCCTACGCCACCAATCTGAAGGATGGGCTGTGGCAGACCGCTTCGGTTAATCCGCAGCTGAACGGCCTGGGCGTGGTGCTCAAGGGCCGTACGCTGGGGCTTTGGGGCTACGGCAAGATCGGCCAATTGATCGCCGGCTACGGCCGGGCGTTCGGCATGCAGGTGGTGGTGTGGGGCAGCCAGGCCAGCCGCGACAAGGCGGTGGCCGATGGCTACGCGGCGGCGGCGTCGCGCGAGGCGTTCTTCGGCGAGGCGGATGTGCTGAGCTTGCACTTGAGGCTGCATCCGGACACGCGCGGCATCGTCACGGCGGACGATCTGGCGCGCATGAAACCGACCGCGCTGTTCGTCAACACCAGCCGCGCCGAGCTGGTCGCACCCGGCGCGCTGGAGCAGGCGCTGAACCAGGGCCGGCCCGGCTACGCGGCGATCGATGTGTTCGAGACCGAGCCGCTGGAGGCGACCTCCCCGCTGCTGCGCATCCCGACCGTGCTGGCGACGCCGCACCTCGGTTACGTGGAACAGGACAGCTACGAGCTGTACTTCCGCCACGCGTTCCAGAACATCGTGGATTTTGCGAACGGCACTTGCGACAAGATCAATAACCCGGAATACAAGACAAACGCACGCCGGTGACGCGTGCATGACCCAGCCTAATCCGTCTGCTCCGGCACTTCCGGCAGACCGGTCAGGTTAATGCGCGGCGTCGGCATCACATGCACCTTGTTCCACAGGCCGGCCCAGCCGGGCGGCCAGCCGATCTCCGGCCCGGCGTACGGCGGCAAGGTGGCGCGCACCGGTATCACCGGCACCGCCGGCATGTCCGCCAGCGGTCCGCCGTCGGGACGCTGCATGTCCAGACTGTACATATACCCTGGCAACAACGCTTCGCAGACGCTGTCGAACCACGCGGTGTGGTCCTCGTCGCGGCCCAGCGCCTGCGCCAGGCCCTGCGGATCGAATTTGGCCAGCGCGTGGATCAGCTCCTCGGTGGTGGCGCCGGGCGAGTCGCCCCAGCCCATCACCGGATTGACATTGTAGTCGGCGCCGGAGCCATACCAGCCCTCGCGCCACGAGCGCTGCATCCAGTCGCGCCGGCCGGTGAACAAATGCCAGCGCCAGTGCAAGCCCGACGGCTTGGGCCAGGAATACAAATAGAGCCTTTGATAACCCGCCTTGTGCAACGCGCGCACCACCGCCATCAGCCGCGCGTGGGGCATGCGGTCGGGCGGCGCGCGGCGAAACAGGATCGCCTCGCCATCGGCGAACTGCACCTCGTCGGTGGACAGGTTCAGGTCGAGCGTGCGCGACTCGCTGCCAAAGCGGGCCGAGATCCAGCCGGTCAGCAGATTGACCGTCGTGATGACGCCGTAGCCGCGATGGCGATGAAAAATAACAGTTCCGGGGGCAAGGGCTTTCATGGTGCGGAGGCGGACAAAAGAAACCAGTGTAGACCTAGTACGCTCAAGTTTCCAGCCCGCCGCGTCGTCTTTTTTGCGCTCAAGGGTATTGCGGAGTTTGGGTTATGATGCAGGTCATTTTCACCAGCTTGAGCTTTTAATATGACCTTGCGCATTCTCGCCACCGGCGGCACCTTCGACAAACATTACAACGAACTGAACGGCACCCTGGGCTTCGCCGAAAGCCACGTGCCGGCGCTGCTGGAACGCTGCCGCCTGACCGTCGATGTGGCCCTTGAAACATTGCCGTTAATGGACTCGCTCGACATGGTAGACGCCGACCGCGAGCGCATCCTGGCCTCGTGCCGCGCCGCGAGCGAGAAGGCGATCGTGATCATCCACGGCACAGACACCATGCCGCAAACGGCGATGGTGCTCGGGCCGGCCGAGCTCGGCCAGACGATCGTGCTGACCGGCGCCATGATCCCTTACGAGATCGCCAATTCGGACGCGTTGTTCAACCTCGGCTTTGCCTGCGGCGTGGCGCAAACCTTGCCGGCCGGCGTGTATGTGGCGATGAACGGCAAGATTTTCGCGTGGGATAACGTGCAGAAGAACAAAGCGGCCGGCGTGTTCCAGCCGCTGTAAAAATCCGGACAAAAAAAAGCCGCGGCATCCAGCGATGTCGCGGCTTTTTTTACGCCAAAAAACTTAGGCTTTCGCTTCGCCGCCCAGTGCTTCGACCACGTCGGCCATCAGCTTGTTCAGCTCGCCCGTCATCAGCATGAAGTCGCCGTCGAAACGCTCTTCGTCGTTCTTGGTGCTCGATTCCTTTTCGGCGATCACGTCCAGCGGCTTGATGCCCTTGATCGCCAGCGATTCGGTCAGCACGAACGAAATTTTGCTGTCCCACGTCATCGCCAGGCGTGTGCACTGCTTGCCGGCGGCGATGTGGCGGCGCACCTCGTCCGCTTCCAGCGTGTGGCGCACGTAGCGCACGGCGGCCTTGCTCTCGCCGGTGGCGCGCAGTTCGGTGTCCATGTCGACCGTGAAACCGGCCGGCGCGTCGTCCGCCTGCAGCCATTCGGTCATCACGCCGACCGGCGAGCGCTGCACGCGCAGGCTTTCCAGCGGCAGTTTATCGACTGCCTTGAGCAGCAGCTTGATCACTTCGTCGGCCTTGGCCGGGCTGGCCGCGTCGACCACCAGCCAACCGTTGACCGGGTCGATCCAGGTCCAGACGTTGCTGCGGATCGAGAACGCGCGCGGCAACAGTTCGTCGGCGACGCGCTCTTTCAGCTCTTTCATGGCTTTCTTGCCAGGAGCGAAACCTTGCGCTTCTTCCATCTCGGCGGCGCGGGCCTTGGCGACCTGGTTGATGACGGTCGACGGCAGCAGTTTTTTCTCCGTGCCCAGCAGTATCAGCATTTGCTTGTTCACCACATGCACCAGGCCGCCGTTCGGGCGCGGCGTGTCCCAACCCTGGCGCAGCAATTCGTTGCTGCTGGCTGGTACGAAGGAGTGGGGAGCGAGGGCGGCTTCCAGTTGTTCAGGGGTATAGGCCCAAGGGGCCGGCAGACGGTAAATCTGAAGATTCTTAAACCACATGAGTGTTGCCTTGTCCTAAAGTGAAAATGCCAGGGAACGACATTTTACACGGTGGCGGCCGGCGCAGGCTGGTATCCGCGCCGGCCGCCAGTCTTTCAACCGCGCTTACAACGACGGCGCGCGCTTGCTGGTGCGCACCTCCCCGCGCGCCGCAGGCGGCGTGCCGTCGGTGCCGATGCTGACCAGGGTTGTTGTTGCCACGCCACCGTTGGCGTCGAGCAGTTGCACGCCACCCAGGTAGCGTTTGCCCTCGCCAAGGCCGGCCCAGCTTAGTCCAACGGTGGCCGTGCTGCCGGCCACGATGCGGCCCGGTACGGCCGCCTTCAGGTTGCCGCCGGCGTCGCTACGGTTGACCATGCCCGAAGACAAGGTGAACGCCGCCGTCGACCGGCCGGACAGCGCATAGCCGATCACGCACAGCTGGTAGGCGCCGGCAGGCGGACTGGCCAGCGAGATCGTCTCGTTGGCGCCCACGTGCATGCTGAAGTTAACCAGCGCGCCGTTTTGCAGCAGCACCAGGTCCAGGTCCTGCGCGCCGCCGGCGCCGCCCTCCACGTCACGGTCGAACAGCTCGAAGCGAGCCGCCACCGTGCCCGAAGGCACCGTCACCGGCACCAGGCGCACGCCGCCGCCGCCGGCCTTGCAGGCAGCCACCGCCTGCGCCACCGTGTCGGCGCTGCCGGACGGCGCCTGCGCCACGCTCAGCGCGGTGCGCGTGACTTCCTTCATGCCGGCCACCACGGTGGCGAGCTTGCCGCTGAAGCCCGTGTCCACGCTCAGCAGGCGCATGCCGCTGGCGCGCGCGGCCGTGACCAGCGGCGCCGTCACCAGCGGCGGGCCGGAGCGCGCCTGCAGTGGACTGCGCACCGTATGCGCGCCGTCGCTCCAGGTCAGCGCGCCGAATTGCCAGACGTTGTCCGGCGCGCCGTTGCGGGTCAGCGTGACGGTGAACGACTGGCTCTCGCCCGGCGCCAGGGTCAGCGCGGCCGGCGTTACCGCCACGCTGTAGCCGCTCAGGGCGGCCTTGGCCGTGTAGGTGGTCCGCGCCGGGCCGACGTTGGTGACGGCGCGTGTGACGCTCTGGCTGCCCATGACGTTGTTGACGGTGATCGACGCCTGGTTCAGGTTGTAGCTCTGGATGGTGCCGGCGCCGCACTCCTCGCTGATGCCCAGGCCACACATATATTTGCGGTAGTCGGGCAGCGCGGCGTCGTACACCAGGCCGGGATCGGCGGCGGCGTTGGGCGCGACGTGGCCGGCGCCCTGCCCCCACGGCAGCACGCCGCGCGCGGCGCCGGTCTGGGCGTCGGGCAGCGTGTCGGTGGCCGAGGTCATCAGCGCCGACTTGATCGCCGCCGGGCTCCAGTCCGGATGGCGCTGGCGCAGCAGCGCGGCCAGGCCGGCCACGTGCGGCGAGGCCATCGACGTGCCCTGGTAGAACGCGAAGGCGGTCGGCGGCGTCAGGGCGCCGGCGGCGACGGCGTCGCGCTGGTCGGTCGTCAGGCCGGGCGTGACGCTGGCGAGGATGTCGACGCCGGGCGCGGCCAGGTCCGGCTTGAGCAGGTTGGGGTCGGTCGGATTGGGGCCGCGCGATGAAAAGCCCGCCACCACCGGCGACTTGACCAGGCCGCGCGTGGCGGCAAACTTGCCGATCGCGCCGGCTGCGCCGGCCGTTTTGGCGTACTGCTGGATCAGGTGGCCGTCGTCCACCGTCACGTGCACGGTCGGCACCGAGTGCACGTCGGCCACCGGACCGGCGCCGTCGTCGACCATGACCATCCCAACGCCTCCCGCTTCCAGCACGGCGCGGCTTTTCTCGACGCGGTCGATGGCGCCGCGCGTGCAGGTGACGATCTTGCCGCGCACCTTGGCCGGATCGAGCACCGGCGCGCCGCTGTTGGAGGCGGCGCTGTAGCACAGCGACAGCGCCTCGGCGTCGGCCCCGGCAACGCCGGCGTCTTCGGCGCGGATCAGCGGGCTGCGCGGCAGCGCGGTCTGGTTCAGCGAGGCGCCGTTGTACTTGACGCCGTTGGCCAGGGTCAGCGGCGCGGCCAGCGTACGGTCGTGGGTGGACGCGGCCACCGTCGCCAGCCACGGGCTGACGTGGTTGACCGACGGCCCCGGCCCGGCGTTGCCGGCGGCGGCGGCAACGAACACGCCGGCGCTGGCCGCGTGCAGGAAGGCCTGCTCGACCGGATCGTCGACCCGGTCGCCGCCGCTGATCGAGTAGTTAATCACGTGCACGCCATCGAGCACGGCCTTTTCGACCGCCGCCACGCTGTCGCCGGTGAAGCAGCTCGAGGTGGCGCCGGTCGGATCGGCGTCGTCCTGGTAGGACCAGCACACCTTGTACATGGCGACGCGCGCGCGCGGCGCCATGCCGGAGGTCGCGCCCATCGGCACGCCGTCGACGCTGGACTCGACGCCGCCGTTGCCGGCGGCGGTGGTGGAGGTGTGGGTGCCGTGGCCGCCGTGGCCGACGCGCCCGCCGAGCGAATCGCGCGCCGAGCGGAAGTCGCTCCAATGCGGCGTCAGGCCCTGTTCGCGGTAGTCGGCGTCGAAGTATTGCGCGCCGATCAGCTTGTTGTTGCAGTGGCGGGTCTCGAAGCCTTCGCCGGGCGTGCATTCGCCCTTCCACGCAGCCGGCGGCGCGTCGTAGGCCGGCGTGCCGCTGGCGTCGAAGGTCGGACGGCCGGCGCCGTCGACGCGGTCGGCGTACGACAGGCTCTCGGGCCAGACGCCGCCGTCGAGCACGCCGACGATGATGTCCTCGCCGGCATGTTCCTTGCCGCCGAGCTGGCTCCACAGGCCGCCCGGCTGGTCCAGGCCGAGGAAAGCGGGCGTGTAGCTGGTGACCGGCGTGCGGCGCTCGTCGGCGTAGACGGCGGCGACATCTGGGCTGGCGGCCAACTGGCGCACCTCGGCGTCGGTCAGCAAGGCGTTGAAGCCGTTGAAGACCACCTTGTAGTCGTAGATCACGGGCGCGGCGGCGACGGTGGCGCGGACCTTGGCGCGGCGCTGGTCGAGGTAGGCGCTGTAAATATGCACTTCGGGCGCGTTCAGGTCGAGGTGGGCGCCGCCGGCCGGGCGCGTGGCGCGCATGCCGGCGACGCCGCCGGTGTAGCCGGCAACAGGCTTGTCGGCCAGTTTGACCAGATAGCTGCGGCGCGCTTCCTCGGCGCCGGCGCCATGGGCGGCGCACAGCAGCAGCACCGCCAGATAGAGGGGATGACGTTTCATGGAATTCCTTGAATGAGTGGGATCAGGCCGGGGTGGTGGCGGCGGTGGACATGGCGGCGGCGCGGCGGCGCGCGGTCGCGCCGACCAGCGCCAGGCCGAGGCCGAGCATGGCGTAAGTGGCCGGTTCCGGCACCGGCGAGACCGCGTCGGACAGGTTATCGAGCGCGAACTGGCCCTTGTTGGAGTTGAAGGCGTTGCAGTCGCCCTCGAAGTCGCAGCTGTAGCTGGCCACGCTGATGGCGATGAAGCCGCTGCCGGCGAA
Source organism: Duganella sp. AC917 (assembly GCF_979258245.1). Lineage (NCBI taxonomy): Bacteria > Pseudomonadati > Pseudomonadota > Betaproteobacteria > Burkholderiales > Oxalobacteraceae > Duganella > Duganella sp. AC917. Next base: position 5,015,831 of record NZ_OZ409848.1, read on the forward strand.
GGCGCTGCTGGTGACGTAGTGCTGGAAGCCGTAGGCGGGACTGGCCAGCTCGTAGAATTCCTCCATGACGCTGCCATCGGCGCGGGTGCCGGTGAGCCACAGCACGCCGGAGACAAACGGATCGCCGCGCAGGTCGTGGCCGATGGCGCTGGCGTCAAAGCTCGACAGGTGGAACACGCCGCCCGATTCCGCGCTCATGCTCAGGCGTCCGTCGTTCAACCCGGCCAGGTAGTGCGTGGCGTTGTTGGACGGGCAGGTCATGTTGACGCACAAGAAAGGATCGGCGCCGTCGATCACCGCGCCGACCAGGCCGCCTCCGTCGGCGGGGTCGCCCACGTAGGCGCCGGTGAAGGCGTAGCCGCCGTGCGTGAACGTCTCGCCGTCGAACAGGAAGGCTGGATCGGCGGCGTCGAAGTCGACGGTGGCGGCGTGCGCGGCCGGCAGCGCCAGCAAGGTGGCACCGGCCGCCAGCGCCAGCGCAAGGCGGCGGGACACCGTGCCGGCGCTCGCCGGTGCGAAGCGGCGGCGCACCATCGCGCCCACCAGCAACAAGCCGGCGCCGAGCATCAGCCACTCGGCCGGTTCCGGCACCGGCGCCGCCATCGGCACCAGGTCCAATCGCAGTTGCGTGGCGTCGCGGCCATTGCCCGAAATGTAGATGCCGCTGCCCAGCACGGCCTCGCTGCGGATCGGCTGCGCGTTGGTGGTCTTGTTGGTGAAGCCGACCAGGAAGTAGGCGCCGGAGGCGGCATTGATATCGGCCATCGCGCGCCCGTTCAACGTCAGGCTCAGCGGGTCGTTGTAGAAGGTGCCCGATGCGTATTCGCGCCCCGAGCCCAGATCGTCGTAGACCTCGGTGCCCGGATGGAACGTGTTGAGGAAGGATGAAAATGGCGTGCTGACGTCGAACAGGCCGAGCACGGCGGGACCGCCGTCGCCGTAGCTGCCCGGCGTCATACTAATGGTCGCGCTGGCGTAGCTGCCGGCAGGAATGAAAAACGCCGCCCAGCTGTTGAAGCGCTGGCCGTTTTCGCTGCCGGTGAAGGTGTTGTTGAGCGGGTTGGCCTCATCACTGCCGCCGGCACTGCTGACCCAGCCGTTCAGCGCGGAATAGGTCGTGACGCCCGCTTGGACACTGGCCGACGCCAGCAGCGCCAAACCGCACCCGGCGGCAGCCAGCCAGGAACGCAATTGCAATTTACTATTAACCATCATCACCCCATAGTTGTATTAATTGACAGGAGTTTTGATGGTAGCGATATACGAAAATCAAATATGTAACAATAAGTTACGTAGCTAAATGCATTTGTCATTAACTAGCGGCAAGTATTCATATGGGGTATGGATGACGGCGATCGTGGTGCGCCGGCGCAGTCCGCACCTCTGCCTTAAGCGGGAGGGTGGTGTCGCAATTATGCGAACAAATCACCCTGGATCGCGCGCTTGGTCTGGCCGGCGGGCGGCGGCGGTTCGAGCGTGCTGGCCCGTACGCCCAGCAGCCGCAGGCGCCGTTCCAGCGGCACGCGCTTGAGGCATTCGCGCGCCGCGTGCAGGATGGCGGTCGGGTCGGCCACCGGGTGCGGCAGGGTGACGTTGCGGCTGACGATCTGGAAATCGTCGAAGCGCAATTTGATGCTGATCGTGCGGCTGACATAGCCCTTGCGCTTGAGGTCGTCCGCCAGCCGGTCGCACAGCGACGTCAGGATGCCGGACAAGGCGCCCCGGTCCTGGCGTGCGTGCAAGTCGCGCTCGAAGGTGGTCTCGCGGCTGATCGACTTGCTCTCGGAGCTAGTGGAGATTTCACGGTGGTCGATGCCGCGCGCGGCCGTGGCCAGCCAGCCGGCGTAGTGGGCGCCGAAGTGGTCTTGCAACAGGCCGGCGTCGGCGGCGGCCAGCTGGCCGATGGTGTCTATGCCCAGCGCGGCCAGCTTTTCGGTGGCCTTGGGGCCGATGCCGTTGATCTTGCGCACGCCGAGAGGCCAGATGCGCGCCGGGATGTCGTCGTAGCCGAGGATGGTCAGGCCGTTGGGTTTTTCCAGGTCGGAGCAAATCTTCGACAGTAATTTGTTGGGCGTGATGCCGATCGAGCAAGACAGGCCGGTGGCGTCGCGCACGGCCTGCTTGATGCGCTGCGCCAGTTCCAGCGTTTCGCCCTCGACGCGAGTCAGGTCGATGTAGATCTCGTCGATGCCACGGTCTTCGAAATCCGGCGCGATCGACGCCACGGCGGCTTTGAATAGACGGGAAAAATGGCGGTAGGCGTCGAAGTTGACCGGCAGCAGGATGGCGTCTGGCGCCAGCTTGGCCGCCTTCATCATGCCCATGGCCGAACCGACGCCGAGCGCGCGCGCCTCGTAGGTGGCGGTGGTGATGACGCCACGGCCGACATAGTCGCGCAGGCGGGCGTAGCGGTGCGTGCCGTCCTCCTGCAACACCGGCTGGGCGTCGCGGCCGCCGCCGATCACCACCGGCTGGCCGCGCAGGTCCGGGTAGCGCAGCAGCTCCACGGAGGCGTAGAACGCATCCATGTCGAGGTGGGCGATGCGCCGGGTATCGTCAGTCATGTGCCGGATTTGAAGCTAATTACTGTGAATCCATACAGTATCCACGGAAATTGCTCCCACTGCAAGTCCGGGCGTCCAGTTTCAGATCGGACAGCTTGCGCTCCTGGTAGGCGGGCGCGAAGCCGGCCGCCAGCAGCATGACGTTTCGTTGTCGCAAAGGGATCTGCAGCACCATGCCCAGCTTGAGGATCAACTCCTTGCTGGGCTGGGATCGGCCGCTTTCGAGAAAGCTGATGTGACGCTCGATGCCGTCGTGGCCGGCGCCGCGCATCATCGGATCGACATAGCTGGCGTCGACGCTGAAGGCGCGCGCCACCAGGGCGCGACGCGCGGCGGCATCGCGTTCGTTCCAGACGGCCAGGTATTGGGTGGCGATGTCAGCTGGGGTAGCGGTATGGGTCGTCATGATGATCTCCTTGAGTGGTTGTGTCGAATCGACAGAATCCATACTCCGGAAACAGCGATGGCGCGGCGATTACCTCCCGGGTCATCGGCATGTCGAAAATCAAGCCAGAAGGAAATGACTAAATTCAGTACTTAATTTGGTGTTTGGTGGTATCATCGCCTGACAACTTTGACGGAGGACGGTATGAATTTTTCGAATATTCAGCCCATTAGCTACTTGAAGACGAACACCAGCGACGTGGTCAAGCAAGTGCTAGAGACGCGCGATCCAGTGGCGATTACCGTTAATGGCAGAGTGCAGGCCGTTGTTCAAGACCCCGTCAGCTACCAAAAGACTCAAGACCAGCTTGCTATGCTTCGGATTCTGGCGCTCGGCAGAAAGCAGATTGAAGAAGGTAAAGTAATTGATCATGATGATGTTGTCGCTCTTCTGAAAGCTGAAGACAATGAAAGCTCATGACACAAATGAAGATCATTTGGACGCAATACGCCCTGAACGACCTGCATGACATTCGCTCTTATTTGACGCAAGGCGAATCCCCTGCCTTCGTTAAGAAAATGACGCAAGAGATTTTGGCTGAGGTCAATTCTCTTAAAGAGTGTAAAACCAAAGGCACCTTTGTGCCCGAGCTGGAAGACCTTAATTTGACGACCCACCGTCAACTCTTGGCCGGTCAGAACCGTATCATCATCGAGCGTGCGGATGACGATACCGTTTATATTCATATGATTGCTCATACGAGCCGCGACCTTGAAGCTTTGATTCGCCGTCGCTTGCTTGGTTCTTAAGCGCAGACAGGCGCCGTTCTCCGCAAGTCCCGGCTAGCGCCTCACGGCTGCGACCACCAGCACCGCGCCGGCCACCAAGCTGGCCGCGAGCAAATAAATGCCGTTGGCCGTGGTGTGCGTGGCGTCTTTGATGGCGCCGACCAGATACGGGCTGACGAAGCCGGCCAGGTTACCGACCGAGTTGATCAGCGCGATGCCGGCCGCCGCCGCCGCGCCGCCCAGCATGGCCGTCGGCAGGCTCCAGAAAATCGGAAACGTGCTCAGGATGCCGGCGGTCGCCACGCTCAGCGCGGCCATCGCGATGACGGTGTTGTCGCTGTAGACGGTGGCGACGATCAGGCCGAGCGCTCCGGCCACGGCCGCCACCGCCGCGTGCCAGCGCCGCTCGCCGCTGCGGTCCGAGTGCCGCGCGGCCAGCACCATGACAACCGCCGCGACGAAATACGGGATCGCCGTCAGCAGCCCGATCGTGAAGACATCGTCGACGCCGCTGTTCTTGACCAGCTGCGGCAGCCAGAAACTGACGCCGTACAATCCCATGACGAACAGGAAGTACACCAGCGCCAGCAGCCATACCTTGCCGTTGCTGAACATCTGCGCGAGCGGCATGTGCTGTTGTTGTTTGCCGTCCTCGGCGATGGCTTGTTCCAGCGTCCGCTTGTCGCCTTCACTCAACCACTTGGCCGAGCGGATGCCGTCGTCCAGATAGAACAGCGTCCACACGCCGAGCAGCATCGACGGTACGCCTTCAAGCACGAACAGCCACTGCCAGCCGCTCAGGCCGTGCAGGCCGGCAAAGGCCTTCATGATCCAACCCGACAGCGGACCGCCGACAACGCCGGCCACCGCCACGCCGCTCATGAACACGGCGACCATGCGCGCGCGCCGGTGCGCCGGATACCAATAGGTCAGGTACAGGATGATGCCGGGGAAGAAGCCCGCCTCCGCCGCGCCGAGCAAAAACCGCAGCACATAGAAACTGGCGGCGCTGTCGACAAACATCATCGCCGACGAGATCACGCCCCAGCTGATCATGATGCGGGCGATCCAGATGCGCGCGCCGGTGCGCGTCATCAACAGATTGGACGGCACCTCGAACAGGAAGTAGCCGACGAAGAAGATGCCGGCGCCGATGCCGTACACGGTGTCGCTGAAGCGCAGGTCCGACAGCATCTGCAACTTGGCGAAGCCGACGTTGACGCGGTCCAGGTAAGCGGCCACGTAACACAGGAACAGGAACGGCATCAGCCGCCAGCTGACGCGGCGATACAAGCTGTCGAGGGGATCGTTGTTGCTGTCATTGCGCCGCATGGGTCGCTTTCTTATCGGTTCGTCGCGGCCCTATCTTGCCACCCCCAAACAAGCTTGCGAGCAAATTTTCTAAATTATTTACAAAACCCCTTGCGGAACCAATAAACGAGCTTGTAGAATACGGCCTCGTTCAGCGGTTGTAGCAGTTAAATGAAACAACGCTGATAAGTTTTCTGGGTGCTTAGCTCAGTTGGTAGAGCGGCGCCCTTACAAGGCGTAGGTCGGGAGTTCGACCCTCTCAGCACCCACCAGAGAAAACGATAAAACGAATTAGGAGTGGTAGTTCAGTTGGTTAGAATACCGGCCTGTCACGCCGGGGGTCGCGGGTTCGAGTCCCGTCCACTCCGCCAACATTCCTTAAGGGTCCGATCTTGATCGGGCCCTTATTCATTTCAGCTTCAGAAATATTGCGTATGCTTATGCGCAATGATTCCCACTCTCCATCCCTATCTCCGCTTCCGCGCCCGCATGACGCATCAGGCGCTGCGGCGCGTCATCCCCAGCTTGTCCAGTTCGCTGGAAATCATTTTTCTCGGTTTCGCCCCGGTGGTGATCGGACTGCTGGCCTGCATCGCCTTGCCGGGATTGTTCGCCGCCACGCTGGCCTGGCCGCAGGCGCTCGCGTTGCTGGCCGCGCAAGTGCTGGTGGCCACCGCGCCGGTCTGGCTGATGCGCAAGCATCTGCATCCGGCGGAGGTGACGCTGTGGAGCCGCACGCTGCCGATCAGCCCGCGATTGCGCTGGGGCGCGGACGCGATGGCCGCCGCCATCATCGTCGGACCGGTGGCGCTCGCCTTTGCGATCTCCACCACCATCTGGCTTTATCAGTGGCCCGACTGGCTGCGCCCGGTCGCGCCGGCTGCCGTGTCGCTGACGGTACTGTCGTTGCTGCTGGGGTGGATGCTGTCGACGTTCGTGCTCGCACAACGCGTCCGCATGCCGGCCGCGCGCAAGCCCGGCCGCGCGCGGTCCGCGCCGACCAGTTATGTATCCGGCGCGCCGCGCATGCCGAAGCCGCTGTACCAATGGCGTCAACTGTTCTGGCTGCCGTTCTGGCGCGCGGACGATGTCGTCGGCATCCAGCAGACCTTGCTGTTGATCGGCGCCGCGCTTGGCGTTACTGCCTGGATGTGGCATCCGCCGCTGGTGCCGCCCGCGCTGTGGGCCGCGTGCAGCGCGCTGGCCTTGATGCTGTTGACCGATCGCGGCGACAAGGCCGTGGCCGAGCAGATCGCGCGGCTGCGTCCTGCCGCCGCCGGATGGCCGGTCGATGCTGAGCGCCTGTTCCGCGCCGCGATGGTGTTGTCGCTGCTGCCCGGACTGTGCGTGCTGGCGTGGTTCGCCGCGCTGACATTGGGCCGCGCCGCCGCCGGCTACAGCACCACCGTCGCCGTCGTCTGGCTGTGCTTTGCCGCCATCGCGCAAATCGCCATCGTCGCGCTGCGCGGGCTGAGCGCGCGCGGCCGCACCGCGCTGGTGATCGGCGCCATCCTCATCCTGACCGCGATTGGAAGTGAACTATGGAATTAAACGCCGTGCTGCACATCGACCAGCTGAACTTTGAATTCGCCAGCCATCCGCTGTTCCGCCAGTTCTCGCTGCGGCTGGGCACGGGCATCACCTGGCTGCGCGGCGAAAACGGCGCCGGTAAGACCACATTGCTGAAGCTGGCCGGTGGCGCGCTGACGCCGCACGGCGGCATCATCCAGCTCGACGGCATCGAAATCCACGCGCAACCGTTGGCGTATCGCCTGCAATGCCACTACTGCGGCGGCGACACGCCGCAACTGCCATGGCTGACCGTGCGCGAGATCCTCGATCTGCACCTGTCGCTCTACCCCGCCACCGACGCGGCGCTGCTCAACGCCGAGCTGGGCGCCTTCCACCTGATGCCGACACTGGACCAGCCGGTCACCACGCTGTCGCTGGGCCAGCACAAGAAGATGCAGCTGGCGTTGGCGCTGGCGCTGCCGGTGCGCCTGCTGCTGATCGACGAGCCGTTCAACGGTCTGGATGTCGACGCCGTCGGCTACCTGCGGGCGCAACTGTCGGTGCCGGCGCGGCTGGCGCGCCAGTGCATCGTGCTAACCAGCCATCTGGACCCGATGCTGCCGCTGGCGCAGACAGTCCAGTTATAGCGTATGACCCAGTAGCCAATCACGCGTACCAGAAAATACGAGATTTGTTCTATTTGCAAAAAATTTCCGCGCCGGAAGGATTTGACGAGAGAAAACAGGCGACAATGTCGGCTATATGCTGCGATCACGCCCTATCGCGGCTGCGCATTCAGCTTTGTCACCACTATGGAGTTTCCCCGCAGATGTTCGGCTTTTTCAGGTCCCCCACGTTGTCGCCGCGCTTGTTGCGGCTGAAGGATTCGGCGCTGTTCGCCACCTTGACACCCCTCGAACTGAAAATCGTCGATGGCCTCATGCACGAGCGCCGCTATCTCGCCGACGAAATCATCTTCGACGAAGGCGAGGACGGCCAGGCGCTGTATGTGGTGATGTCGGGGCGGGTGCTGGTCAGCCGCGAGGTTGGCGCCGGACGCGAAGTGGTGGCCGAGCTGTCGGCCGGCTCGTTCTTCGGCGACATGGCGCTGCTGGACGACGCGCCACGCAACGCCCAAACGCGCGCGCTGGAAAACTGCGAGCTGGCCGTGTTCTTCCGCGCCGACTTCATGGGACTGATGGAAACCGACGCCGTCATCGGCTACAAGATCGCGCTGGCGCTGGCCCGCCACATCGGCACCCGCCTGCGCGAATGGATGAGCGCGGCGCCGCATTTCGAGGCCTTATGACGTTCATGCCCACCCAACAGCGGGCCGGTCCGGTCGTCTGGAGCGGCATCATCGCCGCCACCTGCGCGCTGCTGTTCCTGTTGCAGCAAATGCTGTTCCTGGCGATCCCCTTCCTGTTCGGCATCGTGCTGTACTACATCCTGCAACCGCCGATGCAGCGCCTGATCCGCCTGGGCGTCAGCGTCAACGCGGCCATCCTGACGGTGGGCGCGGTGTTCCTGCTGGCCCTGCTGATCGTTATCGTGATCGCCATCCAATGGGATTCCGGGCCGTCCGAGCCGTGGCAAGACATGCTGGGCAGGTACATCACCGGCGGGCTCGAGTTCGTGCGCCAGACGATGCTGTCGCTGGAGCGCGAGTTCCCCATCCTCAAGCAGATCAAGCTGGCGCGCACCGTCAACAGCCGGGTCAATTCGTTCACCGGCACCTTCGTGCAAAAACACCTGACCGAGATCCTGGTGTCGGTGGCGGCCTGGCTGCCGTCGCTGCTGCTGGCGCCGTTCCTGACCTTCTTCTTCCTGCGCGACGGCCTGCGCTTCAAGAAATTCCTCGCCCGCGCGGTACCCAACGCCTTCTTTGAAAAGACGCTGTGCCTGCTGCATGAAGTCGACCAGACCGCGCACCGCTACTTCCAGGGCCTGGTCAAGCTGACCTTGCTCGACACGGCGGTGCTGGCGCTGGGCCTGTGGGCGATCGGCGTCTCGTCGCCGCTGGTGCTGGGGCTGATCGCGGCGGTGCTGGCGTGGGTGCCGTACGTCGGTTCCATCCTCGGCTGCATGCTGGTGGTGATGGTCGCCTCGACCGACGCGCCCGGCGATCCGATGGTGGCCTACCTGGCCATTGGCGTGTTCATCCTGGTGCGCCTGCTGGACGACTTCGTCTTCATGCCGCTGACCCTGGGGCGCAGCCTGCACATCCACCCGCTGATCACGGTGCTGATGATCTTCATCGGCGGCTACGTGGCCGGCGTGGCCGGGCTGATGCTGGTGCTGCCGCTGCTGGGCGTAGTGATGGTCGTCGGCGAAACGCTGGGGCGCCTGATCACGGACGCCCGCCTGCGCGCGCGCCACCGCAACGCCATCCACCTGCGCAACAAGCAAGCCAGCATCGACCTCGTCATATAACCCCGGGGTCAAGTCTGTCTTTCGGACACGACCACAGCGGTACGCGGCCCACAAGACCCAGCAGCCAACCATCAGGCGACAAACCACGCCGACGGCGCCCCCGCGCCCATTGAATTCTATTGACTTTTGAATGAGAATCGTTATCATTCCACTTTCTGGTCAAAATACCAGTAATTACAATTCTGCCATCTCCCCACGTTCGCCAAAACTGACACAGGAATCAATGAATACGCACGCCCGCGCCCCCCAGCGTCTCAAACTGAACAAACTCGCCGTCTGCGTGGGACTGGCGATGCCGTTCATCGCCCAGGCACAGATCGCCGACCAGAACACCGCCGTGCTGCCGCAAGTCGAAGTGACCGCCAACAAGATGGGCGACACCACCGAAGGCACCGGCTCCTACACCACCGGCCGGGCCCGAACCGCCCTGCCGCTGAGCATGTCCTTGCGCGACACGCCGCAGTCGATCTCCGTGGTCACCCAGCAGCGCATTGAAGACCAGGGCCTGGTCTCGATCACCGATGTCATCAACAACGTCACCGGCGTCTCGGTCAACCAGTACGAAACCAACCGCGCCGGCTTCACCGCGCGCGGCTTCGATATCACCAACCTGCAAATCGACGGCATTCCGACCACCTGGGAGCAACCGTGGAGCTCGGGCGAAGTGGCCGGCAGCCTAGCCATCTACGACCGCGTGGAAGTGGTGCGCGGCGCCACCGGCCTGATGACCGGCGCCGGCAACCCGTCGGCCGCGATCAACCTGGTGCGCAAGCGCGCCACCAGCAAGGAGTTGACCGGATCGGCCGAGATCGGCGTCGGCCGCTTTGACGAGCGCCGCGTGCTGGTCGACGTGTCGACGCCGCTGACCCAGGCGGGCAACGTGCGCGCGCGCGTGGTCGGCGAATACCAGGAAGCGGACAGCTGGATCGACTACGCCAGCGACAAGAAAAAGACCATCTACGCCACCGTCGAGGCGGACCTAGCGCCCAACACCCTGTTGTCGGCCGGCTTCAGCCGCCAGGAGACCGATCCGAAGGCGCCGATGTGGGGTGGCTTGCCTTACTGGTACACCGACGGTTCGCGCACCAACTGGGGCGTGTCGAAAACCACGGCCGCCGAATGGGCCGGCTGGCCGACCTCGTACAACAACGGCTTCGTCAACCTCGAGCACAGCTTCGACAACGGCTGGAAGGTGCGCGCCACCTACAGCCACGGCGACCGCAAGAGCGACTCGCACCTGCTGTACCTGTCCGGCGTGCCCGACCGCGCGACCGGCGAGGGCATGTTCGCCTTCTCCGGCTCGTACGCCACCCACACCAGGCAGGACGACGCCGGCCTGCATGCCAGCGGTCCATTCGAGCTGGGCGGACGCAAGCACGAGGCGGCCTTCGGCTATATGCACTCGAAGCAAAAGTTCAACGCCAACAGCCGCGCCGCCGATTTTGGCGGGCAGGCGTCGGACGTCGGTGACTTCAACAACTGGAACCCGGCAGCATATCCAACCCCGACCTGGGGCGCGCAAACCTTCTACGAGGGCGGCGTCACCAAGCAGGAAGGCTTGTATGGCGTGGCGCGCTTCTCGCTGGCCGATCCGCTCAAGCTGATCCTCGGCGCGCGCCTGACCAACTACCAGAAGGACGTCACGCTCAGCTATAGCGCGCCGTACACGATGAAGTACGACAAGGAAGTCACGCCGTACGCCGGCCTGGTCTACGACCTCAACGACACCTACTCGGCCTACGTCAGCTACACCGACATCTTCCAGCCGCAAAGCCAGAAGGACTTCGTTGGCAACACGCTCGATCCGGTGGTCGGCAAGAACTACGAGGGCGGCATCAAGGGCGAGCACTTCGGTGGCCGCCTGAACACGTCGCTGGCCGTGTTCCGCATCAAGCAGGACAACCTGGCGCAGGAAGTCGACTTGGTCACCCGTCCGGGACAGAGCGCGCCGGAGGCCTACTACCGCGGCGCCGAGGGCGCCACCAGCACCGGCTTCGAACTGGAAGCGTCGGGCGAACTGGCGCGCGGCTGGAACGCCACCGTCGGCTACACGCAGTTCAAGGCGGAAGACGCCACCGGCGCCGACGTCAACAGCATCTATCCGCGCAAATTGTTCCGCGTCTACACCACCTACCAGGTGCCGGGCCAGCTGAGCGGCTTGACGGTCGGCGGCGGCGTCAACTGGGAAGGCCGCACCTACACGGTCGATCCATCGGCGCCGGCCGGCACCAACGGCTTGATCGAGCAGGATGCGTTCAGCCTGGTCAACCTGATGGCGCGTTACGACATCACCAAGCAGCTGTCGGTGCAATTTAACGTCAACAACGCGCTCGACAAGAAACACTTCGGCATGTTCGCCGCGTACGGCGCCATCACCTACGCCGCGCCGCGCACCGCGTCGCTGACGCTGAAGTACCGCTTCTGATCGGCAGGGGCCACAGCGATCGCGCAGCGGTCCCTTCGCAGTCCTTTATAGTTGTCTAATTGTTGGAGGTAATCTTGCGCGCCTTCTGGACTTTGGTTCATCGCTACGCCGGCCTGCTCATGGCCGGCTTTTTGTTTATCAGCGGCGTCACGGGCGCCATCATCTCGTGGGACCACGAGCTCGACGACGTGCTCAACCCGCACCTGATGGAAGCCCACACCGAGGGCCCGGCGCAGGCGTCACTGGCGCTGGCGCGACAAGTCGAGGCGCGCTATCCGGACGTGCGCGTGTCGTATATCCCGCTGCACGCGCAAAAGGGCGAATCGATCGCGCTGGGCGTCAGTCCACGCGTCGACCCCGCCACGGCGAAACTGGCCGAGCCGGGATTCAACCAGGTCTTCGTCGATCCCGTCAGCGGCGCCGAACTGGGCAAGCGCGAATGGGGCGCCGTCTGGCCGATCACCAAGGAAACCTTCGTCTCCTTCCTGTACCGCCTGCATTACACCTTGCACATCCCCGAAATGTGGGGCATCGACCGCTGGGGCATCTGGCTGCTGGGCGGCATCGCCATTATCTGGACCGTGGACTGCTTCGTCGGCTTCTACCTGACGTTGCCGGTGCGCCGTCGTAACGGCACCAATGCCGCGCGCGCCGTCGCCAGCGACGACATCGCCGCCGACAAGCCGCTACCGGCCGGCAAATCATGGTGGCAGCGCTGGCAGCCGGCGTGGAAAGTGCGCTGGCGCGGCGGCAGCAACAAGCTCAACTTCGACCTGCACCGCGCGTTTAGCTTGTGGACCTGGGCCCTGCTGTTCATCCTCGCCTTCACCGCGTTTTCGCTCAACCTGTACAACGAAGTGTTCGCACCGGTCATGAAGACGTTCTCGCAAGTGACGCCGACGCCGTTCGACACCCGCCCGATGGCCGACAAGCATCATCCGATCGAGCCGCGCCTGGGCTATGCGGAAGTGCTCGAGCGGGCCAGCAACGAGGCGATCAACCGCAAGTGGGCCGAGCCGGCCGGCGGCGTGTTCTATTCGCAGGAGTTCGGCGTCTACGGCGTCAGCTTCTTCACGCCCGGCAACGACCACGGCACCGGCGGCGTTGGCACGGCCGTGCTGTATTACGACGGCGCGGGCGCTCTGCTGGGCGAGCGTCTGCCATGGACCGGCACCGCCGCCGACATTTTCCTGCAGGCGCAGTTCCCGCTGCACTCGGGCCGCATCCTCGGCCTGCCGGGCCGCATCCTGATTTCGTTCATGGGCGTGGTGGTCGCCATGCTCAGCGTGACCGGCGTGATCATCTGGTGGCGCAAACGCGCCTCGCGTGTGACGGTAGCGCAAAAGCGCCAGCGCGGCGTGCTGGTTGCTGAATAAACTTTAAGCGGGCGAAAAAAAACCGGGAGCCAGCTCCCGGTTTTCATTTGAGGCGGTGGCCGATTACGCGGTCATCGCGTGTTTCTCAGCCGATTCCTCGACCACCTCCTCGTCGTCCGAGCGGATCAGGTGATCGAAGGCCGACAATGCCGCCTTCGCGCCTTCGCCGGTGGCGATAATGATCTGCTTGTACGGCACCGTGGTGACGTCGCCGGCGGCGAACACACCCGGAATCGAGGTCTGGCCACGGGCGTCGACTTCGATCTCGCCATGGCGCGACAGCGCCAGCGTGCCTTTCAGCCACTCCGTGTTCGGCACCAGGCCGATCTGCACGAACACGCCTTCCAGCTCAACTTTCTTCGCTTCGCCCGACACGCGGTCGTTGTAGCTCAGGCCGTTGACGATCTTGCCGTCGCCGTGGATCTCGGTGGTCTGCGCCGACGTGATCACGGTGACGTTGGCCAGGCTGCGCAGCTTGCGTTGCAGCACCGCGTCAGCGCGCAGCTCGGCGCCGAACTCGATCAACGTCACATGCTTGACGATGCCGGCCAGGTCGATCGCCGCCTCGACGCCGGAATTACCGCCGCCGATGACCGCCACGCGCTTGCCCTTGAACAGCGGACCGTCGCAGTGCGGGCAGTAGGCGACACCGTGGTTGCGGTATTCCTTCTCGCCCGGCACGTTGATTTCGCGCCAGCGGGCGCCCGTCGCCAGGATCACCGACTTGGCCTTCAAGGTCGCGCCGGTGGCGGTGGTGATCTCGATCAGCTTGCCCGGCACCAGCTTGGCGGCGCGCTGGGTATTCATGATGTCGACTTCGTATTCCTTGACGTGCTGTTCCAGCGCCACGGCAAACTTCGGACCGTCGGTTTCCTTGACCGAGATAAAGTTCTCAATGGCCAGCGTGTCGAGCACCTGGCCGCCAAAACGCTCGGCCAGCACGCCGGTCTTGATCCCTTTGCGGGCGGCGTAGACGGCCGCTGCTGCACCGGCGGGACCGCCGCCGACGATCAGCACGTCAAACACGTCCTTCTTGCTCAGCTCGGCTGCCTGACGGGCGCCGGCGTTGGTGTCGAGCTTGGCCAAAATCTCTTCGACGTTGGTGCGGCCCTGGCCGAAATGCTCGCCGTTGAGGAACATCATCGGCACCGCCATGATCTGGCGTTGTTCCACTTCTTTCGGGAACACGCCGCCGTCGATGGTGGTGACCTTGATGCGTGGGTTAATCACCGACATCGCGTTGAGCGCCTGCACCACTTCCGGGCAATTGTGGCAGGTCAGCGAGATGAAGGTTTCGAAGGCGTAATCGCCGTCGAGGTTGCGGATCTGTTCGATGACGGCGTCGTCGAACTTGATGGTGTGGCCGCCCACTTGCAGCAGTGCCAACACCAGCGAGGTGAATTCGTGGCCCATCGGGATGCCGGCGAAGCGTACGCCGATATCGGTGCCGGGGCGGTTGATGCTGAACGACGGCTTGCGCTCGGCGTCGTCGGTGCGTTTGACCAGCGTGATCTTGTCGCTCAACAGGACGATTTCCTGGAGCAGTTCTTCCATCTCGCGGGCCTTGGCGCTGTCATCGAGCGATGCGACGATCTCAATCGGTTGCACCACTTTTTCCAGGTAGGTCTTCAACTGGGCTTTGAGATTTGCATCCAACATGATTTTATTCCTTTTTTACAAATATTTAGGCGTATGCCGGGCCGGACGCCCGGTCCGGCATCGCGGTAACTACTTGTGTGCTGCGTGCTTCAAGCGCTCAGCTTTACAACTTAGATCTTGCCGACCAGGTCCAGCGATGGGGTCAGGGTCGCTGCGCCTTCGGTCCATTTCGCTGGGCACACTTCGCCTGGGTGGGAAGCGACGTACAGGGCGGCTTTGACTTTGCGCAGCAGTTCCGACGCGTCGCGGCCGATGCCGTTGTCGTGCACTTCCATCACTTTGATCTGGCCTTCCGGATTGATGACGAAGGTACCGCGCAGTGCCAGGCCTTCTTCTTCGATCATGACTTCGAAGTTGCGCGACAGGGTGCCGGTCGGGTCGCCGATCAGCGGGTAGTTCACTTTCTTGATCGCGTCCGAGGTGTCGTGCCATGCTTTGTGCGCGAAGTGGGTGTCGGTCGACACGCCGTAGACGTCCACGCCCAGTTTGGCGAATTCAGGCTGGTGATCGGCCAGGTCTTCCAGTTCGGTTGGGCACACGAAGGTGAAGTCGGCTGGGTAGAACATCAGAACGGCCCATTTGCCCTTCAGGGATTCATCGCTCACGTCGATGAACTTGCCGTTCGCGTAAGCGGTTGCTTTGAATGGTTTGATTTGGCTATTGATCAGGGACATTGTGGTTTCCTCGTTGGGTTGTGAATCATTGAGACGCCAGTGTACGGCTTTTTGGCCCATATGCAAAATTGATTGTTCCAATAGTTTCAATTTGTTTTAACTATGACGCAGGCATATGGGATAGCTATTATCGTCGTTCCGGCGGGGCGACGCGCGTAGCGGGCGCCTAACGTAGAAGGCGATTTGGCGTCCTACATCGCGACCGTCTGGTCATGCGATGGATTTAGCGCTTCAAGAAATGATCCCAACAAAGCGCTGAGGCCAGCAATAGAGTCAACCTTTCCGTGCCGCTCCAGGATGTTCTGTCCGGACTCCGTATCCAGGATTTCGGCATAGAAATCACCGCTGTCCCAGCAAGTAATACGTCCCATGCGTACAGGAGCGTCGAAATCGATTCTGGCGGACGTGTTTCCTGACGCAGTGCCCGGGGTGAAGTAGGCCACCACTCCGGCAGGCAGACTGGGGATAGTTTCCTTTGCGCAATAGTGAAAAGTATTCAACATTTGAGTACCTCCGTCAAAGAGGTTTGCTAGCCAGGTGCCGAATATTGCTGGCATGTGGCATTTTGCGAGGCGGCAAACCATTGCGAGCGGCTCTCCGGCCTTCAAGCGACTGCGGCCCGATTATCTTGGCCCAGCCGGAACCGGTGACCCGCACACATTCCTCTGGCACGTCGAACTCGACGTAAACGTCGCCGGTCCGCCCCACGGATCAGGTCTCTGACCTGACATAGACTTGTTCCCAGTCCAGTCACTCATCAGGAGTCAGTAGCGGTAGCTCCACGCGCTGACCAGCGGCGGCAAAGTGCCGGTGGCGGCAGCCAAGGCTTTTTGAGCCTGCTTGTGTACCTGGTTCAGGTCTACATCTTCCGGATTTTCATAGCCTAAAGCGCGCAGGACCTCGGTGGCTTGGTGGGCGAAGCCGCGGAAACGCCAACGAATCCAGACTGTGATGCCGAAGGTAATCAAAAACATTCCCGCGCAGTTCGCCAACTGGAGCGAAAGAGGGGGCATGTCCGAATCGCCGGCGAGCAAAAACAGCACAACGATCGAGGCCGGCATGGACAGCAACGGATACACAATGCACCACCTGATATCGCAAGCTTTTTGCGCGTTGATGCCGCGTATCTGATGCTGCGACATCCAAATCATGCGCGCGGCCGGACTTCTGGCGGCATGCACGATAAAAAAATCGCCTTCGGGTTCGATCACAAATTCGATCTGGTCTCCATTGAGGAATTCAACCTTGTGGAATGCGCCGCGCAGGGACATGCCATTGACCGTGCAGGCGAAGAAATCCATGCTGACCTCGGCGCCCGCGCTGGCGTTGCCCAATACTGTTGCGCTGGCGGCCTGGCCCAGCGCTGCGGCACCGACGGCGGCGACGCCGGCAACCTGACTATCGGTTTTGTTGAAAATCAAGTCTTGATAACCTTTTTCGATGCGTAGATTTTCAACCACGCCGCTGATTTTTTCCATGTGATGATGTATTGCCATACCATCAACAATCCTCGCCGAGGGACGGTTAATAACGGTAGCTCCATGCACTGACCAGCGGCGGCAATTTACCGGTGGCGGCAGCCAAAGCTTTCTGAGCCTGCTTGT
Organism: Duganella sp. AC917; assembly: GCF_979258245.1. Lineage (NCBI taxonomy): Bacteria > Pseudomonadati > Pseudomonadota > Betaproteobacteria > Burkholderiales > Oxalobacteraceae > Duganella > Duganella sp. AC917. Next base: position 5,032,562 of record NZ_OZ409848.1, read on the forward strand.
GTACTCGGTTCAGATCTACATCTTCCGGATGTTCATAGCCGAAAGCGCGCAGGACCTCCGTGGCCTGGTGCGCAAACCCTCGGAAACGCCAGCGTATCCAGACGGTGATCACAAGGGTGATAAAAAACATGATCGCGTAGAGCATCAGGTCGACATCAAATTTTCCAGTGCTAAGGCCGCCGTTGCGGAAAAACTCCGCGATGGCAATCCCGACCACCGCCAGCGAGGGATACATCAGGCTCCACCTGATATCGCAAGCTTTCTGCGCGCTGATGCCGCGTATCTGGTGCGGCTGCATCCACAGCATGCGCGCGGTGGGACTTCTGGCGGCATGCACCGCATAAAAATCGGCCTCTGGTTCCACGACGAATTCAATCTGGTCGCCGTTGGCGAATTCCACCTTATGGAAGGCGCCGCGCAGGGCCATGCCATCGACGGTGCAGGCGAAGAAATCCATGCCGACCTCGGCGCCGCCGCTGGCGGTGCTCAAAACCGTCGCACTGGCGACCTGGCCCATGGCCGCCGCCCCCACCGCAGCCGCCCCGGCAAATTGCGTGTCCGCTTCGCTCAAAACGAGGTCCTGATAGCCTTTTTCGATGCGAAGGTTCTCGACCACGCCGATGATTTTCTTCAATTGGCTCATTGCAATACCTGGGTCAGGGCATGTTGGAAGTTCTTCATCTGCACCTCCGCCGTATGTTTCTGCGGTCGGGTTCCGAACGGCGTCTCCTCGCACCACTTCTGCAGCTCGTCGTCGGTGTAGTACCAGATCGCCAATTGAATCGCCAGCACGGCCACGCCGAAGCCCAGACCGCCCAGCATCAATAGCGCACGCCACGCAAGCAGGGATGTCATCCGGCCTGCTGCGAAACGTGCCACCATCGAGGCGGGGAACCGCTCGCCCAGCAACTTAAACGCCGGCTGAGCGTAAGACAGCGTTGCGAATCCGGAGCAGGTAGCGGAGATGATGTTGGCATACGCTTTGGCTTTGTACATGCTGGCGACTTGCGTATCCGTGGCCTTGTCGGCGGAAGCGAAATCATTGCTAGCGGCGATGAAGCCTGCAACGACGCTGAGCCCGCCGCCGGCGACCTTGAGCGCCTGGAAGCTGAACGCGGTGTCCTTGGCAGTGTGCAAGCCTTTGATAACAGTCGCCCCCAGATCCAGCACCGCTGCGCCCAACGAGAACTGAGCGCCCAACAGTTCCGATTTCAGCTTATGGTTGTTCGGATCCTTGCTGGCATCGTGCGAAAGTTTTAGCACCAACAAGCCCTGCAAGACTGTGGCCACCATGGCAAATCGGATATCCAGCGCTTCATTAAAGCCCCCGGCCAATTCGGGCAGTTTATTGGTCTTCGGTATCTCGGCGTTCTCGGCCAGTTTTTTCCAGGCGTCGCTCAGCGCCGTGTAGCGCTTCGAGACGGCCGAGTTCGCGGCGCCCATGAGAAACAGCATCTCTGTCCGGGCAGCACCGCCGTGTCTTGCCTCCGCGACCAACAAATTGGCAATGACTGAGTAATCCTTGCCCACTTTGGCAAACAACAGGCTTTGAACGAATTTCTCGCCCAACGTATCGGCCGCTTTCGCCAGAAAGGGCTTGTAAAAAATGTTCCCGACGGTCATGAACAATTTCTCGATGCCCGCCGTTCTAACCGGTTTCACGCCTTCTTTACGCAACGTGTTATGCAGTCCCAGGCTTTTCTTGGCGAAGTCCGAGAACTTCGCCACGTACTTCAGATTGTCGTTGGCCGACTTGAGCGCCGCTTCCGTCAGCGGCACGTCCTTGTACGACATGGCCGCCGCCAACGCGTTGTTGAGGTCGTCCTTGCCCATGTCCTGATTCGAGGCGATCGTGCGCCACACCAGGTTTTCCTCGGTCACCTTCGCATCGGCGACCCAGGCTGCGATTTTCTTCACGCCGTTCTTGCTGGAGTTGATACCAAAGATCATATCGCCGACGGCGTCCTCGAACCTTAAGCCGTCGTCGAGGTTTTTCGGACTATATTCGCTCAGCGCATTCAACAGGTACTTGGATTCGAGCCAGGCCAGCAGGTCGTCGGTGCGCTGATCGATGAGCTTATCCGCGCTGGCGCTGAAGGTGTCGTATTTGTTCTTGAAGGCCTTATACGCGCCGTCTTTAAATTTTTCCTCATACTTCGGCCAGGCGCCGCTGGTGCGCTTATCGACCAGGTTCTTGCCGTTCTGTTCGCGTTGCGCCGCAAAAGCATCGACCTCAGCGCGCAAGCTGCGGATTTGAGCGGCGCGTTCCACGCCTTTATAGCGGCCAGTCGCATTGAGCTTGGTCGCGTAGTCCGAGGGAATCTCGCGCGCCCGCCAGTCATCCAGGATATCGCACACTTCGAGCTCCTGGCTGCGCAGCGGCTCGGCCAAGGTGAGCGCCCTGGCCCGTCTGCCGGCGGTGCCCTCGATCGGCATGATGGACCGGATGCGTTTCTGCCGCGCCAGCTCGCTGTCGGTCGCACGCTTTTCCAGCGCTGTCTTCACGCCCTCGATGTTGTTGAGGGTGGTAATCTCCAGCTCGCGCTCCTTGCCGTATTGCTCGACCCAGCCTGCGGCATCGTTGCGGTAGCCGTTCAGTTCGTGGGCGATGCCGACCGAATCCCACAGCGCGATGACCAGCGGTGCGTTTTTCTGCTGGCCGTCGACCATGCCGGTTTGCGCCATCACATCGCACACTGGCTGGCTTAGTCCGCGCCGGACGTGCATGGGATAGCGCGAAGTCTGCATCAACAATAGTTGCTCGTCGTGGCCGCCGTTCTCTTTACTGATCGCGCCGACGGGTTTCCCCGCCAGCGTCGACGGCGCGAATTTGGGATCGTATTCGATCACCTTCTCCACATTTTCCTTGGTGGCCTCAAGGCCGTGACGGTAACCGCGTGCCTTGATCCAGGTAGCCGGCAGGAAGGTTTGCATGCGCCGCTCGCGCGCGGTGTTGTCGGTCTCGTACAATTTGAACGTCTCTTCGCTCCAGGCGTGTTCCGAGAAAGCCAGCCAGACCTTGGCGCATTTCTCAGGCTTTTCAAGGCTAAACACGGAGGCGGGAATATTGTGGCCGTTGCGCGAGCAGGTCGGTTCTTCCGTTACCGACGCCAGCGCGGCCGGCGACAACTGCTTCCACAACGTGCCCGCCGGCGAGACCGCGTACACCTCCCACTTCACCTGGCTGCCACGCGGATGTTTTTCGTGCAGCACGTACAAAAAGCCCTCGCGCAGCGTGCGCAGCGCGTATTTGTGATGCGCCAGTTTGACGTCGGTGACCTTGTTGCCTAAGCCCGCGGGCAATTCCGCCGCGACCGTGTTGGCCACCACCGCGTAGCGGACCGGCAATATCGCCAATCCGTTCTTGTTGCAATTGGGGCAGTTCGGATTCTGAGGGTTGGAGCAAGCCATAAGTGTAAAAGACGCTATCTATGATTGGTGCGATAAGTACCGGTGCAGCTGGTCGGCCGCATGCTGGGTGACACTCTCGACGGCGCCACCGTAGAATTCGCCGGCGGAGGTCAGCTTCCACACCGGCTGCAAGCGCTCGTCGGTGTGGAAATCGGCGCCCAGCTGCAATGCGTGCAGGGCGAACAGCTCCCGGTCCTGCGGATCGTGGATGCCGTGGCCGCTTGCGTGGCCGAGCGCGCCGAAAACCGCCGGTGCGCGCCATGCGGGCGACTCATCCGCCGGTCCCGGTGACGCCGTCTGACGCCATTGCAGCCAGGCGGCATGCAGTGCCGCGTAATCGTCGACCTGGGCCCATTGCTGCGCATCGAGCGTCAGCCGGGCGGTGGCATCCGCGGCGGGGTCGCCGCCGTCGATCTCGTGAAACATCAAGCGTTGCTGGCGGTCGAAGCCTATCAAAGTCGTCGCCGGGCCCAGCAACTGCCGCCGTTGCGCCGTGCTCAGGGTCGGCCACAGCCATTCGCGCACGCCGGGATCGTGAAAGCGCAACAGTTTTGACAGGCCGCCACGCAGATGGAGATGGCAATGATCGGCCCAGTGCCGCGCCAGTTCCGCCGCCGGGCGCGGTGTCACCACCCAGCCGCCGATCGCTTGCCCATTGGCGAAATTGAGGCTGTCGATACTCCACGATTGCCACGCCAGTTGCACGCTGCGCTTGAAAATATCGGCGTCCGCGTAGCGATGCAAAGTCAGCGGCAAAAGATACGTTGCAAAACGCAGGTCGAAGCGCGGATGGGAGATCGGCACCACCACGCGCCGCTCGCGCGCCAGCGCATCGTCCTTGAACGGATCGCCCTGGGCCGGATTGACCCACAACAGGCAGGTGTCGTCCGACACCTCCAGCAACAACTTGTGCAGAGCCTGTAAAGACAGCTCCCAATCTTCCATTACGGCACCCGCACGCCGGCCCGGACGGCGTGCGCGTCCAAGCTGACCTGCACCGCATCGCGGTCAGCGCACCGGATGCGCCCCTGATTCAAACTGTCGAACACGGCAACCATGACTCGGGCCTCAAGAGTTGTAACGTTGTGGAAATTGATAAATTACCATGAATCCCGGCATTACACCTCAGTTAGCTGAACGAGGCAAGACCGATCCGATTGAAATCGGCTCACCCATTTCGCAAAAACCGGCCGAACTGCTCGGCCGGCATCGGCTTGGCGAAGAGGTAGCCCTGCCCGTAATCACAGCCGGCGGCGGCCAGCAGGTCGCGCTGCTCGGGCGTCTCGACGCCTTCGGCGATTACCTTCAGCCCCAGCTTGTGCGCCATGACGATGATGGCGCCCGACAAGGCCATGTCGCTCGAGTCGGCCGCCAGGTTGCGCGTGAAGGAGCGGTCGATCTTCAGATAATCGATGTCGAATTTCTTCAGGTACGACAGCGACGAATAGCCGGTGCCGAAATCGTCGAGCGCGACCTGGATGCCGGCGTCGCGCAACTGCAGCAGCTTGTCGCTGACAGCGGCATTGGCGTCGAGCAGCAGGCCTTCGGTGATTTCCACCACCACCGACTGCCCCGGCAGATCCAGCGCCCGCAGATGGTCGAGCCAGCCTCCGTAGCAGCCGTCCTCGCGCTGGAACTCCAGCGGCGACTGATTGATGCTGACCTGGAAATCCGGATCATGCTCGCGCCGCCAGCGTCGTACCCATTGCGCCGATTCGCGGAACACCCAATCGCCGATGCCGCAGATCAAGCCGCTCGCCTCGGCCAGCGGGATGAACTCGAGCGGACTGACGATGCCGCGCTGCGGGTGGTTCCAGCGGATCAGCGCTTCGGCCTTGTGGATACGCCCGCTCTCGAGGTGCACGATCGGCTGGAAATACAGCGCGAACTGCTCGCCGGCGAGCGCGGCGCGCAGGTCGTTGGTCAGGCGCATGCGGTTCAGCGCGGCCACCTGCAGGGCCGGCGTGAAGAAGCTGTAGCGGTTGCGTCCGGCGTCCTTGGCCGCGTACATGGCCTGGTCGGCGTGCTTGAGCAGGTCGCCGATGTCGAGCGCATCGTCCGGGTACAAGGTGATGCCGATGCTGGCCGACACGAACGCCTGCTCCTGCCCCAGCGCGAACGGCGCCCGCAGGCTGTCGAGGATCTGCTGCGCGATGCGCTCGACGCCGTCGGTCTGGCCCAAGGTCGACAGGATCACGGTGAACTCGTCGCCGCCGAGCCGGGCCACGGTGTCGGACTTGCGCACGCAGGCGCTGATGCGGCGCGCCGCGTCCACCAGCAATATGTCGCCCTGATGGTGGCCCAGCGTGTCGTTGACCTCCTTGAAGTGGTCGAGGTCGATGAACAGCACGGCCAGGCTGGAGCGCTCGCGCTGGCAGACCACAATGTCGTGCGCCAACCGGTCGTGGAACATGCGGCGGTTGGGCAGCTGCGTCAAGGCGTCGAAGTTGGCCTGCTGCCAGATCAGCGTCTCGCTCTGCTTCTTGGCCGTGACGTCCTCGATCATGCACAGGTGATGCGGCTGGCTGGCGGCCTCGGTCTCGATCACGGTGATCGACATGTCGACCCAGGTGAGGTCACCGTTCGGCCGCAGCAGGCGGCTGGTGGCCTTGAAGCCGGTCGATTGCCCCGCCATCAGCTGCGCCATCTGCGCCTTGATGTGGGCGGCGTCGTCCGGGTCGGCGATGTCGAGCCACTTGCCGGCGCGCAGTTCCTGCTGCGAGCGGCCGACGATGTCGAGGTAGCGCAGATTGAGGTCGCGGTATTCGTAACTGACCGAATCGATCAGCGCGATGCCCAGCGGCGAGGCCTCGAACATGGTGCGAAAGCGCTGCTCGCCCTTGCGGATGGCGTCGAGCGCGCGCTTGCGTTCGCGCGCCAGCAGGCTGAAGTGGATGGCCGCCGCCAGCACCAGCGCCAGCGCGACCGCGCCCAGCACCCGGTACAACCACACCAGACTGCCGCGCTTGCCGTCGCCGTCGTACAGGAAACCGTCGAAGCTGACCGCCTTGGGCAGCATGCCAAGCCCGGCGTAGACGTCGGCGATGTGGCGCCAGCGCTCCGGGTTCATGTAGCCGATCTCGACCATTACCGGCTGCACCAGCCCGACCATCTGGCGCGCCTCGTACAGCAGATGCTGGCGGTCGTTGCGGCGCGTGTACTTGCTCAGGATCAGGTCGACCGTCTCCTCCTGATGGCTCATCGCCCATTGCCAGCCGCGCATGCTGGCGGCGCGGAAGGCGCGCACCCGCTCCGGGTGGCTGGCGATCTCGCGCTCGCTGGTGAACAGGTTGTCGCCGTAGAAGTCGATGCCGACCGCGCGCGGGCTGTAGATATCGTACGGAAAGCCGACCCGGTCGAACATGTCGGGTTCGTTGGTGGTGTAGACGGCCATGGCGTCGACCCGGCCCTCGATCAGGTCGCGCGGATCGAAGCTCGGCGCGAGACGCTGCACGCTGCCGACCGGCACGCCCTCCTTGGCCAGGTAGGCCAGCAATTCGTCGGCGTTGCCGGCTTCGTCGGTGAGCGAGCCGATCATCGCCCGCTTGCCGATCACGCGGCGGATGTCGGGCTCGCCGCCGGACTGGCGCATCGCCAGCCCGTATGGTGAATGCTGGAACACCACGCCCAGCACCACCACCGGCTTGCCGGCCAACCGCGCCAGCAACAGGCTGCTGCCGGCCACGCCGTACTCGGCCTTGCCGGACAAGACGTCGCGCTCGGCTTCGTTGCCGTCCGCAGCCTCGAGGATGCGCACGTCGAGTCCGGCGTCGCGGTAATAGCCCTGCTCGAGCGCTGCGTAATAGCCGGCGAACTGGAATTGGTGCAGATACTTGAGCCGCAGCGTGACCTTGTCCTGCGCGACGGCCGGCGCGGCGGCCGATAACAACACAACGAAAGAGAGGATGGCGCAAAGGATGGCGCGTGAGCGGGATGGCACTAGGGGTCCTGGAGCGAAAGAGCTAGGCAAATTGTAGCCGCTCCGCACCCTTCTTCGTGCTTTATGACATGTTTTCAGTACAAAAAAGCAACGGACGGCCAGGCTTGCGCCTGCCGTCCGTCGTCCGCCGGCGCCAACCGATGGCGGCGCCGGACGTTATAAGCTGCGTTGCAGCCTGGTTTGCCGCCTAGTTTGGCACGTTGACCGGCACAGCCGCGTACGGGGCGTTCTTGCCGTTGCCCAGCTGGCCTTCCACGTTGCGGCCCCAGCCCCACAGCGTATCGTCCGATTTCAGCGCGAAGCTGTGCGCCATGCCGGAGGTGACGGATTTCCAGTTGGCGCCGGTGCCAAGTTGCAGCGGCACCAGCGAATCGGCGCCGCCGGTGCCCAGCTGGCCTTCGGTGTTCGCGCCCCAGCTCCACAGGGTGCCATCGTTGCGCAGGCCGACGGTATGCTGCGCGCCCGCCGACATCTGCGACCAGTTGCCGTCGGTGCCGATCTGCACCGGCGCCGTGACGTCGGTCAGCGTGCCAGTGCCCAGCTGGCCATAGGTATTCTGGCCCCACGCATACAGCGTGCCGGAGGTGGTGATGGCCGTCGAGTGCAATGCGCCGGCCGCCACCGAGGTGTACTTGAGCGTGCCGATCTTGGCCGGCGCGGTCACGTCGGTGCGGCTGGCGTTGCCGACCTGGCCGCTCGCATTGCCGCCCCAGCCGTACAAGTCGTTGGTATCGCGCTGGATCGCCAGCGAATGGGTATCACCGGCGGCGATGGACGCCCACAACAACACGCCGATCTTGGCCGGCGCGGTGCGATTGCCGGTCAGGGTGACGTCGCCGAGCTGGCCCTTATCGTTGCGGCCCCATGCGTACAGGTTACCGTTGACCTTCAGCGCCAGCACGTGGGCCTTGCCGGCCGCCACCACCGCCCAATCCTTGGCGCTGCCGATCTGGGTCGGCACGGTGCGGTTGATCTGGGTGCCGTCGCCCAGCTGGCCGTCCTGGTTGTAGCCCCACGCCCACAGGGTGCCGTCATTGCGGATCGCCACGGCGAACTGGTCGCCGACGGCCACTTGTTTCCAGGTCGGGCTGGCGCCGGCCACCAGTACCGGCGCGTTGCGGTCGATCGTGGTGCTGTCGCCCAACTGCGCCTTGATGTTCGAGCCCCAGCTGTAGAGGTTGCCGTCGGCCTTGCGGGCGATGGTCTGGTAGCCGCCGGCGGCGACGTTCATCCAGGGCGCCGTGACCGTGATGGCCAGGGTGCCGACCACGGTGTCGACCGTGGCCGTGACGTTTTCGGTACCCACCGCCTTGGCCGTCAGCGCGCCGTTGGTCGCGACCGCCAGCACCTTGCCGCTGGTCGGCGCCCAGATCAGGCCGCCTGCTGCCGTCAGCGGCTTGGTGGTGCCGTCCGAATAGCTGCCGGTCGCGACCAGCGTCTTGGGCGCGGTGCCCACCGCGATCGTGGTGGCGTTGCCGGGCACCGTGATGGCGATGCTGCGCAAGGTCGGCGTGCTGGACGCCGGTGGCGTGGCCGCCGAGTCGCCACCGCCACCACCGCCGCCGCAGGCTGCCAATACCGCCAGCAGGGCGACCATCGGTACGTGCAGCAGGGACGAGAATTTAAAATTTTTCATGATGTTCCAGTTTCACAGTGAAAGTCTGCGTTGCCGGCCGCCGGAGATGACAGCCATCCTCAACCAGTGTAGTCGTATGCGCATCGGCCGCATCGCTGGAGCAGGACCGAATTAGCCGTGCAATTTGACCGATTCAACTTGTTAGCAACATTTCCGCTACGAACAGGCGAAAAAAAAGCAGACACATCCGATGTATCTGCTTTTCGAAGCGCTGATGCGGCCTACTTGCGACCGCGCGGGGCGCCGACGGGTGCACGCGCCGGTTTTCCGCCCTTGACCGGGGCCGATGCCGCCGGCTTCTTGACCTTGATGGTGTCGAGGATCGACGCGCGCACCTTGGTTTCGAGCGACTGGCGCGCCGTGAGCGAACCGGTCAGCGCATTGGCGCGCTGGCCCTGGCCGCGCTGTTGCGCCTGGGCCGAGGCCGACGCCACGATGCCCGACTTGGCGCCCGCGTTGCCACCCTTGCCCTTGGCGGCAGCGCCGGGCAGCGGCAGCGCAGAGGCCGGGCCACGGCGGCCGTCGGTGCTCGGGTTGCTGGTCGCCTCGCCTGCCGACCAGCTCGGAATCAGGTGCTTGTCGCCGTTGCCGATCAAGTCGCCCCGGCCCATGGCCACCAGCGCCTCGCGCAGGATCGGCCAGTTCTCCGGGTCCTGGTAGCGCAGGAAGGCCTTGTGCGTGCGGCGGATCTTGCCGCTGCGCGCCGTCTCGACGTTTTCCGAATCGGCCGTCACCTTGCGCAACGGATTCTTGCGCGTGTGATACATAGTGGTGGCCATCGCCATCGGCGTCGGCATGAAGGTCTGCACCTGGTCGAGCTTGAAGTTGTTCTTCTTCAGCCACAATGCCAGGTTCAGCATGTCCAGATCGGTCGTGCCCGGGTGAGCGGCGATGAAGTACGGAATCAGGTACTGCTTCTTGCCGGCCTCCAGGGAGAAACGGTCGAACATTTCCTTGAACTCGTCGTAGGCGCCGATGCCCGGCTTCATCATCTTCGACAGCGTATTTTCTTCGGTGTGCTCGGGCGCGATCTTCAGCAAGCCGCCGACGTGGTGCGTGACCAGTTCCTTGACGTATTCCGGCGAACGCACGGCGATGTCGTAGCGCAGGCCCGACGAGATCAGGATCTTCTTGACGCCTGGAATGGCGCGCGCCTTGCGGTACAGCGAGATCAGCTTGCTGTGGTCGGTGCCGAGGTTGACGCAGATCGACGGGTACACACACGACAGGCGGCGGCACGACTCCTCGATCTTCGGGTCCTTGCAAGCCAGGCGGTACATATTGGCGGTCGGCCCGCCCAGGTCGGAAATGGTGCCGGTGAAGCCTTTGGTCTTGTCGCGGATATGTTCGATCTCGCGCAGGATCGACGGCTCCGAGCGGCTCTGGATGATGCGGCCCTCGTGCTCGGTGATCGAACAGAACGTGCAACCGCCGAAGCAGCCGCGCATGATGTTGACCGAGAAACGGATCATTTCCCACGCCGGGATGCGCGCCTTGCCGTACGACGGATGCGGCGCGCGCGCGTAGTTCATGTCGTAGACGCCGTCCATCTCGTCCATGCGCAGCGGCAGCGGCGGCGGATTGATCCACACGTCGCGCTCGCCGTGCGCCTGCACCATGGCGCGGGCGTTGCCTGGATTCGATTCCAGGTGGAACACGCGCGAGGCGTGCGCGTACATCACCGGATCGGCGCTGACGGTCTCGTACGACGGCAGCCGCACCACGGTCTTGTGGTGCTTTTCCTTTTCCATCGCCTGGCGCTCTTCGCGGCTCATGATGCGGATGGTCTTGACCACCTCGACCGGTGCGGCCGGCTGAGGCTTGGGTTCGACCATGGCCTCGTTGACTTCGGCCTCGGCACCTGCCGCCTTGGCGCCGCCGTTCTCGGTGGCGCACGACGACGTGTTCTGCTGCACCATCATATAAGGATCGACATGCGGGTCGACCTTGCCAGGCGTATCCATGCGGGTGCTGTTGTTGACGCCCCATTCCTCGCTCGGCAGCCAGCCGGCCGGCACCATGAAGGCGGTGCCGCGCAGGTCGCGGATGGTCTTGATGTCCTCGCCGGCGGCCATGCGGTGGGTCAGATCGACCAGCGCGCGCTCGGCATTGCCGAAGATCAGCAGATCGGCCTTGGAATCGGTCAGCACCGAGCGGCGCACCTTGTCGGACCAGTAGTCGTAATGGGCGATGCGGCGCAGCGACGCCTCGATCGAGCCGATCACGACCGGCGTGCCGGGGAAGGCTTCGCGCACGCGCTGGGCGTAGACGGTGACGGCGCGGTCGGGCCGCTTGTTCGGCTCGCCGTTGGCGGTGTAGGCGTCGTCCGAGCGGATTTTGCGGTCGGCCGTGTAGCGGTTGACCATCGAATCCATGTTGCCGGCGGTGATGCCGTAGTACAGGCGCGGCTTGCCAAGCGCGCGGAACGCCTCGGCCGAGGTCCAGTCGGGCTGGCTGATGATGCCGACGCGGAAGCCTTGCGCCTCCAGCAGGCGGCCGACCAGCGCCATGCCGAAGCTCGGATGGTCGATGTAGGCGTCGCCGGTGACCAGGATCACGTCGCACTCGTCCCAGCCGAGCGCGTCCATCTCGGCGCGGGACATCGGCAGGAAAGGCGCGGCAGCAGCGCGGGCAGACCGCTTCGGGACGGTCGCAAATAAATTGGTAGGGGAGATCATATCGGACAGCATTGTACCGGAAATGCCATCCCTCCGCTCACGGGGCGCGGAAAATTCTTTTAGTATTCAACAACTTGTGACGAAAGCGCCAGTATTACCGGACGATAAACGATGGCGCTTGCGCACCGCCCGGGCGGGCGGCGCCAAGGGTTGAGCGGCGTTAAACGCCGATATTGGACAGCATCCGGCCCAGTTCGCGCAGCGCCGGCTCCAGTTTCGGATGTTCGGCGGCGAATTTGGCCGAGATTTCCTGCGAGCGCTCGGCCAGGCCGTAAGTGGTGGTGCCGCCGTCCGGCTGCTCCTCCTTGCCGCGCTCGATCAGCGCCTGGATGTCGCCATCGAGCTGCACCAGCAATTCCTGCAATTCGGCGTCGACCGGGCCGGCGTTGGCCAGGTTGGCCTGCAGGGTTTTGAGCGATGTTTTCAGATTACTGTCCATGATGCGTATCCCTCGTTGTTCAATCGGCAAATTTGGTGGTCACGTATAACTCTTCGACCTTGGTCCTTGCCCACGGTGTCTTGCGCAAAAACTTCAGGCTGGATTTAACGCTTGGATCGCTGATGAAGCAATTAATGTCGATCCGCTGGGCCAGCTGTTCCCAGCCGTAATGCTTGTGCAAACGGGTGACGATGGCTTCCAGCGTAACGCCGTTTAATTCATTACTCATGGTTCGGTCTAACTCGTAAAAACTGTGCAGACTCGATTTTGACATAAATTTCTCGCTTCCCCCGTACATACCGTCTGCGGCTAAGTTGTGCCGTGTCAAGACGCTCCCGCCGCGCCATGTCTACAGTGAATCCTTCATTTTTGGAGGAATCATCATGATGCGCGCCGTGATTTGCAAAGGCGATCCCACCAGCCATGGCGGCAAGGTCCTGGAAGGCAATGAGCTGGTGACAACCAACGGTCGCGCGGTCGCTCAAAAAGGCCACATGACGTTCTGCCCCCAGTGCAAAGGCAGCTTCCCCATTGCCGAGGGGCTCGACTTCCACACCTACGCCGGCATCGGCACGGCGGTGGACGGCATGAAAACCGCCTGCGGCGCGAAGCTGATCGCCACGCAGAACCAGATGGTGATCGACGACGGCGGCAGTGGCAGTGGCGGCGGTGATGGTGGCGCGAATGGCCAAACCGCCGTGGCGCCGGACGGTTCGAAGGCCGCCGCGCCGGTGTCGGCGCCCGAACCGCCACCGGCTGTCTACAGCGCGACCTTCCGCGCGGTCGACGAGCGAACCGGTCAACCCGTCGCGGACAGACCCTACCGCATGGTGACGTCCGACGGGCGCACCGTGCGCGGCGTCACCGACGGCGATGGCCGTACCAGGACCATCAAGGGCCACGATCCGGCAACCGTTCAACTCTTCTGGGAAGTGGAGGACGTCGGCGACGTTGACAAAGGCGGAGGCAAGCAATGACCGAAGCGGCTTCCGCAGCTACCTGCGCACTCGATGTCAAGGGCACTGTCACCACAGTCGCGCTCGGCGGCTGCCGCAAGGTCTGCTACGAATTCGATACCAGCGCCACCAAGGCCGACCTGGCGCTGCCCTACCGCGTATCGCTCAATGGAAAAGTGCAGGAGGCTGCGGGCGCTTCCGGCGGCCTGACCGCCGCCACCCGCAAAATCACGTTGCTGGCCGCCCCCGGTGACAAGATCGCCCTGTTTCTCAACAGCGACGTGCATCCCGATTTCCGCCGCCACCCCGTCTACGCCGTGCAAGTGGGCGACAACGATGTGCTGGTCAAGATCGTTGAACAACCCGGCCAAAAGCACCAGGTGCGCGCAGAGATTGGCAGGGCGGCCTACCGCCCGCCCAACCGGCCGGGCGGTCCTCCGGTCGACTTCTATTCAGCGGGTTAGACGGGCGATATCTGGAAGCTGATCTCGCACAAATATAGCGAGGCGGAAGCGAATGCCTTCCTGCCGCCGGAAACGATACCGGCTGTGCGGCAAGCCGTGCGCGCCATCTACGCGGGACTGCGGGAGAACAGCGTTCTGGTCAAAATCCCCGCCAGCGACTCCGCGCCGGGGCTGGAACTGCGGGTCCGCTTTGCCGATGCGGAAAACGCCAGGGCCAATGTCACCGCTTGTTCACTGCTCGACGACGTGCTGCCGCGCACTCATCCTTGTGCGTTTGCGTCACTGTTCACCGAGGCCTGCAACGCGGGCATCACCGACATGCTGGTGACGTCGTGCTGGCGGCCGATGCTCGGCTCGATCGCGCACCGGGCCGGGCTGGGAATCGACGTCGTCCACATCGCCAACCCCACTCAAAAGGTGCGGATCAACCGGGTGGGATTGACCGGTGCCGGCCAGAACGAAAACGTAAGAGTGGCGGAGAAAAAACTATACCGCGAGTATCTTGCGGCGAAGCGAGACCTGCATGCCCTCTCTGACAATGAGCCAGAGCGGGATCACGAGTCTAAGAAAACAGGCAACGAGGAAGAAGCAAAGGACATGTGGAACGAGGAACGAAAGAAAACCGAACCGGCGCTATTGAATGAATTTCGCACCCGACTGGAGAAACATCAAACAGTAAAACAAGTTTTCGATCCATGGTATATGGACGTGAACACGCGCGATCATCATCTTCATACCCCTAACGAACAGCGTAGCCCAAATGAGAAGCTTCATGCCAATCACCTGCATGTCACCGTTAAAGAACCCAAAATCCTATGACGTTCAACTACTTCTGCTTCTTATCTCTTGCACTACTGAGCACTATAAGCGAGGCACTTGAAGCTTCAACGCCAGAAGTGCGCCGGCCTTCGCGTGAATGGCGCGATCTTGATTGGGGCATTCGCTACGTGCTGTTCGTCAACACTGCAAAGCATATGGCGGAGCATATTGACTTCGCCAAACGCTTTAACGCAGCGGACGGTATGGAGGGGAATGACTATGTATATCTAAACGGCAGGGAGCTGTTCTCCCAAACCAAAAAAGTCTTTCCATCCCGCCCAGTATCGATTGCAACGGCACTGATGACATTCGATGAAACGGGTCGTGTTCTAAATATGAGCCAGTTCGCTGCCAAGCTGTCCAGTATCGACCGTTTTGTATTTATTCGTCCTGATCGACCTGCGGCAAAGCCCTTTAGATTCGGAGACTGGGATCAAGGCATACCGGGCGATGCCAGCTTCTCTCCGGCGTTTTGCACAACTCTGGACTCGCATCGCTACGGCGCGGACTGGAACCGGAATGACTATCGCGGCAATGTCGGTTGCCGCGAATGGACGGCGCAGCTATACCGTAGCGAACAGCCGTTTATCGATATCACGACCTACTCCAGACGCGGCAATTTCATCGGCGAAATCGCAGGTTGGGCACGCTTTGAAGACCGCCCCAAACCCGTCATCGGCATGCAAGGCAAACAGTGGCTGTGCCTGCACGAATGTCCCGCCGGTGAAAAACCCGGCGTGATCCCCGACATCCGAGCCTGGACGAGTAAGCACAACTTCCCCATGCCCGAACGCCCGGCACGCCAGCCCGTTTATCCTAACGCGAACTACAAGGACGACCTCAACGAGTTTTGGCAGGGCGAATGAGCCCACAGCGCCGCTTGCATCTATTTTTTGGTCGGCCACCATCGCTATCGTCCCTGCAGCTGGAGACTATAGCGGCTGTGCGGCAGGCCGTGTGCGCCATCTACGCGGGGCTGCGCGAGAAAAGCGTTCTGGTCAAATTGCCGCGAGCGACTCCGCGCCGAGCTGGAACTGCGGGTCCGCTTTGCCGAGGCGGAAAACGCCAGCGCGAACATCATTGCTTGTTCACTACTCGATGACGTGCTGCCACGCACCCATCCCTGCGCGTTTGCGTCGCTGTTCACGGAAGCCTGCAACGCTGGCATCACCGACATGCTGGTGACCTAGTGCTGGCGGCCGATGCTCGGCTCGATCGCGCACCGGGCCGGGCTGGGAATCGACGTCATCCACATCGCCAACCCCACTCAAAAGGTGCGCATCAACCGAGTCGGGTTGACTGGCACGGGCAAGAACGAAAACGTCAGCGACATAGAGAAAAAACTATACGCTGAGTATGTTGCTGCGAAACCGATGGACGCTGGAATACTAGGCACGGACCAACAAGAAAAAGAAAAGGCGCTGGAAAGAAAAACCGAGAAAGAAGCGAAGAGAAAATGGCAAGAGGAGCTTGAGAAAAGCGAACCACAACTCATTAATGCATTCCGCCGTCGATTGCAGCAACACTGCTCAATAAAACAGGTTTTCGATCCGTGGTACATGGAAGCAAACACGGGGGACCGGAGCCCGCCAGCCCCAAACGAGCAGCACAGCAAAAACGAAACGCTGCATGCAAATCATCTCCACGTCACTGTTAAAGAACCGAAGATCCTATGAAGATTTTTAAACTACTCATGCTCTTCTCGGCGATTGGATACGCGCCATGCATAATTCTAGCTGCGACGACTTCACAAGAGCGACAACCCTCACGCGAATGGCTTGATCGTCCTTGGGATGTGCGCTACGTCCTCTTCATCAATACCAAAAAGAATATGGAAGCAAGTATCTCGGCTTCAAAGGACTTCAATCTCTTGGACGGTAAGCAAGGTAACAATCACGTCTACTATGATGTCGAAGAGTTGTTTGCAGAGACAAAACAGGTGCTTTCGTCAAAAACCTTCTCGATAGCGACAGCTCTGATCTCGTTCGATCAAACCGGGAGAGTTTTAGGCCCAATTGCCCTTTCACGGTTCATCGGAAAGCTCTCTGCAATCAACACTTTCGTGCTCATCCAAAGCGAAAGGCCCGGGCCGAAACCCTATGCGTTCGCAGATTGGGATCAAGGAATTCCTGGCGATGTCAGCTTCTCGCCGGCTTTATGCGGCGCGTTGGATTCCCATCGGTATGACTCCGATTGGCGCAGAGACGACTACCGCGGCAACGTTGGCTGTCGCGAATGGACCGCCCAACTGTATCGCCCGGAACAGCCCTATATCGATATCACCACCTATTCCAAACGCGGCAACTTCATTGGCGAACTGGTGGGCTGGGCGCGGTTCGAAGACCGTCCCAGGCCCGTCATCGGCATGCAAGGCAAACAGTGGCTGTGCCTGCACGAGTGCCCAGCAGGCGAAAAACCCGGCGTGATCCCCGACATCCGCGCTTGGACGCGCCAGCACAACTTCCCCATGCCGGAACGCCCGGCACGCCAGCCCGTCTATCCGAACGCGAACTTCAAGGATGACCTCAACGAGTTTTGGCAGGGCGAATGAGCCCTCAGCGCCGCTTGCATTTATTTTTTGGTCGGCCACCATCGTTATCGTCCCTGCCGCCGGAAACGATACCGGCTGTGCGGCAAGCCGTGCGCGCCATCTACACGGGACTGCGGGAGAACAGCGTTCTGGTCAAAATCCCCGCCAGCGACTCCGCGCCGGGGCTGGAACTGCGGGTCCGCTTTGCCGATGCGGAAAACGCCAGGGCCAATGTCACCGCTTGTTCACTGCTCGACGACGTGCTGCCGCGCACTCATCCTTGTGCGTTTGCTTCACTGTACACCGAGGCCTGCAACGCGGGCATCACCGACATGCTGGTGACGTCGTGCTGGCGGCCGATGCTCGGCTCGATCGCGCACCGGGCCGGGCTGGGAATCGACGTCATCCACATCGCCAACCCCACTCAAAAGGTGCGCATCAACCGCGTCGGGCTGACTGGTATGGGCAAGAACGAAAACGTCAGCGACGCCGAAAAGAAGCTATACGCCGAGTACCTTGCCGTGAAACAGAAAACGCGGGGGACTGCGGATTCCAATGGCGAAGAACCGGGGGATAAGAAAAAGAATGCGAAAGTACAAGCCGAGGCAAAAGGCGTATGGGATAACGAGCGCGACAATAATGAACCGGAATTGATGAGTGCTCTTAGGACCAGACTTTACAAACACCATTCGATAAAACAGGTGTTCGATCCTTGGTACATGGAGATGAGCACTGAAGATCAGCGCCTACCAGAAGCGAACGAGCAAAGTACCTCGAATGAAAAACTGCACGCAAATCATCTTCACCTCACTGTGAAAGAACCTAAAATCCTATGAAGCGGCACAAATTAGCCTACACATTGGCGATATTGACGTTTGCGGCAAAGGCGTTCGCAGCCAGTCCAGCCGAAAACCAACGAAACCCATCGCGTGAATGGCTCGATATTCCTTGGGACATGCGATATATCCTGTTTATCGATTCCGAGAAGTCCATGGCAGAAGGCATAGGGGTGTCGAAGCGTTTCAATGCTTTGGACGGGCAGCAAGGAAAAGACTACATTTATCATGACGTTGAAGAACTATTCATCGACATCAGACAAATCGTCCCTACAAAAACGAACGCAGTTGCAATCGCTCTGGTTTCCTTCGATCGGACGGGCCGCGTACTGAACGACGATGCGGTATTTTCTCGATTCATTGGTAAGCTCTCAGGCATCCTGAGGTTCGTTCTTATTCAACCTGCCAAGCCCGATGCAAAACCATACAGTTTTGGAGAATGGGACCAAGGCATTCCGGGTGATGTTAGCTTCTCGCCTGCCCTATGCATAACGATCGATTCGCACCGATACGAGAAGTATTGGCACAAAAACGACTCTCGCGGCAACGTCGGCTGTCGCGAGTGGACTGCCCAGCTGTATCGCCGGGAGCAACCTTATATCGATGTCACCACCTATTCCAAGCACGGCAACTTCATCGGCGAGCTGGTGGGCTGGGCCCGGTTCGAAGACCGTCCGAGGCCCGTCATCGGCATGCAAGGCAAACAGTGGCTGTGCCTGCACGAATGCCCCGCCGGTGAAAAACCCGGCGTGATCCCCGACATCCGAGCCTGGACGAGTAAGCACAACTTCCCCATGCCCGAACGCCCGGCACGCCAGCCCGTTTATCCTAACGCGAACTACAAGGACGACCTCAACGAGTTCTGGCAAGGCGAATAAACCGCCTTGCCGCCCGTATTACTTCTCGGTCAAACCACGACGTTCCAGCAACGGCTCGATCTTGGCGTCGCGGCCACGGAAGGCGCGGAACATGTCCATCGCGTCCATCGTGCCGCCTTTCGACAGCAGCATCTTGCGGAAGTAGTCGCCGTTTTTGCGCAGCATGCCGCCGTTTTCGTTGAACCATTCGACGGTGTCGGCGTCCAGCTTCTCCGACCACAGGTAGCCGTAGTAACCAGCCGAATAGCCGCCCGAGAACACGTGCGAGAAGTACGTGGTGCGGTAGCGCGGCGGCACCGGCGCGTAATCGACGCCGGCCGCCTTCAACGAGGCCGCTTCAAAGCCCAGCACGTCGGTCGGGATCTGCGACGCGCCCAGCTGGTGCCATTTCTGGTCCAGGATCGATGCGGCCAGGTACTCGGTGGTGCGGAAGCCTTCGTTGAATTTCTTCGAGGCGATCACCTTGTCGAGCAGTTCCTGCGGCATCGCGGCGCCGGTCTGGTAGTGCTTGGCGTAGTTGGCCAGCACTTCCGGCTGGGTCGACCACATCTCGTTGACCTGCGACGGGAACTCAACGAAGTCGCGCGGCACGCGGGTGCCGGCAAAGCGCGGGTACTTGACGTTCGAGAACATGCCGTGCAGCGCGTGCCCGAACTCGTGGAACAGCGTACGCGTTTCGTCGTAGGTCAGCAGCGTCGGCTCGCCGTCGTTCGGCTTAGGAATGTTGAGGTGGTTGGCGACCACCGGCTGCGTGCCCATCAGCGACGATTGCGACACGTAGGCATTCATCCAGGCGCCGCCGCGCTTGTTGCTGCGGGCGTAGAAGTCGGCGATGAAGATGGCCAGTTGCTTGCCGTCGGCGTCGAACACGTCGAACACGCGCACGTCCGGGTTGTACACCGGCAGATCC
Source organism: Duganella sp. AC917 (assembly GCF_979258245.1). Lineage (NCBI taxonomy): Bacteria > Pseudomonadati > Pseudomonadota > Betaproteobacteria > Burkholderiales > Oxalobacteraceae > Duganella > Duganella sp. AC917. The sequence continues at coordinate 5,052,059 of NZ_OZ409848.1, forward strand.
TTGCGCTCCTTAAAGGTCAGGCCGTAGACCTTGCCTGCGGCGAAGAACACGCCGTTGGTCAGCACGCTGTTCAACTCGAAATACGGCTTGAGCTGGCTCTGGTCGAAGGCAAAGCGCTCGGCGCGCACCTTGTCGCTGTAGAACGACCAGTCGTGCGCGGCCAGCTGGAAGCCGCCTTTTTCCTTGTCGATCACCTGCTGGATCTCGGCGCCTTCCTTCTTCGCGTTGGCGACGGCCGGACGGGCGAATTCGGACAGCATCTTGTTGACCGCTTCCGGATCGTGCGCGGTCTGGTCTTCCAGCGCGTACGCGGCAAAACTCGGGTAGCCCAGCAGCGCGGCCTTGTCGGCACGCAATTTGGCCAGTTGCAGCACCACTTGCGTGTTGTCGAACTTGCCGCCATGGCTGCCGCGCGTCAGCGACGCGGCCATCAGGCGTTCGCGCGTGGCGCGGTTGGTCAGCACGGACAGGTTGGCCTGGCCGGAGGTGTTGACGACCGGGATGGCGAACTTGCCTTCCAGGCCGCGTTTGTTGGCGACGATGGCGGCAGCGTCGATCGCCTTGTCACTCATGCCGGCCAGTTCCTCGCGGGTGTCGACGATCAGCGCCGAGGCGTTGGCCTCTTCCAGCACGTTCTGCGCGAAGGTGGTTTGCAGCTTGGCCAGCTCCGCGTTCATCGCCTTGAGCTTGTCCTTGTCGGCGGCCGACAGCTTGGCGCCGGCGCGCACAAAGTCGGTGTTGTAGCGTTCCAGCAGGTATTTCGATTCGGCGTCCAGGTGCAGCTTGTCGCGTTTGTCGTACAGCGACTTGATGCGCGCGTACAGCTTGCCGTTGAGGCGGATCGCGTCGCTGTGAGCGGCCAGTTTCGGCGACAGCTCGCGCTCCAGCGCCTTGAAGGTGTCGTTGGTGTTGGCGCCGGACAGGTTGCCGAACACGCTGGACACGCGCGACAGCAGCTGGCCCGATTTTTCCATCGCGACGATGGTGTTGTCAAAGGTTGCCGGCTTTTTATTGTTGGCGATCGCTTCGATCTCGGCCGCCTGCTGGCGCATGCCTTCGGTGAACGCCGGCGCGTAGTCGTCGTCCTTGATCTTGTCGAATTGCGGGTAGCCGTATTGCAGCGGGCTCACTTTGGCGAACGGGTTGCTCGCCGCCAGCAGCGAGGCCGGCTGCGCGGCGTGGGCAACGCCGCAAATCGCGGCGATGCCGGCGGTGATGATCAAATTAGTGCGATTCATGGTATCCCTTGATATATAAATTGCTTTAAACCCGCAACCCGCTGCGCTGCGCGGTACGGGTTTGACGTTCGTTCTTACTTGCCCGTCAGGCCACGGCGTTCCAGCAGCGGCTCGATGACCGGATCGCGACCACGGAAATTGTGGAACAAATTCATCGCATCGTCCGTGCCGCCGCGCGACAGCAGCTTGGCGCGGAACCAGTCGCCGTTCTCGCGCTTCAGGCCGCCCTTCTCCTTGAACCATTCGACGGTGTCGGCGTCCAGCTTCTCCGACCACAGGTAGGCGTAGTAGCCGGACGAGTAGCCGCCCGAGAAGCTATGCGAGAAATACGTGGTGCGATAGCGCGGCGGCACCGGCGCGAAGTCGACGCCCATGTCCTTCAACGAGTTCGCCTCGAACGCCAGCACGTCGGTCGGCACTTGTGCCGGCGTCAGCTGGTGCCAGCGCTGGTCCAGCAGCGACGCGGCCAGGTACTCGGTGGTCATGAAGCCCTGATTGAATTTCTTGGAAGCGACCACCTTGTCGAGCAATTCCTTCGGCATCGGCGCGCCGGTCTTGTAGTGCTTGGCGTAGTTGGCCAGCACTTCCGGCCACACGGCCCACATCTCGTTCACTTGCGACGGATACTCGACGAAGTCGCGCGGCACGCTGGTGCCGGAGAAGCGGGGATACTTCACGTTCGAGAACATGCCGTGCAGCGCGTGGCCGAACTCGTGGAACGCGGTCTTGACCTCGTCGTACGTCAGCAAGGTCGGCTCGCCGGCAGGCGGCTTGGGAATGTTGAGGTGGTTCGCCACCACCGACTTGGTGCCCAGCAGCGACGATTGCGAGATGTACTCGTTCATCCACGCGCCGCCCTGCTTGTTGCCACGGGCGTACATGTCGGCCAGGAAGATGGCCAGCTGCTTGCCGTCGGCGTCGAACACGTCGAACACGCGCACGTCCGGGTTGTACACCGGCAGATCCTTGCGTTCCTTGAAGGTGATGCCGTACAGCTTGGTGGCGGCAAAGAAGACGCCGTTGATCAGCACGTTGTCGAGTTCGAAGTACGGCTTGAGCTGGTTCTCGTCGAAGGCGAAGCGCTGCGCGCGCACTTTGTCGGTGTAGTAGGCCCAGTCGGCCGCGCCGATCTTGAAGCCGCCCTTGTCCGCATCGACCACCGCTTGCAGGTCGGCCGCTTCCTTCTTCGCGTTGGTGACGGCCGGCGGCGCCAGCTCGCCCAGCAGCTTGTTGACGGCTGCGGTGTCGTGCGCGGTCTGGTCTTCCAGCGAGTAGGCGGCGTAGTTGGCGTAACCCAGCAAGGTGGCCTTCTCGGCGCGCGCCTTGGCGATCTTGAGCACCACCTGGCGGTTGTCGAACTCGCCGCCATTGGCGCCGCGCGACAGCGACACGGCCATCAGCCGGTCGCGCACGGCGCGGCTTTTGAGCACGGCCAGCGGCGGCTGACCGCTGGTGTTGACCAGCGCGATCAGGAACTTGCCGTCCTTGCCCTTGGCCTTGGCGGCGGCTGCTGCGGCGTCGATCTCGGCGTCGCTCATGCCGGCCAGCTCCTCACGGGTATCGACCAGCAGCGCCGAGGCGTTCGTTTCCTTGAGCACGTTCTGCGTGAAGGTGGTTTGCAGCGTGGCGATGACGCCGTTGAGCTCGCGCAGTTTGTCCTTGTCGGCGGCCGACAGGTTGGCGCCGGCACGGACGAAATCGGTGTGGTAGCGTTCCAGCAGGTGCTTCGATTCCGCGTCCAGTTTCAGGCTGTCGCGCTTGTCGTACAGCGCTTTGACGCGCGCGAACAATTTAGGGTTCAGATAGATGGCGTCGCCATGGGCGGCCAGCTTGGGCGACATTTCGCTGTCGATGGCGTCGAGCTTGTCGTTGGTGTTGGCGCCTTGCAGGTTGCCGAAGGTGGTTTGCACGCGCGTCAGCAGCGCGCCGGATTTCTCCATCGCGACGATGGTGTTGTCGAACGTCGCCGGCTTCTTGTTGTTGGCGATGGCGTCGATTTCCTTCAATTGCTGGCGCATGCCTTCGGCGTAGGCCGGCAGGAAATGTTCATCCTTGATTTTGTCGAAGGCCGGATAGTGGAACGGCAAGGTGCTGGCGGTGGCCAGCGGGTTGCCGGCCAGCGAGGCGGCCGGCGCGGCCAATACCGTCTGGGAAAAGGCCAGGCCGAGGGCGGCGGCGACAACAAGCATCTGAGGACGGGACATGATCTGGATCTTTCAATAAGCGCCAAGAAAAATGCCGGCGCGGCAAAGCGCGGCACGGAAGCGCAAGATCATATCAGGGCGGCGCACAGACCGTCATCCGCAAAAAATGCTGCACTGCACTTGATCGGAAACCGGCACGTTTTTCCGAAGAATGCTTTGTCAAGGCCCGCTTTAGTTCACAGAACAAACCGCAGGTGGCAATTTAGGCCGTAGAAAAGGAAGCACCTCTTACGAATGCATCGCGGCTTCGATGCGGCGGTCGGGCAGGAACCACAGGACCGCCACCAGCACCAGCAGCGTAAACGACACCCACACCGACACGAACGCCAGCGGCACGGAGAGCAAATAGAGCACCATCGACGCCATGCTTTTGCGGTCCTGGCCGACGGCCTTGGCCAGCACGTGATCTTTCGGATTGCAGGAGATCAGCCTGCGTTCGAGAATGAAATAGGCCACCGATGACAGGAACAGCGTGGCCGCGTACAGCGCGACGGGCAGCGGCGCGAAATGGTTCTCGCCCATCCAGCCGGTGGCGAACGGCACCAGCGACAGCCAGAACATCAGGTGCAGATTGGCCCACAGCACGGTGCCGTTGACCACGGTCGAGGCGTGCAGCATGTGGTGGTGGTTGTTCCAGTAAATGCCGACATAGACGAAACTGAGCACATAGCTGAGAAACACCGGCACCAGCGGCTGCAACGCCGCCAGATCGGCGCCGTGCGGAACCTTTAGTTCCAGCACCATGATGGTAATGATGATCGCGATGACGCCATCGCTGAATGCTTCAAGCCTGCCTTTGCCCATCTGATTCCCCTGAGTTTTATGGGCTGATTTTACAGGATGGCAGGGGGCATGGCGGCGTCAAGCCCTCCCCCATTGGTTAGGTGCGCATAAGGTGGCATCGGAGGCCGAAATGCGAGGCTGCCTTCGACATAACGCGATCGAAAGTCCACAGTTCCGCTCGATACTCTTGGACCAAAGCCAAAAGCAGTGCGTCGCCTGCTTTGCTGCACGCTTTGTCAATAGCTTGCGCCGAACCTGTATGCCCACTGCGGAAAGTAACTCCACCTCGGTCCAGCTACTGTAGGCCAAGGCATCACCGGGACTGGTCATCAACTGCTCGGCAAGATGACTGCTGGATTCTCGGAGCAGGAAAGAACGGCATTCTTGGGGTTTTACCGGATGGCAGCCGACTTTGCGGTTTCGGGCCCTGCTTGCCCGGTTACTGGCGGATCTCCGGCTCGACCAGTTGCGCCAGCAGCACCAGCGACTCCTGCCAGCCCAGATAGCAGGCCTCGGCCGGGATCACCTCCGGGATGCCTTCCTGTACCACTTTGATCTCCACGCCGCAGAACACCGCGCGCAAGGTCACCGTCGTTTGCATCTGGCCCGGCAGATTGGGATCGTCGAATGTCGCCGTGTAGCGCAGCCGCTCGTTGGGCACCAGCTCGAGATACTCGCCGCCGAACGAGTGGCTGTCGCCGGTGGTGAAGTTGGTGAACGACATGCTATAGGTACCGCCGACCTGCGCATCCATCTGGTGCACCTTGCCGGTGAAGCCGAACGGCGGCAGCCATTTGGCCATGGCGTCGGCGTTCAGGAAGGCGCGGTACACCCGGTCCGGCGTGGACTTGAGGACGCGATGCAGTTGCACGGTATTCGTTGTCATGTTTGTCTCCTGAAGAAGTAGAGGAAGGCCCTCAGATCATACGACGAATAGGCGGTGGGCGATTCGACATCTTTTCCGATATTTTTTCGCAGCTATTTTTCCAGCCATCCCAGGCTGCCGCCGTTGGCATTATGAATGTAGAGACGATCGGCAGTTTCGGTCGCGCCCGTGGTGAGCGGCGAAGCACCGCTCGGGTCTTGCAAGTCATCCAGCACCTGTCCGTCTTCGCTCAGCGCGACCACGTGCCCGTAAGGCTTTGGCATGGACCACATGAAGCGCGGAATCCGCAGCGCCATCTCGCGCATGTAGGGCCGCTGGGCCATCAAGTCAAGATCGTTGCGCTGGCCGGCCAGCCCCAGCCAGATTTTGCCGTTCATTCCACGCGTCAAATTGTCCGGATAGCCGGGCAAATTGTCGACCAGCAGCTGCGCCTGCGGCGACGGCAGCGCGATATCGAGCCGGTCGGCATCCACGGCGATTTTCCACACGCGATATCTGCCGCTTTCAGCGACAAACAAGTGCCGCTCGTCGGTGCTAAGCACAATCCCGTTGGCGAAGCTCAGGCCGGTGGCGACCACGCGGGTGGCCTTGGTGGCCGGATCGTATTCCAGCACGCGTCCGGTCGCCGATTGCTCCATCACGTCCAGCATCGCCGCCTCCTCCGTGCCGCCCCAGCGTGTTGTGGTGAAGCGCCCAGAGGCGTCGGTGAAATAAATCCTGCCATTGCTTGCGACGACGACCGCGTTGGCAAAACCAATCGCCATGCCGTCGACCGCCTCGGTCAGCGAAGTGACGTTGCCGTCCGCCGTAACCGACAGCAAACCCTTGATGGCGTCGGCTACGATCAGATTGCCGCCGGCGTCGAAGTCCAGTCCCAGCGGCCGGCCGGCGGTGTAGGCCAACACCGCCTGTCCGCCGCCGTCGCGGTCCATCCGCAGAATATGGCCGCTGGCGACAGCGGTGTACAGCCAGCCATCCCGGCCAACGACCACGTGCTCGGGTCCTCGTTCCGCGCCGAGGGAAATCGTCCGCTGGTGCGTCAGCTTGCTGTTGACCGCGTAAGCGCCCTGGTAACCCGGCGCGGCAGGCGCGCTCCAGCTGACGGCTTGAATAGGTACCGGCCAAAACGCCAGGTAAGCGGCGATGATCAGGATGCTAAACATGGTGACCCGGGTTCTAGTGTGCACATGAGGCCCAAATAGTTGGGATTAAACCACGCCGGTGCAATGGCGGCCAGCGGACGGCGTTAGCCCAGCGTCACGGCCCGGCCCTGCGCCTTGGCGAGGTACAGCCCGGCATCGGCGCGGCGCAGCATGGCCTCGATGCTGTCCGACTCCGACAGGCGCATGGCGATGCCGGCGCTGTAAGACAGGTCGAAATCGAGTGTCGGCAGCACATAGTCGGTCAGCCAGTCGCGCAGGCGACGGTCGTAGGCGCGGACGGCGGCGATGTCGGCGCAGTTGAGCAGCACGCAGAATTCCTCGCCGCCGTAACGGCAAAAGACGTCGCCGGTGCGGCTGACCGCCCGCAGCGCCGCCGCGAAGCGCTGCAGCGCGCGGTCGCCGGCGGCGTGGCCGCGCGTGTCGTTCAGTTGCTTGAAGTGGTCGAGGTCGAGCATCAGCACGCCCATCGGCTGCTGATAGCGCACGCTGATCGCCAGGTCGATGCCGGCCTGCGCCAGCCAGGCGCGGCGATTGAGGGCGCCGGTCAGGCCGTCGACCGTGGCCAGGCGCTCCAGCTCGCGCGCGGCCTCGTCGCGGTGGGCCAGCAGGATGGCCGCCAGCGACAGCACCACCGTGACGTTGGCCACCAGCGCGAACACCAGGTTGACGACGTGCGGCGCGAAGAAATGGGGAAAGTCGGCGGTGTAAAAGGCGCCCAGCGCGCCGCGCCAGGCCGTCACCACCATCTGCGCCAGCAGCGAGATCACCAGCAACCAGCGCCAGCGGCCGACCGGCGCCTGCGGCCGGCGGCACAGCGCCATCGCCACCATTGCCATCTGCAAGGCCAGCAGGCCGTTGGCCCAGCCGACGCGAAACGCGTAACTCGAAAAGCCGGCGCCGTAGCCGAGCGTCAGCAGTACCGCGATGATGGTCGGCGCACGGGCGGTGGCCTGGCGGCCGCACCACAGGTCGAAGGCGACCGCGTTGAACGCCAGGCCGCCGGCGATGCAGCCCATCGACAAGGTCGACAGCACGCGGTCCAGCGAGCCACCCGGCGCGCACACGCTCGACAGCAACAACAGCACCCAGCCGGCCGTTTGCAGGGCGACGCCAACCTGGGCCCGGCGCGCCGGCCGGTTGACGTGTCCCATGAAATACGGCAACGCTACCGCCATCGTCAACATGTTGAGCGTCATGGCGATGAGCAGGGTGGAAACGTCGATGTGCATGAAATACCACGGGAGGGCGTGGCTGGGCGCGGCACGCGGATCGATAGTATAACTTACAACCATCTGTTCCATCGGACAACTTTGTAAGCAATGCCACAACGCGTTGCCAGGACGATATCGGCTACACTGCGGCCTGCGCTTATCTACCGCTTTACCTACCGCTTACCCACAAAGGACTATCGATGGAAAATTTCCCGGAGTTGCTCGAGACGTTGACGCAGCAGGAGCACGAGCTGCAATTTACCGCTTTCGGCAGCGATACCGCGCTGGCGCTGGGCTTGAAGGTGATCGAGCTGGCCAAGCACCGGCAAAAGAGCGTCACGGTCAACATCACCGTCAACGGCAAGGTGCTGTTCCACCACGCGATGCAGGGCGCCTCGGCCGACCAGGCCGACTGGATACGCCGCAAGAACAATGTGGTGGCGCGCTTCGGCCGCTGCTCGTTCTTCATCGGCATCGACCACAAGCATCGGGGCGTGGCGTTCGAGGAAATCAGCTATCTCGATCCGGCCGACTATGCGGCCCACGGCGGCGCGTTCCCGATCACGATCCGGAACGTCGGCATGATCGGCACGGTGACGGTGTCCGGCCTGCGCCAGGCGGAAGACCACGCGATCGCCGTCGAGGCGCTGCGCGCGGTGCTGGTGTAAGGTCAGTAATGCGGTGGCGGCTCGTGCGCGAGCGCGCCGCCGCTGTTGCCTTGCGCCTGGTCGCGCACGTGCTGGACCAGCGCGGCGCACATCTGCTCGAGCTTGTCGATCTGCTGCTGCTGCTCGTAGACGCGCTGGTTCAGCGACTCGACGATGTGTTCCTGGTGCGCCAGTTTGATTTCAATATCGATGAAGCGGTCTTCGGTGTTGCCCACGGCATGCTCCCTGCTGGAAAGCATGCATTCTAACCGCCATTCACTCCACGCTTACTTTACGTAGACGCCGCCGCACAGCACCATATCGTCTTCCGGCACGCAATACATGGTCTTGGGCTCGATCTTGCCGTTGGTGGGATTGGTGAACTTGTAATCCTGCCAGAACGGCTTTTTCTTTTTGGCCATCTCGACCCGCTCCTTGACGAAGAACTTGCCGTCGACGTCGCGGATCTCCATCAGGTTCTTGCCGATCATCTTGGGGTTGGCGCCATGCGCGCGCACCGTGCCGTCCAGGCCGTAGATCACCACGTACAGGTCGCGGTCGACGAACGGGCCGTCCTTCTTGCCGATTTCGGCGTAGGTTTTCTCGTTGCCGTTGGCCTTCCAGTATTTGAGGGCCTTGCCGACCATGGCCTCGGCCTCCGGCTTGGTGGCGAATTCGGCGCCATGGGCGGCGGGCAGCAGCGCGCAGGACAGCAGCAATGCAGCGATAAGTCGGGTACGCAAGATGTCACCTCCGGAAAGCATAAGCGACCACAGCGGTCGGCAGTCGATGCTAGCACATTGCTTGCCGACAACGCGCGCTTATCGACCGCTCAGGGCTTCGCTTCCGGCTTGGGTGTGGCTAAAAGTTCCTTCATCCTTGCCAGCCGCTCTTTGGGCGTGATGATTTCGGACTCGACCGGCGCGGCCGTGCCGACGTCGAGTTCCATTTCCTTGATGAAGCGCGACGGGTCGCAATGGACCTGTTCGCCGGCGCGCTTGCGCTTTTTGCACCATGTGATCTGCAAGGTGCGCTGGGCGCGCGTGATGCCGACATACATCAGGCGCCGCTCCTCCTGCACCCGGGCGGCGATGGTCTCGGCCGGCGCGTCCGGGTCGCCCTTGTGCGGCAGGATGCCCTCCTCGACACCCACCAGGAACACGTGCGGATACTCAAGTCCCTTGGAGGCGTGCAGGGTCGACATGCGCACCGCGTCCGGGTCTTCGTCCTGGCCCTCCAGCATCGACATCAGCGCCACCATCTGCGTCAGTTCCAGCACGTTCTTCTCGTCGCCGTCGCGGTCCTTGCCGCCGCGGCCGCGCTCCTTGAGCCAGTTGGTGAACTCCAGCACGTTCTGCCACTTGCCCTGCGCCGCGCGCTCGTCGAACATGTCGTACAGATAGGACTCGTAGTTGATCGCCTCCAGCAGGTCGTCGAGCACCTGGGCGGCGTTGTCGCCGCTGCCGCTCGGGCCGGGACGGCTGGCGCGCGATTCGAGATTGTTGATGAAGTTGCAAAAGTCGCGCAGCGGACCCAGTTGGCGATCGTTGAGCAGCGCTTCGATGCCCCCCTTGAACACCGCCTCGAACAGCGAGCATTGCCACTGGCCGGAGAAGGTGCCCAGCGTTTCCATGGTCGACTGGCCGACGCCGCGCCGGGGCGTGGTCACGGCGCGGATGAAGGCCGGATCGTCGTCGGTGTTGGCCAGCAGGCGCAGGTAGCTGATGATGTCCTTGATCTCGGCCTTGTCGAAGAAGCTCTGGCCGCCGGAGATCGTGTACGGAATGCGCTCCTTGCGCAGGCTTTGCTCGATGATGCGCGCCTGGTGGTTGCCGCGATACAGGATGGCGTAGTCGGACCACTTGTTCTTGCGCTGGAAATGGTCGGCCGAGATCATGATGGCCACCTGCTCGGCCTCCTGGTCGTCGTTGGCCATGCCAAGCACGTTGATCGGCTCGCCCAGGCCGTGCTCCGACCACAGCGACTTCTCGAACAGCTTGGGGTTGTTGCCGATCACCGCGTTGGCGGCCTGCAGGATGCGCGTGGTGGAGCGGTAGTTCTGCTCCAGCTTGATCACCTGCAGGTCGGGGAAGTCGGTCTGCAGGGTCTTCAGGTTTTCCACCGAGGCCCCGCGCCAGGCGTAGATGGCCTGGTCGTCGTCGCCCACGGCGGTGAACATCGGCTTCTTGCCGACACCCGTCACCATCAGCTTGACCAGCTCGTACTGGCAGGTATTGGTGTCCTGGTACTCGTCCATCAGCAGGTAGCGCAGGCGGCGCTGCCACTTGTCGCGCACCGGCTCGTTGCTGCGGAACAGTTCCACCGGCAGCCGGATCAAATCGTCGAAATCGACCGCCTGGTAGGCCGACAAGGTCGCCACGTAGCTGGCGTAGATGCGCGCCGACTGCGCCTCGTCCTCGTCCTTGGCCTGCTGCAACGCGATGGCCGGATCGATAAGGCCATTTTTCCACAGCGAAATGTCGGTCTGGATGCGGCGGATCACCTGCTTGTCGGTGGTGATGGCCAGATCCTGGATCAGCGAGCCGCAATCGTCGCTGTCCATGATCGAAAAGCGGTCCTTGAGGCCGACACCGTTGGCTTCCTGGCGCAGGATCTTGACGCCCAGCGAATGGAAAGTCGACACCGTCAGCTGCTTGGCCTGCTTGGGCTGCTTGAGCAGCTTGGCGATGCGCTCCTGCATTTCCAGCGCCGCCTTGTTGGTGAAGGTCAGCGCGGCAATGGTGCGCGGATCGTAGCCCCGGTCCTCGATCAGGTGGGCGATTTTCTGCGTGATCACGCGCGTCTTGCCCGAGCCGGCGCCGGCCAGCACCAGGCAGGGGCCGTCCAGATAGGTCACGGCTTCGCTTTGCGGGACGTTGAGGCCGAATTGTGGTGCTTTGGACATCGGGGGACGATCTGACGGGGAAATAGCCAGCCATTGTAGCAGCGCTGGCCCCGGCCGGCAGGCCCGGCGCGGGCCTTGATGACATTTGCGTTACCATATTGGCCTGGAGCGCAAACGCGCCCGCTTTTACACGGCTGAGCTATGAAATTCGAACATTTAATTGAAATTAACGACCCGCTGAATCCTTTGATCGACGCCCTGACCGTCGAGCAGTTGTGGGCCGGCCTGGTGCTGAGCGCCGAATCGCCGAAATTGTTCGTGCCGCATCTGGACGATTGCGTCGTCGACGAGCGCACCGACAACGGTTTCCGCCGCCGCCGCCGCTTCGGCGAGCTGGTGGTCGAGGACCGCGTGGTGCTCGAACCGATGCGCCAGCTGCGCTACGAGGTCGCGCCGCAGCCGGAGATCAGCCGCCAGAGCCTGACGGTGACCATCGAAACCCCGACCGCCGACACCCTGTACGTGCGCTTCCAGTACCAGGACGACCACGACGCGGCCACCGACGCGGCCAACGCCATGTACGACGAGTTCCGTAAATCGGCTTATCAGGAGTCCGACATCGACATGATCCGGGTGCTGCGCGACCTCGCTTCGCAAGGCAGGCTCGGCGCCACTTTGAACTAATCCGTTAGAAAGCCGCCGCGCGGCCCCACACCTGTTCCATGCGCAGCGGCGGCGCGTTCAGCGCGGCCACCTGGGCATTGCTCAGCACCTCGCGGATCGCGTGCAGCGGCACGCGCGTGTCGCGCTCGAGAAACACCTCCAGCGGCGCGCCGCGCGGGCCCAGCACCGACTCCACATGCGGCGTCGTCGATTGCAGCCCGCGGCGCGACACCACCGCCACCTCGCCGTTGATCAACCGGACATAACTGCCGATGGGATAGATGCCCAGCTCGCGGATCAGCAGCGCCGCCAGATTGGTGTGCAAGGTGGTCCGGGCTTCCAGCAGCATCTCGCGCAACGCCGCGTTGGCCGCCATCGGCGCACGGTAGCCGCGTTCGGACACGCGGGCGCAGTAGCGGTCGGCCAGCGTGACCAGCTTGGCCAGCGGCGGAATCTGCGCGCCGGCCTTGCCGTACGGGTAGCCGGTGCCGTCCTCGTTTTCATGGTGGTGCAGCACGCAGTCGAGCCAGGCCGGCTCGGTGACACCGGCCTCGCCCAGCAGGCGCGCGGTCAGCTCCGGGTGGGCCAGCATGCGGGCGCGCTCGACCGCGTCGAACGGCGCCGCGCCGTCATGCCAGCGCTGGTGATGCTCCAGCATGCCCAGGTTCATCGTCAGCGCGGCCACGGTCACGGCCATGATGTCGTCAGCCGAACGCTCGCGGGCGCGCGCCAGCACTTGGGCGACGATGGCGGTGTCGATGCAGTGGCGCACCGGATAAGGCGACTGCCGCTGGTTGTGCAGGATGCTGGCGGTGGCGATATCGACGTTGAGCGAGATCGCGTCGCCCACCAGGGTCGCGATCTCTTCGAGCTTTCGGCGCACGCCAGGCGGCGCCACGCGGCCGGCGATGGCCTGCTGCAGCCCCTGCAGTTCCAGGCACGCCCAGTTGAGCTTGCGCAGCACGGACTCCGGCTCGGTGGCGCCGGGCGGCTGGTCGCTATAGTCTTCGAAGTTGCCGCGCTCGATCAGATAGGCGATCTGGTTGGCGCTGGCGATCATATGTCCCTTACGAACCAGCAAGGCGCCGGTGTCGCTATAAACATTCCACGGAATCAGCATTCCCAACTTCAAATCCGCCGCCGTGACCTTACGTATCTTCATCAAACCATTACCAAACTATCAAAATTGCAGCATAAAGGTTCCTGATGGCAAAGTGTGACTTTTTTTGTATCGTTATGTGACATTCAGCACTCATGGCGCAGGCGTGCAATCGACGCAGGGATCGTCGTGCTTGGGCTCGTTCGCCAGCTGATGCGCCAGGTCGCGCAAGGCGGTGCGCACGCCCTCCTCCACCACCGGATGGTAAAACGGCATGTCCAGCATGGCAGCCACGCTCAGCCCGGCCTGGGCCGCCCACGACAGCAGGTGGCCGATGTGCTCGGCGCGCGGGCCGATCATCTCGGCGCCCAGGAAGCGGCCGCTGCGGAACTCGCCGTACACGCGCAACATGCCCTTGTTTTGCAACATCACGCGGCTGCGGCCCTGGTTCTCGAACGATACCTGGCCCACCGCGAATCGGCCCTTGTGCGTTGCGCACAGTTCCTCGTGGCTGGTGCCGGCCGTGGCGATCTGCGGCTCGGTGAAGGCGATCGTCAGCGGCGTGCGGCGCAGGCCCGGCTTGACGTCCGGAAAGCGGGCCGCGTTGTCGCCGGCGATACGGCCCTGGTCGGCCGCCTCCGGCAATTGCGGGCGCTCGTTGTCGGCGTCGCCGGCAATGAAAATCGGACTGTCCTGGCATTGCATCGTGTATTTGTCGTACAGCGGGATGCCGTGATGGTCGCGCTTGAGGCCGGTGTGCTCCAGACCCAACTCGTGCACGTTCGGGCGCCGGCCAACCGCCGACAGCAGATGGCTGAAGCGCTCGGTGCGCTGCTCACCGTCCAGGCGGGTGCTGGTGACGATCAGCTGCTCGCCGTCGAGCTCGACGTTGGTGACCTTGGTTTCATAGCGGATATCGAGTTCCTGGCTCATCGCGCGCCGCGCCACCGTCAGCACGTCCGGGTCGCTCAGCTGGGCGATGCTTTCGCCGCGCGCGAAAATAGTCACGCGCACGCCCAGCCGGTGCAGCGCCTGCCCCAGTTCCAGTCCGATGATGCCGGTGCCGGCGATGGCGATCGATTCCGGCAAATCGGTCCAGTCGAACACGGCGTCGCTGTTGATGACGCGCGGACCGGCGGCGGCCCACTCCTCCGGCACGATCGGGGTCGAACCGGTGGCGATGACGAAACGCTCGGCCTCGACCACGGTGTGGTCGTCCACCTGCAGCGTGTTTTCACTGACGAAGCGCGCGTGGCCGTGGAGCTTGTCGGCGGCCGGATAGCCGTCGACCGCTTCGACAACAAAGCCGACAAACCGGTCGCGCTCGGCACGCACGCGCGCCATCACGGCCTTGCCGTCGATGCGCACCGGCCCCGGATGGACGCCGAAGGCAGGCGCCGCCTTCGCCGCGTGCGCCGCCTCGGCCGCTGCGATCAGCAGCTTGCTGGGCATGCAGCCGACCCGGGCACAGGTGGTGCCGTAGGCGCCGCTCTCGATCAGCACAGCCTTTTTGCCGCCGGCGGTGGCCGCGCGGTAGGCGGTCATGCCGGCGGTGCCGGCGCCAATGACGGCAACTTCAGTTTTGATAGTCTTCATTACGCTGTTCCGTTTGATTTTCTAATTTTACTTTGAAGCAAAAGAGCATTAGTATTGCTTATTGAACTCAAATCTTATAAGCATCACTTATGGCTCCACTGGACTATCGCGCACTTGCCGTACTGGACGCTGTTGCCAGCCATGGCAGCTTTGAAAAGGCCGCCACCGCGCTCGGCATCAGCCAATCGGCCGTCTCCCAGCGCATCAAGGCGCTGGAAGACGCGGCCGGCCGGCTGCTGATCGTGCGCGGCCAGCCTGCCGTGCCGACCGGACTGGGCCAGCGGCTGGTCTCGCACCACCGCAACGTCAAGTTGATGGAAGCGTCGCTCGATATCGATCTCGGCAATAAGGTTAGCATGCCGGAGATTTCCTTGGCGATAGATGCCGCCAGTCTGGCCACCTGGTTTCCGCTGAGCTTGCAACCGCTGCTGTCGCCGCCGCGTTGCCAACTCAACATCCAGCAGGCCACGCGCGACATGGCCCTGCATCTGGTGCGGGAGGGTAGCGTATTCGGCAGCATCGCGGCGGCCCAGCCGCACGGCGATCATCCGGCCAACGGTCCGGCGGTCACGCCGCTGGGCAAGCTGCGCTATGCGTGCGTCGCCACGCCGGTGTTCGCCGGCCATTGGTTCGGCGACGGCTTCTCGGACGAGGCGGCGCGCCTGGCGCCGGCGGTGGTGTGCGACCGCGAGCTGATGGCCGGCTTCCTGCGCGACGTGCTCGACCTCGACGGTCCGTATCCGCACCACACGGTGCCGCTGTCGCCGGCCAGCGCCGAATGCATCCACGGCGGCCTGGCTTACGGGCTGATGCCGCTGTCGCAGGCCACCCGGCCGCTGGCCGACGGCCGCTTGGTCGATCTGGCGCCGGGCAAGTACGTGGATGTGGCGCTCAATTGGCACGCCTGGAACCTCGATACGCCGTTCACGCGCGCGCTCAGCGAGCAAATCATCGCCACCGCGCGCCGCTTCTTGCTGCAGTAGCTGCTGCAATAACAGTTAAATATCCAGCGGATCGACTTCCAGCGACCATTTCACGCGGCTTTTCATCTCGCGCAAGGTCCACAGCCAATCCTTTAAAAACGCCTGCAGCATGGGCCGCGACGCCGATTCGACCAGCAACTGCGCGCGGTCGACATTGTGCACCCGGGTCATGCTCATCGGGATCGGATCGTTGATGGTGATGCCCGGATGGTCGACGCAGTCGCGCGCGAGGGTCAGGAATTCGATGGCGGTCGCCAGCTCGGGCGCCTCGGCCCGCAACAGCGCCTGGAACAGGTACGGCGGCAGTGCGGCCTGCTCGCGCTCCTCCAGCAGCGCCGACGCGAAGTGATCGTAGTCGTGGTGCACCACCGCGCCGTACAGCGGATGCTGCGGATAGCGGGTCTGGATCAGCACCTCGCTGACGCTGCCGCCCTCGGTCCGGCCGGCGCGGCCGGCGCGTCCAGCCACCTGCATCAGCTGCGCGAACAGCCGCTCGCTGGCGCGGTAATCCTGCGAAAACAGCGCCGTGTCCGGGTTAAGGATGCCGACCAGCGTGAGCTTCTTGAAGTCGTGCCCCTTGGCGACCATCTGCGTGCCGATCAGGATATCGACCTCGCCCCGGTGCACGGTGTCGAAGGCCGCCTGCGCGCTGCCCTTCTTGCGGGTCGAGTCGGCGTCGATGCGCAGCACGCGCGCTTCCGGGAACAGCGCCTGCAGGCCCTCCTCGACGCGCTGGGTGCCACGTCCCAGCGGTTGCAGGTCGACGTTGCCGCAGGTCGGGCAGTGGCGCGGAATGCGCAGCTCCAGGCTGCAGTGGTGGCAGCGCAGCCGGTGCTCGGGACGGTGCAGCACCATGAACGACGTGCAGCGCGTGCATTCGCTGATCCAGCCGCACGATTCGCAGCAGATCACCGGCGCGTAGCCACGGCGGTTGAGGAACAACAGCGATTGTTCGCCGCGCTCCATGCGCTGCTTGATGGCGGCGATCAGGCCGGACGTCAGGCCGTCCTTCGGCTTGTCGCGCTCCATGTCGATCAGTTTCACTTGCGGCAGCACCGCGTTCTTGACGGCGCGCTCGCGCAGTTCGAGCTTGCGGTAGCGGCCCGACTGCGCGTGGTGCCAGCTCTCCAGCGACGGCGTGGCCGAGCCGAGCACGATCGGAATACCCAGCTGCCAGGCGCGCCACACGGCCAGGTCGCGCGCGGAATAACGCAAGCCTTCCTGCTGCTTGTACGACGGGTCGTGCTCCTCGTCGATGACGATCAGCCTCAGGTTCGGCAGCGACGCCAGGATCGCCAGCCGGGTGCCGAGCACGATGCGCGCCCGGCCCTGGTGCGCGGCCAGCCAATGCAGCATGCGTTCGCCCTCGGACAGGCTGCTGTGCAAGGTGGCCAGCATCACGCCGGGGAAGCGCGCGCGGATATTGCCCTCCAATTGGGGCGTCAGGTTGATCTCGGGGACCAGGATCAGGATCTGCGCATCCGCCTCGCGCGCCAGCACCTGGGCGCACGCCTGCAGGTACACCTCGGTCTTGCCGCTGCCGGTCACGCCGTACAGCAAGATGGGCGTAAAGCCCGCCGCGCCGCCGATGGCGTCGGCCGCCTCCTGTTGCGATGGATTGAGCAGCGGCATGTTGAGCGGCGTGCCGTCGTGCGGCGCGTCGAGCTTGGCCAGCTTCTTGATCGCCTTGTCCAAGGTCAGCGGCGTGGGCGCGCGCAGGTTCTTCGGCAATCCCGGCAGCGCCACCTCGCCCAGCGGGCGCTGATAGTAGTCGGCCGCAAAGCCGGCCAGCGCCAGCCATTGCGCCGACAGCGGCGCCAGCTGGCTGCGAATCGCCAGCGCATCCTTCAATTTCCCGTCCGGCACGTCGGTCTCGGCCACGACGCCGACGATCAGCCCCATCACCTCGCGCGGACCGAAGGGGACGAACGCCAGCTGGCCGACTTGCGGCTGCTCCGCCGCGTCGCAGTACCAGCGGTAATCGAAAATGGCATTCAGCGGCGTGTCGAGCACCACCTGAAGAATGCAATGGTGAAAGAGGCCCTGCATAGTTCCAATCACATGAAATTCGGAGTTGCGGAATACTCCACAGCTTTTGTGGATAACTTTGTGGACAAGAGAATCTTAATTTGCGGAAACCAATCACTTAACAGTTGATAGCACCCGGCACACGGCAAATATCCGAAATTATTTTCCTTAAAAATCAAGTACTTGGAAAATCCCTCCTAGGAGCGGAAGAAAAGCGTTTTTTTCTCTCCAGCTGTGCATAAGTGAAGTATTTCAGATTATTTTTTAACGATTTCCGCCACTTTCCGGGGCTTTTTAATGGCCACTGGAAAGTACAACGTTCGGCCGATAACAACAAATTTTATACAGCCGGCGTACAAACGGTTTGCGCGCTCATAACTTCGTTATCAAGCCAGCCACGCTGCCTATAAATCGTGCAGCGCAACATAAACCTCATGCAAAACAACAACATTATGGCTAAGTCACGGTTTACTAAGTACTTTTATTTTTTATCCACAGTTTTTGTGGATAACTTTGTGGACAATGAAGAAATAAATCAGCGGAAGCCCGACTTATGGGTTTACAACCAGTACACACCCTCATCCTGAGGGTCAAAAATACTACTTATAAATCAATAACTTAGCTTATCTTCCGGGGCGACGAAAATAGTGCTGCCTGTTATTCTTGCACCGAAAAAAATTGTGCATAAGTCGGTTTGCTTTCCTCTACGCACCAATGAAAATGGGGCACGCTCCATCGGAACGTGCCCCACGGGTTTGCGACAGATCAAGACGCGCGCTGGGCCTTACTATAGGTGTGAACAGCTTCCACCATGGCGGCGACATTCTCGGGCGGCGTGAACTGCGAGATGCCATGGCCCAAATTAAATACGTGCCCATGGCCGTTTTCCGGCTTGCCGAAGGCGTCGAGCACCTTGTGCACTTCGGCGCGAATTTGTTCCGGGCTGGCGAACAGGATCGCCGGGTCCAGATTGCCCTGCAGGCCGACCTTGTCGCCCACCAGTCTGCGCGCCTGCGTCAGGTTCACGGTCCAGTCCAGGCCGACCCCGTCGGCGCCGATGTCGGCGATCTGTTCGATCCATTGGCCGCCGCCCTTGGTGAAGACGATGGCCGGGATCTTGACGCCGTCCTTATCCCTTTTCAACAACGACACCACCTGGCGCATGTAATCGAGCGAGAACGTCTGATAGGCGCCGTCGGCCAGCGCGCCGCCCCACGAATCGAAGATCATCACCGCCTGGGCGCCGGCATCGATCTGGGCGTTCAGGTACTCGGCCACCGCCCTGGCGTTGGTCGCCAGGATGTGGTGCATCAGGTCCGGGCGGTTGTACAGCATCTTTTTGATGGTGTGGAACTCGCGCGAGCCCTGGCCCTCGACCATGTAGCACGCCAGGGTCCACGGGCTGCCGGAAAAACCGATCAGCGGCACGCGGCCGTTCAACTCGGTGCGGATCTGCGTGACCGCCTTGAAGACGTAGTCCAGCGACCCCAGTTCCGGCGCGCGCAGCGCCAGCACGTCGGCCTCGGTTTTCAGCGGGCGCTCGAACTTCGGGCCCTCGCCTTCGACGAAATACAGACCCAGGCCCATGGCGTCGGGCACGGTCAGGATGTCGGAGAACAGGATGGCGGCGTCCAGCGGGAAGCGGTCCAATGGCTGCAAGGTGACTTCGGTGGCGTAATCGGGATTGGTGGCCAGGCCCATGAAGGAGCCGGCCTTGGCGCGCGTGGCGCGGTATTCGGGAAGGTAGCGCCCCGCCTGACGCATCAGCCACACCGGGGTATGTTCGGTCGGCTGGCGCAACAACGCACGCAAGAAGGTGTCATTCTGAAGCGGAGCAAATTGTGGCATGAAAGGCAATCAAAAAGCGGGGAAAGGACTATTATCGCACTCCGCGCCGATTTTTTTGCGCGCAGGCTGGAACAATGCCCCGCCTTTCTCTATCATCCTAGCACCCCGCCCTACAGCCCAACCAACGCCCACGGAGCCACCATGACATCAGAAGCATTGACCATCGCCGAATACGGCACCTGGCCATCGACCATCAGCGCCGAACGGGTGGCGGCCGGCGCCACGCCGCTGTCATCGCTGATGCTGGGCGGCGCCGACGGCGGCGATATCTTCTGGCTGGCCGGACGCGCCGCCGAGGCGGGCCGCAACACGCTGCTGCGCCACCATGGCGCCGCCACCGACGAACTGACGCCGGCGCCGTTCAATGTGCGCAGCCGCGTGCACGAATACGGCGGCGGCGCCTACGCGGTCGATGGCGAGACGGTCTATTTCTCCCATTTCGCAGACAACCGTGTCCACCGGCTCGATTTCGCCGCCGATGACGAGTCCCAGGCCGCCCCGGTGGCGCTGACGACGGCCGGCAAGCAGCGCTTCGCCGATTTGGTGGTCGACCGCCCACGCGCGCGGCTGATCGGCGTGCGCGAACTGCACGCCGAGGATGGCCACGGCGAGCCATCGAACACCATTTGTGCGATCGGCATCGCCGACGGCGCCGAAACGGTCCTGGCGCAAGGCGCCGATTTCTATTCGTCGCCAAGGCTGTCGCCGGACGGTCGCACGCTGGCGTGGCTGACCTGGGACCACCCGCGCATGCCTTGGGAAGGCACGACCCTTTGGCTGGCCGAGTTCCAGGCCGACGGCACGCTGGCAACGCCGGTGCGTGTGGCCGGCGGCGCCGAGGAATCGATCTGCCAGCCGGAATGGTCGCCCGACGGCCTGCTGCACTTCGTCTCCGATCGCAGCGGCTGGTGGAACCTGTACCGCCGGTGCGCCGACCTGCGCATCGAGGCGCTGTGCCCGATGGACGCGGAATTCGGCTCGCCCCACTGGACCTTCGGCAATTCGATGTACGGCTTCCGCTCGGCTTCCGAAATCATCTGCACCTATATCGACAAGGGCGTGAGCCGGCTGGCGCGCCTGCTGCCGGGCAGCGGCAAGCTCGAAGCGATCGCCAACCCGTACGAGGAAATCCGCGAGCTGCGCGTGGCGCCCGGCTACATCGCCATGCTGGCGGGCGGCCCGTCGATCCCGCTGGAACTGGCGCGCATCGACTTTACCGAGGAAGGTGTGGAGATCCTGGCGCAGTCGATCGCCGACCTGCCCGACGAGGACAACCTGTCGATCCCCGCCAATATCAGCTACCCGAGCGCCAACGGGCGTACATCGCACGCGTTCTTCTACGCGCCGCGCAACCGCGACGTGCGTGCGCCCGACGGCACCAAGCCGCCGGTGATCGTTATCAGCCACGGCGGCCCGACCGGCATGACCGTCAACACGCTCAAGCTGGCGACCCAGTACTGGACCAGCCGGGGCTTCGGCGTGCTGGATGTGAACTACGGCGGCAGCACCGGCTTCGGGCGCGCCTACCGCGACCTGCTCAAGGGCCAGTGGGGCATCGTCGATGTCGAGGACTGCGTGGCCGGCGCCCGCGCGCTGGTGGAACGCGGCCTGGCCGACAACGATCGCCTGATCATCCGTGGCGGCAGCGCCGGCGGCCTGACGACGCTGTGCGCGCTGACCTTCCACGATGTCTTCAAGGTCGGCGCCAGCTACTACGGCGTCTCCGACCTGCAAGGGCTGGACGACGACTCGCACAAATTCGAATCGCGCTACACCGCCTACCTGATCGCGCCGCAACCGCAGGCGCAAGCGCTGTACCAGGAACGCTCGCCGATCAACCACACCGACAAGCTGGCGCGCCCGATGATCTTTTTCCAGGGCCTGGACGACAAGGTCGTGCCGCCGCAGCAATCGGAGATGATGGTCGACGCGCTCAAGGCGCGCGGCGTGCCGGTGGCCTATGTGCCGCTGGAGGGCGAAGGCCACGGCTTCCGCAGGGGCGAGAACATCGTGCGCACGCTGGAGGCGGAGCTGTACTTCTACCAGCGCGTACTGAAGCTGAACCCCGGCTTGCGCGATCCGTCGGCGGCAGCGCCTGTTCACATCGATAACCTGAAAGACTGATTGACGCATGGCCGACCCGAAGCTGCTTGCCGAATTTGACGCGCTTGAATTCAACGAAAAAATGATACTGGCGCTGCTCGCCCTGATTGGCGAGCCGGTCGGGCGCACCGCCATCCTCGATCACCTGAACAAGGCGCGCATCGAGGACAAGGACGGCCACCGCTACAACGTCGCCACGCTGGACGAATCGATGCGTAAGCTGGAACGGCTGGCCTTCATCAGCGTCGTCACCGGGCGCGGCTTCGCCTGCAATCCCAAGCTGCGCTGGCCGGCCATGCGCGCTTCGATCGGCACCCACGCGCTGGACGACCTGTGCGATGCCTACGACGAACTGGTGCCGATGCGCCAGACCTGGAATAGCGTCGAGCCGCGCAGCTACCGCGCCGGCATGGCGCGCCTG
Source organism: Duganella sp. AC917 (assembly GCF_979258245.1). Classification (NCBI taxonomy): domain Bacteria; kingdom Pseudomonadati; phylum Pseudomonadota; class Betaproteobacteria; order Burkholderiales; family Oxalobacteraceae; genus Duganella; species Duganella sp. AC917. The sequence goes on from NZ_OZ409848.1 coordinate 5,073,777, forward strand.
CGCATGGGTCTTTTGCGCGGCCAGGCGCCGCAGCAAGTCCAGCCGATCCAGGCTTTCTGCCTGGGCAGCTACGAGGCCGCGCAGCTGCACCCGATCATCGACATCTTCGGCCGGCCGTTCGAGCCGGGCATGATCGCGCGCGTCCATCCGCTTCTACAGGACGATGTGCTGGCGGTGCTGCTGGCAAACGCCAAACGCGAATTGCCGACCGTGCCGACGATTCGGGAGTTTTGCGAACAGCACCTGCAACGCCGGCTGGCCGCCAAGGACGACATCGGCCCGGAACTGCGCCTGGTGCTGGCGGAGGACGCCATCCTGTGCGGCCGCCTGGACGACGCCAAGCGTTATCTAGAACGCACGGCCGGCCCCCAAAGCCAGTTCCTGGCCAGCACCATCGTGCTGCTGCGCGGCGCCACCGGCGCGGCCCTTGCCGGCTACGAGGCGGCGCTCAAGCTGCTGCGGCGCGAAACGGGCAAGCGCAAACACCTGTTCGCCGGTATCGGTGCTTACCTTTATCTGCTGTCGCTGCTGCGCAGTGAAGACCCCAAACATCAAAAGGCGGCGGACGCCTACCTGGAGATCGCGGTACGGCTGCCAGCCAATTACGACACCGCCATCCACCAGCAGATCGACATGCTGCGCCAGATACGCGCCGGCACCATGCAAACGGATGTCGTCTCCGCGCTGCCTTGGGACCCAGCCCCACAGACGCAGTTGTTCCAGTGCCTGCTGTATTTTTGGCTGTCGCTGCCCCAGTTGGCAGAGCGGCGCCTGGAACTGCAGGAGCTGCGCGACAACGCCGAACGCGCCGGCTACCTGTTCATCGCGGCGCAAGCGGCGACCCTGCTCGGCCACCTGGGCGATGTCGAGCAGCAGCGCCACGCCGGCGCCCTGCGCACAAGCCTCGGCATTCCGGACATGACGGTGTGGTTCGAGCGTGAGGAAGCGTGGCAGCGGCAGTTGTCGGCGTTGATCAATCTTCAGCAGCCCGTCACGGCCGAAGCGGCCGGCGCTTCGCGCCTGGTGTGGCAGCTGACCTACGACAACCGCCACGGCCTGACCGACGTCGCGCCGGTCGAGCAAAAGCGCGATGCGCGCGGTTTGTGGAGCAAAGGCCGCGCGGTGGGACTGAAGCGGCTGCGCTTCGAGCCGGAGCAATTCTCCTTCCTGACGCCGCAGGACGTGCGCGTGTCGGAGGCCATCTCGGTGGCGCACCGCAGCTACCATTCCACCGGGCTGGCCTACGAGATCGATCCACAGCGCGCGGCCGTATCGCTGATCGGCCATCCGCTGCTGTTCTGGGCCGACGCGCCCGACACGCGGGTGGAGATGCTGGCCGGCGAGCCGGAACTGCTGATCAAGAAAAGCCCGGGCAACCTGGAGATCCGCCTGCAGCCGCGCATCCCGGACGACAATTCCTTCGTCATCGTCAGCAAGGAGACGCCGACCCGCCTGCGCGTGGTCAACATCCTCGACGAGCACCGCCGCATCGCCGCCATCGTCGGCGACAGCCTGACCGTGCCGGCGCACGCCGAGCAGCAGGTACTGCACGCGATCAGTTCCATCTCGTCGCTGGTGACGGTGCAGTCGGACATCGGCGGTGCCGCGCCGGACATGCAGCAGGTGGAGGCCGACACGCGCCTGCACGTGCACCTGCTGCCGTACCAGCACGGCCTGAAAATGCAGATCCTGGTGCGGCCGCTGGCCAACGGCGCCTATTACGCGCCCGGCGCCGGCGCCGACAGCGTGATCGCCGATGTCGGCGGCAAGCCGGTACAGGCGCGCCGCCAGCTGATCGACGAGCGTGACGCGGAACGTGAGCTGATCGCCAAGTGTCCGGTGCTGGAATCGGCCGAACAGGATCACGGCGAATGGCTGCTCGGGCAACCGGCGCTGTGCCTGCAGTTGCTGGTGGAGCTGCAGGAGATGAAGGCGGGCAGCATCGTGCTGGCCTGGCCGGAGGGCGAAAAATTCCGCGTCACCGCCAAGGTCGAGACCAAGCAGGTGCGCCTGTCCATCAAGAGCAACAAGGACTGGTTCGCGGCCAGCGGCGAAGTGCAGATCGACGAAGACAAGGTAATGGACCTGCGCACCCTGCTGGAGCTGATGCAGAAAAACCAGAGCCGCTTCGTGGAACTGGGCGAGAACCGTTACCTGGCGCTGACCGAGGAACTGCACCGCCGCCTGCGCGAAGTATCGGCGTATGGCGAATTGACCGCCGACGGCGTGCGCCTGCATCCGCTGGCCGCATTCGCGCTCGAGGAGCTGGCCGACGATGTCGGTGGCCTGAAGGCGGACAAGCTGTGGAAGGAGCACTTGCAGCGCATGGCGTCGCAGGCGGCGTTCGAGCCGCATCTGCCAAGCACTTTGCAGGCCGAGTTGCGCGACTATCAGGTCGAAGGCTACAACTGGCTGTCGCGCCTTGCCCATTGGGGCGTGGGTGCCTGCCTGGCCGACGATATGGGCCTCGGCAAAACCTTGCAGGCGATCGCGCTGATCCTGTCGCGCGCGCCGCAGGGCCCGACCCTGGTGATCGCGCCGACCTCCGTGTGCATGAACTGGATCAGCGAAACGGCGCGCTTTGCGCCGACCCTCAACGTCAAGCTGTTCGGCGCCGGCGACCGCGCCGGGACCATGTCGACCTTGCAGCCGTACGACGTGGTGGTGGCCAGCTACGGCCTGCTGCAGCTGGAGTCGGCGCTATTCGCCGGCGTGCAGTGGAACACCATCGTGCTTGACGAGGCACAGGCGATCAAGAACGGCGCCACGAAGCGCTCGCAGGCTGTCATGGCGCTCAAGGGCGACTTCCGCATGATCGCCACCGGCACGCCGCTGGAGAACCATCTGGGCGAGTTGTGGAACCTGTTCCGCTTCATCAACCCGGGTCTGCTGGGCAGCATCGAGCAGTTCAACCTGCGCTTCGCCGCGCCGATCGAGAAACCGCAGGACCACCGCGCGGAGCTGGGCGCGCGCAACCGCTTGCGGCGCCTGATCCAGCCGTTCATGCTGCGCCGGACCAAGGCCCAGGTGCTGACCGAGCTGCCGTCGCGCACCGAGATCACGCTGGAAGTCGATCTGTCGAAAGAGGAAACGGCGCTGTACGAATCGCTGCGCCGCACGGCGCTGGAAAACCTGGCCGCCGTCGAAGGCCCGGCCGAGAAGAAGTCGATCCAGATCCTGGCCGAGATCATGCGGCTGCGGCGCGCCTGCTGCAATCCGAACCTGATCGCGCCGGAGCTGGGGCTGGCCAGCAGCAAGCTGGCGGCGTTCGCGCATCTGCTCGAAGGGCTGCTGGAGAACCGCCACAAGGTGCTGGTGTTCAGCCAGTTCGTCGATCATCTGTCGCTGATCCGTGCGCACCTGGACGCCAACGACATCAGCTACCAGTACCTCGACGGTTCGACTTCGATGGCCGACCGCAAGAAGCGCGTGGACGCCTTCCAGGCCGGCACCGGCGACGTTTTCCTCATCAGTTTGAAAGCGGGCGGGGTCGGCATCAACCTGACCGCCGCCGACTACGTGATCCACATGGACCCGTGGTGGAACCCGGCAGTGGAGGACCAGGCCTCGGACCGCGCGCACCGCATGGGCCAGTTGCGCCCGGTGACCATCTACCGGCTCGTGGCGCGCCACACGATCGAGGAAGGCATTGTCGACCTGCACCAGCACAAGCGCGACCTGGCCGACAGCCTGCTCGAGGGTAGTGATGTGTCGGGCCGCATGTCGGCCGGCGAGATGCTCAACATGCTGCAGGAAGGCTTAAAAAAATAACACGAAGACCGCCTTGAACTTCATTGTGCCTGTCCTATCTTACGTCCATGGCGCCGCCCGGCGCCACGTTCATGTAAAGGAGAAACACGATGAAAACCATTGCGGAAGTTATGAGCAGGGAAGTCAGCAGCGTCTCACCGGAGGATTCGATCCGCCAGGCGGCGGAGATGATGGACGATCTGGATGTCGGCGCGCTGCCGGTCACCGAAGGCAACCGTCTGCTCGGCATGATCACCGATCGCGACATCACCATCCGCGCCACCGCCGCCGGCCTCGGCCCCGACGAGACCCAGGTGAACGAAGTGATGACCGAGGATGTCTGCCATTGCTACGAGGACCAGACCATCGATGAGGTGATGCAGGACATGCGCGATCTGCAAGTGCGCCGGGTGCCCGTGGTCAGCCGCGACACCCACACGCTGATCGGCATCGTCGCGCTGGCCGACCTGACCGATCCGGAAGCCGACACCGATCCCGAGGAAACCGCGGAAACGCTGCGCGATATTTCGGCGCCGATCGGCGGCGGGCAACAGTCCGCGCAAGCATAGGAAGATGGCGGCGAAATCTTTCTGTTCGGCTGGTTTGTCTTGTATCAAGCGCTCTCAAGTGGGCCGATTAGTGATAATCTCCAACGCTTCGACTTGGCCCGCTTGCCGCAGCATGATGTGGACACGCGTGCCTTGTCAAAATCAACACAAGGCTGCAGACGATGATCAAGACAAAAATTGCACTGGCTGTGGTGATGGCGGCACTCGCTTTCGCCCCGGCCGGCGCGGCGCCCACCAACAAGGACGCCAGCACCAGCAGTAAAAACAAGAACGCCAAGAGTAACAAAAGCGGTGGCAAAAGCGCCGTTAAAACCGGTACTAAAAGTGGCACCGCCAGCAAGGGCGGCGGCACCAGCAAGAGTGGCAAGAGCGGCAAAGGCAAGGCCGTGGCTGCCGCTGCGGCGACAACCGCAGTGGTCGCCACCAGGCCCGTCGCCGCCGCCGTGTCCGAACGGCGCCAGGATCGCTCGTTCGACACCCTCAGTAACCAATTCCTCAACGCATTGTGGCGCATCGACTCGGAAAGCGCGATCTACGCCGGCAAGTACGACACCGCCGCCACGCTGACCATTCCGGACGCGGCCACGCAAACCAAGGAACTGGCGTTCATCGACGACTGGAAACAGCGCTTCGGCAAGGTCAACGCCAGCCAGCTGTCGCCCAAACAGCGCACCGATCTGGCGCTGCTGATCAACAAGCTCGATAGCGACCGCTTCCGCCTGACCACCTTGCGCGAGTTCGAGTGGAACCCGGCCAGCTACAACGTCGCCGGTCCGCTGGACCTGATCCTGAGCACCGAATACGCGGCCCAGCCGCAGCGCCTGCGCACCCTGCTCAAGCGCATCGCCAGTATTCCGGCCTATTACGAGGCGGCGCGCAACAACATCGTCAACCCGACCCGCGAACACACGCGCCTGGCGATCAAGCAGGCGCCCGGCGTGCAGACAGTGCTGCTCGAGATCGGCAAGGCGGCGCAGGCGTCGATCCTGACGCCGATCGAGAAGCAGCAGTTCGCGCAGCGGGTCAACGCGGCGCTGACGGCGGTCGATAACTACGTGACCTTCCTGATCGAGATCGACAAGCTGATGGACACGCGTGGCCGTCGCACCTTCCGCATCGGCAAGGCGATGTACGAGCAGAAGTTTGCCTACGACATCCAGTCCGGCAGCACCGCCGAGCAGACCTACCAGAAGGCGCTGACCGCGCGCGAGGAACTGCTGACCAACATGGAGCGCCTCTCCGACGAAATGTGGGACAAGTATCTGCCGGGCGTGGCCAAGCCTGCGGACCGGTTCGCCAAGATCGGCATGATGATCGACAAGCTGTCGGCCAACCACGTGCGGCGCGAGGATTTCGTCAACGAAATCAAACGCCAGATCCCGGTGCTGCAGGACTGGGTGATCAGCAAGAACCTGCTGACCCTGGACCGCAACAAGCAACTTGAAGTGCGCGCCACGCCGGCCTATCAGGCGGGTGTGGCCGGCGCCAGCATCGACGCGCCGGGACCGTACCGGCCGCAGGACCGCACCTACTACAACGTCACGCCGCTCGACGGCGCGACGGCGGAGGCGGCCGAGAGCAGCCTGCGCGAGTACAACCACTGGATACTGCAGATCCTCAATATCCACGAGGCGATTCCGGGCCACTACGCGCAGCTGGTGTATGCCAACAAGTCGCCGTCGATCGTCAAGTCGATCTTCGGCAACGGCGCGATGGTCGAGGGCTGGGCCGTCTACGGCGAGCGCATGATGCTGGAGTCCGGCTACGGCGACAACGCGCCGGAAATGTGGCTGATGTATTCGAAGTGGAACCTGCGCAGCGTGACCAACACCATCCTCGACTACAGCGTGCACGTGCTGGGCATGACGGAGGAGCAGGCGGTCGACCTGCTGACGCGCCAGGCCTTCCAGACGCGCACCGAAGCGGTCGAGAAGTGGCACCGGGTGCAGGTGTCGTCGGTGCAGCTGACCAGCTATTTCAGTGGCTACAGCGAGATCATGGAATTGCGCGAGGAACGCAAGCAAGCCTTGGGGGACAAGTTCAACCTGAAGGAATTCCACGAGCAATTCCTCAGCTACGGCAGCGCGCCGGTACGGGTGATCAAGGGCTTGATGACGAAGTAGTTGCGCGGCAATGGTCGTGCGAAGCGGGGCGCTGGCGGAGACGTTGGCGCCCCGTTTTCATTAGGCCGCCGATTGGTCGCTTGCGAGTGCGCAAAGGCCTCATCCACCGATTCGATACGATGGTCGCTTAGCCCATGCAGGGCCGGTTCTGCTACGATAAATACCGGGAGTGATCATGACCATGCCGATCAAATTCGATACCCTTGAGTACGCCAGAAGGTTGGCGGAAGCTGGCATCCCGACCGATCAGGCCGATGCCCATGCGCAGGCGCTGAGCGACGCGCTGGCGACAGCCAGCGTCACGCCGGCCGAACTGGTGCTGGTGAGAAGCGAGCTTCTGTCGAGAATGGACATGCTGAAAAGCGAGGTGTATTCGCGCATCGACCTACTGAAAGGTGAGCTTTATGCGTATATCGACGCCCGTCTCGAGTCCAAACTGCGCCCGGTGCGCTGGTTGCTTGGCGTCACGCTAGCGGTGCAAGTGGTCACGCTCGGGCTGGTCGGCATGCTCTTTGCCAAGCTGCCGGGCTGATCAGGACTGCTTCTCTTCCGGCGCCGTCGACATGCGCACGAACATCGGCGCCACCAGCAAGCCCAACTCGAACAGCAGGCACATCGGAATAGCCAGCGAGAACATGCTGACCGCATCCGGCGGCGTAACGATCGCGGCGATGACAAACGCGCCGACGATGGCGTAGGGACGGATTTCCTTGAGCTTGGCCACGGTCACAAATCCCATGCGCACCAGGATCACCACCACCACCGGCACCTCGAAGGTCGCGCCGAAGGCCAGGCACATCGACATGACGAAGTCGAGATAGTTCTCGATGTCCGGCGTCACCGCGATGGACTGCGGCGAGAACTCGGCGATGAACTGGAACACCCGGCCGAACACCAGGAAGTAGCAGAACGCCACGCCCGACATGAACAGGAACGACGACGAAATGACCAGCGGCGCGATCAGGCGCTTTTCATGCGCGTAAAGGCCGGGCGCGACGAACGCCCACAGCTGGTACAGCACCCACGGCAGCGACAGGATAATCGAAATCACCAGGGTCACCTTCATCGGCACCAGGAACGGCGAAATGACGCCGGTGGCGATCATCTTCGAGCCGACCGGCAAGGACGCGATCATCGGCTGCGCGATGAAATCGTAGATTTGCGCCGGCCCCGGCCAGATCATCAACCCCAGGCACACCAGCGCCACGCCGATCGACGCCTTGACCAGACGGTCGCGCAGTTCGATCAGGTGGGAGATGAAGGTTTCTTCGCCGGGGTTCGGTGTAGTCATTAGTAGAAGCTAGCGTTGGTATTGCCGCGTGGGCGGAAACGGGCGACACGCGCCGCGCCGGAGGTCACATGCAGCTTGCCGCCGTGGCGCTGCTTGTACCAGGCCGGAATGGCGGCGCTGCGCACCACCTTCTTGCGGCGGAACTCGCGCGCCTTGCGCGCCAGGTCGTCGGTGCTGACGCTGCCGTACGAGGACGTGTCCGGGGTCGACGCCGGCGTATCGTGCCAGGCGTTTTCAACCTCGGAGATATTCTGCGAAATCGAGTTTTCCACATCGCTCTTGATGCTCTGGGCGGCGTCCTGCACCGTCTTGTGGAGGTTTTTCAGTTCCTCAAGCTCGATTTCGCGCGTGACCTCGGATTTGACGTCGTTCAGGTAGCGCTGGGCGCGCCCGTACAAGGTCCCGGCCATGCGCGCCACGCGGGGCAGCTTTTCGGGACCGATGACGATCAGCGCAACCACGCCGATCACAGCAAGTTTGGTAAGACCGAGATCGATCATAGGATATGCGCGTCAGCAAGCCGGGTCCGACGATAACTCGCGGACCCGCACCGGCTTACAGCTTGTTTTTCTCTTTGGCGTCGACGTCGATGGTGCCCGGCGCGGCCGGCGTGACCGGCTTGTCGTCGTCGCCCTTGACGCCATCCTTGAAGCCCTTGACGGCCTTGCCGATGTCGGAACCCATATTGCTCAGTTTCTTGGTGCCGAAGACCAGCATCACAATCACCAGAACGATCAGCCAGTGCCAAATACTAAATGAACCCATCATATTCCCCTTGCAAGGCGCATGCGCCCAGATTATCCGTTGATTCGAGAACCGCGTGCGACAGTATAAGCGAACAGCGGCGTGTCATGTAGATGTCATGTGGCAAGCGATATAACCACCGCCATGCCGTCCGGAGAACGGTTTTTACCGCTCGCCGCGCCAGGGGTGCGCGCCGCCGATCACGTGCAAATGCAGATGGTACACCTCCTGCCCGCCGTCCGGCCCACTGTTGATCACCGTCTTGTAACCGCCACCCGGCGTGCCGTCCGCATCATAGCTCACTGCACAACCGAATTCCTCTGCCAGACGGGGGGCAAGCGCCAGCATCTTGCCCAGCAACGGCGCCTCGTTGGCGCTGCAGTCGGACAGGGTCGCGATGTGTTTTTTGGGGATCACCAGCAGATGCACAGGCGCGGCCGGATGGATATCCTTGAACGCAAGCAACTCGTCATCCTCGTACACCGCCGTCGAGGGAATTTTCTTTTCGGCTATCTTGCAAAATAAACAGTTTTCCACGGCGACTCCATCAATTGGTCGGTTAGTACGGTGTTATTCCTTGCGGGCGGCTTTTTCGGCGATGCCGGAGACGCCTTCGCGGCGCGCCAGCTCGTCGAGCACCTGCTGCGGCTTCAGGTCGAACTGGGCCAGCAGCACCAGCGTATGGAACCACAGGTCGGCCACTTCGTACAACACCTTGGCGCCGTCGCCGCCGGCGTGGCGCGCGTCTTTGGCGGCCATCACGGTCTCGGTGGCCTCCTCGCCGATTTTTTTCAGGATGGCGTCGTCGCCCTTGGCGAACAGCTTGGCCACGTACGAAGCGGCGGGATCGCCGCCGTTGGCCGGCTTGCGTGACTCGATCAGCTCGGCCAAGCGGTCCAGTTGTGTGCTCATGGGGTCTTCTTCGGCTTTGCCGCGTAAATATCGGATGGATCTTTCAGCACCGGCTCGCTGTTGTGCCAGTCGCCCTCGAGCGCGTCGCCCTCGAATTTCTGGAAGAAGCACGAATGCCGGCCGGTGTGGCAGGCGATGCCGCCGGCCTGCTCGATCTTGAGCAGCACCACGTCCTCGTCGCAGTCGAGGCGGATTTCCAGCACCTTTTGCGTGTGGCCGGACTCCTCGCCCTTGTGCCACAGTTTCTTGCGCGAACGGCTCCAGTACACCGCCTCGCCCAGCTCGACCGTTTTGGCCAGGGCGTCGCGGTTCATCCAGGCGAACATCAGCACGTCATTGCTGCCGGCTTCCTGGGCGATGACCGGCACCAGGCCGTTTTCGTCCCATTGGATTTTTTTCAGCCATTTGGCCTTGGCAAGGCTGCTCGGGGGAGTCGACATCATGCTATCCAGTGCTGTGATCAATTGGTCAGGCGCATCGGAATGCCCTGTTGTGCCATAAAACGTTTGGCTTCCTGCACCGTGTGCTGGCCGTAGTGGAAGATGCTGGCCGCCAGCACCGCGTCCGCCTTGCCCAGCTTGACGCCGTCGGCCAGGTCCTGCAGGCCGCCGACGCCGCCCGAGGCGATCACCGGGATGCCGATGGCGTCGGACACGCCGCGCGTCAGGCCCAGGTCGAAGCCGGACTTGGTGCCGTCGCGGTCCATGCTGGTGAGCAGGATTTCGCCGGCGCCCAGTTTTTCCATTTTGACGGCCCACTCGATGGCGTCGATGCCGGTGGCCTTGCGGCCGCCGTGGGTGAACACTTCCCACTTGCCGGGTGAGACCTGCTTGGCGTCGATCGCCACCACGATGCACTGCGAACCGTGCTTTTGCGAAGCGTCGAACACCAGTTGCGGATTGCTGACGGCCGACGAGTTCATGCTGACCTTGTCCGCGCCGGCGTTGAGCAGGCGGCGCACGTCGGCCACCTCGCGCACGCCGCCGCCGACCGTCAGCGGTATGAACACCTGCGAAGCCACGGCCTCGATGATGTGCAGGATCAGGCCGCGGTTGTCGCTGGTGGCGGTGATGTCGAGGAAAGTGAGTTCGTCGGCGCCCTGCTCGTCGTAGCGGCGGGCGATCTCGACCGGATCGCCGGCGTCGCGCAGCTCGGTGAAGTTGACGCCTTTGACGACGCGGCCATCGGTCACGTCGAGGCAGGGAATGATGCGTTTAGCGAGCATGGGAACCTTATTCTTCTTCGTCGTCGATCAGGTCGCCGCTGAGCTCGTCGGCGCGCAGTTGCGCCGAGGCCAGGTCGATCGTGCCTTCGTAGATCGAGCGGCCGCAGATGACGCCTTCGATGCCTTCGTCCTGCACCGCGCACAGCGCTTCGACGTCGGCCAGGTTGTGCAGGCCGCCCGAGGCGATGACCGGGATCTTGACCGCCTGCGCCAGCTTGACGGTGGCGTCGATGTTGACGCCGCCCATCATGCCGTCGCGGCCGATGTCGGTGTAGATGATCGATTCAACGCCGTAGGCCTCGAACTTCTTGGCCAGGTCGATGACCTCGTGGCCGGACATCTTGCTCCAGCCGTCGGTGGCGACCTTGCCGTCCTTGGCGTCAAGCCCGACGATGATGTGGCCCGGAAAGGCGCCGCAGGCGTCGTGCAGGAAGCCCGGCTCCTTGACGGCGGCCGTGCCGATGATGACGTAGCTGATGCCGGCGTCCAGGTAGCGCTCGATGGTGTCGAGGTCGCGGATGCCGCCGCCCAGCTGGACCGGGATCTCGTCCAAGCCGTTTTCCTCGGCGTATTCCTGCACCACCTTCAGGATCGCCTTGACGGCGCCCTCGTTCTTCGGCTTGCCCGCGAAGGCGCCGTTCAGATCGACCAGATGCAGGCGGCGCGCGCCCTGCTTCAGCCAATGCAAAGCCATATCGGCCGGATCTTCGGAAAATACGGTGGCGAGTTCCATATCGCCTTGTTTCAAGCGAACGCAGTGACCGTCTTTGAGGTCGATGGCAGGAATGAGCAGCATGATGGTTTAAGTGTGAGAGGTGAAAGGGTTCGGAAAAGAATCAATGAGCAGATCAAGGGTTCCAGTGAACGAAATTCTTGTACAACTGCAGTCCGGTCGCGGCGCTTTTCTCCGGATGGAACTGTGTGGCAAAAATATTATCACGAGCGACGGCGCAACTGAACGGCGCACCGTAGACGGTCACGCCGACGGTGTGCGCGCCCTGCTCCGGCTGCGCGAAGTAACTGTGTACAAAGTAAAAATAGCTGTTGTCGGCGATGTCCTGCCACATTGGGTGGGACGCGTTTTGCTGGACTTGGTTCCAGCCCATCTGCGGCACCTTGAAGCGCGAACCGTCCTCCTGCAACTGGCCGTCGAGCTGGAAGCGCACCACCTTGCCCGGCAGCAGGCCCAGGCCGGCGGCGGCGCCTTCCTCGCTGGCGTCGAACAGCATCTGCTCGCCGATGCACACGCCCAGCAGCGGCTTGTTGCGGGCGGCCACCATCAGCGCGTCCTGCACGCCGGATTCGCGCAGGCTGCGCATGCAGTCCGGCATCGCGCCCTGGCCCGGCAGCACGATGCGGTCGGCGCTTTCGATATCGGCCACTTCGCCCGAAATGAGCACGTTGGCCTCGGGGGCGACCGCGCGCAGCGCTTGCGCGACCGAACGCAGATTACCCATACCGTAATCAACTACGACAATTTTATTCATAATGATGGTTCGCTAAGCCTTACAGGCTGCCTTTGGTCGACGGAATGGTGCCGGCGGCACGCGGGTCCAACTCGGACGCCATGCGCAGCGCGCGGCCGAAGGCCTTGAACACGGTTTCGCACTGATGGTGCGCGTTGGTGCCGCGCAAGTTATCGATGTGCAAGGTCACTAATGCGTGGTTGACGAAGCCGCGGAAAAATTCCAGGGTCAGGTCGACGTCGAAGGTGCCGATCATCGCGCGCGTGAACGGAATATGGTATTCGATGCCTGGCCGGCCGGAGAAATCCAACACCACGCGCGACAGCGCCTCGTCCAGCGGCACGTAGGAGTGGCCGTAGCGCACGATGCCCTTGCGGTCTCCGATGGCCTTGGCCACCGCCATACCCAGCGTGATGCCGACATCCTCGACCGTGTGGTGGTTGTCGATGTGGATGTCGCCGGTGGCTTCGACGTCGAGGTCGAACAGGCCGTGGCGGGCGATCTGGTCCAGCATATGGTCGAGGAAGGGCACGCCGGTGTTCAGCTTTTGCTTGCCGGTGCCGTCGAGATTGATGGAAACGCGGACTTGCGTCTCGTTGGTGTTGCGGATGATTTCTGCGGTGCGATTCATGAAGGGCTCGGTGGCGGTGATTAAGCTACAGGCGATGCAAGCGATGCCGACAGGGCATCCAGGAAGGCGGCATTCTCTTCCGGTGTACTGACCGTGACGCGTAGACAATTGGCCATCACGGTATCCATTTTACTCATATTTTTAATTAATACCTTGTGGGACAGTAGTTTCACATGGGCATCATCGGCATTTGGCACCCGAATCAAGATAAAATTCGCCGCCGAGGGAAACACCTCGACCCCCGGCATGGCGGCCAGCGCGGCCATCAGATCGGTCCGTGCGGCGCGCAACGCGGCCGCCTGCTGGTTCAGCACGTCCAGATGGTCGAGCGCGAATTCGGCCGCCGTCTGCGTCAGCACGTTGATGTTGTAAGGAGGCCGCACTTTGTCGAATTGCTCGAGCAATTTCGGCGCGGCGGACATGTAGCCGAGGCGGATGCCGGCCAAACCGAGCTTGGACACCGTGCGCATGACGATCAGATTGTCGAACTCCGGCAGCCGGTGCATAAAGGTTTGCTGGGCGAACGGCTCGTAGGCCTCGTCGACCACGGCCAGGCCAAAACCATCCAACGCGTTGATGATGGTGACGATATCGTCGTCCGAGAACAGGTTGCCGGTCGGGTTGTTCGGGTAGGACAGGAACACCAGCGCCGGTTTGTGCTGTTCGATCGCCGCCAGCATGGCCGGCATGTCGAGCGTCAGGTCGGCCTTGACCGACACGCCGACGTAGTCCATGCCGGCGAATTTGGTCGAGCGCGAATACATGACGAACGACGGCGTCGGCGAGATCGCCACGGCGCGGCGGTCCTGGTGGGCGCAGGCCATGCACAGGATCGAAATCAGTTCGTCGGAGCCGTTGCCCAGCATGACGTCGTAGCCGGCCGGGATGCCCAGCTTGGCGCGGATGCGCTCCTTGGTGCTTTCGTAGGAGGCGACCGGGTAGCGGTTCAACGTCACCTCGGCCAGACGCTGCGCCAGTTCGCGCGTCAGATGCTCCGGCAGGTGGTAAGGGTTCTCCATCGCATCCAGCTTGATAAAACCGCTCGCGTCGGCGACATGGTAGCCATTGACGGCGCGCACATCGGAACGGATGGTGGTGTTGATCAGGGTGTCGATGGAAGACATCTTACGTGGGCTCCTAGGTTGTGGTGGTGGCGGTGCGTTTGACCGCGGGTTTTTTACTGCTGCGGGGGACGGGCTTTTTCTTTTCGGGTGGCGGCGGTAAATCCGCCGCCGCGAGTCGTTCGGCGATGATGGCGCAATAGTCGGGATTCAGTTCGAAGCCGACGAAATTGCGTCCGCAGTGCTTGGCGGCGATCGCCGTCGTGCCGCTGCCCATGAACAGGTCCAGCACCACGCCGTCGGCCGGGCACGAGGCCTTGACCATGCGCTCGATGATCTCCAGCGGTTTTTGCGTCGGATGGTCGGCGCGCTCGGGATGCTCGCGGTGCAGACGCGACACGCTCCACAAATCCTTGGGGTTGTAGCCCACTTCCAGCCACTTGGCGCCGACGAAGATCGAACGCGAACGGGCTTTCTTGGTCTCGGCGTCGTAGGGAATGCGCACCGCGTCCAGATCGAAATAGTAGTCCTTGCGGCGCACGAAGAAGCCGATGGTGTCGTGCACCGACGAATAACTGCGCACGCTGCCGCCCATCGACGGCACCCGGCGGTCCCAGATAATCTCGTTCATCATCGTCATGCGCTTTTTCAGCAGCACGAAGATCTCCGGCGAGAAGCGCCAGGTCAGGAAGATATACAGGCTGCCGTTGGGTTTCAGCTTGGGCAGCGCGGCGTCGATCCATTGCTCGGTCCAGCGCAGATATTCCTCCACCGTCTGCGAGTCCGAATCGTTTCCGTAGTCCTTGCCCAGGTTGTACGGCGGGTCGGTCAGGATCAAGTCGATGGAACCGTCCGGGATGCGCGCCAAACCGGCCAGCGCATCCTCGCAGAAGACCTGGTTGATCCAGGCCTCGTTGCCTGGTACGGTCATCGCGGCGTCTTCAAACGCAGTTCGGCGCTGCGGGCGTGGGCCTGCAAGCCCTCGCCGTAGGCCAGTTCGGCGGCGATCTTGCCCAGCGTTTGCGCGCCCGCTTCGCTGACCATGATCACCGAAGAGCGCTTCTGGAAATCGTACACACCCAGCGGCGACGAGAAACGCGCGGTGCGCGACGTCGGCAGCACGTGGTTCGGGCCGCAGCAGTAGTCGCCCAGCGACTCCGACGAGAAGCGTCCCAGGAACATGGCGCCAGCGTGGCGTATCTTGTCGGCCCACTGTTGCGGATTCTCGGCGGAGATCTCCAGGTGCTCGGCGGCGATGCTGTTGGCGATGGCGCAGGCCTCGTCCATGTCGCGCACCTTGACCAGCGCGCCGCGGTCGGTCAGCGAGGTGCGGATGGTTTCGTGGCGCGGCATCGTCGGCAGCAGCTTGTTGATGCTCTCTTCCACGCGGGCGATGTAGTCGGCGTCGGGGCACAACATGATGGCCTGCGCCAGCTCGTCGTGTTCCGCCTGCGAGAACAGGTCCATCGCCACCCAGTCGGGATCGGTGGTGCCGTCGCAGACGATCAGGATCTCGGACGGACCGGCGATCATGTCGATGCCGACGATGCCGAACACGCG
The DNA here is from genome assembly GCF_979258245.1 of Duganella sp. AC917. Lineage (NCBI taxonomy): Bacteria > Pseudomonadati > Pseudomonadota > Betaproteobacteria > Burkholderiales > Oxalobacteraceae > Duganella > Duganella sp. AC917. The sequence continues at coordinate 5,089,109 of NZ_OZ409848.1, forward strand.
GCGCTTGGCGGCGGCCACGTAGGCGTTGCCGGGACCGACGATCTTGTCGACCGGTTGTATCGTTTCGGTGCCGTGCGCCAGCGCGCCGACGGCCTGCGCGCCACCGATGGTGATCACGCGGGTGACGCCGGCGATGGCGGCGGCGGCCAGCACCATCTGGTTCTTCACGCCGTCCGGGGTCGGCACCACCATGATGATTTCCCCGACGCCGGCGACGTGCGCCGGGATCGCGTTCATCAGCACCGACGACGGATAGGCGGCCTTGCCACCCGGGACGTAGATGCCGACGCGGTCGAGCGGCGTGATTTTCTGGCCCAGCACCGTGCCATCGGGCTCGGTGTAGGTGAAGCCTTGCAGCTCCTGTTTCTGGCGCTCGTGGAACACGCGGATGCGTTGCGCGGCCACTTGCAGCGCCTCGCGCTGCGCGGCGGGAATCGCGGCCAGCGCGGCCTGCAATTCGCTTTCGGGAATGTCGAAGGCGGCCATGCTGGCGGCGCCGCCGTCGGGGATGCGGTCGAAGCGGTTGGTGTATTCCAGCACGGCGGCGTCGCCGCGCGCCTTGACGTCGGCCAGGATGCCGGCGACGGCGCGCTCGATGGCGTCGTCGGTGCCCGCTTCAAACGCCAGCAGGGTGTCCAGTGACTTTTTGAAATCGGCTTGGGTGGAATCGAGCTTGGTGATTTGAATCGGCATGATGGAATCCGTGATTACTTCTTGGAAGCGCGTTCGAACGCCTCGATGATCGGTTGCAGACGCTCGCGCTTGAGCTTCAACGCGGCCTGGTTGACGATCAGCCGCGACGAAATCTCCATGATGGCTTCGACTTCGACCAGGTCGTTGGCGCGCAAGGTGTTGCCGGTGCTGACCACGTCGACGATGGCGTCCGACAGGCCGACCAGCGGCGCCAGTTCCATCGAACCGTAAAGTTTGATCAGATCGACGTGCACGCCCTTCTTGGCGAAGTGCTCACGGGCGGTCTGCACGAACTTGGTGGCCACGCGCAGGCGCGCGCCCTGGCGCACGGCGGTCTCGTAGTCGAAACCATTCTTGACGGCGACCGACATGCGGCAGGCCGCGATGTTCAAGTCGATCGGCTGGTACAAGCCTTCGCCGCCGTGCTCCAGCAGCACGTCCTTACCGGCCACGCCGAAGTCCGCCGCGCCGTGCTGCACGTAGGTCGGCACGTCGGTGGCGCGCACGATGATGACGCGCACGTCGGGATCGTTGGTCGACAGGATCAACTTGCGCGACGTCTCGGGGTTTTCGGTGACGGTGATGCCGGCCGCTTCCAGCAGCGGCAGCGTGTCCTCGAAAATACGTCCCTTCGACAGCGCCAGGATCAGCTGCTGGTTGGCCGGGGCTTGGGCTTGGAATGCACTCATGTTTTACTTAATCCGGGTTACTTGATGCGTTTTATATCGGCGCCGACGGCGGACAGCTTCACTTCCATCTGGTCGTAACCGCGATCGAGGTGATAGATACGGTCGATCAAGGTCTCGCCGCGCGCAGCCAGCGCCGCGATCACCAGCGAGGCCGATGCGCGCAAGTCGGTCGCCATCACCGGCGCGCCGACCAGTTGCGCGACGCCCTTGATGAACGCCGTGTTGCCGTCGGTCTCGATGGACGCGCCCAGGCGGTTCATCTCCTGCACGTGCATGAAACGGTTCTCGAAAATCGTCTCGGTCACGCGGCTGGCGCCGGAGGCGATGGTGTTAACCGCCATGAACTGCGCCTGCATATCGGTCGGGAAGCCGGGATATTCGGTGGTGCGGAAGGTGACCGGCTCCGGGCGCTGTTCCATCTGCGCGCGGATCCAGTTGTCGCCGATGGTCATCTTCAGGCCGACTTCGCGCAGCTTGTCGAGCGCCGCGTCCATGATGTCGACGCGGGTGTTACGGATCGTGATGTCGCCGCCGGTGGCCGCGACGGCGCACAGGAAGGTCGCCGCCTCGATACGGTCGGAGATGACGGCGTGCTTGGCGCCGTGCAGTTCGGGCACGCCCTGGATCACCAGACGGTCGGTGCCGATGCCTTCGATCTTGGCGCCCATGGCAACCAGCAGGTTGGCCAGATCGGTCACTTCCGGCTCGCGCGCGGCGTTTTCGAGGATCGTCTCGCCTTCGGCCAGGGTGGCGGCCATCAGCAGGTTCTCGGTGCCGGTCACGGTAATCATGTCGGTGACGATGCGCGCGCCCTTGAGCTTTGCGCACTTGGCGTAGATGTAGCCGGCGTCGATGGTGATCTCGGCGCCCAGCGCCTGCAGACCCTTGATGTGCTGGTCGACCGGGCGCGAGCCGATCGCGCAGCCGCCCGGCAGCGAGACCTTGGCTTCGCCGAAGCGCGCCAGCAACGGGCCGAGTACCAGGATCGAGGCGCGCATGGTTTTCACCAGCTCATACGGCGCTTCCAGCTTGCTGATGTTGGCGCCGTTGAGCGTGACGGCGTCGCCGTCCTGCGCGACCTGCAGACCGGTTTCCTTCAGCAGCTTGAGCATGGTGGCGACGTCGTGCAGGTGCGGCACGTTGGTCAGTTCCAGATCGCCGGCGGTCAGCAGACCCGCGCACAGGATGGGCAGCGCCGCGTTCTTGGCGCCCGAGATGTTGATGTCGCCGTGCAGGCGGTTGCCGCCTTGGATGAGGAGCTTGTCCATGCTTATCCTTTGTATTCTTCAGGGGTGAGGGTTTTCATCGACAACGCGTGGATCTCTTCGCGCATGCGGTCGCCCAGCGCGGCGTAGACGATCTGGTGGCGCTGGATCGGACGCTTGCCCGCGAACGCCGGCGAGACGATAACGGCCTGGAAGTGCTGGCCGTCGCCCTCCACTTCGAGGTGGGTGCATTCGAGGCCGGCCGAGATGTAGCCGTGGATCAGTTCTGGAGTGGTGGTCATGATGAGTCCTTCAATATTAGTGGCGCAACCTGTATCCGCTGCGCAGAAGACGAATGGCGGCCAGCGACAGCACCACCAGGAAGCCGGAGACGATTGCAACGCTGGTCCATGGATTGGTGTCGGACTGGCCGAAGAAACCGTAGCGGAAGCCGTCGATCATGTAGAAGAACGGGTTCAGATGCGACACCGTCAGCCAGAACGGCGGCAGCGAGTGGATCGAGTAGAACACGCCGGACAGGAACGTCAGCGGCATGATCAGGAAGTTCTGGAACGCGGCCAGCTGGTCGAATTTCTCGGCCCAGATTCCGGCGATCAGGCCCATGGTGCCGAGGATGGCGGCACCCAGCAGCGCGAACACGATGATCCACAGCGGCGCGGTGAACGACATGTGCGCAAAGTAAGCGGTGGCGGCGAACACGCCCAGGCCGACCGCGAGGCCGCGCACCATCGCCGCCAGCACATAGGCGGAGAAGATCTCCCAGTGCGACAAAGGCGTGAGCAGCACGAATACCAGGTTGCCGGTGATCTTGGACTGGATCAGCGACGACGACGAGTTGGCGAAGGCGTTCTGCAGGACGCTCATCATCACCAGGCCGGGGATCAGGAACGAGGTGTAGCTGACGCCTTCATATACCTGCACCCTACCTTCCAGCACGTGGCCGAAGATCAGCAGGTACAGCATGGCCGTCAGGATCGGCGCTGCGACGGTTTGCGTGGCCACCTTCCAGAAGCGCAGGGTCTCCTTGTAGACCAGGGTGCGGAAACCGCTCGAGATGAAGTTCATACGGTCCCCTTGTCCATGATCTGCAGGAAGATGTCTTCCAGGTCTGCCTGTTGCAGCTGCATGTCGTCGATGACGGCGCCGGATTCGCGCAGGCGCGCCAGGATGCCCTCGACTTCCGAGTATTCGTTGATGCGCAGGCTGTATTTGCGGCCATGGTCCGAGGTCTCCGGATGCGTGACCAGATGCTGCAGATCCGCCGGCAGCTCGCCGTGCGTCATGTTGACGATCAGTTGCGAGCCGGAGATGCGACGGATCAGCGCCGCCATCGTGTCGAGCGCGACGACCTTGCCGCTTTTGAGCATGGCCACGCGCTTGCACATGGCCTGGGCCTCTTCCAGATAGTGGGTGGTCAGCACCACGGTGTGGCCTTCGCGGTTCAGGCGCGAGATGAACTTCCACAAGGTCTGGCGCAGTTCGACGTCGACGCCGGCGGTCGGCTCGTCGAGCACGATGACGGGCGGCTTGTGCACCAGCGCCTGCGCCACCAGCACGCGGCGCTTCATGCCGCCCGACAGCGCGCGCATATTGGTGTCGGCCTTGTTGGTCAGGTCGAGGTTGTGCATCACCTCGTCGATCCAGGCGTCGTTGTTGGGCAGGCCGAAGTAGCCGGACTGCAGGCGCAAGGTTTCGCGCACCGTGAAAAAGGGATCGAACACCAGTTCCTGCGGCACCACGCCCAGCTTGCGGCGCGCCGCGCGGAAGTCGCCGGTGACGTCGTGGCCGTGGATGGAAACGCTGCCGGCATCGGGCCGGATCAAGCCGGCGATGATGGAGATCAGCGTGGTTTTGCCGGCGCCGTTGGGGCCCAGCAGGCCGAAAAATTCCCCCTCCTCGATCGAGAGGGAGACGCCGCCCAGTGCCTGGAGCGACTTGTAGCGCTTCTCGACATTCGTTATTTGGATCGCTGTCATGCTTGACTTATCAGTTGTGTGCGGCGGGGTGGACCGGCGCGGGATGCGTATTGATGCCTAATGGCGGAAGGTATAACCAGGCGCCACGGCTCTTAGGCGGCGGCAACGTTCAATTATATTGGAAATCCGGTTCGGCAGAGCCGGACCGGCGATAACTGGTGGTGACTCTGGCTACAACTATGGGTACGAACGGGGTACTACGCGGCGGGGTGGGGCGGGGGTCAATGATGGTGGTGCAGGTCGGCAGGCACGTCCGCCTGGCCGGCGCAAGCTTGCGCGGGGTCGCTTTGCTCGGGGAACACCAGCGCGCAGACGCCGTACAGCTTGGTCAGGCTTTGCAGCGCAGGCGGCAGGTTCTTCAGTTCGAGCTTGAGACCGGCCTCGCTGGCGGCGCGTTGCCACGCCAGCAAGACCGAAACGGCCACCGAATCGACCGTCAACACGTGGCGCAGATCGAACACCGTCTGGCCGGCCTTGATGGCGGCCAGGCCGCGCTCCAGCGCCGCAGTGGCGTTGAGCACGGTCAGGGACGTGAGCGATTGCAGGTTGTCGGTCGGTTCGGACATGGTCGTTATTTTCTAATAAACGTCGCGGTGGCGTTATTTTGCCGTAGTTTTCAAAGGTTTGCTGGCCAGCGACTGGTTTTTCGCGGTCAGGGTCTTGATCAGGCCGTCAACGCCGCCCTTGCTGATCTCGGACGCGAACGTGCCTTTGTAGGTTTCCACCAGCCAGGCGCCCATGACGTTGATGTCATAAATCTTCCAGCCGGCGGCGCCCTTGGCGACGCGGTAGTTCAGCGTGATCGGCTCGCCACGGGTCATGTTGACCTTCGAGCGCACTTCCACCTCGGTGTCCGACGCATCGGCGCGCAGCGGCTGGAAGTCCACGGTTTCATTCTTGATCTGCGACAGCGCGCCCGAGTAGGTGTAGATCAGCAGGGTGCGGAACTGTTCCGACAGCTGCTTTTTCTGCTCTGGGGTGGCGTCGCGCCAGAAACGGCCGGCCGCCAGCGAGGTCATACGGTCCGAATCGACGTACGGCAAGATTTTGGTCTCGACCAGCTGCATGACTTTCTTGGTGTCGCCAGCCTGGATCGCCTTGTCGGACTTGGCGGTCTCGATGACGTCCTGGCTGATGCGCTTGACCAGCGCGTCAGGCGCTTCGTTGGCGGGACCGGCGGCATGGGCGTTGAAGGCCAGCGAGACGGTGGCGATGGCTAGCAGTTGCTTAAATAATTTCATGTTTTATCTACCTATGTGGGTTCTTCGGGGTCACAGGCTGGCGTCGCTCGCAGCCGGCGTACCGGAGTTTAACTCCTTAGGTGCCGATTCGGATGACACGGTTGCCGAATTTTCGGCAGACTTCGTCTCGGCGGGGGCTGGCGCGGCGGCCTGCGGCGTGACCGGCGCGGCCGGCGCGGCGGCAGGAGCAGCAGGGGCAGCGGCCGGAGCAGCGTCGGGCTTGGCCGCCGGAGCGCCCTCGTCGGCCGCCGGGTCTTGCTTCTTGGAATTGCTCGGGCCGTCGCCGTCCGGGTGGATCTGGCTCTCGCGGCGTTGCATGTAGCCGTCACGGATGAACTCGTAACGGTCCAGCGCGGCGTCTTCCAGCATGCTGGTGGCGTCGAGCAGGCTGGCGCGAGTGTCGACCAGGTTGACGCCGGTACCGATGTTACGCACGTACACCGGGTCTTTGTAGCGCCAGATATTGCCGGCGAAGTCGGCCGGCAGCGCCACGGTGTCACGCACCGTCGACGGGCCCAGCAGCGGCAGCATCAGGTACGGACCGGACGACACGCCCCAGGTGCCCAGCGTCTGGCCGAAGTCTTCCTTGTGCTTTTGCAAGCCGGCTTCGGAAGCGATGTCGAACAGGCCCAGGATACCCAGGGTCGAATTCAGCGCGAAGCGGGTGATGTCGGTCATGCCGGCCTCGCCCTTGCCTTGCAGCAGGTTATTGACGGCGGTCCAGGCGTCGCCCAGGTTGCCGAAGAAGTTGCCGACACCAGTCTGCACGAACGATGGCGTGACGTCGCGGTAGACGGTGGCGACCGGTTTCAGCGCGTAGGTATCGACCTTGTCGTTGAACGAGAACACGGCGCGGTTGTAGCTTTCGTACGGATCGCGCGGGTTCGGACCGGCGCAGCCGGCCAGCATCAAGGTGACGCCCAGCGCCAGCGCGGCCTGACGGAAGTGTTTCGGGGTGCTAGACATTTATTCTTCCTTTTTTCCTTCGGCTGCCTTGCTGTAGATGAACTGATTGATCAGGTCTTCCAGCACGGCCGCCGATTGGGTTCTTGCGATTTTGTCGCCGGCGGCCAGATTATTGGTATCCCCGCCAGCCTCGATGCCTACGTATTGCTCGCCCAGCAGACCGGCCGTCAGAATTTTGGCGGAACTGTCCTTAGGGAATTTATAACCTTCTTCCATATTCAAGGTTACCAGCGCCTGGTAACTCTTGTCATCAAACTTGATCTCGCCGACGCGGCCGATGACCACGCCCGACGCCTTGACCGCCGCCTGTGGCCGCAGGCTGCCGATGTTGTCGAACTTGGCCGTGATCGGATACGTTTTGCCAAAGGACATGGAACCCATGTTGCCGGCCTTCAGCGCCAGGAACATCAGCGCGGCCACGCCGATGACGATGAACAGACCGACCCAGACATCCAGTGATTTACGTTGCATAGCTATCCTCGCGTAATACTACTAATTATTCTTTAATATCGTTTTATTTGCTGAACATCAAAGCGGTCAGCATGAAATCGAGCCACCAGATCATCAGCGATGAGATCACGACCGTGCGGGTGGTGGCGCGCGCCACGTCTTCCGGCGTCGGTTGGGTCTGATAGCCCTGGTACAGCGCGATAAAGGTGATGGCAATGCCGAACACCACGCTCTTGACGAAGCCGTTGAAAATATCCTTCCAGATATCCACGCCGCCCTGCATCTGCGACCAGAACGCGCCCTCGTCGACCCCGATCAGCTTGACGCCGACCAGCCAGCCGCCCATCACGCCAACGGCGCTGAACACCGACGCCAGCAGCGGCACCGAGATCACGCCGGCCCAGAAACGGGGCGCCAGCACGCGCTGGATCGGGTTGACGGCCATCATTTCCATTGCCGACAACTGCTCGCCGGCCTTCATCAGGCCGATTTCCGCCGTCAGCGAGGTGCCGGCGCGGCCGGCGAACAGCAGCGCGGTGATGACCGGGCCCAGCTCGCGGGTCAGGCCCAGCGCCACCAGCAGGCCAAGCGACTGCTCGGCGCCGTATTTATTCAGCGTGTAATAACCCTGCAGGCCCAGCACCATGCCGACGAACAGGCCGGACAAGGTAATGATCAGCATCGAGTAATTGCCGATGAAGTGCAGCTGCTCGATCACCAGGCGCGGACGGCGCAGCAGGCCGGGCGACAGGCGCAGCATGTTGAGGAACAGCCGCGCGCCAAAACCGATGCTTTCGATGTAGTCGCGCAACGGCGCGCCCAGCTGGGACAACCAATTTCTTACAGTCATGCTTTCCCCCCCAGGCCCAGATCATCGGCCAGGGACTTGCCTGGATAGTGGAACGGCACCGGGCCGTCCGCTTCGGCGTTGACGAACTGGTGCACGTAAGGATCGGTCGACACCATCATGTCGGCCGGCGTGCCGTGCGCGACGATCTTGCCCTGCGACAGGAAGTAGACATAGTCGGCGATGGCGAAGCATTCCTTGACGTCGTGCGACACCAGCACCGTGGTCGAGCCGAGCGCGGTGTTGAGGTTGCGGATCAGGTTGGCGGTAACGCCCATCGAGATCGGGTCGAGGCCGGCGAACGGCTCGTCGTACATGATCAGTTCCGGGTCGAGCGCGATCGAGCGCGCCAGCGCGACGCGGCGCGCCATGCCGCCGGAGATCTCGGCCGGTTTCAATTTGGCGGCGTTGCGCAGACCGACCGCGTGCAGTTTCATCAGCACCAGGTTGCGGATCAGCTCTTCCGGCAGATCGGTATGCTCGCGCAGCGGGAAGGCGACATTTTCAAAGACGGTAAGGTCGGTGAAGAGCGCGCCATGCTGGAACAGCATGCCCATTTTGCGCCGCAGCAGATACAAGCCGGCGGTATTTAACTTGTGCACAACCTGGCCCTGGACTTTCACCTGACCCTTTTGCGGGCGGATCTGGCCGCCAATCAGTCGCAATACCGTGGTCTTGCCGCTGCCCGAACCGCCCATCACTGCGATCACTTTCCCGCGTGGGAAGTCCATGTGGAGGCCCGACAGGATCGAGCGCCTTCCATAGGAAAAGTGTAAATCACGGATTTCGACAAGATTAGGCACGACTGAACTCATTATTTTTAATGCCGTATTGTAGTGCAGAAAGGTTAATCTCTGCTGGAGACGGCCTGATTCCGGGCCGCTGGCGCTATGATGCGTGGCAGATAATACAACACTACTGAATCTCAAGTCAGCAATTTACACGAGGCATGAAATGTTACATTGCTGCGGCGCGGTGCCAGTATGCTTGCAAAACACTTACCGGAGTCTGACTGCCGGGTAACAAATCAACCGTGCGCACAGGCACATTGGCCGCGATTCAGACACAAAAAACCGCCGATTACAGCTGCGGGGGTCAAGTCTGTCATTCGGACACGAACTGATGCGTTAACCCGGCTGCTTCCTTCCTAAGGCTTAGCCCGTGTCCGAATGACAGACTTGACCCCGAGGGTTGCGTGCGCGCAGGCACATTGGCCGCGATTCAGACACAAAAAAACCGGGCAGCGAACGGGGATCACCCACTCGCTCCCGGCTGGGAAGCAAACCGTTCCGCTGCCGCCGATTAACGTGGCAGGTCGGAATAGCCCATCAGGAACTCGTCGACCGCGCGCGCGCATTGGCGCCCTTCGCGGATCGCCCACACCACCAGCGACTGGCCGCGGCGCACGTCGCCGGCGGCAAACACTTTAGGCGCGGAAGTCTTGTAGCAACCCTCGCCATCGGTGGTGGCCTTGGCGTTGCCGCGCGCATCCTTGTCGATGCCGAAGGCGTCGAGCACGTTGGCGACCGGCGACACGAAGCCCATCGCCAGCAGCACCAGGTCGGCCTTCATCTCGAATTCCGAATTCGGCACTTCGGCCATCTTGCCGTCTTTCCACTCGACGCGGCAGGCGATCAGCTTCTCGACCTTGCCGCCCTTGCCTTCCAGACGCTTGGTGGCGACCGCCCAGTCGCGCTCGCAGCCTTCCTCGTGCGACGACGACGTGCGCAGCTTGGTCGGCCAGTACGGCCACACCAGCGGCTTGTTCTCTTGCTCCGGCGGCATAGGCATCAGTTCGAACTGGGTCACCGAGGCGGCGCCGTGGCGGTTGGAGGTGCCGACGCAGTCGGAACCGGTGTCGCCGCCGCCAATGACGACCACGTGCTTGCCGGTGGCCTTCAGCTGGTCCTTGACCTTGTCGCCGGCGTTGACCTTGTTTTGCAGCGGCAGGAAGTCCATCGCGAAATGCACGCCCTTCAGCTCACGACCCGGCACCGGCAGGTCGCGCGGCTGCTCGGCGCCGCCGGCCAGGATGACTGCGTCGTATTCTTTTTCCAGATCTTCCGGGAAAATGGTTTCCTTGGCCCAGTTGTTGACGTTGGCCGGGAAGTCCTTGCCCACCAACACGCTGGTGCGGAAAACGACGCCTTCGGCTTCCATCTGCTTGATACGGCGGTCAATGTGCGACTTTTCCATCTTGAAGTCTGGAATGCCGTAACGCAGCAGGCCGCCGACCCTGTCGCTCTTTTCAAAGACGGTCACGGCGTGGCCGGCACGCGCCAGCTGCTGCGCTGCCGCCAGGCCGGCTGGGCCGGAACCGACCACGGCTACTTTTTTGCCGCTCTGTTGGGTGGCCGGCTGCGGCACCACCCAGCCGTGTTCCCAGCCTTCGTCGATGATCTTGTGCTCGATCGACTTGATGCCGACCGGATCATTATTGATGCCCAGGGTACAGGCCGACTCGCAAGGCGCCGGGCAGATGCGGCCGGTGAACTCCGGGAAGTTGTTGGTCGAGTGCAGCGTGTCCAGCGCTTCGCGGTAGTTGCCGCGATAAACCAGATCGTTCCAGTCCGGGATGATGTTGTTGACCGGGCAGCCCGTGTTGCAGAACGGGATGCCGCAATCCATGCAGCGCGCGCCCTGCACCTTGGCCTGCTCGTTGGTCAGGGTGATGACGAACTCGGAATAGTTCTTCAAACGCGCCGCTGGGGGCAGATAGCCCTCGTCCTGACGCTGGAATTCCATGAAACCGGTGATTTTACCCACGATAAATCCTTAAATATATTCAGTCAACGACGTCGGTCGGAGGCGCTCAGGCGGCGATCGGCTGTACAACGGCGGTTTCGTTCGCCACGTCCGTCGCCATTTCGGCCAGGGCGCGTTTGTATTCGCTTGGGAACACCTTGACGAACTTGCTGCGGCCATCGGCCCAGTTGTCCAGCAACAGACGGGCGCGCGTGCTGCCCGTGTGCTTGAAGTGGCGCTCGATCAAGCGCTTCAGGATCACCTCGTCCGCTTCCGCGCCCTTGTCCTTTTGCTGGACGTGCCAGGTGGCCTTGTCCGCTTCCTGCTGCTTGGCGGTCACGACCGGCTCGAGCGACACCATCGCGGTGTTGCAGCGCGAGGCGAAATCGCCGTCCGGGTCGTACACGTAGGCGATGCCCCCCGACATGCCCGCCGCAAAGTTGCGGCCGGTGCAGCCCAGCACAACGACGGTGCCGCCGGTCATGTATTCGCAACCGTGGTCGCCGGTGCCTTCGACGATCGCCGTGGCGCCGGAGTTACGCACCGCGAAACGCTCGCCGGCCACGCCGTTGAAGAACGCTTCGCCGCTGATCGCGCCGTACAACACCGTGTTACCGATGATGATGTTGTTGACGGCCCAACCGCGGAATTCGGTGTTCGGACGCACGATGATGCGGCCGCCCGACAAGCCCTTGCCGACGTAATCGTTGCCTTCGCCAACCAGGTCGATCGTGATGCCGTGCGCCAGGAAGGCGCAGGCCGACTGGCCTGCCGTGCCCTGCAGCTGGATGTGGATGGTGTCGTCCGGCAGGCCGGCATGGCCGTAGCGCTTGGCCACTTCGCCCGACAGCATGGTGCCGACGGTGCGGTTGACGTTGCGCACCGGCGAGATGAACGAGACGCGCTCGCCCTTCTCCAGCGCCGCCTTGGCTTGCGCGATCAGCTTGTGGTCGAGCGCCTTGTCCAGGCCGTGGTCCTGTTCCATCGTGTGATAGATCGAGTGGCCGTCCTGTACTTCCGGCTGGTAGAAGATGGCGCTGAAGTCCAGCCCCTTGGCCTTCCAGTGCGAAATCGCCTTGGATTTGTCCAGCAGGTCGACGCGTCCGATCAGCTCGTCATAGGTGCGGATGCCCAGTTGCGCCATCAGCTGACGGGCTTCCTCGGCGACGAAGAAGAAGTAGTTGACCACGTATTCCGGCTTGCCGGAGAACTTGGCGCGCAGCACCGGGTCCTGCGTGGCGACGCCGACCGGGCAAGTGTTCAGATGGCATTTGCGCATCATGATGCAGCCCTCGACCACCAGCGGCGCGGTGGCGAAGCCGATCTCGTCGGCGCCCAGCATGGCGGCGATGACAACGTCGCGGCCGGTACGCATCTGGCCGTCCGCTTGCACGCGGATGCGGCTGCGCAGGCCGTTCAGCACCAAGGTCTGCTGCGTTTCAGCCAGGCCCAGCTCCCAAGGGGTGCCGGCGTGCTTGACCGACGACAATGGCGACGCGCCCGTGCCACCGTCATGGCCGGCGACCACGACGTGGTCGGCCTTGGCCTTGGTGACGCCGGCGGCGACGGTGCCGATACCCACTTCCGACACCAGCTTGACCGAGATCGAAGCGCGCGGGTTGGCGTTTTTCAAATCGTGGATCAACTGCGCCAGATCTTCGATCGAATAGATATCGTGGTGCGGTGGCGGCGAAATCAGGCCCACACCCGGCACTGAGAAGCGCAAGGTGGCGATGTATTCCGACACTTTATGGCCGGGCAGCTGGCCGCCTTCGCCAGGTTTCGCGCCCTGGGCCATCTTGATCTGGATCTGGTCGGCCGAGTTCAGGTAGGCGGCGGTGACGCCGAAACGGCCCGAAGCGACCTGCTTGATGCGCGAGCGCAGCGAATCGCCTTCCTGCAAAGGAATGTCGACCACCATCTGCTCTTTGCCCATAACCGAGGCCATGGTCTCGCCCTGCTTGATCTTGATGCCTTTGAGTTCCATCGTGTAGCGCGATGGGTCCTCGCCGCCTTCGCCGGTGTTCGATTTGCCGCCGATGCGGTTCATCGCCACGGCCAGGGTCGCGTGCGCCTCGGTCGAGATCGAACCCATCGACATCGCACCGGTGGCGAAACGCTTGACGATTTCCTTGGCCGGCTCGACTTCCTCCAGCGGAATCGCCTTGGTCGGGTCCAGTTTGAACTCGAACAGGCCGCGCAGGGTCAGGTGACGCTTGCTCTGGTCGTTGATGATCTGCGCGTACTCTTTATAGCTGGAGAAGTTGTTGCTGCGGGTCGAATGCTGCAGTTTCGCGATCGCGTCCGGGGTCCACAGGTGGTCTTCGCCGCGCACGCGGAAGGCGTACTCGCCGCCGGCGTCCAGGTTGTTGGCCAGCACAGGATCGTCGCCGAAGGCCAGGTTGTGCAGGCGCAGCGCTTCCTCGGCCACTTCGAACACGCCGATACCTTCGACATTGGACGCCGTGCCCTTGAAGTACTTGTCGACCAGCGACTTGTTCAGACCGACAGCTTCAAAGATCTGCGCGCCGCAGTACGACATATACGTGGAGATGCCCATCTTCGACATCACCTTCATCAAGCCCTTGCCGATGGCCTTGGTGTAGTTGTAGACGGCCTTGTCGCCCGACAGGTCGCCCGGCATGCCGTGCGCCAGCTCGACCAGGGTTTCCATCGCCAGGTACGGGTGGATCGCTTCGGCGCCGTAGCCAGCCAGCAGCGCGAAGTGGTGGGTTTCGCGGGCCGAGCCGGTTTCGACGACCAGACCGGTCGAAGCGCGCAAGCCCTTGCTGACCAGGTGCTGATGCACGGTCGATGTGGCCAAAAGCGCGGGGATGGCGACACGATCGGCGCCGATCGAGCGGTCCGACACGATCAGGATGTTGTGGCCGGACTTGACGGCGTCCACTGCCTCGGCGCACAGCGACGCCAGGCAGGCTTCGATGCCTTCCTTGCCCCAGCTCAGCGGGTAGCAGATGCTCAGCTCGTACGACTTGAACTTGCCGCCGGTGTGCAGGCTGATGCCGCGCAGGCGGGCCATGTCGTCGAAGCCGAGGACAGGCTGCGACACTTCCAGGCGCATCGGCGGGTTGACGTTGTTGGTGTCCAGCAGGTTAGGCTTGGGGCCGATGAACGACACCAGCGACATCACCATCGCTTCGCGGATCGGGTCGATCGGCGGGTTGGTCACCTGGGCGAACAGCTGCTTGAAGTAGTTGTACAGCGGCTTGAGCTTGTTGGACATGACGGCCAGCGGCGAGTCGTTGCCCATCGAACCGGTCGCTTCTTCGCCGGCGGCGGCCATCGGCGCCATCAGGAACTTCAGGTCTTCCTGGGTGTAGCCGAACGCCTGCTGGCGGTCCAGCACGGACGCGACGGCTTTTTCGCCCGGCGCGGCGCTGTACTTGACGCGGTTGTGCGCCAGTTGGCTTTCGCTCAGCTTGATTTCGTTGAGCTTGATGCGCACGGCGTTGATCCAGGCCTTGTATGGCTTGGCGTTGGCGTAGGTGTCTTTGAGCTCTTTATCGTCGATGATGCGGCCAGCTTCCAGGTCGATCAGGAACATCTTGCCGGGCTGCAGACGCCATTTCTGGATGATTTTCGACTCTGGAATCGGCAACACGCCCGATTCCGACGCCATCACCACCAGATCGTCGTCGGTGACGATGTAGCGTGCCGGACGCAAACCATTGCGGTCCAGCGTGCCGCCGATATAGCGGCCATCGGTGAAGGCCATGGCGGCCGGGCCGTCCCATGGTTCCATCATCGCGGCGTGATATTCGTAGAACGCACGGCGATTGTCGTCCATCGTGCCGTGATTTTCCCAGGCTTCCGGAATCATCATCATCATCGCCTGGGCGATCGGGTAGCCCGCCATCAGCAGCAGTTCCAGCGCGTTGTCGAAGCAGGCGGTGTCCGACTGGCCTTCATAGATCAGCGGGAACAGCTTTTGCAGGTCTTCGCCCAGCACGGCGGACTTCATCACGCCTTCGCGCGCGCGCATCCAGTTGAAGTTACCTTTGACGGTGTTGATCTCGCCGTTGTGGGCGATCAGGCGGTAAGGGTGGGCCAGCGGCCATTCCGGGAAGGTGTTGGTCGAGAAACGCTGGTGCACCAGCGCCAGCGCCGAGACGCAGCGCGCGTCCTGCAAGTCCTTGTAGTACACGCCGACCTGGTCCGCCAGCAGCAAGCCTTTGTAGACGATGGTGCGTGCCGACAGCGATGCGACGAAGAATTCCTTACCGTGCAGCAGTTTGAGCGCCTGGATGGCGTGGCCGGACGATTTGCGGATCACGTAGAGCTTACGTTCCAGCGCGTCGGTCACCATGATGTCGGCGCCACGGCCGATGAAGATCTGGCGGATGACTGGTTCTTTGGCGCGCACGGTCGGCGACATTGGCATGTCGCAATCGACCGGCACGTTGCGCCAGCCCAGCACGACCTGGCCTTCGGCGCGCACGGCGCGCTCGATTTCCTGTTCACAGGCGATGCGGGAAGCGTTTTCCTTCGGCAGGAACACCATGCCGACGCCGTATTCGCCGGGCGGCGGCAGTTCCACGCCTTGCTTGGCCATCTCATCGCGGTAGTACTGGTCCGGGATCTGGATCAGGATACCGGCGCCGTCGCCCATCAGCGCATCGGCGCCCACGGCGCCCCGGTGATCGAGGTTCTTCAGAATCAGCAGACCCTGTTCGACGATGGAGTGGCTTTTATTTCCCTTGATGTGGGCGACGAATCCGACGCCGCAGGCATCGTGTTCATTGGAAGGATCGTACAGACCTTGGGCTTTCATGGGGCTTCTCCGCTGGCAATTAGGCTAATGAGAAACTAGAGTAGTGCAATGCAGCGTAAAAGGCAACCATAAGAAATAGGGTCAGAGTCGAATTAATTTTCTTGGAGTTGCCTAAAATTTTAATTAGGGACAGAGTGAAACCGGTTTGGAAAAAACCGCAGGAACGTTCGCTTCCTGCGGTTTTGCCGAATTAGCTTAGGCCGATTCGGTCTTGATTTTGAACGGCCGGCCGCGTTTAGCAGGCAAAACCTGGCGCTTGACCTTGTTCTGCAACGCTGTCTTGAACTGGTCCGATCCCAGCGGCCAGCCCTTCAGAAGCGCCTTGCTGATCAAGGCGATCTGGTCATCCGTGAGCGGCGGTTCGCTCAAGGCTGTGTAAGCGGCCTCGCGCTGGAATGGCGTATTACCGAGCGCCCAGAACTGCGCATGGTCGACCACCAGCCCGTCCGAGCGGATGCCGGCATGGTGGCAATAGCTGGACCACGGATAGTCCTCGGCGCGGCTGACCATGCCGTTGCGGACCGGGTTGAACTCGATATATCGGCTGCACAGCATGAAATATTCATTGGCATCGATCAGCGAGGTTTTGTAGCGTCCATTCCACAAAGTTCCACTGCGGCTATATTTTTGATTAAAGTAGGGGACATAGTAGCGGCCGATCCATTGCATCATCTGGCCCAGGCCGTTCTCGTCGGATGGAGTGACCAGCAAATGCAGGTGGTTGGGCATCAGCACGTAGGCGTGCACGGCCACCTTGTTGTTCTTGGCGGCAGTGCGCAGCCAGCCGTGGAAGGCTTGGTAATCCTCGGCATCGTGGAAGATCAGCTGGTCGTTATTGCCGGTCTGGATGACGTGGTGCGGCTGGGAAGGAACGATCAGGCGGGGAAGACGGGCCATATTAGCGAAATGTAAATTCGCCCGTGGAATGTCGTGTCGATCGGGCGGTGGTGGGCGAATACGAAATTCTACACCACTCTGTCCCTAATTATGCCACCGAGTTCAGGACAGGTTAAAGCTGGCCGACAGACTGTAGCCTTCGCCGTAGGCGCTGCGCAGCGGCAGATCCTGGCCGAGGCCGGTGCGCGCCTTCTTGCGCAGGCGATACACCAGCATGTCCACACGGCGCCCGGCGTCCGGATCGTCGCCGCCAATGCCGGCCACGATGACCTGGCGCGGCACCGGGCGGGTGTTGATCGTCAACAGATGCAGGAAATTGCATTCCTTTTCCGTCAAGGTGATCGCCATGCCTTGCAGCTCGAGCTGGCGCGCGCTCACTTTCAAGGTCCACTTGCTTGGCAGCGGGATGGTTTCCTGCGGACCCACGCGGCGATCAAGTGCCTCGATATGCGCGGCCAGTTCCGGGAATTTGATCGGCTTGGTCAAATAGTGATCGGCGCCCAGGCGCAGACCGAGGATGCGGTTGTCGAAGGCGACGCGGCCGGTGAGCACCAGCAGGCCGATCTGCGGGTAAAGCTGGCGCATGCGCGGAATGACGTTAAAGCCATCTTCATCGGGCAAGCCGAGATCCAGCACCACCACACCCACATTTCCGTGACTCAAAGCCGTCCACATATCGCTGGCGTTATTGGTGATGTGCACTTCGTGTTGTAGCTCAATCAGGAACTCCGCCATTTCTTCGGCGTAGTCCAGATTGTCTTCCACGATAAGTATTTGCGTCATTGATGCGCCATTTGATCGATTGTTGAGCTTTGCGCCCCTGCTGCTTCAGCTTGTATGCGGGGAATTATCACTGTTGCCACTCGCTCACGCAAGACTTTTCCCGGGAACGGTAGTTACCGGCAGCCAAATACGAAATTCCGCGCCGCTTTCAGAAACATTTCTCGCCGTGACAGTGCCGCCGTGGACGTCGGCGATCGCGCGCGCCATGTACAGCCCCAGGCCCGATCCGGCCACGCCGGCCGCATTGCCGCCCCGGTAAGCCTTGGCGAAGATGTGTTCGAGCTCGGCTTCCGGCACGCCGGCGCCGCCATCGCGCACGAGGAACTCGACACCGCCCTCGCTTGCCACTTTGCCTATCAATTCTAACGGAGTCTGCTCATCCGTGTATTTGACCGCATTGTCGACCAGGATTTCCAGGCACAGGCGTATGCCAGCAGGGTCGCAGCGCATCCACTGCGGCAACGCCTCGACGCGCAGATCGACGCGATTGCGGCGGCTGCGCGCCTGCTGCGCGACCGATTCCAGCAGCGCGGCCGGCGAGATCTCGTCGGGCTGGCGCGCGCGGCCGATGCTGGCCATGCGCTCCGGCGACAGGTACTCGTCGAGCATCGCCAGCATGCGGTCGACCGCCGTCTGGATCTTGCGGTAGCGCTTGCGGGTGCCTTCGTCGTGGTGGGCGCCGGTCATTTCCAGCCGCTGCACGGCGCCGTCGATGGTCGACAGCGGCGTGCGGAATTCGTGCGACAGCATGGACGCGAATTTTTTCTGCTGCTCGGCCAGTTCGCGCCGCGCTGTCAGGTCGCGCACCACGCCGACCACGGTCACCGGCACGCCGGCATCGTCGAGTATTAATGTGGAATCGATTTCAACCGGCACGACGCGGCCGTCGGCATGCGCCAGCTCGGTCTCGCGCACCTCGCGGCGGGCGCTGCCGTCACCACCGGCGAAACGGGCCAGGCGCGGCGCCAGATCGCCCAGCAGGCCGGCTGCGATGGCGTCGGCAGTGGCCAGCGTGTAGCCGAACTGGCGCTCGGCCGCCGGACTGAGCCAGGTCAGCCGCTGGCTGGCGCAATCGGCCATCCAGCTGACTTCGGTACTGTTATCGAGCAGCAGGCGGTAGCGGGCCTCGTTGGCCTGCGATAGCGCCAGCGCCGCCTGCAACTCGTCGACCGAGGACACCCTTACTCCACCAGCGGTGCGAAGATCTGTTGCAGATCCTCTTGCGTGAGCGCCATTTTCTGAGACTCACCCTCGGCCAGGATCGATTGCGCCAGGTCGGATTTTTTCTGCTGCAGCACCTGGATCTTTTCTTCCAAGGTGCCTTTGGCGATCAGCTTATAGACGAACACCGGCTTGTCCTGGCCGATGCGCCAGGCGCGGTCGGTGGCCTGGTTTTCCGCCGCAGGATTCCACCACGGATCGTAATGGATCACCGTGTCGGCCGCCGTCAGGTTCAGGCCGACGCCGCCCGCTTTCAGGCTGATCAGGAAGATCGGCACCGCGCCCTGCTGGAACGCCGCCACCTGCGCGCTGCGGTCCTTGGTGTCGCCGGTCAACAGCGCGTACGGGATGTTGCGCGACTCGAGCTCCTGCTCGATCAGCTCGAGCATGCTGGTGAACTGCGAGAACACCAGGATCTTGCGTTTTTCCTCCAGCAAATCCTCGACCATCTGCATCAGGTCGATGAGCTTGGCCGAGCCTGCCGTCTGCTTCTTCGACGGCAGCGACTTGACCAGGCGCGGATCGCAGCACACCTGACGCAGCTTGAGCAGCGCCTCGAGGATCACGATCTGGCTGCGCGCCACACCTTTGCGGTCGATTTCCTCGCGTACCTTTTGGTCCATCGCCAGCCGCACGGTTTCGTACAGATCGCGCTGGGCGCCGGTCAGTTCGACCTTGCGCACCATTTCGGTCTTCGGCGGCAATTCCTTGGCCACGTTGTCCTTGGTCCGGCGCAGCAAGAAGGGCTTGATGCGGCGGTTCAGCAGCGCGCGGCGCATCGGGTCGTCCTGGCGCTCGATCGGATGACGGAACACGCTGTTGAAGCCCTTCTCGTCGCCCAGCAGGCCGGGCAGCAGGAAGTGGAACTGCGACCATAATTCGCCCAGGTGGTTTTCCAGCGGCGTGCCGGACAGACACAGCCGGTGGCGCGCGCGCAGCAGGCCGGCGCTTTGCGCGGCCTTGGAGCGGGTGTTCTTGATGTAGTGCGATTCGTCCAGGATGACCAGGTGGAAATCGTGCTCGCGCAGCTTCTCCTCGTCGCGCGGCAACAGCGCGTAGGTGGTCAGCACCAGGTCGGCCTCGTCGATCTGGTCGAACTGGCCCATGCGGTCCTTGCCTTGCAGCAGCAGCACGCGCAGGCTCGGCGCGAAACGGGCCGCCTCCTCCTGCCAGTTGCCCATCAGGCTGGTCGGCGCGATCACCAGCGCCGGCGCGGTCAGGCGGCCGGCCTCTTTTTCAACCAGGATATGGGCCAGGGTTTGCACCGTCTTGCCCAGGCCCATGTCATCGGCCAGGATGCCGGCAAAGCCGTATTCGCGCAGGAATTGCATCCACGACAAGCCGTCGGTCTGATAATCGCGCAAGGTGGCCTGGAGGCCGGCCGGCGTGGCGACTTTTTTGACTTCGCCGAACTGGTTCAGACGCGCGCCCATGTCGCGCAGCTCGGCGCCACCGTTCCAGTTCAGTTCGACATTGCGGGCCAGTTCGTCCAGACGCGCCGCGTCCAGCGTGGCCATGCGCAGCGAAGTCTTGATCTTGTCGCTGAAATACAGCTCGCCCAGGGTCGTCAGGATCGGCTTGATGCGGCCCCACGGCAGCGCCACGCGCGCGCCGTCGGCCAGGGTCGCCAGCATCTGGTCGTCGTCGCCGTGGCTGGCGATGGCTTTCGGATTGAAATCATTTGGCGCGTTGCGTATCAATTGCACCAGCACGGGCAGCAGCGGCACGCGCTCCTGGTCGACCATGATGCCCAGCTCCAGTTCGAACCAGGCGCGGCCGCCGTCGGCCGGGTATTCGGTCACGTTCGCGTACCAGTCGCCGACTTCGGTGACGTCATAGCGATACTTGGTCGTCTTTTCGACTTTCCAGCCGGCGTCCTTCAGCGCGGCGATGCCGTCGCGGGCGAAGCGTATCCACTCGGCCTGGCTGGGCAACAGCAACCCGCCTTTGACGCTGCTGAGCGGCAACGCGGTCGGCGCCTGGAAGCGCCGCTCGTTGAGCAAGGCGAGCGCCTGCTCCTCGGCGGCGGCGTCGCGCTGGATGATCTCGGTGACTTCGCCCTTCTGGCGCACCACGCGCTGCGACGGATCGAAGGAAACGCGCTCACCGTCGTAGTCGAACGACAGCACGGCGAAATCATGCCAGCGCTGTAGCGAGCCGTCGGCCAGCATTGCCGCGTCCAGCGTCAGCACCGGACGCGGCTTGACGTCGTCGCGGACCCGCTGCGGCAGCGGCTGCGGCAGCGGCATCAGCTGTTGCAGGCCGTGCGCCAGCAACAGTTGCGACACGCGCATCTTGTCGTTGGCCGTCAGCAGCGGCGCCTGCGCCACCAGCGCCTGCAGGTCGGCCAGCGGAATTTCGGCGCCGCCCTGGTTCAGTTGCAGTACGCCGCAGGACAGGTTGTCGATGTACCAAGGCGGATCGGTCGGCAGCATGTAGTCGACCTGGTCGGCGCCGTTGCTGGTCGGCCGCGCGCCCGGCGGCGCCTGCACCTGCCAGCCCAGCCGCAAGCCCTTGCCCTCTTCGCGCCAGGCCAGATTGGCTTCGCGCAGCACACCGCCCTTGAGCGGATACACCAGGCCGTTGCCGACATCGGCCCAGGAATTTGCCCACAGCAATTTATCCTGCTCGGCCAGCATTTGCAGCAGCGCCGCGCCGATTTTGCCGCGCGGCTCGGTGGCCGAACCGGTCTGCGAGTTCTGGCCGCTGCGCATGGCGACAAAGAAGCGGATCAAATCCTCGTCGCCGGGCGCCAGGAAGGTCGGCGGCGCCGACAGCAGCGAGAACACCTCGCTGACCGGCGTGGCGGCGGCGACGTCGCCGTTCGAGCGCAGCCGCGCCTTGTACAGGCACAGCGCCACGTGGCGGCCGCCGCTGGTGGGCGCCATCACATAGATCAAACGGTACTGGGTTTGTTTCGGATCGCTATCGACCGGCGGCGCGGTCAGCTTGGCCTTGGGATGCGCGGCGGCATCGACCCGCTGCAACCAGGTGGCCACCGCGTACGACAATTGGTTCGCGGGCGGCGGCGGCAGGCGCGTTGAAATAACCTGGGCAGCCGGAGCCGCCGGGGCGGCTGGCTTGGCGGGAACCTCGTCGGTGGCGTCGTCGCGGGTAAAATCCATAGGTCGCATTGTTGTTCAAAGATGGTTCAAAAACGGCAACAGGCGATATTATCCGCCATACACGCGTTCGTGTTTGCGGATTCTTTTGAAAAACCCGCGCGCTTATGTGCCTTTGGTGTCTTTAGCCACCTCAAACACGGTTCAACATTTGCGGATCGGCTATATCTTCGTCGATTTCGACTGTCAAGACTGGCACAATCGCGCCGATTGCGTATCATTCCGGGCTTGACCGCTCAGGAATACCCCACATGCTGCCTTCCATCGAACAACGCCTCGCCCTCGAACTTGCCGCCAAACCGGTCCAGGTCGCCGCCGCCATCGCCCTGCTGGACGAAGGCGCCACCGTCCCCTTCATCGCCCGTTACCGCAAGGAGGCCACCGGCGGCCTCGACGACATTCAGCTGCGGCTGCTCGAAGAGCGGCTGCGCTACCTGCGCGAGCTGGAAGACCGCCGCGCCGCCATCGTCGCCTCCATCACCGAACAAAACAAGATGACGCCGGCCTTATTAGATGCTGTCATGCATGCGGAAGACAAGACCCGGCTGGAAGACTTATATCTTCCGTACAAGCAAAAACGCCGCACCAAAGCGCAAATCGCCATCGAAGCGGGCCTCGCGCCGCTGGCCGACAGCCTGCTGGCCAACCCCGAACTGACTCCCGAAACGGAAGCCACCCGCTACCTGCGCGAAGCGTTCACCACCGCCGACGGCAACAATCCAGGCGTCGCCGACACCAAGGCCGCGCTCGACGGCGCCCGTCAAATCCTGATGGAGCGCTTTGCCGAGGACGCCACGTTGCTGCAGTCGTTGCGCGAGTACGTACAAGAGCATGGCATTGTTGAATCGAAAGTTATTGAAGGAAAGCAAGACGAAGGCGAAAAGTTCGCAGATTACTTCGATTATTCGGAGACGATCGCCACCGTGCCGTCGCACCGCGCGCTGGCGCTGATGCGCGGACGCCGCGAAGGCATCCTCGACGTCACGCTGCGGCTCGACACCGAAGCCGAGAAACCGAAGTGGGACGCGCCGCACAATCCGTGCGAAGGCCGCATCGCCGCCCGCTTCGGCATCAAGAACCAGGGCCGCGCGGCCGACAAATGGCTGGCCGACACGGCACGCTGGACCTGGCGCGTGAAAAGCTTCATGCACCTGGAAACCGAATTGATGGGCGCGCTGCGCGAGCGGTCGGAACTGGACGCCATCAACGTCTTCGCCACCAACTTGAAAGCCTTGCTGCTGGCGGCCCCGGCCGGCCAGCGCGCCACCATGGGCCTGGACCCGGGCCTGCGCACGGGCGTCAAGGTGGCCGTGGTCGACGCCACCGGCAAGGTGGTCGACACCGCCGTCATCTATCCGCACCAGCCGAAGAACGACTGGGACGGCTCGCTGCACATCCTCGGCCGTCTGGCGGCCAAGCACAACGTGTCGCTGATCTCGATCGGCAACGGCACCGCCTCGCGTGAAACCGACAAGCTGGCGCAGGATCTGATCAAGCAGCATCCTGACCAGAAAATGACCAAGATCGTCGTCTCGGAGGCGGGCGCGTCGGTGTACTCGGCGTCGGAATTCGCCTCGCGCGAGCTGCCCGACATGGACGTGTCGCTGCGCGGCGCCGTCTCGATCGCGCGCCGGTTGCAGGACCCGCTGGCCGAGCTGGTCAAGATCGACCCGAAATCGATCGGCGTCGGCCAGTACCAGCACGACGTCTCGCAGACCCAGCTGGCGCGCTCGCTCGACGCCGTGGTCGAGGATTGCGTCAACGCGGTCGGCGTGGACGTCAACACCGCGTCGGCGCCGCTGCTGGCGCGCGTGTCGGGACTGTCGACGTCGGTGGCGCAGGCCATCGTCTCGTACCGCGACGTGAAGGGCGCGTTCGCCTCGCGCGCGGCGCTCAAGTCGGTACCGCGGCTGGGCGACAAGACGTTCGAACAGGCGGCCGGCTTCCTGCGCGTGATGGGCGGCGAGAATCCGCTGGACGCCTCGGCGGTGCACCCGGAATCGTACCCGCTGGTGGAAAAGATCCTGGGCGACATCAAGAAGGACATCAAGGCCGTCATCGGCGAAACCGCGCTGATCAAGTCGCTCAGCCCGGCCAAGTATGCCGACGACAAGTTCGGCGTGCCAACCATCACCGATATCTTGAAAGAGCTGGAAAAGCCGGGCCGCGATCCGCGTCCGGAATTCACCACGGCCACATTCAAGGACGGCGTCGAGGAGATCCGCGACCTGCGTCCCGACATGATCCTCGAAGGCGTGGTCACCAACGTGGCCGCGTTCGGCGCCTTTGTCGACATCGGCGTGCACCAGGACGGCCTGGTGCATATTTCAGCGTTGTCGAACACCTTCGTCAAAGATCCGCACACGGTGGTCAAGGCCGGCCAAGTGGTCAAGGTCAAGGTGCTGGAAGTGGACGAAAAGCGCAAGCGCATTGCCCTGACGATGCGTCTGACCGACAGCGCGCCGCAAGCGGGCGCCCAGCCGCAGCAGCGCAGCGACCGCACCGACCGCAAGAGCATGGGCCAGCACCAGAAGCAGACCGCCCGCGCCGAGCCGATCGGCGGCAGCATGGCGGCAGCCTTCGCCAAACTGCGCGGCTAAAAGTCAAGCCAAACCCTCGGGGTCAAGTCTGTCAATCGGACATTTGCGCGCTTTTAGGAGCAAAAAAGTGTTGAACTTTGGAATTTGTCCGAATGACAGACTTGACCCCGGTTGCTGAGCTTGAATGCGGCTGGCGTGGTTTTTCGCCACCTTAGGTACGCTGGGGCCGCATTTCTTATAAAATGTCGGCATCTAACACCCATTCACACTGAGGCAGCTATGAGCGACGTACAAAACTGGATCAAAGAAACCGTGACCGCCACCCCGGTCGTGCTGTTTATGAAGGGCACCGCCCAGTTCCCGCAATGCGGCTTCTCCGGCCGCGCCATCCAGATCCTGAAAGCCTGCGGCGTCGAGAACATCGCCACCGTCAACGTGCTGGAAGATCCGGAAGTGCGTCAGGGCATCAAGGACTATTCGAACTGGCCAACCATTCCGCAGCTCTACGTTAAAGGCGAGTTCATCGGCGGTTCGGACATCATGAATGAAATGTTCGAGTCCGGCGAGCTGAAAGCCCTGCTGGATGCCTGATCGACCGCAGCGGATTATTATCGCCATCACGGGCGCCACCGGCGCCGTGTATGGCGTGCGTCTGCTGCAACATTTGCAACACACACCTCACGTCGAGACGCATCTGATCGTCTCCGACGCGGCCGTCCTCACCTTGCACCAGGAAACCGGCCTGCAGCGCAAGGAAGTCGAGTCCTACGCCCATGTGGTGCACAAGGTGCGCGACGTCGGCGCGTCGATCGCCAGCGGCTCGTTCCAGTCGGACGGTATGATCGTTGCGCCCTGCTCGATGAAGACGCTGGCGTCCGTGGCGCACGGCCTGTCGGACAACCTGATCGCGCGCGCGGCCGACGTGGTGCTCAAGGAGCGCCGCCGGCTGGTGTTGATGGTGAGGGAAACGCCGTTCAACCTGGCGCACTTGCGCAACATGACGGCGGTGACGGAGATGGGCGGCATTATCTACCCGCCGCTGCCTGGCTTTTATCATAATCCGCAAAGCATCGCGGAGATGGTGGACCACACCGTGGGCCGGGTCATCGACCTGTTCGGCATCGAGCACACGCTGGCCCCGCGCTGGAATGGTATGAACCAGCCAGCCCGCTGAACAACGATACGACCGACAACGATACGACCGGCCCCGCCTAGCGCTTGTTGCCTGTTATCGCAGTTTGTCGAACTGCGATCCGCTGGCTTTTTTCAGATCCCTGGCTTCCTCCACCATGCGGCGATGGGCGATGCGTTTGCGCATCACCTCGGCGTGCTGGGCGGCGGTCATCGGGGGGACGGTCATCAAATCTTTTAGCTGCGCGACATTGCTGTAGTTGCTTTTCATAGGACGGCTCAAAAGCTTGGCTCCGAAGTAAATGCTACGGTTCAGCGGCGCTGACTCCCCATTGTGCCTCAAATCCATGTCCAAACGATGACAATTCGCAAAGGGGACTCAAAATAAAAAGTCACCCCCGGCCCTGCCATTGCTCCGAACAAAAACCGGTGAAATCATGAAACTAGTTTCATATACAACATGCCGGAAAAGCTGCCACAAACGGTCTACATAACTCCGTGCTAGTACGTAAAATGGCTACTTTTGGTAGTTCACGCGTACCAGCATGCGAATAAATTCGCGCGCGATTTGCCGGTGATGCTCGTCCAGACGCTGTAAATCGGCAATTAATTTGACGTCTGCCGACTCGAAGCGGGACGCGCCATTGCCGTTCTCGCCGGCCGGGGCGCCCTCTTCGGCGCCGCCAAAGCGCAGCCACTCGGCGGGCACGCCCAACCACTGCGCGATCATGCGCAGCTTTTCCTGGGTCGGGATGGCCTCGCCCACCAGCCATTTGCGGGCCGCATGGACTGTGATCGGTCTGCCATCAAACCGAATATTAAATTCCCTGGCCAGCCGCGTAGGGCTGTCGGGCGAGTAGTGTGCGTTCTTTAAAGCCTGCTGCAAGCGCTGGCTAAAGCTTTCGCGTTCATTGGAAGAATTCATAGGTGCACTATTTCACGTTGCGTCATGAAAGTCAGTCTCTTGAAGAAGAGCGCTAAAGGTGACGTGATGGGATGTCGAAATTGGCATTCTATCCTCGGTAAGTGCAGATGCCGGCAGGCAAGCCCACCAAATTATGTTTGGTCGGAGGCTGCAAAAGAAACAACATCGTTCCCTTCCTTTCGAGAGAGGCGAAGTTGCAAATCTTATCACTACTTGTCCGGCGAAGACCAGACCACTTTGACGCGGAAGCGTATGATGCCGCCGGCCCAGCAACGGCGTCGCACGATACCCATCCGCCACAGAGCGCGCCAATCGCCGCCCACGGGACGCCGCGCGCGCTACAATATATGTTACGTTGACGTAAACGGAAATCGAACGACCTACCGCACTGAGCCCGATGCCTACCTATACTATTACCGAACTGGCCCGTGAATTCGACATCACGGCGCGCGCGATCCGCTTCTACGAGGACCAGGGCCTGCTGAGCCCGTCCCGCGAGGGCGCCGGCGGCCGCAGCCGCGTCTACACGCCGCGCGACCGCACCCGCCTGAAGCTGACCTTGCGCGGCAAGCGCCTCGGCCTGTCGCTGTCCGAAATCAAGAGCCTGGTCGACATGTACGAGACGCCGAAGGACACCAGCGCCCAGATGAACCGTTTCCTCGGCGTGCTGGCCCAGCACCGCCAGACCCTGGAACAGCAGCGCGAGGACATCGAAATGTCGCTGGCCGAGATCACCGCGCACGAAGACGAATGCAAGCGCCTGCTGGCGGCCCAGCAAGAGGCCAACCCCGCCTGACCCGCCCAACGCGTCGCTTTACGCGCTTTACGTTTACGTAAACGTCACTCCAAGGTATGATTGCCGTTCAAATCCAACCAGAAGAATGAGGATGACATGCTCCACCTCCCAGGCCTGACCTTTGACCACGGCGAAGACATCGCCGCCCTGCGCGAAGCCGTGCAACAGTTCGCCGCCGCCGAGATCGCCCCGCGCGCGGCCGAGATCGACCGCAGCGACCAGTTCCCGATGGACCTGTGGCGCAAGATGGGCGAGCTGGGCGTGCTCGGCATCACCGTCGGCGAGGAATACGGCGGCGCCAACATGGGCTACCTGGCCCACATCGTGGCGATGGAGGAAATCTCGCGCGCATCCGCCTCGGTCGGACTGTCGTACGGCGCCCACTCGAACCTGTGCGTCAACCAGATCAAGCGCAACGGCACCGACGAGCAAAAACAAAAATACCTGCCGAAGCTGATCTCGGGCGAATACGTCGGCGCGCTGGCGATGTCCGAACCCAACGCCGGTTCCGACGTCGTCAGCATGAAGCTGCGCGCCGATTTCAAGGGCGACCGCTGGGTGCTCAACGGCACCAAGATGTGGATCACCAACGGCCCCGACGCCGACGTGCTGGTGGTCTACGCCAAGAGCGACCTCGAGGCCGGCCCCAAGGGCATGACCGCCTTCCTGATCGAAAAAGGCTACAAGGGCTTTTCGGTGGCGCAAAAGCTCGACAAGCTGGGCATGCGCGGCTCGCACACGGGCGAACTGGTATTCGAGGATTGCGAAGTGCCGGTTGAGAACGTGCTCGGCGGCCTGGGCAAGGGCGTCAACGTGCTGATGTCGGGCCTGGACTTCGAGCGCACCGTGCTGTCGGGCGGTCCGCTGGGCATCATGCAGGCGTGCATGGACGCGGTCGTGCCCTACATCCACGACCGCAAACAGTTCGGCCAGGCGATCGGCGAATTCCAGCTGATGCAGGGTAAGATCGCCGATATGTACTCGACCATGATGGCGTGCAAGGCTTATGTGTACGCGGTCGGCCAGGCCTGCGACCGCGCCACCACGCCCGAAGCGGTGCGCCAGCTGCGCAAGGACGCGGCCGGCGCCATCCTGTACAGCGCGGAAAAGGCGACCTGGATGGCCGGCGAGGCGATCCAGGCCCTGGGCGGCAACGGTTACATCAACGAGTATCCGGTCGGGCGCTTGTGGCGCGACGCCAAGTTGTATGAAATCGGCGCCGGCACCAGCGAAATCCGCCGCATGCTGATCGGCCGCGAACTGTTCGCGGAAACCCGCTAGTCACCACGGCCGCGTTGGCGGGCCCGGCGGACCAGTTTTAGCCAACGCATCGCATCGGGGCGACCATGATCCAGGCTGCATTTCCAAAACTGCTGCGCTCGCAGATCGCGTTCGACATCGCGCGCACGATCCGCGACGGCTTCGACAAGCATTACCGCCTGTTCCGCCAGACCAGCCGCCAGGCCAAGGCGCACTTCGAGCGCGGCGCCTGGGCCGAGGCGCAACAGGCCGCGCGCGAGCGGATCGATTTCTACGACCGCCGCGTGCAGGAATGCGTGCACGCGCTGGAGGACGAATACAGCCAGGCCGACCTGACCGACGAGGTGTGGCGCGAGCTCAAGCTGCACTACATCGGCATGCTGTCCGGCCACAAGCAACCGGAGCTGGCGGAAACCTTTTTCAATTCGGTGTGCTGCAACATCCTGCACCGCAGCTACTTCCACAACGAATTCATCTTCGTGCGGCCGGTGGTGTCGACCGAATACATCGAGACCGAGGAGCCGGCGCCGACCTACCGCGTCTACTACCCGGGCACGGACGGGCTGCACGCGACGCTCAAGCGCATCGTGACCGACTTCGCGCTCGACGCGCCATTCGCCGACCTGACGCGCGACGTCGAACAGGTCGAGGCGCGGCTGCAAAAACTGCTCGGCGCCGGCACGGCCGAGCCGAACACCCAGATCCAGGTACTGTCGAGCCTGTTCTTCCGCAACAAGGGCGCCTACGTCGTCGGCAAGGGCATCAAGGGCAACAAGGAATACCCGTTTGTCGTGCCGATCCTGCACAACCGCGACGCCGAGCTGCTACTTGACACCGTGCTGTTCGACCAGGAACTGATCACGATCCTGTTTTCGTTCACGCGCGCGTACTTTCTGGTGGACATGGAAGTGCCGTCGGCCTATGTGCAATTCCTGCGCACCTTGCTGCCGCGCAAGCCGCGCAGCGAGATCTACACCATCCTCGGCCTGCAAAAGCAGGGCAAGACGCTTTTCTACCGTGACTACCTGCAGCACCTGAAACATTCGTCCGACCAGTTCGGCATCGCGCCCGGCATCAAGGGATTGGTGATGCTGGTATTCGCGCTGCCGTCGTTCCCCTACGTGTTCAAGGTTATCAAGGATTTTTATCCACCGCCCAAGGACACCACGCGCGCGCTGATCAAGGAAAAATACCTGCTGGTCAAGCACCACGACCGCGTCGGCCGCATGGCCGATACGCTGGAGTATTCCAACGTCGCCTTCCCGCGCCACCGCTTCACCGACGAGCTTGTGGCCGAGTTGAAACAGTTCGCGCCGTCCTTATATGAAGAGGAGGATGGCAAGATCATCATCAAGCACCTGTACATCGAGCGCCGCATGGTGCCGCTGAACATGTGGCTGGCCAACGCCGACAAGGACGGCAACGACGACCAGCTCGAACATGGCATCCTCGAGTACGGCAACGCGATCAAGGAGCTGGTGGCCGCCAACATTTTCCCGGGCGACATGCTGTATAAAAACTTCGGCGTGACCCGGCATCAGCGCATTGTGTTTTACGATTACGACGAGATCGAATACATCACCGACTGCAATTTCCGCGACATCCCGGAAGCGCGCAACGAGGAAGACGAGATGGCGTCCGAGCCGTGGTATCCGATCGGCAAGCATGACGTCTTCCCGGAACAGTTCGGCCGCTTCCTGCTGGGCAACGCCAAGATCCGCAAGTATTTCATGAAACATCACGCCGACCTGCTGACGCGCAACTACTGGCAGGCGCGCAAGCAGCGCATCCTCGACGGCGTCGTCGAGGACGTTTATCCGTATCCGCAACACATACGGTTCTTCCACGAGAACCAGTCCAATATTCCGGCGGTATCGATCCCGGTGCCGCCACCCTTTATGGAGACGCTAGAAAATGAATAACCCTATTGCGCATGATCCCATCGTCATCGTCGGCGCCGCCCGCACCCCCATGGGCGCCTTCCAGGGCGACTTTTCCGGCAAGGCCGCGCACGATCTGGGCGCGGTGGCGATTGCCGCCGCGGTCGAACGCGCCGGCATCGACGGCAAGCTCGTCGAGCACGTCTATTTCGGCAACTGCCTGATGGCCGGCCAGGGCCAGGCGCCCGCGCGCCAGGCCCTGCTCAAGGCCGGCTTGCCGGCGTCGACCGGCGCCGTCACCTTGTCCAAGATGTGCGGCTCGGCGATGCAGGCCGCCATTTTCGCCCACGACCAACTGGTCGCCGGCAGCGCCGACGTCGTGGTGGCCGGCGGCATGGAGTCGATGACCAACGCGCCGTATCTGATTCCGAAGGCGCGCGGCGGCTACCGCATCGGCCACGGCATGATGTTCGACCACATGATGTACGACGGCCTCGAGGACGCCTACTCGCGCAACGAGAAAACCGGCGAAGGCCGGTCGATGGGCACGTTCGCCGAGGAATGCTCGGCCAAGTACGAATTCACCCGCGAGGCACAGGACAACTTCGCCATCGAATCGGTCAAGCGCGCGCAGGCAGCCACCAACGAGGGCTGGTTCAAATGGGAAATCGCACCGGTGACCGTCACCAGCCGCGCCGGCGACACCGTCATCGACAAGGATGAAGGCCCGCTCAAGGCCAAGATCGAAAAAATCCCGAGCCTGCGCGCCGCATTCAAGAAGGACGGCACCATCACGGCCGCGTCGTCGTCGTCGATCAACGACGGCGCCGCCGCGCTGGTGATGATGCGCGAATCGACCGCCAGGCAATTGGGGGCGACCGTCATCGCCAAAATCCACGGCCACGCCACATTCGCGCAGGAACCGAACCTGTTCACCACGGCCCCGATCGGCGCGGTGGAAAAACTTTACAAGAAAATCGGCTGGGCCAGCAGGGACGTCGACCTGTTCGAGATCAACGAAGCGTTTGCCGCCGTGCCGATGGCCGCGATGCGCGACCTCGACATCCCGCACAGCAAGATCAACGTGCACGGCGGCGCCTGCGCGCTGGGCCACCCGATCGGCGCCTCGGGCGCGCGCATCCTGGTCACGCTGATCGGCGCGCTCAAGCGCACCGGCGGCAAGAAGGGCGTGGCGGCGCTGTGCATCGGCGGCGGCGAGGCCACCGCCATGGCGATCGAACTGGTGGAGGCATAAGATGGCGACCGCACTGATCATCGGCGCCTCGCGCGGCATCGGGCACGAGCTCGTTAAACAATACCTGGCCGACGGCTGGCGCGTGATCGCCACCGCCCGCAAGGCCGAGGACTGCGCCGCCCTCGGCGCGCTGGGTGCCGAGCCGCACCAGCTCGACGTCACCGATGTCGAGGCGTGCGCCGGCATCGGCTGGAAGCTCGACGGCGAGGAACTCAACGTCGCCGTACTGAACGCCGGCGTGTACGGCCCGCGCCACGACGGCTTTCCGTTGCAGACCGATTTCGATGCCGTCATGCACACCAACGTGCTGGCCGCGATGCGGCTGCTGCCGATCATCGCGCCGATGGTGGGCGCGGCGCGCGGCAAGCTGGCGGTGCTGTCGTCGAAGATGGGATCGCTGAGCGAGCGCAGCGGCGCCGGCGGCTCGCTGTACCGCGCCAGCAAGGCGGCGCTGAATTCGGTGCTGATCGACACGGCGCTGCTGTTCGGCAAGCAGGGCGCCACCTGCGTGGCCTTCCATCCGGGCTGGGTGCGCACCGAGATGGGCGGCGAGGGCGCCGACATCTCGGTGGAGGAAAGCGCGGGCGGCATCCGTGCCACGCTGGCCGCGTTGCCGGCATCCGAGCGCGCCGTCTACCGCAACTACGACGGCAGCGAGATCGGCTGGTAAAACCGGCGGGGGCCCGGCGTCCCCGCCTGGTGGCGCCGCAAAAACCATAATATAAGAGACGACATGATACTGACCGAAGAACACGAAATGATACGCGACGCCCTGCGCACCTTCGCCCGCGAGCGTCTGGCGCCGCAGGCCGCCCGCTGGGACAAGGAGCACCATTTCCCGAAAGAGGAATTGAAGGAACTGGCCGCGCTGGGCGCCTTCGGCGTGGCCGTGCCAGAGGCACTGGGCGGCGCCGGCATGGATTACGTCTCGCTGGCGCTGGTGCTCGAAGAGATCGCGGCCGGCGACGGCGGCACCTCGACCATCATCTCGGTCAACAACTGCCCGGTGTGCAGCATCGCCATGATGTACGCCAACGACCGGCAAAAGGAGCAATGGCTGCGGCCGCTGGCGCAGGGCGACATGCTGGGCGCGTTCTGCCTGACCGAACCGCACACCGGCAGCGACGCCGCCGCATTGCGCACCACCGCCACCCGTGACGGCAACGACTACGTCATCAACGGCGTCAAGCAGTTCATCACCAGCGGCAAATACGCCGATGTCGCCATCGTGCTGGCCGTCACCGACAAGGCCGCCGGCAAGAAGGGCATCAGCGCGTTCTGGGTGCCGACCTCGACGCCGGGCTACACCGTGGCCGGCCTGGAGCAGAAGATGGGCCAGCACTCGTCGGACACGGCGCAGATTTTGTTTGAAAACTGCCGGATCCCGGCCGAGAACCTGATCGGTGAGGAAGGCCAGGGCTACAAGATCGCGCTGTCGGGGCTGGAGGGCGGCCGCATCGGCATCGCCTCGCAGGCGGTCGGCATGGCGCGCGCCGCGTACGAAGCGGCGCTGGTGTACGCGCGCGACCGCGAAAGCTTCGGCAAGCCGATCTTCGAGCACCAGGCGGTGCAGTTCCGGCTGGCCGACATGGCCACGCAAATCGAAGCGGCGCGCCAACTGATCCGCCACGCCGCCGCAATGAAGGACGCCGGGCTGCCATGCCTGAAGGAAGCGGCGATGGCCAAACTATTCGCCTCCGAGATGGCGGAAAAGGTCTGCTCGGACGCGATCCAGGTACACGGCGGCTACGGCTACGTCACCGACTTCCCGGTCGAGCGCATCTACCGCGACGTGCGCGTCTGCCAGATCTACGAAGGCACCAGCGACATCCAGAAGCTGCTGATCGCCCGCGCACTCTAAACTCCGGGGTCAAGTCTGTCATTCGGACACAAGCTCGAGCATTTAGCAGCAGAGCCCGTGTCCGAATGACAGACTTGACCCCGAATTTACCGAATTTACGAAAACGCGGACGAAAAAAAAGCCCGTATCTCAACGGGCTTCGTTCCAATGTATTACCAATGCTTTAATCGTGCCGTCGTCCAGTGCTATCTGCAAAGTGACTTCAGCGTTTCTCGGACGCCCATGCTATCTGCGTGGTGCCTCCAACGTGTAAAACGACCAATGTATTCGAAACTACAACTCCAGGTAGCGCCACCTGTGATCCGTTCTTACACATATCGGATTACGGCGCTTGCCTCAGACGTGGGACTGAACGCTTGGAAACCAAGAGAACCTCAACCACGAACGTAGTGTAACACAGTTGTTTGTGCGACGCACAAATTATTTCATCTCTGTTGATTCCGTGGTCAGCGGCGTGGGATTGCGGCGCGGCTTGTGGCGGCATGCCCGTTCGAACTCGGAAATCACCTGGGCGCCGAACAGCAGCAAGGTGGCGCCGATTTCCAGGCTGAACATGACGATGATGGCGGTCGTCATCGAGCCGTACACCACGTTCACCTGCGACAGCGTCGAGAAATACCAGACCAGGATGTGGCGCGCCAGTTCCCACAGCAGCGCGGCCGTGACGCCGCCGATCAGCGCGTGCGACAACGATAGCCGGCCGACCGGCATCACCAGATAGATGGCCGTCAGCACCAGCACTTCGCCGCCCAGGCCCAGCATGTACAGCAGCGCGCCGGACACGCCCTCGAGCGACCAGTCGTAGCCGAACAGGCGCACGCTTTCCTCGCCCATCACTTGCAGGCTGCCGGCCACCAACGTGACCAGCAGCATGCCCACGCCCAGCGACAGGATGAAGCAGTAGGGCATGATCGCGGAAATCAGAAACCGCCGGCGCTTGATGTCGACCCGGTGCTTGAAGATCACCGACATGGCGTTTTCCAGCACCGTGAAGGCCAGCGAGCTGAAAAAGATCATGCTGACCAGCAGCACGCCGCCGACGACGTCGCGGTGTTCGAGGAAATGCCCGACTTCTTCGACAATCGGTTTGGATTGCCCCGGCACCAGATAGTTCAGATAGCGGCCCACGGTGTCGAGCAGCACATCCTGGTCGATGACGTGCGACAGCGCGACCACCACCAGCATCAGCAGCGGGACGATCGACAGCAGCGAGTAATACGCGACCGCGCCCGCCAGCAGCAGGCCCTGGTTGGCGCGGAAGCCCTTGAGGCATTGCAGCAGGAAGTCCATGGGGTGCATGAGCACGTAGGCCAGGCCCCGGCGATTGAGAAATTTCATATATGCATTGTACGCGGCCGCTCAGCGCGGGGTATGTGCGTCGACGTCCAGATAGCGCCAGTTGGTCAATTCCACCGGGTGGCGTGTGTAATTTTTGAGCCACGGCTGCTGCAGATCGGCGGCGATCGGATGCGTCAGCAGCACCCATGGGGTGTACGCGTGAATGATTTGCGCCATTTCATCATACAATCGGGTGCGCGCGGGCGCGTCTCCCATTGTGCGGGTTTGCTCGTAGCGCTGGTTGTAGGCGGGCAAGTTAAAGCGGGCGTAATTCGGCCCCGCCTTGTTCGGGCCGTACAGCAACTGATAAAAATTGTCGCCATCGGGGAAGTCGGCCACCCAGTTGGTCTCAAACATCATCACGTTGCCCAGGCGCGAGGCTTTGATGATCTCGGTCTTCTTGTCGCTTTTGAAGGTGACGTTGAGGCCGATCGCGTTGAGGTTCTTGCGCCATAGCTCGTCGCGCAGCCGGCCGACCATCGACGGCTCGGTGTGCATGACCAGGGTCAGCGGCTTGCCGTCGGGCAGGGTGCGGAAGCCGCCCGGCCCTTTTTTATAGCCGTAGCGGTCCAGCAGCGCGTTGGCCAGCGCCGGATCGTAGCCGACCGGGCTGCGGTAGGCGGGGTCGTAACCGAGCACGTTCGGCGGCAGCGGCGACTCGGCCCGCAGCGCCAGCCCCTTTTTCATCTGGGCGATGTCCTCGGCGCTGTTGTAGCTGAGCGCGATGGCGCGGCGCAGCGCCAGCTTGTCCTTGCCGTAGCCGCCGATCAGCGGGTCTTCCATGTTCATCCACATGTAATAGGTTTGCAGCACGGGGAAGGGCGACAGCACCAGCCCCTTGCGCGCCAGTTCCGGCTTCAGGGTCGGCGTGGCGTCGTCGGTCAGCACCATTTCCTTCATCGATTCGGGCAGTTGCTCGAGGAAATCGAATTCGCCGTTCAGGAAACCCAGCACGCGCGACTGGTATTCCTCCATGATCTTGATGTCGACCCGGTCCACCAGCGGCAGGCGCCGGCCCTGGAACAGCATGGGCCGGAAGTCGCGGTTGGCCAGCAGCGAGATCTGGTCGCTGCGCTTCCATGTGCCGATCCTGAACGGGCCGGTGCCGACCGGATGGTTGCCGACCTGCACGCCGTACGCTTCGACCACTTCGCGCGCGACCACGCCGGTGGCCGGAATCGCCAGGTAGAACAGGAAGTTGGGATCGGCCGCGTTGAGCCGGATGCGCAACGTGAACCGGTCCGGCGCCTGCAGGCCGGGGATTTCGCGGTCGTAGCTGAAACCGGTCTTGAGCGCGGCGTCGCCGGCGATTTTCCCTTCCAGCAGGAAGCTCCACGGCGACTTGAGCGCGGGATCGTACAGCCGCTTGAGGCTGTAGACGTAGTCCTGCGCGGTGACCTGCCGCCGCGCGCCCTTGAACGCCGGGTCGGCGGTGAAATAGACGTCCTGGCGCAGGTGGAAGGTGTAGCTCAGGCCGTTGTCCCCGACGGTCGGCATGGCCGTCAAGGTGTTGGGCTGCAATGTGACCGGGCGGGCCAGGTAATCGTAGCGCAGCAGCGGGTCGAACAGGTTTTCCAGCAGGCTCAGGCTGGCGATGTCGGAGGCGACCGCCGGATCGAGGCCGGTCTCGCCGGTGCTGAGGAAGGCGCGCAGGACTTTGGGAGCGGGCGTGTTCGCGGCGGCCTGCGCGGCGGCGTCGCCGGCGCCGGCCCCCAACCCGAGTCCGACCACCAGCGCCAGCATCAGCGCCGGCACAGCGGCTGCATAACTTTTCAGCATGGCATTCATTTCACATCGCATACGTAAAGCGGCAGCTTATAACTTTTTCAGCGTGCCGACCCGCTATACTTTGCCTGTCGCCCACTGTTTCAAGAAAATCCGCACATATGTCGCTCAATTACATCTGGTCTGGCTTCTTCCTTGTCGGGTTCGCCGCCGCGCTGGCGCAGTACCTGTTCATGGGCGACACGGAAATTTTCAAGCGCATCATCGACGGCACCTTCGACTCGGCCAAGAGCGGCGTGATGGACATCGCGCTGCCGCTGGCCGGGGTGATGACCCTGTGGCTGGGCATCATGAACATCGGCGAAAAGGCCGGCGCCGTCAACCTGCTGGCGCGGATCATTGCGCCGTTTTTCTCGCGCATTTTCCCCGGCGTGCCGAAGGAGCATCCGGCCACCGGCCACATGCTGATGAACTTTTCGGCCAACCTGCTGGGCCTGGACAACGCGGCCACGCCGTTCGGCCTGAAGGCGATGGAAAGCCTGCAAACGCTCAACCCCAGCAAGGACGAGCCGACCGACGCCCAGATCATGTTCCTGGTGCTGCACACGTCCGGCCTGACCCTGATCCCGGTGGCGATCATGGCGCAGCGCTCGATCCTCGGCGCGGCCGACCCGTCCGACATTTTCATTCCGTGCATGATCGCCACCTACGTCGCCACCGTCACCGGCCTGATCGCGGTGGCGATCCGCCAGCGCATCAACCTGTTCGACCGTGTGGTGCTGAGCTGGCTCGGTTGCAGCACCGCCGCCATTGCCGCGCTGATCTGGTATTTCACGCAGGTGCTCACGCGCCCCGAGATCGAGCTGTTCTCCAAGGTCTTCAGCAACCTGGTCCTGATGGGCGTCATCGGCGGCTTCATCATCGGCGCGCTATGGAAGAAGGTCAACGTCTACGAAGCCTTCATCGAGGGCGCCAAGGGCGGCATCCAGACCTCGCTGACCGTCATCCCGTATCTGGTGGGCATGCTGGTGGCCATCAGCGTGATCCGCAACGCCGGGCTGTTCGGCTTTGTCGTCGACGGCTTCAGCAGGCTGTTCGGCGCGCTGGGCTTCAATACCGACTTCGTGCCGGCGCTGCCGACCGCGCTGATGAAGCCGCTCAGCGGCAGCGGCTCCAAGGCGATGATGATCGACGCCATGCAGACCTATGGCGTCGATTCGTTCGTCGGCCGGCTCGCGTGCGTGTTCCAGGGCTCGGCCGACACCACCTTCTACATCGTGGCGCTGTACTTCGGCTCGGTCGGCATCCGCAAGACGCGCTACGCGATCTCGTGCGGGCTGATCGCCGACTTCGCCGGCGTCATCGCGGCCATCGCGGTGGCTTACATCTTCTTCCATTGACAGATTGAATACATTGAACAGGATCGCCATGCTGCGTCGTCTTATTCTTGCCAGCCTTCTTGCCACCGGCGCGGTCCAAGCCGCCGAGCTGCCGGAGCCGGTCGCGCGGCTGATGCAGTCGGCGCAGATCCCGCCGGAAGCGGCCGGCATCGTCGTGCTGCGCGGCGACACCACGCTGATCTCGCACAACGCCGGGCAAAGCATGCAGCCGGCGTCCACGATGAAGCTGTTCACCACCCTGGCGGCGCTCGAGCAACTGGGGCCGGTGTTTCGCGGCCGCACCGAATTGCTCTCCAGCGCGCCGGTCGTCAACGGCGTGCTGCAGGGCGACCTGATCCTACGCGGCGGCGCCGACGCCGACTTCAACGAGGACGTGCTGGGACATATGCTGCGCGCGCTGCGCAACCAGGGCATCAAAAGCATCAAGGGCGACATCGTGCTGGACCGGCAGCTGTTCCAGCCGTCGCGGCCCGACCTCGGCCAGCCGCAGTTCGACGAATATCCATGGGCGTACTACAACGTGGTGCCGGACGCGCTGCTGGTCAACACCAACTTGCTGAAGGTGGAGATGCGCTCGGTCGGCGGCAAGTTGTCGCTGGCGATGATGCCGGACATGGACCAGGTCAGTGTGCGCTCGGAAATGGCCGCCAGCGACGCGCCCTGTCCGGCGTGGGAAAACGGCTGGCGCAACCCCGACTTCAAGCGCAGCGGCGACAAGATCGAAGTCGTGCTGCACGGCAGCTTCCCCCGGGATTGCGTCAAATCGATCAGCATCAACGTGCTCGACCCGCACGACTATCTGGCGCGCCTGGTGCGCAGCACCTGGCAAAAGCTGGGCGGCAGCTTGAAGGGTACGGTGCGCGAAGCCAGCGCGCCGACGCCGCTGCCCGCGCCGGAACCGGCCGCGACCTCATCCAATGCATCCAACGCCGACACCGACGCCACGGCCGCCGCGTCCGCGCCCGTCGCGCCGCCGGCGGCCGTACCGGCGCCGGCCACCACGCCGGTGCTGCGCCTGCTGGCCGAGCACGTCGCCCGGCCGCTGCCGGAAGTGCTGCGCGACACCAACAAGAACTCCGACAACACCCTGGCGCGCACGATTTTCCTCAGCCTGGGCAGCCTGGAGGCCGATCCGGTCCTCGGCAGCCGGCCGCTGCCGCCGGACGCCGGCCAGCCCACCACGGCCGGCCGCGCCGAGGCGGCGATCCGCGCCTGGCTGCAACAACACGCCATCGACGCCAACGGCCTGGTGCTCGACAACGGTTCCGGCCTGTCGCGCACCGAACGCGCCACGCCGGCGCAGCTGGCCGGCGTGCTGCGGGCCGGCCTGAACAGCCTGTGGATGCCTGAATTTCTGTCCAGCCTGCCGATCGCGGCCACCGACGGCACCATGCGCCGGCGCCTCAAGGACAGCCCGGCGGCGATGCGCGCGCGCATCAAGACGGGCAGCCTCAAGGGCGTAATCGCCATTGCCGGCTACGTGCAGGACGTCAACAACCAGCCTGTGATCGTGGTCGCCATGCTCAACGACGAGCACGTCGCCAACGGCGCCGGCCGCGCCGTGCTCGACGCGCTGATCGACTGGGTGGCACGCTCCGGCGTGCCTGCCGGCACGGTCGTGCCGAACGTCCCCAACCTGCCCTACGCGCCGAGCGCGCCTTCGGCCACCAGGTAATCGATCATCGCCCGCACCTTCAGCGCCAGGTGCGGGCCGGGCGTGTAGACCGCGTGCACGGTGCCGGCATACGGCTCGTCGAACGTCCAGTCCGCCAATATCCGCACCGCCCGGCCCTGCGCCAGCGCGGCGCGCGCGGTGAAGTCCGGCACCAGGCCGACGCCGCCGCCGGCCTCCACCACCGCCATCAGCGCCGCGCTGTTATTGATCGTCAAGCGCGACGGCACGCGGATGCTGACGATGTCCGGCGCGCCGCTTCCCTCGCGGCGCATGGTCCAGGCGGCGCCGAAACGCGCATAGCCCAGATAATTACAGCGATGCGCGGGCAACTCCTGCGGCGTGGCAGGCGTCCCGTGCGCGGACAGATACTGTGGCGACGCCACCAGCACATAGCGCATCGGCCCCAGCGGCCGAGCAGCCAGTCCCGGTGCCAGATCGGCCGAAATGCGGATCGCCAGGTCGATGCCCTCCTCGATCAGATCGACATTGCGGTCCACCAGCGACAGGCGGACATCGACTTCCGGGTAGCGCTCCAGAAACGCCGGCAGCAGCGGCGCCAGCCACAGCTGCCCCAGCACCACCGGCGCGCTGATGCGCACCACGCCGTTGGGCCGCGCGCTGTAGCTGCCGGCCAGCGCATGGATCTCGCGCGCCGTGTTCACCATGCGAACGCAGGCGGTATGCACCTGCTCGCCCAGCTCGGTCAGCGACACCGAACGCGTGGTCCGTTGCAACAAGCGTCCGCCGATATAGGTTTCCAGCCGCGACACGTGGCGGCTGACGGCCGACGTGGTCAAGCCCATATGCCGCGCGGCAGCCGAAAAGCCGCCGCTATCAACCACTTGGGCGAAGACCGCCATTTCCTTCAGCATTTCCATTAATCACCTCACCGTTGCATCTGCATCAATAATGCTTTGCATTCTAAGCCGATTGTGTATTTTTTGGATGCTGGCATACTTGAATCCAAGTTATCGACAAGGAGTTCATCATGAAACAACGCAATTTGGGCAAGCAAGGGTTGACGGTCTCGGCGCAGGGCCTAGGCTGCATGGGCATGAGCAACACGTATGGCCCGGCCGACCAGACGGAGGCGGTCGCCACCTTGCACCGGGCGATTGACCTGGGCGTCAATTTCTTCGACACCGCCGAGCAATACGGTCCGTACGACAATGAAGAGTTGTTGGGCCGCGCCTTCGCCGGGCGTCGCGCCGAAGTCATCCTCGCGACTAAATTCGGCTTCGACATCCGCGACGGCAAGACCGTCGGCGTGACCAGCGACCCGGCCGGCATCCGCGCCA
Source organism: Duganella sp. AC917 (assembly GCF_979258245.1). Taxonomy (NCBI): domain Bacteria; kingdom Pseudomonadati; phylum Pseudomonadota; class Betaproteobacteria; order Burkholderiales; family Oxalobacteraceae; genus Duganella; species Duganella sp. AC917. Next base: position 5,129,841 of record NZ_OZ409848.1, read on the forward strand.
AGGTCGAAGGCTCGCTGCGGCGGCTGAACACCGACTACATCGATTTGCTGTACCAACACCGCATCGATCCGCTGGTGCCGGTGGAGGACGTGGTCGGCGTGATGGCCGATCTGGTTCGCGAAGGCAAGGTGCGCTATCTCGGGCTGTCGGAGGCGGGCGTGGCCAACATCCGCCGCGCCCACGCGGTCCATCCGATCAGCGCGGTCCAGAGCGAATATTCGCTGTGGGAGCGCAACCTGGAGGCGGACGTGATCCCGGCGCTGCGCGAGCTCGGCATCGGGCTGGTGGCGTTCAGCCCGCTGGGGCGCGGTTTCCTGGCCGGCAGCGCCAAGCGCGCGGAGGAATATCCGGCGAGCGATTTCCGCCAGTTGGACCCGCGTCTGCAAGGCGAGAATTTCGACCGCAACATGCAGGCGGCGGCCATCGTGCGCGAGCTGGCCGAGGCGCGCGGCGTCACGCCGGGGCAAATCGCGCTGGCCTGGGCGATGCACAAAGGCGACGACATCGTGACGATCCCGGGCACTCGCCGCCGCACTTATCTGGAGCAGAACGTGGCCGCCGCCGATATCGCGCTGAGCGCCGGCGACATGGACATCCTCGACCACGCGCTAAAGCAGGTCGCGGGACCGCGCTATAGCAAGGAGCGGATGGCGATGGTGGACCGCTAAGCGGAATTATCGGCAACTAAACAGTCGGTACAAATAGTAGGTTTTAGTAAAACCTCAAAAACCGCCTACCATCCTCCGGGCGGCGCAAAATGACTACAGCACACGCGTGTAGTCGCGCCGCACCTGCAAGCGATCGCCGCAATCGAAATGCCACCATTCGCTGTTGATTCCGACGAAGCCAGCCTGGAACATCGCGCCCCGCAGCCAGCGGCGGTTTTCGATGTGCTGCGCGCTCAACTCGCCGCGCGCGAGCAACAATGCCTCCTTGGCCGGATGCGAGCGCTCGCTGAGATCGTCAAACCCCGTTCCCATGTCCAACTCGCGGCCTTGCGCGTCCAGCAGCGTGACGTCCAGCGCCATGCCGAACGAGTGGATCGAGCCGCGCACCGGCTCGGCGATATAGCCCAGCAGATCGGTACCCTGCAACGCCTGCCAGAGTTGCTCCTGCACCCGTTGCGGGCGCAGGGCGTCCAGCACCAAAAACTTGTAATCCGGACGGCGTTCAGCGAGCCAGACGACAGCGCGTTCCAGTGCGGCGGCAGCATCTTTATGTAGAAATGCGCAGTCGAGCGGCGAGTAAAGATCCCTGCCGACAAAGTTGTCCGGCGTGGCGTAGCGCAGATCGACGGCGAGGCCCCGGATGGTGTCGAGGCGACGGAAATCGGGGTGGCCGGCAATCGTTTCGCAGTAGATGGGAGACGTCATCGCCGGCACCCTTGGCTTATTGCGACTCGACCGGTTCGGTGGCGGGCACCACCGGCTTAGGTTCAACCACAGGCTGCGGTGGAGCCGTCGGCGGGGTGAGCGCCGGTGCCGGAGCCGTCGGCACCAATACCGGGGCGGTCGGCATCGGTGGGGTTGGCGCCTGCGGCGCGCTGCTGATCGCGGCGCCTGCCGCACCCGCCGGTAGCGGACTGGTCAACACATCCAGAATCGCAGCAGTCTCCGCATCCGGCGTGCCGTCAAACAACGACTGCCGGTACTTCGACTGGAACACCGAGAGCACATTGCGCGTCGCCTGGTCGAATTGGCCGGTCTGTGGCACCGCATATCCATGCTGCGCCAGCTTGAGCTGGAACCACAGCACATCCGGCAACTGCTGCTGATACCCCGGCAGCCGCCCGGCCACGCGGCTCGCATCCGGCCACGGGATCAAACCGGCGTCGGCCAACTGCTTCCACGGGAACAGCGGCCCCGGGTCCTGCTTGCGCTGCGGCGCGATGTCGTTGTGGCCGAGAATATTTTCCGGCTTGATGCCATGGCGTTTGACGATATCCTTGAGCAGCAAAATCAGCTGGTCGATCTGCGCCTGCTTGAACGGATACCACACCCGTCCCTGCGGCGTGTCGGTGAAGCCGCGATTGACGATCTCGATGCCGATCGACGCCGAATTGAGCTGGTTGTAGATCTTCCAGCTGCTGATGCCGGCGTGGTTCGACTGCCGCGACTCGTCGACCAGCGCGTAGAAGAACGGCTGCTCGGTGTCGGTCAACAGGTAGTGCGCGCTAACGTCCTGCTCCGTCAAGATCTTGATCGAACGCGGCAGGTCCGACACCGTGTAGTGAACAATGATGTACTTGACCCGGTCGCTCTGCCCGCGCGCGCTCAGGCTGCGGTCGATGCGCGGCTCGCTCGGCGGCACGGTGGCGCAACCGGCCAGCAACGCCATCATGGTGGACAAAACGGTCAGCGGTACGATCTTCATGGGCAATCTCGGCAACGAATCAATTTAGTGAGTTTAGAGCAATACAGGCCGCCGCGTGGTGCGCTTGTGTTGCCCGTTGTGTCAGCGATACCGCTTCCGGCAACGCCGCACGCATCGTTTCCGCGATCAGCGGGTGCAAACCGGCGGCGCGGCCGGCCAGCGCGACGGGACGCGGGCCGTGGCGGCGCACCAGCGCCAGCACGATGCGCGCCAGTTCGCGGCCGGCCTGCTCGAGGATGCCGCGGGCGACCGGATCGGCCTCCGCGCTGGCGGCGACGGCCAGCGCCAGCCGTCCGATGGCGCCCCGCTCCTGCCCGTAAATGAACTGGCGCGACACGGCCCAGTCGCTGCCGCCGACGTGGTCGAACACGGCGCGCGCCATGGCCGAGCGCTGCCACGCGCCGGGCTCTTCGTCCTCCACGCGCCAGATGTGGCGCATCGCCTCGCGCGCGATCCAGAAGCCGCCGCCGCCGTCGTCCAGGGTCACGCCGCGTCCACCGGCGCGGTGGAACTGGCCGTCGGCGTCGATCCAGGCCGCGATCGAGCCGGTGCCGGCGTACACCAGATACCCGTCACCGGGCGCGAAGGCGTCCAGGTAGGCGATTTCGATATCGTTGCGCACGGTCACGGCGGCCGGGGAGACGCCCAGCAGCTCGGCCAGCCATTGCGCCGGCAGGACGGCGGCGCCGTCGAAACCGGTCAGGCCGGCGCACACGGCCACGGGCCGGCCGGCGCTCAGCGCCTGCGCTTGCACCTGCGCCGCCAAGGTGGCGAAGACGGCGCGCACGGCGTCGCGGCCAGCGTCATCGCTCATCTGCGTGGCCGACATGCCGCCGACCGCACCCTCGGCGACGATGCCCCCGGCCGTATCGGCCAGCGCCCAGCGGGTTTGCGTGCCGCCCGCGTCGATGCCGAGGCCAAGCAGTGGGTCGGGGGCGCCCGCGGTCACCATCAGCTCCGCTTATAGACGCTGATGCGCGGGCTTTCGTTGCCCAGCCGGTCGACGGCGCTGACCACCACCATCTCGGCCGCCTGCCCGGCCGCGTCGTCCGCCAGCAGCAGCACCGCGCGCGATGCCGGCGCTACGGCGAAACGCCACTCGGCACCGTAACGGCTCCAGATCGCGTAATGCGTCACCGGCTTGCCGCCGCCGGGCGCCAGGCGCAAGCCCACGCCCTGCGATTCGCGCTTGGCGGTGGCGCTCGGCGCGGCCGGAAGCTCGGCGCCCAGCCACGGCGTGGCCGGCGCCAGCGCCGGTGCCTGATAGGTGCGCGCCTTGAGCTGGTCGGTGATGCCCTTGCGGTTTTCCATCAGCGCGGCGATCGAGAAGTGCAGGTGGCCGCGCGCGCCGGCGCGGCTGCGCGTGACGCCGATCTGCTTGACGATTTCCTCCGGGGTGAACGTCTTGGCGCTGTTGTCGATGCGGCTGGTGTACAGCCCCGGCCAGATGTGGCGCGCGCGCGTGTTCTGCGCCAGCCAGTAGTCGAGCAGCACGTCGAACGCCTGCGGCGCCTGCGCCACCGGCCAGTACAGCTGCGGCGCCAGATAGTCGAGCCAGCCGTTGTTGAGCCACAGCTCGGCATCCGCGTACAGCTTGTCGTACTGGCTGAGGCCGACGATGCCGGTCGGGCGCCGGTCCGGCCGGCCGATGCCGAACGGACTGATGCCAAAGCGCACCCAGCTCTTTTCCTTGTGGATGCCGATGTACAAGGCCTGGATCAGCGAATTGACGTTCTGGCGCCGCCAGTGCGGACGGTCCAGCGTGCCGCCGCCGAGCAGATAACGCTGCCACGACGGCTGGTCCGGAAACTCGAGTTCCTGCTTGCCGCCCAGGCCGCCGTCCAGCGCCACGCCCTCGGGGCCGGCCGCGTTGGGCGTGTCGATCGGATACGGATAGAAATAATCGTCGATGTGCACGCCGTCAATGTCGTAGCGGCGCACCACGTCGAGGATGACGTCGAGCGTGCGCTGCGACGCGGCCGACTCGCCCGGGTCCATCCACAAATAGCGGCCGTAGGTCTTGACCGCCTCCGGATTGGTGTTGGCGATGTGGTTGCGCGCCAGCGGCGACTTGGCCGTCGCGTGACGGGCGCGGTAGGGGTTGAACCAGGCGTGCAACTCGATCCCGCGCGCGTGCGCCTGCTCGATCCAGAACTGCAGCGGATCGTAGCCGCCCTTGGGCGCGCGGCCCTGCTGGCCGGTCAGGAATTCCGACCACGGCTCGAGCTCGGACGGATAGATCGCGTCGGCGCTCGGACGCACCTGCAGCACGACGGCGTTCAGGTTCAGCGCCTTGCAGCGCTCCAGGATGGCGATCGCCTCGGCCTGCTGCTTCTCGGAACTCAGATTGCTGCGGCTGGGCCAGTCGATGTTGGCCACCGTCGACACCCAGGCGGCGCGGAACTCGCGCGGCGCAGGCGGCGGCTGGTTCGGATCGAACGGCGCCGGCGGCGGCGCCATGGCCCCGGGCTGGCGCGGCGGCGTGGGTGAGGGCGGCGGCAGCGAGGTGCCGGCATCGGCGCCGGGCGCCGCCGGCGTGCTCGAACAGCCTTCCAGCAGCGCGGCCACGACGCCGGCCACGCCGGCGGTCAGGGTCAGCCGTTTCTTTGCATTAAAAACCAAAACCATTCCCCAATACAGTTGAGCTCAGTATTGTAAAGCCGGGCACGCTTATGCCCTGTTTCTTATTGCTTGCCGAATTCAATGGGGATGCTGACCCGGGCGGTCATGAAAAACGCCGGCAACGTTGAAATACATGCCCAAATGAAAAACTTCTGATAGCCCAGATGGTCCTGTATCCAACCGCTGACCATTCCCGGCAGCATCATGCCCAGCGCCATGAAGCCGGTGCAGATCGCGTAATGGGCGGTTTTGTGCTCGCCGTCGGCCACCAGTATCATGTACAGCATGAAGGCGGCAAAACCGAAGCCGTAGCCGAACTGTTCCACCGCCAGGCAGGCCGAAATCAGCACGGTATCGGTCGGCAACGCCGTTGCCAGGTAGACGAACACCAGGTCCGGCACGTGCATGATGACCACCATCGGCCACAGCGCGCGCTTCAGGCCGAAGCGGGAGATGACCACGCCGCCGGCCAAGCCGCCCAGCACCAGCGCGCACACGCCGATGGTGCCGTAGACCAGGCCGAACTGCGACGTGCTCAAGCCCAGCCCGCCCTGCTCGCGCGGGTCGAGCAGGAACGGCGCCGCCATTTTCAGCAATTGCGCCTCGCCCAGCCGGTATAGCAGCAGGAAGCCGAGGATCGCGCCGATGCCGGGTTTCTGGAAAAAGCTGCGGAAGGTGTCGAGGAAATCGGCCCACAACGCGCCGCCGCCAGCGTGCGCGCGGTCCGAATCCGGGCGCGGCAGCACAAAGTGGTGATAAACGCACAGCAGCAAGAACAGCGCCGACATCACGCCGAACACCACCGACCAGGCCCAGGCCGGATCGCCGCTGGACTTAATGAGCTGACCGGCCAGGTAGACGATGCCACCCTGGCCGGCGATCATCGCCAGCTTGTAGAACGCGCTGCGCACGCCGACAAAGGCGGCCTGCTGGCCCTGGGTCGGCAGGCCCAGCATGTAGTAACCGTCGGAAGCGATATCGTGGGTGGCCGAGCTGAACGCCATCAGCCACAGCACCGCCAAGCTCATCGCGAAGAACTGCGGCAGGTGCAAGGTCAGCGCCACGCACGCGAGCGCGGCGCCCGTCAACAGTTGCAGCAACACGATCCAGCGCCGCTTGGTGCCCACCAGCTCGACCAGGGGCGACCACAGCGGCTTGATCACCCACGGCAGGTACAGCCAGGCGGTATAAAACGCCAGATCGGTGTTGGAGATGCCGAGATTCTTGTACATCACCGTCGACAGCATCATCACCGCCACATAGGGCACGGCCTGGCTGAATGAAATGCTGGGCACCCAGGTCCAGGGATTGCGTTGTTGCGCTGACTTCATACTTCCTCTCGCGGGCGGCCGCTGCTGTTATGCTCACGGCAGTTACCATACGCACACAACGAACAGAACGCAACCGAACGCCGCCAAATCATGTACCTGCTGACCTTTTTGCTGATCCTGCTGTCCTACCCGCTGATGTTCCTGATGGTGACCATCCCGCTGTTCGGTATCCTGAACATGGTTCTGGGCTACCGCGCCTACCGGGGCACGGTGGCCAAAGGTCCGCTGCTGGGCGTTGGCGGCAGACTGTGGGCGGCGCGGGCGCTACTGGCGGCGGCGGCCTCGTTCGCGTTCCAGTGCTACATCGTCGCCACCGGCTACAAGGCCTGATCCCCCCACGGAAACCCGGCTGCCGCCCGCGTCACAATATCGCCGCCCGCCCGCGCAGCCGGCTGGCGTCGGTGGCGGGCGCCTCGCCGTACAGCCGGCCATACTCGCGGCTGAACTGCGACGCGCTGTCATAGCCGACCTTGAACGCGGCCTGCGCCGCGTCCATGCCCTCGGCCACCATTAGCCGCCGCGCCTCCTGCAGGCGCAGGCGGGCCCGGTACTGGATCGGGCTCAAATGCGTGATCGACTTGAAATGCGCGTGCAGCGACGACGGACTCATGCCGGCCTGCTCGGCCAGCATGTCGATCGTGATCGGCTCGCGGTAATGGTCCCTGATCCAGCCGATCGCGCGCGACACCTGGTTCAGGCTGCGGTCGCCGGTGGCGATGTGGCGCATCACCGCGCGCGCCGGGCCGCTGGCCAGCCGGTAGATGATTTCCTGCTCGATCAGCGGCGCCAGCACCTCGATGTCGGCCGGCGTGTCGAGCAAGGCCACCAGGCGGGTGAAAGCGTCCACCAGCTGCGGCGTCGTGTCGTGCACGGCCAAGCCGCTCAACGCGCCGGACGTGCCGTCGTGGCGGACGGCGGCGTCGATCTTCAGCGCCAATTTGGTCAATTCGGGGCGGTTGAACCGGTAATACACGCACAGGTACGGCCGCTCCACCGTCGCCTCGGTCACTGCGCCGACAACCGGCACGTCCACCGCCGCGATCAGATAGCGGTTGCTGTCGTAATTCAATATCTGCTCGCCGGCCAGCACCTGCTTGCGCCCCTGCGCCAGCACGCAGATCGACGGTTCGTACACGGCCGGCATCGGCGTGGTCGGCGTCGACGAGCGGACCAGGGTCACGCCCGGCAGCGCGCATTCGTGCATGCCGTCGCCGGGCGCGTGGCGCAGCATCAAGGAGGTCAGTGGTTCAAGCATGATGATGACGGGTGGTAGGCCGGCACTGGTGTAAGCCGAATTGGCTCGGCCGTCGGCGTCGGTCAGGTGGCGCGGCGCATCTCGGCGACGAAATCGTAATGGTCGCTATGACAATACGAATGCGTCAACTCCATCGCCTCGCCCGATTCCAGATAGGCGATGCGCGTGATGTACAGCACCGCCTGCCCCTCGGGCACGCCCAGCTGGCGCGCCAGGTCGGCCGACGCGTTCATCGCGCGGATGTGCTGCAGCGCCCGCACCGGCGACTGGCCGATGCTGTCGAGATACTGGTACAGGGACGCGCCCACCGCATCCGGGTCGGCCAGCACGGTCTGCGGCAGCACGCTGACCTCGTAGGCCATGACGACGTCGTCGGCCAGCCGCAGACGCTCGAGCCGGGCCACTTTGGAATACGGCGATAAGCCCAGGCTCAGCTGTTCCTCGGGCGTCGGCGTGACGATCGCGCGCTTGAGCCAGCGCGAGCCCGGCACGTGGCCGCGCTGCTGCAACTGCTCCGAAAAACTGGTCAGGTTCGACAGCGGCTGCTCGATGCGCGGCGCGATGTAATTGCCCGAGCCGCGGCGGCGCACCACCAGGCCCTGGTCGACCAGCTGGTCGATCGCCTTGCGCGCGGTCACCCGCGACACGTTGAGCAACTCCGACAGCGCCCGCTCGGACGGCAGCGCCTGGTCGACCTGATAACGGCCGTTGTGCACATCGTCGCTCAACTTTCGCGCAATCTGCATGTACAGCGGCGAACTGTCGTTGGCGTCCGCCTTGAATTCAAACCCACTCTGGCTCATTTGTTTCTCCTCACCCCCTAGTGTAATAGCGATACGCAAGCCCGTGCGCCCGCACGGCTGTAAAAGGCGATATTTAGTGCCGCCGGCGTAACGCGGGCCGCTGCGCAAGCGGCCCATTTGGCGGATAATGCTGACTTGTCACACCAGCCAGTCCTGCCACCATGTCCAAGAAGTCCGCCGCGCCAGCCGGCTGCCCGTGCGGCGGCCCCTCGTACGCCGCCTGTTGCGGCCCGTATATCGACGGCGCCGCCCTGCCGCCGAGCGCCGAAACGCTGATGCGCTCGCGTTACACCGCCTACGGCCTGCGCAACGAGCCCTACCTGCTGGCCACCTGGCACGCCAGCACCCGGCCGACCGAGCCGATCATGAGCGACGAAGAAAAATTGCAATGGTTGGGACTTGAGGTAAAATCTGCTTTACGTTTACGTCAACGTAAAGCAGAAGTTGCAGGAGTTACAACTGTGCAGCCGGCCGATCCGGACCGCGACACGGTCGAATTCGTCGCCCGCTTCAAGGTCAATGGCAAGGCGCAGCGCCTGCACGAGATCAGCAACTTTGTGCGCGAGCCGGCCGACGGCGGCCCGCGCTGGTTCTACGTTGACGGTAGTTTTCCCGAATAGCCATCACGACGCGTGCGAGACCACGCGCACAAAGGAAAAACAATGCCGCAGATCGACAGCAAGCTCAATCCCCGCAGCGAGGACTTCAAGGCCAACGCCGCCGCCATGCAGGCCGTGGTCGACGACCTGCGCGCCAAGGTCGCTAAAATCGCGGCCGGCGGCGGCGAGGCGGCGTCCGCCAAACACGTCGCGCGCGGCAAACTGCTGCCGCGCGACCGCGTGCAAATGCTGCTCGATCCCGGCACGCCCTTCCTCGAACTGTCGCAGATGGCGGCCTACGGCATGTACCAGGACGCCAACGGCGTCGACGCCGCGCCGGCGGCAGGCATCATCACCGGCATCGGCCGCGTGGCCGGTCAGGAATGCGTCATCGTCTGCAACGACGCCACCGTCAAGGGCGGCACCTACTACCCGATGACGGTCAAAAAGCACCTGCGCGCGCAGGAAATCGCCGACCAGAACAACCTGCCATGCATTTACCTGGTCGATTCCGGCGGCGCCAACCTGCCCAACCAGGACGACGTCTTCCCAGACCGCGACCACTTCGGCCGCATCTTCTACAACCAGGCCAACCTGTCGGCCAAGGGCATCCCGCAGATCGCCGTCGTTATGGGCTCATGCACCGCCGGCGGCGCCTACGTGCCGGCCATGAGCGACGAATCGATCATCGTCAAGGACCAGGGCACGATCTTCCTCGGCGGCCCGCCGCTGGTGAAGGCGGCCACCGGCGAGGTGGTGACGGCCGAGGACCTGGGCGGCGGCGACGTCCATACCCGCCTGTCCGGCGTGGCCGACCACCTGGCGCAAAACGATCTGCACGCGCTGTCGCTGGCGCGCACCATCGTCTCCAACCTGAACCGCAGCAAGCCGCAACAGGGCGCGCTGCGCGAAGCCGAAGCGCCGAAATACGCCGCCGAAGAACTGTACGGCGTGATCCCGGTCGATACCCGCAAGCCGTTCGACGTGCGCGAGGTCATCGCCCGCATCGTCGACGGCAGCGAATTCGACGAATTCAAGGCGCGCTACGGCACCACGCTGATCTGCGGCTTCGCCCACATCTTCGGCATGAAGGTCGGCATCATCGCCAACAACGGCATCCTGTTCTCGGAATCGGCGCTCAAGGGCGCGCACTTCATCGAGCTGTGCGCGCAGCGCAAGGTCCCGCTGGTGTTCCTGCAAAATATCACCGGCTTCATGGTGGGCCGCAAATACGAAAACGAGGGCATCGCCCGCAACGGCGCCAAGATGGTCACCGCCGTCGCCACCGCCGCCGTGCCCAAGTTCACCGTCATCATCGGCGGCAGCTTCGGCGCCGGCAACTACGGCATGTGCGGCCGCGCGTTCTCCCCGCGCTTCATGTGGATGTGGCCCAACGCCCGCATCTCCGTCATGGGCGGCGACCAGGCCGCGTCGGTGCTGGCCACCGTCAAGCGCGACGGAATCGAGGGCAAGGGCGGTTCGTGGTCGGCCGACGAAGAGGCAGCCTTCAAGCAGCCGATCAAGGACCAGTACGAGCACCAGGGCCACCCGTACTACGCCACCGCGCGCCTGTGGGACGACGGCGTCATCGACCCGGCCGACACCCGCATGGTGCTGGGCCTGGGCCTGTCGGCCGCGCTCAACGCCGTAATCCCCGACACCAAGTTCGGTGTCTTCAGGATGTAACGACGACCATGCGCCATCGACTGCCACCCCGTCACCGTCTGGCCGCAATGATTTGCGTGCTGGCGTGCGCCCGCGCCGGGGCGCAGGGGGGCGCGCAAGAACACACGCAGGTGACGATGCTGCAGCCGCTGACGGCACCCGGCCAGTCGCTGCCGCTGGTCGACAAGCGCATGGGAGAACAAGTGGTCGACGTCCCCGCCACCATCGGCGGCGACACCATCACCCTGCAAACGACGATCTTCAAACCACCGGGCAACGGCCCGTTCCCGGTGCTGTTCATGAACCACGGTAAATCGGGCGGCGCCGACGCCCACCAGCAGGAACGCGCCCGTTATGTGGTGCTGTCGAAGCAGTTCATCCGGCGTGGCTATGCGGTCGTTATACCCATGCGGCTCGGCTTTGCCGGCTCGGGCGGCATCTACGTCAACTCGCACTGCCGCGCCGAGAAAAACGGCGACGACCAGGCCAACTCGCTGTTCTTCGCGATGCAATACGCGATGAAGCAGCCGTGGGCGGATCAAACCCACGTGCTGCTGGCCGGGCAGTCGCACGGCGGCCTGACGGCCATTGCCGCCGGCAGCCACAATATCAGCGGCGTGCGCGGCGTGATCAACTTCGCCGGTGGCGTCAACAGCCGCTCCAAGTGCGACTGGCAGGGCGCGCTGGTCGACGCTTTCAAGGCCTACGGCGCGCGCAGCAAGGTGCCCACGCTTTGGTTCTACGGCGCCAACGACGTCCACTTCGGGCCGAAGCTGGCCGAGGATCTGTACGCGGCCTACACCGGCGCTGGAGGCAAGGCGCAGCTGGTCGCCTTCGGCCCGTTCAAGAAGGACGCGCACACGATGGTCCTGAGCGCGGACGGCGTGCCGATCTGGCTGCCGGAGACCGAACGCTTTCTCACCTCGATCGGCATGCCGACCGCCATCAAGTACGCAATCAAGGAGTAGGCATGGATTTCAGCACTTTAAACATTACGCGCGAAGGCAAAACCGCCACCGTCACGCTGAACCGGCCGGACACGCGCAACGCCTTCAACGAAGAGACCATCGCCGAAATCACGCGCGCCTTCCGCGAGCTGGGAGCGGACGACGACCTGCGCGCCATCGTGCTGGCCGCCAATGGCCCGGCCTTCTGCGCCGGCGCCGATTTGAACTGGATGAAAAAAATGGCGGGCTACACGCACGCCGAAAACCATGCCGACGCGCTGCAACTGGCGGAGATGCTGCGCACGATCTACCTGTGTCCCAAGCCCGTGGTGGCCAAGGTGCAGGGCGATTGCTACGCCGGCGGCATGGGCCTGGTGGCCGCCTGCGATATCATCGTCGCGGTCGACGAGGCCAACTTCTGCCTGAGCGAAGTGAAACTGGGCCTGATCCCCGCGACCATTTCGCCCTACGTGATCAAGGCCATGGGCGAAAACGCCTCGCGCCGCTACTTCCTGACGGCCGAACGCTTTTCGGCAGGCGAAGCGCTGCGCATCGGCTTCGCCCACGAGGTGGTGGCCGCCGACGCGCTTGACGCCAGGGTGGCGGAAATCGTCAAGGCGCTGGTCAACAACAGCCCGCACGCGGTGCGCCAGGCCAAGGCGCTGGTGCGCGACGTCGTCGGGCAAACGGTTGACGACGCGCTGCTGGCCGACACCGCCGAACGCATCGCGCATATCCGCGCATCGGAACAGGGCCGCGAAGGCGTGGCCTCGTTCCTGGAAAAGCGCAAGCCGAACTGGCTGACGCAATAAAGAATCGGAGTTTCCTTGCAAGACAAAACACAAAGCGAATGGGTGGCACGCAGCCTGCGCAGCGTATGGCACCCATGCACGCAAATGCAGCACCACGAGACAGTACCTTTAATCCCGGTCAGCCGGGGCAAGGGCGCGTGGCTGTACGACCACGAAGGCCGCCGATACCTCGACGCAATCAGCTCCTGGTGGGTCAATCTGTTCGGCCACGCCAACCCGCGCATCAACGCCGCGCTCAAGGACCAGCTGGACACCCTGGAACACGCCATGCTGGCCGGCTTCACGCACGAACCGGTGATCGAGCTGTCGGAAAAACTGTCGGCGCTGACCGGCCATGCGCTGGGCCACAGCTTCTACGCCAGCGACGGCGCCTCGGCGGTGGAAATCGCGCTTAAAATGAGCTTCCACTCGTGGCGCAACAACGGCAAGGCCGGCAAGCAGGAATTCGTCTGCCTCAAGGGCAGCTACCATGGCGAGACCATCGGCGCGCTGGCCGTCACCGACGTCGCGCTGTTCAAGGACGCCTACGGCCCGCTGCTGCGCGCCTCGCAAACGGTGATGTCGCCGGACGCCCGCAATGCCAACGCCGCCGAAGGTGAAACGGCCGAAGACATGGCGCGCCGCGCGGCCGCCGACGTCGAACGCCTGTTTGTCGAAAAAGCCGACAAGATCGCCGCCATCATCATCGAGCCGCTGGTGCAATGCGCCACCGGCATGGCGATGCACGACCCGCTGTACCTCAAGCTGGTGCGCGAGCTGTGCGACCGTCACCAGGTGCATCTGATCCTCGACGAAATCGCCGTCGGCTGCGGCCGCACCGGCACTTTCTTCGCGTGCGAGCAGGCCGCCGTCTGGCCGGACTTCCTGTGCCTGTCCAAGGGCATCAGCGGCGGCTACCTGCCGCTGTCGCTGGTGATGACGCGCGACGACATCTACCAGGCCTTCTACAGCAGCGACGTCACGCGTGGCTTCCTGCACTCGCACTCGTACACCGGCAACCCGCTGGCCTGCCGCGCGGCGCTGGCGACCCTGCAAATCTTCGAGGAGGACGATGTCCTCAACGCCAACAAGGTCAAGGCCGCGCGCCTGACGGCGGCGCTGCAACCGCTGGCGCAGCACAAGCAGGTGCGCAACTTCCGCCAGCGCGGCATGATCTGGGCCTTCGACGCCATCGGCGCCACGCCGGACTTTTCGCGCCGCTTCTTCGCCACGGCGGTCGAGCATGAGCTGCTGATGCGCCCCATCGGCGCCACCGTCTACATGATGCCTCCGTATATCCTGAGCGACGACGAAATCGACGGCCTGGCCGCCAACACGCTGGCCGTGTTCGACAAAACCATGGCGGGCTGACGATGGATCTGCTCAACCAACTCACGCGGCAGCTGCGCGCGCTCGACGAACAAAGCCTGATCCGCAAGCGCCGCACCGTCGATACGCCGTGCGGCGCCCGCGTCTCGGTCGACGGCCGCGAGCTGCTGGCCTTCTGCAGCAACGACTATCTGGGCCTGGCCAACCACCCCAAGCTCAAGCTCGCGCTGCAGGAAGGCGCGGCGATCTACGGCGTCGGCAGCGGCGCCTCGCACATGATCAGTGGCCACGTCCGCGCCCACGCCATGCTGGAGGACCGCCTGGCCGAATTCGTCGGCGCGCATCTGGAATCGGCCCGCGCGCTGACCTTCTGCACCGGCTACATGGCCAACCTCGCCATCATCACCGGCCTGACCGCCGGCGACCGCGAGGCCGAGATCTTCTCCGAATCGCTCAACCACGCCTCGCTGATCGACGGCGCCCGCCTGTCGCGCGCCAAGGTCACCGTCTATCCGCATGCGGATCTGGAAAAACTGGCTACCATGCTCGCGGCCAGCAACGCCGCTACCAAGCTGGTAGTGACGGACAGCGTGTTCAGCATGGACGGCGACCTGGCGCCGCTGCCGGCGCTGCTGACGTTGTGCGAACAACACGGCGCCTGGCTGGTGATCGACGACGCCCACGGCTTCGGCACCCTGGGCGCCCACGGGCGCGGCGCGCTGGAGCATTTCAACCTGCGCTCGCCCTATCTGGTCTATATGGGCACCCTGGGCAAGGCGGCCGGCGTTGGCGGCGCCTTCGTGGCGGCCCACGAAACGGTGATCGAAACGCTGATCCAGAAAGCCCGGCCGTATATCTTCACCACCGCCACCCCGCCGGCGCTGGCGCACGCCCTGCTGACCAGCATTGCGCTGATCGAAGGCCAGGAGGGGATAAAGCGGCGCGCGCACCTCGCCGCATTGGTGGCACAATTGGACGATGGGGAGGTTGGGCTCAAACTGCGTCGCTGGCGGCGTTTGCCGTCGCTGACGGCGATCCAACCGATCCTGATCGGCGATAATGCCGAAACCATGCGCGCCGGCGCGGCCCTGTACGAGCAGGGGCTGTGGGTCGGCACTATCCGTCCGCCCACCGTCGCACCAGGCACATCGCGCCTGCGCGTGACGCTGTCGGCGGCCCATAGCAGCATGGAGGTGGCGCAGCTGATCGCCGCGCTGAATACGTTGGATATGAGTTTGGCAGTGGGTGCAGGCCCGGAAAGGACGTCAGATGAGTCTAGATGATCCCGTCATAGCAGTCGATATACCGTCCGATGCGCCAGTGGTGGACGAAGAACTGGAGCTGGAGCAACAGGTGCAGCCGGCCGCGCTGGCCAACGGCTTGCCGCCGCGCTTTTGCTGCTTCGTCACCGGCACCGACACCGAAATCGGCAAGACGCTGGTCTCGTCGGCGCTGCTGCACGCACTGGTCAAGGCCGGCGTGCGCGCCTGCGGCATGAAGCCGGTCGCCGCCGGCGCCGAGCTGCGCGACGGCGAATGGCACAACGACGACTGCGACCAGCTGGCCGCCGCCGGCAATGTCCACCTGCTGCCGACCATCACCACGCCGTTCCTGCTCAAGGAGCCGGCCGCGCCGCACATCGCCGCCGCGCTGGAAGGCATCGTCATCTCGCCGGTGCCGATCCTGGCGGCCTACGTCGAAATCAATGCCGCCTCCGACGCCGTGGTGGTCGAGGGCGTGGGCGGTTTCCGCGTGCCGCTCAACGACGAATTCGACACCGCCGACCTGGCAGAGCAGCTTGCGCTGCCGGTGGTGCTGGTGGTGGGTCTGCGGCTCGGCTGCATCAGCCATGCGCTGCTGACGGTCGAGGCGATCGAAGCGCGCGGCCTGACCGTGATCGGCTGGGTCGCCAACGAAACCCAGGCCGACATGGCCTTTGCCGACGAAAACGTCGCCGCGCTGGCGCAGCGCATCGACGCGCCGCTGCTGGGACGCATCCCGCGCCTGGCGCAGCCGAGCGCGGAGGCCGCGGCCGCCCATCTCGATTTTACCGAGCTGCCCAACTGGCCAACTCAGAACAAACTTTGAACGAACTTTGAACAGACAAGGAAACACGATGTCCCTGACCACCCTCCAAGAACCTAAAACCGTCGCCCTGCACCGTCCGACCGCCGCGATCACCCTGCCGCCGGCGGCGACCTGGCCGCTGGAAGACGTGATGGCCCTGTTCGACCTGCCGTTCAATGACCTGATGTTCAAGGCGCAGCAAACGCACCGCCTGAACTTCCCGGACGGCGACGTCGAACTGGCCACGCTGCTGTCGATCAAGACCGGCGGTTGCGAGGAGGATTGCGGCTACTGCCCGCAGGCGGCGCGCTACGACACCGGCGTCGAGGCCAAGAAGATCCTCGACATCGACACGGTGCTCGACGCGGCCCGCCAGGCCAAGGACAACGGCGCCACCCGCTTCTGCATGGGCGCCGCCTGGCGCAGCCCGAAGGAACGCGACATGGACAAGGTCGAGGAGATGGTGCGCGAAGTGAAGGCGCTCGGCCTGGAAACCTGCGCCACGCTGGGCATGCTGGAGGAAAGCCAGGCGCAGCGCCTGAAGGACGCCGGCCTCGATTACTACAACCACAACCTCGACACCGCGCCCGAGTTCTACGACAACGTCATCTCCACCCGCGAATACCAGGACCGCCTGGACACGCTGGTCCGCATCCGTGAAGCGGGCCTGAAGGTCTGCTGCGGCGGCATCGTCGGCATGGGCGAGACGCGCCTGCAGCGCGCCGGCCTGATCGCGCAGCTGGCCAATCTGAACCCGTATCCGGAATCGGTGCCGGTCAACCACCTGGTGCAGGTCGAAGGCACGCCGCTGTACGGCATGGACCCGCTGGACCCGTTCGAGTTCGTGCGCACCATCGCCGTCGCCCGCATCACGATGCCGAAGGCGCGCGTGCGCCTGTCGGCCGGCCGCCGCCAGATGGGCGAAGCGGTGCAAGCGATGTGCTTCATGGCCGGCGCCAACTCGATCTTCTACGGCGACAAGCTGCTGACGACCGAGAATCCGGAAGCGGAGGACGACCGCAACCTGCTGGCGAAACTGGGCCTCAAAACCCGTGGCGCCGTGCTGGAATCGGCGCCGAAGGAAAAGTGCGGCTGCTAAGCAGTACAGGGTTGGCCGGGGGTTAAAAAACAAAGAATAGAGAGAGACGAAAATGTTCACCAAAATCCTGATCGCAAACCGTGGCGAGATCGCCTGCCGGGTCGCCGCCACCGCCCGCCGCATGGGCATCAAAACCGTCGCCGTCTATTCCGAGGCCGACGCCAACGCCAAGCACGTAGCCGTCTGCGACGAGGCGGTGCTGATCGGCCCCGCCGCCGCCAAGGAGAGCTACCTGTGCGGCGACAAGATCATCGCCGTCGCCAAGGCCACGGGCGCGCAGGCCATCCACCCCGGCTACGGCTTCCTGTCCGAGAACGCCGGCTTTGCCGACGCCTGCGCCGAGGCGGGCCTGGTCTTCATCGGCCCGCCGGCATCGGCGATGCGCGCGATGGGCTCCAAGTCCGCCGCCAAGTCGCTGATGGAAAAGGCCAACGTACCGCTGGTGCCGGGCTATCACGGTGAACAGCAGGATGCCGACTTCCTGCACACGCAGGCCGACAAGATCGGCTACCCGGTGCTGCTCAAGGCCTCGGCCGGCGGCGGCGGCAAGGGCATGCGCGTGATCGAGAACTCGGCGCAGTTCAAGGACGCGCTGGCGTCGTGCAAGCGCGAAGCGATCAGCTCCTTCGGCGACGACAAGGTGCTGGCGGAAAAATACCTCCAGCGTCCGCGCCACATCGAAATCCAGGTGTTTGCCGATACGCTGGGCAATTGCATCTACCTGTTCGAGCGCGATTGCTCGGTGCAGCGACGCCACCAGAAAGTGCTGGAGGAAGCCCCGGCGCCGAACATGACGGCCGAACGCCGCGCCGCCATGGGCGAAGCGGCGGTGGCCGCCGCCAAGGCGGTCGGCTATGTGGGCGCGGGCACGGTGGAATTCATCGCCAACCAGGACGGCTCGTTCTACTTCATGGAGATGAACACCCGCCTGCAGGTCGAACACCCGGTCACCGAGATGATCACCGGGACCGATCTGGTGGAGTGGCAGCTGCGCGTCGCCGCCGGCGAAGCGCTGCCGAAACAGCAGCACGAACTGGCCATCAACGGCCATGCCATCGAGGCGCGCATCTACGCCGAAAACCCGGAGAAGGGCTTCCTGCCGTCGATCGGCACCTTGCGCCATCTGGCCACGCCGGACGCCGTCTCGTTCGAGCTTGGCGGCGCGGTAAACACGCCCGCCGGCGTGCGCATCGACTCCGGCGTGCGTGGCGGCGACGCCATCTCGCCGTTCTACGATCCGATGATCGCCAAGTTGATCGTCTGGGGCGCGGACCGCAAGCAGGCGCTGGCCCGCATGGCGCAGGCGCTGTCCGAATACCAGGTGGTGGGCCTGGCGACCAATATCGCCTTCCTCAAGCGCCTGGTGGAAGGCCAGGCCTTCTCCACCGCCGATCTGGACACCGGCCTGATCGAACGTAATCAGGACGCGCTCTTCCCGGCGCCGCAGGCCGCGCCCAAAGCCGCGCTGGCGCTGGCCGTGGTGTCGCTGATCGCCGCCGAAAAACACAGCGCCGCCGCGCAATCGCGCGCCAATCCAGCCGATCCGTGGGGTCAGGCGCTGGGCTGGCGCATGAACCAGCAGTATGTCCGCGCGCTGTCGTTCGGCGACGAATTCGCCAGCGACGAACCTTACACCGCCCACGTCAGCTACCGCGCCGACGGCTGGCTGTTCAGCGTGGGCGCGGGCGCACAGCCAGAAGTCCTCAGCCTCACGTCCGAGGATGCGGATGGCTACCGCATCAAGCTGGGCGACCAGGCCGTGCAAGGCGCGGTGCGGCGCGACGGCGACGTGCTGCACGTCTTCACCGGCGGCGCGCATTACCAGTTGACCTACAACGACCCGATGGCCCATGCCGGCGAGGCCGAGGCCGAAGGCGGCCGCCTGACCGCGCCGATGCCGGGCAAAGTGGTCGCGGTGCTGGCCGCCAAAGGCCAGGAAGTGAAAAAAGGCGAGGCCCTCGTCATCATGGAAGCCATGAAAATGGAACACACCATCGCCGCGCCGCACGATGGCGTGGTCGATGACATCCTCTACGGCGTCGGCGACCAGGTGGCCGACGGTGCACCGCTGCTGGCGTTCAAGACGACGTAAAGAGAAATCGGGGAAATCATCATGCGCATTCTTTTGCACCGCGCGGACGGCAAGACCGAGCCGTGGATCAAGGACTTCACCAAATTCCTGCCCGAGGCGGAATTCGAGATCTGGCACGCCGGCGAAACCAGCCAGCCCTGCGACTACGCGGTGGTGTGGTCGCCGCCCGAGGCCATGCTGCCGGAACTGGCGCAGGTCAAGGCGATCTTCAACACCGGCGCCGGCGTCGACGCGCTGCTGCGCTTTGGCGATGCGATCCCGCGCGAAGTGCCCATCATCCGCCTCGGCGACGCCGGCATGGCGGTGCAGATGGCCGAATACGTCACGTACTCGGTGCTGCGCTACTTCCGCCGCTTCGACGAATACGAAGCGCAGGCGCGCGCCGGCCATTGGGCGCCGTTGCCGCAGCATACCAAGATCGATTTCTCCATCGGCGTGCTGGGCATGGGTGTGCTGGGCACGCGCGTGCTCGAGGCGCTGGCGCCGTTCGGCTTCCCGCTGCGCGGCTGGAGCCGCAGCGAAAGGATCATGCCGGGCGTGCAGTGCTATCACGGCAGCGAGGGTCTGGACACCTTCCTGCGCGGCACCCGTGTGCTGGTCTGCATGCTGCCGCTGACGCCCGAGACGACTAATCTGGTCGACCGCACCAACATGGGCAAGCTGCCGGCGGGCGCCTTCATCATCAACGTCGCGCGCGGCGCCCACCTGGCCGAACCGGACCTGCTGTCGCTGATCAAGTCCGGCCACATCGCCGCCGCCAGCCTGGACGTGTTCCGCAACGAGCCGCTGCCTGCGCAGCACCCGTTCTGGCAGGAGCCGCGCATCACGATCACGCCGCACATCTCGGCGCTGACGCTGCGCCGCGAAAGCGTGCAGCAGATCGCCGAGAAAATCCGCAAGCTCGAAAAGGGCGAACCCGTCGCCGACATCGTCGACCGCAACCAAGGATATTGAAGATGAACAGTTTGCCCCGGCAGGTCAAGATCGTCGAAGTGGGGCCGCGCGACGGCCTGCAAAACGAAAAAGCCAGCGTGCCAGCCAACGTCAAGATCGAGCTGGTGGACCGGCTCACCAGCGCCGGCTTCCAGAACATCGAGGCGGCGTCCTTCGTCTCGCCGAAATGGGTGCCGCAGATGGCTACGAGCGCCGAGGTCATGGCGGGCATCGCGCGCAAGGACGGCGTGATCTACTCCGCGCTCACGCCCAACATGCAGGGGCTGACCGCGGCGCTGGCCGCGCGCGCCGATGAAGTGGTGATTTTCGGCTCGGCGTCTGAGGCGTTCTCGCAAAAGAACATCAACTGCTCGATCGCCGAATCGATCGCCCGTTTCGCCGACGTGGCCAGGGCCGTCAAGGAAAACGGCCTGCGCCTGCGCGGCAGCATCAGCTGCTCGTTCGGCTGCCCGTACCAGGGCGACGTGCCGCTCGACGCGGTGGCCGACGTGGTAGGCCGCATGCGCGACCTGGGCTGCGACGAGATCGACATCGCCGACACCATCGGCGTGGCCACGCCGCGCAAGACGCAAGCAGTGATGGAGAGCGCCATCCGCGAGTTCCGCGTCGACGGTCTGGCGGGGCACTTCCACGATACCTACGGACAGGCGCTGGCCAACATCTATGCCAGCCTGGAGGTGGGCATTTCGATTTATCACTCGTCGGTGTCGGGGCTCGGCGGCTGCCCGTACGCCAAGGGCGCGACCGGCAACGTCGCCACCGAGGACGTGCTGTATCTGATGCAGGGGTTGGGGATCGAGACCGGCATCGACCTCGATATCGTGGTCGACGCGGGCCAGTTCATCTCGCACTTCCTCGGCCGCAAAGGCGCCAGCCGAGCCGGCAACGCCATCGCCGCCAAGCGCGCGAACTAGAACGTTACATTTGCCGGAACTGGCGCGTGCAGGCTTCGCTGACCGCCAGTTTCTCCGGCCGTCCCTTCAAATGAATCTCCATCGCCGCGCCGTCGCGGTCGATGCGCTCGATCGCCTCCAGGTTGACGATCGCCCCGCGATGCACCTGCGCGAACTGGCCCGGGTCGAGCTGCTCGATCAGGCTTTTCAGCGGCACGCGTATCAACGCATCGCCGGTGGCAGTCACCACCCGCGTGTACTTGCCGTCCGACGTGAAGAACTGCACATCCTTCACCATCACCAGCCGCACCGAACTGCCGGTCGACGCTTTGATCCATTTCAGATAGACCGGCGCGGCAGGCTTGCCAAACAAGCGCTCCCATACCTCCGGCGCCACCGCGCGGCTTTCCCGGCTTTTCAACCGCTTCACCGTTTGCAGCAAGCGCGCGGCTGACAGTGGCTTGACCAGATAATCGGCGGCGCCGGCGTCGAAAGCATTGAGCGCGTGTTCGGCATATGCCGTCACAAAAACGATCTGCGTCGATTCCGGCACGTGGCGCGCCACTTCCAGCCCGTTCAGGCCCGGAATCTGGATATCGAGGAAAACGATATCCGGCCGCAGCGACTCGAGCATCGCCACCGCCTCGATGCCGTTTTCCGCCTGGCCCGCGATTTCCAGCTCGGGCCACAGCGCCGCCAACTGGTCCACCAGTTCGGCGCGCAGCAGCGGCTCGTCCTCGACGATCAACGCACTGGTCATGCGGCCTCCCGCGCCGATACTGGCAGGGGCAACGACAGCATGGCCTCGACGCCGCCATCATGGAGCGCCTCCACCGTCAGCGACGCCCGCTCCCCATACAGCAGCTGCAAACGCTCGTGGATATTGGCCAGGCCCAGTCCCTGGCCCGGCTGGTCGCTGAGGCCCGCGCCGTTGTCGCGCACCGTCAGCCGCAAGGCGCCGCCATCGACGGCCGCCCAAATCAGCAGATCGCCAGGGCGGGTCGCGCTTTCCAGTCCATGCTTGATCGCATTCTCCACCAGCGAAATCAGCATCGCCGGTGGAAACGGCAGCGCGCGCACGGCGTCATCGGCATCGATGCGGAAGCGCAGCCGCTCGCCCATCCTTATCTGCATGATGGACAGGTAATCGCCTGCCAGCGCCAGCTCGCGCCCGACGGTGGAGGACACCGAGCGCATGTCCGGCAGCGCGTTTTGCAGGTAGCCGACCAGATGATCGAGCATCAGCTGCGCCGTTTGGCCGTCGGTGCGGATCAGGTATTTCAGGTTGGCCAGGGTATTGAACAGAAAATGCGGTTCCACCTGCGCCTGCAGCGCCGACAGTTTCGCGTTCAACGCGGCGCGTTCCAGCTCGTGCCCGCGCCGCGCCAATTGAAGCGTGTGATGCCGGCGCTTGACCTCGACTTGCAAATGATAGGCCACGATCTGCACCGCGCCCCATGGCTCGCCCCTTTGCACCTGGAAGAACTCGAGGCCGAAGCGCCGCCGCACCCGGATCTGCGTCGCCTGCCCGGGTTCGCCGACCACCAGCACTTCCATGCGCCGCCACAGCCATAGGGAACGGGGCGGTGAAATCCGGATCCTGCCCTTGAACTGCTGGTGCGAAAACGACGCCGGTCCCGGATAGCCCAGCGCCAGACCGAGTGTCAGGCCGGACAAAGTGTCGGCGCACAGGTCGAAGGTGCTGAGCGTGTCGAGCGGGGAGCTGACTGTGATGCGTGGCTGCGAGGAGATCATCTCCGGCGTCAGCGCCGTGCCGGCCTCGCGCAGCTTGCCGACGTAACTGCACGCCATGGCGATGAGCACCGGGAACATGAGGATGAAATCGATCAGGGGTAATAGGTAGAACCAGTTGACGCTGTCGGCCACATGGCCCTGGGACCACCAGACATACGCGACGGGAAGCGCCAGGCACAGGCCGCCTACCAGCACTGCCGCCAGCGCGTGCCGCAGCAGCGTTTGCAAAAAATAGCGGCGCACAAGCGACGCGTCGTGCTCGACCAGCGCGATCCTGGCGTTGAACGGCAATTTGAACGACATCATGGCGGCACCTCCGTTTGAACTGAAGGCATTCTAGCGAGCCGGCCCGCGTGCCCGGGGCACATGCGACCGGGAGCAGAATTTGCGGGATGAATACGGTAAAAACGAAAAACAAAAGGAAAAACCCCCGTTTGACGTTGCCATCAAACGGGGGTTTTAAATTCTGGTCGGAGTACAAGGATTCGAACCTTGGACCCCCTGGTCCCAAACCAGGTGCGCTACCGGGCTGCGCTACACTCCGAAGAAGCAAGATAATACAAGCTGCCCCAGTATCCGTCAAGTGCCCCTATAGAAATCATTATGTACCACGGTGGATTTTTTTCAATGTAAGATTCCAAGGATATGCATAACTTGACTAAAAAACCATGAGCGCAGCCTTCACCCTCGGCGAGCCGGCACAACTGCGGCGGCCAAAGATGGGCTGGGGCATCGCCGTATCGGTGGTGTTGCATGCGCTGCTGATTTTCGGCTACAGGCTGACGCCGACCCAAGCGCCAGCCGAGTTACCGCCGAGGGAAGCGATGACAGTGTGGCTGGTGCCGCCACCCAGGCTGCCGGCGCCGACGCCGGTGGCCATCAAGCCTGAGCCGCCGCCAGTCAAACAGGTTCAACCGCGCGAACGCGATAGAAAGGTAGAGGTGGAGGTGGCCGGCGCCAGCAAACCAGCGCCAGCGGCGGCACCCGCGAACACGTCGGAGGACAAGCCGTCGCAGGCGATCACCCTGCCGACGCCCGCGCAGGCCAGCAATCAGCCCGATCCGCTTTATCCGGAGCAACAGAAGCAACAGCAGGCCAAATCATTCGATATGAACGCGGCATTGAAGACGGCGCGTAAAGTGGCCAACGAGAAAGACCCGGCGCGCGCGGGCTTGCCGGTGGCGCAGCTCGATGATCACCCGCTTTATCCGGAGCGGACGGCGACCGAGCTGGCGACCAAAATGGAAGGGGCCAAGCGGAAAGACTGCCTGACACAGCCGGGCAACCTGTTGACGCCGCTATTCTGGTTGTTGGAGAAAAAGGATCACGGCTGCAAATTCTGATCAGTCTTCTTCTTTTAACTGCAGGGCGCGATCGTACAAAGCGTTTTTCTTGCGGCCGGTGATCTGGGCGGCCAGGTTGGCGGCCTGCTTGACCGAGCATTCGGTCAGCAATATCTTCAAAATCCGTTCCGCTTCCACATCCTGTTCGTCCTCGGCGGCCGGCGCGCCGGCCAGCAACACGACAAATTCGCCTTTTTCGCGATGCGGGTCGGCCTTGATCCACGCCTCCGCCTCCGACAGCGGACAACGGTGGATTTCCTCGAACATCTTGGTCAGCTCGCGCGCGAACACCACTTCGCGCTCCGGCTCGAACGCCGCCGCCAGCGCCACGGCGCAATCCAGAATCCGGTGCGGCGCCTCGTAAAACACCATTGTCGCGGTCACGGCACGCAATGTGCCGAGGAAATTCTCGCGCTGCTTGGCCTTGGCCGGCAGGAAACCGACAAAGTAGAACTGGTCGTTGACCAGCCCGCTGGCCGACAACGCCGTCACCGCCGCCGACGCCCCCGGCAGCGGCAACACGCGCAACCCTGCCGCCCGCACCGCGTCGACGATGCGCGCGCCCGGATCGGACACCCCCGGCGTGCCGGCGTCGGACACCAGCGCGATGCGCTCGCCGCCCTGCAACCGTCCGATCAGCGTCTCGGCCACTTCGCGCTCGTTGTGCTGGTGCGCGGCTATCAGCGGCTTGTGCAGCCCGAAACGGGTCATCAGCTGCGCCGTGTTGCGGGTATCCTCGCAAGCGACCGCGTCGACCAGACTCAAAACGTGCAATGCCCGCAGTGTAATATCGGTCACATTACCGATGGGGGTCGCCACGATATACAAGGTTGCGCTAGGATAGGCCTGGTGCGCCGTTTCACCCAGCACGGGTAGGGTGGAAATGGCGCGGGAATCTTGGTCGGTCATTGGGGGTCGAATGAAAAGTATGAGGTTGTCGCTGCGGTCTGCGGCTATTACGACGATTGCGGCGGTCACGGCGGTTGCCTTGAGTGCGTGCGGCAGCACGCCGATACCACCGATGGCGCCCATTATAAGCGCAAGCCCGCCGCCGCCCGTTCAGCCCAAACCGCTGCCGAAGCCGCCACCGGAGCCGACCCCGCCGGCGGCCGAAACCTTTGCCATCGACCTGCCGGGCGGCGCCGCCCCCGCGTCATCCGAGGACGCCGGCAACCGCGCCGCCGGCGATCAGCCGGAAAGCCGCATGGCCGACGAGCGCGCCTTGCCGTCGAACGCCCCGATCAATATGGCGCTGCTGCTGCCGCTGCGCTCCGAAACCCTGGGCGCGGCCGCCGAATCGTTGCGCGCCGGCTTCATGGCCGCCTGGGAGCGCGACCGCGACAACATCACCGTCACCGTCATCGAAACCACCGACGTGCCGCAGGACATCCTGTCGACCTACGCCAGCGCGGCCGAGCGCGAGGACATCATTGTCGGCCCGCTGGCGCGCTCTGCCGTGGCGGCGATCGCTTCCAGCCCGCTGGTAAGCAAACCGACCATCGCGCTGAATTATCCGGAAGGGTTCGGCAGCGCCGGCGCCGCGCCGCTGCCGCCGAAGATGCTGGCCATGGGCCTGTCGATCGAGGAAGAAGCGCGCCAGGCCGCCCAGTGGGCCGCCGCCGACCATCCCGGCGCCAGCGCGCTGATCCTCACGACCAGTTCCTCGTGGCAGCGCCGCATCGCCGCCGCCTTCGCCGGCCAGTGGCAGCGCATCGGCCAGCCGGTGCGCATGGTCGAGCTTAACGCCCCCAACGGCTACCTTAGCGACCCGGACCTGGTGCAACTGCGCGCGCGGCTGGCGCAAGATCCGCCCGGCCTGCTGTTCTCGGCCATGGGCGCCGACCAGACCCGCCAGTTGCGCAGCGCGCTGAGCGCGCCGGTGACGACCGAACCGACCAATCCGACCATCAGCACCGCCGACGCCATGCCGGCCCAGCCGCCGGTGGCGGTCAGCTCGTTCAGCGCGCTGCCGGTGTACGGCACGTCGGCGCTCAATCCGGGCGCGACGATGGCTTTCGCCGGTCCCGAGCTCGACGGCGTGCGCCTGCTCGACCTGCCGTGGCAGGTGCAACGCGACCACCCGGCCGTGATGGTCTATCCGCATCCGGTGCAGGCGGGCACGGCCGACATGGAACGCCTGTACGCGCTGGGCATCGACGCCTACCGCGTGGCGCGCGAAATCAGCCGCCATCCGGTCGGCCGCTTCAGCATCGACGGCGTCACCGGCCGCCTGACTATCGATTTCGGCCAGGGCGCGTCCAGCTTCGAGCGCGTCGAGCAGCCGGCCATCTACAAGAACGGCGTGCCGCAGGCCGTCGCCCGATGAGATCGACATGGGGCCGCCACGGCAACGCGCCGCGCCCGCCGGCGGTCAACCCACCGAGCAGCAACGGCTGGGCCGGCTGGGCGAGGACCGCGCGCTGAGCCACCTGCTCGGCCAGGGCCTGACCCTGGTCGAGCGCAACTTCCTGTGCAAGGTCGGCGAAATCGACCTGATCATGCACCAGCGGGACTGCCTGGTATTTGTCGAGGTGCGGCGCCGCGCGGCGGCCGGCTTCGGCGGGGCGGCCGCCAGCGTCACCCCGGCCAAATGCCGCCGCCTGCTCAATGCCGCGCAATATTACCTGCTGCGCTACCGCGATCCGCCTCACTGCCGCTTCGATCTGGTCGCCATCGACAACGAAATGTTGTCATGGATGCAAAATATTTTGGAGTTGTAAGCATTTTTAACAGAGCTTGTCCGGCTCGTTCAGTGACTGCACTATAATCAGCACACTATGAATAATCAACGCATCCTGGCGCACTTCCACGAAAGTGCCGAAATCAAAATCCAATCCGCCACCGTCCTCGCCCCGCATCTGGCGCAGGCGATCGAACTGATGTTCGCGGCGCTGTCCAACGGCAACAAGATTCTGGTGTGCGGCAATGGCGGTTCGGCCGCCGACGCCCAGCACTTCGCGGCCGAGCTGGTGGGACGCTTCGAACGCGAACGCTTCCCGCTGCCGGCGATGGCGCTGACCACCGACACCTCGATCCTGACGGCCGTGGCCAACGACTACAGTTACCGCGAGATCTTCTCCAAGCAGGTGCAGGCGTTCGGCCAGGCCGGCGACATCCTGCTGGCGTTCTCGACGTCGGGCAACTCGGCCAACGTGATGGCGGCCATCGAAGCGGCGCTGGAACGCGAAATGCGCGTGGTGGCAATGACCGGCAAGGGCGGCGGCGCCATCGGCAAGATGCTGACCGACGCCGACGTCCACATCTGCGTGCCGGCCGACCGCACCGCCCGTATCCAGGAAGTCCATCTGGTGTCCATACACTGTATCTGCGACGGCATCGACGTCGCGCTATTCGGAGGAGATGTGAATGACTAACCCAGGTGCTATCTGGAACAAGATCCAGCGCCCGCTGGCCATGAGCCTGCTGTGCGCAACGATGATGACCTCGCTGACCGGCTGCATCGCGCTGGTCGCCGGCGGCGCCATCAGCGGCACCCTGGCCGCGTCGGACCGCCGCACCTTCGGCGCCCAGACCGAGGACACCACGATCCAGATCAAGGCCGGCAACAAACTGCGCAACGTCGTCGGCGACGCCGGCCACACCAACGTCAACAGCTTCAACCGCCGCGTGCTGCTGACCGGCGAAGTGCGTGACGAGGCCATGAAAGCAGCGGCCGAGCGCGAAGTGCGCAGCGTCGAAGGCGTAATCTCGGTCACCAACGAGCTGGAAATCGCCGGCCCGGCCAGCTACACCTCGCGCTCCAACGACGCGCTGATCACCACCAAGGTCAAGGCCAGCCTGGTCGACGCCAAGGATATCTCGGCCAACTCCTACCAGGTCGTCACCGAGCGCGGCACGGTCTACCTGCAGGGCCGCGTGACCCAGCGCGAAGGCCAGATCGGCGCCGACATCGCCCGCGGCGTCAGCGGCGTGAACAAAGTGGTCAAGGTGTTCGAGTACATCTCCGAGGACGAGTACAAGCAGTACCAGGCCACGCCGGCGCCGGCTGCGGCACCGGCCAACACCGACAGCGGTGGCGCCACCACCCACTCGGTGCAGTAAAACCGCCGCTTTGGATAACCCATAAGCGCTCGCGGGCGTCGTCGAAGATACCGGTCTATAATGATCCCACCCTCTTCGGCGCCCGACACCATCATGCAAGATACGCTCACTTCCACTGCCACTCCCCCTCATGCGTCCTCGCGCGGCTGGATCAAGCCGGTGCTGGCGGCGCTGGTGATCGCCGCCATCGGCTTTGGCGGTTACGTCTCGCTGAACAAGCGCCCGGTCGCGCCGGACGTCACCTTCGTCACCATCAAAGGTGAGAAGATCCCGGCCGACGCCTTGCGCGGCAAAGTCTACATGGTCAATTTCTGGGCGACGTCGTGCACCACGTGCGTGGCCGAAATGCCCGAAATGGTCGAGACCTACAACAAGTTCAAACCGCAGGGCATGGAATTCGTCGCGGTGGCGATGAGCTACGACCCGGCCAACTACGTCATCAATTATGCTGAAACGCGCCAGCTGCCCTTCAAGGTGGCGCTGGACACGGACAGCTCGGCCGCCAAGGCCTACGGCGACGTCGCCATGACGCCGACCACTTTCGTCGTCGGCAAGGATGGCAAAATCCTCAAGCGCTATCTGGGCAAGCCGGACTTCGACGAGTTGCACAAGCTGCTGGCCACCTCGCTGAAGAGCTGACCGGCGTCACGTCGCAGGCGCTGGCACAGCGCTTGCATGCTCCATGGCCATCCCAACCCAAGGAGCCGTCATGGACCGCCAGCAAGTCACGCAAAAAATCCTGTCCGTCAAAGTCGCCCGCAACATGCTGTGGGGCGACATCGCCAAAGAGATCGGCCAGAGCAAGGAGTGGACGACCGCCGCGCTGCTCGGCCAGATGACGTTCAACCGCCAGCAGGCCGACACGGCTCAGCGGCTGTTCGACCTCACCGACGAGGAGGCGGCGTGGCTGCAGATCGTCCCCTACAAAGGTTCGCTGCCGTCTGCGGTGCCGACCGATCCGCTGATCTACCGCTGGTACGAGATCGTCAGCGTGTACGGCACCACCATCAAGGAATTGATCCACGAGGAGTTCGGCGACGGCATCATGAGCGCGATCGACTTTTCGATGGACATCCAGCGCGAGGAAGATCCGAAGGGCGACCGCGTGCAGGTGGTCCTGAGCGGCAAATTCCTGCCCTACAAATCCTATTGATCAGAACCCGGCCTGCACGGACACGTACACGCCGTGCTGCTTCTTCGGATTGAAAATGGTGATGTCGCCCAGCTCCGCGTAGGCCGCCGTCACCGAGAAGTTCTTGGTCGGGAACCACGCCACAAAGGCGTCGTAATACGCCTTCTCGTCATCGACGCCCAGGTTGTGCGGCTTGCGCCGGTACTCGGCGCCCACCGCCAGCTTGCGCGTGACCAAGTACGCGGCCGAGAACTCCGGCATGAAGCGCCGGCTGTCGCGCAGGTCGCCGCCGAATCCCAGCAAACCCATTTGATTGGCGTTGGTGGACCTCAAGGTGGCGTTCAGCAGCAGGCTTTGCTCGAACAGGATCTTTGTGGCGGCGACATAATAGTCGTAGCCGTGATCGTCCCTGGCGCCCAGCTGCGTCACGTTGGTCACGCCCAGCGCGCCGAGTCCACCGACGCCCTTGTTCTTCTTGTACATCGCGCCAACGGCGATCTGCGGCAGCCAGTTATCCTGCTCGTAGACGGCGTCCCCGGCGACTTTCACTTTCAAGCCGACGATATCCTGCCGGATGGTTAGCTGGTCGAGCGGCGCCAGGCTGCCCTTGAATTCCTGGTTGGCCAGCGAAATCTCGACCCGGTCCGCGATCCCCACCGCCACGCCGTAGCTGGTCAACTTGTAGTCCTGCGTTTTCAGATACGTGTAGTGGGTGTTCGCGCCCCAGCTATCGCGCGTGCCGTAACCGGAGATCAGCGCCCACGGCACGATGCCGCCGCCACCGGCGCCTTCGACCTGGCTGACGCCACCGGTGGCGAGAAACTTGCCCATGTCCGGCATCGCCTGCGCGGCTGCGCCGCCGCACGTAAAAGCGGCCAACGCCACCAACGACGGCACTGCCGCCGCGAGGATATTTTTCAGAGGATGATTGTTCACTG
The DNA here is from genome assembly GCF_979258245.1 of Duganella sp. AC917. Lineage (NCBI taxonomy): Bacteria > Pseudomonadati > Pseudomonadota > Betaproteobacteria > Burkholderiales > Oxalobacteraceae > Duganella > Duganella sp. AC917. The sequence continues at coordinate 5,159,891 of NZ_OZ409848.1, forward strand.
CGAGGCTCCCGGCCGTATCATTTGGTCACGATGGCGCGCTGCATCGGCGCCAGCTTGGCGATCAGCTTATTCGCCACGCTGTTTGGCACGTTGTTGCGCTCCATGGCGATCTGCAAATCCTCGGTCAGCGCGTTGAACATCGCGTTGGTGACTTTCAAATCCTGGTGCACGGTCGCCATGTCACGCTCGGTGCCGACACCGTCCATCGTCTTGTCGCGGTATTTGCCGGTGTACTTGCAAGGGCCGCCGGCGAACTCGCAGAACTGCTCCTGCAAACGCACATTGAGCTGCTCCATATCGAAATCGGCGAAGCTCTCCTTGATGCGCGCATCGGCCAGCAGCAGCGGGATGAAGGTGTCGACGATCTTTTTGATGCCTTCCTTGCCGCCCAGGCCCTGATACACCTTGTCGTCGGTGTACGGCGTTTGCGCGAAGGTTAGCGAGGAGGCCAGCAGCAGGCCGAAACCGATGCCGGTCACCTTGGTCCATGTACCCATTTGATATCCTTGTGCGAGAACATTGTCTACGCACAATCTATCAGCTATTTGGGGAACAAAACCATCTGTGTGCAGCGGAACAACGCTATTGTTTTGCCAGTGGCCCGGCTGGTCACCACCGCGTCCCACACCTGCGTGGTGCGGCCCAGGTGAACCGCCTTCGCGGTGGCGACCACCACGCCTTCGCGCGCGGTGCCGAGATGGTTCGACTTCAGTTCGATGGTGGTGAAGTTCTGCGCGCCTTCCGGCAGGTGAGCGTAGCACGCGTAGCCGCAGGCGGTATCGGCCAGCGTGACGACGCTGCCGGCATGCAGGAAACCGTTCGGCGCCAGATGCTTGGCCGCGACCTCGAACTGCGCCACCAACTCCCCTTCACGCACCGCCGTGATGACGATGCCGAGATGGGACGGCAGCGTCTCCTGACCGAACTGGTTGAAGTACTCGGGCGTGAATTTTTGAGCGTCCATTTGCCAGCCTTTCAGTTTTAAATTTTAGCTGGCAATGATAACAACTTTCGATACTTCAATTGCTATGGGGGCTTTTGGAAGACAAGTGAAGCTATCACCCATGACTTAGCAAGGATCGCGAGCGAAGGCTGAGTCCAGCACCCGCGATCACCCAACTTACATCACGCGTACCCAAGCGCCTTTGTACAGGATCGGGCCGGTCGGACCGTCCGGTTTCGGCGAGCCGCCCTTCGGCTCCAGCGTCACCGCCAGCAGCGCGACGTCGTCGCCGATGGCCTTGCTGGTCAGCGCCAGCTTGACCTCGCCGCGATCGGCCAGAAGGCCCAGCGAGCGCGGATTACCCTGCTTCGGCACGGCCCACAATTCCAGCGATTTATCCGCAGGCACCGGCGCATTGCCCACCATGCGCACCGTCAGCGCCTTGCGGGCGGTGTCGCCGGTCAGCACCAGCGCGGTCTGCGACTTCTCGTCGGTCAGCGTGGCGACGTAATCGAGCGACGGCGCATCCAGCGTGCGCGTGGTGATGACCACCACCAGCAAGGCCGCCAACGCGGTCGATACCACGCCCAGCGAACGCCAGAAGGTCACCGACTCGTTGCGCCAGAACTGCCATGCCGAATGCGCGCGCTTCAGGTTCAGGCGCCGCTCGATGTTGGTCCACACCTGCCGGCGCGGCGTCTGCGGGGTCGAGAACTCGGCCAGCGGCGTCAGACGGTCGGCCCACTCCTGCGTGGTGCGGCGCAGGGCCGCGTCGTTATGCATATAGCCTTCGAAGCGACGGCGCGCGCCACCCTTGAGGGTGCCGAGCACGTACTCCGCCGCCAGCTTCTCGCGCAGCGGTCCGTTGTCGCGGATGTTCATGATTGCTCCCGCTTCGCCAGACAGGTCTTGAGCCGTTCGAGGCTGCGGCGTATCCAGGTCTTGACGGTGCCGATCGGCAGCGCCATCTGCGCCGCCACCTCGCTATGCGACAGGTCGTGGAAAAACGCCAGGCCGACCACCTGGCGGTGCAGCCCTTCCAGCGCGGACATGCAGTAGGCCAGTGCCTTGGCGTCGCTGCTCATCTGAAGTGCCTCGATCGGCGTGGCGCCCGGATCGCGTAATGCATTGATAACCTCGCTGTCAAACTGTTCCCCATCGATTTCGGTGGTCACATCGCTGCGGCGCAAAAGATCGAAAGCCTTGTTGCGCACGATGGTGGTCATCCACGTCATCGGTGCGGCCAAATGGCTCTGATAATTGCCAGCGTTGTTCCAGATCGCCACGAAACTCTCTTGCAACACCTCTTCGGCAAGTTCGCGCTTGTTCAATATACGCAGCGCGAAGCCAAACAGTTTCGATGATGTGGCGTCGTAGAGGGAACGGAAGGCGGCGTCATCGCGGTTTGCGGCGCCTTGCAGCCACGTGCGCAGCTGCTGGGGATCGAGTGAATGAACGTCGGACACTGCGCGCCTTGAAAGTGATGTTGCATTGACGGGAAACAAATTGGGCGTGTGAAAAATACCATACTCTCGCGCGCGCGCGAAAATAAATTATCGGGTCAACAATTGAATCCGAACCGCGCCCCTCGCCGTACAAGCTCCGAACGTAGAACAATTCACAACACGGATGGGAGACGCGATGGGGGTCAAACGCAATATGGCGGCCGTGCTGGCGCTGGCCGCCGCGCAGGGTCCGGGCGGCCAGGCGCTGGCCGCCGAGGACGCCGACATGGCCGGCGCGGTGGCCATGAGCCGGGTGACGGTGCTGGCGCACTACGACAACGCGGTCGGCACCTCCGACGCCGCCAGCCAGGGCACGGTGACGGCCAACCTGATCGCCAGCCGCGCCGCGCTGCGCACCGGCGAGCTGCTCGAATTCGTGCCCGGCATGATCGTCACCCAGCACAGCGGCGACGGCAAGGCCAACCAGTACTTCCTGCGCGGCTTCAATCTCGACCACGGCACCGACTTCGCCACCTATGTCGATGCGATGCCCGTCAACATGCGCAGCAACGCGCATGGCCAGGGCTACTCCGACCTCAACTTCCTGATCCCCGAGCTGGTGCAGCGCATTGACTATAAAAAAGGCAGTTACTTCGCCGACGAAGGCGACTTTTCATCAGCCGGTGCGGCCCACATCCGGCTGGCGGACCGGCTGCCGGAAGGCATCGCCAGTGTGACGTTGGGGCGCTATGGCTACCGCCGCGCGTTGCTGGCCGACTCGATGGACGCCGTCGGCGGAACCTTGCTGTACGGCATAGATTTGGGCCGCAATGACGGTCCATGGCAGACGCCGGAGCAAGTGCGAAAATACAACGCCATGCTGCGTTACAGCCAGGGCGACGCGCAAAACGGCTACAGCGTCACCGCCATGGCCTACCGCAACCGCTGGAACGCCACCGACCAGGTGCCGCAGCGCGCCGTGCGCGACGGCCTGATCGGCCGCTTCGGCACACTGGACCCCAGCGATGGCGGCGATACCGCCCGCGCCAGCCTGTCGTGGGACATGCACCGCCGCGCCGACGGCCGCATCACCGAGGCCTCGGCCTATCTGGTGCGCTCCAGCCTGGACCTTTACAGCAACTTCACTTACCTGCTGGCCGATCCGGTCAACGGCGACCAGTTCCAGCAAAGCGAGCGCCGCACAATGGGCGGCTTCAACATCAGCGAGACCTGGCTCGACAAGATCGCCGGCATCGATATGCGCAACAAGGTCGGCGTGCAAACCCGCTACGACCATGTCTCGCCGATCGGCCTGTACGCCACGCGCGAACGCGAGCGCCTGGATACCGTGCGCGAAGACCGGATCAAGGAAGCCAGCGCCGGACTGTATGTGGAAAACACCAGCTACTGGCTGCCGGAGTTCCGCACCGTCGCCGGCCTGCGCTACGACGCCTACCGCTTCGACGTCAACGGCGCCAGCGCCAGCGCGAACAAGGCCTCGCCCAAACTGTCGCTGATCTTCGGGCCTTGGGCCAGCACTGAATATTTCATCAATTACGGCGCTGGCTTCCACAGCAACGACGCCCGTGGCGTGCTGGCCCCCGGCGCGGCCGCCGCTACGCCGCTGGTGGGCACGCGCGGCGCCGAACTGGGCGTGCGCAGTGAACTGGTAAGCGGTTTGCAAAGCTCGCTGTCGCTGTGGACCCTCGACATCGACTCCGAACTGGTCTTCGTGGGTGACAGCGGCGATACCGAGGCCAGCCGCCCCAGCCGCCGCAGCGGCATCGAGTGGAGCAACCACTACATCGCCGCGCCGTGGCTGTTGTTCGACCTCGACCTGTCGGCCTCGCGCGCCCGCTACCGCCGCGACGACCCGGCCGGCAACCGCGTGCCCGGTTCGCTCAACAAAGTGGCCTCGTTCGGCGTCACGGTCAAGGACCTGGGGCGCTGGTTCGGCGGCATGGAGCTGCGCTACTTCGGCCCGCGCCCGCTGATCGAAGACAACAGCGTACGCTCGGCGTCGACGGCGCTGGCCTATGGCCGCATCGGCTATCAGCTCGACAAGCGCACCAAACTCACGCTGGACGGTTTCAACCTGTTCAACCGCCGCGCCAGCGACATCGATTACTACTACGCCTCGCGCCTGCCGGGCGAGCCGGCGGAGGGCGTCGACGACGTCCACTCGCATCCGGTCGAGCCGCGCACCTGGCGCGTGACGCTATCGCACAACTTCTGACGCATCGCTTATTAATATATTTAAAAAAATCTTATCGAATCTGAATCTGGCGTCATCGGTCCCGCGTATACGACCGTGCAGTCCAATCAAATCAACCAGTTGGGGAGAAATCGAATGCAAACAATCTTTAAGCAGGCGTTGTGCGTGGCCGTTCTAGGCACGCTGGCCGGCGCCATCGCGCCGGCGGCCATGGCGTCCAGCCACCGCGAAGCACCGTTCGTCACGCAAAGTCCCAAAGTCGACGCCACCGACTTCTATATGTTCCGCAGCTACGAGAGCGGCCGATCCAACTTCGTGACCCTGATCGCCGACTACGTGCCGCTGCAGGACGCCTACGGCGGCCCGAACTACTTCGCCATGGACCCGAACGCGCTGTACGAGATCCACATCGATAACAACGGCGACGCCAAGGAAGACCTGACGTTCCAGTTCCGCTTCACTAACACCAACAAGGACACCAAACTGTCCGTCGGCGGCAAGGATGTCTCGATTCCGCTGGTGATCAACGGCGGCGCCATCGCCGGCGTCAACGCACCGGGCGCCAACGTGCGCGAGACCTACACCGTCAACGTCGTGCGCGGCGACCGCCGCACCGGCACCAAGGCGGCCGTGACCAACGTCGCCGGCGGCGCCGTCTTCGACAAGCCGCTCGATAACATCGGCAACAAGTCGATCCCCAACTACGCAGCCTATGCCGCCGCCCACGTCTACAGCGTCAATATCCCCGGCTGCAGCACGCCGGCACGCCTCTTCGTCGGTCAGCGCAAAGATCCGTTCGTGGTCAACCTGGGCGAGACCTTCGATCTGGTTAACATCAAAGCACCGGCCACCGAGTTCTCCGCCGGCGCCGAGAAGGGCGCCAAGGATGATCTGGCGACCAAGAACGTCACCGCTATCGAACTGGAAGTGGCCGCATCGTGCCTGACCGCGTCGACCGGCGGCGATCCAGTGATTGGTGGCTGGACCACCGCCAGCCTGCGCCAGGGACGCCTGTTGAACCCGACGCCGAATTCAAGCTCGCCATCGAAAGAGGGCGGCGCCTGGACCCAGGTATCGCGCCTGGGCGCACCGCTGGTCAATGAAGTCGTCATCGGCCTCAAAGACAAGGACACCTTCAACGCCAGCAAGCCAAGCGGCGACGGCCAGTTCGCCACCTACGTCACCAATCCGACCTTGCCGGCTTTGATCGAGATCCTGTACGGCAGCGCAGGCGCCAAGGCGCCGACCAACTTCCCGCGCAACGATCTGGTGGCGGCCTTCCTGACCGGCGTGAAGGGTCTGAACCAGCCGACCACCGTCACCGCCTCTGAAATGCTGCGCCTGAACACGTCGACGCCAGCCGTCGCCGCCGGCGCGCAGAAGCGTCTTGGCGTGATCGACGGCGACAACGCCGGCTTCCCGAACGGCCGCCGTCCGGGCGACGACGTGGTCGACATCGCGCTGCGCGTGGTGATGGGCAAACTGTGCACCCTGAACCTGGGCTGCGCACCGGCCGACGCAGCAGCCGGTGGCCTGCACTTCACCGACGGCGCCTATCTGGACGACAGCTTCTTCAACGCCTCGTTCCCGTACCTGAAAACCCCGATCGCCGGTTCGCCGCAGATGTAAGGGAGACGACATGAGATCCCTTAAATATCTGGGCCTGGTATGCGTGCTCGCACTGAGCGCCTGCGGCGGCGGCAGCGACCACATCGCCTCCACGCCACCAGTGACAACGCCACCGGTGGTCACCCCGCCCGTGGTGACGCCGCCGGTGAGCATGTTGGACAGCTTCTTCGCCGCCGTGATGTCCCTCATCGGCGATGGCAGCGAAACCACCACCGAGCCGACAGCGACCGATGCTGTCGCCGTCACCACGCCGGATGACACGGAACCGGCGACCGTGAAGTAAGCAAGCAGTAAAAGGGCGGACGCCGCATGGTCCGCCCTTTCCGCCGTCTAGAGGTCCTCATGAGAACAATAATAGCCGTCGCCCTGGCATTGTCGGCCACCGTGGCGCACGCCGCGCCCTACATCCCGTCCAGCGGCAAGCAAGTCATCGAAACACTGCCGCGACGCGGCGATCCGGTGCAGCAGCAGTTGCGCAGTCTGCGCGCGGAGTTAAACGCGAAGCCGACCGACATCGCGCTGGCCATTGGTGTCGCGCAGCGCTACATCGCGCTGGGCCGCAGCGAGACCGATCCCCGCTACCTGGGCTATGCGCAAGCCGCGTTGGCGCCGTGGTGGACCCAGGCCGCGCCACCGCCGCAGGTGCGCCTGCTGCGCGCCACGCTGCTGCAAAGTACCCATCAATTCGGCCCCGCGCTGGCGGATCTCAAAGGCGTGCTGGCCGCGCAGCCGGACAACGCGCAGGCATGGCTGACGCAAGCGACCGTGCAAACGGTGCAGGGCGACTACGACGGCGCCACCGCCAGCTGCGCGCACTTGTCGAACCTGTCGATAGAACTGATCACCGTCACCTGCATCGCCAACGTCGGCACGGTCACGGGGCGCTCCGTCAAAAGCGAACAGCTGCTGGACCTGACCCTGGAGCGCAGCGCCAACGCGCCGGTGGAACTGCGGGAATGGGCGCTGACCTTGTTGGCCGAGATGGCGCAGCGGCGCGGCGATGCGGCCGTGGCGGAAGCGCGTTACAAACGTGCGCTGGCCATGGCGCCGAACGACAGCTATCTGCTGGGCGCCTACGCCGACTTCCTGCTGGAGCAAAAGCGGCCCGGCGAGGTGCTGACCTTGTTGCGCGACCAATCGCGCATCGACGCGCTGCTGTTGCGGCGCGCGCTGGCACTGCAGCAGCAGGGCGGCGATGCCCGCGCGCTGGCCACCGATGTCAAGGAGCTGGCAGCGAGGTTCGACGCGGCGGCGCTGCGCGGCGACACGGTGCACCAGCGCGAGCAAGCGCGCTTTGAATTGCTGCTGCGCCGCGACGCGAATACGGCGTTGGCGCTGGCGCGCAAGAACTGGGCCGTGCAGAAAGAACCGGCCGATATGCGCATCTACCTGGAGGCGGCGGTGCAGGCGCGCGACGCCGCAGCGGCCAAGCCGGTCGTCGACTGGATAACGCAGCACAAAATCGAAGACGTCGCCGCGCAACGCCTGATGCGCCAACTGAGCACGGGAACATGATGCCACGCCTCTTATTATTCCTCGCGCTGCTGCTCGGCGCCATGCTGCCGGCGCACGCGCACAAACCGAGCGACAGCTATCTTTCACTCACGACCCAAGGCGATACCATCACCGGCCAATGGGACATCGCGCTGCGCGACCTGGACTTCGCCATCGGCCTCGATCAGGACGGCGACGGCAAACTGACCTGGGACGAGATCCGCGCGCGCCACGCCGCCATCTCCGCCTACGCGCTGGAACGCCTGAAGCTATCGACCGATACCGGCGCCTGCGCGATCAACATCGCCGATCAACTGATCGACGACCACACCGACGGCGCCTACAGCGTCATGCGCTTTGGCGTCACCTGCCAGAAGCCGGTCACGCAACTGACCATCGACTACCGCCTCTTCGCCGATCTCGATCCGCAGCACAAAGGGCTGCTGCGGCTGACGCATGACGGCGAAACCTCCACCGCGATCTTCGATCCGCAGCACGCGCGCCAAAACCTGTCGCTGACGGCGCCGAACCGCTGGCACCAATTCGCCACGTATATCAAGGAAGGTGTGTGGCACATCTGGATCGGCTACGACCACATCCTGTTCCTGCTGTCGCTGCTGCTGCCTGCCGTGCTGCTGGCCGCGCCGTCGGACAATCTGCGCGGCGCCTTCATCGACGTGCTCAAGGTGGTGACCGCGTTCACGCTGGCGCACTCGCTGACATTGACCCTGGCCAGCCTGTCGCTGATCTCGCTGCCCTCGCGCTTTGTCGAATCGGCCATCGCCGCCTCGGTGATATTGGCGGCGGTCAACAACATCTACCCGCTGTTCCGGGGACGGCGGCCGGTCGCGGCCTTCCTGTTCGGCCTGATCCACGGCTTCGGCTTCGCCAGCGTGCTGATCGATCTGGGCCTGCCGAAAACCGCGCTGCTGGCCAGCCTGTTCGGATTCAATCTCGGCGTGGAAATTGGACAATTGTGCATCGTTGCACTATTCCTCCCGCTGGCGTTTACCTTGCGAAATACCGTCTTCTACCGGCGCGTGCTCACCGGTGGTTCGGCCGTGATCGCCTTGGTGGCATTGGTCTGGTTCGTCGAGCGCGCGTTTGACATTCAGGTGTGAGGGATCACGCGCGATATTGACCCACGTCGCATCCGTTGTCTTTTTGTTCAGCTACGATCAACGCCACTTTCATCGATCGCGAGAACAAAAAAATGTGCGGAATATGGGGCATGATCAATATCGGCGCGCCGCAATGCGACACCTCCGTCGCGCTCCCGGCCGCCTTTCGTTACATCGACGGACGCGGACCGGACGCGCGCGGCACCAGGCGGACGGCTTGTCGCGGCCACGCCGTCACGTTGGCCCACAGCCGGCTCGCGGTGATCGAATTGTCGGCGCTGGGTGCGCAGCCAATGGTCGATGCGGAGTCGGGCTGGTCCATCGTCTACAACGGCGAACTCTACAATTACCGCGAAATCCGCCAATCGCTGCAAGCCACCGGACAGGCATTCAACGGCGGCAGCGACACCGAAGTCCTGCTGCGCGCATGGGCGCTGTGGGGCCTGGATGCGTTGCAGCGCCTCAACGGCATGTTCGCCTTTGCCGCATTGAATGAAAAGACCGGCGAGCTCTGGCTGGTGCGCGACCGCTTCGGCGTCAAGCCGCTGCTGTGGGGGCGCTGTCCGAATGGCGACATCACCTTCGGCTCGTCGGTCGCCGGCGTCGCCAGCGTGGTCGGCGCCGACATCGACACCGACTACTGCGCGCGCGGCGTGCGCTACAAGGCCTATGAAACCGCGCAATCCGGTTCGCCCTACAAAAACGTGCACGCGGTTGCCGCCGGATGCTGGATCAAACTCCAGTTGTCGCCCGAGCGTATCGGCATCACGGAAGGGCGCTGGTATTCGCTGCGCGACGCCGTGGCGCGGCGACGCGGGGCGATGGCGCACAGCGGCGACGACGATCTGCTCGACGCGTGCCGCCAGCTGTTCGACAGCGCCGTCCAGCTGCGCCTGCGCAGCGATGTGCCGGTGGCCGTATCGTTGAGCGCCGGGCTCGATTCGGCGTCGATCGCCTGCATGATGTTGCGGCACGGCGCGCGCACGCACGCGTTCTCGTTCGGCTCGCCGTCCGAGCCGGCATCAGAAGGCCCCGGCACGCAATCGCTGGCCAAAGCGGCCGGCATCGACGTCACCTACGTGTGGCCGCGCTATAGCGGCTGGGATTTGTACGAGGTGCTGGAACAAACCATGGCCTTCCAGGAAGCGCCGTTTTCAGGCCTGAGCCCGATCGCGCAGAACGCCGTGTTCCGCAAGGTCAGCCACGCCGGCTTCAAGGTGCTGCTGGGCGGCCAGGGCAGCGACGAGATCTTCGCCGGCTACCGCAAATTCATCGTCATCGCGCTGCGCGAAGCGCTGCACCGACGCGAGCCGAAGGGCGCGTTGCGGCTGATGTATTCGCTGGCTCTGATGCTCGCGCACGAGGCCGGACAGGCGCGCATGTACTGGCAAAACCTCAACCGCTACCAGGGCAGCAAGAGCAAGGCGCCGGCGTTCCGGCTGCTCGACTGGGAGGCCGGCGCGCACAACCTGTGGGGCCAAGCGGGCATATCGCTGCCGGACCGGCAGATCGAGGATATCCAGCAATGGAGCCTGCCAACATTGCTGCGCTACGAGGACCGCAATTCCATGGGTTACGGCATCGAGACGCGGCTGCCGTTCATGGACTACCGGTTGATCGAATTCGCGCTGGCGCTGCCGACGCGGATGAAGATCGCCAACGGCTACGGCAAATGGATGTTGCGCCATGCGGCCAAGGGCCTGGTGCCCGATGCGGTGCGGCTCAACCGCAAAAAGCGCGGCTTCGACGTCACGCAGAACTGGATCACGCAAGGCATCGGTGCGGCGCTGCGCGGCGCCATCTTCGACCACGCGACGGCGCTGCAGGGCCCGCTCAAAAGCGGCGCGCAGCTCGACGCGCTGCTGTCGGATGAATCTCTGTCGCAAGACCCCGACCTGCTCGACGAAGCGCTGCTGCTGGCTTGGCTGGTCGATCCGACACGCGTGCCCCGCCGTCAGACCGGCGCCGCAAGGATGGCCGCTTAGCAACGGAGCCGTGCCATGAAGAAAGTCTGCCATTTTTCGTCGGTGCATCCCGGCCTCGACATCCGCATCTATCGCAAGCAATGCGTCTCGCTGGCGCAGGCGGGGTTCGACGTGCATCTGGTCATCGGCGCGACTGAGGCGCAGATCGCCGAGGCGGCCGGCGCCGGCGTCACCATCCATGCGCTCGCCGCATTGGGCGGCGGACGGTTGCTACGCATGGTCGCGCAGACGTGGCGCTGTTACCGCACCGCCAAGGCGCTGGACGCCGACGTCTATCACTTCCACGATCCCGAGCTGATTCCCTACGGCTTGCTGCTCAGCTGGCAGGGCCGCAAGGTCATCTACGACCTGCATGAGGACCTGCGCGCCGACATCCACTCGAAGCAATGGATACCGGCGCTGCTGCGCCATGCCATCGGATCGGTCGCGCGCGGCGTCGAGCACTTCGCGGCGCGGCGCTTCGCGGCGATGGTCGCGGCCACGCCGTACATCGGCGCGCTGTTCGACAAAAGCGCCGCGCGGGTGGCGGTGATCCACAACTATCCCGCCATCAACGAGCTTGCAGGCGCGAGCGCAACGGTGTTGACGGCGGCCCCGCGCGACAGCGTCTGCTACGTCGGCGCGATCAACGAAATGCGCGGCATCCGGTACATCGTCCAGGCGCTGGAGATGGTGCCCGTCAAACTGCTGCTGGCCGGCGCGTTCGACACGCCCGCACTGCGCGGGGAGCTCAGGGCTTATCGCGGCTGGTCGCAGGTCGAGGAATGCGGCTTCGTCGACCGGCAGCAAGTGGGGGAGATCATGGCGCGCAGCCTGTGCGGCCTGGTGACGTTAAGGCCGGAGCCGAACTTCGTCAATGCGTTGCCGATCAAGCTGTTCGAATACATGTCGGCTGGCGTGCCGGTGATCGCCTCGGACTTTCCGTTATGGCGCGGCATCGTCGAAGACGCCGAGTGCGGCATCTGCGTCGATCCCGAAAACCCGAACGCGATCGCCAAGGCAATCAACTTCCTGCTGATGCATCCGGACGTGGCCGACGAAATGGGCCGCAACGGCCGGCGCGCGGCCGAAAGCAAATATCGGTGGGATGGGGAAGGCGCCAAACTGGTGGCGCTGTATGGCGAGATTCTGGCGGAGGCGCCCGATGCCGGCGAGATCAGGCCCGGGCGGGTTTGAACATCTTCGGGGTCAAGTCTGTCATTCGGACACGTGCTCGGCCTTTTCCGCGAACAAATCCGATCAAAGACTGATCCGCATCAAGCGCATTTCCCCAAGAACCCGCCAGGAGACCGAAATGGCCAGGCCACTGAGACTTGAATTTCCCGGCGCACTCTATCATGTCACTTGCCGAGGCAACCGACGCGAGAAGGTTTTCTGCGATCGGCAAGACCGTCTCGTCTGGCTCGAAGAAACTGCGCGCATGTGCGACCGCTTCCACTTCGTGATCCACGCCTATTGCCAGATGACAAATCACTATCACTTGCTGATAGAAACGCCCGACGGCAATCTTGGACAGGGTATGCGGCAACTGAACAGTGTCTATTCCCGCTACTACAACCGCCGCCACAACTTGGTCGGCCACGTGTTACAGGGCAGGTACCATGCGATATTGGTGCAGAAAGAAAGCTACCTGCTTGAGCTGGCCCGCTATATCGTCCTGAACCCGATTCGAGCGGGCATCGTCGCGAAATTGGGAGACTGGGAATGGAGCAGTCTCGAGTTTATGCTGGGGAAACGCCCGTCGCCATCCTGGATGAGCACAAACTTGCTATTGGATTCCTTTGGGGCCGATCTGGCATCGGCAAGACAAGCTTATTTAGCTTTCCTAGTGTCAGGAGTCGGCGCCGAGAGTCCGCTTGAACAAGTGACATACCAGTGCATTTTGGGGGACGACGAATTCATCGCACAACACCGAAGCGCAGCGCCGTCCGAGACATCGGGTGAGGTTGCAAGAGCGCAGCGGCGAGCGACCGCCCTGCGACTTGAAGACTACGCAGCGAAATTCTTCCCGCGCGAAGTAGCGATGGCTGAGTCCTACCACTCTACCGTATACACAATGAGTGAAATAGCCTCACATTTTCAGGTATCGGTGAAAACGGTGAGCCGCGCTGTTGCTGCGCTCGAAAAAGCTGGGCATAGCACGTCCAAAGCATGAGGCCGTGTCCGAATGACAGACTTGACCCCCGCTTGTGATTACTCGTTGACGGCAGCCAACACGTTATGCGCCTGTTCGTCCGCGTGGTACGAGCTGCGCACCATGGCGCCGACGGCCGCGTGCTTGAAGCCCATCTTGTACGCTTCTTCCTCGAACATCTTGAACACGTCCGGGTGCACGTAGCGACGCACCGGCAGGTGGCTGTTCGACGGCGCCAGGTACTGGCCGATGGTCAGCATGTCGATGTTGTGCTCGCGCATGTCGCGCATCACCTGCAGGATTTCGTCGTCGGTCTCGCCCAGGCCGACCATGATGCCCGACTTGGTTTTGACTTGCGGATACAGGTCCTTGAATTCCTTGAGCAGCTGCAGCGAGTGCATGTAGTCCGAACCCGGACGCGCTTCCTTGTACAGGCGCGGCACCGTTTCCAGGTTGTGGTTCATCACGTCCGGCAGGCCGTCCTTGAAGATGTCCAGCGCCTTTTGCAGGCGGCCGCGGAAGTCAGGCACCAGCACTTCGATCTGGGTCTTCGGCGACAGCGCGCGGGTGTTCTGAATGCACTCGACGAAGTGGCCGGCGCCGCCGTCGCGCAAGTCGTCGCGGTCGACCGAGGTGATGACCACGTAGCTCAGGCGCAGCTCGGCGATGGTGCGCGACAGGTTGCCCGGCTCTTCCTTATCGAGCGGATCGGGACGGCCGTGGCCAACGTCGCAGAACGGGCAGCGGCGGGTACACTTGTCGCCCATGATCATGAAGGTGGCCGTGCCCTTGCCGAAGCATTCGCCGATGTTCGGGCAGCTCGCTTCTTCGCAGACGGTGACCAGCTTGTTCTCGCGCAGGATGTCCTTGATCTCGTAGAAACGGGTCGAGGCCGACGCGGCCTTGACGCGGATCCACTCCGGCTTCTTCAGACGCTCAACTTGCTCGATCGGCACAATCTTGATCGGGATGCGCGCGGTCTTGCTGGCGCCTTTTTGCTTTTCGCTCGGGTTGTAAGCGGGGGCAATGCTGGAGGTGGTCTCAGTGGTCATTTGGCTGCGTGCCCTCGCGGGCATAGTTTGGTTGTTCGTGTGTTGCGCGTGTTGCTTACGTTGCGTCTGTTGCTGGTTCTACCAGCGCCAGGACGCGTATCAGTTCGTCGGCCAGTTGATGTTGCACGTCCGACAATTGCGCCCGGGCGCCGACGGACCGCATATCGACTGTTTCCAGCCCGGCGTAGCCGCAAGGATTAATCCAGGAAAACGGGGCCAAATCCATCGCCACATTCAGCGACAGCCCATGGTAGGTGCAACCGTTGCCGCGTACTTTCAAGCCGAGCGCGGCGATTTTGGCGCCTTGCTTCGGTCCGCCGGCCATATAAATGCCCGGCGCGCCTTCAACGCGCTCACCGATGAGATTATACGCCCCTAATACATTGATGATCGCCTGCTCGATTTTATGGACGAACTGGCGGGCGTACAGCTTGCCGCCGGGCTTGTTGCGGCGCAGGTCGATCAGCAGGTAAATCACCACCTGGCCGGGGCCGTGGTAAGTCACTTCGCCGCCACGGTCGGTCTGCACCACCGGAATGGCGGCGGCCCCGGCCAGCAGGTGGCCACGGTCGGCGCCCAGGCCCAGCGTGAACACGGGCGGATGCTCGACGATCCACAGTTCGTCGCGGGTGTCCGGCGTGCGCGCGTCGGTGAAAGCGCGCATCGCGGCGAAGGTGCTGTCGTAGTCGGCAAGACCGAGGTGGCGGATCAGCGCCGGCTCGGTGTGGGTAGAGGACGTCATGCCGCCATTATAAATCAGGCTGCCTAACGGGGCTGAAGGCCTTATCCCGGCTGATGGCGCGCCAGCCACTGCTGGATCGACGGCCGTTGCCATTGGGCGGCGGCGTAGTCCTTCAATTTTTGCGGCACCGCGTCGCCGTTGAGGATCAAGCGGTTCAGCATCATGGTCAAATCGACATCGACGATCGACCATTCGCTAAACAGATTCGGACCCTGCACCAGCTGATCGGCGACGTGAATCAGCTTGTTGGCGGCGGCGCGGCCAGCCTCCGTCAGCGGCGCGCTCGCCTTGCCGAAAAACACAGTTTCCGTGTCGCGTTCGACCCGCACCGGCAACAGATCGCTGCGCAGCCATGCCTGAACCTGCCGCGCCCGGGCGCGCTGGCGCCGCTCCTTCGGATACAGCGCCAGATATTCAGGCGCCGGAAAACTCTCGTCCAGGTACTCCGTGATCGCGCTCGACTCCGTCAGCACGAAATCGCCCTCCACCAGCGCCGGCACCCGGGCGGTGAAAGCACGGTCAGCGTAGTCGCCGCGTTTTTGATGGCCGGCCGCCAGATCCACGGTTTTCAACGTAAACGGGACGCCTTTTTCGGTCAGCGCCACAAAGGCGGACAGGGCATAAGGGCTGGTGAACAGGCTATCGGCGTACAGGATAAACGACATGGCGGCTCCGGCTTGGGTAGATTTATTCACATGTTAGACCTTGCCGTAGTGCCTGTATAACGCTATATTTTCGTAATTCTTGCTAATTTTATTCACATAGTTATCCACAGCATGCCGACCTGATGAGCGCCAGCCGCCGCCTGCCCAATTTTTCCGCTTTGCGCGCCTTCGAGGCGGCGGCCCGGCACGAGAACTTCTCGCGGGCGGCGGAAGAGTTGCATCTGACGCATGGGGCGATCAGCCATCAGGTGAGGGCGCTGGAAGAGGAATTGGGCCGGCCGCTGTTCGTGCGTCGTGGCCGACAGGTGAAAATAACCAGCGATGCGCTCAAATTTGCCCAGTTTTTAGGCAAATCCTTTGCCGATATCGCCGTCGCGGCCGATGCGATGCGGGCGGCCAGCGTCAACCAGCGGCTGACGGTGACGTCGATTCCGTCGTTCGCGGCGCGCTGGTTGGCGCCCCGGCTGGGCCGATTCATCGACTTGCATCCTGATATAGAGGTAGTGCTGCAATCGAGCGGGCAACTGCAGGATCTGGCGCGCGACGGTATCGATGTCGGCATCCGTTTCGGCCGGGGCAACTATCCCGGCATGGTGGTGGAGCGGCTGATGGGCGACGTCTACTATCCTGTAGTGAGTCCCCACTATCGCGAAGGTGCTCTGCCCGCAACGCCGCAGCACCTGCCCCAGCAAATAATGTTGCGTTCGGTCGAGCCCTGGTCGCCGTGGCTGCGCGCGGCGGGCGTGGACATGGCCGAGCCTTCGGGTGGCGTGATGTTCGAGGATTTGTCGATGCTGATACGCTCGGCGGCCGACGGCAACGGCGTCGCGCTGGTGCGCCATGTGGTGGCGATGCAGGAAATCGCCTCCGGGCAGCTGGTGCGGCTGTTCGACATCGCCACGCCGTGCCCGGATGAATACTACTTCGTCGCGCCGGCCGCCTCAGCCGGCAGGCCGCAGGTGGTGGCGTTTCGCAACTGGTTGCTGGAAGAGATAGCCGTCTTCCAGCGCCAGCAACTTACATGACGATTTTGACCATCGGATGGGCCGAGAGTTCGGAATACAGCGCGTCGAGCTGTTCGCGGCTGACGGCGCGTACGGTCACGGTCAGGCCGGTGTAGTTGCCCTTGGCCGACGGCCGCACTTCCATTTTGCCTTCGTGGAAATCCGGGTCGTGCTTTTGCACAACCAGCACGATGGTCGGGGCGAAATCGATATGAGTCGGCCCCATCACCTTGATCGGGAAGTCGCTCGGGTATTCGATGAGGGACTCTGACGGCGGGATCGCTTGCATATTCATTCCAATCAAAAATAAAACCGGCGGCATCAACGCGACGCCGCCGGCCTCTATTGTAGCGAATTCACCGAAAACGCCGCGTGGCTTACGATTTGCCCAGCGCCAGCGCGGCCGGCGCGGCGCCCTGGCCCGACAGCCGTTGCAGCCTGGCCAGCGCCGACTCGTTGCCCAGGCCGGGCTGGCTCACCGATTTGCGGATCGCTTCGAGCTCGGCCGCCTGCTGGTACGGACGCTGGCCGATATCGGTGACGATCTTCAGGCCGGCCGCCTCGTTGTTGATGGCCTGTGCGCGGCGGGTCAGCGCGTTCAGGGCGCTGGAATTGCCGCGCATGCCGGACAGGCCGGCCAGCTGGGCCTGGCGCTCGGCGCGCAGCTGCTGCAAATCCTGCTGGGCGCGCGCGCCGGCCAGCGCCTGCAGCGCCTTTTTCGCCGCAGAATCGAACTCGGCCAGCTGCTTCGACAGCGCGTCGACGATGGTTTGCAGCTCGTCCATGTACTGGCGCGCGTCTGCCTCTTCCTGCAATTCCTGCGGCATGCGCTGCTTGTTCGCCTCCAGCTCGTCGCAGAACAAGGTGATCGTTGCCTCCGAGATCTTGCCGGAGGCCAAGCGGTCGGCCAGGGTGCCGGCGGCTTGCTCGTCGGTGGCGATCAGCTGGCGCAGCTTGACCACGTCGGCCGCCTCCTTATCGAAGGAGGCGCGCGCGGCGGCCAGCTTTTGCGCGGTGGTGCGCAGGCTGTCGGCCAGACGGTCGCGGTCGGCCTCGGTCGCCGTTTCCGGATCAAAATTGGCGATCGCTTCGGACACGCGGTCCCCCAAGGCGCCAAAGTGTTTGGAGATCAGGCGCGCGGTCAAACCCCAGCCATTCGAGTTGCTCATGTCGGTCTTCCTTCTAGAAATGACGTTAAAAATGCGCATCATTGGATAACGATGCGTTCCTGCTCCACCGGGATGCCAATGACAAAGTCCACATGGATCCCGCGTTTCGATGCGTCGCCGTTCACGCTGCTGAGGATTTCAGTCGTGATCAGCAGATATTCGTTGCCGCCGTTGCGCAGTTCGCGCACATACGGCATGAAGTACATTTCCTGGCGCAAGCCGAGGCTGCCGCTCGGGTTGTCGATGCGGGTTTCGGTGCCGGAGAACGGCGTGATGAATTCCTCGTCGTCGCTGCCGGCGTCGCGCCAGTAATCGACGCCTTCGTCGGCGCCGAACACCAGGTCCAGATCGGATTCGTCCAGCCCGATGTCGTCCAACTGCGCCCGCCACAAGGTGTAGCTGCGATCGCCCAGGCCGGCGTTGGCCAGGCCCATGTAGGCCTCCTGGTCTTCCACGGTCTCGGGAATCACGCGCGCCAGTTGGGTGCAATACATCACCTCGGCCACCTTGCCTTCGGCGTTCTGGTACACCTGTAAAAACTTTTCCTTCTCGCTCACATCGCCCGTGTCCAGGTAGTAGCGGTAAAGGCCGCCCGTCTGCTTGAGACGGATTTGCGAGACGGCGACGATGCGGTTGTCGTCGGCGTCCGGTACGCCAATCAGCGAACCGTTGGCAAGCGCGCCCAGCAGCGGCGACTGTTGCAGCCGCACCAGGCTGCCGATGCGTGCGCCCAGCGGCAAGTTCTGATCCGTGCGGGGCGCGTCGGCGCCGCTCAGTTTGGCCACGCCGTTGCGCAAGTAGTTATAAGCGTCCGTCCAGCTCATCTCAATTCCTCTCGAATGAATAATGGGGCTGTCTGGCCGCGCGCAGCCCGCGCACCTTGCGCACCGCGAACACAGCCGCCCAAGCGATCCCGCTCAACAGGCCCAGCCAAGCGAACCAGCGTAGTACGCTCGCGCCGAACGATGGTTGAGGCGGCGCAGGCGTGCGCGCATTGACGGTCGGCGCATCGCCAAGACCGGGCATGCCGGTGATCTGGCCGGACTGGTTGATGGCCGGCGCCGGCGGTGGCGCGCTGCCGGCCGTGGTCGGGTAAGCGACCGGCTGGTTCGCCTGGCTCATCGCGCGGCCCAGCATGAAACCCAGCACCCCGTGCATCAGACCGCTCCCGCCGGACGGCTGCCGCACCACGACCTGCTGCGGATAGCCGGGCGGCATGGTGCCGGAGTTGCGGGCGGCAATCGCATCCGGCCTGGTGGGCTGGACCGGCTGCGAGGGCTGGGCGGGCCTGAGCGGCGTATCGTTCAGCGGCGGCAATGGCGCCGGCGCGCGCTCGGCGGCCCGGCGCGCCTCCAGCGTCTTCAACGCCCGGGCTTGCGCGGCGCTGCGGTCGAGGTCGCGCGACGCCGCCGATGCGTTCCCCGAACGGTTGCGCGGATAGGCGGACGCCGGTGAGCCGGGCGCCTTGCCGAACGCGCCGGGGCCGCTCTGGCGGTTGGCCGGCGGGGCCGACGGCCGGTTCCTCGCG
This sequence comes from Duganella sp. AC917, assembly GCF_979258245.1. Classification (NCBI taxonomy): domain Bacteria; kingdom Pseudomonadati; phylum Pseudomonadota; class Betaproteobacteria; order Burkholderiales; family Oxalobacteraceae; genus Duganella; species Duganella sp. AC917. The sequence continues at coordinate 5,179,017 of NZ_OZ409848.1, forward strand.
GCGTTGCCATTTTGTGAAGAAAATCCACTTTTGTATGATGACGATGTGCCAAAATAAGGGCTGGCCTCGGCTCGGGCGGGGGAACTGGCGCCCAGTGCGATACAAAAGCTCAGCAACAGCGCGGATTGAAAGGGCTTCATTATGTCTTTTCACAAACAAGTTGAATAAAAAGCAGCATAGCGCCCGATCTCGGCGGATGCATCGGTAATAAAAGGCACGATTCACCATGACTCGCAAATACCTGGACATGAACCAACACGACGCGCTCTACAAGGTCGCGCGCAGCTATCCCGGCGGCATCGACGCGCTCGCACAAGCGATGGGGATCTCGGTCAACGTGCTGCGCAACAAGCTGGCGCCGACGATCGCCTCGCACTATCCGTCGTTCGAGGAAGTGTCGGCGGTGGTCGACCTGTGCCACCGTGCCGGCGTGGCCGAAGCGCATCTGCCGCTGCATGCGCTGCTGACGCGCCACGGCATGGCCGCGTTCGTCGTCCCGCTGCCCGACAACATTGGCGACGATGACCTCTCGCAAACGGTGTGCAAAGTGATGAGCCAGGTGGGATCGGTGGCTGAAGCGGTCTCGACTGCGCTAATGGACGGCAAGGTCACGGCCGCCGAAGCCGATCTGATCGAACGCGAATTCCAGGGTGCGCTGTCGGCGCTGGGCGAATGGCGCGCGCGGCTGCGCCAAAAAGCCGCCCGCAACCCGGGCTAAACCAGCAGCAACGCCAGGATCTACAGGCAAAAAAAAGCCAGCCCGAAGGCTGGCGAAGACTATTCTCTCTCGGGAATTACCAGAAAATAGCAGGGCAAATGGATGCGGTCCCGACGGCCCTGGGCGGCGGACGTTGCCGTCCTTGTTCTCGCGCTGCCACCGTTTTGCAATGTTGCTACTGTATGCAAAGCGGTGGACCACTTCCAGCCGATTGTGACGAACTGCATTTTTTGCTGCCTGAACTGCTATTTCCCGGTATGAACCGTCGCTTACTGCATGTTGTGCGTAGGCCGGTTGCCGTTGTTGCGCCCCTGGTTTTGCCCCTCGTTACGTTGCGGCGGTTCGCGGCGCGGTTGCGCTTGCGGCTGGGCTGGCTGCGGCTGCGGCTGGCTCACCTGCGGCGGTGGAGACGGACGCGGCGGCGGCTGGAACTGCTGCGGCTGCGGCTGCGGTGGTCGCTGCGGTTGCACCTGGACCTGATGCGGCTGCGGCTGAGGTTGCTGCGGTTGCGGCTGCGGCTGGAACGCCGGACGCTGCTGCTCACGCGCCTCCCGCATCTCGTCGCGCTGACGCGATGGCCGGCGGCCGTTGTCGTCGTCGCGGTTGAAACGGTCGCGGTTCGGATTGACGTGCAACACCGGCGCCGGCATCACGCCCTGTTGCGGCACCCCGTTCGGCGTGCGCGGACGGTAACCCGGCCGCAGCTCGAGCGCCACATCGTTGGGGTTGATCGTCTGCGCCGGCGCATTCGGCGTGCCGAACTGCCCGGGTGCGAGCGTGGTGGTGGTCTGCGGACGTCCCGGACCCTGGCCGATCTGCACTTGTGGCTGCGCCTGCGGCTGCGACGGCGCGGTGATCACCCGCCCCGGCTGCTGGCCGTTGTTGCGCTGGAAACGGTCGTCGCGCTCGTTCCGCTCGTTGCGGCCGAACCTGTCCGGCCGGCCGTCGCCATCGCGGTCCGGCCAGGCCCGCCGGTTGGGGTCGACCACCCGCGTGTTCTGGCCCGGCGGCGGCGGCGTCACCGTCACCGCGTTCTTGACCAGGTTGGCCGGCGGAATCACCACGCCGCCGCGATTGACCGGCACCGTATGGCGTCCCTCGAATTGATCGCGCGGCAACATCGTCACGCCGTCGCGGCGCTCCGGCCGGTCCGTCCGTGGCCGGAACGGCTTGCCGTTGTGCTGCCATGTCATGCGGTTTTCGTAATTGTTCGAGACCCGGTAGTTCGGCACGTAGCGTTCGCGCGGGGACAGCGGGAACCAGCCCAGGCCGGGACCGCGTTGATGCGCAAAACCGTCGCCGCCGACCCAGCCGACCAGCGCCGGCGCCCACACCGGACGCCCGGCCGGACGGCCCGGCGCCCAGAACCAGCGGCGGTTGACCGTCACCCAGCGCCCGTAGTGCGACGGCGCATAGCCCCACGGCGCGTTGTCGACCCAGGTCCAGCCCCACGGCGCCAGCCAGGTCCAGCGGCCGTCGCGGTAGGGCGCCCAGTCGACCGCGACATTGCGCGGCGCCCACAGCGGGCCGTATTCGGCGCTCTCGGTCCAACTGCCGTTGCGGTCCAGCTCCTCGTAGCCGGTGATGCCGGTGGACACATAACGGGTGGACACCACGGCCTCCGACTGCCGGTCGCGCTCGTCGGCCCAGACATCGAAACCGTCGCGCCGGGCAATGCCGGTGCGCACGTCGTCGCCGCTGATGTCGACCTGGCGGCCGTTGCTCACCACCACCGACGAACCGGAACCCTCGACCCGGGCGCTGCCGCCCAGCACGCTGATTTGGCTGGTGTCGGCCACGCGCTCGGCATCGACCCGCAGCAAGCCCGGCTCGAGCATCGTGACGCGGGCCTGCGGCGTGGTCAGCTCGAAGTCGCGCAGCAACTCCGGGCTGCGCACGCGGATGCTGACACTGCCGTAGTTGAGACGCAGCCGCAGCAAATCCTCGTCCATGCCGATGATTTCAAGATCGGAATCGCCGTCCAGCCGCACCGCCGTCGAGCCGACCCGGAATTCGGTGCGCGCGCCGCTGGCGGTATTGATATGGTTGGCGCCCGTGACGGGCCAGTTCAGCGAGGCGGCGACCGGTTCGCTCTCGCCCTCGGGGTCGTTGCCCACCAGCGTCACCTGGCCTTGCACGGCCGAAATCCGCCCCACCACAGCGGGTGGATCGGCCAATGCAAGGGAACTGAAGCTGGCCAAGGCGGCCAGCACGACGGACGGGATGATCTTGCGGCTCATGGCAGCGCTCCTCTATTTACTCCACCTATAACGCCGCAGGCCGCGATTCGACTACCGGGGTTACAAATCATTGCAAAGTAAATGATACCTCAGGCGGTGGTACCTCAGGTGCTGGCGCCGCCCCGCTTGACGAAGAACAGCGCCGCGCCCACGCCCATCAGCAAGCCGCCGAACACCCGATTCTGCTTCTTGACGGCCTTGGCGTCGCGGAAAAAGCGCTGCATCGACGACGCCAGATAGGCGTAGCTGTGCATCACCACCAGATCGATGGTGCACATGGTCGCGGCCAGGATCAGCAATTGCGGCAGCAGCGGCGAGTGCTGATTGATAAACTGCGGCAGCACCGCCACCATGAAAATAATACCTTTGGGATTGGTCGCGTTGGTCAGGAAACCGGTCAAAAAGCGCCTGCGCACCGACGGCACGACCACTTCCGCGTGGGTTTTCTGCTCGCCGATGGAGACCTTGGCGCGCCACTGGCTCAGGCCCAGGTAGATCAGGTACAGCGCGCCGACGGTTTTGACGACATTGAACGCCAGCTCCGACGCCAGCAACAGCGAGCCGACCCCGGCGCCGGCGATGAAAAACACCAGTAGCAGGCCGGTTTGCAGGCCGAAAATCGTGCTGCTGGCTCGGCGCACGCCGTACGACAAGCCGTGCGACATCGACAACACCGCGCCCGAGCCCGGCGACACGGCAATGATGCAGGCGGCGATGAAAAATCCCATCCAGGTGGCAAAACTCATATTCGTTCCATAGTTCAGAGCGCAGCGGCGCTGCGAGGCAACGCACATTGTAGCTGTGAAGCCATACCGCCGCGACCTGTGCTGGGTTAATATTGCCGCTTTAATATTGCTCGCTACCAGGATCCTCCATGACCCACACCACCACCACAACCCCGCAAGGGAGCCGCTGAGATGGCCGGCTCCAGTCTGTTCGCGCTGATCGACGACATCGCCACCATCCTCGACGACGTCGCCCTGATGAGCAAGGTGGCGGCCAAGAAAACCGCCGGCGTGCTGGGCGACGACCTGGCGCTGAACGCGCAGCAAGTGGCCGGCGTACGCGCCGACCGCGAACTGCCGGTGGTCTGGGCGGTGGCGGTCGGTTCGCTCAAGAACAAGGCGATCCTGGTGCCGGCCGCGCTGGCGATCAGCGCCTTCTTGCCCAGCGCCATCACGCCGCTGCTGATGATCGGCGGCCTCTATCTGTGCTTCGAGGGCTTCGAAAAGATCGCCCACAGCATCCTGCACAAGGACGAGGACGCCAAGCACAAGCAGGAACTGAGCGCCGCGCTCAGCGATCCCAACGCCGACATGATGGCCATCGAAAAGGACAAGATCAAAGGTGCGGTGCGCACCGACTTCATCCTCTCGGCCGAGATCATCGTCATCGCGCTGGGCACGGTGGCGGCCGAGCCGTTCGTCAAGCAGGCGCTGGTGGTGGTCGGCATCGCGCTGATCATGACGGTGGGCGTGTACGGCATCGTCGCCGCCATCGTCAAGATGGACGACGCCGGCCTGTACCTGAGCCAGCGCGCCAACGGCGCCGTCCGTGCGCTGGGCAGCGTGCTGTTGGCGGCCGCGCCCCGGCTGATGAAGCTGCTGTCGGTGGTCGGCACGGCCGCCATGTTCATGGTCGGCGGCGGCATCCTGGTGCACGGCACGCCGGGCACGCACGACATCGTCCACCACGCCACCGAGGTGGCGGCGGCGGTCCCGGCGCTGGGTCCGGTGCTCGGCTTCATCACCCCAAGCGTAATCGACGCGGTGGCCGGCGTGCTGGCCGGCGCGCTGGCGCTGGTGGTGGTCACCATCGGCGGCAAGATTTGGCATTCGTTCAAGAAACCGGCCTGACGCTTCGGTGACGGCGCCTTGCGCCGTCCGACCCGTCCCGGCGGCAATCCGGGGAATTTTGATCTACATCAATAAAATTTGCGCATCGACTCCGTACACTGAATGCATCTATTGTGATAGAGCAACAATTCAGCCGGAGCCAAGTGATGCGCAACAACCAACCCGTTACCAATCGTGAAGTGGACGTCCTGGACGACCAGGCCATCGTGTCCAAAACTGATTTAAAGGGCAACATTACCTATGTAAACCCTTACTTCACGCACATCAGCGGTTACGCCGAAGCCGAACTGCTGGGCGCACCGCAAAACATCCTGCGCCATCCCGACATGCCGGCCGAGGCGTTCGCCGACCTGTGGGCCTCGATCCAGTCCGGTACGCCATGGACCGGCCTGGTCAAGAACCGCTGCAAGAACGGCGACCACTACTGGGTGCGCGCCAACATCACGCCGATCCGCGAAAACGGCAAGACCATCGGCTACATGTCGGTGCGCGTCAAGGCTCCGCGAGAACAGATCGCCAAGGCGGAACAGGCCTACCGCGACATCCTGGTCAAAGCATCGCACGGCATCCGCATCAAGAACGGCCAGGTGATACGCCCCGGCGTCGGCAACCTGGTCGCGCGCCTGAGCCATGTCTCGCTGGCGATGCGCGTGTGGCTGGCCACCAGCGTGGTCAACGTATTGCAGGTGATCGTCTGCGCGGCCGCGCTGATGAGCGGTGGCGGCGGCCACAGCTACGCCATCTTCGGCGCCACCTTCGTCGGCCTGCTGATCAACGTATTCCTCTGGTACACACTGCGCACGTCGGTGCTACAACCGCTCGAGCGCGCGCTGCACGGCGCCCGCGCCATCGCCGCCGGCGACCTGTCGGGCAGCTTCGACACCGAGGCCACCGACGAGGTCGGCCAACTGCTGCGCGCCTTGCAGCAAATGAACAGCAACCTGATCGCCACCATCCGCGACGTCCGGGTCAATGTCGAGACGATGGCCGTGGCCACGCGCCAGATCGCCGCCGGCAATGCCGACCTGTCCGGCCGCACCGAGGCCCAGGCCGCCAGCCTGGAAGAGACGGCCTCGTCCGTCGAGCAGTTCTCGTCGACCGTCAAGCAAAACGCCGACAACTCAGCCCAAGCCAATGCGCTGGCGCAAAGCGCCTCGACGGTGGCGGTGCAGGGCGGCGAGATCGTCGCCGACGTCATCGCCACCATGGACGAGATCAACACATCCTCGCGCAAGATCGTCGACATTATCGGCCTGATCGAAGGCATCGCCTTCCAGACCAACATCCTGGCGCTCAACGCCGCCGTCGAGGCGGCCCGGGCCGGCGAGCAGGGACGCGGCTTTGCTGTCGTCGCCGGCGAGGTGCGCAACCTGGCCCAGCGCAGCGCCACCGCCGCCAAGGACATCAAGAACCTGATCGACGTGTCCGTGGGCAAGGTCAGCGCGGGCATGCTGCAGGTCGACCGCGCCGGCGCCACCATGAAGGAAGTGGTCGCCTCGGTGCGGCAGGTGACGGCCATCATGGAGGAGATCTCGGTCGCCTCGCGCGAGCAGAGCATCGGCGTCGACCAGGTCAACTCGGCCATCGCCCACATGGACCAGGTCACGCAGCAAAACGCCGCGCTGGTCGAAGAAGCGGCCGCCGCCACCGCCAGCCTGGCGCTGGAGGCGGGCGGCCTGACCCAAGCGGTCAGCCTGTTCAAGTTCGGCCGCGTCGTCCCGGTCCGGCCAAGCGCGAAGTCGATCCCGCCGGCCCGCAAGTCGCCAGCGGCCCCGCGCCTGGCCGCTTGAGGACGACCGCACCATGCAGACCACTTCCATTCCCGGCCCCAGCCACGCCGGCATCGGCGCCGCCTTTCCCGCCGTCGAATTCGACGCCGCCATCATCGGCAAACTGAGCCAGTCCGGGCCGCGCTACACCTCGTACCCGACCGCCGACCGTTTCAATCCCGAATTCGGCTACGGCCAGTTCCTCGAGGCGGTGGCCGGCCTGCGCCTGCGCCGCAGCCAGCGTCCGTTGTCGCTGTACATCCACATTCCGTTCTGCGACACGGTCTGCTACTACTGCGGCTGCAACAAGATCGTCACCAAGGACCACGGCAAGGCCGCCACCTACCTCGGCTACCTGAAGCAGGAGCTCGACATGCAGGGACGCCTGTTCGCCGGCATTGGCCAGCTCGAGCAATTGCACTTCGGCGGCGGCACGCCAACCTACCTGAGCGACCGCCAGATGGGCGACCTGATGGCGCACCTGCGCGCCAACTTCAATTTCGCGCCGGACGCGCTGGGCGAATACTCGATCGAGATCGATCCGCGCACCGTCAGCGTCGAGCGCGTGCACAGCCTGCGGGCGCAGGGCTTCAACCGCATCAGCCTGGGCGTGCAGGATTTCGACGCCGACGTGCAAAAAGCCGTCAACCGCATCCAGCCCGAGGCTGAGACCCGCGCCGTCATCGACGCCGCGCGCGACGCCGGCTTCCGCTCGGTCAGCATCGACCTGATCTATGGCCTGCCGAAGCAGTCCGTCGCCAGCATGGAGCAAACGCTGGCCAAGGTGATCGCCGCCAGCCCGGACCGCATCGCGCTGTACAACTATGCGCACTTGCCGCATTTATTTAAACCGCAGCGCCGCATCCTCGACGCCGACCTGCCCGGCGCGGCCGTCAAGCTCGAGCTGCTGGCCTTGTGCATCGCCCGCCTGTGCGCGGCCGGTTACGTCTACATCGGCATGGACCACTTCGCCAAGCCGGACGACGAACTGGCCGTGGCCCAGCGCCAAGGCCGCTTGCAGCGCAACTTTCAGGGCTATTCGACCCGCGCCGAAACCGATCTGATCGCCTGCGGCGTGTCGGCCATCAGCGCGGTCGGCGCCACCTACAGCCAGAACGAGAAGACGCTTGACGCCTACTACGAAAAGCTCGACAGCGGCGTGCTGCCGGTCACGCGCGGCATCAAGCTCGACACCGACGACCTGCTGCGCCGCATCGTCATCCAAAAGCTGATGTGCAATTTCGAATTGTCGATCTCGTCGCTGGAGCAGGCCTATCCGATCCAGTTCCCGCTGTACTTCGCGGCCGAGCTGGAAAAACTCAAAGCCTTCGAGGACGACGGCCTGCTCATCATCGACGCGCACTGGATCACCGTCACCGCCAAAGGGCGCCTGCTGATCCGCAATATCTGCATGGTGTTCGACCGCTATCTGACCCTGGCGCGCGCCTACACGGCGCAGCCGCTGCGTTATTCCAAGACCATCTGACAACATGATCACCGGCTACCAGCTGCTGCCCGTATTTCTGGTTGGACTTGCCGGCAGCGTGCATTGCGTCGGTATGTGCGGCGGCATTGTCGGTGCGATCTCGGCCAGCGGCGGCAAGGTCAACGTCGTAATGCAGCGCAACGTCATTCCGATCCACCACGCCGCGCTGGCAAGCGCGATCCCCCGCGTGCTGGCCTACAACGCCGGCCGAATCGGCAGCTACATGCTGGCCGGCGCGCTGGCGGGAGGACTTGCGGGTGGCGCGCAAAGCCTGGCCGCCCTGGCTGGCTGGCAAATCGGTTTCTACTGGCTGGCCAACCTGATGCTCGTGGCGCTGGGCCTGACCCTGATGAACGTCTGGCACGGCCTGACCAAACTGGAGCAGGCCGGCCGCGTGCTGTGGCAGCGCGCCCAGCCGTGGATGGCGCCGGCGATGAAAACATTGATGCCCGCCGACCATCCGCACCAGGCGTTCGCGCTGGGCGCGCTGTGGGGCTGGCTGCCGTGCGGCATGGTCTACAGCGTGCTGCTGACCGCCATGCTCAGCGCTAGCGCGCTCGGCGGCGCCCTCGTGATGCTGGCCTTCGGCCTTGGCACCTTGCCGATGCTGACCGGCCTCGGCTTGCTGGGTGCGCGGCTGCGGGGCGCACTGCAACAACGCAAAGTGCGCCTCGCCTGCGGCCTGCTGGTGCTCGCCTTCGGCCTGCTCGGCATCGCCCGCGCGGCCGGATTGACCGGCGCCGACGCCACGGCGTCCGCCTGGATGGATACCCTATGCCTGACACCACACTAGCCAGCGCGGCCACAGCCGCCTGCTATCACTGCGGCCTGCCGGTGCCGTCCTCGTCGCCCAACGCCTGGACCGTACGCATCGACGACACGGATCACGCGATGTGCTGCCCCGGCTGCGCGGCGGTGGCGCAGGCCATCGTCGATCTGGGCCAACAATCGTACTACCGCGACCGCTCGGCCTTTGCCGCCACCGCCGAGGGCGCACAACTGCTGCCGCCGGAATTACAGCTGTACGACAACGCCGATCCCCGCTTCGCGCTGGACGAGCACAGCCGAGAGACCACCTTGTCGGTCGAAGGCATCCGCTGCGCCGCCTGCGTGTGGCTGATCGAAAGCCGCTTGGCGCGCCTGCCGGGCGTCGACAGCGCCCAGCTCAACGTCGCCACCGAGCGCCTGTATGTGCGCTGGCGTTCGGACGCGTGCCAGCCGGCCGACATCCTGACCGCGCTGCACACGATCGGCTACAGTGCCTACCCGTACGACGCCGGCCGTCACGGCGACCAGCAACGCAAGGCGGCACGCAGCTTGGGCCGCCAATTGTTTGTCGCCGGGCTGTCGATGATGCAAGTGATGATGTATGTAGCGCCGGCCTATCTGGCCGAGGACGGCACGCTGGACGACAACATGGCGTCGCTGATGCGCTGGGCCAGCCTGCTGCTGACGTTGCCGGCGATCTGCTACTCGGCGCAGCCGTTCTGGCGCGGCGCCTGGACAAGTATCAAAGCGCGTGCGCCGGGCATGGACGTACCGGTCGCGCTCGGCATCATCGCCGCCTTCGGGGCCAGCGTCGTGGCCACCGTGCGCGGCCATGGCGACGTCTGGTTCGACTCGGTAACGATGTTCATCTTCCTGCTGCTGTGCAGCCGGCTTTTGGAACTGCGCGCGCGCCGCAAAGCCGGCGCCGCGCTCGAACGCCTGCAACACGCACTGCCGGCCTCGGCGACGTTGCTGTCGGACTATCCCGCCAGCCGCGAAGCCAGTCTGATCAAGGCGGCTGCACTGGTCGTGGACAACATCATCATGATCAAACCGGGCGAGGCGGTGGCGGCCGATTGCGTCATCGTCGACGGCGCCACCACGCTCGACCTGTCGCTGCTGAGCGGCGAAAGCGGACCGGTTGCTAAGGCGACCGGCGACGCACTACCCGGCGGCGCCATTAACGCCGGCACAGTCGTGCTCGCGCGCGTGACGCGCCGCGCGCAGGACAGCACGATGTCCAACCTGGTCAAGCTGATCGACCGCGCCGGGCGCGACAAGCCGCGCATTGCGCTGTGGGCCGACAAGGTCGCCGCCTGGTTCGTCACCGGGTTGCTGCTGTTCGCGCTGGCGGCGTTCGGCTGCTGGTTCTGGCTCGATGGCGACACCGCGCGCGCCTGGCCGATCGCCATCGCCGTGCTGGTGGTGTCGTGCCCGTGCGCACTGTCGCTGGCCACGCCGACGGCGCTGGCCGCCGCCACCGACCGCCTTCTGCGGCAGGGCGTGCTGGTGAGCGGCGCGCAAACGCTGGAAACGCTGCACCGCGCCACCCATATTGTGTTCGACAAAACCGGTACGCTCACGTTCGGCCGGCCGGTGCTGCAAAACGTGCTGCCGCTGGGGGCGATGCGCGAAGACTTTTGTCTGCAGGTCGCTGCCGCGCTGGACGCCGGCAGCGGCCACCCACTGGCGCGTGCCATCGTCGGTGCCGCCACCGGCGTGGGCGGCGGCGCACGCGCCGACTGGCACGCCACGGCGCTGACCGAAACGGCCGGGCGCGGCGTCGAAGGCATGGTGCACAACCGCCGCTACCGCCTCGGCAACGCCGGCTTCGTCGCCGAGCTCAGCGGCTCCATGCCGCCGCACGCGATTGCCGACGGCGCCACACCCGTTTACCTCGGCGCCGAACGCCAATGGCTGGCCTGTCTGCAACTGCACGACGGCCTGCGACCGGATGCCCAGGCGATCATCGATTATTTCCACACGGCCGGCAAGACGGTGGTGCTGCTCAGTGGCGACCACGACGTGCTGGCGCGCCGTGTCGGCGACCGGCTCGGTATCGGCACCACGGTCGGCGGCTACTTGCCGGAGGAAAAACTGGCGTTCGTTCGACAACTGCAAATGACGGGCGCGGTGGTGGCGATGGTCGGCGACGGCATCAACGACGCCGCCGTGCTGAGCGCGGCCGACGTCTCGTTCGCGATGGGAGAGGGCGCCGCACTGGCGCAGGCCCATGCGGACGCCGTGCTGCTCGGCGGGCAACTCGGCGCGGTGGCCGACAGCGCGCGCGTGGCACGCCAAACGATGACGGTGATCCGCCAGAACCTGGCGTGGGCTAGCCTGTACAACCTGTTGGCGATCCCGGCGGCGGCAGTCGGCCTGCTCAATCCGTGGCTATCCGGCGTCGGCATGGCGGCCAGCTCGGCCGTGGTGGTGCTCAACGCGCTGCGCCTGCGCCGGGTTCCCCGTGCTGGCGCTCACGCAAAAAAGGACATCTGATGGAAGCCTTATTCCTGCTGGTTCCGCTCAGCGTGGCGCTGGTGTTCGCCGCCCTGTGGGTATTCTTCAACGCCGCCGACGACGGTCAGTTCGACGACCTGGTCGGCCCGGCCCTGCGCGTGTTGCAGGATGACGACTCGCCAGAAGTTAATTCAATCGAAAAAGATCCATCCGGAAAATTTTGATCCACATCAAGGTTTTTTGAAGCCCCGAAAAGTAACCTTTGATCTACATCATCAAAGCGTTCTAAGGGAGAACTTCGTGGACGGGAACTACAACTACAAGATCGTCAAGCAATTTTCGATCGCAACCGTAGTCTGGGGCATCGTCGGCATGCTGGTGGGGGTGATCATCGCCGCCCAACTGGCCTGGCCGGCGCTGAACCTGGACATCCCCTGGCTGACCTATGGCCGCCTGCGGCCGCTGCACACCAACGCGGTCATTTTCGCGTTCGGCATCTGCGGCCTGTTCGCCACCTCGTACTACGTGGTGCAGCGGACCTGCCAGGTTCGCCTGTTCTCCGACAAGCTGGCCGCCTTCACCTTCTGGGGCTGGCAGGCGGTGATCCTGAGCGCCGTCGTAACCCTGCCGATGGGCTTCACGCGCGGCAAGGAATACGCCGAGCTGGAGTGGCCAATCTCGATCCTCATCGCCGTGGTCTGGATCTGCTACGCGATTGTATTCTTCGGCACGCTGCTCAGGCGCAAGGTCAAGCATGTCTATGTCGCCAACTGGTTCTTCGCCGCCTACATCATCGCGGTGACCCTGCTGCACGTGGTCAACGGTGCCAGCATGCCCGCCTCGCCGTTTAAATCGTACTCGGCCTACTCGGGCGTGCAGGATGCCATGATCCAGTGGTGGTATGGCCACAACGCGGTCGGCTTCATCCTGACCGCCGGCTATCTGGGCATGGTCTATTACTTCATTCCAAAGCAGGCCGAGCGTCCGGTGTACTCGTACCGCCTGTCTATCGTGCACTTCTGGGCGCTGATCTTCACCTACATGTGGGCCGGCCCGCACCACCTGCACTACACCGCCCTGCCCGACTGGACGCAATCGATCGGCATGGTGTTCTCGCTGGTGCTGCTGGCGCCGTCGTGGGGCGGCATGATCAACGGCATGATAACCTTGTCCGGGGCCTGGCACAAACTGCGCACCGACCCGATCCTGAAGTTCATGATCGTCTCGCTGTCGTTCTACGGCATCGCCACCTTCGAAGGTCCGATGATGTCGATCAAGACCATCAACTCGCTGTCGCACTACACCGACTGGGGCATCGCCCACGTCCACGGCGGTGCGCTCGGCTGGGTCGGCTTCATCACGATGGGCTCGATCTACTACCTGCTGCCGCGCCTGGCCGGCCAGCAAAAGATGTGGAGCACCAAACTGATCGACCTGCACTTCTGGGTCGCCACCATCGGCATCGTGCTGTACATCGCCGCGATGTGGATCGCCGGCGTCATGCAGGGCCTGATGTGGCGCGCGGTCAACCCCGACGGCACCCTGACCTACACCTTCGTCGAAGGCGTCAAGGCCACCTATCCGTACTACGTGGTGCGCTTCGGCGGCGGCCTGCTGTACCTGGGCGGCATGTGCCTGATGGGCTACAACACCTGGATGACCTTGCGTAACCGCGTCACCGCGACCGCGCGCATTCCCGCGCTGGCCGCCGGTCACGCCTGATATCGGAGCACAAGATGAAATTTTCCCATGATTGGATTGAAAAGAATCCCTGGCTGCTGATTGCGCTGGTGACCCTGGTGGTCAGCGTCGGCGGCGCCGTCGAGATCGTGCCGCTGTTCTTCCAGAAATCGACCACCGAGCCGGTCGCGGGCCTGAAGCCGTACTCGCCGCTACGCCTGGCCGGACGCGACGTCTACGTGCGCGAAGGCTGCTACAACTGCCACTCGCAGATGGTGCGGCCGTTCCGCGCGGAGACCGAGCGCTACGGCCACTACTCGGTCGCCGGCGAGTTCGTCTACGACCGGCCGTTCCAGTGGGGTTCCAAGCGCACCGGTCCCGACCTGGCGCGCGTGGGCGGCCGCTACAGCGACGAATGGCACCGCACCCACCTGGCCAGCCCGCGCGACGTGGTGCCGGAGTCGAACATGCCGAACTATCCATGGCTGGCAAAGACCGCGCTGGTACCTGCCGAGATCGTGCCGAAGATGCGCGCGCTCAAACGCCTGGGCGATCCGTACACCGACGCCGAGATCGCCGCCGCGCCGGAAGAGCTGAAAGACAAGACCGAAGAAGAGGCCCTGATCGCCTATCTGCAAGGCTTGGGCACACTAATCAAGACGAGGAACTAGCATGGCTATCGAAAACCTGTTTGACCGCGCCAGCAGCGTGATGACGGTGATTTCCTTCATCACGTTTGCCGGCATCCTGTGGTGGACCTTCATCTCCAACAAGGAAGCCGACTTCGCCAAGGCCGCGCGACTCCCTTTCGACGACGAGCACCTCGACCATCCTGATCGGGAGAACGGCCATGGCTGATTTCACCAACGGTTTCTGGGACCTCTACATCGTCGTGCTGACCTTGCTCGGTATCGCCGGCTGCGGCATCCTGCTGTATTCGCAGGCCAAGGTCAAGCTGGCCAAGGGCAAGGACGGCAAGGTGAATACAACGGGCCACGTCTGGGACGAGGACCTGACCGAACTGAACACGCCGATGCCGCGCTGGTGGATGTGGCTGTTTTACATCACCATCGTCTTCGCGCTGGCCTACCTGTTCCTGTATCCGGGCCTGGGCAGCTACGCGGGCAAGCTGGGCTGGAAATCGTCCGGCCAGTACCAGGCCGAGCTCAAGCAGGCGGAATCCGAGTACGGTCCGTTGTTCGCGCAATACCAGAAGCAGGACCTGAAAAAGGTCGCCGCCGATCCGCAGGCGCACGCCATCGGCCAGCGCCTGTTCCTGACCTACTGCGCGCAGTGCCACGGCTCGGACGCGCGCGGCAACAAGGGCTTCCCCAACCTGACCGACAAGGACTGGCTGTTCGGCGGCTCGCCGGAAATCATCAAGGAAACCATCCTGCACGGCCGCATGGGCATCATGCCGCCGATGGGCGCCGCGCTCGGCTCGGACAAGGATGTGGAAAACGTCGCCCATTATGTGCTCAGCCTGTCTGGCTCGACCGCCGATCCGATCAAGGCCGTGTTCGGCAAAGGCAAGTTCGGCGCCTGCATGGCCTGCCACAGCGCCGGCGGCACCGGCAACCAGACCATCGGCGCGCCCAACCTGAGCGACAAGATCTGGCTGTTCGGCGGCAGCGCCGAGACGATCATGGAAACCATCCGCAAAGGCCGCAACGCCACCATGCCGGCGTTCGAGGACTTCCTCGGCGACGCCAAGGTGCACGTGCTGGCCGCGTACGTCTGGGGTTTGTCGAACGATGTCAACGCGCCCGAAGCGTCGCCCAATCCGCCGCCGGCCGTCGCCACCGCCACGCCGGCTGCGGAATAAGTGTAGAACGCTATGATCTCGCCTGAATCGCAAGTCGTCCACATGTACGCCGCTCGGGAGGAAATCTACCCGCGCGAGACCTCGGGCCGTTATGCCCGGCTGCGCTGGTTGTTCGTCTGGCTGACGCAGCTGGCGTTCTATTGCACGCCGTGGCTGCAATGGAACGACCGCCAGGCGCTGCTGTTCGACCTGGGCGCGCGCAAGTTCTACATCTTCGGCCTGGTGTTGTGGCCGCAGGACTTCATCTATCTGGCCGCGCTGCTGATCATCTGCGCGTATTTGCTGTTCCTGGCGACGGCGGTGGCCGGGCGCGTGTGGTGCGGCTTCGCCTGTCCGCAAACGGTGTACACCGAAATCTTCCTGTGGATAGAACGCAAGATCGAAGGCAAGCGCAGCGCGCGCATGGCGCTCGACCGCCGGCCGCCGTCGGCCGCCAAGTTCGCCAAGAAAAGCGCCAAGCACGTGGCCTGGGGCGCCGTCGCGCTGTGGACCGGCTTTACCTTCGTTGGCTACTTCACACCGATCAAGCATCTGGCCGGCGAGGTGGCGACGCTGAGCTTTGGCCCGTGGGAATGGTTTTGGGTGGTGTTCTACAGCGTTGCCACCTACGGCAACGCCGGCTGGATGCGCGAGCAGGTGTGCAAATACATGTGCCCGTACGCCCGCTTCCAGAGCTCGATGTTCGACCCCGACACCTTGATCATCACCTACGCCGGCGAGCGCGGCGAACCGCGCATGCCGCTGTCGAAGAAGCAAGCCGGCAAAGGCGGCGATTGCATCGACTGCTCGATGTGCGTACAGGTATGCCCGACCGGCATCGACATCCGCAACGGCCTGCAATATGAATGCATCGGCTGCGCCGCCTGCGTCGACGCCTGCAACGGCGTCATGGACAAGGTCGGCCTGCCGCGCGGGCTGATACGCTACAGTACCGAGCGCGCGATGGACCAGCATGACACGCCGACGCAAATTCGCCAGCGCACCTTGCGCCCACGCGTGCTGATCTACGCCGCCATCCTGGCGCTGATCGTGGCCGCCGTCGGCACCGCGCTGATCCTGCGGGTGCCGCTCAAGCTGGACGTGATCCGCGACCGTGGCGCCATGGGCCGCGAGGTCGAGGACGGCATGATCGAAAACGTGTACCGGCTGCAGATCATGAACACGTCCGAGCGGGCGCAGACCTACCGCATCCGCGTCAGCGGCATTCCCACGCTGGCGCAGGTCACGCCGGAGCTGGTGCGGGTCGACGCCACCGACACCAAAGCGCATCCGATCCGGTTGCGCACGGCGCACGGCGCCGCCCATCCGGGCTCGAACAAGATTGTCGTCGAACTGACGTCGGTCGACGACCCGTCGCTGCATGTGAAAGAAGACGCGGTCTTCATCGTACCGCGCTAAGGAGAACGCCATGACCGTATCGATATCGCAGTCCACGCTGACGCCGTGGTGGAAGCAGCGCTGGCCCTGGCTGCTGATGGCCGGGCCGGCGATCGTCATCGTCGCCGGCAGCTATACCGGCTACCTGGCCTTCACGCGGCAGGACGCGCTGGTGGTGGGCGACTACTACAAGCAGGGCAAGGCCATCAACCAGGACTTGCGGCGCGACCGCGCGGCCAGCGCGCTGGGGTTATCGATGGCGATCGGCTACGACGCCACGCAAGGCATGCTGACCGGCCAGTTGCGCCGAAACAGTGACGACCACGGCAAGACGGAGCGATTGTTCGTGCGGCTGTCGCACGCGACCTTGCCGGCCAAGGACATCCAGGTGGTGGTGCAGCCGGACGAGTTCGGCGCCTTCCAGATCAATCTGCCGATGCTCGAGCGCAGCCGCTGGGTGGTGCTGGTGGAAGGCGAAAAACGCGACTGGCGCCTGGCCGGCGCCTGGAGCTGGCCGGCAGAACGCAGCGTGACGTTGCGTGCCGAATGATTTCCGGCCCGGTGATGGCAGCGAGTTTACGTTGTCATTCCGACGTTAGTGGCAGGTCTGGGTGCCGGCGGTGATGGCCTTGAGCGTCGGCGGGTCGAGCAGTTCGATTTCGCGGTTGCTGACGCGCAGCAAGCCTCCCTTCTTGAACTTCGACAGCAGGCGGCTGATGCTTTCGATCGTCAGACCCAGGTAGTTGCCGATCTCTTCGCGCGACATACGCAGCTGGAAAGTATTGGGCGAGTAACCGCGCGCTTCATACCGCGACGACAGGTTGACCAGGAACGCGGCGAACCGCTGCGTCGCCTGCATATTGCCCAGCAGGAGCATGACGCTTTGCTCGCGCGTGATCTCCTGGCTCATCATGCGGTGGAAATGTCGCAGCAAGGTCGGCATGTCGGCCAGCAGCTGTTGCAGGCTGCCGAATGGAATCTCGCACACCTCGCTGTCCTCCAGCGCCACGGCGGTGCAATGGTGCAGGTCGGTGCTGATGGCGTCCATGCCCAGCAGCTCGCCCGCCATCTGGAATCCGGTGATCTGCTCGGCGCCCTCGCGGTTGACCTGGTAGGTCTTGAAATGCCCGAGCCGGATCGCGTACAGGTTCACGAACGGATCGCCGATGCGGAACAAGGTGCTGCCGCGCGCGACCTTGCGGCGGCGGCCAATGATCTGGTCAAGCCGGTCCATGTCTGCGTTGCCCAGGCCCATTGGTAAACACAGCTGGTGCATGCTGCAGTTGGCGCAGCTCGCCTTGAGGATGTCGATGGTGGCGCCGGGCAGCACCAGGGAGGGGAGGTCTCTGATCATGCGCCAGTGTAGACCATCGGATGCGATATTTTCGCGATGCCGCAGTGGCCCGATCAAGTATTTGCGCATGTGCAACATAGCGGGATGCAAGCAGCCCTTCCCGGGCCACACCAAAATATTTCGACATTTCGCAAAATTTATCTTGCGCGCTATTTGATTGTTCGCTATAGTTCAACTCAAGCAAGTAGCACACTATTTAATCACAAACAACCAACCGAAAGGAACCACCATGAAACGCTCGATCATCGCCTCCGCCCTGCTGGCCTCCACCGTCCTGACCGCCCAAGCCGCCGCGCCGGCCGCCGACACCACCGTGGTGCTGGTGCATGGCGCCTTCGCCGACGGCTCCAGCTGGGAAAAAGTCATCCCGCTGCTGCAAGCCAAGGGCTTGAAGGTGGTGGCTGTGCAAAACCCGCTGACCTCGCTGGCGGACGACGTCGCCGCCGCCCAGCGCGTGATCGACGCGCAAACCGGTAAAGTCGTGCTGGTCGGCCACTCGTGGGGCGGCACCGTGATCACCCAGGCCGGCACCAGCGACAAGGTCAAGGCGCTGGTCTACGTGGCCGCGTTCGCGCCGTCGGAAGGCCAGGCCACCGCCGACCTGGGCAAGGACTACGCCGTGCCACCAGGCATCGCCACCTTGCAGGCCGACGCCGGCGGTTTCCTGTGGCTGCCCGCCGCATCGGTCGCCAGCAACTTCGCCCAAGACGTGTCGCCGGCCACCGCCGCGCTGATCGCCGCCACCCAGGGCCCGATCGCCGCCAAGGCCTTTGCCGACAAAACCACCGTGGCGGCCTGGAAAAACAAGGCGAACTATTACATCGCCGCCTCCGACGACCGCATGATCGATCCGGCCCTGCAGCAAGTGTTCGCCAAGAAGATCAACGCCACTACGATCACGCTGAAGTCGAGCCACGTGCCGATGGTGTCGCAGCCGCAAAAAGTGGCCGATGTGATCATCGCCGCAGCACAACGCTAATCCTGTTGCCAAGGTCGGCCATTGATAGGAGAATTCCCAAGCGCACTGCGATACCCGGCGCCTGGTAATTCTCCGATTTCATGTCCGACCCGCCCGACAAGGATGAAATGAAGCCACTTGGGATCAAGGCGAAAGTTGCGCTGGCGACAAGCATCACGTCGATCCTGATGATCGCGCTGGTCACCGTGGTCCAGATGCAACGCATGAAGGCGGATTTCACCAAGGTGCTGTTCACGCAGCAGACGGCGCTGATCGGCCGCACCGCCGAGGAACTCGACGACAAGCTGACCATGCTGCTCGACATCATCGCCTTGTCGGCGCGCCATCAGCCGGTCGAGCTGGCCGGTTCCACCGAGCGCCTGCGGGCCTACTACCAGGACCGCGCCGTGTTGGCGTTGTTCGACGATCTGCTGGTGCTCAGCCCGCAGGGCGTGGTGGTGGCCGACGTCCCGGTCCGGCCGGGCCGGGTCGGCCTGGACGCCTCCGACCGCGTCTACTTCAAAACCGTGATGCGCACCCGCAAGCCGCTGATCGCCGAGCCGGTGATCGGCAAATCCCATAAGCAGCCTATCGTGCAGATGGTGGCGCCCGTGCTCAACGCCAACGGCGAGGTGGTGTGCGTGCTTAACGGCGTGCTGCGCCTGTACAAGGACAATGTGCTGGGCCACCTGCGCACCGCCAAGGTCGGCAAAAGCGGTTACTTTTTCGCCCTCACGCGCGGCGAGCATCCGGTCTACGTGTTGCATCCGGACGCCAGCCGCCTGCTGCAGCCGCGCCAGGCCGGCGCCAACGCCGCCACCACGCGCGCGTTGCAAGACGGTTTCGAGGGCACCGTCGACAGCATCAACGGCAATGGCGAGCGCGCCCTCAACAGCTACAAGACGCTCAAGTCGGTCGACTGGGTGCTGGCCGCCTCGTTGCCGGCCGAGGAGGCGTTCGAACCCTTCGACGGCGTGCTCTCGCGCGTGCTGCTGTGGAGCGTGGTGGCGTCGATCCTGGCGGCGCTGCTGATCGGCTGGCTCACCCTCGGGTTGCTGGCGCCGCTCATCAAATTGCGCGACGCCATCGTCGCGATGCGCGGCGACGCCACCCACTTCGCGCCGCTGCCGGTGCGCGCCAACGACGAGGTCGGCCAGTTGACCGCCGCCTTCAACAATCTGATGCGCGACCGCCTGGCGGCCGACGCGCGCCTGCAAAGCCTGGTCGAATTCGCCCCCAACGCGATTGTCGTGGTCGGCGTCGACGGCCGCATCGAAACCTTCAACCGCGAGGCCGAGCGCCGCTTCGGCTACCGCCGCGACGAGATCCTCGGCCAGCCGCTCGAAACGCTGGTGCCGGTGCCGCTGCGCACACAGCACGCCGCGCACCGCGCCAAGTTCTTTGCCGAGCGCCTCAGCGCCGAACCGGTGCGCATGGGCGAAGGCACGCCGATGCACGGCCTGCGCCGCGACGGCAGCGAGTTTCCGGTCGAGATCAACCTGAGCGCGGTGCGCACCGACCAGGGCACCAAGGTGCTGGCCGTCATTTCCGACATCACCGAGCGGCGCCGCCTGCAGCTGGAGGTCGAGGCGCGCGCCCAGGAGCTGGAGCAGGAGCGCGACCGCGCCGAGGCCGCCAACCGCGCCAAGAGCGAGTTCGTGGCCAACATGAGCCACGAGATCCGCACGCCGATGAACGCGGTGCTGGGCATGGCCTACCTGCTGGGCAACACCAGCCTGACCACCCAGCAGCGCAAATACCTGAACATGGTCAAGGTGTCCGGGCAGTCGCTGCTGGGCATCCTCAACGACGTGCTCGACTTCTCCAAGATCGAGGCGCGCCACATGGAGTTGTCGCCGGTCGAGTTCAGCCTGGACGACACCATGAACTCGCTGGCGACGATGATGACGATGAACGCCGGCGACAAGGAACTGGAGCTGGCCATCAGTGTCGAACCTTCGGTGCCCAAGCGCTTGCGCGGCGATTCGATGCGGCTGCAGCAAATCCTGGTCAACCTGGCCGGCAATGCCATCAAGTTCACCGAGCACGGCGAGGTGGTGGTGGGGGTCGCGCTGGACGCCCGCACAGCGCACAACCCGCACAGCGCGCTGCTGCGCTTCGAGGTGCGCGACACCGGCATGGGCATGACCGAGCCCCAGCTGGCGCAGTTGTTCCACGCCTTTTCACAGGGCGATCAGAGCATCACGCGGCGCTTCGGCGGCACCGGGCTGGGGCTGGCGATCACCAAGCGCCTGATCGAGCTGATGGGCGGGCAGATCGACGTCCGCAGCACGCCGGGGCAGGGCTCGACATTTTTCTTCAGCCTGCCGTTCGAGGTGTTGCAGGAGCGGCCGGAAGAGCGCCGCAAACCGGCGCTGGGCAACCTGCGCCTGCTGGTCGCCGACGACAGCCGCACCAGCCGCGAACTGATCGCCAAGCTGATCCGGGCTTGGGGCTGGCAGGCCGACGAGGTCGATTCAGGCGAGGCCGCACTCGACCGCTTCCGGCTCGGCCTGGAAACGGAGCGGGCCTACGACGTGGTGCTGGCCGACTGGCACATGCCTGGCATGGACGGGCTGGCCACGGCCAAGGGCATCCGCGCGGCCGCGCCCGACAAGAAGCAGCCGATCGTCGTAATGGTCAACGCCTTCGCCCGCGACCGCATGGAAGAGATCTCCAACGCGCCCGAGGCCGACGTGGTGCTGGTCAAGCCGATCACCAGCTCCAACCTGTTCGACGCGCTGCACCAGGCGCTGGTGACCAAGGCCGACGCCAGTGTGCAAGTGGCCGCCGACCAGGGCATGGACGGCAGCCTGGAAGGCATGCATTTCCTGCTGGTGGAGGACAACCTGCTGAACCAGGCGGTGGCGCGCGGCATCCTCGAACTGGGCGGCGCCACGCTCGATGTGGTCGACAACGGCCAGCAGGCGGTCGACCGCATGAGCGCGAGCCCCGGCGTCTACGACCTGGTGCTGATGGACATGCAAATGCCGGTGATGGACGGCTTTACCGCCACCCGCCTGTTGCGCCAGGAATTAAAGCTCGATTTGCCCATTATCGCCATGACGGCCGGCGTGCTGGAATCCGAACGCGAGCGCAGTATCGAGGCCGGCATCACCGATTTCATTCCGAAGCCGATCGAGGTGGAGGAAATGCTGGCCGTGCTGCACAAGCACTTGCCCAAAAAGCCGGCCACGCCCGAGACGGCGCCTGCTCCGGCGCCTGCTCCGCCGCAGCCAGTCGCGCCGGGCGAACCCGAGGCGGCGCCGGCGTCGGTCCAGGCGACGGTCAAGCTGGTCAGCTCGCCGGTGCCGGCGGGCGAGGCCAGCGCTTTCAATATCGACAGCCTGATGCGCGTGATGGGCCGCGACGCCAAGGGCCGCGCAGTGGTGGTCAAGATGGTGCGCGGCGCCATCGACAGCGGCATGGAGCCCGTCGAGCAGGCCGACCAGGCGCTGCGCGAAGGCCGCCCGCGCGACGCCGCCCGGCTGTTCCACGGCCTGCGCGGCGCTGTCGGCGTGCTGGGCGCCCGCCGCCTGATCCAGGCCACCATCGACGCCGAAACCGCCATCAGCGAAGACCGCGACGCGGAACTGGCGCAACGGTTCGACGCCGTGCGCGCCGAGCTGGTCCAAACGCTGGCCGAAGCCCGCGCCTGGCTGGCGCGTCAAGCGTTGTAACGCGCCTTAAAACTCCTTTCCACTCCGAAACACCTCCCAAGGCGCGCCGCCACGCCAAATCTTGCCTTTTGCTACGTCGTGAATAGTATTGATAACAATTCGCATTTACGTTTATGCATTTTATTGTTACACTCTCACAAACTAGTAAAGATTCCCCGGCAATTAGGCACATGTTGGCAACACGTCAGCAACACTTACACACGCCGGCCTCCCTTCGATTTGGATGAAAGAATGGCAATGATCAAGAGTCGCAAACACGCGCAATCGCGTTTCAACCAACACATGAGCGCGGCGCTGGCCGTGATGCTGCTGCCGGTCGCCGCCCACGCGGCCGATACCGCCGCCGCCGAACCTGTCGTGGTCGCAGGCCAGCAACAAACCATGCCGGAAGTCAAAGTGCAGGGCACCGTCGAGGGCATCAAGGCCGATAAGGCCGCGTCCGTCAAGTACACCGAGAAGCTGGTCGACACCGCCCAGACCATCACCGTCATCAAAAAAGAACTGATCGAACAGCAAGGCGCCGTCACGCTGACCGAAGCGCTGCGCAACACCCCGGGCGTCGGCGCCTTCTTCCTGGGCGAGAACGGCAACACCAACACCGGCGACGCCATCTTCATGCGCGGCTTCGACGCCTCCGGCAGCATCTACGTCGACGGCGTGCGCGATGTCGGCTCGATCTCGCGCGATACCTTCAACATCGAACAGATCGACGTGCTCAAGGGTCCGGCCGGCACCGACAACGGCCGTAGCTCGCCGACCGGTTCGATCAACCTGGTCAGCAAGCAGCCGCAGCAGGAAGACGCCTACCTCGGCTCCGTCACCTACGGCAGCGGCAAGCAAAAGCGCGCCACCGCCGACCTCAACCAGGTGCTCGACGCCGACAGCGGCACCGCCTTCCGCGTCAACCTGCTGGCCCAGGACGCCGGCAACGCCGCGCGCGACGTGGTCGAGAACAAGCGCTGGGCCGTGGCGCCGTCGGTCGCGTTCGGCCTGAACGGTCCGACCCGCGTCTACCTGAACTACCTGCACGTCAAACAGAACAACATTCCCGACGGCGGCGTGCTGACCATCGGCCTGCCGGGCTACACCGCGCCGGTGCCGACCACCGGCACCCCGG
This sequence comes from Duganella sp. AC917, assembly GCF_979258245.1. NCBI lineage: Bacteria > Pseudomonadati > Pseudomonadota > Betaproteobacteria > Burkholderiales > Oxalobacteraceae > Duganella > Duganella sp. AC917. Next base: position 5,202,305 of record NZ_OZ409848.1, read on the forward strand.
CCGCCATCGCCGCCGAACGCGTCCGCCTGGCGCCATTGAACAGCGCGCCGCGCGTCGATCCGCGCAACTTCTACGGTTCCTCGTACGACCACGACGACGTCACCGCCGACATGGCCACCGTGCGCCTCGAGCACGACTTCGCCAACGGCGTCAAACTGCAAAACACCACCCGCTTCGGCAAGACCGATCAGGATTACCTGCTGACCTCGTTCATGGCCACGGCCGCCAACGTGGTGCTGCCAAGCGCCGATCCGGCCACCTGGCAAATGCGCCGCACCAACCTGACGTTCAAGGACCAGAGCAACAAGATCTTCACCAACCAGACGACCGCCACCGGCGAATTCGCCACCGGCGCGCTCAAGCACACGCTGGTCGGCGGCGTCGAGATCACCACCGAGAAGCAGACCAGCTACACCTGGGCGGCCACCAACGGCACCGGGCTGCCGATCACCAGCATCTACTACCCGAACCCGTCGGCGTCGTTCAACCTGACTTACGGCCGCAACGGCGCGCAAAGCGTCGGCAGCACCGATACCCAGAGCGCGTATGTGTTCGACACCATCAAGATCGGCGACAAGTGGATCCTGAACGGCGGCGTGCGCGTCGACCACTACACCACCGACTACAACGCCGTGGCGCTGCAAGCGGCCGTAACGGCACCGGCGGTGCAGCCGCTGCCGGTCGGCACCCGCATCCCGACCTCGCTCAAGAAGAGCGACAACCTGGTCAACGGCAAGCTGTCGGCGCTGTACAAGATCACGCCGGAGAGCAGCGTCTACGGTCTGGTGGCGTCGTCGAAATCGCCGCCGGGCGGCACCAACTTCTCGCTGAGCACGGCGGCCAACAGCTCGGCCAACGTCAACTACGATCCGCAGGAAACCACCAACTACGAGCTGGGCGGTAAATGGGATCTGCTCAAGCAGAAGCTGTCGCTGTCGGCCGCGGCCTACCGCACCGACGTCAAGAACGAGATCGAAGTCGATCCGACCAACCCGGCGGTCTACTACCAGAACGGCAAGAAACGCGTGCAGGGCATCGAGCTGGGCGTGACCGGCGAGATCACCCGTGGCTGGATCGTCAGCGCCGGCTACACCCGCATGTCGACCAAGGTCGAGAAGGGCCGCTCGGTGCTGGCCAACGGCGAAGAGCAACTGGCCTACACGCCCAAGCAAGCGTTCACGTCGTGGACCTCGTACACCCTGCCGATGGGCCTGCAAATCGGCGGCGGCGTGCGCTTCTCCGACAAGCTGCTGCGCGGCACCGACGGCGCGGTCGGCACTCCGGCCTACATCGATTCGTACTGGGTGGCCGACGCCATGGCGTCGTATCCGATCAACAAGAACATCGATGTGCGCCTGAACGTGTACAACCTGACCGACAAGGAGTACGCTGCGGCGATCAACAAGTCGGGCTACCGTTACACCCCGGGCACGCCGCGTTCGGCCAGCCTGACGGCCAACATCAAGTTCTAAGGTAAGCTTCAGCAAAAGGGCCCTTCAGCCGTGTTGCTCGCCCCGCCCTCGCCGGCGGGGCTTTTGTTTTTCCGGACCAACTGTTTTAAGGAGTTTCATCATGATGCTGCACATCCCGGGCGTATTGAGCCGCGAACAGGTGACGGCGATGCGCGCGCGCCTGGACGGCTCGGACTGGATCGACGGCCGCGCCACCGTCGGCGCCCAGGGCGCCCAGGTCAAGCAGAACCGGCAACTGCCGGAAAACTCGCCGCTGGCGCTCGAGCTGGGCCGCATCGTGCTGGCGGCGCTGGCCGACAACCCGCTGTTTTTCTCGGCCGCGCTGCCGCTGCGCACCATTCCGCCGCTGTTCAACAGCTATGCGGGCGGCGAGCACTACGGCGCGCACGTGGACGGCTCGATGCGCCGCATGCCGAACGGCATCCCGGGCGGCAGCGACTGGGTGCGCACCGACGTCTCGTCGACCTTGTTCCTGAGCGATCCGGACGACTACGACGGCGGCGAGCTGATCGTCACCGACGCCTATGGCGAGCATGAGGTCAAGCTGCCGGCCGGCGACCTGATCCTGTATCCGTCGACCAGCATCCACCGGGTCGAACCGGTCACGCGCGGCGCCCGCGTGTGCGCGTTTTTCTGGACCCAAAGCATGGTGCGCGACGACATGCGGCGCGGCATGTTGCTCGAGCTGGACCAGAACATCCAGAGCCTGCGCGCGCGTCTGGGCGACTGCCCCGAACTGGTCGGCCTGACCGGGCATTACCACAATCTTTTGCGCCAATGGAGCGAGGTGTAACACCCTGCTGATGCCCGGTGGCTACAGTTTCGCAAGTTCGCAACAGTTCGCCAAAAAGAATATAAAAAAGTCTAGCATTTTTGAGCATGCTGATTAAACTGCCATCTCACGGGTGGCTGGACTAGCGCGACCGCGCTGCAACGGGCCTTCCGTTCACTCATGGAGGACTTCATGGTCAGCGTACACGGTTCCCGCCCACAATCCCCTTCCCGCTCGAGCCGCCTGCGTACCGGGCTGCGCCTGATACCGCTGCTGTGCGCGGCGTGGGCCGGCAACGCGGCCGCCATCGACGTGATCTACCAGGGTCCGCCGGGCAACAACGGTCAGAACGGCGTCACGCCGGGCGCGGCAGGCGGCAACGGTACGACGGCGCCGGCGGTGTTCCAGGCCGAGCTCGCTCAGGAGTTGGCCAGTACGATGATCGTCACCGGCGGTCGGGGCGGCGATGGCGGCGATGGTGCGGCCGGCGCGGCCACGATCGGCGGCGGCAACGCCGGCAAGGCCGGCGACGGCGCCGCCACCTATGCCTATCTGACGAGCGCGCTGGCGACGGGCCCGGCCTCGGTGATCGTGCTTGGCACCGGCGGCCTGGGCGGCAACGCCGGCCAGCCTGGCGCGGCCGGCGCGGGACCGGCGCGCGGCCAGGGCGCCCTCGGCGGCAATGGCGGCGAGGGCACTGCCAGGGCGGCGCTGATCACCTCGGCCGGCCAGCCGGGACATGTCGCGGCCACGGCCCTCGGCGGTCAGGGCGGTCTGGGCAGCGCCGGCTACGACAGCGGCAGGGGCGGCGACGCCACCAGCGACGCGCGCGGTTTCGGGTTCGGCACCGGGCCGTTGTACCTGTCGTCCACCGCCACCGGCGGCGCCGGCGGCGCGGCCACCAATGAATACAGTGGGGGCGGCGCCGGCGGCTGGGCCACCGCCACCAACGGGCTGAGCCTGCAAGAAGGCAGCGTGCCCGACCTCACCATGTTCACCAGCGCCACTGGCGGCCGCGGCGGCGACGGAAACCTGGACTTCGCGACGGCGTCGCACGCCAGTGGCGGCATGGGCGGCTCGGCAATGGCCAGCAACACCGCCGCCTACGCCAACAACACGCTCAACCTGACGCAGGCCGCAACCGGCGGCGCCGGCGGCAACACCATCTACGGCCAGGCCGGCCGTGGGGGCAGCGCCACGTCGACGCTGTCGCTATCGTCTGGCGGCGCCTCGTTGGTCAACGTCAGCGGCATCGCCATCGGCGGCGATGGCGGCGCCGGCGTGGGCAACCCTTTAGGCGGCAGCACCGAGTGGGGCGGGCCGGGCGCCGGGGGCGCGGCCAGCAGCCAACTGTGGCTGGACTCGTCGACGCTAAGCTGGGACGCCCAGATCACGGGCACCAGCACGGCCATCGGGGGCCGGCCGGGCGACAATTCGCCGCTCAGCGATTATGGGGCCGGCGCCGACGCCGTGTCGAGCGTGTCCGGCAACGGCCGGGCGACCAGCGTGGCCAACGCCACCGGGCAATTTGGCGGGGGCGCCGGCGGCGTCGCCAATGCACGGGCCAGCGCCGACTCGAACTACATCGCCATCGCCCGCGCTAACGCGTACGGCGGCGGCGCCTTCTTCAACCCCGGCGCGGGCGCCTACGCCACCGCCAACGCCACCGCAGGCTACTTTGCCAACGCGGAGGCGATGGCGAATCCGGGCACCGGACGCCTGGGATGGACGGAGGGGGGCTCGGCGTCGGCGCGGGCGACGGTCACCCGCCTGTTCGAAGCCCAGCCGCCACTGTCGCCAACGCAGCCATTCGAGGCGCGCGCCCATGCCCTGTTCCTCAACCGGGGCGGCGTGGTCGAGGCGCAAAGCACCTACACCGACTACCGCCTCGGCGCCGCCGTCACCACCCGGGCCGTCAGCGGGGAGCCGGTCATGCTGTACACGCCGGAGGCGTTTACCACTGCCAATGTCGGCGGTGCCGCGTACGGACCATGGACGCCGGGGGAAAACGGCGGCGTGGCGGTGGTCTCCTACGCCAGCGCGCTGCCCACCGCCGCATCGGTGGCGCCGCTGATCGGCTCGTCGGCCGAGGTGGCAATGGCCTTCAACGACGCCACCACGCTGGCGGCCGGCACGATGGCCGCGATGTTCACGCCGATGACCGCCACCGCCGAGTTCAGCCTGCCATTCGAAGCGGGCAACCATTTGCTGCTGGCACTGGTGAGGCCGTTTTTCTCGCCCGGCTACGACAGTAGCTTCAGCTTCTCTGTCATCAACGGCGGCGTGTCGTTGTACTCGGCCAGCTTCACCACGCTGGCCCAGGCCAACGCCGTGTTCAATGGCCATGTGATGGACCTGGGCGTGGTCGGCACCAACGGCCTCGACCTGCTGCTGACCTTCACGCTGGAGAGCGGCATCTACGGCTTCAGCTATCTGGTCGGCCAGGGCGGAGCGCTGGCGCCGGTGCCGGAGCCGGGCAGCTGGATGTTGCTGATGCTGGGCCTGGCGCTGCTGGGCTGGCGCGCGGGCGCTTTCAAGACCACGCGCATCGGCCCGATGTCCAGGACAGCTTAAACGGCCCGCCGCTTACAAACCGCAAGCCACCCACCGCGCCGCTTCCCGACGCATACGCCCTGATGCCACAAGGGCGTATGCGAACACGCCTGGCTGGCGACTGAAAGCAACGCTCCGACTATTCCTGCCTGAAAATACTTGCCACACGTAACGCTAACGTGACATGATCAAGATCAGAATTTGTCTGATGGTTGCGCATTTCGAAAGGGAATGTGGTCGCGATGGTGGTGGATTTCTCCTCATGCCCGCAATGGGCACGGCACGTAGCAGCTTGCATAGCCTCACCGCACCACGACCCGAAACGCCGCTTGTATATCGCTAGCCTCCGCGCCGCTTGTCCGGCATCCGTTTTTGCTTTTCCACGAACCATCGCCTGTGCGTCGCGCACATCGGCGATGCATCCGCTTTAGGAGAAACTATGTTTTCAAACATGAAGGTCGCCACCCGGCTGGCGCTGGGCTTCGGCGCGGTGGTGCTGTTGTTGTTGGTGCTATCGACGGTCAGCATCACGCGCATGGCGGCGATGGACAAGGACACCGATCTCATCATGGAGGACCGTTATCCCAAGGTGATCCTGGCCAACGAGGCGGCCATGCGCACGCTCGACAACGCCCGTCAGGTACGCAGCATGCTGCTCACCACCGATGAGGAAGAACGCAACAAATACAAGGCGACGGCCGAGGTCAACCGGGCGAAGGTGGCCGACGCGTTAAGCAAGCTCGACAAGCTAATCGACAGCGAGAGGGGCCGCCAGCTGTTCAAGGAGATCACCGACAGAAACGCGGTGCTGAACCCGGCCTACAACGAACTGTATAACCTGATCAAGAACGACCCCAAAAAAGCGCTCGCTTATCTGAAGGAGGATTTCGTCGTGATCAACAGCGCCTATCTGGGCGCGCTCGAGAATCTGGTCAAATTCCAGAACGAGCTGATGGACAAGGAGCGCATCGCCGCCAACGCTAACTACGAAACCACGCGCACGGTGATCTTCACCTTGTCGGCGGCGGCGGTGCTGATCGCGATCGTGCTGGCGTGGCTGATCACGGCCAGCCTGGTAAAGAGCCTCGGCGGCGAGCCGAGCTATGCAGCCGATGTGATGCGCCGCATTTCCGAAGGCGACCTCAGCGGCGAGGTGCGGGTCAAGCCCGGCGACCGCGGCAGCCTGCTGCTGACCATCAAGCAGATGGTGGCGAAACTGACGCAGGTGATCGACGGCCAGCGCGTGGTGGTGGAGGCGGCCAACCGCGGCAACTTCGGCGCGCGCATCGACCTCAACGGCCTGCAGGGTTTCCAGCGCGACATGGGCGAGAGCCTGAACCAGCTTGCCACGACCACCGGCAGCAGCATCGACGATGTGGTGCGGGTGATGGGCGCGATGTCGGAGGGCGACCTGACGCAAACCATCGACAAGCCGTACGAGGGCGCATATGGCGAGCTGAAGAAATACGCCAACAACACCGTCGCCAAGTTGGCGCAGGTGGTGTCGGAAGTGAACGCCAACGCCGAAGGCCTGGCGGCCGCCTCCGAGGAGGTCAGCGCGACGGCCAATTCGCTGGCGCAGGCGGCCAGCGAACAGGCCGCCGGTGTCGAGGAAACCTCGGCGTCGGTGGAACAGATGACGGCGTCGGTGGCGCAGAACACCGACAACGCCAAGGTGACCGACGCCATGGCCAGCCGCGCGGCGTCCGAAGCCACCGAAGGCGGCGAAGCGGTGCGCTCGACGGTGTCGGCAATGAAGCAGATCGCCGCCAAGGTGCTGATCATCGACGATATCGCCTACCAGACCAATCTGCTGGCGTTGAACGCGGCCATCGAGGCGGCCCGTGCCGGCGAGCACGGCAAGGGCTTCGCCGTGGTCGCGGCCGAGGTGCGCAAGCTGGCCGAGCGCAGCCAGATCGCCGCGCAGGAAATCGGCGAGGTCGCCACTAGCAGCGTCAGCCTGGCCGAGCAGGCCGGCCAGATGCTGGGCGCGATGGTGCCGAACATCAAAAAGACGTCCGAGCTGGTGCAGGAGATCACAGCCGCGTCGGAAGAGCAGTCGTCGGGCCTGGCACAGATCAACAGCGCCATCGCACAGTTGAGCCAGACCACGCAGCAGAACGCCGCCGGCTCGGAGCAACTGGCGTCGACCGCCGAGCAAATGAGCAGCCAGGCCGAGGAGCTGCAGCAGGCGATGAGTTTCTTCCGGATAGGTCACGGCGCCGGCGGCAACGCCAGGAGCGGCGTGCCGCGCCTGCAACCGCGCGGCGGCGTCAAGCCAGCGCCGGTGCGCCAGGTCGAGATGGCCGGCGTCGGACCGGACGAGTCGAAATTCGTCAAGTATTGAGGTGACCACCCCGGGCGGATGACGGTTACGCCGCATCCGCCCGACATGTATGTGTGGTCCGGTTAGCCGCGCTTGGGTATCTCCAAGCCCTTCGCCACCGCCGGACGCGCAACGAACGCCGCCAGTGCCCGCGTCACATGCGGGAAGTCGGCGATGCCCACCAGGTCGCCCGCCTGATAGAAACCGATCAGGTTGCGCACCCACGGGAAGGTGGCGATGTCGGCGATCGTGTACTGGTCGCCAACCAGCCATTCGCGCGTCGCCAGACGCCCGTTCAGCACCCCCAGCAAACGCTTGGACTCGGCCACGAAGCGGTCGCGCGGGCGCTTGTCCTCGTAATCCTTGCCGGCGAACTTGTGGAAAAAGCCCAGCTGGCCGAACATCGGTCCGACGCCGCCCATCTGGAACATCAGCCACTGGATGGTTTCGTAGCGCCCGGCGGCGTCGGCCGGCAGGAACTGCCCGCTCTTTTCCGCCAGGTAAATCAGGATCGCACCGGATTCGAACAGCGCCAGCGGCTTGCCGTCCGGACCATTGGGATCCACGATGGCCGGAATTTTGTTGTTCGGATTGAGCGACAGGAATTCCGGCGAGGTCTGGTCGTTGGTCTCGAAGTTCACCAGATGCGGTTCGTACGGCAGGCCGGTTTCCTCCAGCATGATCGAGACCTTGACGCCGTTGGGCGTGGGCAGCGAGTACAGCTGGATGCGGTCGGCGTGCTGGGCCGGCCATTTTTGCGTGATCGGGAAATGGGTGAAATCGGTCATGACGTGCCTTTCGAATATGCGTCCCACAAAATAGCAGAAATCCCGAATACGGGTCCACCTCCCCCTGATTTCGGCGCGCAAAGCTGAAGCACCAATGCAAATGAGAATGATTATCATTTATAATATGAAACCTCTTTCATTGCCAATGGATCTCCATGTCTTTTCGTCCCACCGCGCGTCTTGCCACCTTGAGCTTGCTGTTCGCCCCCCTCGTCCATGCCCACGCCTCCAGCGATGAGGCCGCCGCCACCGCCACCACCGATACCGCCTTGCCGCAGGTAACCGTCGTCGCCGACCGCGCCGCCGGCCAGTACAACCCGCAGCACAGCAGCGGCGCCACGCGCACCGACACGCCGCTGCGCGAAGTGCCGCAATCGGTCCGGGTGATGAGCCAGCAGCAGATCGAGGATCTGGGCGCGCTGCGCCTGGCCGACACCGTCGACTTCGTCAGCGGCATTTCACGCCTCAACGATTTCGGCGGCACCTGGGACAACTACGCCATTCGCGGTTTCAGCAGCACCGACATGGGTTTCCTGGTCAACGGCTTTCCCGGCTCGCGCGGCTACAACCCGCCGCGCGACACCGCCACCGTCGAGCGCTTCGAATTCCTCAAGGGACCGGCGTCGGCGCTTTACGGCAGCAGCGAGCCGGGCGGGACGATCAACATCGTCACCAAGAAGCCGAAGTTCACCCCGCGCCACGTCGCCGAGGTCAGCCTGGGCAGCCGGGGCTTGCGCCGCGCCACCGTCGACAGCACCGGCGCGCTGAGCGCCAGCGTGGCCTACCGCATCAACCTGATGACGGAGGAGGGCGACAGCCGCTCCACCTTGCTCCACAACAAGCGCACCCTGGTGGCGCCGGCGCTGACCTGGGTCATCGATCCGCAAACCATGCTGAACTATGAAGCGGAATTCCTGCGCGCCGACACCCCGCTCGACCGTGGCACCATCAACGTGCGCGGCGCGCTGTTCACGCTGCCGCGCGATCGCATCCTGAATGAACCATCCGACGGCAACATGGCCCTGGGCAGCGACACCCACCAGCTGACCCTGGACCGCGCATTGTCGGACCACTGGCGCACGCGCCTGGGCGCCAGCTACAAGGAAAGCACGTTCGACGGCAACTACACCGAGGCCACCGCGCTGGCGGCCGACAACCGCACGCTCAACCGCCAGGCCACGTGGCGCCAGCTGCCGTCGCGCGACGTTTCGGTGCAGGCCGAGGTCGAAGGCAAGTTCGACACCGCCGGCATCGGCCACACCGTGCTGGTGGGCGCCGAAGCGTCGCGCCTGTGGATGAACACCGAAATCCTGCGCTCGGCCAACACGCCGATCGACATTTACAATCCGGTGTACGGCGCCCCGGCGTCGGCGCTGACCAACCGCACCTCCAGCTCGGACGAGCGCCAGCGCGTCAAGGCGGTGTTCGCGCAAGACCAGCTCAGCCTGTCGCCGCAGTGGAAACTGCTCGGCGGCCTGCGCTGGGACGAGTACAACCAGGACATCGACAACCGCGTTGCCAGAACGGTGACGACCAAGCAGCAAAGCGCTGTGTCGCCACGCGCCGGGCTGACCTTCCTGCCCAACGAATGGAGCTCGCTCTACGTCTCGGCCGGCAAATCGTTCCGCGGCAACAGCGGCACCGACATCAACGGCAGCCCGTTCGACCCGCAACGCTCGACCTCGTACGAGGCCGGCTGGAAACTGCAGACGCTGGACCAGCGCCTGGGCGCCAACTTCGCCGTCTACGACATCACCAAAACCAACGTGCTGACCGCCAGCGACGTGCCCGGCTACTCGGTCGCGGCCGGCAAGGTCAAGAGTAGCGGCGCCGAGGCCGACGTCTACGGCCAGCTCGACGCCAACTGGCGCGTCAGCGGCAATCTTTCGTGGGACGACGCCCGCGTGGAACAGGACAAAACACTGGCGCGGGGCACGCGCCTGACGAACGTGCCGAAAGTAAGCGCCGGCCTGCTGGCCATCCGCGAAGCCGTGCTGGACAACGGTGGCCGCTACGGCATCGGCGGCGGCGTCAACTACGTCGGCGACCGCTCCGGCAACACCGCCGACACGTACACGCTGCCGGCCTACACCACGGCCAAGCTGGTGAGCTACTGGCAGATCAGCAAGAAAGTGCGGCTGTCGCTGGACGTGCACAACCTGTTCGACCGCAACTACTATACGGCCTCGTGGGGCAACCTGTATGTCATCCCCGGCGCCGAGCGCAGCATCGTCACGCGGCTGAAAATCGACCTGTGAAAAAACAGGCGGCGACGGCCAGCGGTGCGTCGCCGCCCGCATGCTTCTGCTAAGGTTTCAATCAAGGCCAGGCACGCGCGGGTGCGCGCTTGGCTTATCCCATCCAGTGCGGAGGAGGTTGCATGGAAAAGTTTCTCATTGTTTATCGCGGCGCTCCCGGCGGCACGTCGGAAGCGTCGGAACATGATCCGGCCAACTGGTCGAGATGGTTCACCGCGCTGGGCTCGGCGCTGATCGACCGTGGCAGCCTGACCCACAACAGCGTCGAAATCTCGACCCGGCTGCTCGGTCCCAAGCTGTCCGGCAGTACGCTGTCGGGCTATTCGGTGGTGACGGCGGCCGACTTCAACGCGGTGGTCAGCATCGCCGAGGATTGTCCTATTTTCGACGAACACGGATGGGTCGAAATCGCCCGCCTGACCGGTCCGCCGGCCTGACGCGGACAGGGCGGCCGGATCAGTGTATATTCGCGGGATTAATAAATTGCTCTATCGAAAGATCGAGCAGCGCCCGATTGTTCCGTGATGCCAAATCCGCTTTCCCGTGAAACTCCGCCGCCCTCTGGCACCCCGCGCGCGCCCGTGGTGATGCGTTACGCCACGGCGGTGCTGATGGCGCTCACCGTCGGCCTGATCGCCTGGCATCATTACGGCATGGAGCGGGTGATCGAGTTCTCCGACGCCAGCAAGCGGCCGGTGGAAGCGCTGGGCGACGCCATCATCGGCGGCAGCAGCGTGGCCACGCTGGAACGCAAGGACGGCCTGTTGCGCATGCGCTGCCACCTGACGCGCAAGATCGATTGGCCCAACTGCAAATTCCTGTTCCTGACCACGCACACCTCTAGCGGACTCGATCTGTCGGCGTTTGAATCGGTCAGCCTCGACGTCCGCTATGCCGGCCCGGGTCCGCACGCGATGCGCCTGATGCTGGGCAACTTCGAGCCGGGGGTGTCGACCCAGGGCGACTGGATGTCGCAAAAAGTCAACGAAGTCGAGCTCAAGATGCTCGACCGCGGCGAAGTGCGCATCCCGCTCAATGTGTTCCGCACGGCGGGCTGGTGGATCGACTACAAGCACGTGCCGCTGGAAGATTCGGGCGTGCGTCTCGACAACGTCACGCGCATCGAGCTGATGACCGGCGCCCTCAACGAAGTCGGCGAGCACGTCATCGATTTGCGCGCGATCCGCTTCCATGGCAAATGGATCAGCCAGGACCGCCTGTATCTGCTGCTGATGGGTGCGTGGATACTATGCGCGGTCAGCTGGCCGCTGATGGCATGGTTGCAACTGCGGCGCCAGCTGCGCCACAGCAGCAAGCGTCTGAATCTGCTGAGCGAGGTCAACCGGGCGTTGCAACTGGAGGCACGCGAGCTTGCCGAGCAGGTCAACACCGACCCGCTGACCGGCGCACTGAACCGCCAGGGACTGCGCGCCGCGCTGATGGGCACGCCGGCGATGCTGAACGCGCCGATGTCGGTGGTGTTCACCGACATCGACCATTTCAAGCGCATCAACGACCAGCACGGCCATGACACGGGCGACGCCGTGCTGCGGCAATTCGCCGCCGAGATCACGGCCGGCATCCGTTCGAACGACAAGCTGGTGCGCTGGGGCGGCGAAGAGTTCCTGATCATCTGCGCGGGCACCAGCGCCGAGCAGGCGCGTGTGCTGGCGGAAAAACTGCGCACCGGGCTCAAAAACGCGAGCTGGCCGATCGAGTCGGGCATCACGGCCTCGTTCGGCGTGGCCGAGCTGACACCGAACGACGACATCGGCGACGCCATCACGCGCGCCGACGAAGCCCTGTACGCGGCCAAACACGCCGGCCGCGACCGCGTCATGGTCGATCCGTCGCCAAAGAGCCGGGCGGCCTGAATTACAGGCGCCACTGAAGTGGTGTCCGAAGCGATCGAGTCGGGCTTGCAGCTAGCTGGTCTCGCACTGGGCGCGGCTGGCATGACGATGGGCGCGGCCGGCTTTCACATCGGCCAGCAGCGCGCCGATCTGCTGGCCCGTATCGACGATCGGCCGCCCGCCCGAGCGCGTGTAGCGGAGGACGGCGCTGCCCGGCAGCCGCCTGTCGTCCCGCAGCAACTGCCCGAACGCCTCGGTGGCCAGCGGCCGGCTATAGAAGTAGCCTTGCATCAGGTCGCACCCTTCGGCCCGCAGGAAATCCAGTTGCGCCGCGTTCTCCACGCCTTCGGCGATGACCTCCAGCCGCAAACTGTGCGCCAGGGTGATGATGGCGCGCACGATGGCGGCGTCGTCGGCGTCGATGCTCAGTTCGCGCACGAAGGACTGGTCGATCTTGAGCACGTCGATCGGGAAACGCCGCAGATAGGACAGGCTCGAGTAGCCGGTGCCGAAATCGTCGATCGAAATATGCACGCCAAGCGACTTCAGGTTGCGCAGCACGTCGATGGCATGGTCGACGTCGTGCATCACCGTGCCCTCGGTCAGCTCCAGTTCCAGCAGCGACGGGATCATGCCCGTTTCGCGCAGCACGTCGGCGATCGATTGCACCAGCGATTGCTGGGCGAACTGGCGCGGCGAGAGGTTGACCGCCACGCGCAGCGCGCCAAAGCCGGCCTTGTGCCATGCCATGGTCTGCAGGCACGCGGTGCGCAGCACCCAGGCGCCGATCGGCACGATCAATCCCATTTCCTCGGCCAGGCCGATGAAGCGGGTCGGCGCGATCATGCCCTCGGTCGGATGGTTCCAGCGCACCAGCGCCTCCATGCCGATGATCTTGCCAGTGCTTAAACTGAGCTGCGGCTGGTAGTGCAGCACGAACTCGTCGCGCTCGAGCGCGCGGCGCAGGTCGGTTTCGATCTTGAGCCGGTCCAGCGTGCGTTCGTTCATTTCGGCCGTGTAGAACTGGAAGGCGTTGCGGCCCAGCTCCTTGGCGCGGTACATCGCGATGTCGGCGAAACGGGTCAGGCTCTCGGCGCTCTCGCCGTCGGTCGGGTAGGTGGCCACGCCGATGCTGCACTGGATCACGAACTCGTGTCCCTGCACCATGATCGGCTGCGCGATCGCCTCCATGATGCGGGTCAGCACGGTGACGCCGGTGCCGTCCTCGGGATTGTCGGGCAGCACCAGCATGAATTCATCGCCGCCGACTCGCGCCACGGTGTCGGTTTCGCGCACGCACGCCAGCAGACGCTCGGCGACGATTTTCAACAGCATGTCGCCGGCCTCGTGTCCCAGGGTGTCGTTGACGAACTTGAAGCGGTCCAGATCGAGGAAGGCGACCCAGAACGCGCTGTTCTTGCGCCGTCCGCCGGCGATGGCGTCGTTCAGGTGCTCGCGCAGCAAATTGCGGTTGGCCAGCCCGGTCAGGCTGTCGTGCGTGGCCTGGTATTCGATCTCGGCCTCGTAACCCATTGCCGCCGAGATGTCGTATTGGGCGACGACAAAGTGGCTGACCTCGTCATGCTGATCGCGCACCGGCGCGACGAACAGGTCGCTCCAGTAGCCGCTGCCGTCCTTGCGGTGGTTACGCACCAGTGCGTGGCCTTCGCTGTGGTCGCGCAGCGCGGTGTGGATCTGTTCGATGTTGCCCTGGTACTGGCTGCTGCCATGCAGGAAATCGAGTCCGCGTCCCATCACCTCGTCGGCGCTGAAGCCGGTGATGCGCTCGAACGCCGGATTGACGTACTCGATCGCGTGCTCCGGCCCCCGGGCGCTGCACAGGATGATGGCGTTGGCCGACACCTCGATCACCCGTTCGCGCAGCCGCAGCCCCTGCTCGGTCTGGGCGCGCCGGGCCAGGTCCTCGGCCAGCCGCAGGTTGGCGAATTCCAGCGTGGCGGTACGGGCGCGCGTGGTCCGTTCGATCACACCCTGGCGCGACACCAGCGTGTAGATATAGGCGGTCGCCAGCAGCGTCGACAGCAAGCCGCCCAGCAGCGCGTATTGCGAACCGTTGTGGCCGTCCGCGAAGAAGGTTTCGGTTTGGGCCACCTCCAGGCGCAGCGTTTGCTCGGCCAGTGCGAACGACGAGATCACCGGCGCCGGGCGGTCGTAGAACAGCCAGGCGGGCAGCCAGCGCAAGGAGGAAGCGTGGGCGGCGGTGGCGAAGGCGGCGGCGGCATCGCCGTGGCTGGCGATCAGGCGGGGCGCTTCGCCGGGGGCGGCGGCAAACAAGCGCATGCCGACGTCTTGTTGCGCCGGGAAACCGCGCGCCGCGAGCACCGGATCGAACAGGCGGTCGACGCGCAGTTCGGCGACGAGCTCGCCGATGACGGCGCGCTGGCGGGCGGCGGCGTTGTCGAGCGGCGCGCCCTGCCAGAACACCGGCGCCACCACGCGGAACCCCTGGTGCCGGGTGGCGGCAAACAGCAGCGGCAACACGCTGGTGCCGGCGCTGCCGCCACGCTCGCGCGACGCGCGGCGGGCCTCGGCCAGCTCGGCCAGCGGCGCCGTGTCCAGTCCCAGGTGGGCTTCGTTGCCGAACGACGGCTCCAGGTAATCGACCGCGAGGTAGCTGTCGCGCACGGCGGCGCCGCGCACGCGCCCGTCGACCAGTTCGGTCAGCGTGAAACCGGGCACACGGCGGCGCATCGCCGCCTCGTAAGCGGCACGATCGCCGTGCTGGATCAGGCGCTGGAAGCCGAGCGCCTGGATTTGCGGCGATTGCTTCAGCAGCGGCCCGCTCAGCCGATGGAATTGCTCGCGGCTGATCAGGCCGAAGGTGGCGAACACGCGCTGCAGCACGTCGACCTGTTCGGCCGCGTCGCGCACGCCGCCGACCACGGCGTTGATGCGCAGCTTGGCGTCTTGCTGGAATTGCACGGTCTGCCGGGACGTCTCGACCCGCCGGACGCTGACGAACAGCACGGCGGTCAGCGCCAGGCCGACAAATAGTGTGATCAGGGCCGACAGCGACACCGAAATGCGCACGCGCGTGATGAGCTTTTGCATTGCATCTCCTGGTCGCGGTCAGCCGGCTCGGCCGGGTCGCGGGAATGGTGAAAAATCCGAACTACTCGTTTTAACTACCGGCTCAACTACTCGCTCGACACCAACTGCGGCTGAAGCTCATCGCCGCTGCGCCGCGCCGGCGTCTGCCGTGGCAAGCGGATGGTGAACGTGACGCCGTCGTCGGGATTGGAGGCCACCGCGATCCTGCCGTTGTGCGCGCTGACGATCTCTTTGACAACATACAGGCCCAGGCCCAGGTTCTGCATGCGCGCGCCTACCCGTTCGCTGGCGGGACGGATCGCGAACCGTTTGATCGGGTCGAACAGCGTGCGCAGCTTGGCCGGCGACAGCACATCGGCCTCGTTGCGCACCTCGTACACCACCTCGTCGGCAAAACCGGTCAGCGTGACGCGGATCACGCTGTTCGGCGTGCTGTGCTGGATCGCATTCGACAGCAGGTTTGAAAACGCCTGCCCCATGCGCTGGCCGTCCCACGCGCCAAGCATGTCGCCCTCCGCCTTGAAGTCGAACTGGCGGTCGGGATGGAAGATCCTGGCCTCGTCCATCGTGTGCACGCAGATCTCCATCAGGTCGACCGTGCGCGGATCGATCGGGATGCCGTCACCCAGGTGGGTGGTGGAAAAGTCGAGCAGGTCGCGCACGATGGCGTCCATGCGCTTGGAACTATTCAGGATACGCAGTCCCACCTTGAGCGCCTTGGACGGCAAGGTCTGATCCATCAGCAGCACCTGCGCGCCCATGCTGACCGCGCCCAGCGGCGTGCGGACGTCGTGCCCGAGTATGGCCAGGAACAGGTTTTGGGCTTCGCGCAGCATGCGCGAATACCGCGCCATCGACTCGGTCTGGGCCTGGTCGATCGCCTCGTTGAACCGGATCACGTCCCCCAGGCTTTCCGGGGTCGTGTGCCGCGCATCCCGCGCCCACAGCCGCAGCACACTGGAGCGTAGCGCCCGGTACTCGGCCATCACCTGCTCGCCGGAGAACCCGGCAGCGACGCGCTCCTCGGCATGCCGTTCGGCGGCGGTGTTGGCGCTGGCCGCAAGCGCCAGCCCCTTGGACTTGGCGATGCTCTCGTGCTCGGCCTGCGGCGTCTCCAGATCGGCCGCGATGACGCGCAACACGTCCGCCGCATGGTCGCGCAGTTCCACCCTGGTGGCGTCCTCGAGCGGGGCCAGCGAGGCGGCGAACTCTTCCCACTCTTTTAATATGGGTTCAAGATTGGCCAGGATAAATGTAGCTAATCTCATCATCAGCCCGGGACCAACTGCGGGCATGCTTCGCCCTGCAGCAGCTTCTTGACTTCCGACAGCAGCGACTCGGCCAGGAAGGGTTTGCAAAGGAAACCGTCATAGCTGTCCCCGTGGGCGACCTGGTTGCGCAGCGAGCCGCTCATGAGCAGGATCGGCAGCACGTCGCGTGTGTAACGCTTGCGCAGTTGCTCGCTGAGCTCCAGGCCGGTGCGACCCGGCATGATGCAGTCCGAGATCAACAGATCCGGTTTGTGGCGCGTGATTTTCATCAGCGCCTCCTCGGCGTCGTGCGCCACCTGCACCTCGTAGCCGGAACTCTCCAGCACCATCAGGCAGGCGTCCGCCAAATCCATGTCGTCTTCCACCACTAAAATCATCGCAATCTCCGGTATCTCGCCTTTGGCACCGAAGACTTGCTCGGCAGGGGGAAAAGCTGACCCCTTGCGCAGTGTCAATTATTTCCTAGTGGAACTCCGTACGCTACCGTACATTGCCTAAAGTGAATTTTTTTGGCGGGCCCGACCGCCCGCCGGTCGCCTTGGCCGGGGCGTGCTGGACTATACTCGTGGTCCCACGGGGGCCAACGCTCCCGCCGCGACCGTTCGCACTAACCGCCCAGCCCCTTCCGCAATGATCAATATCTCCGGTAACGACACCCCGCCCCGCATCCGCCGCCGACAAACCCTGGCGCTGGTGCTGCTGGTGGTGTGCGGCGTCATCAACTACCTCGACCGCGCCACCCTGGCAGTGGCCAACGAATACATCCGCGCCGACCTCGGGCTGTCGCTGGGCCAGATGGGCCTGCTCCTCTCGGCCTTCTCGTGGAGCTACGCGCTGTGCCAGTTGCCGGTCGGCGCGCTGGTCGACAAGATCGGGCCGCGCTGGCTGCTGGGCATCGGCCTGGTGGTGTGGTCGCTGGCGCAGGCCGCCGGCGGGCTGGCAGTGACCTTCGGCTGGTTCGTGATCGCCCGCATTGCGCTGGGCATCGGCGAGGCGCCGCAGTTTCCGGCGGCGGCGCTGGTGGTCAGCAACTGGTTCCCGCCGCGCTCGCGCGGCACGCCGACCGGCGTCTACAATTCGGCCTCGCCGCTGGGCGTCGCGCTCGCGCCATTGTGCCTGGCGCCGCTGATCGCCGCCACCAGCTGGCACTGGGCGTTTTTCGTCACCGGTGCGATGGGCCTGGTGGCGGCGGTGGTCTGGGTAGCGCTGTACCGTGATCCGGCGCCGGCGCAGCTGAGCGCCGAAGAACGCGCTTATCTGGAGATGGGGACGGCGGGCGCCGCCGCGTCCAGGACCAGCTTTGCCGCTTGGCGCGCGCTGTTCCGCCACCGCACCACCTGGGGCATGATGCTCGGCTTCTTCGGCTCGGTGTATCTCAACTGGGTGTACCTGACCTGGCTGCCGGGCTACCTGCGCACCGAGCGGCATATGGACCTGGCGTACGCAGGGCTGGCGTCGTCGATTCCATTCATTTGCGGTTTCGCCGGCGCGCTGATCGCCGGATGGGCCTCCGACCGCGTCGCCAGCAGGGCCAAGTCGCAGATGTCCGGCCGCCGCAACGCGGTGGTGGTCGCCACGCTGGGCATGGTGGTGTTCACGGTGCCGGCCGCGCTGGTCGACAGCAACGTGCTGGCGGTCGCCTGCATCTCAATGGTGATCTTCCTCGCCAACGCCTCGTCGGCGTGCGCGTGGTCGCTGGCCACCGTGGCGGCGCCGCCCAGCCGTATCGCCTCGCTCGGCGCGCTGCAGAACTTCGGCGGCTTTCTGGGCGGCGCGCTGGCGCCGGTGTTGACCGGCTACATCGCGCAGACCTGGTCGTTCGTGCCGGCGCTGCTGACCGGGGCCGGCATCGCCTTCGTCGGCGCCATGTCTTACCACTTTTTGGTGGTGCGGCCGATCCCCGAAGACGAAAAGAGCTGAGCACGGGCCAAAAACGCGCTTGCGCTGCACCGTATGATGAATATACAATCCATATACACTTCGTATATAGGACTACTTCATGGGCATCGTAAACATCGACGACAATCTGCACGATCAGATCCGCAAGGCCAGCGGCGTCGGCTGCCGGTCGATCAACGCGCAGGCGGCGTTCTGGATCAAGATCGGCATGTTGTGCGAAATGAATCCTACGCTCAGTTTCAACGAGATCGTCGCCGGCGAGCTGCGGGCGGCGGGGGTCGGGGTCGATGTGGACACCCAGTTCCGGAGCGCGCTCGGATGACCAAGCGACCGGAGGAAATCGCGCTGATGGCGGAATCGGGCAAGCTGCTGGCGAGCGTGTTCGGCCATCTGGATCGATTCAAGCTGATCGGCATGTCGACCATGCAGGTCAACGACATGGTCGACAGCTTCATCGTCAATGAACTCAGCGCGCGGCCAGCCAGCAAGGGCCAGTACGGCTTCGCCTACTCGCTCAACGCCTCGCGCAACAACGTGGTGTGCCACGGCGTGCCGTCCACCACCGACATCCTCCGGGACGGCGATATCGTCAACTTCGATATCACCTTGGAAAAGAACGGCTTCATCGCCGATTCGAGCAAAACCTACCTCGTTGGCGAAGTGTCGCCGCTGGCCAAGCGGCTGGTGGAAGTGACCTACGAGGCGATGTGGAAGGGCATCAAGGCCGTGCGTCCGGGCGCCAGGCTGGGCGACGTGGGTCACGCCATCGAGCGCCACGCGCGGCGCAATGGTTACTCCGTCGTACGGGAATATTGCGGGCACGGCATCGGTCGCGAGATGCACGAAGCGCCGCAGGTGCTGCATTGGGGCAAGCCGCAGACGGGCCTGATGCTACAGGAAGGCATGGTCTTCACCATCGAGCCGATGCTTAACCAGGGCCGTCGCACGGTGCACACCGAGGACGACGGTTGGACCGTTGTGACGACCGACGGCAAGCTGTCCGCACAGTTCGAGCACACGGTGGCGGTGACGCGCAACGGCGTGCGGGTGCTGACCTTGCGTCCCGAGGAAAGAGCGTTGAACTGAAAACAGACGTCGACATGGTGCGCGAAGACGAGTTGGCGGAACGCCTGCGTGGTATCGCGCGATCTTCCGCGTGGTTCATGGCGGCGTTGGCAGCCGTGCGCGACCTGCGGTTAGCGTCGTGGTGCATCGGCGCGGGCGCGGTGCGCAATCTGGTGTGGGACGCGTTGCACGGCTATTCGACGCCGTCGCAACTGCCGGACGTGGACGTTGCTTACTTCGACGCATCCGACCTGGCGCCGGAAACGGAAGCGGGCCTGCAGCGTCGCCTGCATGCAGCGATGCCGGGCGTGCCCTGGGAAGTCACCAACCAGGCGGCGGTGCACCTGTGGTTCGAAGCGCATTTCGGACATGCGGTCGCGCCGCTGGCGTCGCTTCGGGAAGGCATCGCAACCTGGCCGGAATACGCCACCTGCGTCGGCATCGGCCTGAACCCGGATGGCTCCATGGAAGTCATCGCGCCGCATGGTTTGCACGATCTTTTCGATTGCGTGGTACGCCGCAACCCGACGCGGGTGAGCATGGAGACTTACCGTGCCCGTGTCGCGCAGAAAAGCTATGCGTTGCGCTGGCCGCGTGTGACGGTAATCATCGGCTGACTTCGCCTCTCGCCTTTATTGCCCGACAAATTTTTTATCGCGCGCCGGAGGAAGCACCTGCCGTATCGCGGCCGTGACGACTTCCGGCGACGTCAGCGCCATCTGGTGGCTCGAGTCGGCCACGACCGTCTTCGCCTTAGGATAGAGCGCGCGCACCGCGTCCCGGGTGGCGTCATCCATCCGGAATGCGCCGAAGTCGACCGCGATTGCCGTGCTGGAGGTCGGCTGGTTCACCAGCCGCACGATGGGCTTGTCGTCGATGCCCGGCAGCGCCAGGATCATGTCGCCCGTCTCGTCGATTTTCTCAATTTCGCGCCAGACCGACCGGGAAAAGGCCAACTGACCGGCGATGCGCGTCATCAGCGGAAAATCTTGTGCCTTCTTGACCATGCGCGGATACAGAGAGTCCACCAGTACCAGCGCCTTCACCTCGTCCGGATACCGCCTGGCGAACAGCTGCATGTACAGGCCGCCAAGCGAATGGCCGACCAGCACGTAAGGCGGCTTCAGTCCCTTGTGGCGCAAGATGCCGCGCAGCTCTTCCACGACCGTGCCGCCATCGCGCGGCGTGGCGGCCACCTCGCTGTTGCCATAGCCCGGCCGGTTGTAGACGAACACGGATGCCTCCTGGGCGAGCTGCTCGGGCACCGTACCCCATTTGTCGATCGTGCTGCGCGACCCGCTTTCGAACACCACCACGTCCTCCGACGTGGGATGACGCAGCGTCAGGGACTCGACCCGGCGGCCGTCGACAGTGTCGACCACTGGCGCGGCCGGCGCGGCAAAGGTTGGCGCGACGGTGACGGCGCAGAAAAGAAGGACCGATACGATCTTGAACATTGGCGTTTCCCTGGCAGAAAACACCAGCATCGCCGATGGCGCCCGCCTGCGCATCGGCTGTGCGACGAATCGACAGCCGACGCGACGAACGGCAAGCGCCGGCTACATCGCCTTGAACAAATGCACGAAAGCGCGGCTCACGGGCAGTTCGCCGGCATGTCCCCGCACGCGCAGGAACAAACGGCTGGCCTCGTCCCGGCGCGTGCCCTCGAGCCAGGCCAGGTTGATCAGTGTCGACCGGTGCACCTGCCAGAACTGCTCCGGATCGAGTTGGGCGGCAAGGTCGGTGATCGTGGTGCGGATCAGAAATTCGCCGTCGATGCTGGCAACCACCGTGTATTTGTCATCCGCCTGGAAAAAGCGCACGTTGGCGACGTCGATATGGTGGGCACGCTCGCCCTGGGACGCGAGAATGTAACGCAGCCGGGGACGCGGCGGGGCCGCCGTCAGTTGGTGCAGCGCCTGCGCCATCGCCGGGCCGGACGGCGCCATGGCGGGCGTCGCGCGCAGCCGTGCCACGGTGCGGCTCAGCCTTTCCGTGCTGACCGGCTTGAGCACGTAATCGAGCGCGGCATGCTCGAACGCCTGAAGCGCGAACTCGTCGAAGGCGGTGACGAACACCACCCGCGTATGGCCTTCGATTCCCTGCGCCACCTCCAGGCCGGACAGCCCCGGCATCTGGATGTCGAGAAACGCGATGTCCGGTTCGAGCTCGGCGATACGGGCGGCGGCGTCGACGCCATTGCGGGCGACGTGGACGATCTGCAATTCCGGCCACAGGGCCAGCAACTGGTCGCCCAGGTACTGCGCCAGGTGCGGCTCGTCGTCCGCGATCAGCACGCGCGTCATGCCGCCAACTCCGGCGGCGGCGGCGATGCGGCGGCGCGGCTGCGATAAGGTATATCCAGCACCACCTCGGCGCCGTTGTCGCGCGCTTGCAGTATCAAACTGGCATCGGCGCCGAACTGGGTTTGCAAACGCGAGCGCAGGTTGGCAAGCGCCATCCCGGCGCCGGGACGCAGCTGCTTGCCCGGCGCATTGAGCCCCATGCCGTCATCGACCACGCGTACCTCGAGACGTCCGGCGCGCACCACTGCACTGACCACCACGCTGCCGCCTTCAAGCTTGGGGGCGAGTCCGTGATGGATGGCGTTCTCCACCAGCGGTTGCAGGATCAGCGTCGGCATGACGGCCAGGCGCGCTTCGTCGCTGGCGTCGATGTGGAACCGCAGCCGGTCGTCCATGCGTATCTGCAGCAGGGAAAGGTAATTGCGCGCCATGTCGAGTTCGGCCTCGAGGGTGCTGTCGGTCTGGCGCAGCTGCGACAAACTGCCGCGCAGGTAGCTGGAAAACGTCTCGATCATCCGTTTCGCGCGGGGCGTGTCGTAATCCATCAGGCTTTGGATGTTCGCCAGCGTGTTGAACAGCAGGTGCGGCTCGATCTGCCCTTGCAGCAGACGCAGCCGGGCCTCGGTCACCTCGCTCTGCAGCTGCTGCTGGCGCAGGCGCGAGCGCCACCACACCCAGTTGACTGCAAGAACGAACAGGATGAACACGGCGAATTTGGTCAGCGCGGCCGGCAACGAGATGAACATGCCCCAGACGTTGAATCCCACGAGAATCGGCACGATCGTGAAGCCGATGGTCATGCCGAGAATGATGCCGATCAGCGCCAGCGCGGACAGCGCCATGCCCGCGCGAATATCCCTGACGTCGGACAGGCGCGCCACCAGATGCGGCGGCAGATACCGCTCGGCAAGCCGGAGCACGCCGAACAGCGTATGCACAATGCACAGGCAAATGCCGATGTTGGGCAGAATCGACGCCCACCACCAGCCCGGCCGGTCGACATGGCCGAACACGGCGACAAACGTCATCAATGCGAGCGCCAGCGCGACCGCGATGAGCGACGCGATCAGCAGGCGCGTGACGATAGAAACGTCATGCTGCGGGCGCAACTCCCACAAGGAACGCCAGCCTTCGATCAGCATCGTTTTCGTTGTCATAGAGATGGTTTACCGACAGCCGGGGCTTACGATGGCAACAGTCCGGCGCCCCGATAACTTTCGATCAGCGCGTCGAACAGCTGGATATCGGCGCGGCCGCGCGCCATGAGCTGGGCGCCGCCGACCGCCGCGAAAATGGCTTGCGCCCGCCGCGTGGCGTCGTCGGCGCCGACCACCTGCGCGGCCACCAGGGTTTTCGCCAGCCACGCGACGTTGACGTCGGCGAACGCTTGCACTTCCTGCTGCACCACGGCCGGCAGGTCGTCATACTCGGCCGCCATGAAACTGCCCAGGCACATGCGGTTGTCGTTTTCCAGCGAGCGGCGGAAGGTCTCGGGATAGCGGCGCAAGGAGGCCAGCGGGTCCCCCGTCTCGGCCGACAAGGCTTCCAAGGTCACGACCGAATCCTCCCAATAGCGCTTGGCGACGGCGGCCGCGAGATCGGCTTTGCTCGGAAAGTGATGGTAGAGGCTGGCCGCCTTGATGCCGACCTGCTCGGCCAGGCCGCGCACGTTCAAACCGCCGTAGCCATGCGCCTGCGCGATCCTGGTCGCCGCCGCCAGGATCCTGTCGCTCGAATTGCTTGTGGACTCGGTTTTCAAGAATTTTTCCTCGAACAGTGTTGACGAAGTCGATTATAGCGTATATCTTCCAGCCTAACGAACGTTAGTTAGATCAATTAACCAGCCCAAACCAGCGTTTTCCTACGACCACCATCATCGAAAGGCCGACTATGAATACCGAACTCTTTTACCAAGACGCCACCAAACTCGCCGAACTCATCCGCACCAAGGAAGTCTCGCCTGTCGAGGTCATGCAAGCGCACATCGACCGCATCGAGGCCGTCAATCCCCGGGTCAACGCGATTGTCACGGTTGCCGAGGACGCGCTCCGGTCCGCCAAGGCGGCGGAGGCGGCGGTGCTGTCGGGCGCCGAGCTGGGTCCGCTGCACGGCGTACCCTTCACGGTGAAGGATTCGATCGACACCGCCGGCGTGGCCACCCAGCGCGGCTCGCCGATCTTCAAAGGCCGCGTTCCCGACGCGGACGCCACCAGCGTGGCGCGCATGAAATCGGCCGGCGGCATCCTGCTGGCGAAGACCAACCTGCCGGAGTTCTCCTATTGGATCGAGAGCGACAACCTGCTCTCCGGCGCCTCAAACAACCCGTGGGACCTGACCCGCACCCCTGGCGGCTCCAGCGGTGGCGAATCGGCGGCCATCGCGGCGGGCATGTCGCCGCTCGGGCTGGGCACCGACCTCGCGATCTCCGTGCGCGGACCTGCCGCCCAGACCGGCATCACATCGATGAAAGCAACCCACGGCCGCGTGCCGATGACCGGCATCTGGCCGCGCGCGCCGCGCCGCTTCTGGCATGTGGGGCCGATGGCGCGCTCGGTGCGCGACATCGCGCTGGCCTTCTCGCAACTGGCCGGGCCGGACGGCAAGGATGCGTTCTCCAGCAGCACCACACAGTTCGACGCCGGGCTCGGCAATCCGCCGTCGCGTCCGCTGCGGGTCGGCTGGATGGTCGGCCCGGGCTTTGGTCCGGTCGATCCCGAGGTGGCGGCAACGGTCAAGGCGGCGGCCAAGGCGCTGCAGGACATCGGCATTTTTGTCGAACACGTCGGCATTCCGGCGCTGGAGCGCGATTTCGCCCTCGATGTGTTCAATAAGCTGCACGTGATGGAAATGAAGCCGGCGTTCGCTGCGGCCACGGCGGGCCGCAGCCAGGACGAACTCTACAAAATGGCCAAGACCATGCTGTCGTTGCCCGACACCTCGATGAAGGACTACCTCGAGGCCGAGCAGGCTGCCGAGCGCTTGCGCGACGGCTATGCCGATTATTTCTCGCGCTACGACGCCTTGATCACGCACGTGCTGCCGATCCCGGCGCACAAGCACGGCGTGGAAAGCTTCGTCATCGACGGCCAGACGGTGGACGCCACCTATCTGCAGGGCGCGACGGTGCCGCTCAACGTCACCGGTTTGCCGGGCCTGGCGATGCGTTTCGGCACCAGCAGCGGAGGGCTGCCGATCAACATCCAGGTCGTCGGCAAGTGGCAGGCGGAATCGACCATCCTGCACGTCGCATCGCTGCTGGAAGCGGTAAGCCCGGTTCGCGGGCTGCATCCGGCGCTGTAACGAGAGGGCATTCGGGCGAGAATAGCGGAAGAGTTCGTGTCTGTGTGCTAACGAGCACATAAAGCGGTGATGCCAAGGATACAATGGCTTGCCGCACCGCGCCGGTGATGATGGACCAACCGACCTCGCCCATGCCACCTACCGTTATTTCGCCCGACTCCCGCTTTTTCATTGCGCTTAACGCCGGCTCCGGCCATTCGGAGACCGAGGAACGGCGCGCGACCATCGAATCGGTGCTGCGTGCCGCCGGCCGGCAGTTCGAATTGACCATCATTGATCAGCCGGACACCATCGACCAGATCGCCGGCCAGCTTGCCAGGCAAGCGGCCGACGCCGGCGGCGTGCTGGTGGCGGCCGGCGGCGACGGCACCATCAACGCGGTGGCGCGCCAGGCGATCACGCACGGCTGCGCGTTTGGCGTGCTGCCGCAAGGCACGTTCAATTATTTCGGCCGTGCCCACGGCATCCCGGAAGACCTGAGCGAGGCGGTGCACGCGCTGCTGGCCGCGCGTCTGCATCCGGTGCAGGTCGGCATGGTCAACGACCGCGTGTTTTTGGTCAACGCCAGCATCGGCTTGTATCCGAAGATGCTGGAAGAGCGCGAGCAGGACAAGAAGCAGTTCGGCCGCAGCCGGCTGGTGGCGGCGCTGTCGGCGCTGAAAACCGTGTTGAGTCCGCATCGCCGCCTGCGTCTGGTGCTGCAAATCGACGGCCAACTGCAACGGCTGCGCACCGCCACATTCTTCATTGGCAACAATCGACTGCAAATGGAACAGATCGGCATTCCACCGATGAGCGCGGCGCTGGAAGACGGCCGGCTGGCGGCGGTGGCGCCGCGCACGCGGGGCAAACTCGGCATGCTGTGGTTGCTGCTGCATGGCGCGCTGGGCCGCATGGGCCGGCTGAACCAGCGCGACGAACTGACCACCTTCAGCTTCACGCAGATGCAGGTGAAGGTGAAGGGGCGCCGGTTGGCACGGCGCCGCCAGATCAAAGTGGCCCTCGATGGCGAAGTGAGCCATATGGACAACCCGCTGGAGTTCCGGGTGATGGAGGAGCAGTTGCTGCTGTTGAAGCCGGACAGCGCGCGGGCGCAGGATGCCAGGGCGGCGCAGGACCGCTCATAAGTGCCGGAGTCAGCGTTTTTTCCTCTTGCGCCACAACGACGGAATCAGGAACCACAAGCATACTAATATAAGCAGCGTCAGCGCGGCCACGGAAATACTCAACGGCCCCGACTCGCTCACCAACAGCAACACCACATAGATATCCAGCGTCAATCCGACAGCCAGCGGGAACAACGCGCAGCAGATCATCTTAGACGCCAGCGAGACCGTCGTGGCCGACACTTGATGCGGCTCGACGATGCGATGCCAGGCGGCCGGCATCATCACCATGGCGATCGCGACCACCACCGACAGCAGCGCGACGATATGCACCGCCTGGGTGGCGCCGGCCATGTCGTCGAACCGCTGATTGAACACCGCCATCGTCTGGAAACCGAACAAGGCCTGCACGCCGGGCAATACCATGCGGGCTTCCTCCAGGATATTGCCCATCTGCTCCTTGAGCGAGCTTGGTTGCGGCAGCGGCCTCATTTGCTGCGGCGTGAGCTCGATCGCGCGCTGCTGCTCTTGCGCCGGGAAGCCGAGCGGCTGGGCGGTTTGTGGGTATGTTTCTTGGTCTCGCCGGCTTCCGAACGCTGTTTGTTGACGATGCGCGACGCGACCTCCTCCTCCCGGCCTTTGTAACGGCCCTCTTTCTTGAACTTCCGCTCGATCTTTTTGTACTCGCGCTCGCGCTTTGGACTGGCACCGGTTGGCATGGCGTTCTCCTTTTTTAAAGTGGGTTGTCAGGATACTTTTTGATGCTGCGGCTGTATGCGAAGTTCCGCACAGTCCGCAGCCAAAAAAGCACGAAAGATGGCTACTCACCAATGAGAAAGGATCGACGATGACTACTCCCAACTCCTCGCGCCGCGCGCTGGTCGGCGCCGCCGCCACCGGCCTGATGGGCGCCGCCCTGGCGCCGGCACGCGCACAAAGCGGTAACGCCAGCGGTAGCGCCAGCGGCGCCGACATGCCGCCGAAAGACCCCGTGACCGCGTACCCGGCGCCGCCGTTCCCCAAGCAGCAACAGCCGTGGCCGGGCCTGACCAGCAAAATGAACCCGCGTCCGGACCATGGGGAAACCAGCTACAAGGGATCGGGGCGGCTCAAGGGCCGCAAGGCGTTGCTGACCGGCGGCGACTCCGGCATCGGCCGCGCGGCCGCCATCGCCTTCGCGCGCGAGGGCGCCGACGTTGCCATCAACTATCTGCCTGCCGAGGAAGCCGACGCCCGCGAGGTGGTGGCGCTGATCCGCGCCGAGGGCCGCAAGGCGGTCGCCATTCCCGGCGACATCAAGGATGAAGCCTTTTGCAAAAAGCTGGTGGCCGACGCCGCGCGCGAGCTGGGCGGCCTGGACATTCTGGTCAACAATGCCGCCCGCCAGTTCTCGCGCGACTCCATCCTCGACATGACCACCGCGCAGTTCGACGAAACCTTCAAGACCAATGTCTACGCGATGTTCTGGATCACCAAGGCGGCCGTGCCGCTGCTCAAGGCGGGCGCGACCATCATCAACACCTCGTCGGTCAACGCCTATGAGCCGAGCGAGAACCTGCTCGACTACGCCGCCACCAAGGGCGCGATCATGATTTTCACCAAGGGTCTGGCCAAGCAGCTGGCGCCGAAAGGCATCCGCGTGAACGCGGTGGCGCCGGGACCGTTCTGGACGCCGTTGCAGGTGACCGGCGGCCAGCCGGCGGACAAGTTGCCGGAATTCGGCGCCGACACGCCGATGAAGCGTCCCGGACAGCCGGCCGAACTGGCGGGCATCTACGTGCTGCTGGCGTCCAATGAATCGAGCTATTCCAGCGGCCAGGTGTTCGGCGCCGTCGGCGGGAGGGGCGGGCCTTGATTCATGCTACACTTTTGATGTCGAAAAAGGTGGGCCGGCGTGGTGAGCCCCGGCCAACTCCCAACCAGGAGTAATAATTTTCTCAGCCGCAAGGGCTGAGGACCACGACGAGAGCGGACGTGCGCCGATTTCTCGTGGAACTTTTTTGACTTGTCACTGCCATCCCACGGCAGTGGCGGCGTTCTTGCGGAATCGACCCACGTCCTTGGTCAGCCATTGGCAAGAAAGGTCGTTCCCATGTTGCATACTCCCATCCTCGTCGTCGGCGGGTCCCTAGTCGGACTTTCCGCCTCGTTATTCCTCTCGTGGCACGGTGTCGCCCACATCGTCATCGACAAACACCCGGGCAGTTCACCCCATCCCCGAGCGCTCGGCTTTACCGAAACAACCATCGAGCATTACCGCGCCGTCGGCATCGCCGATCAGATTCCGCAAGTGCCGGCCGGCACACGCTTACGGCGCGTCACCGTCGATAGCCTGGTCGGCGAATGGAAAAGCGAGCAGGCGTGGACGCCCGGCGAAGCGCCGGTTCGCCCGCTGGAGCAATCTCCCTGCACCGGCGCGGCCATCGCGCAGGACCGGCTCGAGCCGATACTGCGGGCCGCCGCGTGCGAGCGGGGCGCCGATCTGCGCACCAGCACCGAGCTCACCGGTTTTGAATCGAACCAGAACGGCGTGCTGGCGCACGTCCGCGACCGTACCGACGGCCGGGAATACGACATCCGCGCCGACTACCTGATTGCCGCCGACGGCGCCAACAGCGCCGTCAGGGAACAGCTCGGCATCACCCGAAGCGGCGTCGGGCATCTAGGCGTGCTGCGCAGCGTACTGTTTCATTGCCCGGCGGCGGACGCCTTCCTGCAGCGTGGCGCGCAGCAATTCTCCATCGAGCAGGAGGGTTTCCGCGCCTTCCTCACCACCTACGGCGACAGCCGCTGGGTGCTGATGCTGGATGGCGACGACGAGCGCACCGAGCACGAACTGCAACTGGCGATCCGCCGGGCCCTGGGCGCGGATCTGGCGTTCGACATCATCACGACGGGACGATGGGAAATGGCGGGCCGCATCGCCGATACCTATCGCCAGGGCCGCGTTTTCCTGGCCGGCGACGCGGCGCATCAACTGCCACCCACGCGCGGCGGTTTTGGCGCCAACACAGGCATCGACGACGTCTGGAACCTGGCATGGAAACTCAAGCGTGTACTGGCGGGCCGGGCGGCGCCGGCCTTGCTCGACACTTACGACGCCGAACGGCGGCCCATCGGCTGGCTGCGTCACCAGCAGACGTTTTCCCGGCCCGACTATGCGGGCCGAGCGGGCGCGCGCTTCATTCCTGAACCCCTGTTCGGCAACGACGCAATGGAGTTCGGCCAGCTGGTTCGCTCCGCAGCGGTGGCGGGCGCCGGACCGGAGTTGCCGGCCGCCGCCGCGCCGGCGCAATGGGCGGGACAGCCCGGCACCCGCGCACCCCACGTGTGGCTGGACAGGGCTGGCCGACGGATATCGTCACTCGATCTGTTCGGCAAGGAATACGTGCTGATCTCGGAGAACGCGGACTGGCTGGCGCTTGCCGGCGATTTGCGGCTTCAGCCTGTCCGCGTCGGTGGCGACGTGGTGTTTCCGCCATCCCAGCCGTTCGATGAGATTTTCGGCGTTCCGCGTGCCGGCGCAACAGTCGTGCGGCCGGATGGCGTGATAGGCTGGCGTAGCCCTAGCGCGCCCGACCAGGATGGCATCGACGCGTTGGCGGCCACGTTAATGGCTGGGCTGGTCAACTAAGCGGTATGCCCCCGCCGGCAGGATCTGTGCAAGTACGGCGCAGACTTATGCCGGCGGTTTACAATTTACGATCCACGACACGGTGAGCTAACGCGAATGCCTGCTGAAAACTCAAATATTCTCGACTTCGAAGCCATTTTTTCGGCGACCCAAAGCGCCTATCTCATGCTTGACACCGATCTGATGATTGTCGGCGTCAACGAGGCCTATTTGCAGGCAACCGAACGGAGCCGGGAGAGTGTCGTGGGCCGGCATGTGTTCGATGCATTTCCGGTTAATCCTTCGGAGCCCGGGGCTAGCGGGGTGCCGAAATTGAAGCGTTCGCTGGAAAAGGTCATCCAGACCGGACGCGCCGACCATGTTGAAATGTTGAGGTTTGACATACCAACCGGGCCCGGAGTTGATGCGCCATTCGAAACCCGGTATTGGAGCCCGATCAATTCTCCAGTGTTCAGCCGGGACGGCATGTTGACGCACGTCATACATCAAGCGATCGATATCACCAAACAAGTGGAATCGGAGCGAGGGCGACGGGAAAGCGAGCGACGCTTCAATGCGCTGACGGACGCATCCGGCGAAGTGATCTACCGGATGACTGCGGACTGGTCGCATATGCATCAGCTCGACGGACGCGGTTTTTTGCGCGACACCTCATCCGTAGACCAATATCGCATCGAAGATTACGTTCCGCCAGAGGATCACGTGTTGGTACGGAACACCATTAAAGAAGCGCTCCGCAATAAAAGCGTTTTCGAATTGGAGCATCGGGTGCTCCGCGTGGACGGCGGTGTCGGATGGACGTATTCCAGGGCGGTACCCATCCTCGATAACGAGGGCGAAATCGTCGAGTGGATCGGCTCCGCCGCCGACATCACCTCGCGAAAAGTCGCCGAAGAAAAACTCAAGGACAGCAACCGCCGTAAAGACGAGTTTCTTGCGATGCTCGCGCATGAGTTAAGGAATCCGCTCGCGCCGATTAGCGCGGCAGCGGGGTTGCTGCATCTCGGCAGAATGGATGAGGCGCGCCTGGTGCAGATCAGCGAAATTATCGCCCGTCAGGTGAAGCACATGACCAGCCTGATCGACGACTTGCTGGATGTCTCGCGCGTCACGCGCGGGCTGATCACGCTCGAGTTTGAGCCGGTGGACATCAAGCACGTCGTAGCAGATGCCGTTGAGCAAGTCGGACCGCTGATTGAATCGCGACGGCATCACATCGCGGTGGATGTGTCGCCCGAGGCCGCGCTTGTCTTCGGCGACACCAAACGGCTGGTGCAGGTCGTCACCAACCTGCTGAACAATGCAGCCAAATACACGCCGGAAGGCGGCGTCATCGGTTTGCAGGTGCGAGTCGATACCGAACTGGTAACGGTTTCCGTAAAGGATAACGGCATCGGCATGGCACCTGAGTTTCTGGACCGGGTGTTCGAAATGTTCAGCCAGGCCCAGCGCACAGCGGACCGCTCGCAGGGCGGCCTGGGCATAGGCATGGCCCTCGTCAAAAGTCTGGTGGAGCTGCATCACGGCAGCATCGAGGCGAAGAGTGATGGGCCGGGCCGCGGCAGCGAATTCACGGTCCAGCTTCGACGGCACAGTGCGCCGGACATGAAGCGGCCGTTGTCGAATGACAATTTGCAGAACATCCGCCCGGGCGGGCTCAAGGTGATGGTTGTCGATGACAATGTCGACGCCGCCAACATGCTGGCGATGTATCTCGAAACGTCGGCGCACGATGTGGTTGTCGAGCACGAGTCGCGGACGGCGCTCGCGCGTGCCCGGAGTGAACAACCGAAGGTTTTCCTGCTGGATATCGGCCTGCCTGATATGGACGGTAACGAGCTAGCCCGGCAGTTACGTTCGCTGCCGGAATTGGCGTCGTCGTGCCTGATCGCCGTCACCGGTTACGGACAGGATCAGGACATCAAAGGAACCACCGAGGCCGGGTTTGACCATCATTTCGTCAAACCCGTCGATATGACCAGGCTGGAGGCCCTGCTGACGGCGCTAGGCACTCTGCATTAATCGCGACGCGGGACTGGTGCGAGTTGCCGCGCGGCTACGCCGGCCTTCGTCAACGTCACCGGACGGATCGTGCCGTCGGCATTGAACTCCAGGCGCTCGATGGCCACCTGGCGGTGGTTGCCATCCGTCTCGCCCAACGGCCGGCGGTGATAGGCGATGTACCAGTCGTCGGTGCCCGGAATGTTGAGCATGGAGTGGTGCCCCGCGCCAGTGGCCACGTTGCCGTCCTGCTGGAGAATCTTGGCGATCCGCTTGAAGGGACCGTGCGGCGAATTGCTGATCGCGTACGCCACGCTATAGTCCGGCCCCGTCCATTCGCCCTCCGACCACATCAGGTAGTACTTGCCGTTGCGCTTGGTCATGAACGGACCTTCGACATAGGCCGGGTCCGGCGTGATTTCCTTGTACGTCGTGCCGTCCGCGAATGGCACCACGCTCAGCAGGTCCGGCGCGAGCTTGACCACGTTCAGGTGCCGCCAGCCGCCGTAGTACATGTAGAACTGCCCATCGTCATCCTTGAACACCATCTGGTCGATCGGCTGGGCGCCGTTATGGATCGCGCCGATCAGCGGCTTGCCCAGCGCATCCTTGAACGGTCCGCCAGGACGATCCGCCACCGCCACGCCGATGCCGCCGAGCTGGCCGGTGGCTTTGATATCGTTGGCGCCGAAGAACAGGTAGTACTTGCCCTTGTGCTCAACCGCAGAGGGCGCCCAGACGGCGTAAGCGGCCCAGCGGACGTTCTCCACATCGAGCACGCGCGGGTGCCTGGTCCAATGCACCAGGTCGGGCGAGGAAAACGCGTCCAAAAAAGTTTGTTTCAGAAACGGCGCCCAGATCAGATCCGAGCGGCCGCGCATGCGTGCCTGTTCGGGCGTGAAGGTACTGGCGCGGGCCGGCGTGACACCGTCGGCGGAGTAGGTCGGGTACAGCCAGTACTGCCCGGCGAAGATGCGGAGCTCGGGATCGGCATACCAGCCGGGGACGATCGGATTTTCCGCCTGCACGCACCAGCTGGCGGTGACCGACGACAGGAGGAGGAAGCTGCGCGCCAAACGACCCAAGAGGTTTCTCATCACGTTCCAATGTTGTTGAGCATGCATGCATTGTAGAGCAATGATGTTTACCAGCGACCTCGGAAGTTCGCCCCACCCAGCATGCAGCGCCCCACCCATGAGACCGAATTAACTTCAGCCGATGCTCAACGGCTTGCGCTGGGTCAGGGCGGCAGGCTGGCGGCCATCGCCGGTGAGTTTGAACAGCGACACCGAGCGCGCCAGATGCGCGGCATGATCCTGCAAGTCGGCGGCGGCGGCCGACGCTTGTTCGACCAGCGCGGCGTTTTGCTGGGTGACCTGATCGATCTGCGAGACGGCCCGGTTGACCTGCTCGATGCCGGCGCTTTGCTCGTTGGTGGCGGACATGATCTCGGCCATGATATCGGTGACCCGTTGGACGCTCGACAGGATCTCATCCATCGTGGCGCCGGCCTGGTTGACCAAGGTGGTGCCGGTATCGACCTTGTCGACCGAATCGCCGATCAGGATTTTAATTTCCTTGGCGGCGCTGGCCGAGCGTTGCGCCAGATTGCGCACCTCGCTGGCGACGACGGCGAAACCGCGCCCTTGTTCGCCGGCACGCGCCGCTTCGACCGCCGCGTTGAGCGCCAGGATGTTGGTCTGGAAAGCGATGCCATCGATCACGCTGATGATGTCGACAATCTTCCTGGACGAATCGTTGATCGACGCCATCGTGCTGACCGCCTCGGACACCACGGCGTTGCCTTTGACGACCACCTCTGACGCGGACATCGCCAACTGGTTGGCCTGGCGCGCGTTGTCGGCGTTCTGGCGCACGGTGGCCGTCAGTTCCTCCATCGACGTCACGGTGCTTTGCAGCGAACTCGATTGCTGCTCGGTGCGCTGCGACAGTTCTTGGTTGCCGGCGGCGATCTCGCCCGACGCCGTGGCGATCGCGTCGGTGCCGAAACGCACGTCGGCAACGATGTCGCGCAGGTTCAGGTTCATCTTTTCCAGCGCTTGCATCACCTGGCCTACCTCGTCGGTGGAGCGGCTCGCCAGGTCGCACGTCAGATCGCCACGGCTGACCGATTCGGCCAGATCCAGCGCCTGCTTGAGCGGGTTGGTGATCGAGCGCGTGACCTTGACGCTGATGACGCCGGCCAGCGCCAGCGCGAACGCGACGATGGCCATCAGGCGGTGCCGGTAGCTATCGTTGGCATCGACGATCGCCGCCACACTTGTCTCCTGGCGCTTTTGTTCCAGCTCGATCAAGTTCTTGAAACCCTTGACGGTGGCGCCGCCGAACTTGTTGGTGTACTTCGCGCGCCAGTCGGCGGCCTGCTCGGTCTGGCCGGCGGAATACAGCTCAAACCATTTCGGACGCGATTCCATGTACTTCTGGAACGTGTCGCGCAGCTCGGCCAGGCTGGCCTGCTCTTCGGTGGTCAACTGCTTGCGCGAATACGTGTCCAGGTTTTCCTTGACCATAGTCGACCACCTGGCCTCGTCGCCAAGGATCTTTTTACGCGCCTCTTCGCTGCCGGTCATGAAGTTGGCCACGCCAAAACGCAGCTCCCACATGGCGTTCTGGGCGTTGACCAAGCCGATGTTGCTGCTTTGGGTCGACTCGATGGCCGCGCTGTTGCGCGACGAATTGATGATGGACAGCAGGCTGATGGCAAGCAGAAGAACGACAACCGTCGCTAAGGCGATGGCGATCCGGGTGCGGACGCGTAAATTGGACATGATGGTATGAGAGCAAAAGGATGGAAGGACTGCTAACAAACGTTAGATGCGCAGCGACATCGAATGTTACATGAAGGAAATAGATTTGACGTTAATATGAATTAACTTTTC
Organism: Duganella sp. AC917; assembly: GCF_979258245.1. Lineage (NCBI taxonomy): Bacteria > Pseudomonadati > Pseudomonadota > Betaproteobacteria > Burkholderiales > Oxalobacteraceae > Duganella > Duganella sp. AC917. The sequence goes on from NZ_OZ409848.1 coordinate 5,236,881, forward strand.
GGAGATTTTACAATTTGTTGTTGCGCAGCTCACTGCCCAATGTGTGTTACGCGGTCTACGAAGCTTGGCTGTACCGCGGCCATGCCGCCCGGGCTCAATCGATCATAAAGGCCACCCGGCCTTCATCCTGGCACAGCTGGGCGCTCTGCCCGGCTTGCTCGAAGGCCGAACATTGTCGATTGCCCTGCGGGTCTTCCAGTCCTGGATGGATGCGCAGGAGGTAGGCGCCGGGACGCCAGCGCCGCGTTGGCGTGAAGCGCCATTCCCGCTCGCCGGCCGCGAGCGTTGCCGCGCCCGGCAGGCGCCGCCCGTCCGGGCCCTGTACGGCGATCTGTGCCGCCGCAGCCCCGTCCAGCGCGGCTGGAAAGACCACGCGCAGCGGCTGACGGCCACCACGCCGCAGCGCCTGCACCGCCCACTGCCCAGGATCGATGCGCTGGCGCAGCGGCGCCGTTACCAGCCAGCGTCGTTCCACCGGCCGGCCCACTTGCGGATCGCCGATGCGCAGCGTGACGAACTGGCCGCTATGCAAGGCCGGCCCCAGCGCGACGTTGGGGCCGACGCCGCTTTTGATACGGCCCGGATGCAGCAGCAGGGTGACGGCGCTTGCGTTTCGGTCCGGCAGCGGCACGTCGAGGAAAGCGTCACGAATCGGCGCACCGTCGCTATCGAGCAACGCGACCTGCCCCATGTCCAGCGGCGCCGCCAGGGGCCGATCGAGATGCAATTCGACCCGCAACAGGTTTTCCGCCACCGCCGGCCCGGAAGGCGTCACCCTGGCGCCGGCCAGCACCGGCCACGGCGCCAGGGCCAGCAACAGCAGCGCCGCGCTAGCGGGCCAGTTCAGGATAGCCTTCGATGGTGCGCGCATATTTGTGGAAGTCGCGGAATGTGTCGCCGTCCGGATAACGGTAATCGGGAAAATCGTACTCGTTGACGAAGTCGCTCAACCGCAGGTAACCACCCTTGGGAATCGACACCAACTGCATTTCGCCGCCCGCCTCCGAGCGGCGCAGCGCCAGCAGCAATTGCGGATTGAGGTTGTCGAGCCGCATCACCGCCGCCATCGGCGCCATCGTCGCCTTGACGCCGAGATAAGCTTTGCCCGGCCATTCGATCGGCGCGTCCAGGCCCGGCGCGGCGGCGGCGGCGGCCAGATCGACGGAGCTCAACAGGTCAGCCGACCGGCTGGAATTGACCAGCAAGGCATAGTCCTGGCCGCCGGTGCTGAAACTCACCAGGCCGTTCGGCGCGCTGCCCCAGCCCAGTTCCCCCACCGTGCGGGCGGCGATGTGCGCGCCATCCTTCAGATCCTTGAGCGGGATGGTCACCAGCGGCGTGCACGTATAGGCAGCGACCAGCGTGGGTTCGCCGCCGATCGTCATCACCGTCATGCTGCGGATCGGCGCGCGGGTCTCAATCTGATTGTGCACCGGATGGTACATCTCCACCGTGGTGGCGCTGGCCTTGCCGCTGAACGGATAGTCGTACACCCGCAAGGTGGAAGCGAAACTGCGGTTCGACAGCCCGGCCACATATAGCCGGTTCTGGTAGTAGCGCATGTCGGTGACGGTCAAAGTCTGTGCGGGTAGGTCGCGCCAGAAGGCGATATGTGCCGCCGGCGCATCGGTGATGGCGGCCGAGGACGAGACCCTGGCCAGGTCGAGTGGCCGGACTTGCCCCGTGGCGTCGATACTGACGATGGCCGGCTTGCCCGGGCCTTTCACGCCCCGCACGGTCAGCGCGACGTACGCCACTTCGCCGCCAGGTTGCACGGCCATGTCCTCGAAGCGCAGCGCGCTGGGCGCTACCCGCAGCGCTTTGGCGATCGGCGCCTGCACATCCATCAGATTGAACGGCTTGTCGGCCGGCCGGCCGGGCGCCGGCAGCGCCAGCGCGAAAATGCGCGCGCCCTTCCAGTCGGCGACGAACAGGGTTTGCGCGTCGCCAAAGGTAAGTTTGCTGGCCGATTGCATGGCTGGCGGCGCGGCATGGGCGGCGCCCGCCGCCAGGACCAAACTCAACAACAATTTCAATCGGGTGTACATGGCGGTACCGTCCTTTCACTCGATGGCAAAAAGACAGTATAAGGACGGGGCGGGGTCGCGGTCACTGCCCCCTGGGGCCGGTTGTTTTTCACCCTATCGTGTGTTGCAACCGCTCAATTCTCCCAATAACCGCGCCGCACGGCGATCATCACCGCATGGGTGCGGTCGCGCGCGTCGAGCTTTTGCAAAATGGCTTTCATGTGGGTCTTGATGGTGTCTTCGCGCAAGCCCAGTTGGTCGGCCACGCGCTGGTTCGAATTGCCGCCACTGACCAGGCGCAGCACCTCGACCTCGCGCTTGCTCAAGGCATCGAGCTGGAAGCTGTTGACCAGGCTGGCCGCGACCGGCGGCGGCAGCAGGCGCCGGCCGGCGTGCACGGAAACGATGTAGTCGCTCAAGGCGGTGCGGACCGTGTTTTTCAGCACATAGCCGGTCGCGCCGGCCTTGAGCGCGCGCGTCACCTGCACGTCGCCGTCGAACGTCGTCAGGATGATGACGCGGGCCTCGGGATCGATCTGGCGTATCGCAGCAGTCGCCTCGATGCCGTTCAATCCCGGCATCTGCAAATCCATCAGGATGACGTCGGGGCGCCAGCGCCGGTACAGTTCGACGGCGCTGTCGCCATCGTCCGCCTCGGCCACGACGCGCAAGCGCGGGTTGGCCGACAGCACCGCGATGATGCCGCTGCGCAGCAAGGGATGGTCGTCGGCGATCACGATGCTGATCTGGTCGTTCTGCATGGCTATGCTCCTGTCGTTGTTCGCCCGGCCGGTCAGCGGTCCCGATGCCAGCGGGCATAGGCGAGCGTGGCGGGAAGTTCCAGCCGCCAGGCGGTGCCGCCGCCTTCAGCGCTGTGCAGCGCCAGCCTGGCGTTGATTCCGGCGGCGCGCTCGTACATCCCGCGCATGCCCCAATGGTTCGGCCGGCCACCCTGGCTGAACACCGTGGCGGGCATGCCGATGCCGTTGTCGCTAAGGATACAGCGGAATTCGCGTCCGCCATAGTGCACTTCGACCTCTATCCTGGTCGCCCCGGCATGGCGGTAAGCGTTCGCCATCGCCTCGGTGACGATCGCCAGGGCCTCCACATGGACGGTGGCGTCGAGTTGGCGGGCGGCGCCGGAAACGGTCACGCGGACCGGGGCCGCATCGCCATGCCGCAGACGCGCCGCCGCAGCGCGCACCGCATCCTCGAAACTTGGCTTGCCGATCTCGTCGCCGCGCAGCGCGGCAATGCGCTCGCGGCCCTCGTTGAGCACCTCGTCGGCCTGCTGCAACGCGTTTTCGATCCGCAGCCGCGCCGTGGCCGCCGCCGGCAACTCCAGCGTCGCGGCATGCACGTGCAGCACCAGCGCCTGCACCGATTGCAGCAGGGTGTCGTGCAGCTCGCGGGCGATGCGTTCGCGCTCATTGACGCGCTCCTGCAGCCGGGCCGCCAGCTGCCTGCCCAGCCGACCGATGCGCCAGCGGTACGCCAGGTAGAGCGCCGCCAGCGACGCCAGCACGCACAGCGCCTTGAACCACAAGGTTTGCGTCGCCTTGGGTGCGATCTCAAAACCCATCGTGGTAACAGCGCCGGTCCAGCGGCCGTTGTAGTCTGTCGCGGTGACGCTGAAATCATACCGTCCCGGCGCCAGATTGCTGTAGTAGGCGCTGCGGCGCGTTCCGGCCTCCTGCCATTGCGCATCGACGCCGTCCAGGCGGTATCGGAAGCGCAGGCGTTCCGGCATCGACAGCGCCACACTGGTGTAATCGATCTGCAGCGCGGCGCTGCCTGGGGCGAAGCGGATCGGCTGCAGCGGCGGTCTGACGTTGCCGGGCGGCCCCAGCGTCTTGATGGTGACCGGCAACATGGGCGCGGACGGCAACTGCGCGGCAGGGTCCAGGCGAAACAGACCGGTGGTACGGGCAACCCACAGGCGCCCGTCGGAGGCCAGCACCAGCGATGGCGTCGGCGCGAGGTAGGGCGCGCTGCCTTCCAGCCCGTCCTGCCGGTCCAGCCGCTCATACTGCACGCGATACCCGCGCGTCTGCTCGAACCTGGCGATTTCGGTGGCCGGGATGCGGAACAGGCCGGCAAAAGCATTCACCCAAAGATCGCCGTTTTCCAGCTCGGCGATGCCGGAAATGCCGTGGAAGGTCTCGCCATCGACGCCGCCGAGCTGGTTGAACCGGTTTGCCCCGAGCAGCGCCAGGCCGCTTTCGCCGCCAGCCCACACATGGTTTTTATGCAGGTGCAGCGCCATCACGGGCCCCAGCGACAATCCTTGCGCCGGTCCGTAGCTGCGCCACGCCGCGCCTTGCGCGTGGGCCACCAGACCCGGGTGGTAGCCGAGCCAGAGTCCGGCGACGTCGGACCGGGCCATGACATTGACCTCGCCCTGCATGCCAGTTTTTTCCCACTGACCGTGGCCACTGCGGCGATACAAGCCATGTTGGGCCAGCGCCACCAGCAGGCCGTCATCCTGGTCCGCCTGCAGCGCCCGCACCCGCGCGCCACCGACTGCGCCGGGCAGGTCCACCGTCCGGCTGTCGTCGCCCCGGAAACGCCACAACGTCCCGAACGAGGCGCCCCACAGCGCGCCATCGCCGGTGCGGGCCAGGCTGTACAGCAGGCCGCCCCAGCCGGCGCCGTCCAGCGTCCGCCGGGACGTCGCCGTCACCTGGCCGCGCTCGTTTGCCTGGGCGTGATACCTGCCGATCCACACGCCGCCCCGGCCATCGGCCAGCAGCGCGCCGCCGATGGCCGCTTCGGGCACATCGAGCCGGCTCACGCGTTTGGGACGAAACCGGTCGATGCCGCTAGACGTGGACGTCCAGATATTTCCTTCGCGATCTTCAAAAATGGCGTGCACGGCGCGCCCGCTCAAGCCCTGCGGCGACGCCGCACGGGCCGTTTCGCGCGCCGTGCGATACTCCAATGCGTCCAGCAGGCCCACCCACAGATCACCGTGGCGGTCGATCAATAAACTGCCGGGATCGCCCAGCGATCCCCACCGGCGGTACACGCTGTTGCGCTTGGGCCCCGTCAGCAGATGGAGCCGGGCATGCGGCGCATCCCAGCTGAGCACGTTGCCATCGGGGAGCTCGAACAGCACGCCGGTGCCGCTGTCGACGGCCGACCTGGCAAACTGCGTCTCGCCCGGCTTGAGCGAATATACGCCCGCATCGCCCTGCGCCCACAGCACGCCATGGCGGTCACGCATCAGCGTTTTATAGACGCCGCCGGCCACTTGCCAGGCGCCGTCGGCCATATGCCAGCGGCCGCCTTCCAGGTAGAACAGGCCAACCGCAGTGGCCGCCCACATCCGGCCGGCGCCATCGTGCTCCAGCCCCCAGACGGGGCGGTCGGGCAGGCCATCCTGTTCGCCGTAACTGCGTATCGCCCCTTGCCGCAAGTAGCTGACACCGCCGGCACGATAGCCGATCCACAGTCCGCCGTCCTGGGCCGCATTGACAATGCTGACGTATTTGGCCGGCAAGGCGGCATTGACCGGTACAAATTGCTCAAACTGCATGCCGTCGAAGCGATACAGCCCGCCGGCCCCGCCCAGCCACAGCCAGCCGTCGCTGGTCTGCGTCATCGAGATGATCGATTCCGGCGCGCCGTCGCGCGCGCTCCAGCTGGTGTGATGCAAATCGATCGGGGGCGATGACACGGCTTGCGCTGAATATGCCGCAGGCAAGGCGCAAAAATACAGCGCGCAGCATGCCAGCACCGCGCGTAGACCGCCGGGCAATAGGCGTATTCTCATGTCACATGGAATTAGTTATGATTTGGCAACGTTCTTCCTCGATTGTATAGAAGATTTCCACCCTATAGTGTGTTTAGCAAAGCTGCCGGTTTGGATATCCTGTGTTTTCCACCACAGGAGCCAACCATGCGATTCCACCTTGCCTGCGCCGTCGCGCTGACCGCCGTCCTTCAACTCACCCCGGCCTGGGCCGCGCCGCTCGCCTATCCGTCCACCTTCAAAATCAAGGACATCAAGACGCCGGAGGCCACTCTCCACGTGCGTGAAGGGGGCAGCGGACCGGCGGTGGTGCTGCTGCATGGTTTTGGCGACACCGGCGACATGTGGACGCCGCTGGCGATGGCGCTGGCCAAAAAACACCGCGTGATCGTGCCGGACCTGCGCGGCATGGGCTTGTCATCGAAGCCTGCGGCCGGCTATGAAAAGAAGAACCAGGCCGGCGATATCCGCGCCGTGCTCGATGCGCTGGGCATCGACCGCGCCGTCATCGTCGGCCATGACATCGGCACCATGGTGGCCTATGCCTACGCCGCGCGCTATCGCGACAAGACCGTCAAGCTGGTGGTGATGGATGCGCCGGTGCCGGGCGTCGCGCCATGGGAGCAAATCGTCCGCAACCCCGCCTTGTGGCACTTCGACTTCGGCGGCAAGGACGCGTTGCGCCTGGTGCAGGGCCGCGAACGGATCTACCTGGACCGATTCTGGAACGAGTTCGCCGGCAACCCGGACAAGATCGACGAAAGCACCCGCGCGCACTACGCCAAACTCTACGCCGCGCCCGGCGCCATGCAAGCGGCCTTCAACCAATTCCTGTCGATCCGCAAGGATGTGGTAGACAATACGGAATCCGTCAAAACCAAGCTGGCCATGCCGGTGCTGGCGATCGGCGGTGAAAAATCGTTCGGCGCCAATGAAGCGGTCGTCATGCGCAACGCTGCCACCAACGTGACCGAAAAGGTGATTCCCAACGCCGGCCACTGGCTGATGGAGGAAGCGCCCGACGCGACCATCGAGGCTATCGTGGCCTTCGTGGACGCCAAATAGCGCCGGCCAGCACACGGCTCAACCCAAGGAGAATCGACATGGATTTACAACTCGACGGCAAGCTGGCACTGGTCAGCGGAAGCACGGCCGGCATCGGCTACGCCATCGCCGCCACCCTGGCGCGGGAAGGCGCCAGCGTCATCGTCAGCGGCAGGACCCAGGCCGGCGTCGACGACGCGGTGAACCGCATGCGGGAAGAAACGCAGGGCACGGTGTACGGCTATGCCGGCGACCTTAGCCTGGCGGAGGAGGCCAAGGAAGTGGTGCGGCGCTATCCGGGCATCAGCATCCTTGTCAATAACCTCGGCATCTTCGAGCCCAAGGCTTTCGAAGATATTCCTGACGAGGACTGGCTGCGATTCTTCGACGTCAATGTGCTCAGCGGCGTACGGCTGGCGCGCCTGGTGCTGCCCGCGATGAAACGGGCCGACTGGGGCCGCATCATTTTCATCTCGAGCGAAAGCGCGGTGCAGATCCCCACCGAAATGATCCACTACGGCATGACCAAGACCGCGCAACTTGCCGTCTCGCGCGGGCTGGCGGAATCGGTCGCCGGCGCCGGTATCACGGTCAACAGCGTGCTGCCCGGGCCGACGAAATCGCGCGGCGTCGGCGACTTCGTCGAAGACATGGCCCGTGCGAGCGACAAGAGCTTCGAGCAGATCGAAGCGGAGTTCTTCGATCATGTGCGGCCGACTTCGCTGATCAAGCGCTTCGGTACGCCGCAGGAAGTGGCGTCGCTCGTGGCCTACGTGGCCAGTCCGCTGGCGTCGGCGACCACCGGCGCGGCGCTGCGCGTCGACGGCGGCGTCGTCAAGAGCGCGTTCTAGCGATCGTGCACGCGCGCCGGTGAGGCGTTGCCGAACAGCTCGGTAGTCCACTCGGTGAACGCCCGCATCGCCGGCGAGAGAAAGCGGTGATGGGGGTAGAGCAGTGACACCGGCACCGGCGCCGGCCGCTTGTCGGCCAGCACCTCGATCAATGCTCCGGTCCGCAAATGGTCGGTCACCAGGATCTCGGCCAGCTGCATCAAGCCGTGGCCGTCGAGGCACAGCTTGATGTAAAGCCCGGTCTCACTGATGGCCGGCCTCAATGACGCGGCTATGAACCTCTACAACGAGTTCAATCGGAACGACCAGGATCGCGACAAGATCGCGGCCCTCCACTTGCCAGTAACGGGCGATGGAAAGATCGAAATCTACTTTCGCGGCAATCCAGCGGTCCGCGTGGACGCCTTGCGCATCCTAAGCGAAGGGCACATTCGGTGCCTGGGCCTCGCCATCCTGCTCGCGAAAAGCCAAAGCATCCAAAGTCCGTTGATCGTATTCGATGACGTGATCAATGCGATCGACCACGATCATCGCGGCGGAATCCGGGAGACGATCTTTGAGAGCGATCATTTCACTCAAACGCAGCTCGTCGTCACATGCCATAGCAACGAGTTCATCAAAGATATCCAGCAGCACCTTCTGGCTAACCGGCGCGAAGAATGCAAGGTCTACTTGTTCCGCAGCCCTGATGGAAACTATCAACCAAGGGTGAACAATGTCCTGAACAGGAACTACATTGCCAATGGACGCCTTGGATTTGAGAAATGGGCGCTAACTTCGGAGCCATATCCGTCGCCGTTCCAGACAAACCGCACCAGAAAACCGTCAATAAGCTTACTCAGCGATGGCGTCAGTCCTGATTTCCGTTTGCAATGGAATCATTGAAACGACAGCGTCGCGGCATTAAAAAGCCCATGTTGTCAGATCAAGGCAAACATGGGCTTCAGCGAATGGCAAGTAGCCAAGGCCACTTGTGTCAAACTTTATTGTTTTGTGTCAGACTTTATTGTTTTATGTCGAACTTTATTGTTTGTCTACACTGATCGACTGGTATGAACGCCGCTACTCCACCGTCACCGACTTGGCCAAATTCCTCGGCTTATCCACATCCGTCCCCCGCGCCAGCGCCGAGTGGTACGCCAGCAGCTGCAACGACACCACGTGCAGGATCGGTGACAGCAAACCATAGTGCTCCGGCAAACGAATAACGTGCACGCCTTCACCCGAAGTGATGCGCGAATCGACGTCGGCGAACACATACAGCTGCCCGCCACGCGCCCGCACTTCCTGCATGTTCGATTTCAACTTTTCAATCAGCGCGTCGTTCGGGGCGATTGTGACGACCGGCATTTCCTCGGTGACCAACGCCAGCGGGCCGTGCTTCAACTCGCCGGCCGGATACGCCTCGGCGTGAATATAGGAAATCTCCTTGAGCTTGAGCGCGCCTTCGAGCGCGATCGGGTAGTGCATGCCACGCCCGAGGAATAACGCGTTTTCCTTGCGCGCGAAATCGTCGGCCCACGCGATGATCAACGGTTCCAGCGCCAGCACGGCGGAGATCGCTACCGGCAGGTGGCGCATCGCTTTGAGATGCTGCGCTTCTTCGTCCTCGGTCAGGCGGCCGTTGATTTGCGCCAGCGACAACGTCAGCAGAAACAGCGCGGCCAGCTGCGTGGTGAAGGCCTTGGTCGAGGCGACGCCCACTTCCACGCCCGCGCGCGTGATGTAGGCGAGCTTGCATTCGCGCACCATGGCACTGGTGGCGACGTTGCAGATGGTCAGCGTGTGCTCCATGCCGAGGCTGCGCGCGTGCTTGAGCGCGGCCAGGGTGTCGGCGGTTTCGCCGCTTTGCGAGATGGTGACGACCAAGGTGTTTGGATGCGGCACGCTGTCGCGGTAGCGGTATTCGCTGGCGATTTCCACGTTGACCGGGATCTTGGCGACCGATTCGATCCAGTATTTGGCGGTCAGGCCGGAGTAGTAGCTGGTGCCGCAGGCCAGGATGAGCACGCGGTCGATCTGCTTGAAGACGTTGTAGGCGCCGTCGCCAAACAGCTCCGGCATGATGCCGGTGACACCTTCTAGCGTGTCTCCAATGACGCGCGGCTGCTCGAAGATTTCCTTTTGCATGTAGTGGCGGTACGGACCGAGCTCGGCCGCGCCGGTGTGCGCCAGCACGGTTTTGACTTCGCGCTGCACCGGCTTGCCGTTGACGTCGACGATCCACGTGCGGCCCAGTTGCAGGTCGACCACGTCGCCTTCTTCCAGGTAGATGATCTGGTCGGTGGTGCCGGCCAGCGCCATGGCGTCAGAGGCGACGAAATTCTCACCCTTGCCGATGCCGACGATCAGCGGCGATCCCTGGCGCGCGGCGACCACGCGGTGCGGCTCTTCGCGGCTGAACACGGCGATGGCGTAGGCGCCTTGCAGGCGTTTGACGGCGTGCTGGACGGTGTCGAACAGGTCGCCGTTGTACATGTGGTCGACCAGGTGGGCGATCACTTCGGTGTCGGTCTGGCTTTGGAAGACGTAGCCGAGCGCGGTCAGTTCGGCACGCAACTCGTCGTGGTTTTCAATGATGCCGTTGTGGACCAGGGCGATGCGCGCCTGGTCGGCCGATGGCGAGAAGTGCGGGTGGGCATTGTGCGAGGCCGGGGCGCCGTGCGTGGCCCAGCGGGTGTGGGCGATGCCGGTGAAGCCTTTCATGTGCGCTTCGTCGATTTGCTTTTCCAGATCGGCAACGCGCGAGGTGCTGCGCGAGCGCTGCAGTCGGCCGTCGACGTGCAGGGCGACGCCGCAGGAGTCGTAACCGCGGTATTCCAGGCGCTTGAGGCCTTCGATCAGGATCGGGGTGATGTTGCGTTGCGCTACCGCGCCGACGATGCCGCACATAGAAACCTCTTCTGTTAAGTTAGGAGGCCATCGTAGAGCAGCCTCTGTGAAATATGCTTTCTTATTGTCCTACGTTCTGAAATAATCTTTCATCAGTTCGATATCGTGAAATATTATTTCATTTAGACGGGAAAATTTTATGGATGAGATAGATCGTCGCATTCTCAATGCGTTGCAGGTTGATGCGTCGCAAACCAATAGCGAGCTGGCGCTGGCTGTCCATGTGTCGCCGCCGACGTGTTTGCGCAGGGTTAAGCAGTTGACGGAGAGCGGCGTTATCCAGCGGCAGGTGGCGATTGTTGCGCCGGAGAAGGTCGGGCCGAGCTTGACGGCGATTGTGGAGATTTCGCTGGATGTGCAGGCGGCCGAGCGTATGGCGGAGTTCGAGGCGCATGTGGCGGCAGAGGATGCGGTGCTGCAATGCTATCGCGTGGCGCCGGGGCCGGATTTTGTGCTGGTCGTTCAGGTAGCGGATATGCCTGCTTATCATGCGCTGGCGCACCGGTTGTTCGCGACGCAGACGAATGTGAGGAATGTAAAGGCTTACTTTTCTACATTTAGGAGTAAGTTCGAAACCCGGATCGCGGTTTAAAACTAGTTGTTCAGCCATTTATACGCTGGTTGTGCACAGCTTTACTCACATCCAGCTTGTGGCCACCGGACTTTTCCCTTGGTTTGCACAGCTTATTCAGGGGCTTTGCACCTGCTTATACCCAGCGTTATCCACATTTAAAAGTTATCCTGTGTTACCCACAGTATTTCCCACAGGCTTATCCACAATCCCATCGCTACCACGGTAGAGTGCGGCTCTGCCGGTGGTTCAGACTTATCAGCTCGAACTTATCCAGCCGTTCTCCCGTGCTTATACCCGGCTTTTCAAACGCTTGTTCGCAGGCTTCTCCACATCTTTATCCACAAATAAAAAAGCCGGGATAGTTATCCCAGCTTGTTCTGGTGGATGTCCACACGTTTATCCACATTACGTCATTTTGGCTTTTTGACCGGGCGGCTCCAGTTTTCGATCGTGACCTGGCGCGGACGGGAAATCGTCAGCTTGCCGGCCGGCGCGTCCTTGCTCAGGGTGGTGCCGGCACCCAAGGTGGCGCCCTTGCCAACCGTGACGGGCGCGATCAGCTGGCTATCGCTGCCAATAAAGGCGTCGTCCTCGATGACGGTGCGCGACTTGTTGACGCCGTCATAGTTGCAGGTGATCGTCCCGGCGCCAATATTGACGCGCGAGCCGATCGTGGCGTCGCCGATATAGGCCAGGTGGTTGGCTTTGCTGTGCGCGGCGACCTGGCCGTTCTTGATTTCGACGAAGTTGCCGACGTGGACGTCCTCCGCCAGCACGGTGCCCGGACGCAGCCGTGCATACGGGCCGATGATCGATACTTCGCCCACCACCGCCTCTTCGATATGGCAGAAGGGCTTGATCTGGGCGCCGGCCAGGATGCGGGCGTTGACGATGACATTGTGGGCGCCAACGCGCACGCCGTCACCCAGTTCGACCTTGCCTTCGAACACGCAGCCGACATCGATGGTGACGTCGCGGCCGCAGATCAGCTCGCCGCGCACATCGATGCGCGACGGGTCCATCAAGGTCACGCCCTGTTCCAGCAGCTTGATAGCAATGTTGCGCTGGTGAATGCGTTCGAGCTCGGCCAGCTGCACTTTGCTGTTCACGCCGGCCACTTCCCACTGCGCCGACGGTTGTGCCGACACCACCGGCACGCCGTCCGCCACGGCTTGCGCGACGATGTCGGTGAGGTAGTACTCGCCTTGGGCGTTGTTGTTCTTGAGCGCGCCCAGCCAGCGTTTCAGGTGCGCGGTCGGCGCGACCATGATGCCGCTGTTGATTTCCTTGATGGCGCGCTCGGCGTCGGTGGCGTCCTTTTGCTCGACGATGCGAACGATTTCGCCGCTCATCGTCCCCCCCTTGCGGACGATGCGGCCCAGGCCGAACGGATCGTCCTGCTCGACCGTCAGGATGCCCAGCTTGTCGTTGCCGGCCACATCGATCAGCGCCTGTAGCGATGCGCTGGTGGTCAGCGGCACGTCGCCGTACAGGATCAATGTCGGGACGCTGTCGTCCAGCTCGGGCAGCGCCTGCATGACGGCGTGGCCCGTGCCCAGCTGCGGCTCCTGCAGCGCGGTGGCGACCTTTTCCGGTTGCTTGGACAGCAGATCCTGCACGGCAGCGCCCCCATGTCCGTAAATAACGCATAATCGACTGGCAGACAGGCTGCGCGCGGTATCGAGCACATGCGAGAGCAATGGCTTGCCGGCCAGTGGATGCAAAACCTTCGGCAGCGCGGATTGCATGCGCTTGCCCATACCCGCGGCGAGAATAACGACGTTCATAAGAAGCCAGATAGAGTGAGTGAGTAAATGCAAAAGTCTAACATGTCCCAAAACGGCAACCGAACCATAAGCCGCCTTTTCCTGATTGCGCTCATGACCGTGCTGGCCGCGTGCAGCTCGCTGCGCCTGGCCTATAACAACGGCGACACCTTGCTGTATTGGTGGCTGGACGGTTACGTCGATCTGACCTCCGATCAAAAAGGCGTGGTGCAGAAAGAGATCGACAAGCTGTTCAGCTGGCACCGCAAGACCCAGTTGAACGACTACGTGCAGATCCTGCAAACGGGCCAGAAGCAGTTGGCCGGCAACCTGACGGCCGCCGACTTGCAAGCCGATTACGACGATATCAAAGGCCGTACGCAAAAGCTGCTGCTGAAGGCGGCGCCGGAATTGGCGGGCCTGGCGACTTCGCTGGAACCGGACCAGATCGACAACCTGGAGAAGAAGTTCGCCTCCAACCTCGACGATTTCCGCAAGAAGAACATGAAGGGCGACAAAGAAGCCCAGCAAAAATTCCGCTACAAGAAATCGATGGAGCAGTTTGAGCTGTGGTTCGGCAAGTTCTCGAAGGAACAGGAAGAGCAGATCCGCAGGGCTTCCGACGCGCGTCCGCTGGACAACGAAATCTGGCTCAACGAGCGCAAGCGTCGTCAAAACGCGATCCTGACCCTGGTGCGCAAGGTGCAGCAGGAGAAGTTAAGCAAGGAGGCGACCGTTCCGTTGATCAACGCGCTGATCAAGGATTCGTTCAACCGTTTGGACAATTCCGAGCACAAACAGTTCTTCGAGGCGTCCGAGCAGGGCAGCTTGCAGCTGATTTTGACGGTGGTGAAGATCGCCACGCCGGAGCAGAAGGCGCACGCGCAGAAGCGCATGCAGGGCTGGATCGACGACTTCCGCAGCCTGGCGGCGGAGGCCCGCTAACCGGCGCCGGCAAGCCCATATGGTATAGTGGCCCCTGTTGTATCAATGACTTAGAACACAGCCACATGCCAAAGAAGCCAGCAAGCAAAGCCGCAAAACCCGCAAAAGTCCCGGTCCACGGTCCCCAGCACAGCAACCAGGTGCGCATCATCGGCGGGGCGTGGAAACGTACTCCGCTGCCGGTGTTGAGCGCTCAAGGCTTGCGGCCGACGCCGGACCGCGTGCGCGAGACGGTGTTCAACTGGATCAACCACCAGCGCGACGCCAACTGGGCCGATGCGCAAGTGCTCGATCTGTTCGCCGGCAGTGGCGCGCTCGGCTTCGAGGCGGCCAGTCGCGGCGCCAAGTCGGTCATGATGATCGACTCCAATGTGCCTGTCGTGCGACAGCTCGACGAAATCAAGACCAAGCTTAAAGCGGACAATGTGCAGATCATGCGCGGCGACGCGTTGGCGGTGGCGCAATCGGCCGCCGCGCGCGGCCAGAAGTTCGATCTGATTTTCCTCGATCCACCATATCAGCAAGAGTTTTTGGAACGCTGCCTTCCGCAGTGCACAAGAATCCTGAAAGAGGGCGGGTTGGTGTACGCCGAGTCCGGCGCGGCGCTGGAATTCGAAGCGGACGCGACACCGGATTGGATGGCACAATGGGAAGTGATCCGCGCCGACAAGGCAGGAATGGTATTCTTCCATTTGCTCCAGCTGAAGGCATCAGTGGCTTAGTAACAACTAAGTTGCAACTAATACCCGTCAAACTGCCCGATATTAAGGCAAACATCGTTTTTCAGGCATAATGCGCGTTCTATATTGGTGCACTGCAGGGAGCCGCAATGGTAGTAGCCGTTTATCCGGGCACGTTCGATCCGCTGACCCGTGGTCATGAAGATTTGGTGCGTCGCGCATCGGGTCTGTTTGACACGCTGGTGGTCGGCGTCGCCGACAGTAAGAACAAGAAACCTTTCTTTTCACTGGAAGAACGCCTGACCATCGCCAACGAAGTGCTGGGCCACTATCCGAACGTGAAAGTGGAAAGTTTCTCCGGTCTGTTGAAGGATTTCGTGCGCGCGCACGACGCCCGCGTCATCGTGCGCGGCCTGCGTGCCGTGTCTGACTTCGAGTACGAGTTCCAAATGGCGGGCATGAACCGCTACCTGCTGCCGGACGTCGAAACGCTGTTCCTGACGCCGTCCGACCAGTACCAGTTCATCTCCGGCACCATCGTGCGCGAAATCGCCGTCCTGGGCGGAGATGTCTCCAAGTTTGTTTTCCCATCGGTCGACCGCTGGCTGCAAAAGAAAATCGCAGCCACCCAGACCGAATAAGCGAGTTCCGTCATGGCCTTAATGATCACCGACGACTGTATCAATTGCGACGTGTGCGAGCCCGAGTGCCCGAACGACGCGATCTACATGGGCGCGGAAATTTACGAAATCAATCCGGACAAGTGCACCGAGTGCGTCGGCCATTTCAATGAGCCGCAATGCCAGCAGGTCTGTCCGGTCAGCTGCATCCCCTTCAATCCCGCCTGGCGCGAGACCGAAGAGCAGCTGCGCGCCAAATACGAGCATCTGCAGGCCGCCAAGGCCTGATTCCCATGCAACGCCGACAACTCATCAAGTGCCTGGTGGCCGTGGGCTTATTGGCCGCTGGCGTCCAGCTGCCGGCGTTCGCCGCCGTCGAGGTGGCCGGCGCGAAATTTGACGACAGCGTCACCGTGGCCGGCAAAGAGCTCAGGCTGAACGGCGCCGGCCTGCGCAAAAAGGTCATCTTCAAGGTGTACGCGGCCGGCTTGTACCTGGCCGAAAAGAAAACCACCGTCGCCGACGTGCTCGGCGCGAGCGGCCCGCGCCGCGTCAGCATCGTCATGCTGCGCGATGTCACTTCTGACGAGTTCGGCAAGGCCTTCATGGAAGGCTTGAGTGCCAATACCGACAAGCTCGAGCGCACCCGCATCCTGCCGCAAACGATGAAGTTCGGCGAGATCTTCGCGCAGATCCAGACGCTGAAAAAAGGCGACCAGATGCTGTTTGACTGGCTACCGGGCGAGGGCACGCAGTGCTATCTGAACGGTAAAAAGCTGGGGGAGTTGATGCCGGAAGTAGCGTTCTACAACGCCGTACTGCGGATCTGGCTGGGCGACAAGCCGGTGGACAGCTCGCTCAAGCCCGCCCTGCTGGGCGAGCGGTAAATTCTCTTCTTACGCGCGCGACGCCATCGCGCGCAGCTCGGCGGCATGGCTCGCACCGCATTCGCTGGTGTTGAGCATGCGCTTGAGCATCATCGCGTCGCGCATCTGACGGCGTTGCAGACGCTCTTCCTTGGTCAACTTCGGCTTCACGATCAGCACGGCGGCGCGCGCGCAACCGCGCAGCAACGGTTTGAACAAAACCAGCAGGCCCACGGTGACAACGGCGGCCAGCGCCAGCTGTATAGCGGTGATGAACGAAAGATCTTGTAGTACTGAGATGATGGTAGACATGATAGACAGGTGCATTTAGAATCAAGTTAACTATAGTGCAGCGCAACATAAGTATCCAATTTACTTCCACGATAACAATTATTCGTTTGGTGAATGGCGAAGCTTATCCTTGACGAGGAAACTATATTTCTCGATACTGTCTACTCTGATTTCTTATCCTATTTTCATACGACCTGAGCCAACATGAGCTTTTTGACGCTGGACTTGAATTTGTTACGCGTCTTCGACGCCGTGATGACAGAACAAAATCTGACACGCGCGGCAGGCCATCTGGCCATGACCCAGCCCGCCGTTTCCAACGCGATCAAGCGTCTGCGCGAGAGCCTGGGCGACGAATTGCTGATCCGCACCGCTTACGGCGTCAAGCCGACGCCGCGCGCCGAATCGCTGTGGCCGTCCGTGCGCAGCGCGCTGGCCAGCCTGGAAGCGGCCGTGGCGCCGGAAACGTTCGATGTGTCCGCCGCCCACGCAACCTTCCGCATGGCAATGGCCGACGCCACCGCCGCGTTCTGGCTGCCGTCGCTGATGCGCTCGATCGAGCGCGAAGCGCCCGGTGTCAATGTGCGCATGGTGCCGTTGACCACGCGCGAACCACGGCCGATGCTGCTGCGGGGCGATATCGACCTCGCGGTGGGCTTCTTCCCGGGTGTGGCGGCGCAGCTGTCGTATGAGACGGGTTCGCCCATCCGCCACGAGCGGCTGTATTCCGGACATTACGTGTGCGTGATGCGGCGCGACCATCCGCTGGCCAAGGTCGAGCTGAACCTGGACAACTATTGCAAGGCCAATCACCTGCTGGTGAGTTTCTCGGGTCGCGCGCATGGTCTGGTCGACGAGGCGCTGGCGCAGATCCAGCGCGAACGGCGCATTTTGCTGACCGTGAACCAGTTCTTCACGGCAGGGCGCGTGGTGGCGAACTCGGATCTGATTACGGTGCTGCCGCGTCACCTGATCGCCTCGACCGGCATGACGGATGCGCTGATCGCCAAGGAATTGCCGTTCCAGCTGCCGGCGGTCCACCTGGACATGCTGTGGCACGAACGCGATGCGCGCAGCCCGGCGCACAAGTGGCTGCGCATGCATCTCGAAGGCATGAATCAGGTGGCGGCGCGCACCGCGCCGGGCAGCGCGCCAAAGAAAGACACCGCCTGATCTTCGTGAACCGATGCATCCCGGGGCTGTTTAACCGCTGAAATACGCGGCGCGGTCCAGATCCTCGAGCAACCCCGGATGAGTCGGCTTCCAACCCAAACTCTGCTGCGTTTGCGCGCTCGACGCAAACCAGTCGGTGCCGAAAAACCGCGCCAGCCAGCCGAACTGCCCGGCCGCCTGCTCATCCGACAATCCTTGCACCGGCACATCCAGCCTTCTGCCGATCACCTCGGCGATGTCGCGCGTTGCCACACCTTCGTCCGCCACGCCGTGGTAAGCCGTTCCCGCCACGCCGCTTTCCAGCGCCAGCCGGTACAGCCGTGCCGCGTCGCGCCGATGCACGGCGGGCCAGCGATTCATGCCGTCGCCGATGTACGCGGACGCCGCCTGTTTGCGCGCGATGCCGATCAGCGCCGGCACGAAGCCGTAGTCGCCTTCGCCATGCACCGACGGCGGCAGCCGCACCACCGACGCGCGCACGCCGCGCTTTGCCAGGGCCAGCGCGGCCAGTTCTGAAGCAACGCGGTGCGCGCCGGCCGAACCCGGCATCGGCACATCGTTTTCCGTCACGAGGCGACCCGGCGACAGCACGCCAATCGCCGACGTCACCACGAACGGCTTGCCCGAGCCCGCCAATGCGGCGCCAATCGCCTCGATCGCCGCCAGATCGATCTTGGCCGACTCGGCCAGGTTCGAAAAATCGTGGATGAACGCCGTGTGGATCACGCCGTCGCAGGTTTTCGCCGCTGCCGCAAGGTCGTCGGGCGCCGACAAATCGCCGCGGTGCGCCTCGGCGCCGGCAAGCGCGACCCTGGCTGCGGCGTCGTCGCCCCGTACCAGCGCCAGCACCTGGTGCCCGGCTTGTATCAAATCCTCCAGTACGACGGAACCGACAAAGCCGGTCGCTCCGGTCAAAAATACGCGCATATTGATCTCCTGATTAGCTAAAGCAGCCATCATAGAAGCGCTGGCAAATCCGATCCATGCTATAAAGTCCATGTTATCTTCGCATTCGTCCAAAAAATGGATCCACTTTCCGATGTCCTCGCGCTGCTCAAGCCGCGCAGCTATGTATCGGCCGGCTTCGATGTCGGCGGCGACTGGGCGGTCCACTATCCGCCCAACATTGGCATCAAATGCTATTCGATCGTCTCCGGGCAATGTTGGCTGGCGGTCGAGGGCGTCCCCGAACCGACGTTGTTGCAAGCGGGCGATTGTTTTCTGCTGCCGGGCGGGCGGCCGTTTGTCATGGCCAGCGACTTGTCGCTGCCAGCGATCAGCTCGGCCGAGATATTCGCCGCGCCGCGCGAGGCCGGCGTGATCCGCTACAACGGCGGCGGTGGCTGCCTGATGGTCGGCAGCCGCTTTTTTCTCGGCCACAGTCATGGCGAAATCCTGTTGGCGATGCTGCCGCCGGTAGTGCATTTGCGGCAGGAGGCGGATCAGGCGACGTTGTTGTGGTCGGTCCAGCGCATGATCCAGGAGCTGCATGAACAGCGGCCCGGCAGCGCGCTCATGGCGGAGCATCTGGCGCACATGATGCTGATACTGGCGCTGCGGCTGCATATGGAAGAGGGCGCGAAATCCACGGGCGCGGAAGCCGGCGTGGGCTGGCTGTTCGCGCTGGCCGATCGGCAGATGGGTGCGGCGCTGAGCGCCATGCATGCCGAGCCGGCTCAGCGCTGGACGTTGCAGACGCTGGCGCAGCATGCCGGCATGTCGCGCTCCGCGTTCGCGCTCAGGTTCAAGACGATGGTGGGTTCCTCCGCGATGGAGTACCTGACGCGCTGGCGCATGCTGCTGGCGGGGGATAAATTGCTCAACTCCACCGCGCCGATTTCCGTGATCGCGCCGTCGCTGGGCTATGAATCGGAAAGCGCCTTCAGCACGGCCTTCAAGCGCGTCATGGGTTGTTCGCCACGTGAGTACGCGCGCGCAACAGCCCCATAAACAATGCTAGTGCTTGGTACTGGAGCGGTAGCCGATGCGGAAACCGCCCCAGTGCTTGCCGTTCACATAGATCGGCGCCGACAGGTCGTGCATCACTTCGCCGGTGTCGCGCTTGTAGGTTTGCAGCAGGAACGGCTTGGTGTTCGAGCCGCAGCGCTTGCCTGTGCGATCGCTGAAAATCCGCTTGGTGCGGTTATTGACGATGTCGACGTCATAATTGCCCGTCAGCGGCTGCGAGAACTTCTTGTTATGGGTGGGGAAATAGCCGTTGTTATCCACAGCACCCGCGTAAGCCAGCTGCGGCATTGCCACCAGCAGCGCCTCCTGCAATGAAGGCAGCACGCGATCCGTAAAATCATCGAACCTCGTTTTATGCTTGGGCGGATCGGTATTGGGGATCGGGCTGTAAGTGCGGTCGAACAGCGCGTCGCGCGTGATCTTGCCCGACGACAGCGCCGCCTCAAAAATCCTGCCCACTTCCTGCGCAGCCTGCTGCGCGGCATGCCGGATCGCATCGTGCGACGTGGCGATCGACGATTCACCTAACGCGCCGGTGATGAGCTCGGCCCGCTCGGCCAAGGCCATCGCCGAACTGGCGGCGCGCGGCAATTCTTTCTCTGTGGATAACAGGCTGTCGCGGATGCTGGCGATCGCTGCGGCAATCTCTTCGGTGGTGGCGACGTGCTCGCGCGAGGCCCGCGCGATCTGGCCGATCTCGTCTTCCGAGACGCCGGACGAGCGTTCGATATTGCCCAGCAAACTGTGCACAGTCTCGACGTTGCCGGCCGCCTCGCTGACCTGCACCGCCAGCGACGTCATGCCGGTGGCGGCTTGTTCGGCCTGCTGGTTGATCTCGCGCACCATGGTGCTGATCTCGTCGGTCGCTTCCTTGGTGCGCAAGGCCAACTGGCGCACTTCGCTGGCGACGACCGCAAAACCGCGCCCCTGTTCGCCCGCGCGCGCGGCCTCGATGGCAGCATTGAGCGCCAGCAGGTTGGTGCGTGCGGAAATCTCGCTAATTGCCTCGGTGAAGCCGTAAATTTTGCGGGAATTGGTTTGCAGGCTGGTCATGACGGACGCCGCCGTCTGGGCGTCCTGGCGGGCAGTGCGGATGCGCTGCAGGCCGTTGTCGGCTTCGGTACGGCCAGCAACGGTTTCGCCACGCACCTGGGCGGCGATCTTGGCGGCGCGCTCGGCGTTGGCGGCGATGCGCTCGGTGGTCGCGGCGTTTTGCGCCGAACTGTGGACGATGCCGCTGGCGGTGCCGACATCGAGCTCGATTTTCTTCTTGACCGAGTCGACGAAGTAAGAGGTTTCCGCCGCGCCGATCATGATGGCGTCGATTTCCTCGCCCACGGTCTGGGCGAACTGGCGCACGCCGCCCTCGTCGCTGTTCTGGCGCGCCGCCCACCACGAGATCAGCGCGCCGGCCAACGCGGCCGGCGCGGCCGTATAAATCAGTGAGGCCCTGTCGCCCGCCGCCATGTTGAACAAGTACGCAAGACAAGTTCCGCCCGCCGTAGCACCCAACAACCATAATCCACGTTGCACCAACTTATGCTGCAAAAGCTTCATTTGTCCCCCGATGACCCCGGCGCTTGGCGCGCAGCAAGTAATTTTATTTCCTACATACTACTTTATCGGTAACTTGGTGGTATTCTTGACTTCTTCCATCACGGCATAAGTGTGGGTTTCCCGCACACCTTTTTGGAGCAGGGTTTTACCCAGGAATTCGCGGTAGGCGGCCATGTCCTTGACCCGGGCCTTGACCAGGTAGTCGAAGCCACCGGCGACCATGTGGCATTCCAGCACTTCCGGAATGACCTGCACGCTGTGTTTGAAGGCGTCGAAGACTTCGGGCGTCGTGCGATCGAGCACGACTTCGATGAAGACGAGCAGTGAAACGTCGAGCAGTTGGGGGTTTAACTGCGCGGTGTAGCCCATGATGTAGCCGGACTCGTGCAATTTGCGCACGCGCTCCAGGCAAGCGGCCGGTGACAAATTCACACGCGCCGCCAGCTCCACGTTGCTGATGCGACCATCGCTCTGCAACTCCATCAAGATTTTTTTGCTGATCTTGTCTAACATTTCCGGGAACTCCCAAATAAATATTATTTGGTTAAATTGTCTCACTAAAAACAATCTATTGCTAGTCCCCTGTAATACCAGAATTAATCCAGAAGAATTCACTTTACAATCGAATCATCAGCAGTTCACGATTCGAGACCACGATTCAACCTCAATTCACGCTCTCAAGCTATCCGCTTGCAGAGCGTGTTTTTGTAAGTGGACGCACCTAAATAATTATTCTGAGAGCCATTCATGCAAGCAGCAGATCCGTCCGTTTTCACCCCCTTCGCAGCGTTACAGGCCGAAATCCTGCGCGACCCGATTCCACTGCGCGCAGCAGTGACGGCGGCCTACCGGCGAGACGAAGTGAGCGCGGTTCAATGGTTGCTGGATCAGATCAAAAACAACGACGCCGGCAGCCTGCAGCAAGCCCAACAACTGGCCCATAAACTGGTCAGCTCGGTGCGCGAACAGCGCACCCGCGCCTCCGGTGTCGACGCCTTGATGCACGAGTTTTCGCTGTCGTCGGAAGAGGGTGTCGCACTGATGTGTTTGGCGGAAGCACTGTTGCGTATTCCCGACAATGCCACCGCCGACCGCCTGATTGCCGACAAAATCAGCAAAGGCGACTGGCGCAAGCACCTGGGCGAGTCGCCGTCGCTGTTCGTCAACGCGGCGACCTGGGGTCTACTCATCACCGGCAAACTGGTCAGCACGAACAGCGAAACCGGCCTGGGCTCGGCACTGACCAAGCTCATCTCCAAGGGCGGCGAGCCGCTGATCCGCAAAGGCGTCGACCTGGCGATGCGCATGCTGGGCAATCAATTCGTCACCGGCCAAACCATCGACGAGGCCATCAAGAACGGCCAGGCCAACGAGGCGCGCGGTTATCGTTATTCATATGACATGCTGGGCGAGGCGGCGCTGACCGAGGCCGACGCCAAAAACTACTATGCCTCGTACGAAACGGCGATCCACGCGATCGGCAAGGCGTCGAACGGTCGCGGCATCAAAAACGGTCCCGGCATTTCGGTCAAGCTGTCCGCGCTGCATCCGCGCTATAGCCGCGCCCAGCGCGCCAGGGTGATGGAGGAATTGCTGCCACGCATGCGTCAACTGGTACTGCTGGCCAAGCACTACAACATCGGCCTGAACATTGATGCGGAAGAGGCCGACCGTCTGGAACTGTCGCTGGACCTGATGGAAGCGCTTGCCTACGACCCGGAACTGGCCGGTTTCGAAGGCATCGGCTTTGTTGTGCAGGCGTATCAAAAGCGCTGCCCATTCGCGATCGATTTCCTGATCGACCTGGCCAAGCGCAGCGGCCGCAAATTCATGGTGCGCCTGGTCAAGGGCGCGTATTGGGATGCCGAGATCAAGCGCGCCCAAGTGGACGGCATGAGCGGCTACCCGGTCTACACGCGCAAGGTCTACACGGACGTTTCCTATCTGGTGTGCGCGCAAAAGCTGCTGGGCGCGACCGACGTGATCTACCCGCAGTTCGCCACCCACAACGCGCAAACCTTGTCGACGATCTACACGTGGGCCAAGCGTGATGGCGTGACCGACTATGAATTCCAGTGTCTGCACGGCATGGGCGAATCGCTGTACGACCAGGTCGTCGGCAAGGACAACCTGGACAAGCCGTGCCGCATCTACGCGCCTGTCGGCACCCATGAAACGTTGCTCGCCTATCTGGTGCGCCGACTGCTCGAGAACGGCGCCAACTCGTCATTCGTCAACCAGATCGTCGACGAAGCGATTCCGATCGAATCGCTGATCAAGGACCCGGTCGCCATGGCGCGTGAGCAGGGCGGCCAGCCGCACGCCGGCATTCCGCTGCCGCAAGCCATGTTTGGCGCGGAGCGCAAGAACTCGGCCGGGTTCGACCTGGCCAACGAGGATGTGCTGCGTAATATTTCAGCAGCGCTGGCGCTGCCACGCACCTGGTACGCGTCGCCGCTGCTGGCGGGCGGGGTCAGCGTCGGCCAGCCGGTGCAGGATGTCACCAATCCGGCCCAGCACAGCGATATCGTCGGCAAACTGGTCGAGGCCACCACCACCGACGTCGACAGCGCGCTCATCAGCGCCAGCAATTTCGCGATGGATTGGCAGACCACGCAACCTTCCGAGCGCGCAGCCGCGCTGAACCGCGCCGCCGACCTGTTCGAAGCAAACGCGATGGAGCTGATGACCCTGGCGATCCGCGAAGCCGGCAAGTCGTTGCCGAACGCGATCGCCGAATTGCGCGAAGCGGTCGACTTCCTGCGTTACTACGCGGCCGAGGTCGCCAGTTCGGCCAACACCCTGGCGCTGGGTCCTGTCACCTGCATCAGCCCGTGGAACTTCCCGCTGGCCATCTTCACCGGCCAGGTCGCCGCCTCGCTGGCGGCCGGCAATGTGGTGCTGGCCAAACCGGCCGAGCAAACGCCGCTGATTGCGCACCGGGCCGTCGAGCTGCTGCACGAAGCCGGTATTCCGCGCGCCGCGCTGCAATTCCTGCCGGGCCGTGGCGAAGTGGTCGGCGCCGCGCTGACCGCCGATCCACGCGTCAAAGGCGTGATTTTCACCGGCTCGACCGAAGTGGCGCAGCTGATCAACCGCACTTTGGCCAAGCGCGCAGCGGCCGAGCACGCCGAAATTCCGTTGATCGCCGAGACCGGCGGACAGAACGCCATGATCGTCGACTCGTCGGCTTTGCCGGAACAGGTCGTGCAGGATGCGATTTCGTCCGCTTTCGACAGCGCGGGCCAGCGTTGTTCCGCGCTGCGCGTGCTGTTCCTGCAGGAAGATATCGCCGACAAGACCATCAAAATGCTCAAAGGCGCGATGCTGGAGCTGAAAGTCGGCTCCCCGGACCGCCTGGTGACCGATATCGGCCCCGTGATCGACGCCGAAGCGCAGCAAAATCTGCTGGCGCACATCAACAAGCTTAAAGGCACGGCGGTGAATTACTTCTCGCTGGATCTGCCGTCGAGCGTGATCACTGCCGGCACTTTTGTCCCGCCGACGGTACTGGAGATCCGTTCGCTGTCGGAACTGACGCAAGAAGTCTTCGGTCCGGTTCTGCACGTGATCCGCTACAAGCGCGCGGAATTGCCCAAGCTGGTCAAGCAAATCAACGAAAGCGGCTTCGGCCTGACCCTGGGCGTGCATTCGCGCATCGATGAAACGATCGACTACATCAGCTCGAACGCACACGTCGGCAATATCTACGTGAATCGCAACATTGTCGGCGCGGTGGTGGGTGTGCAACCGTTCGGTGGCGAAGGCAAATCCGGCACCGGCCCGAAAGCCGGCGGTCCGCTGTACCTGAAACGTCTGCAGCGCGGCGCCACCGCCACGCTGCAACACCAGCACGAGCGCCAGGCGACACCGGCGCTGGACGCGCTAACCGACTGGGCACAAAAGAACGGCCGTGACGGTGCCGCCAAGCTGGCCGATCAATACAGCCGCACGACGATGCTGGGCAGTCTGACAGTGCTGCCAGGCCCGACCGGCGAGCGCAACACGCTGGCGCTGTTGCCGCGCGGCGCAGTGCTGTGTGCCGCCGCGACGCAGGACGGTCTGCTGAACCAGCTGGCAGCGGTACTCGCCACTGGTAACATCGCCCTTCTCGCAGGCGAAACGGCCAAGCTGATGCCTGTCGATTTGCCGTCAACGGTGAAGGACCGCATCAAGCCGGTAGCCGATTTAAACGGTTTTGAAGGTGATTTCCAGATCGCGCTGGTGGAATCGATGCTGGCGGGCAGTCTTTACAGCCAACTGGCGGCCCGTAGCGGCGCCCTGGTGAGCTTGATCGACACCAACGAGGATGGGGCCATCCCCCTGTGGCGTTTGCTTGCTGAGCGGGCTCTGTGCGTCAATACGACCGCAGCGGGCGGCAACGCCAGCCTGATGACGCTCGACGCATAAAAAAACAAGCGGTGAAAAACGAAGGGCCGGGATCGAAACCCGGCCCTTTTTTATCCGGAGCCCGGGTTATTGCGGCTTGCAGAAGTTGTGAATAACATCGAACGCGTAGCGCGATGCCACCGTTTTGATGAAATGCATGAAGTCCACGGCGGCGTCATCGTTGGCATTGTCGGAGATCGTTCGGATCACCGCGAACGGTATGCCCAGCTCGAAACACACCTGCGCCACGGCGGCGCCTTCCATTTCCACTGCCAATAATTCAGGCAATCCAGCTTTGATGGCCTGGATCTGCGCCAGTTTTCCAATGAACTGGTCGCCACTGGCGATCAAGCCACGATGCACACGCGTCGTTTTGGCGGCTGCGATTGCCAATCTGTCCGTCAAAGCGATGTCGGTGGCGAAGTGCGACAACCCCGTTAGCGGGATCTCAAACTTGGGAAACAACGGGCTGGCATCGAAATCATGCTGAACCAACGCTTCCGCCACGACGATATCTCCCACTTTGACGTTTTTATCCCCGCTTCCGGCAACGCCGGTGAAGACGATGTGGGTAACTCCGAACTTTTCCACAAGGATTGCGGCTGTCATGGCTGCTGCAACCTTGCCTATACGCGACAGGACGCACACAGCGTCGATTTCCCACAGTTTCCCGGTGGTGTACTCCCTCATGCCATGGACGTGCTTGTAGGGGCTTTCAAGGGCTTCTATCAGCCCATGCTGTTCTTCAGCCAACGCACTAATGATGCCTAAACGCATGCTTTTCCTCTGAGTTCGTAAAGATGGCTGTGGACTTCCTGCGAGTTTTCCACAGTGCGAAGCAAAAAACGGTCGATTTTAAGGCGTTTTTTGCTGTGTAAACGGGTCTTTGCCCACGAAGAGGGCCTCAGATTTCGTCAGAAATCTGCTCTTTTTTGGGTTTTCGGGTCGTTTTTCGCTTTTCAAGGTTTAGTAGTTTACAAAGATATATATAAAAAATAGTAGTAGTAGTAAACGGGCATTTAGCTGTGGATAAGTTCTGTATACGTTTACGAATCATCGGTTTACGCGAAAGATAAGCACTTGCATAAGCGCTGTAACATTTACGGAGCAATTCTGTATAAAATGTCGGCCCTTGGATAACTACGTGCTTACGCACAACTCATCCTGTGGATATCCAGTTAGTTATACACAGGCGCTGCGGTTTTGCAGGGGTTTTCATGCTTTCCAGCACTATCATGGTAGGGCTGATTGGCGAAACGTAATCGCCAGAATCGTTGACGGCTCAACCATGGCGGATGACTACCTTCGGTCTAATCCTCCGTACGTGTCTACGCAGCAAGTTTTTGTTTTGCAAGTCGTCAGTTGCCTGCAAGCCATCTCCCTTCGGTTTTTGCGACTTCTTTTTGAACAAAGGTCTTCAGGCGCTTGCGCCGCGATTTTTGGGTTTTGTTCGTTCCGCACGAACTATGGTTTACTCTAAAGATGTATATATAAAAATAGTAGTAGTTGTTAACGTAGATACTTTTCTGTGGATAAGTCCTCATTTCAGCTTAAAATCAGGCGTTTACGAACTTCATAAGCAGGCTTGCAAGCCGTGTATGATCAAAGAACTGTTTTGGGATAACAAAACGGACTCCCGGAAATTTTTTGTTTACTCACATACCGTGCCTGTGGATATCCATAGACTTATCCACAGGGGTAAGTGGCCTCAAAGTGAGAAATATGATGAATCTGACTTCTGTCTTTCCGCTTCCCATTGTTCAGGGTCCGACCGCTGGTGGCCCCAATACTCCTGCCCAAGTCGCCGCCGTGTCCAACACGGGCGCGATGGGATCGCTGGCTTGCTCCTTACTTTCTCCCGCTGCGATCCGCGAACACACCGCGCAGATCCGTGCGTTGACCGATAAGCCGTTTTGCCTCAACTTTTTCGTTTTGGAGACTCCACAGCCAGATCCTGCCGACATCGCGCAAGCCATTGAATGGCTGAAACCGCTCTGGTCGTCGCTTGGCTGGAGCGAGCTACCCATGCCAACCAAATGGTGCGAAGACTTCGCCGCCCAGTTCGAGGCGCTGATCGAACTGCGGCCGGCGGTCGCAAGCTTTACTTTCGGCATCCTCAGTGCGGAGCAAATCCAGCGCTTGCACGACGCCGGCATTGTGGTGGTCGGTACGATTACCCATGCGGAAGAGGCCATCGCCTGGCAAAGCAGGGGCGCCGATGCCGTGATCGCTTCAGGTACGGAGTCGGGCGGCCATCGCGGCACCTTCATTGGCGCGCAGGAAGCGGCGACGTTGAAAACCTTCGAGTTGCTGCCGAAGATATTGGCAGCAGTGGATATTCCCGTCATCGCCGCCGGCGGCATCATGGATGGCGCTGACATCAAGCGCGCGCTGGACGCCGGCGCCCAGGCGGTACAAATGGGAACCGCTTTTTTGGTGACCGACGAATCGGCAATTAACCCACACTACAAACAACGGTTGTTGACGGCCGGCGACCATCCGACCCGTCTGACGCGCACCTTTTCCGGCCGCTACGCCCGCGGCCTGGTCAATCGCGTGATGCAGCAATTGGAATCGGTGGAATCTCAACTTCCTGCATACCCAGTGCAAAACGCGCTAACTTCGCCGATTCGCGCTGAAGCCGCCAAACGCGGGGACACCGAGTTGATGTCGCTGTGGTGCGGCACCGGTGTCGCGCGCGCACGGCCGATGTCCGTCGCCAAGCTGGTCGAAACATTGCTATCGGAGATGAACGCAGCGTAGACTAAGCCGTAACAGCCGAGAGAGCGCAACGCCCCGGCCTACCGCGTCATCCTTGGAGGAGCAGTTTTTGGAATCAGCAGGCGACTACGATTACATCATCATTGGGGCAGGCTCGGCTGGCTGCGTATTGGCAAACCGTTTAAGCGCGGACAGAAACGCCGATGTCTTGCTGATCGAGGCGGGCGGCAGGGACGATTATGTTTGGATCCATATCCCGGTCGGCTATTTGCATTGCATCGATAATCCACGCACCGACTGGATGTTCCGCACAGAAGCCGACGCTGGCCTGAACGGCCGCAGCCTGCTTTACCCGCGCGGTAAAGTGTTAGGCGGAAGTTCCTCCATTAACGGCATGATTTACATGCGCGGCCAGGCCGGCGACTACGACCGCTGGGCCGACCTGACCGGCGACGCCAGCTGGCGCTGGGACGCGGTGCTGCCGCTATTCAAAAAGAGCGAGGATTATCACGGTGGCGCTTCCGAAGACCATGGCGCGGGCGGGCCGTGGCGCGTCGAAAAGCAGCGCCTGTCGTGGCAGATACTCGACGCGTTCCGCGATGCGGCCGAACAGACCGGCATCGCCAAAGTCGACGATTTCAATCGCGGCGACAACGCCGGCTGCGGCTATTTCGAAGTCAATCAAAAGCGCGGCATCCGCTGGAACACTGCCAAGGCTTTTTTAAAGCCGGTATCGGGCCGGCCGAATCTGACCGTGATGACAGGCTGTCACGTGGAACGCTTGCAGATAGAAATGAGCGACCAGGGCCCGGTGTGCAAAGGCGTGATTTTCACCGGCGGCGGTACCAAGTACCACGCGATGGCCGCGAAAGAAACCTTGCTGGCCGCTGGCGCCGTTGGTTCGCCGCAGATTTTGCAGTGCTCCGGTATCGGCTCGGCCACCAGGCTGCTCCACCACGGCATCGCACCGCTGGCCGACCTGCCGGGCGTCGGCGAAAACCTGCAGGACCATCTGCAACTGCGCATGGTCTACAAGCTCGGCGGCGGCGCCCGCACACTGAATACGATGGCATCCAACTGGTTCGGCAAAATGAAGATCGGCCTGGAGTATGCGATGTTCCAGAGCGGTCCGATGTCGATGGCGCCGTCGCAGCTGGGCGCGTTTGCCCGTTCCGATGCCAATCAACCGACACCCAATCTTCAATATCACGTGCAACCCCTGTCGCTGGAAAAATTCGGCGACCCTTTGCACGCCTTCCCCGCGTTCACCGCCAGCGTGTGCAACCTGCGTCCGACCTCGCGCGGCCACGTGCATATCGCCGGCGCCGACTCGTACGCGCCGCCCAAGATTTCGCCGATGTATTTGAGTACCGCCGAGGACCGCAAAGTGGCGGCGGCGGCGCTGACATTGACGCGCCAGATCGTCGCTTCTCCCGCGCTGAAAAAATTCACGCCGGAAGAATACAAGCCCGGCATCCACTACCGCACCGAGGAAGAACTCGCGGAGGCGGCGGGCCATATCGGCACCACCATCTTCCATCCGGTCGGCACCTGCAAGATGGGCCGCGCCGACGATCCCACCGCCGTCGTCGATAGCGAATTGCGCGTCATCGGCGTCGCCGGTCTGCGCGTTGTCGACGCCTCCATCATGCCCTTCATCACCTCCGGCAACACCAACTCCCCCACCATCATGATCGCCGAAAAAGCTTCAGAAATGATCCGTTCAGCCTGGAAATGATGAGACCGCTGGTTAGCGTTAGATCAAAAGTAAGTAGTAGTTATACTGTATTGTTAGCTAATTTTTTACTCTGTATGATCTAAAAAAAATTTGTACCTTGAACCATAAAAGCAAGGGAGACAGGATGTCCGGTGTTATCTTGGAAACGAAGAACTTGACCAAGCAGTTCAGGGGTTTTACTGCGGTCAACGACGTCAATTTGAAAGTGCAGCGCGGTCACATTCACGCGCTGATCGGCCCTAATGGCGCCGGTAAAACAACATGTTTTAATCTGCTCACGAAATTCCTGGTGCCCACTTCGGGTCAGATCCTGTTTAACGAAAAAGACATTACGTCCGCCAAGCCGGCGCAGATCGCCCGCATGGGCGTGATCCGTTCGTTTCAGATTTCAGCGGTCTTCCCGCACCTGACGGTGCTGCAAAATGTCCGCATCGGATTGCAGCGCCAGCTGGGGACGAGCTTCCATTTCTGGCAGAGCGAACGGGCTTTAAACAAGCTCGACGATCGCGCGATGCAGCTGCTGGCCGAGGTCGACCTCACCGACTTCGCCGACACCGTCACCGTCGATATGCCTTACGGGCGCAAGCGCGCTTTGGAGATCGCCACCACGCTGGCGATGGAGCCGGAGCTGATGCTGCTCGATGAACCGACCCAGGGCATGGGTCACGAAGACGTGCACCGCGTAACCGACCTCATCAAAAAAGTCTCGGCCGGTCGCACCATTTTGATGGTCGAACACAATATGAAAGTGGTGTCCGGCATCTGCGACAAAATCTCCGTTTTGCAGCGCGGCGCCATGCTGGCCGAGGGCACCTACGCCGAGGTCTCGCGCAACGCGCAAGTGATGGAAGCGTACATGGGCACCGAAGCCGCCGTGCTGGAAGGAGCCCATTGATGACGGCCGCCCTGCAAATCTCCAACCTGCAAACCTGGTACGGCGAGTCGCACATTCTGCACGACGTCAACCTGACGGTGCAGCCCGGCGAAGTGGTGACGCTGCTGGGACGCAACGGCGCCGGCCGCACCACCACCCTGCGCGCGATTATGGGATTGACCGGCGCGCGCAAGGGTTCGATCAAGATCAACGGCGTCGAGGCGATCGGTTTCCCGACCCATAAAATTGCCCACCTCGGCGTTGGCTATTGCCCCGAGGAGCGCGGCATATTCGCGTCGCTGTCGACCGAGGAAAACCTGATGCTGCCGCCGCAGTTGTCGACCGGCGACAAGGGCATGTCGATCAAGGAAATCTACGCGATGTTCCCCAATCTGGAGGAGCGCAAGCACAGCCAGGGAACCCGCCTGTCCGGTGGCGAGCAGCAGATGCTGGCGGTGGCGCGCATCCTGCGCACCGGCGCGCGCCTGTTGCTGCTCGACGAAATTTCGGAAGGGCTGGCGCCGGTCATCGTGCAGGGCCTGGCGCGCATGATCACCACCTTGAAATCGAAGGGCTACACCATCGTCATGGTGGAACAGAATTTCCGGTTTGCCGCGCCGCTGGCGGACCGGTTTTATGTGATGGAGCACGGTCAGATCGTCGAGACCTTTGTTTCATCCGAATTGAGCGACAAAATGCCGGTGCTGACCGAGCTGCTTGGCGTGTAGAAAACTACTTCATCGTTCTGTGACTATACAAAATCGATATCACGACTATTCGAACGGAGACAAAATGAAACTCAAAGCTATCACCATCGCCGCCACCGCCATCTGCGCACTGGGCCTGTCCTTTGCCGCGCAAGCCCAGGTGTCCGGCGACACCATCAAGATCGGCATGATCACCGACATGTCGGGCCTGTACACGGATATCGACGGCGCCGGCGGCGCCGAGGCCATCAAAATGGCGATCGCGGACGCCGGCGTCGTCATCGCCGGCAAGAAGGTGGAGTTCATTTCCGCCGACCACCAGAACAAGGCCGACATCGCCGCCTCCAAGGCGCGCGAATGGTTCGACCAGCAGGGCGTGGACATGCTGATCGGCGGTACCAACTCGGGCGCCAACCTGGCGATGGCCAAGGTCGCCGCTGAAAAGAAAAAAGTCTTCATCTCGATCGGCGCCGGCTCGGCCCGTTTGACCAACGAGGAATGCACGCCTTACACCGTGCACTACGCCTACGACACCATCGCGCTGGCGCGCGGCACCGGCGGCGCGATCGTCAAGCAGGGCGGCAAAAACTGGTACTTCATGACCGCCGACTACGCCTTTGGCCAGTCGCTGGAAAAGGATACGTCGGACGTGGTCAAGGCCGCCGGCGGCAAGGTGATGGGTTCGGTTAAACATCCATTGTCGGCGTCGGACTTCTCGTCCTTCCTGTTGCAGGCGCAATCGTCCGGCGCGCAGATCCTCGGCCTGGCCAACGCCGGCGGCGACGCCATCAACTCGATCAAGGCCGCCAACGAGTTCGGCATCACCAAGAAGATGAAGCTGGCCGGTTTGCTGATCTTCATCAACGATGTCCACTCGCTGGGCCTGAACCTGACGCAGGGCATGTACCTGACCGACGGCTGGTACTGGGACCAGAACCAGGAAACGCGCGACTGGTCGAAGCGCTACTTCGCCAAGATGAAGAAGTCGCCGTCGATGCTGCAGGCCGCCGACTACTCGGCCGCCGCCAACTACCTCAAAGCGGTCAAGGCCGTGGGTACCGACGACTCCGACAAGGTCATGGCCCATCTGAAAGCTACCAAGATCAACGACATGTTCGCCAAGAACGGCGTGATCCGTCCGGACGGCCGCATGGTGCACGACATGTACCTGATGGAAGTGAAGAAGCCGTCGGAATCGAAATATCCATGGGATTACTACAAGGTCGTGGCCACCATTCCGGGCGACCAGGCGTACGCCACCAAGGCCGAAACCAAATGCAGCCTGTGGAAATAAGCTGAGTTGTGCACAGGGCCGGCGCAGCGCCACTCCGCGTGGCGAGGGGCCGGTCCGTTTCATGTGTTGATCGTTCGTTGATCGTTGTGCTCGTTTTTGTCCCTGTTCTTGTCCTCGTATTCCGCCTCGCCGTCCGGCCAGGTACTCTTTAGACTGTGATCTCATGGAAATTTTCGGCTATCCCTTGAGCGTATGGATGAGCCAGCTGCTGCTGGGGCTGGTGAACGGCTCCTTCTACGCGATGCTGTCACTCGGCCTGGCCGTCATCTTTGGCCTTCTCAACGTTATTAACTTTTCCCACGGCGCCCTGTACATGATGGGCGCCTTCGTGGCCTGGATGGGGATGACTTATTTCGGTCTGAGCTACTGGACCATGCTGATACTGGCGCCGCTGCTGATCGGCGTATTCGGCATCGTTATCGAAAAGACCATGCTTCGTCATCTGTATAAACTCGATCATTTGTACGGCCTGCTGCTGACGTTCGGCATCACCTTGCTGGTCGAAGGCGTGTTCCGTTCGTTCTATGGCGTCTCGGGCCAGCCGTTCCAGGTGCCCGACGCGCTGGCCGGCGCCACCGACCTCGGCTTCATGGTGATGCCGAACTACCGCGCCTGGGTGGTCGCGGCCTCTCTGGTCGTCTGCCTGGCCACGTGGTACGTGATCGAAAAGACCAAACTGGGCGCCTATTTGCGCGCCGGCACCGAGAATCCGAAGCTCGTGGAAGCGTTCGGTATCAACGTGCCGCTGATGGTCACGCTCACCTACGGCTTCGGCGTCGCTTTGGCGGGCTTTGCAGGGGTGCTGGCGGCCCCGATCATCCAGGTGCAGCCCCTGATGGGTCAGAACCTGATTATCGTCGTATTCGCTGTTGTGGTGATCGGTGGCATGGGGTCGATCATGGGTTCGATTCTTACCGGCCTCGGCCTGGGTGTGATCGAAGGCTTGACCAAGGTCGTGTATGCGCCGTTTTCGTCGACGGTGGTGTTCCTGGTGATGGTCGTGGTGTTGCTGATCCGTCCGGCTGGTTTGTTCGGTAAAGAAAAATAGGAGGGACGGATGAACAAGAAAATCGGTTATATCATCGCTTTCGCGATCGCACTGTCGGCGCCGTTCATCGGCTATCCGGTGTTCCTGGCTAAACTGCTGTGCTTTGTGTTGTTCGCCTGCGCCTTCAACCTGCTCATCGGCTTCACCGGCTTGCTGTCGTTCGGCCACGCCGCCTTCTTCGGCGGTGCCGGCTATGTCGCCGGCAATGCGCTCAAGGTATGGGGCTGGCCGACCGAGCTGGGCATTCTGGCCGGCGTCGTTGGCGCTGCCTTGCTCGGCCTGGTGATGGGCGGGCTGGCGATCCGCCGCCAAGGCATTTACTTTTCGATGATCACGTTGGCGCTGGCGCAGATGGTGTTCTTTGGCGCCCTGAGCGCCGGCGAGTTCACCGGCGGCGAGGACGGCCTGCAAGGCGTTCCACGTGGAAAACTGCTCGGCATGATCGACCTGTCCAACGACACCGCGCTGTACTTCTTCGTGCTGGCGATCGCGGTGTTGGCCTTTGCGCTGATCGTGCGCATTGTCCACTCGCCGTTCGGCCAGGTGCTCAAGGCCATCAAGGAGAACGAGCCGCGCGCCATCTCGCTTGGCTACGACGTCGACAAGTACAAGCTGCTGGCCTTCGTGCTGTCGGCCGCGCTGGCCGGCCTCGCGGGTTCGACCAAAGTGCTGGTGCAGGGCTTCGAGACCCTGACCGACGTTCACTGGACCATGTCGGGCCTGGTGATCCTGATGACCCTGGTGGGCGGCATGGGCACGCTGGCCGGTCCGATCCTGGGCGGGGTGATCATCATCATGCTGGAAAACAAATTGGGCGACTGGGGCATCTACCTGACCCAGCTCACCGGCATTGAATGGTTCAACACCATCGGCGAAGCCGTCACCATGGTGATTGGCCTGATTTTCATTGTCTGCGTGTTGTTATTCCGACGCGGAATCATCGGCGAAATCGTCGCCAAGCTCGGCAACAAGAAGCCTGCATGATCTAGCACAGACGCCGGGCGTTCTGCCCGGCGTCCTTTTCAAATCAAGAGTAAATTTTTTATCTGGCCTTTGGCCGGAGTGGGGGTAGTCCGTCTGTTGCTTTGAGTCTTATTAGAAAAAGAGGATGACATGCATACGAAGAAAATCGTGCTGGCGCTGGCCGGCATCGCACTGACCGCTTGTGGATCGCATCACGATGACGAGCCGGAAATTATCAACGACCGTCCGAGTTTTCTCGGCACCGTCACCGCCAAAACCTACGACGGCGTCAGCGACGACTTGCTGACCGCCGGCCTGGGCGCGACCGGCCTGGCCGGTCCGTTGCCGGCCTACGCCGACCCCGCGAATCCGACCCCGGCCGAACTGCGCCGCAACGCCATCCATGCCAATTACCGGGCGATCCAGGACATCAGCTCGGCCGCAGGCTTCGGCCGTCTGTACGGCCCGAACGTGGACGTCAACGGCGCAGCGACGACCGGCGAGGGCAAGATCGCCGGCAGCGAGTTCATTGCCTACGCCGACGATGGCAGCGGCAATCAGAACGTGACCCTGATGGTGCAGATACCGGCTAGCTTCGACGCCAACAATCCCTGCATCATCACGGGCGCGTCGAGCGGCTCGCGCGGGGTCTACGGCGCCATCGGCACGTCCGGCGAATGGGGGCTGAAGAACAAGTGCGCGGTCGCCTATACCGACAAGGGTTCCGGCACCGGCCTCTACACCTTCGACGACGACGCCGTGAACTTGCAGAACGGACAGCGCGCACCGCGCACGACGGCTGGCAAGAACTCCAACTTCACGCCCGCTATCAGCGACGCCGACCGCGCAGCCTTCGCCAGCAGTAAGCCAGGACGCATTGCTTTCAAACACGCGCACTCACAGCAGAATCCGGAGAAGGACTGGGGCAAGCACACGTTGCAAGCGGTCGAGTTCGCGTTCTACATGCTCAATGAGCAGTACGGTAGATACGCAAGGGACAACACTCATCACGTCGTGCGTTTCACGCCCGCCAACACCATCACGATCGGCTCCAGCATCTCCAATGGCGCCGCCTCGGCCTTGCTGGCCGCCGAGCAGGACACCAAGGGCCTGATCGACGGCGTGGCCGCTACCGAGCCGCAGATCCAGCCGCGCACCGCGACCGGGTACACCATCCGCCAGAACGGGGCGCCGGTGACGGGGCAGGGCAAGTGGCTGATCGATTACTCGACCTATGCCGCGCTGTACCAGCCCTGCATCGCCTCCACGGCGGCTGCGCCCGGCCGTTGCACGGCGCTGGTCGCCAAGGGCTTGCTGACGGGCGCCACTTTGGCGGCTCAACAGGAGGATGCGCGCGTGCGGCTCAGGGCCTACGGCTGGTTGCCGGATTCGGACGTGCTGCAGGCGTCGCACGCGCTGACCACGGTGTTGGTCGCCGTGACCTACGCCAATGCTTATGGACGCTTCTCGGCCACGGACCAGTTGTGCGGCTTCACGTTCGCATCGACCGACGCGACCGGCTCGCCGGTGCCGTTCACGCCTGCGCAGCGCGCCAGCAGCTTTGCCACCCAGAACGGTATCATCGGTACGCCGATCTATGAAGCGTCGGTCGGCGGGGCCAAGGCATACAATGTGGGCGTGTCGCCGAGCACCAATCTGGCCGACCAGTCGCTCGACGGCTTCCTGTGCCTGCGCGCGCTGGCGACCGGTATCGATCCGGTCAACGGCAACGCGCTGACCGGGACGTTGGCGGAGCAGAGCGCGCGCGTGCGTGCCGGCGCCCAAGAAGTTCTGGCGACCGGCAACCTGCACGGCAAACCGGCGATCATCGCCGCCGGCCGCAGCGACACGCTGATGGTGGTGAACTTCAACTCGCGCGCCTATCTGGGCTTGAACGCGGTGGCCGAGGGTGGGGCCAGCAAACTGCGCTACATCGAGGTGTTGAACGCCAACCACTTCGATGCCTTCACCAGCGTCTTCCCGCAGAACATCGTGCCGTTGCACATTTATCTGTTCCGCGCGCTGGACGCGATGATGGCGCATTTGCGCAATCCGAGCGTTCCGCTGCCGCCGTCACAAGTGGTGCGCACGGTGACGCGGCCGGACGCGGCCACCCCGATGACAGTGACCAACGTGCCGCCTATCCTCCTGGCGCCGCCGCCGGGCAACCTCATCACCGTCAACGGCACGACGGTGGATGTTCCGCAGTAAGGCCGCCGACTACAACGCGGCCGCGTAAATCGCCCTCGCATCGTCGCGTGTGACGGTGCGGGGGTTGTTTCCTAATAGACGGGTCTGGAGCATGGCGTCATCCGCCAGTTGGTCCAGATCCGTTTCCTTGATGCCGACCTGCTGCAAGGTCCGCTCTATGCCCGTGATGGTTGCTATTTGTTGCATCGCAACAACCAAGGCTTCCGCGCGCGCCTCCACGCTGCCGCTGACATGCGGCACAACAATCTCAGCCAGCTCCGCATACAGACCCGCCGCCGCTGGCAGGTTGAAGCGCAACACGTGCGGCAGCACCAGCGAATTCGACAAGCCATGTGGCACATGGAACGTGCCGCCGATCGGGTAGGCGAGGGCGTGTACCGCCGCTACCGGCGCGTTAGAGAACGCCTGTCCAGCTAGCATCGCTCCCAGCAGCATCGCTTGCCGCGCGGCCAGGTTTCGGCCGTTCTCGCACGCTGGAATCAGGTTGGCCGATAGCAGGCCCAACGCTTTGCGCGCCAGAATGTCGGACAGCGGATTCTTTTTGTGGCGGCTGGTGTAAGCCTCTATCGCGTGGACCATGGCGTCGATGCCGGTGGCGGCCGTGACCAGTGGCGGCAAGCCCAGGGTCAATTCGGCGTCGAGCAATGCCATATCGGCATAGAGTTGTGGCGCTACGACACCCATTTTCGTGGTAGCGCCGGTTGTGACGATGGCGATGTTGGTGACTTCAGAGCCGGTCCCCGCAGTGGTCGGTATCTGGACCAGCGGCAGCCGTCCGCCTTTGACGTTGCCGATGCCGTAGATCGCGCCGATCGCCTGATCACCTCCCGCCAGCACAGCGATCAGCTTGGCGACGTCCATCGAGCTTCCGCCGCCCAGACCAATGACGATATCTGTGCCGTGTGCGCGAGCCGTGTCAACGGCTTCCAGGACGATGTGCTCGGGTGGATCGGCCATCACGTTGGCGTAAATCTCGACTGCGATGTTGGCGGCCCGCAGGCTGGCCACCGGTGCGTCGACCAAGCCGGTCTTCAAAAAGCCCGGGTCGGTGACGAGCAGGGCGCGTTTGGCGGCCGGAAAGCGCTGTGTGACGTACTCGCCTAATTTGCCGGCGGCGCCCAATTCGGAGACGATCTGGGCGACGGTGCTGAAACTGAATGCTGGGAAATCGTTCATGGCTGCGGTCCCGTGACGTGGTGGATTTCACGTGAAAGCTTACATGATGACGGCTCGCCTGTGCACTTGGGCTATGCCGGATCTGCATGAACCGGCGGCAATTTATTCCGTACAATATGCCTTTTAGAAAGCTTGGATTGGCGTTGATATGGTTGAGTATGCAGTGTTGGGATTGGCGGCGTTCAGCGCCGGTTTGGTGGATGCGGTGGTCGGCGGTGGCGGGTTGATACAGCTGCCGGCAATGTTTTCGATATTTCCCAACATGGCGCCGGCAACGATTATCGGCACCAACAAGCTGGCCAGCATCGCCGGCACCGGCGTCGCGGCGGTAAGCTATGCGCGACGTGTCGCGATCGCATGGACGGTCGCCGCGCCGGCCGCGTTTGCCGCGCTGATCTTCTCGTTCTTTGGCGCCTATACCGTCACCAAGGTTTCGCCAGACTTTTTCCGCACCGTCCTTCCTATCGTGTTGCTGGCCGTAGCGATCTACACCTTTGCCAAGAAGGACTTCGGCAGCGTGCACGCGCCGTTGCACACCGGGCGAAAAGAGCAGATGCTGGCGCTGCTGATCGGCTCGGGCATCGGTTTTTACGATGGCTTCTTCGGTCCGGGTACGGGCAGCTTTTTGGTCTTCCTGTTCGTGCGGATTTTCGGCTTCAACTTCCTCGGCGCATCGGCTGTAGCCAAGGTTGTCAACGTTGCCTGCAACTTGTCGGCGCTTGTGTGGTTTGGCTACAGCGGTCACCTGATTTGGCAACTTGGTGCAATGATGGCTGTGTGCCAAGTCGCCGGTTCTGTCATCGGCAGCCGGTTGGCGATGAAACACGGCAGCGGTTTTGTCCGCAAACTGTTCCTTGTGGTGGTGTCGATATTGATCGTGAAGACCGGTTACGACGCATGGATACGTTGGTAGATTGTTCCACGTGGAACAGTGGTGACTAGAAAAGGGGTGCTTGTTTGATGACAAGCATCCCTTTTTTTCATTGTTTCACGTGGAACAATGATGCGATTACGAGGAAAATATTTTGCCTAAAAAAGTCGCAGCTTCCAAAAGACTTTATAATCTGTGCTTGATCCCTTCGCTTTTACCCAATTCCATCATGTTATTTCCAACTAATTTCGACGTCATCGTCGTCGGTGGCGGTCACGCCGGTACCGAGGCGGCCCTCGCTTCAGCCCGCATGGGGCAGAAGACTTTGCTCTTGACGCACAACATCGAGACCCTGGGCCAGATGTCGTGCAACCCCTCCATCGGCGGTATCGGCAAAGGCCATCTGGTCAAGGAAGTCGATGCCATGGGCGGCGCCATGGCGATCGCCACCGATGAAGCGGGCATCCAGTTCCGTATCCTGAACTCGTCCAAAGGCCCGGCGGTACGGGCCACCCGCGCCCAGGCCGACCGTATTTTGTACAAGGCAGCCATCCGCTCGCGCCTGGAAAACCAGCCCAACCTGTGGCTGTTCCAGCAGGCGGTGGACGATCTGATGGTGGAAGGCGACCGCGTGGTCGGCGCCGTCACGCAGATCGGCCTGAAGTTCCTGGCGCCGGCGGTCGTGCTGACGGCCGGCACCTTCCTCGACGGTAAGATCCACGTGGGCCTTCAGAACTACTCAGCGGGCCGTGCAGGCGATCCGCCGGCGATCTCGCTGTCTGCCCGCCTGAAGGAATTAAAGCTGCCACAGGGCCGTTTAAAGACCGGCACGCCCCCTCGCATCGATGGGCGCAGCATCGATTTCTCGCTGATGACCGAACAGCCCGGCGACCTCGATCCGGTGCCGGTGTTCTCGGTGATGGGCAATGCCGCCATGCATCCGGCGCAAATGCCGTGCTGGGTTACGCACACCAACAACAAAACCCACGACATCATCCGTGCCGGTTTGGACCGCAGCCCGATGTACACGGGCGTGATCGAAGGTGTAGGACCGCGTTATTGCCCGTCGATCGAAGACAAAATCCACCGCTTTTCGGCCAAGGAATCGCACCAGATTTTCCTGGAACCGGAAGGCCTGACGACCAACGAATTCTATCCAAATGGCATTTCGACCAGCCTGCCGTTCGACGTTCAGATCGACCTCGTCCGCTCGATGAAGGGCATGGAAAACGCCCACATCCTGCGCCCAGGCTACGCTATCGAATACGATTATTTCGACCCGCGCGGCCTCAAGGCATCGCTGGAAACAAAGGCTGTCAGCGGCCTGTACTTCGCCGGCCAGATCAACGGTACCACCGGCTACGAGGAAGCGGCGGCGCAGGGCATGCTTGCCGGCCTCAACGCGGCGCTGCAAACCCAGGGTAAGGAAGCCTGGACGCCGGCCCGTTCCGAGGCGTATCTGGGCGTGCTGGTCGACGATCTGGTCACGCAGGGCGTGCTGGAACCCTACCGTATGTTCACCAGCCGCGCCGAGTACCGCCTGAGCCTGCGCGAAGATAACGCCGACATGCGCCTGACCGAAATCGGCCGCAAACTGGGCTGCGTCGGCGATGCGCAGTGGGAAGCGTTCGAGAAAAAACGCGAAGCGGTTGCGCTGGAACTGGAGCGTTTACGTTCCACGTGGGTGAATCCACGCATCCTGGAAGCGGCCGAATCGGAGCGCGTTATTGGTCAAGCGATCGAGCGCGAGTACTCGCTGGCGGACCTGTTGCGCCGTCCCGGCGTCGACTACGAGAAGCTGATGAGCCTGTCCGGCATCGACGGCCGCGAGCTCGCCGGCCCCGGCGTGAGCGACGACGCGGTGCGCGAACAGGTCGAAATCCAGCTCAAATATTCGGGCTATATCGACCGCCAGACCAAGGAAGTGGAGCGCCACGAGCACTACGAAAACTTGAAATTGCCGGAAGGTTTCGGCTATCTGGACATCACCGCGCTGTCGGTGGAAGTGCGCCAGAAGCTGCACGCGCAGCGTCCGGAAACATTGGGCCAGGCGTCGCGCATCTCCGGTGTGACGCCGGCGGCGATTTCGCTGCTGCTGGTACACCTGAAAAAAGCCGGTTTCGGCGGCTACCTCAACGATAAAAACGCGCAGAAAGACGAGGCAGTGCAATGAAGGTGTTCGACCGTGTCGTTGTCGCGGATGTTTTAAAACAAGGCATCAAGGATCTGAAGCTGGACCTCAACGACGAGCAGGTGGAGAAGTTGTTGGACTATCTGGCGCTGCTGAACAAGTGGAATTCGGTCTACAACCTGACGTCGGTGCGCGATCCGATGCAGATGGTGACCCTGCATTTGCTCGATTCGCTGGCCGCCGTCCCCGCTTTCGCGGGCACGAAAAACGTGCTGGATGTGGGCGCGGGCGGTGGCTTGCCGGGCATGGTGCTGGCCATCAGCCGTCCGGATATGAAGGTGTCGATGATCGATACGGTGCACAAGAAGACCGCGTTTTTGAACCAGGTGAAGGCGGAGCTGGGCCTGTCCAACGTGACGGTGTACACCAAACGCGTGGAGCAGCTGGAAGTGAAGACCAAATTCGATGTGATCACGTCGCGCGCCTTTGCGGACCTGTCGGACTTCGTCAACTGGTCGGGGCATCTGCTGCAAGAGGGCGGGCGATTTATCGCCTTGAAAGGCACGGCTCCAGAGGACGAACGGGAGCGGCTTCCAGAGCCATGGAAAGTGCGCAAACTGGAGCCTTTGACGGTGCCGGGACTGGAGGCGGAACGCCATCTTGTTTTCATAGAGGCAGAAACCGTATAAA
This sequence comes from Duganella sp. AC917, assembly GCF_979258245.1. Taxonomy (NCBI): domain Bacteria; kingdom Pseudomonadati; phylum Pseudomonadota; class Betaproteobacteria; order Burkholderiales; family Oxalobacteraceae; genus Duganella; species Duganella sp. AC917. The sequence continues at coordinate 5,278,702 of NZ_OZ409848.1, forward strand.
TCGTTTATATCGTATAAATCGTTTATACCGTATAAACAGTATAAATCGTTTATATAGTTTAAACAGTATAAATAATTATTTTAAAAACGAGACCTCGGCGTCCGAAACCAAAAGAGATCGATAAGAACTACATGGCAAAAATTTTCTGCGTAGCGAATCAAAAAGGTGGAGTTGGCAAAACAACAACCACCGTCAACCTGGCCGCCGGATTGGCAAAGCTGAACCAGCGCGTGCTGCTGGTGGACCTGGACCCGCAAGGCAACGCCACGATGGGCGCGGGCATCAACAAGGCGGGGCTGCCCGCGTCGACCTATGAGGTCATGCTGGGCGAGTCGGACGTGGCCACCGCGCGCCAGCGTTCGGAGCCGGGCAAGTTCGACGTGCTGCCGTCCAACCGCGAGCTGGCCGGCGCCGAAGTGGAGATGGTCTCGTTGGACAACCGCGAGCGCCGCCTGAAGGACGCGCTGGCCGCCGTCGACAAGGAGTACGACTTCATCCTGATCGACTGTCCGCCGGCGTTGTCGATGCTGACCCTGAACGGCCTGTGCGCCGCGCACGGCGTCATCATCCCGATGCAGTGCGAGTACTACGCGCTGGAAGGCTTGTCCGATCTGGTCAACACCATCAAGAAGGTGCACGCCAACCTGAACCCGGACCTGAAGATCATCGGCCTGCTGCGCGTGATGTTCGATCCGCGCATGACGCTGTCGCAGCAGGTGTCGGCGCAGCTCGAGCAGCACTTCGGCGACAAAGTCTTCAAAACCATCATTCCGCGCAATGTGCGTCTGGCCGAAGCGCCTTCGTACGGTTTGCCCGGCGTAACGTTCGATCCATCCTCCAAGGGTGCGCAGGCGTATATCGCCTTCGGCGCCGAGATGGTCGCGCGCATCAAAAAAATGTAACGTAGAGATTCCCACATCATGGCAACCAAAAAACTCAAGGGCCTCGGTCGCGGCCTCGAAGCGCTGCTCGGCGGCGACGGCGATCTGACCACGGCGGACGCCAACACCCCGTCCGAACTGAATGTCACCCAGATGCAGGCGGGCAAGTACCAGCCGCGCACGCGCATGGACGAGGGCGGCCTGCAGGAACTGGCCGCGTCGATCAAAAGCCAGGGCATCATGCAGCCGATCCTGGTGCGTCCGGTCGGCACCAATAAACTGACCGGCGAAATCAAGTACGAGATCATCGCCGGCGAGCGCCGTTTCCGCGCCGCGCAAATCGCCGGTCTGGAAGTGCTCCCGGTGTTGGTGCGCGACGTGGACGACCAGGCCGCCGCCGCGATGGCGCTGATCGAGAACATGCAGCGCGAGGATTTGAATCCGCTGGAAGAGGCGCAGGGCATCCATCGCCTGATCACCGATTTCAGTTTCACGCACGAGCAGGCGGCCAGCGCCGTCGGCCGTTCGCGCAGCGCGGTGTCGAACTTGTTGCGTTTGATGAATCTGGCGTCGGCCGTGCAAACCATGCTGATGGCCGGCGATATCGACATGGGCCACGCGCGCGCGCTGTTGTCGGTCGACGCGGCGTCGCAGATCAATCTTGCCAACATGGTCATCGCCAAACGGCTGTCGGTGCGCGAGACGGAAAAATTAGTCGCCAAGACCTTGGAAGATCAAAAGGCGTCTCCAACTGAGGCGCGTCAGAAAGAAAAGTCCGGCGACATCGTGCGGCTCGAAGAAGAACTGTCCGACAAGCTGGCCACGCCGGTGGTGTTCAAGATGGGCACCAAGGGTCGTGGCCAGATGATCATCGACTTTGCCGACCTGGATATCCTGGATGGCGTTTTAGCAAGATTGCGCGCGTAGGCCGAAAAAGCCCGGACATGACATCGGCGGCTGTCGCCCGACAGTCGCCTTTGTTGACCCAAAGTCAAAAAACCGTCAAACAGCGAACTGGTACCAAAGTGGTGCAAAGCGTTTGGAAATGTTTATAAAAGCGTCTCATTCGCGCACAAAATGCTCTGCTGCGGTGCAGCAATGTTTGACGCGATACATGAAAGACACATATAATCACGCGTCTTTGGGTTTTATCGGCTTTTTTTGGAGCTCGCAGTGAGTAAATCGACGAGTCATTCCAGGCCGATGTTTAAAGTTGTCGCCCTCCAGTTGACTATCGTCACTGGTTTCGCCTTGCTCGCCTGGAACTTGGGCGGAGTACTCAAAGCTTGGTCGGCCGCCTATGGCGGAGCAATCGCAGTCATCGGGAGTCTGATGTACGCGATGATTGTTGCGGGCGGAACAAATGACCCAAAAAAAGTTTTCCGGTCGCATGTGAAGGCCGAAGTAACGAAGATATTTATCACGGTAGTGCTGTTTATTGTGGCACTGGCGCTGTTTCAGTCGGCCTCTTGGTTATGGCTGATCTTGGGTTTCGCGGTGGCAACCTTGGCATACTGGTTCTCACTGCTAGCAATTTAATCACCAAAATCTAAACTTTTATGACCACAGAAAACGCTGCAGGGGCGCATCAACAAGCTGCGCCGACCTCAATTGAGTATATTCAGCATCACCTGACCCACCTGAAAAGTGCCGATGGCATGTACAACCTGGACACGTTCTGGGTGTCGGCCATTCTGGGACTGATTTTCCTGGGCGTGTTTTACATGGCATCGCGTAAAGCGACCGCCGGCGTGCCGGGCAAGCTGCAAAACTTCGTCGAAGCCGTAATGGAACTGGTCAACGAAGTGGTCAATTCGGCCTTCCACGCCAAGAGCAAGGTCATCGCCCCGCTGGCGATCACCATTTTCTGCTGGGTTTGGCTGATGAACGCGATGGACTTCCTGCCGGTCGACCTGCTGCCCAAGCTGCTCGGCTATGCCGGCGTGCACTACCTGCGCGTCGTGCCTACCGCCGACGTCAACCACACTTTCGGCATGTCGTTCGGCGTCATGCTGTGCATTATTGGTTTCTCGATCAAAGCCAAGGGTCTCGGCGGCTGGGGTAAAGAGTTGCTGACCGCCCCGTTCCACGCGCATGGCTTCATGGCCATCGTGCTGGCGCCGGTCAACTTCATCTTCCAGATGATCGAGTTGCTGGCCAAGCCACTGTCGCTGTCGCTGCGACTCTTCGGCAATATGTACGCCGGCGAGCTGCTGTTCATTCTGATCGCTCTGCTGCCATGGTGGGCGCAGTGGCTGCTGGGTGGTCCTTGGGTTATCTTCCACATCCTGGTGGTGACCCTGCAAGCGTTTGTGTTTATGGCGTTGACTGTTGTGTATCTGAGCCTTGCGGTTGAGAAACATTAAGCAACTTAGTTTTAATCTTTTTAGTATCTGTAGTCTTTTTTAAAATCTTAGGAGAAATTTCAATGCAAGCTCTGATCGCACAAGTACAAAGCATGACCGTTCTGGCCGCAGCAATCATCATCGGTCTGGCCGCTATCGGCACCGCACTCGGTTTCGCAATTCTGGGCGGCAAATTCCTGGAAGCGTCGGCCCGTCAACCAGAACTGATGCCACAACTGCAAACCAAACTGTTCGTTATCGCCGGTCTGCTGGACGCGATCTCGATGATCGGCGTCGGCGTTGCTCTGCTGTACACCTTCAGCAACCCGTTCCTGGCTGCCGTCATCTCCGCTGCTCAGTAATCCGCTCCACCCTAGGAGAAACTTTTAGTTAGGAGCAAAGGTATGGACATCAATATGTCTCTCATCGGCCAGATGATCACCTTCGCGGTGTTGGTCTGGGTCTCGATGAAGTTCGTATTTCCATCGCTGAACGCAGCGTTGGATGAGCGTGCCAAGCGTATCGCTGATGGTCTGGCTGCGGCCGACCAGGGCCAGGCTGCGATGGTTGTCGCTGAAAAGCGCGCCGCCGAAGCACTGACCAGTGCACGCGAAGAAGCTTCGCAACGTGTTGCCGACGCTGAAAAGCGCGCGCAACTGGTCGCCGAAGAAATCAAAGCGAATGCACAAGCCGAAGCGGACCGCATCATTGCGCAAGCCAAGGCAGACGCCGATCAGCAACTGGCCAAGGCGCGCGACACGCTGCGCGCTCAGGTGGCTGACCTGGCTGTGAAGGGCGCCGAGCAAATCTTGAAGCGCGAAGTCAACGCCTCGGCTCACGCCGATCTGTTGTCGCGCCTGTCTGTCGAGCTGTAATCATGGCAGAAAACGCAACCGTCGCCCGTCCCTACGCGGAAGCTTTGTTCCGCGTAGCCCAAGCAGGTAAGGAATCGTTCAGCCTCGCGGCGTGGTCCGATCTGGTGGCCGAACTGGCCCAGATCGGCGCCCACCCCGAGGTGCAAGCATTCGCCCGCAACCCGAAGACCTCGGCAAGCGACGTGAGCGCCGCCATTACGGCCCTGGTGAAGTCGCCGTGGACCCCGGAAGCGAAAAACTTCCTGGCGATGCTGGTCGACAACGGCCGTATCAGTCTGCTGCCGGAAATCGGCACGCAATTCCAGGCGTTGCGAAACGCCACGGAAGGTGCGGCGGACGCCGACATCACCAGCGCCTTCGAACTGAGCGCCGCTCAGGTCGGCGACCTGGTCGCGACACTGGAAAAGAAATTCGGCCGCAAGCTGAACCCGGTCGTTACCGTGGATCCGGCGTTGATCGGTGGCGTGCGCGTGGTCGTTGGCGATGAAGTGCTGGACACTTCGGTCCGCGCCAAGCTGGCGCAAATGCGTGTGGCACTGGCTGCCTAAGGCGCAAGCCGGCGGACCCGCTTAGAACAGATTCTTCCCCTCGCGCAAGCTGAGAGAAACACTTTTAGGAGTTAGTATGCAACTCAACCCATCTGAAATCAGCGAGCTGATCAAGAGCCGTATCCAAGGCCTTGATGGCGGCGCTGAAGTACGCAACCAAGGTACGGTTATTTCCGTCGCCGACGGTATCGTCCGCATCCACGGCCTGTCCGAAGTGATGCAGGGCGAAATGCTGGAATTCCCAGGTAACACCTTCGGTCTGGCGATGAACCTGGAGCGCGACTCCGTTGGCGCCGTGATTCTGGGTGCTTACGAGCACATCTCCGAAGGCGACACGGTCAAGTGCACCGGCCGCATTCTGGAAGTGCCGGTCGGTCCTGAACTGCGCGGCCGTGTGGTCAACGCGCTGGGCCAGCCGATCGACGGCAAGGGCGCCATCGAAGCGAAGCTGACCTCGCCAATCGAAAAAATCGCACCGGGCGTGATCGCCCGTGAGTCCGTGTCGCAGCCGATGCAGACCGGTCTGAAGTCGATCGACGCGATGGTACCAATTGGCCGTGGCCAGCGCGAGCTGATCATTGGCGACCGTCAAACCGGTAAATCGGCCGTGGCCGTTGATGCGATCATCAACCAAAAAGGCCAGGGCGTGACGTGTATCTACGTCGCCATCGGTCAAAAAGCCTCGACCATCAAAAACATCGTCCGCTCGCTGGAAACGCACGGCGCGCTCGAGTACACCATCGTGGTCGCAGCGACCGCGTCGGAATCGGCAGCGATGCAATACATCTCGGCCTACTCGGGCTGCACGATGGGCGAATACTTCCGCGACCGCGGCGAAGACGCACTGATCGTCTACGATGACTTGTCCAAGCAAGCTGTCGCTTATCGTCAAATTTCGCTGCTGCTGCGCCGTCCACCAGGCCGCGAAGCGTACCCAGGCGACGTGTTCTACCTTCACTCGCGTCTGCTGGAACGCGCAGCCCGCGTGAACGCCGACTACGTGTCGGCCTTCACCAACGGCGCCGTCACCGGCAAGACCGGTTCGCTGACCGCACTGCCGATCATCGAAACCCAGGCTGGCGACGTTTCGGCGTTCGTGCCAACCAACGTGATTTCGATTACCGACGGCCAGATCTTCCTGGAAACGTCGCTGTTCAACTCGGGTATCCGCCCTGCGATCAACGCCGGTATTTCGGTGTCGCGCGTCGGTGGCGCCGCTCAGACCAAGGTCATCAAAAACCTGTCCGGCGGTATCCGTACCGACTTGGCACAGTACCGTGAGCTGGCCGCGTTCGCGCAGTTCGCCTCGGACCTGGACGAATCGACCCGCAAACAGCTGGACCGTGGCGCGCGCGTCACCGAACTGCTGAAGCAAGCCCAGTACTCGCCACTGTCGATCTCGCTGATGGCCGCTTCGCTGTTCGCAGTGAACAAGGGCTACCTGGACGATGTACCAGTCAAAAAGGTACTGTCGTTCGAAGCCGGCCTGCACGCCTACCTGAAGACCAAGCAAGCTGATCTGCTGTCGAAGATCGAGTCGTCGAAGCAACTGGACAAAGACGGCGAAGCAACGCTGTCGGCCGCTGTTGCCGACTTCAAGAAATCCGGCGCATTTTAAGCGGCACGGGCGGTCCGGCTTAGGCCAGGACCGCCTTTAGCGCAGAAGGAGTAAGGACTCATGGCAGCAGGCAAAGAGATACGAGGCAAGATCAAGAGCGTAGAGAATACGAAGAAGATCACCAAGGCGATGGAAATGGTTGCCGCATCGAAAATGCGCAAAGCGCAGGACCGTATGCGCGCCGCCCGTCCCTACAGTGAGAAGATTCGCAATATCGCCGCTAATCTGGCTACCGCCAATCCGGAATACACGCACCCGTTCCTGGCAACAGAGCAGCAGGACACGGCCAAGAAGGTCGGTTTCATCATCGTCACCACGGACAAAGGTCTGTGCGGCGGTATGAACACCAACATCTTGCGCATGGTGACGTCGAAAACCCGTGAGCTGGAAACAGCCGGCAACAAAATTGCCGCGGTGGCCATCGGTAACAAGGGGTTGGGCTTTTTGAATCGCGTAGGCGTTCCTGTCGTTGCGCAAGTAACGCAGATCGGCGACACGCCGCACCTGGAAAAACTGATCGGACCGGTCAAGGTCATGCTCGAGAAATTCCAGAACGGCGAGGTCGACGCAGTCTACCTGTGCTACACCAAGTTTATCAACACGATGAAGCAAGAGCCGGTGGTGGAGCAGTTGCTGCCATTGCCAGCCGCTAAGATGCAAGCCGACGCGGGTAATCACAACTGGGATTACATCTACGAGCCGGACGCAGCAAGCGTGATCGATGAACTTCTGGAGCGCTATATTGAAGCGCTGGTGTACCAGTCGGTGGCGGAAAACCTCGCGTCCGAGCAATCGGCGCGTATGGTGGCGATGAAGTCGGCAAGCGATAACGCCGGCAGTGTGATCGGCGAATTGAAGCTGATCTACAACAAGACCCGCCAAGCTGCGATTACCAAAGAACTCTCCGAAATCGTTGCCGGTGCGGCTGCGGTTTAAACGAATTAAACTATATAGAAGGAACGAACATGGCTGATGGCAAAATCGTTCAGTGTATCGGCGCTGTGGTGGACGTTGAGTTTCCCCGCAACGCGATGCCTAAGGTATTCGATGCCTTGAAAATGGAAGGCTCCGAGCTGACCCTGGAAGTACAACAACAGCTGGGCGACGGCGTGGTCCGTACCATTGCTCTGGGTTCGTCCGACGGCCTGCGCCGCGGCATGATGATCCAGAACACCGGCAAGCCGATCATGGTGCCAGTGGGCAAAGCGACCCTGGGTCGCATTATGGACGTGCTGGGCAACCCGATCGACGAATGCGGCCCGGTCGCTCACGACCAGATCGCCTCGATCCACCGCACGCCTCCTGCATACGACGAACTGTCGCCGTCGCAGGACTTGCTGGAAACCGGTATTAAAGTGATTGACCTGGTCTGCCCGTTCGCCAAAGGCGGTAAGGTCGGTCTGTTCGGTGGCGCCGGCGTCGGCAAGACCGTGAACATGATGGAACTGATCAACAACATCGCTAAAGCGCACTCGGGTTTGTCCGTGTTCGCCGGTGTGGGTGAGCGTACCCGCGAAGGTAACGACTTCTACCACGAGATGGCCGATGCCAAAGTGGTCGATCTGGAAAACCCAGAGAACTCCAAAGTGGCGATGGTTTACGGTCAGATGAACGAACCACCAGGCAACCGTCTGCGCGTCGCGCTGACCGGTCTGACCATGGCCGAAGCGTTCCGTGATGAAGGCAAGGACGTTCTGTTCTTCGTCGACAACATCTACCGCTTCACTCTGGCCGGTACCGAAGTATCCGCACTGCTGGGCCGTATGCCTTCCGCAGTGGGTTACCAGCCTACCCTGGCCGAAGAGATGGGCCGTCTGCAAGAGCGCATCACCTCGACCAAGACCGGTTCGATCACCTCGATCCAGGCCGTGTACGTCCCTGCGGATGACTTGACCGACCCGTCGCCAGCGACCACCTTCGGTCACCTGGATTCGACCGTCGTTCTGTCGCGTGACATCGCCTCGCTGGGTATCTACCCTGCGGTCGATCCACTGGACTCGACCTCGCGCCAGCTGGACCCGCTGGTCGTCGGTCAAGAGCACTACGACACCGCGCGCGCTGTTCAGGGCACCCTGCAGCGCTACAAGGAACTGCGTGACATTATCGCGATTCTGGGTATGGACGAACTGGCGCCGGAAGACAAACTGCTGGTCGCCCGCGCCCGTAAGATGCAGCGTTTCCTGTCGCAGCCGTTCCACGTTGCTGAAGTGTTTACCGGCGCGCCTGGTAAATACGTCTCGCTGAAAGACACGATCAAGGGCTTCAAAATGATCGCTTCGGGCGAGCTCGATCACCTGCCGGAACAAGCGTTCTACATGGTCGGCACGATCGAAGAAGCAATCGAAAAAGCCAAGAAACTCAACTAATCGTTGAGCGCGGTCCCGCTTCGGCGGGGCCGCAGCTAACCCGACAGGACACACATGGCAAATACTATTCACGTTGACGTGGTTTCCGCCGAGGAGTTGATCTACTCCGGCGAAGCCGAATTCGTCGCGTTGCCGGGCGAACAGGGCGAGCTGGGGATCTATCCCAAGCACACGCCGTTGATCACCCGCATCCGTCCGGGCGCGGTCCGCATCCAGGTACCAGGTCAAGCTGAGGAAGAATTTGTCTTCGTCGCCGGCGGCCTGCTGGAAGTGCAGCCGGGCGCCGTGACGGTGCTGGCCGACACCGCGATTCGCGGCAAGGATCTGGACGAAGCCAAAGCAACGGCCTCCAAGAAACGTGCCGAGGAAGCGCTGGCGAACAACACCTCCGGTATCGACTACGCGAAAGCGCAAGCGGAACTGGCGGCCGCGATCGGCCAACTGGCCGCGATCGCCAAACTGCGCGCCAAACACTAAGCAACGCAATATCAGCAGCACAGCAAAAAGGCAGCCTCGGCTGCCTTTTTTTATGGGTGGAACGCGACCAGACTTGCCAGAGGCCTAAACTGCGGCGTAACCGCCATCGACAAACAGTTCATGTCCGGCGACAAAGCTGCTCTCGCTCGATGCCAGGAAGAGGACTGCCCGTGCGACCTCGTCCGTTTCCCCCAGACGCCCAAGCGGCACGCCTTTGTTCAGCGCCTCTTCGGCACCAGGTTGGGCGTCGAGGTAGCCGCGCATCATGCGTGTTCCAGTACCACCTGGCGAGACCACGTTGACGCGGATGCCGCGCTCCTTCAGGTCGGTCGTCCAGCTTCGGGCGAACGAGCGCACCGCTGCCTTGCTGGCGTTGTACAGCGACTGGCCGGGCAGGCCTTTACTGCCGGCGACGGAACCGTTGAGGACAATAGCGCTTCCCGCCGCCATCAGTGGCAACGCTTTCTGCACGGTGAACAACACGCCTTTCACATTAACGTCAAAGGTCGCGTCGAAACGCCCATCGTCGATCGCATCGAGTGGAGCGCCTTCGTAAATGCCCGCATTGGCGAACACGACATCGACCTTCTGGTGGTCGCGTTCGATCCGTTCGTAAAGCCGGCCGACATCGGCAGCGTTGCTGACGTCGCCTTGCACGCCCACGGCCCCGTGGCCGATCTCTTTCACCGCCTCGTCGAGTAGCTCTTGGCGGCGCCCGGTGATGTACACGTGTGCGCCTTCGATGGCGAACAGTTTCGCCGCTGCGAGGCCGATGCCATCGCTGCCCCCGGTCACCACAACGACTTTGTTTTCGAAACGCTTGCTCATTTTGTATCATCCTTTTCGATAAATGGAGTATTCCTCCACTTATGATATGGAGGTATACTCCACTTGACAAGCAAAAAAGGAAAAAAATTGTGAGTGATGAACCTGGCCTGCGGGCTGACGCGCAGAAAAACCGCGAACTAATCCTCGTCGCCGCCGAGCAGCTGTTCCTGGAAAAAGGAGCAAATGTACCGCTGGAGGGAGTTGCCAAGCGGGCAGGCGTCGGTATCGGCACGCTCTATCGTCGCTTTCCCACGCGCGAGGCGTTGTTGGCGGCGACCAGCAACGAGCGTTTCCTGGCGCTGGCGGAGACCAGCCGCGTGCGCGAGCCGGCGCTCGTTCCAGGCGACGCAATACGGGCTTATCTTGAAGAGCTGGCCAGGAACACGATCATCTATCAAAGCCTGGCGGCTTCGATCGGGACTGTGCTCCAATGCGGCACGCCAGGCTGTCATGCGATCACGGCGGAAGGGCACCGGCTGCTTCAGCGTGGGCAGGAAGAGGGCGCCATCCGCCGCGATGTCACTTTCGAGGATTTCATCTACGTGTTGACCGCGATTTCCATCACCATCGAAAATGACCCGTCATCGGCATCGCGTATCGGCCATCTGGTGGACTTGTTCCTGAATGGCATCAGTGTAAAAGGTTCGGATCAGGCGACTGTTCCCGCGTGACGGCGCCGCCAGCGTAGCGGCGCTCCTGGCGCTTGAGGCCGGCTGCCGTATATCAGTGTTCGCGCGGAAAGCGCACGGTGAACACGGTCCCGTCGCTCTCGCTCGACGTCACGCTGATCGTGCCGTCGTGCGCGGCGGTGATTTCCTGCGCGATGAACAAGCCCAGACCCAGACTGGTCCTGGGACGCGCATCGGGGCCGCCGGCCGGTTCCAGCTGCACCAGTGGCTGGAAAATGGTTTGCAGCGACTCGGCCGGAATCACCGGTCCGATGTTGGCCACCGTCAGTGTGATGGCGTCGGCGTCGCCGTGCGCGAACAGGGTCACCGGCGTGCCCTTGTCGCTGTGCTGCGCGGCGTTGATCAACAGATTGGTGACCAGCTGCAGCAGGCGAATATCGTCGAACTCGCCATGGAGGTCTCCCTCCGCGCGGAAAACGATGCCAGCGCCCGGAAACATGGCTTGCGCATCGGCGACGGCCGTCTTGCAGATTTCCGCGGCCTGCAGGCGCGCGCGCGTGGTCGGCATGCCGGCCGTCATCTGCAGCCGGGCAAATCCCAACAGATCCTTCACCATCGCGCTCATCAGCATGGCGCTGCGTTTGGTGCGCTCGGCCAGCGTCGCGATCAGTTCCGGTGAAGCTTCCTGCCGCGCCAGCAGATCGCCAACCAGTGAAATGGTGGCCAGCGGCGCCCGCAGATCGTGGCCCAGCACGGCCAGGAACAAGTCCCGCGTGCGATCGGCCCGCTCCGAATAGGTGACGATGGATTCGGCCAGCGCCTGGTCGATCGCTTCGTTGAAGCGCACCATGTGGTTGATGGTCTCCTCCGACATTTGCGGCACCTGCGGCAACCACAACCGCAGCACGGTGGCCCGCAAGGCCCGGAATTCCGAACTGAGTTGCAGCAGCGAGAAGTTGCTCTCGTGGCGCAGCCGTCCGTGGATGGCGGCGGCGCTCTCCTCGGGGCCCAGATCGATGTCCTCGCCCTGGGATTTGTCGTACTGCTGTTGATCGCTCTGATGCGTGTCGATATCGAGCGCGATCGCGGTCAGGATCTGCTGGGCGTGGTCGGTGAGCGCCAGCTTGGTCATTTCCCCTGCGGGCGGCGCGGTTTTCTCGGCGAAGGCGGTCCATTCGGCGAGAATCTCCGTCATGTTATTGCGGATAAACGCGGAGATGCTCATATCACTATCGCTTTCCAGAGTGGCGCGAGGCGTGTTTTGCAACAGGCGCCTCGCAAATCGGACGCGGCATGGCCGCGTGGCTGTGATTAACTTTCAGTGTAACTGAATCCAGGCAGGCCGGGCTCTGCGTATCGACGGCGCGCCGGGCGGCGCACCGCGCAACCTCAACCCCGCCGCGCTTTCGATCTCGCCTGGGCGGCGCGTTGCATGACCTTCCACTTGGCCACATCGGCGATGCGGTCGAGCGGCGTCTGCTGGCTGCGCCGCGCCTCGCGCAGCAACTTGTGATAATTGCGCAGGCGGTCGGCGTCGATCGCGCCCTGCACGGCGCAGCCCGGTTCACCATCGTGCCGGCAATCGCGGAACTGGCAATCCGCAGCCAGGGCGTCGATGTCCTCGAACGCCGCCGCCAGGCTGGCTTCATCGGTATCGGGCTGCCAGCTGCGCAGCCCGGGCGTGTCGACGATGCAGGCGCCGCCGGCGCACTGGTGCAGCGAGCGCGAGGTGGTCGTGTGGCGGCCGCGTCCGTCGCCCTTGCGCACGCCGCCGGTCAACTGGCCGGCTTGCGCGAGGGTGTTGGTCAAGGTCGACTTGCCGGCGCCGGACGTGCCCAGCATTACCAGCGTCTGCCCCGCCGCCAGCCACGGCGCCAACTGACGCGCGGCATCGTCGCTGGTGCCGTCGACGGCCAGCAACGGAAGGCCGGCGGGCAGGCGCTGGCGCAATTGCTCCACGCGTTGCGGCACGTCGTCGCCGATGTCGGCCTTGCTCAGCACCACCACCGGCTGCACGCCGGCGCTCTGTACTATCGCGAGGTAACGCTCAAGGCGGCGCGGGTTGAAGTCGTGGTCGAGTCCCATCACCAGCAGCGCCGTGTCGACGTTGCTGACCAGGCGGTGATGCCGACCGTCGTTGCCGCGCCGTGCGATGTGGGTGGTGGGGGGCACGAGCGCGCTCAGCCAGCGTTCATCGTGGTCGTGCGTGACGCTGAGCACCCAGTCGCCGACGGCCAGGTGTTGGTCGTGCAGGGCAGGTAGCGCGCGGGCGCGGAATTCCTCCTGTCCGTCATGGACGGTGATCCAGTCGCGCTGGATTTCCGTGATACGCGCCAATCTGGCGTCGTCGGGGTATTGGTGAAGTTGGGCAGCGATGGTTTGTGTCAGGCCGATGCGGCGCAGTAAGGCGAAGTCGATCTCTATCATGATGTGTGTTTTCCGGTAAGCGAGCGAAATCCTTCGCGCGAGCGCGACAGGAACGAATACGGGAAGTCAGCTGCGCGTTGCCGCGCGGATCAACACAATGAAAGGGATGTCCGGGGAATCAGGCAGCCGACAGGAGGGCAAGATCAAAGGTGCGCATGAAGTTTCTCCTGGGGGTAAGTGGGAACTTGATCTTCTCACAACTCGGAGGGCAGGTCCACTATTTCTACACGAGCTCTCTTGCGTCTTTGGCGGAGCTTGGCCGATTACGCTGCGCTAATCCGCCTACTTGATGTTGAGTATTTCGACGTCTCAGGCCGTTGGATTTTTACAGCTGCGGCGGTAGTCGGCAGCTGCAATCGCCGCACGCTGATCCCCAGTTGATCCGCAAGTTGCTGGATCTGCGTGATATCGGGATGCGCTTTGATCGTTTGCAATATCTCGCCGATGCGTTCGACTTGCGGATCGCACGGCGGTAGCGCGCTGCGGAGCATCGCGCTGGCGGCGGCCACCATACCCTGATCGTCGGATGCGCCAAGCACGGCGCGTTCGGCTTCGGCATCGTCGCAGGGAAACAATGATGATAACGGCAGCTCCTGGTCGGTGATGGATTGCACCGGTCGGCCGAGAAAACCGCGAAACGCGCCCGGCCGGAACCGCGTGCCCAGCACGCGAGCGCTGTCCCGCGATGAGGAGATGGCCGCTGCCCAAGCTGGCGAATACCACCCCGGAACGGAAATTAACTATAAAACAACGCTGTTGCTAATTTCCAATTTATTTTTCGTTTCGGGCGGTTTTTCAATTGTTCCCGTCGTGCTTTGAGGTATTGTTACTTCAGTTATGCGAGTAGGCAAAATAGCAAAACGGGGACGACATATGAAAAAGTTACTTTTTTTGGTGGGCGCGGTGGTACTTTCAGGCTGCGTGTCGAATGTGCAGCAGCCATCGCTGACGGTGGGACCCGTTGCGGGTAACAGGACCGCGACCGTGACACCCAGAGATACAATGTTCAGCGAAATCCCGCTCAAACCGATGACGGCCAGCCAGAGCGCCGCCAGGATGAACTGATCAGCGCAAGCCGGGTGGCGCGCGCCGTACCGTATTGATCTGGCTGGAAGCCGGCGCTAGCGCGGTTTCGATGATAGTGAGTGCTAGCTCAGGCTGCGCGTTGCCGCACATGAAGATGTCGGCGGCGGCAAAGCCGCATTCCGGCCACGTGTGGATCGAGATATGCGATTCGGCCAGCAACACCACGCCGGTCACGCCCTGGCCTTCGCCAAAGCCGTGAAAGTGGCTATGCAGAACATGCGCGTTCGCCGCCTCGGCAGCCGCGCGCAGCAACCGCTCCAGCGCCTCGCAGCTGCACAATTTTTCAGCATCGATTCCGTTCAGATCGGCCAGCACATGGATGCCGGCGGGCTGATGAACCGCTGGCGAGGTCGTAGCAGCCCCAAGGATCGCCTCGCGCTTCACTTATGGCCTCCGCCGCCGGAGCCGCCGCCAAAACTGCCGCCGCCGCCGCCCGTGTGCGAGCTCCAGGTGCTGCCACGCGAAGCCGCGCCACCACCGCCGGCCAGCCGCGTCCAGCTGTTGCAGGACGTGAGAACGGTGACAACGACCGCGTAAATGAAAAATTTCGTCATGATTTATCGTTGCTGTCTAAAAATGTGGCAGGCAGGTAAATCGCCAGCGCGCCGATCGCGTTCATCAACCAGGTGCCGGAAAAATTGGTCAGCAGCGGTATCGCGTTAATCACCAGCATGAAGCCGATGATGTATTTGGCGGCGTTGCGGTAGCGGTCTTTGACCGCCAACTTGCCGCCCGCCGCCTTGGCCGGTGTCGCGCTGCCGTGGAATTGCGCGCCGAACCAGGCCTTCAACTGGTCCACGGCCACCGGCGCGGAGCGCGACCATGTCATTTCCTGTTCGCTGGTCTCGCAGGCCAGCCGGATCTGCCCGGCCTGGAATTCCTCGACCTGCGTGCGGTCGCCCACTGCTACGCGCCAGTTGAAGGCGCCGGCGGCGAAGGTGACATGCGAGCCGTAGTCGTACAGCCGCTGAAACTGTGCTTTTTCCACCGTGACGCTTTGCTGCCCCGGCGCGTAGACGAGTGGCCACTCCGACATCACCGTCGCGCCGGACCAGCCCTCGTCGGTCTCCACCAGCCACGAGAAGCCGGCGCGCGCGCCGTACATCAAATACTCGGTCCACTCGGTGCCCTCGTCGTCCATGCGCCGCATCATGCCGATGATGGTGAAATCCTGCTTGTTGATGTTGGCGGTGGCGCCCAGATCGATAGTCGGCCGCGCGGCGGTCACCCGCTCGCCCGCCGCCAGCACCGTCGCTTCCGGGCTGGCCGCGTCGATCTGCGTCTGGCACGCCGGGCAGACCAGCGTGGTGGTCACACCGGGCAGATATTTGATGGCGCTGCCGCAGGACGGGCAATCGAGTGCATCGAGCTTGCCCCGGTAGCGGCGCGCCGACCGCTGGATCGCGTCGTCGTCGCGCAGCAGCTGCATGCGCATGCCCTCGAGCGTGACCGCGGCGCCGGTATAGATGACGGGCCGTGGCGAGTCCGAATAATCGAGGGTGATGAATTCCGCGCCGCGCCGGAAGTCGGCGACCTTGCTCTGGTAGCCCTCGCCGACCTTGAACGGCAGCTCTCCCTGGCCGCCGATGCAATCGGCCACGCGGACCTCGGCGGCGATATACGGCGCGCCGTTGATGCCGTAGCTGGCACCGGCGCGCAGGCGCTCGAACGCCGGCACGTCGATCTCTTGCGGCGTGATGCCGTTGCCCTTGTATTCGGCGGTGATGGTGTACATGCCGGACGAATCGCCCAGCCACGAGGTGGCGCCGTCGTCGAACAGCAAATACCACTCGTTCCACATGCCGGCCGAATAGCGCAGCTGGATGCGGCCGACGACATTGAACTGCCGCTTACCGAGAACGCCGGAGGCGCCGATCTGGATCGGCGAATAGTCCTCCAGCACGGAGGACATCTTGCCCAGGTCCTTGACCGAGTCGGCGTCTTTGAGCACGCTGGTGCCGCAGTATTCGCAGACGGCCATGACCGAGGCGTGCGAGCGGAATTTGACCTCCGCGCCGCAGCTGGGACAGGAAACGATTTGCATGTGTCCTTATCAGCCGATCAGTTTTTTAAGCAGTTCGGCCTTGGTGCTGTCGTAGTCGGCGGCCGAGATCAGGCCTTTGTCGAGCAGTCCTTTGAGCTTTTCCAAACGGTTTTCGATCGGGTCCTCGGCCGGTGCGGCTGGTGCGGCTTGCGGCGTGGCAGGCGCCAGGCCCGCGCCCATGGCCTGCCCCAGCATCTGGCCGACCGTCATGCCGGCGCCCAGGCCGGCGCCGATGCCCGCCAGGCCGCCTTCGTTGGACGCCGCCATCGGGATCGCGCTGGCCACCTGGTAGCGCGTGAAGCCCGCCATTTTGTCGGCGCTCATGCCGCCTTTCATGCCGGCGGAGATGCGCTCGTCCAGCGCGGCCTGCAGTTCCTCCGGCAGGCTGACGCTGGCGACGTTGAATTCATCGAGCCCGATGCCGTAGCGGCTGAACGCGGTCGACAGGTCGCCCTTGACCTGCTGCGCCATCAGCGCCTGGTTGGCCGCCATGTCGAGGAACGGCACCTGCGCGCCACCGAGGGAACTGGCCATGGTCGCCATCAGGATGCCGCGCAGCTGCTCCTCCACCTCGTCGCGGGTGTAAACCTCGCGCGTGCCGCTGATCTCCTTGAAGAACAGGCGCGGATCGGCCACGCGGTACGAGTACATGCCGAAGGCGCGCACGCGCACCATGTCGAAGTCCTTGTCGCGTATCGTGATCGGTTGCGGCGTGCCCCATTTGCGGCCGGTCTGCACGCGGGTGCTGAAAAAATAGACATCCGACTTGAACGGCGAGTCGAACAGCTTGTCCCAGTTGCGCAGGTTGGTCAGGATCGGCAGCGTTTGCGTGGTCAGCTTGTGGGTGCCGGGACCGAAGACGTCGGCCACCTGGCCCTCGTTGACGAATACCGCCATCTGCGACTCGCGCACCACCAGCACGCCGCCGTTCTGGATCTCGAAATCCTGCATGGGATAGCGCCACGCCAGTACGCCGTCGACTTCCTCGTTCCACTGCAGTACGTCGATAAACTGCTTCTTGATAAAGCTGCCGATGCCCATGATGGTCCTCTTAGGAGATGCAGGCGCCGTTGATGACGCCAATGGAAATGGAAATTGCGCCCAGCAGGCCGCCGAATGCGGTGTTGTTCGCCTCGATCTGGTCCTTCGACATGTTCAGCACCCGCGTTGTGATGGCATACGCCAGCACCTGCACCAGCATCGCGCCGAAGGCCCAGGCGAAGAACTCCTGGTAATTCGCAGTATGCATCAGCGCCGAACCGACGGTGATTGAAAAACCGATCAACGCACCGCCCAGCGATAGCGCCGCCGCCTGGTTACCCTGGCGGATCAGCAGCACCTCGTTGGCCGGCGTCGTGCGCGTATAGACGACGAAAAACACGGCCAGCAGCACCGCGGCCAGTAAAAGGTGAATCAGATAGTTTAGGATGGCGGGCACGGCGCGCTCTCAGTGGGGTAAAGTGTTGACCTTGTGGTTAAGTTACTAACGCTGAAGCATATTAGTGCAAAAGAGCCAAATGAACAAAAAGATTCTTGTATTGTCAGTGTTTGTGGTCGCTTCCTGCGGCCTGGCGTACGAACTAATCGCTGGCGCCTTGTCCAGCTACCTGCTGGGCGACTCGATCCTGCAGTTCTCCACCGTCATTGGCTGCTACCTGTTCGCGATGGGCGTCGGCGCCCACTTCTCCAAGTATGTGCTCGACGAGGATGTGCTGGCGCGCTTTGTCGATATCGAACTGGCCGTCGGCCTGGTCGGCGGCTTGTCGGCTGCGATCCTGTTCCTGACGTTTTCGTGGATGGCGGCGCCGTTCCGCACCATGCTGTACGTGATGGTGTTCCTGATCGGCGCCTTCGTCGGCATGGAGGTGCCGCTGGTGATGCGCGCGCTGAACGCGCGCCAGACCGGCTTTAGTGAAATCGTCAGCAAGGTGCTGACCTTCGATTATCTGGGCGCGCTGGCGGTGTCGCTGCTGTTTCCGCTGGTGCTGGCGCCCACCCTGGGCCTGGTGCGCACCGGTTTCATGTTCGGGATGCTCAATGTCGGCGTCGCCCTGTGGACAATTCGGGTGTTTCGCACAGAGCTTAAAAACGTCACCGGCCGCATGCTGCGGGCGTCGGGCGTGATGTTCGTGCTGGTGGCCGGCTTCGCGTCGGCCGACAAGCTGACCTACTGGGGCGAGCATGGCCTGTTCGGCGACGAAATCGTCTTTGCCACCACCACGCCTTATCAGCGACTGGTGGTCACGCGCTGGAAGGACGATCTGCGCCTGTACATCAACGGCAACCTGCAGTTTTCGTCGCGCGACGAGTATCGTTATCACGAGGCGCTGGTGCATCCGGTGCTGCAGCCCTTGCCGTGGGCGAAGCGGGTGCTGGTGCTGGGTGGCGGCGACGGCCTCGCGCTGCGCGAGATCCTGCGCTACAAGAATATCGAGCATGTCACCCTGGTCGACCTGGACCCGGCGATGACGGGTGCCTTCAGCAAGCGCGAGGAACTGGTCAAACTCAATGGCGGCTCGTTCGGCGATAAGCGCGTGCGCGTGGTCAACGCCGACGCCGCCCTCTGGCTGCGCGATAACGACGATATGTTCGACGCCATCATCGTCGACTTCCCCGATCCGTCCAGTTTCGCGCTGGGCAAACTGTACTCGGTGCCGTTCTACGGCATGGTGCGCAAACATCTCGCGGCCAACGGCTTGATGACGGTGCAATCGACGTCGCCGTTCTTCGCGCCGCACGCCTACTGGACCATCGACGCCACGTTGCGCGAAGTGGGCATGAAGACCTATCCATACCACGCCTACGTGCCGTCGTTCGGCGAATGGGGCTTCATCCTCGCCACGCCCCAGGCGCAGTACACGCCGCCCGCCGAGTACCGTTTGCCGATGCGCTACCTGAATGCCGACACCACGCGCGAGATGTTCATCTTCCCGCCCGATATGAAACGGCTGCCGATGGCGCCCAACCGGCTCAATACGCAATCGTTGGTGCACGAGTTCGAGCAGGATTGGCGCCGGGTGATACGCTGATGCTGCGCCGATCCTTTTTGGTGTGGGCCGGCGCCGCCGGCGCGACGGCGGCGGCGGCGGGCAGCGTGGCCTCTTTCCAGCGCTGGCAGGAGGTCACGCCCACGGTGCACTACCCGGGCCGCGACGAAGGCCACTTTCTACGCGACCGCAAGGCGCTGCCGCCGCCGTCGCAAGTGCTGCACACCGATATCGCCATCCTCGGTTCAGGCATCGCAGGCCTGACGGCCGCATGGAAGCTCAAAAAGCTCGGCAAGACCGACATGCTGATGGTGGACGGCCCGCAACCGCACGGCAACGCCGCCGGCGGCGCTTTCGGCGACCTCGAATATCCGACCGGCGCCCATTATTTGCCGCTGCCGTCGCCGGAATCGGTGCATGTGCGCGAAATCCTGGCCGACCTGGGCATCATCCAGAAAGACCCGATGGGCGAGAAGCCGTATTACGACGAGCGCTTCATCCTGCACGCGCCGGAGGAGCGGCTGCTGTACAACGGCCAGTGGCAGGACGGCTTCATGCCGACCGAGGGCGTGCCGCAATGGGAGATCGACGAGCACACCCGATTCTTCGCCGAAGTGGAACGCCTGCGCCAAACCCACGGCGCCGACGGCCGCCGGGTATTCGTGTTCCCCACGGTGATGTCGTCGGACGACCCGCTATGGCAGGCGCTGGACCGCATCACGCTCAAGCAGTGGCTGGAGCAAAACGGCTATCGCTCGCCGACCCTGCACTGGTATCTGAACTACTGCTGCCGCGACGACTATGGCACCCGCTACGACCAGGTCTCGGCGTGGGCCGGCCTGCATTACTACTGCAGCCGCTGGGGCGCGGCGGCCAACGCCGGCAACGGCACCTGGCTGACGTGGCCGGGCGGTTTGCAACCGCTGGCCACCGGCATGGAACGCGCCTCGGGCATCCAGCGCGTGGCCGGCACGGTGGTATCGCTGAAAACCACGGCGGACGGTGTCGAGGCGATGTGCTTCAAGCTTGAAAACGGCAAACCGGTGTCGTATCTGGTGCGCGCCCGCAAAGCCATCTGCGCGATGCCGGTCTATGTCGCCGCGCGGATCGTGGATAACATCGCCGCCTACGGTTTCGATCCGGCCCGACATATCCCCGAATACGCGCCGTGGATGGTGGCCAATTTCCTGCTCAAGCGTTTTCCGCAGGAGCTCGCGGAAGGAACGCATTCGCCGCCGCTGTCGTGGGACAACGTCGTCTACAGCGAGCCGGGATTGGGCTATGTCGTCTCGACCCACCAGGATATCCGCGTGCGGCCGCCTGAAAAGACCGTCTTCAGCGCCTACGTCGCGCTGTCCGACCGAAAGCCGGGCAGCGCCCGCAAATGGATGGTCGCCGCCAGGCCGGAGGAGCTGCTGGCGCTGGCCAGCGCCGACCTCAAGACCGCGTACGGGGCGCAATTCGCGTCCTGCGTCGAGCGGGTGGATATCACCTTGCGCGGCCATGCGATGGCGGCGCCATGGCCCAATTTTCGCGCCAACGCCGGCATGAAGGCGCTGCGCGAGGTGGACGGGCCGATTCTGTTCGCGCATGCCGACCTGTCGGGTTTCTCGGTGTTCGAGGAGGCGGCGTGGTGGGGCTACCGGGCAGCCGGATTGGCGGCGAAATGATATATTAGCTAAACCATATAAATCGAATCGATGCCATGACCCATAACGCCCGCCACCACTTCCGTGCCTCCGCCAAGCAAAAACTGCGCGAGGAGGACGCCGGCGACAGCGCCTTCTCCAGCCGCGCCGCCAATCCCGAGTTGAGCAAGTCCAAGGGCAAGGCGCTCGACATCAAACGCACGGACGCGCTGATCAAGCGCATCGCCGCTTTGCAGAGCATGTTGTACGCGCAGCGCAAACAGAAGGTGCTGCTGGTGCTGCAGGGGATGGACACTTCCGGCAAGGATGGCACGGTGCGCGCGATGTTCAGCGGCGTCAGTCCGATGGGTGTCAGCGCGGTCGCCTTCAAGGCGCCGACCGACGAGGAACTGGCGCACGACTACCTGTGGCGGGTGCACCAGCATGTGCCGGTCAAGGGGCAGATCGCCATCTTCAACCGCAGTCATTACGAGGATGTGCTGATCACCAAGGTGCAGGACATGATCGACGACAAGGAGTGCAAGCGCCGTTACGCCCAGATCCGCGATTTCGAGCGCATGCTGGCCGAAACGGGCACCGTCATCGTCAAGGTGTTCCTGCATATCTCCAAGGAGGAGCAGCGCGAGCGGCTGCAGGAGCGCCTGGACGATCCGGACAAGCAGTGGAAGTTCGCGCCGACCGACATCGAGCAGCGCAAAAAGTGGGATGAGTATCAGCGCGCCTATGAGCAGGCCATCCGCGAGACCGACCAGCCGCATGCGCCGTGGTACATCGTGCCGGCCAACTCCAAAGTGCACCGCAACCTGGTGATCGCCAGCCTGCTGCTGGAGACGCTGGAAGGCATGGACCTGAGCTTCCCGCCGCCGCATCCGGACCTGTCGTCGTTCACCGTAGTGTAAAACGCGCCGTTCATCGTGTTCGAAGACGCCGATCTCACTGCACGCCGGTGAGGCGGTCGACCATGCGTTTGACGGCCGTCATCTGGCGGCCACCCTTCTGCGGATAGTGCACGTCGTCGTAGGCAAACCAATCCCAGCAGGCATTGGGGTTTTTGTACTGTCCGATCGACGCCGCCTGCGGATACAGGATCATCAGCTTGTTGCTGTCGGCCCAGGCGTTGTACCCGGCCCGCTCGACAAAGGTGGTGCCGATCTCCTCCAGGTCTTGCAGGCAGCCGTGGAACACCACGTGCAGCCGGCAGCCGTTGGCGCCGGCGCCGTCGCAGGCCGGCGGCACATACAAATAGCCGCTCTCGGCCATGCCGTGCATGCGCGGCTTGTCCAGAAATTCCGCCTGGTTGAACACGACGAAGCGTCCAGCCGGGCGTCCGGTGTTGCGCGGCGTCAGCGGCCCGTAGATCCACTTCAGCAATTCCCCGGCCGCGTCGAACCCGCAATTGTTGATGAACGGCGACGCCAGCTTGGTGCAGGCGTTGCCGAAGTTATCTGTGGGCATGGCATGCTGGGCCGGCAAATCGCGCTTGTAGGCAATCCGGTTCGGCGCGACGTAGTGCTGGTAAAAAGTTTGCAGGTCGTTGACGACGACCTGGGGCACGACGGTATCGGCGGTGCCCGACATCATCCAGATGCGGTGGCCGGCCAGGGCGCTGGTCGGATCGATCGCTAGCAGGGCCGAAAACCAGTCCGTGACGGCAATCAGCTCGCGCACGCGGGTGCCGAGCGGCGCGACCTGGCAGGGGAACAGGTCGTTCGTGCAACTGCAGACGGTGGTGGCGGTGAGCACATTGCCGCGCGCGCAGAAGTAGGGACCTGCCGCGATGATGCCGGCGCCTTTCACCGTCCGGGAAAACGCCACCTGGAACTGCACCGCCATATAGCCGCCGGCGGACAGGCCCGAGACCGTGACCTGTTCGGCCTTCATGTACGGCAGCGCAACCAGCGGCGCCGACGTCTGCGCCCTTGCCGGACACATGGCGTGGAAGGCGGCAAACAGCAGTAGTGCCAAGCAGAAAATGCGCATGTTCACCTTGGATACCCAGTGTCGGTTAGCGGCGTCGCGTTCGCTTAATCTCAATCAAATGAACACCGATGTTTGCCGTTTTCGCATGCTCATCAGGCAAGAACATGCGGATTGGCATAGAATGATTTTTTTACTCTAAGCGGCCTCGACCATGTCCAAGACAATTGCCCAGTTGTGCGTAGTTTCCTCGCTGACCTTGTTGGCAGGCGCCTCGGCGTTCGCGCAAGCCCCCGCCGTAGCGGCCGGTACGGCGCCGGCGGCCACCGCCGCCCCGGCCAATTGCCCGGCGATCCTCAAGCAGACCTTCAAGCGTTTGCAGGACGAAGCGCCGCAAGACTTGTGCCAGTATTCGGGCAAGGTGATTCTGGTGGTCAATACCGCGTCGTATTGCGGCTTCACCAACCAGTACGAGGGGCTGGAGGCTATGTACGCCAAATACGGCAGCAAGGGGTTGGTGGTGCTGGGCTTCCCGTCCAACGACTTCGGCCAGCAGGAGCCCGGCAGCAGCAAGGAAATCGCCGATTTCTGCTACAACACCTATGGCGTGAAGTTCCCGATGTTCTCGAAGTCGGTGGTGTCGGGCAAGGAGCCGAATCCGCTGTTCGCCAACCTGATCAAGGCGACCGGCAAGGCGCCGGCCTGGAATTTCCATAAATACCTGATCGACCGCAACGGCAAGGTTGTGGATAACTTCGGCAGCAAAGTCAAACCGGACGACAAGCAACTGGTCGGCGCGGTGGAAAAAGCGCTGGCGATGTAATTAATCCTGGTGCGGCGCTCCGGTGGTGGCGAGGGTGAAGCCTTCGTCCAGCCAGCCGGTGATGCCGCCCGGCATCAGTTTGACGGGCCGTCCCAGTTGCGCCAGCCGTACGGCGGCGCGCGCCGCGCCATTGCAGTGCGGGCCGGCGCAGTAGACGACAAACAGCGTATCGTCCGGGAATTCGGCGAGCTTCGAACCGATGATCTTGCGGTGCGCCAGATCCAGCGCCCCCGGCACGTGGCCAGCCGCGTACTTTTCCGTGCCGCGCACATCCAGCAAAACAAAATCCTGCCTGCCGTTGGTGAGCGCATCGTGCACGTCCCAGCAATCGGTTTCGTAGCTGAAGCTCGCTTCGAAGCGGGCCAGGGCGGCGGCGCTGGGTGCGGCCGGAATGGCGCTGACGAGGGATTTTTCGGGCATGGTTATCTCCTTGGTGGACAGGTTTGGTGGGTGGATCGTGTCTTGAACGGTAACCCATTGTCCCCGCCCGTCGCCGACGCCATCAGTGGCGCATCGGCCATTCTGCGTTAAGATTACGCCATGAAAAAACATCTCGTTGTCGCGCTGGCTTACGACCGGCTGTGCACCTTCGAGTTCGGCTGCACGGTCGAACTGTTCGCCCTCGAGCGTCCGGAACTGGATGTCGACTGGTACGACTTCGCCGTGTGCGCCGTCGAGCCTGGCCCGATCCGCGCGGCCGGCGGCATCACCGTGCAGGCGCCGTACGCGCCCGAGTTGCTGGCGCTGGCCGACACCATCGTCATTCCCGGCTGGCGCGACGCCGACGAAGCGCCGCCGCCGGCGTTGCTGGAGCTGATACGCGCCGCGCACCGCCGTGGCGCGCGCCTGTGCTCGATCTGTTCCGGGGTCTTCGTGCTGGCCGCCGCCGGCGTGCTGGACGGCCAACGCGCCACCACCCACTGGCGCTACGCCGACAAGCTGGCCCGCCGCTATCCCGCCATCGACGTGCAGCCGGACCATTTGTATGTCGACACCGGCCAGGTCATCACCGCCGCCGGCTCGGCGGCCGGGCTGGACATGCTGCTGCACGTGGTGCGGCGCGACCACGGCGCCAAGGTCGGCAATCTGGTGGCGCAGCGTCTGGTGGTGGCGCCGCACCGGGAAGGCGGGCAGGCGCAGTTCCTGCCGAGGCCGATGGCGCAGGGCGAGCAGGGCAGGCTGTCGAAGCTGATGGACTGGCTGCGCAGCCATCCGGAGCAGCCGCATACGGTCGCCAGCATGGCCGCGCGCGCCGCGATGAGTCCGCGTACCTTGCAGCGTCAATTCCAGCAGGCGACCGGCCTGGGCGCGGTCGAGTGGCTGATCCGCGAGCGGGTGGCGCTCGTCAAGGAGATGCTGGAAGTGCCGGACGTGCCGCTCGCGCAGATCGCCGAACGGGCCGGCTTCGGCTCGGAAGAGTCCCTGCGGCATCATTTTCGCCGGCTGGCCGCGACCACGCCGGGCGCTTACCGGAAACGCTTTGTCGACGTCCGTGCAAATCCGGCACCGGTTTGATGCCGGCCAAGCTATGTTGCTTGTCATCCGCACATTAGTTGGCTAACCTGATTGGTCAACCAATAACCAGGAGACAGTCATGGCGTACGTCGATGGATTTGTGATTCCGGTACCGAAAGAGAACCTCGAAGCGTACAAGAAGATGTCGCTGGCGTGTGGCGCGGTATGGAAGGAATACGGCGCGCTCGAGTTCCGTGAAAACATCGGCGACGATGTGCCGCCCGGCCAGGTCACGTCATTTCCGATGAGCGTGGCCCTGAAGGAAAACGAGGTGGTGGCCTTCTCCTGGATCGTCTACGAATCGCGCGCCAAACGCGACGAAATCAACGAGAAAGTCATGAAAGATCCGCGCCTGGCCGAGTTCATGGACCCCAAGAGCATGCCGTTCGACGGCAAGCGCATGATCTTCGGCGGTTTCGAGATGATCGTCGACCTTTAGAGCGTCGCCTTCATCGCGCCGCGCAGGGCATTGCAGACCACGATATCCTGCGCGCGCTCCAGCATGGCGCGCGTGATCACCGCCTCGCTGGCGCTCCATTCGGGATCGTCGAGCAGCACGCCGCGCATCACGCCCGGCAGCACGCCGCAGGCCAAGGACGGCGTCAGCCAGCGGCCGTCGATGCGTACGAAGACGCTGCTGCGTCCACCCTCCGTCAGCTCGCCCCGCTCGTTGAAGAACAAGGTGTCGAAGGCGCCGCGCGCCTCGGCGTCGCGCCAGGCGTTGTCGTAGCGCGCGCGGACGCTGGTTTTGTGGCGCAGGAACAGGTCGCCGGAGGCGGTGGCGTCGCCGGCCAGCAGCACGCGCACCGGCTGCGTCAATGGCGCCAGCGGCGCGTGCTGCAGCGAGAACGCGCCCGATGCCCCCAGTGCCAATCGCATCCGGTAGGCCGCGAAGGCCGGCGGCGTCTGGTGGGCGTCGTCCGCCAGCATGCGGCAGGCGGTGTCCAGGTAGGCGTCGGCCGCCGCCTGGTCCCACGCATAGCCGAAGTAGGTCGCCGATGCGGCCAGGCGCTTCAGGTGGCGCGCGCGGTGGCGCACGCCGCCCTGGGGCGTCGCGTACATCGTCTCGAAGATTTCGAAGTCGTTTTTCAGACCGGTGAGGAAGCGCGCCTTCAACTGGCACTCGGCGTATTCTCCGGCAGCGTCGCTGTCGAACACGATGCCGGCGCCTACGCCCATCTCGCCCCGGCGCACGCCGTCGATGCCGTCGGGCGCCCCCAGTGTCAGCGTGCGTATCGGCACCGACAGGCAGAAGTCGCCGACCCCGCCTTTGGCGTCGTCTTTCAGCGGGTCGAACCAGCCGATGGCGCCGGTGTAGATGCCGCGCGGGTCCGGTTCCAGCTCGCCGATGATTTCCATCGTGCGGCGCTTTGGCGCGCCGGTGATCGAGCCGCACGGATACAGCGCGTTGAAGATGTCGGCCAGCGAGGCGTCGTCACGCAACTCCGCGGTGACGGTCGACGTCATTTGCAGCACGCTGCTGTAGCGGTGTACTTCGAACAGCGCCGGCACCTGCACGCTGCCGGTGCGCGCGATGCGCCCGATGTCGTTGCGCAGCAGGTCGACGATCATCAGGTTTTCGGCGCGGTTTTTCGGATCTGCCGCCAGCACGGTGGCGCGCAGTATGTTCTCGGCCGCCTGCGCCGGTGGCGCGGCAGGCGCTGTGCCTTTCATCGGCCGCGCCGTCAGCACGCCATCCTTGTGGCGCACGAACAGCTCCGGCGACAGCGACAGGATGGCCGAGCCGTCCTCCAGCCGCACCAGCGCGCCGTAGGGCACCGGCTGGCGCCCGCGCAGGCGCGCGTACAGCGCGTGGATGCCGCCAAAGGCGTCGAAGCGCAAGCGATACGTGTAGTTGACCTGGTAGGTGTCGCCGGCCTCGATGTAATCGTGGATGCGCGCCAGCGCCGCGTCGAAGTGCCGGCGGTCGATGTTGGCGCGGACGTTGGCGATGCCCGCCGGCCGGTCGACCGGGAATGAGCGCGCGGCCAGCCAGTCGCCCACTTCCGCATTGGTCAGCGACGCGCAATCCTTGAACAACAGGATGCGCGCCAGCGGTGCGCCCGTCGGCGCGGCGGTGCCGATATCGAGCAGGCGCGCGCCCAGCTCATAGGCGCACAAGGTGACGGCGTGCTCGCCGCGCGCCAGCGCCGCGTGCATCTGTTCCAGCACTTGCGGCCACTGGCCGATGTCGTCGCAGCGCAGCGTGCCGAGATGGCCCGTGTACAAGCGCGAACGCGAGGGCGCGGCCGGCGCGGCCTCGCCTTCAGGACCGGTGACTGGACTGGCGTCGTCCAGCAGTGCGAAACATTCAGCGTTCATGTCGATTTACGATAACAGCAGCGCGATTTGCAGCGGGGCGTCCTGCGACGGATTGTTCTTGAACCCACTCTTGGCATAACGGTGCCAGCGGCCGATGACAAAACTGGTCAGCATGCCGGCGCGGGCGTGTACCTCGCTCTCGTGCGCCTGCCCCTCCGCCACCGATTGCCGCAACGCCTGTTTGAGCGCCAGGTCGACCCGGTCGTAGAACTGGTTCATGCGCAGCTGCAGGCGTTCGTCCTCGTTCACCAGCGCCTCGCCGATCAGCACCCGCGTCATGCCCGGATTCTGGCTGGCGAATTGCAGCAGCATGCCGACGATGTCGCGCGCCTGCGTCAGGCCGTCGGCCTGGCGTTCGGCGATCTGGTTGATCAGGCCAAAGACGGTGGTTTCGATGAATTCGATCAGTCCCTCGAACATCTGCGCCTTGCTGGCGAAGTGGCGGTACAGCGCGGCCTCGGAAAACCCGAGCTTGCGCGCCAGCGCGGCCGTGGTGATCTTGTCGCCCTTGGGCTGTTCCAGCATCTCCGCCAGGGCTCGGAGGATGTCAAGGCGGCGCTGGCCCGGCGGTGTGCTTGCCATGTGATCTCGCGGATAGGTGTCGAAAAAGAGGGGAATCAGCGCAGATGGTGCAAGCGTGCCGGCAGATTCTTGACAGATTTTACTTTGACATCGACATAAGCGGGGCGAATTAACCTTTTTTGAGGATGCGCCAGGCCGGCGCTGTCGCCGATGGTGAGGTACTGGGTGATCCACGCGGTGCGGATGCCGAGCGCGTGGGCGCTGCGCAGATTGGCCAAGGTGTCCTCGACCAGGATGCAGCGGCTTGGCGTCAGGCGGTGGCGGCGCATCAGGTTACGCAGCATCAGCTTGGACGGCTTGGGACGCATCTGCCGGTGCACGGTCATCGATTCGACCGAGACGTGGTGGCCGAATTCGCGGTGCAGGCCCAGATGCTTGAGCACCTGCGTCGAATAGCGGTGCGGCGCGTTGGTCAGCAGGATTTTGCGCCCGGGCAGGCGGCGCATCAGCTGGCGCAGTCCGCGCTCGGCGCGGATCATCTCCGTCAGCTCCGCGATCGCGTGGGTCTCGTGCAGGAAATGGGCCGGGATTACGCCATGGTGCTTGACCAGTCCCAGTATCGTTGCGCCGTATTTTCGCCAGTATTTGGTGCGCGCGGCGTTGACGATGTCGACGGAGGCGGGTGTGACGCCGTCGCCCAGCACGCGGGCGATATAGACGTTCATGTTCGCCATGATCGCGGGGAAGATGGCGTGCGAAGCGTTGTGCAGCGTGTTGTCGAGATCGAACAACCACACGGGTGAGTTACGAGTAATATTCACGGGGAGACCAATCAACAAAGGAAGCCATGCGACGCCAGATTATAGTGATGTTCTGCAGTTTGTTCTGCTTTGTCCTCGGCCCCACCTGGGCCCGGGACCTGGCGGCAAACCAGGAGCGGGCGCCCAATCGCGGCGCGCTGTTCAAGGTGAGCAACGGCGACCATGCGCTATACCTGTTCGGCACCATCCACGTCGGCTCCAGCGATTTCTATCCGCTCGAGCCGCGCGTGGCCGGCGCGTTGAAGCAGGCGCCCGTGCTGGCGCTGGAAATCGATCCGCTGGCCGATCCGCAAAAGCTGGCGCGCGCGGTGCAAAAGTATGGCCTGGTGGGGCCGGGCGCCGCCGCGCCGTCGTTGTCGCCGGAATGGCGGCGCCGGCTCGACGCTTTGCTCAAGCAATACAACATCGAACCGCAAACGGTGGCGGCGATGAAGCCATGGCTGCTCGCCAGCCTGCTGACCGTGAGCGAATTCGCCAGCCAGGGCTACGACGCCGCGCAGGCGGTCGACGCGCACCTGGCCAAACAGGCGCACGACCGGGGTCAGAAAGTGATCGAGCTGGAATCGCCCGAGGGCCAGATGGGCCTGTTCGGCAATCTGTCGCCGGCCGAGCAACTGCTGTTCCTGCAGGAGACCATCGCCGGCATCGAGGACAAGGAACAGGCCAAGCAGGCGCGCGAGATCGCCGAGGCCTGGCGCAACGCCGACGTCAAGGCGCTCGATGCGCTGGCCGCCCAGGCGGAGCGCGACGACAGTTTCTCCGGCCGCTTTGTGCAGAAGGTGCTGCTCGACGGGCGCAATCCGGCGCTGGCCGACAGCATGGTCAAACTGATGACGCGCGAAAACAACAGCGTCGCGGCGATCGGCGTGCTGCATTTGATCGGCAAGGGCAGCGTGCCGCAACTGCTGCGCCAACGCGGCATGACGGTCGAACGGATTTATTAAGCGTACTTATTGAGCGGACTTACTGAATATCGGGCGGGGGAGGGTGCTGCGGGAGGGGCAATGCTGAAGAAATGGTGCCCTTTACGTGGATTGAACACGTGGCCTCTCCCTTACCAAGGGAGTGCTCTACCACTGAGCTAAAAGGGCGTACTGGTATGGCGATGCACTCAAAAACGCGGCTAAACGTGCATCGCCGTTTTTTCAGTGAGACCGGATCATAGTTCCAAATGCCTGTTCGGTCAACACTTCGAGCAATAAAGAGTGTTCAATTCGCCCGTCGATGATGTGGACCGTGTTGACGCCGGACTTCGCGGCGTCCAGTGCCGATGAAATTTTAGGCAGCATGCCGCCCGAAATCGTCCCGTCGGCGAACATCTCGTCGATCTCGCGCGCCGACAGGTCGGTCACCAGGTTGCCCTGTTTGTCCTGAACGCCGGCGATGTTGGTCATCATGATCAGCTTTTCGGCCTTCAGGATTTCCGCGATCTTGCCGGCGACGACGTCGGCGTTGATGTTGTACGCCTGGCCATCCTGGCCGAAGCCGATCGGCGAAATGATCGGGATGAAGGCGTCGTCCTGCAGCGCCTTGACCACGGCCGGGTTGATCGCGTCGATTTCGCCGACGAAGCCGATGTCGAGGAACTGGCCTGGATTTTCCTTGTCAGGCATCGCGAACTTCTTGGCGCGGATCAATCCACCGTCCTTGCCGGTCAGGCCGACGGCCTGGCCGCCGTAGTGATTAATCAGCATCACGATGTCCTGCTGGACTTCGCCGCCGAGCACCCACTCCACCACTTCCATGGTTTCTTCGTCGGTGATGCGCATGCCCTGCACGAAGGTGCCCTGCTTGCCGATTTTTTTCAGCGCGTTGTCGATTTGTGGACCGCCGCCGTGCACCACGACCGGATTCATGCCCACCAGTTTGAGCAAAATGACATCACGGGCGAAGCCGTGTTTCAGGCGCTCGTCGGTCATCGCATTGCCGCCGTATTTGATGACAATGGTCTTGCCATGGAAATTACGGATGTAGGGCAGGGCCTCGGCCAGAATCTGCGCCTTGATCTGCGGCGACACCGCGGTCAAGTCGTCATTCATGCCTAAGTTAAGGTTAGTCAGTTGGGTCATGGCGAGTCCGGTTAAAAATTTTGTGCAATTTTACAGCCTGGGGCTGCGATCGCTGTGATCAGTTACGCATTATAGGGCTATCCGGTTGTATTTTCCGAGATCATCCGATACGCTGAACCGCATGACCAGCCAACTTGCCGCCCTATGAGTACCTGCTCGCGTTGCGGCGCCCAATTCTCGTGCGCCATGGTGGACGCCGATCCCGCCGCGCCGGCGCAGCCCTGCTGGTGCACCTATCTGCCGGCGTCGCTGCCGGTGCCGTCGGCGCCCGGCGCCAGTTGCTGGTGCCCGGCGTGCCTGCAACAGCACATCGCCGACCATCCCCGGCCCGACGTCGGGCCCTCGACCGACTAACTTACGGTCCGGAAAAACCGCAACATCTCACGGCTGGCGTCCGGCCCTTTCGCGTCGGTGTAGGTGCCGTGCGAGCTGCCGCCGGACCAGGCGTGGCCGGCCCCGTGCACCACCCAATGCTCGCCCAGCGGCGAGCCGTCGGCCTTGGTGTGCGTGGTCTGCGTGTAGCGGTGGCCGTTAGGCACGCTGCCCGACTGGATCGACGGCGCGCCCCTGCGGCTATGCAGGCTTTGCTCGATCACCTGCTCGCCGTTGCGCGGGTTGACGGTGGTGTCGCTATCGCCGTGGAACACGATGATCGGCTGCGATCCATTGCCGGCCTTGCGAGAGCTACTGGCGCCGCTCCTCATGGCGGCCAGCGCCGACGGCAAATCCTGCGCCGACGCGAACGGCAAGCCCGAATGCACGCCCACCGCCGCGAACAGCTCCGGATACAGCGTGCCGACGATGACCGCCATCGCGCCGCCGGCCGACAGCCCGGCGATATACACCTGGCGCTCGTTGACCGGATATTCGTCGACGATCTGCTGCGCGATGCCGGCGATGATCGACGGTTCGCCCTGGCCGTGCTGCTGGTCGATGGCGTTGAACCAGTTCCAGCACTTGGAGTGGTTGTTGCCGGCGGTCTGCTCCGGATAGGCGACGAAGCAACCCATTTCCTCGGCAACCTGGTTCATCTGCGTGCCGGCGGCGAAATCGTCGGGGTTCTGCGTGCAGCCGTGCAGCATCACCAGCAGCGGCATGGCCTGGCCGGTGTAGGTCGACGGCACATACAACTTGTAATTGCGGCTGCCCGCGTGGTTGGCGTAGCTGCCGCTGATGAATTGCGCGCCTTCCGGCAGCGGCGCCGCGGCCGGCGTCGGATTCATCATCGAACCGAAGTCCATGCCGAAATTGCCCGGCATATTGGCTTGCAGATCGATCTTGATGCCCATCCGGTTCAGCATGTCCTGCGCGTACTCGGTCGGGTTGGTGGCCGGATTGGGTGCGCTGGCCGGGGTGGCCTGGTGGGCCTGCGACTGCGACTGCGGCTCGGCGGCCGGTTTCGCCGTCGATTCGGCGTGAACGCGCGTGCTGTCGGCCGATTGGGGCGCCGAGCGCGGCGCCACGTATTCGGGCGGCGGGTTAATGTCGCGCATCTGCGGTTGCGCCGACGGCTGGGCAGCCGATGGCGACCCCGCTTGCGGCCCGGCGGCACGCTGTTGCTGGTGCTGTTGCTGCTTTTGCTGCAACTCAATCATGCTTTCCATGGCTTTTTGCACGGCGGCCGTGGCGCCCTTGTTGATGAGCTTTTGGGCGGCACCGCGCACGCTCGACATAAATGGTAGTTTCATAGCTGTCCTTTAGTGGATCCGCTGGGCCAGCGCGGTTTTGATCACCGCGCTGGCGTGTAGCGAACCGAGTACAAAAATCGAATCGATGGTCGCCAGTGCCAGCTCGACCGAAACGTCGCTGGCGATACTGGCCAAACCGAGTACCTGTATTTGCAGCCGCTGGCCGGCCGCCTGCACCGCTTCAAGATCCGAGCGGGTGTAGTGTTGCATTCCGAGCACCAGGCTTTTGCGCGCCACCGTTTGCTTCACCACGTCGGCGTGCTCGTTTAACTGATTGCGGATCGCCGTGCGGATCAAATCGGTGCGATTCGAGTAAAAACCCTCCTGCACCAGCAAATCTATCTGCCCAAGGTCGATGGGACCGAGGTTGATCGTGATCTTTTCCGACTCGGCGGTCTTCAGTTTTAGTTCTTGCTTAGCCATACGTCTCCATCTGGTTACCATCTACATGGATGGTAGTATAGGCCTCGCGTTCCCCAAGTCAAGCGCATTCGGTCCATAATGGCGGCATGAGTGATCCAACTAACTTAACCGTCACTGGCGCGGTCCCCGAGCTCGCCACCCCTGTCCCGTCGCCTTGCGTCAGCTTATGCAAGATGGATGCCGAGCGTCGTTATTGCATGGGATGCCTGCGCACCATCGACGAAATCGTCAACTGGTCCAAGGCGGACGACGACTACAAGCGGGGTGTGTGGGCAGAGATCCGCCGGCGCGAGCTGACGGTCGATTTCGACGACGATTTCCAGCAATGAACGCGCTGCCGGCCTCGATCCAGGTGTTCGAACGGGGCTGGCTGTCCTCCAACAACGTCTTGTTGCTGGGGCGCGACGACACGGCCCTGATCGACACCGGCTACCTGACCCATGCGCCGCAAACGCTGGCGCTGGTGCGGCATGCGTTGCAAGAGCGGCAACTTGATCAGGTGATCAACACCCATCTGCACTCCGACCATTGCGGCGGCAACGCCACGCTGCAGGCCCATTACGGCAGTCGCATCGCGATTCCGGTCGCCGAGGCGGACAAGGTGCGGGACTGGGACGTGGACGCGCTCAGTTTCAAGGCCACCGGCCAGCGCTGCGAGCGATTCACCTTCGACTCCACCGTCGGCCCGGGCGACGTGCTGACATTGGGCGGCATGGAATGGCAGGCGCTGGGCGCACCAGGACACGATCCGCACTCGCTGATTTTTTACTGCCCGGCGGAGCGCGTGCTGGTGTCGGCGGACGCGCTGTGGGAAAACGGCTTCGGCGTGATCTTCCCGGAACTCGATGGCGAATCCGGCTTTGCCGAGGAACGGGCCACGCTCGATGTGATCGCGGGGCTGGATGTGCGGCTGGTCATTCCCGGGCACGGCAGGCCGTTTGATGACGTGGCCGGTGCGCTGGCGCGGGCGAGGTCGCGGTTGGCGTATCTGGAAGCCGATCCGGTGCGTAACGCGCAGAACGCGATCAAGGTGCTGTTGAAGTTCTTGTTGCTGGAGCGCCAGCGGATAGCGCTGAGCGACATCCCATCGCTGCTGTTGGCGATGCCGGTGTTTGAAACGGCCAACGCGCGCTTTTTGAGGGAGACGCCCGAGGCGCTGGGCACATGGGCTGCAAAGCAGCTCGTGCGCAGCCTGGCGGCGCGGATTGAGGGTGAGTACTTACTCAATACGTGATGAGCAGCCGGGCCGCCGCCCCCATCTGGAAACTCTAGAGCAATCCACCTATTTTTGGCACGATCGTACTATTTCCGGTCTATAATCCCTGAGACCTTACATTCCGATCAACTTACGTCAGCGAGTTCGCCATGGCCCTGCCTGCAGCGTTGCAAAATCTTTCACTTCCCGTAATCGCGTCCCCGATGTTCATCGCCAGCGGTCCCGCGCTGGTGGCGGCGCAGTGCAAGGCCGGCATCGTCGGCTCCTTCCCGGCGCTGAACGCCCGCCCGGCGGAGATGCTCGACGTCTGGCTGTCCGACCTGCAAAACGAATTGAATGACTACCAGATCGCCAATCCGGAAAAGCGTGTCGGCCCAATCGCCGTCAACCAGATCGTCCACCAGTCGAACGACCGGCTGGCGCACGACGTTGAAGTCTGCGTCAAGCACCAGGTCCCGATCATCATCTCGTCGCTGCGCGCGCCGCCCAAGGAGATGCTGGACGCGATCCACAGCTACGGCGGCATCGTCATGCACGATATCGTCTCGATCCGCCACGCCGAAAAAGCGCTGGAGGCGGGTGTCGATGGCCTGATCCTGGTCGCCACTGGCGCCGGCGGCCACGCCGGCACGTTGTCGCCGTTCGCGCTGGTGGGCGAAGTGCGCAAATTCTTCAACGGCCCGATCGCTTTGTCCGGCGCCATCGCCACTGGCGACGCGATTTTGGCGGCGCAGGCGATGGGCGCGGACTTCGCGTACATCGGTTCGCGCTGGCTGGCGACCAAGGAATCGAACGTCAGCGACGACTACCGCGATGCCATCGTCGAATCGTCGGCCGCCGACATCGTCTATTCCAGCCTGTTCACCGGCGTGCATGGTAACTACCTGAAGAAATCCATCATCAACGCCGGCCTCGATCCGGACGCGCTGCCGCAGGCCGACAAGAGCTCGATGAACTTTGGCTCCAGCAGCGCCAAGGCCTGGCGGGACATCTGGGGCGCCGGCCAGGGCGTGGGTCTGATGGACGACGTGCCGACGACAGCTGAAATGGTCGCTCGCCTGAAAGCCGAATACGACGCGGCCCGCGCGCGTTTGGCGCTGTAAAACCCTCTGGCGCGTTGCGAAAGCACTTATAATAAATTCAACCTTGTCAAAAAACGGGATTGAATAATGAGTAAGTTGCGCGCGCTATCGTTGTCTCTTTCCTTGTCGTTTGCGATGCTGAGTTTTGCGCCCACAGCGTCGGCGCAGATTCCCATTAACGACGCTGCCGCCGCATTGGTGAAGGAGGGCGATACGCTGCTGTTTCAACGCAAGCCCGCTGAGGCGTTGCAAATCTACCAGGCGGCCGCGAAGGCGGATGCAACGTCCTCTGTGCCCTTGTCGAAACTCGCCAACGCGGTTTATTTTTTATCGATCCTGCAAACCGACGCGGCGAAAAAATCCCAGTGGCGCGATCAGTCGGAGGCCCTTGCCAGGCAAGCCCTGAAGCTGGAGCCGCGCGATCCCATTGCGCAGGAGGTGCTGCGCATGCTGGCCGAGGAAAAACCGGCACCGCTACACGAACCGAACGACCAGGCGCTGAAACTGAAGCACGAAGGCGAGCAGCTCTTCATCGCGGGAAAACTCGACGAGGCGCGGGAGAAGTACTTACAGGCGGCGCAGGCCGACCCGCTGTTTGCCACCGCCTGGATTTACGCCGGCGATTGCTACTTCGCGCAGAAAAAATATGCCGAGGCGGAGGAGTTGTTCCGTAAAGGCGTGACGATCGAGCCGTTGAACAGCCAGGGCTGGCGGTTTCTGTCCGACGCGCTGGCGTATCAGGGCAAGCGCGCGGCCGCCGAGGAGGCGCTGCTGAACGGGATCGCCGCGCAGCCAAGCCAGATGCCCAACTGGGGCAAGCTGTCGCACATGCGCGCGGCGGCCGGCACACCGCTGAAGCCTTTGGGTTTGGTGCGCAAGGCGAGCGCCTCGGTCGATCCGGCCACCGGCAAGCCAACCATCAATCTTGATGCCGCGTTCAGCGGGCCGGCCGAGCAGAAAAAGCCCGATGGCGCGGTATGGCTGGCGTTGGGCGCTGCCGAAGCGAACCTGCTCGCGAAGGACTTCAAGGACAAAACCGCCAGCCCCCCGTTTGCAATCGAGTTGGCGTCCTGGCAGATGGCGATAAAGGTGGCCGACGAGATCGCGGCCGACGGTGGTGGCGCACTCACCGATCCAGGCCTGATCGCCATGCAGACACTGGCCAAGGCGGATCAGCTGGAAGCCGCACTGCTGATATTACGGTACAAGGAGTCCTACCGCCCCGAGTTCGAGGCGTGGAAGAAAACGCATCCCAACGGTATCCGAAAATTCGTCGACACGTGGGGATTGCAGCCCTAGACCACGTTACTGGTTCTCGGTCTGGATCGCCCACAGGCCGGGCAGATTGCGCCAGTAGCCGTAAGCGTCCATGCCGAATCCGACCACGAAGCGGTTCGGGATCGTAATGCCGACGATGTCCGCCTTGACCGGCTTGGGCTTGCCGATCGCCTTGTCGGCGAAGACGGCCAGCACCACTTCGGCCGCGCCCATGTCCAGCAGGCGCTGTTTGACCTGCGCCAGCGTTTCGCCTTCGTCCAGGATATCGTCCAGCACAATGACCACGCGGCCGGCCACGTTCGAGCGCGGCACCACTTTCCACACAACTTGTCCGCCCTGGTCGTCGTCGCCGTAGCGGCTGACGTGAATGTAGTCGAATTCGAGCGGGAACGTCAGCTGCGGCAGCAGGTTCCCGGTGAAGACCACCGCGCCGCCCATCACGCCCAGCACCAGCGGGAACTCCTCGCTGTCGGCTTGATTGAAGCGGGCGTTGAGGGTATCCGCCATCGCGGTGACGGCGCCGTCGACAGTCTCTTTATTGAACAGCTCTTCCGCGTTCTCCAGCAGGGCGCGGGCGCGGTTGTGGTGAAAGTCTTGCATGGTGTTCTTCGGCTTTAAAAAACATGTGGAAGAACAATATTATCCCCCATATCCCCGCACGCCGCAGATCGTTGCTATCCCGCCACAGGATTTTCTTCCCGCTACGTGTAATCGCGTACGTCGTCGATCACCTTGCCATCGCCGGGCAGGCTGCCGATGGTCGCGAAGCGTACTTCGCCGCGCAGTTTGGTGAGTTCGCGGATCGATTCGACGATGGCCGCATCGCTGGCGGCGCCAGGATCTGCCACCTCGCAGTGCAGGGTCATCACGTCCTGCGCCATGCGGCCGGAGATCACCAGCCGCGCCTTGACGATTTCCGGATGGCGGCGTGCCACTTCGTGCACCTGCGACGGGTGGACGAACATCGCGCGCACCTTGGTGGTCTGGTCGGCCCGGCCCAGCCAGCCCCTGATGCGGGTGTTGGTGCGGCCGCACGGCGAATCGGGCGCGCCGGTCAGCACCGCCGACAGGTCGCCGGTGGCGAAGCGGATCAGCGGATAGTCCGGATTGAATACGGTGACGACCACCTCGCCGATTTCGCCGGCGGCCACCGGGTCGCCGCTGCCAGGGCGGACGATTTCCAGGATCACATCTTCATCGAGCACCATGCCGGGATGGCGCACGTCGCCGCTGCGCGTTTCGAAGGCGATGCTGCCGATATCGGCCGAGGCGTAGGTTTGCAGCACATGCGGCACGCCGTTGTTGGCGAACCAGTCGCGCAGCGATTCGGGCAACGCCTCGGCGCCCATCAGCGCCTTGGTCATGCTGCCGATATCGGCGCCCATTTCCTGCGCCTTTTCGATGATGATCTTCAGGAAGGACGGCGTGCCGACATAGGTGTCCGGCCGCAGCGCGCTGATCGCCTGCACCTGCATTTCGGTCTGGCCGCTGCCGGCCGGGATCACGCTGCAACCGATGCGCGCGGCGCCGCCTTCCACCATGAAAGCGGCCGGCGTAAAGTGGTAAGAGAAGCAGTTTTGCAGCAGGCCGCCGGCGCGCACGCCGGCGGCGTACATCGGACGGCCGAAGCGCCACCAGTCCTTGCCCTTGCCCTCGGGGTCGAAGATCGGACCGGGCGACATGTACAGGCGCGCCAACTGTCCCACCGGCGTCGTGTTCAGGCCTCCGAACGGAGGTTGCAGCTTTTGCAGCGCGTGCAGCTCGGACTTGCGCGTCACCGGCAAGCTGGCCAGCGCGGCGCGGCTGGTGATGTCGGCCGCGTTCACGTCCCGCAGGATGCGCGACCAGCCGGCGGCGGCCTTCGCGCGCGCCACCAGTTGCGGCAGGCGCGCCATCAATTCGCGCTCGCGTTGTTCCGGCGGGCGTACTTCCAGGCTGTCCAGGGTATCCGGCGTCATTGCTGTTCTCCGATTTCGCGCTGCAGTTTTTTGGTCAGTTTGGCGAACACCAGTTCGTACGAGCGTTTCAGCAGTTCCGCCGCCTCGGCGTCGCTGATGGATTTCAGGTCTTCGATGTAGACCCATTTGGCGCGCGCGAGGTACGGTGCGGGGACGATGCCGGGTCGGTCCGTCAATTCGAGAAAGCGGTCGTCGTCCACCTTGAAGCTGATGCCCTTGTCGGCCTTGTCGTCGACATCGGTGAGGGCGAACATTTTGTCTCCGATGGAGAACACCAGCCGGGTTTCCCACTTGACGTCCTCGGTGGCGCCGGGCAGGGAGCGGCAAAACGCTTTCGCTTTCTTGATATTCATGCGTGAGGTTCCTCAAGCCAGCCAGCGTTTGCGGCGGCGGTAAAATTTCATGTCGCGGAAGCTCTTGCTGCCGGCGCCGGAAACGCCGAGGTAGAACTCCTTGACGTCTTCGTTGCTGGCCAGGTCGGCGGCCGCGCCTTCCATGACCACGCGGCCGTTTTCCAGGATGTAGCCGAAATCGGCGTAGCGCAGGGCGATGCTGGTGTTCTGCTCCGCCAGCAGGAAGGACACGTTCTCCTTGCCGTTCAAGTCTTTTACGATGCCGAATATCTCGTCGACGATTTGCGGCGCGATGCCCATCGACGGCTCGTCCAGCAAAATCATCGACGGCTTGGCCATCAGCGCCCTGCCGATCGCGCACATCTGCTGCTCTCCGCCCGAGGTGTAGCCGGCCTGGCTGGTGCGGCGCTCCTTCAGGCGCGGGAAGTAGTGGTACACCTTGTCCAGCGATTCCTTGAGTTCCGCGCGCGACAGGCTGCGCGTGTAGGCGCCGGTCAGCAGGTTTTCCTCGATGGTGAGGTGGCCGAAGCAGTGGCGCCCCTCCATCACCTGCGACAGGCCGCGTTTGACCAGTTCATTGGGCGTGAGCTGGTCGATGCGTTCTCCCTTGAACTGCACATCGCCCTTGGTGACGTCGCCACGCTCTCCGCGCAGCAGGGTGGAGATGGTCTTCAACGTGGTGGACTTGCCGGCGCCGTTGGCCCCCAGCAGGGCGACGATTTTACCCTGCGGGACCTGTAGCGATACGCCCTTCAGCACCAGTATCACGTGGTCGTAAATCACTTCCACGTTGTTGACGGAGAGGTAGGGCGTCATTTTGCGCAAGCCGGGGTGATTTTTTTCTCGGCGGCGTAGGCTGTGGAGCTTTCCTCCAGCAGCTT
Organism: Duganella sp. AC917; assembly: GCF_979258245.1. Taxonomy (NCBI): domain Bacteria; kingdom Pseudomonadati; phylum Pseudomonadota; class Betaproteobacteria; order Burkholderiales; family Oxalobacteraceae; genus Duganella; species Duganella sp. AC917. The sequence continues at coordinate 5,318,330 of NZ_OZ409848.1, forward strand.
GCGGGTCAGCGCCTTGTCGCCGACCACCCAGTTGGGCGTGATGGCATTCCACTTTTTACCGTCCCACTGCTGGACTTTCACCGCGCCGGAGCCCTCGTGATCGTCGCAGCTGGTCTTCACCACCGGCAGCATGCCGAGCGCGCCGATGGCTTTCTGGCGCGCTTCGTCGACATTCAGGTTTTCCAGGCCCCAGCGCATTTGCTCGCCGGTGACCGCTTTGCCTTTGCCGAACTTCTCCTGCGCGGTGCGCATCGCCTCCACCCACAGGATGGCCGCGCTGACGCCGCGCATGTGATACACGGAGCCGATGCGGTTGCGGTCCGCGAGATTGCCTTTGCCGGCTTCGTAGAGTTTTTTTCTGATGTCGTCCATCACCGGGTAGTTGCCGGGGGTGTTGAAGGTCATCGCGCTGTAGCCCTTGGCGGCGTCGCCGGCCGGCACGGTGTCTTCCTCCGACCCCGCCCACCAGACGCCGAGCATTTTCTCGCGCGGGAAGCCGTTGCGCTGCGCGGTCTTGATCGCCACCGCGTTCATCGAGCCCCAGCCCCACAGGATCACGTGATCCGGTTTGGCCTGGCGGATCTGCAGCCATTGCGATTGCTGCTCGCTGCCGGGCGGCGTGACGGGGATCTTGATCAGTTCAAAGCCGTATTGTTTGGACAGCGCCTCCAGCACCGGTAGGGGTTCCTTTCCGAAGGCCGAGTCGTGGTACAGGTGAACGATCTTTTTGCCTTTCAGTTTGTCCATGCCGCCGTTTTTGTCGCCCAGGTACTTGATCATGCCGGCCGCCTGGTTCCAGTAGCTGGTGATCAGCGGGAAGACGTAGGGGAAGACCTTGCCGTTGGCGGCGTCCGAGCGGCCGTAGCCGATCATCGTCATCGGGATTTTATCGGTTGGCAGGCGGTCGAGCACACCGTAGGCGACACCGGTGGACAGCGGTTCGACCAAGGTGGCGCCGCCGTTTTTGGTTTTCAGCCGCTCGTAGCATTCGACACCGCGCGACGGATTGTATTCGGTCTCGCATTCCTCCCAGCCGATCTTGACGCCATTGACGCCGCCCGACAGGTTGACCAGGTTAAAGTAGTCGATGATGCCGCCGTAAAAGCCGGAACCGCCGGCCGCATAGGGGCCGACGCGGTACGAGGGCAGGGCCACGTACTGTCCGGCCGCCTGCTGCGCCAATGCTGGCGCGATGGTTGTGACGAGTGCGACGCCAAGTACGAACGATGCCATGATTTTCATTATTGTCTCCTCTTGGGTACTGCGCTGGTAGACTGCTTTGAATTGACGCGCTCAGTGCGGGAAGGGCCACAGGCGCAGTTTCTCTTTACCGATTTGCCACAAACGCGCCAGGCCGTGCGGCTCGACGATCAGGAAAAATATGATCAAGGCGCCAAACACCATCAACTCCAGATTCGACGCCACGCTGTTGGGCAGCGACAGGCTGTGCGCCAGAATATTGAGCAGCACCGGCAGCAGCACGATGAAGGCCGCGCCCAGGAAGGAGCCGAGGATGGAGCCGACGCCGCCGATGATGATCATGAACAGGATGCGGAACGACAGATCGAGGTTGTAGGCCTCCGGCTCCACGGTGCCGAGATACGCAAAGGCGTACAGCGCGCCCGCCACGCCGCAGTAGAACGAACTGACCGCGAACGCCAGCAGCTTGGTGCGCATCAGCCGGAAACCAATCACCTCCGCCGCCACGTCCATGTCGCGCACCGCCATCCAGGAGCGGCCCACGTTGGAGCGCACCATGTTCTTGGCCAGCAGCGCCATCACCGCCACCACGCCGAGCACCAGCAGGTATTTGCGGTCCGGCGTGTCGAACTGGTAGCCCAGGATGACGATTTTCTGCGCGGTGATGACGCCGGAGGCGCTGTAGTTGGTCAGGTAGGGGATCTTGGTCAGGCACCAGATCACGAAGAACTGCGTGGCCAAGGTCGACGCTGCGAGGTAAAAGCCGCGTATGCGCAGCGACGGCAGGCCGAAGGCGATGCCCACCGCCGCCGCGCTCAAGCCCCCGAGCACGAACGCCATCAGAACCGGAATGCCCGGAATGCGGGCGACGAAGTTGTACGAGGCGAAGGCGCCAACCGCCATGAACGCGGCGGTGCCGAGCGAGAGCTGCCCCGCGTAGCCAGTCAGGATGTTGAGCCCCAGCGCGGCCAGCGAAAAGATCAAAAATGGAATCAGGATCGCCGACAGGGCGTAGGGCGACGCCACCAGCGGCACCACTACGATGGCGACGACCAGCAGCGCGAGCATCGCCACGCGGTCCTGCAAGATAGGGAAGATCTGGCTGTCGGCCTGATAGCTGGTCTTGAATTGTCCTGCTTCGCGGTAGAGCATGTGCGCCTCTTAAGGTTCGCTTTTAAATTCTGCGGATGATTTTTTCGCCGAACAGGCCTTCCGGCAGCACCAGCAGGAACATCAGCGCCAACACGTATGGGAACCAGCCTTCGATGCCGCCGCCGACCAGCGGGCCGATATACACCTCCGCCAGCTTCTCCGACGCGCCGATAATCAGGCCGCCGACGATCGCGCCCGGCATCGACGTGAAGCCGCCGAGGATCAAGACCGGCAGCGCCTTGAGCGCGACGAAGGTCAGCGCGAACTGCACACCATTGCGCGCGCCCCACAGCAGTCCTGCCACCAGCGCCACCACACCGGCCACCGCCCACAGCACCGCCCAGATGCGTTGCAGCGGAATGCCCACCGCCAGCGCGGCCTGGTGATCGTCGGCGACGGCACGCAGCGCGCGGCCCACCTTGGTCTTGGAGAACAGCAGCGCCAGGGAAGTGACCAAGATGGCGCACACCGCCGCCGCCATGATGTCGAACTGCGACACCAGCAGATTGAAGTTCTCCATCAGGTACTCCGACGGCACGTCCTCGATCGGCAGTTCCAGCTTGTGCACCTGGTTACCCCACATCAGCTGCGCCAGCCCCTCGATGAAGAAGGCCAGGCCGATGGTGGCCATAAACAGCGTGATCTCGGGCTGGTTGACCAGCGGCCGCAGCACGACCTTTTCGATCGCTATCCCGAGCAATATCATCACCACGATCGTCAGCGGTATCGCGACCCACAGCGACACGCCGAATTTATCCATGATGCCGACGCAGGTCAGCGCGGCGAAGAACACCATCGCCCCCTGCGCGAAGTTGAATACGCCGGAGGCCTTGTAGATCAGCACAAAGCCGATCGCCACCAGCGCGTACATGACGCCCGAGAGCAGTCCGCCGATCAGTACCTCGAAGAAGAAGTTGATGTTCATGCGTGCGCGACTCCGAGGTAGGCGTTGATCACGTCCTGGTTGCCGCGCACCTCGTCCGGCGTGCCGTCGCCGATCTTGCGGCCGTAATCGAGCACCACCACGCGGTCCGAAATATCCATGACCACGCCCATGTCATGCTCGATCAAAACGATGGTGGTGCCGAATTGGTCGTTGACGTCGAGGATAAAGCGGCACATGTCCTGTTTTTCCTCGACGTTCATGCCGGCCATCGGCTCGTCCAGCAGCAGGATCTCCGGCTCGGCGGCCAGTGCCCGGCCCAGCTCCACGCGCTTTTGCAGGCCGTACGGCAGGCGCCCAACCGGCGTTTTGCGGATCGCCTGGATCTCCAGGAAGTCGATGATCGCCTCGGCCTTGACGCGATGCGCGATCTCCTCGCGCCGCGCCGGTCCCCAGTACAGCGCCTGCATCAGGAAGTTGGACTTCATCTTCAGGTTACGGCCGGTCATGATGTTGTCGAGGACCGTCATCCCCTTGAACAGCGCGATATTCTGGAAGGTGCGCGCGATGCCCGCCTTGGCGGCGGTATGGCAGTCCATGTTCCTGCGGTGCTGGCCGCGAAAGACGATCTCCCCCTGCTGCGGGCGATAGACGCCGTTGATCACGTTCAGCATCGAGCTTTTGCCGGCGCCATTTGGGCCGATGATGGCGCGAATCTCATGCTTCCTCACGTCGAAGGAGATATCGGTCAACGCCTTTACGCCGCCGAACGATAGCGAGATATTTTTCAGGTCGAGGATCACGTCGCCGATGACGCGGCGCCCGCTGTCCGTGTTTGTAAAAATGTCGGCGCCGAAGTGGGCGTCTGGTTCGTTCATCTGCATGGTCGCGTTCTCCGTCATGCCGCTGCTTGGACCGCGGGGAAGGTCTTGCAGCGCTCTATCTTCAGATCCGCCGCCACGAGTCCCGTTCGGCCATCCTCAAACTTCACCTGCGTCTCGATGTACTGCGACGTTTTGCCGCCATACAGCGCATCGATCAGCACCGCGTACTTCTCGGCGATGAATTTGCGGCGCACCTTGCGCGTGCGGGTCAACTCGTCGTCGTCGGGATCGAGCTCCTTGTGCAGCACCAGAAAGCGGTGGATTTGCGTGTCGCCCATCATCGGTTCGGCGGCGAGATCGGCGTTGACCTGCTCGATGCAGTCTCGGATCAGGCCATAGACTTGCGGATGCGCCGCCAGGTCGGTGTAGCCGGAGTAGGCGATGCCGCGCCGCTCGGCCCAGTTGCCCACCGCCTCGATATCAATATTGATGAAGGCGCAAACCTCATCGCGCTCGTGGCCGAACGCCACCGCCTCTTTGATAAACGGGAAGAACTTGAGTTTATTCTCAATGTAGTTCGGCGCGAAAATGGCGCCTGCGTTCATGCGGCCGACATCGGCCGCGCGGTCGATGATTTTCAGATGGCCTTCGTGATCGAACAAGCCGGCGTCGCCGGTGTGGAAGTAGCCTTGCGCGTCGATCGCTTCGCGGGTGGCGTCCGGGCGTTTGTAATAGCAATCCATCAGTGTTGGCGATTTCACCAGCACCTCGCCGTTATCGGCCAGCTTGACCTCCACGCCGGGCGCCGGCAGGCCGACGCTGTCAAATTTGATCTGGCCGTCCGGTTGCAGGCAAATGTAGGCGCAGGTTTCGGTCGAGCCGTAAAACTGCTTCAGATTCACGCCGATGGAGCGATAGAAACGGAACAGATCGGGTCCTATCGCGGCGCCGGCGGTATAGGCGACGCGCACGCGCGACAGTCCGAGCACGTTTTTCAGCGGGCCGTAGACCAGCACCCGGCCCAGCGCATACGCCAGGCGGTCGGCCGCCGGCACCGGTTTGCGGTCCAAAATCGCCGCGCCGCTGCGTCGCGCCACCGCCATAAAGTAATGGAACATGGCGCGTTTGATGGCGCCGGCGTCCTCCATCCGTATCATCACCGTTGTGAGCATGTTCTCGAAAACGCGTGGCGGCGCGAAGTAATAAGTAGGTCCGATCTCGCGCATGTCGGTCATGACGGTGTCGCCGGATTCGGGACAATTGACGGTAAAACCGGCCGTCATCGCCTGCGCGAAGGAGAACAGGCAGTCGCCCACCCACGCCATCGGCAGATAGGACAGGATGTCCTCGGCGTCGGTGAGGTTCTCGAAACCGACGCCGCCGGTGCCGGCCGCGATCAGCGCGTCGTGGGTCTGGCACACGCCTTTTGGTTTGCCGGTGGTGCCGGAGGTGTAGAGGATGATCGCGTTGTCGCCACCTTTGCCGGCATCGACGGCGGCGTCGAACATGCCGGGATGGCCGTTGTCCCACTCGCGCCCCAGTTGCTGCAGGCGGGCGAAGGACAGCAACCCTGGCTGGCGGTAGTGGCGCATGCCGCGTTCATCGTCATAGGCGACGTGGCGGACGTGCGGGTACAACGTTTGCAGTTCCATCAACTTGTCGACCTGCTCCTGGTCTTCGACGATGGCGTAGTGGATTTCGGCGTTTTCCAGTACGTAGGCCATGTCGGCGGCCGGCGCGTCCTGGTACAGCGGCACCGGCACCCCGCCGAGACACTGCGCGGCCAGCATGGCCCAATAAAGGCGCGGCCGGTTGTCGCCGATGATGGCCAGATTCATGCCGCGTTCGAAGCCCAGCGCCGCCAGTCCGCAGGCCAGCGCGCGCACTTCGTCGTTGACCTGCGCCCAGTTCCAGCTTTGCCAGATGCCCAGGTGTTTTTCGCGAAACGCGGGTTTGCCGGGCCTGACCCGGCCGTGCGCGAGCAGACGGCGGGGAAAAGTCTCTTGATCGTTTTGCACCAGTTGTCTCCGGTTGCTTTTCTTGTACTTGTGTACAGCTTCTTGTGTGATGATATTAGCCTGCCGCAAGGACCTGTGTTGTCGTTTCGATGACAATTGACCGACTTTTCTATGGTGCGACGCAATAATGTCTGAATATCCTCTCTCGCTGAAAGAAGTCTTACGGTCCGCAATTTGGGCGCAAAACCTGACGCCGGAACAAATGGCGCGTGTCGAGGCGGAAACCTTTGAGACGCGATGGCGTTGCGCGACGCCCGGATCGCGCGGATGCCGGCTTCGACATAAATGTGGCTGCTGGATACGAGTTTGCCTTTCACGTACTGCGAGGATTCGGAATCTTCTAAGAAGTGAAGTAAAAGATTTTCTGAGAATTTCATCCCCCAGGATAGAAGAGTCCGTCTGGCGCTATCGCGCTATTGCGTGCCTGATACTCATACTGCCTCCCGATGGTTGGAAACTTAAAATACGCAGGACAGAAGATCCGCTCAACAATGCAACGTGCACCCGCACCGCGATCACTTCAGCGGTATCATAGCGACGAGCTATGCCGCACCGGCGGCGCACCGGATTCAAGCTACCCATGAATATTTCAGATACCACCCACATCACCGAGCGCCTGGCGCTGTTGCGGGCGGCGATGCGCCGGCACCGGATAGACGCGCTGATGGTGCCGTCGGCCGATCCGCACCTGTCCGAATACCTGCCGACGCGCTGGAAGGGCCGCGAGTGGCTGTCCGGTTTCACCGGCTCGGTGGGCACCTTTATTATCACCGCCGATGTCGCCGGCATCTGGACCGACGCCCGCTACTGGACCCAGGCCGAGCAAGAGCTGGCCGGCACCTCGATCAAGCTGATGAAACTCACCTCCGGCGCCAGCGTGCAGTATGTCGACTGGCTGGCCGCCAATGTGCAGGCCGGCCAGACCATCGCCGTCGACGGCACGGTCCTGGGCCTGGCGATCGCGCGTCTGCTGCGGCAGGCGCTGGACGCCAAAGACGTCGCCTTGCGCACCGATCTCGATCTGCTCGACGAGATCTGGCCCGATCGTCCCGCACTGCCGGCCGCACCGGTCTATGAACACCAGCCGCCGTACGCGTCGAAAAGCCGCAGTGCCAAGCTGGCCGAGTTGCGCGATGCAATGCGCGGGCAGGGCGCCGAATGGCACCTGATCTCGACCCTGGACGATATTGCCTACTTGTTCAACCTGCGCGGCGCCGACGTCAATTTCAATCCCGTCTTCCTGGCGCACGCGCTGATCACGCCGATCCGCGCGACTTTGTTTGTCGCCGACGGCAAGATCCCCGCTGAGCTGACCAGGCAACTGGCGGAGCAGGATATCTATTTAGCGCCCTACAGCGCCTTCGCCGGGGCCTTGGCCGATTTGCCGCACGATGCCAGCTTGTTAATCGATCCGCGCCGCGTGACTTATGGCACCCGCCAGTGCGTGCCGGCGGAGGTTCGCGTGATCGAGGCGGTCAACCCGACCACCTTCGCCAAATCCCGAAAGAGCGATCAGGATGCAAGCCACATCCGCGCGACGATGGAGCAGGACGGCGCGGCCCTGTGCGAGTTTTTCGCGTGGCTGGAGCAGACGCTGGCCGATCCGCAGCGCCCACCGCTGACCGAAGTGGCAATCGACCGCCACATCACGGCGGCGCGCGCGCGCCGTCCTGGCTTTATCAGCCCGAGTTTCGCCACCATCGCTGGCTTCCGCGCCAACGGCGCGATCATGCATTACCGCGCCACCGAGGCGCAGCATGCCGTGATCGAAGGCGACGGCTTGCTGCTGATCGACTCCGGCGGTCAGTATTTGGGCGGCACCACCGACATCACACGGGTGGTGGCCGTCGGCGACATCACCGCCGAACATCGACGCGACTTTACCCTTGTGCTCAAGGGCGTGATCGCGCTGTCGTCCGCGCGCTTCCCGCGCGGGACCAAATCCCCGATGCTAGACGCTATCGCCAGGGCGCCGCTGTGGGCCGAAGGACTCGACTTCGGCCACGGCACCGGCCATGGCGTCGGCTATTTTCTCAACGTGCACGAAGGCCCGCAGTCGATCTCGCAATCGGCGATGCCGGAGCCGCACACCGCTATGGAAACAGGCATGATTACATCGATAGAACCGGGCCTTTACCGCCCGGGCAAATGGGGCATCCGGATTGAAAACCTGGTGCTCAACCGGCCCGCCGGCCAGACGGAGTTCGGCGACTTCCTGCAGTTCGAAACGCTGACCCTGTGCCCGATCGACACGCGCTGCATCGAACCGTCGCTGCTGCGCGACGACGAAAAGCGCTGGCTCAACGACTACCACGCCACGGTGCGCAGCCGTCTGCTGCCGCTGTTATCCGGCGACGCGCTGGCTTGGCTGGAAAACCGCACGGTGGCGCTATGAGCGGCCGCGCAACCAGGGCCACGTCGGCCGTCGACCGCCTCAAAGTCCGCAGCGGCAATGCCAAGTATTCGATGTCGCGCACCGCCAGCGGCCATTTCTTCCTGACGGAGGGCCCCGGCCTGCCGCCACTGTGCGCGCCGCTGGAACTGGACGATTTCGTCGCCTTCGTCAACGGCATCTCGCCCGGTCCGCCAAGGCGCGTCAGCAAGCTCGATATCGCGTTTGAAAAGCAGCTCACAAAAAAAGCACCTAAAGAATAAGGCTCGACATGCCCGCCATCGATTTCCTCAGCGCCTACTGGTCGCACGACGAACTAGCGACCAACGCCGTCATCCTGTTGAATTTACTGGGTGCGCTGGCACTGGGGCTGATGGTCGGCTACGAGCGCTCGTACCACGGGCGCGCGGCGGGTATGCGCACCTACGGCCTGGTGTGCATGGCGTCGGCCGCGCTCACGGTCATCGGCGGCTACCCGGGGCACTGGTTCGGCGGCCACGTGTCGCAGTATCTGATCAACTCCGATCCAACCCGCATCGTGCAGGGCATCGTCACCGGCATCGGCTTCCTCGGCGCCGGCGTGATCATGCGCGAGGGTTTTAACATCAGCGGACTGACGACGGCGGCGTCGATCTGGGCCTCGTCGGTGATCGGCGTAATGGTGGGGGTGGGCTTTTATCTGGGCGCGATAGGATTGGCGATATTGTGCGCCGGCTCGATGGTGTTCCTGAGCCGCGTGGAGGCCTGGCTGCCGTCGCGGCATGCGATCGCGATCACGATGCGCTTCAAGGCCGGCTACATGCCACAGGAGCCGGCGCTGCGCGCGATGGCGCTGCAGCGCGGCTACGAAATCGCCGGCGGCTCGCTGATGATCGGCAGCGACGGCGGCCAGCAGGAGTGGCGCTTCGTCGCCATCGCGCTGAGCAAGCGCAGTGGCGCGCCGATGTCGGTGCTGTCGGCCGAACTGGCCGCCTTCGACGGTATCCACAGCTTCCAGCTGTCGCACGCGAGGAACTAAGACCATGAATGAACAAGCCCAAGCCGTATTCAATTTCTGGTTTCAGCCGGGACCGGGGCAGCCGGCGGACGCCCCGCGCCGCGAATGGTTCCAGAAGGACGACGCCTTCGACAGTGACATCACCCGCCGTTTCGGCGCCTTGATCGATCAGGCGCTGGCCGGCGGCCTGCTGGAATGGGATGCGGCAGGTCCGCAATCGCAACTGGCGCGCATTCTGCTGCTCGACCAGTTCACCCGCAACGTCCACCGCGGCACGCCGTTGGCGTTCGCCGGCGACGCGTTGGCGCTGCAAGCGGCGCAGTCGATGGTGGACGCCGGCCAGGATCTGGCGCTGCCGCTGTTGCAGCGCGCCTTTGTCTACCTGCCTTTCGAGCATGCCGAGGATATGGCGATGCAGGAGCAGGCCGTGGCGCTCTACACGCGCATGGAAAACGACGAGCGCGATGTGGCGCCGGCGGCCACCGTCAAGGGCATCGCCGGCATGCTCGATTATGCGCAGCGCCATCGCGAGGTGATACGCCGCTTCGGCCGCTTCCCGCACCGCAACGCGATCCTGAACCGTCCATCTACCGACGAAGAACAGGCCTATCTTCAGCAACCGGGATCGGGATTCTGATGACGCCCGGGTTCAACCTGATCGGCGCCGGACATGTGGGCCGTGTGCTCGGGCGCCTGTTTGCGCGCCACGGCTGCTTCAATATCCAGCAGGTGCTGACCCGCTCCATGGCGTCGGCCCGCGACGGCGTGGCCTTCATCGGCGCCGGCGACGCGGTCGAGCGCTACGAGCAGTTGCAACCGGCGGCGCTGTACGTGCTGGCCGTCGGCGACGACCAGATCGTCGACGCCTGCGCCGCACTGGCGCTGGCCGTGCCGCTGGCCGGCAGCGTGGTGTTCCACTGCAGCGGCGCGCTGGCGTCGGACCGCCTGCAGGGCGCGCGCGAGGCCGGCGCGCTGGTCGCCAGCGTGCATCCTATCCGCAGCTTTGCCGATCCGTCGGCGGTGGCTGCTCAATTTGACGGCACTTTTTGCGGCATCGAAGGCGACGCCGGCGCGCTGGCCCTGCTGACGCCAGCCTTGACGGCGATCGGCGCGCGGCCGGTGCCGATCGAGGCGTCGGCCAAAACGGTGTACCACGCGGCCGCCGTCTTCGCCAGCAACTACCTGGTGACGGTGCTGGACGCCGCGCTGCGCGCCTACCAGGCCGCCGGCATACCGGAGCCGGTGGCGCGGCAAATGGCGCAGCCGCTGGCGTCCGAATCGATGGCCAATGTGTTCCGATTGGGCGCCGCCGCCGCGCTCAGCGGGCCGATCGCGCGCGGCGACATGGTTACTGTCGAACGCCAGCAGCGCGCAGTGGCCGGCTGGGATGCCGAAACCGGCGAGCTGTACCAGGCGCTGGTGGCGCCGACTGCCGCGCTGGCGCGCAAAAAACATCAGAAACGTCCCTGAACCGCAAAGTCGGAGCCCTTCGGCACTTAACTTCTTGCAAATTACTACATAACAACTATATTTCAGTCATGATTGCCATCGTCTTTGCAGTTTTATTGGTACGAATTCACAAATAAGTGGCGGGACTTGTCGACAAACGCGGCAATTCACAATAAGCTTGTTTCTCAGAATGTTTTCTTTGAGAATCTATAAGTACACAATACAACACGTCAGCAGGACTGCAGCCGGCGCCAATTGGATAGGGGTAAGAACATGTTATTTTTGAAAAGCACGACCGTCACGAAGGCGCCAGGCATTTACGACGTCGACATCGCCGCCAAGCCGCCAGGCAAAACCTTTGGCGTATTCATGGCCACCGACCCGGACCAGCCGCCGACCGAGGTGCTGGCAGCGCTGGCCGCGATGGGCTTCAAGAACACCTACAGCGGCGGCTACACCCACAAGGACCGCGGCAAGGTGCTGGACCTGCACTTCCAGAAGGACGGCACCGACCTGTTCCAGGGCTGGAAGGCCGAGGAAATGGAAGCCAACATGGCCGCCATCACCGCGCTGTTCAGCGGCATCGGCATCACCATCGCGCCGCGCGTGATGACCCTGGCCGAAGCCTACGCTTAACGCCTTCGGACGGCCTTACGCCGCCACTTCGATGTGATACAAGGCCCACGGGCAGGAACCGAACCGCTCGGGTAGCGGTTTGCCTGCCATGTCGGGCACCTTGTCGGCATCGTAAATCGCCCATAGCGGCCCGAGTCCGCCCAGCGCCATCGCCGCCCCGTCCAGATGGGTGGCGACGATATAGCGCTGCGCGCGCGCCTGCGCCACCGTGACGGTGGCCGCATAGCCATCCACCGCCCTCAGCACCAGCTTGACGTTGTCGCCAAGCGCGCCGCCGGCTGCCTTGATCACGTCCAGCAGCAACGGCCCGCTCAGCGTATGCGTTTTGGCGTCGTATTCGAGGGTCGGCTTGATGGTGACGGCCGGCAGCGCGGCCAGCGCCGAGAACGTGAACGCATGCGCTTTGTCAAAACTCAGCTTTTGCTTGAACATCATCTGATCGCGCACCGGATCGAACTTGCCCCGGTTGGATTTGGCAATGGCGCCGGTGACGGTCAGCAAGGCCGGGCCGGTGGAGGCGACTGCGGGGGAGGCCGCGCGGGCCGGCAAGGTCGCGGCCAAGCCGGCGGCGACAGCGCCGCGCACGACATTATTAAGGAACTGGCGTTTTTTCATGCGGTCCTCCTTACTGTTTGGTCAATCGCGCCATGATGCGATCAAAGATGGGTTGCCGTTGCAGCGCGTCTTCAAGTCTGTTTAACGAGGCGACGGCGTCGTCCGCCTCGGCGTTGAGCTCAAGGGCCGCTTCGTCAAACGCCGCCCATATCGGGCGCAGCCGGTTGACCAGTTGCTTGCCGGCGGCGGTGAGCATGATGTTCTTCTTGCGGGCGTCCCCGGCGTCGGACTGAGAGGTCACGATACCGGCATTTTCAAGCGACTGCCGGGTCTGGCTTACGGAAACATGGGTGATCTTCAGTGTCGCCGCAAGTTCCCCGACACTGGCCGAACCCTTGATCGCCAGTTGGTTCAGTACGCCGAACCAGCGTTGTTCGAACGCGATGCCCAAGCTGGCGTACACCCGTACCGAGTCGCCGTCGAGGTTTTCCGACAAACGCCGGAGCCGGGCGCCAATGGCCGCGCCACCTGCGCGACGCGAATAATCATCCATGGTCATGATTTTAAGTTGACTTATATGTAGGCACCTACGCATAATAACACATCGTTTCGCGTCCGCTACCATTTTCATGGGAAGAGAGAACACATGCCAGCCCACGCCTCCAAGCCCTTGCCACCGATGTCGCGGCGCGCTTTTCTCGGCGTTGGATTGTCAGCATTGCTGATGCCGCCCGTCGCGCGGGCCGCCACCGCCGGCGCGCCGAGTCCGGATTTGGCAGCGTTTATCCGAAACGAAATGCGCACCGCCAACATCCCGGGACTGGCCGTCGGTTTCGCGCGCGGAGGTGTCGTGCAGTTCGCCCAAGGTTACGGCATGGCCGATATCGCACGGCGCAAGGGGGTGACCGCGAACACCATGTTTCATATCGCATCGGTCACGAAGACGGTCACCGCGACCATGATCATGCGGTTGGCGGAGCGGGGCAAGCTTGCGCTGGATGCGCCGATCGCTGGTTATCTGGATTTCGCCATCGCGAATCCGCGATTTCCCGAGGCGGCCATCACGTTCCGGCAACTGCTCATGCACACGTCGAGCATTTCAGACGCGCGATATTACGAGATTGATTTTCGCCAGCACGGCCGCGATGCGGATCAGGCGTTATCCGACTTCCTCAAGCAGTACCTGACACCGGAGGGCGTGAATCACTCGCCCGCGACGTGCTTCTCGACCGCACGGCCGGGGGCGGCCTGGGATTACTGCAATGTGGGGTACGCGTTGCTGGGCTATCTCGCGGGCCGTATCGGCGGCGCGGACATGCGCGATCAAACACGCAGGGACATTTTTTTGCCGCTCGCGATGGATCACACGAGTTGGACCATCAAAGACGTTCCCGAGGCACACCGCGCCGTGGGGTATGATCTGGTGAACGGGGCGCTGGCGGCGGTCGAACCGGTCGGCTTTCCGGATTGGCCGGTCGGTATGTTGCGGTCATCGATCAGCGATTTCATGCGGTTCGTCGCCGTGTCGGCAAACGCCGGCAAAGCGGGCAACTATGAAATGCTGGGCGCGGCGACCATGGCGCAGATGCTGGAAATGCGGACGCCGCCCGGGTTGCCCGCGTGGCTAAGCGGCCAGGGCCTTGGGTGGATGGAATCGAGGTTGGGCGGGCAGGCGCTGCCGAACCATTGGGGCGGCGACCCGGGTGTTTTTACCGCTGTTTATCTGGCGCCGGCCACGCGCAGTGGCGTGGCGATTTTTACCAACGTCAGCGTATCGGCGGAAAGTAGAATCGCCATCAAAAATATCGCTGATCGCCTTTTGCAATCAGCCTCTGCTTAGTGGGCGGCTACGCCCGCGCTCTTAACATTGTGGATGTATCTCACTTCTCACGCGTATGGACTTATTCGCCGACGACGCCGCCCTGACACCGATCCCGATCGAGGACGGCGAACTGTGGTTCCAGCAACGCCTGGCGCTGGACCTGCCGCCGCAGGAGGTCATGCAGCGCCTGCTGGACGAAACCGACTGGCGCCACGAACAGGTAAAGGTGTGGGGCAAGTTGCACATGCAGCCGCGCCTGACGGCCTGGCATGGCGAAGCGAGCTATCGTTACTCCGGCAAGACCTTTCACCCGCTACCGTTCACCCCGCTGCAATCGCTGATCAAAGACGCGGTCGAGCACGCCACGGGCCGCCGCTACAACAGCGTGCTGCTGAACTACTACCGTGACGAGCGCGACAGCATGGGTTTCCATGCCGACGACGAGCGCGAGCTGGGACCGGAGCCGGCCGTCGCCTCGGTCAGCTTCGGCGCGCCGCGCACTTTCATCCTCAAGCACCGGCGCTTGCCCAAGACCGTCAAGCTGGCGCTGGGTGACGGCTGCCTGCTGCTGATGGCCGGCTCCCTGCAGCAGCACTGGCTGCACGGCATCAACAAGGAGCGGTCTCCACGTGGTCCGCGCATCAACCTGACCTTCCGCATGATTGCTTGAGCTCGCGATTTGTTGGCCTGCGGCTACAACTTTCAATTTGCAAGATCGAAAAAAAACCGCTGTGCTAGTCACTCGATGTGTTGAACAAACTGCCGGGCTACGCCGGGTTGCCACGTATTACCCCGTCGCTGTTCTGGACAGGATTTCGGCCGCTCTACCGGAGCGCGAATCACCCTGTTTTTAAGGCGCTACAGCCTCGCGCGCGGCTGCTATCTTTGCCTACTCAAAAACGGAGGCATTATGTTTAGCAGCATGAAAGTCGGCACCAAGCTGATCGCGGGATTTGTCATTGTCACGATATTGGGCGCCATCGTCGCCTGTATCGGCATCATCAACATGGGCCGGATCAACGACCAGGCCGACAGCATGTACATGGAAGACTTGATGGGTCTGTCGTACATCAAGGAAGCCAACATCAACCTGATTTACGCCGGACGTTCGCGCAACAGCTTCCTGCTGGCGACGTCAATGGAGGAACGCGCCCGCCACCGCGCCGACATCGATAAGTATCTGGCCACCATCGATGACTATCTGCAAAAGGCGCGGCCGCTGTTCATACTGCCCCAGGGCAAAAAAATGCTCGACGACTATGCGACGACCGCGCGCGATTACCGGCAAGCGTTGTCGCAAGCGTTGACCCGCGCCGACGCCGAGCCGTTGGTCCAGCGCAGCGACGAACTGAACCAGATGCTGGTGGCCGTGCGCAAACAGGCGGACGTGCTCGACGACATGCTGACCGCGTTGACCAAGCTCAAGGAGGCGCGCGCCAAGCAGAAATCCGACGACACCACCGCCTTGTTCGAGTCCAGCCAGGCGCTGATGATCGGCCTGGTGCTGGGCAGCCTTTTTGGCGGCCTCGGCCTGGGCGCGCTGATCGCCCGGGCGCTGACCCGCCAGCTGGGCGGCGAGCCCGCCTATGCCGCCGACGTGGCCGGCAAGATCGCTGGCGGCGACCTGACGGTCGACGTCGCGCTGCGCCACAACGATCAGGACAGCGTCTTGTTCGCGATGAAAACCATGCGCGACAGCCTCAGCAGCATCGTCGGCGAGGTGCGGACAGGCACCGATATGATCGCCACCGCCTCGTCGCAGATCGCCAGTGGCACGCAAGACCTGTCGGCCCGCACCGAGCAACAGGCCGGTGCGCTGGAGGAGACGGCCTCGTCGATGGAGGAGTTGACCTCGACCGTGAAGCAGAACGCCGACCACGCGCGCCAGGCCAACCAGCTGGCGCAGTCGGCCTCCGACGTGGCGCGCAAAGGCGGCGCCGTGGTCGATGAGGTGATCGGTACGATGAGCGCCATCAATGAGTCTTCCGGCAAGATCGCCGACATCATCGGTGTCATCGACGGCATCGCTTTCCAGACCAACATTCTGGCGTTGAATGCTGCGGTCGAGGCGGCGCGCGCGGGCGAGCAGGGCAGGGGCTTCGCGGTGGTGGCGTCGGAGGTGCGCAATCTGGCGCAGCGGTCGGCGGCGGCCGCCAAGGAGATCAAACAACTGATCGACCATTCCGTTACCAACGTCGACGCCGGCGCCAAACAGGTCGACCAGGCGGGCGTGACGATGCGCGAGATCGTCGACAGCATCCAGCGCGTGACCGACATCATGGCCGATATCCAGGCCGCGAGCGGCGAGCAAACCACCGGCATCGAGCAGATCAACGAGGCCATCGTCCAGATGGACCAGGTGACGCAGCAAAACGCGGCGCTGGTCGAGGAGTCGGCGGCGGCGTCGGAATCGATGCAGGATCAGGCCAGGAAGTTGTCGCAGATCGTCGGGGTGTTCCGGCTGGAGCGCGGGCAAGGTGTGGCAGCCGTATCCGCCGCGCCGCGCACGGCGCCCAAGCCGCTGGCAAGGCCGGCAAGTCCAGTCAGGCCGGTCAGGCCAGCCAAGCAACCGCTGCGTGTGGCCGACGCCCGTAAAGCGGCGCACGCCACCTCCGATTGGGAGGAGTTTTAAATCTCTTAAGCTTGGCTTAAGTTTGGCGCGGCGGTCATTATACCATGGAACATATGGCTTACACTTAGACACACTTATTACTAATTCGGTCGTGACGGATCATGGTCGGAGTGCTATCTTGAACACATCGCAATTCAAAGAACTGCGATCCCAAGCAATACCACTTCTAACATTTTGCTGAAAGATCGAAATCATGAAAAAAATTCTGTTCGCATTAGTCGCTTCCGCAGCCGCCCTGAGCGGTACTTCCGCCTACGCAGACGACGCAGGCACCGGTTACATCGGTGCTGGCGTGGTCGGCAGCCGTTACGAGTTCAACGCACCCAACGCGCTGAGTGGCGACAACCACAGCGGCTACAAGGCTGGCGGCAAGGTCTTCGGTGGTTACAACATCGACCAGACCTGGGCGGTGGAAGCGGGCTATACCGACTTCGGTAAAAAGTCGTACAACTACACCTCGAACGGCTTGCCTGGTGGTGTGCGCACCGATGCGCATTCCTACTACCTGGCCGGTAAAGGCACGTGGCCTGTGAACCAGCAGATCGCGCTGTTCGGCAAACTGGGCGTTGCCCGCAACACCAACGAAGTGACCACCAGTGGTTTCGCGTCGGTGAGCGGCGACAAGGACAAGACCGCGCTGTACGCGTCGGTCGGTGCTGAATACGCGATCAACAAAAACGTCAAAGTCTCGCTGGAGTATGAAAACTACGGCAAGAACGACATCGATACCGGTCGCAAGAGCGGTGCTGTAACGGCTGGTGTGCGTTACGCGTTCTAACTGACGACCCGATGTGAAAAAAGGCCACCGCAAGGTGGCCTTTTTCGTTGACGCCGGCTCGCTTACACGGTGAGCGGCTTGTAACGGATACGCTTCGGCTTGGCGCCTTCCTCACCCAGGCGTTTCTTCTTGTCGGCTTCATATTCCTGATAGTTGCCGTCGAAGAAGGTGACCTGCGAATTGCCTTCGAACGCCAGGATGTGCGTGGCGATACGGTCCAGGAACCAGCGATCGTGGGAGATCACCAGCACGGAACCGGCGAACTCGAGCAGCGCGTCTTCCAGCGCGCGCAGGGTTTCGATGTCCAGATCGTTCGACGGTTCATCGAGCAGCAACACGTTGCCGCCCTTGAGCAGCGTCTTGGCCAGATGCAGACGGCCGCGTTCACCGCCGGACAGGTTGCCGACGATCTTCTGCTGGTCCGAACCCTTGAAGTTGAAGCGGCCCAGGTAGGCGCGCGACGGCATGTCGAAGCGGCCGACGGTGAGCATGTCGGCGCCGCCGGAGACGTCCTCGAACACGCTCTTGCTGTCGCTCAAGGTGTCGCGATTCTGGTCCACCAGCGAGACGCGGGCGGTCTGGCCGATGACCACTTCGCCGCTGTCCGGCTTGTCCAGGCCGGCCACCATCTTGAACAGCGTCGATTTACCGGCGCCGTTCGGGCCGATGATGCCGACGATGGCGCCCGGCGGGATGGTGAACGAGATGTTGTCCATCAGCAGGCGGTCGCCGAACGCTTTCGAGACGTTCTTGAATTCGATCACTTCGTTGCCCAGACGCTCGGCCACAGGGATGAAGATCTCCTGGGTCTCATTGCGTTTCTGGTATTCGTACTCGCTCAGCTCGTTGAAGCGGGCCAGACGGGCCTTCGACTTGGCCTGGCGCGCTTTGGGATTCTGGCGCGACCATTCCAATTCCTTGGCCAGCGCTTTTTGACGCGCCGATTCGGTCGATTCTTCCTGCTTCAGGCGGTTGGCCTTCTGGTCCAGCCACGACGAATAGTTGCCTTTCCATGGAATACCATGGCCACGGTCCAGTTCCAAAATCCATTCGGCGGCGTTGTCGAGGAAGTAGCGATCGTGGGTGATGCCGACCACGGTGCCCGGGAAGCGCAACAGGAACTGCTCCAGCCATTCGACGGACTCGGCGTCCAGGTGGTTGGTCGGTTCGTCGAGCAGCAGCATGTCGGGCTTGGACAGCAACAACTTGCACAGCGCCACGCGGCGCTTCTCGCCACCCGACAGCACGCCGATCTTGGCGTCCCATGGCGGCAGGCGCAGCGCGTCGGCGGCCATTTCCAGTTGCAGGTTCAGGTTGCCGCCGTCGGAGGTCGAGATGATCGCTTCCAGACGGGCCTGCTCGGTGGCCAGCGCGTCGAAATCGGCGTCCTCGTCGGCGTAGGCCGCGTACACGGCCTCCAGCTTGGCTTGCGCCTCGAATACTTCGCCCAGGCCCGATTCGACTTCCTGGCGCACGGTTTTTTCCGGATCGAGCTGGGGTTCCTGCGGCAGATAGCCGATGTTCAGGCCCGGCATCGGCACGGCTTCGCCCTGGATGTCGGTGTCGATGCCTGCCATAATTTTCAGCAAGGTCGACTTACCCGAGCCGTTCAGACCCAGCACGCCGATTTTTGCGCCTGGGAAGAAGGACAGCGAAATATCTTTCAGAATCTGGCGCTTGGGCGGGACGATTTTGCCCACGCGGTTCATGGTGTAGACGTAATTTGCCATTCAGGGGGAGCTTTCAAGAAAGTAAGTGATAATCCGTATCCAGCATTATAGGCTCAGCGGACAGCGCCGGACACATTGCACGAGCATGCGGACACTCGGTTTCAGCAAATTCAAGGACTTAGCGATGGCACGGATCGTGCAAGCCAGGTCTGATCTTTATTCAGATCAACACCTATGAAAAATACGCTTTGCGCAGTACTGTTTTCGATCGGGTTTGCCACCGCCACAGCCGGTGCCACGGCCGGCGCCGAAAGCTTGCCGGTGCCGCGCGACATTCCGTTCAAGGGCGAGATCAAGCTGACGGTCGACGCCACCGACCAGGTCCATAAAATCCTGCGCGTGCGCCAGACCATCCCGGTCCAGCGCCAAGGAAAAATGGTACTGATGTATCCGCAGTGGGAAACCGACAGCCACTCGGCCACCCAGGAACTGACCGGCCTGGCCGGCCTGATCGTCAAGGCCGGCGGCCGCCGCATCGAATGGCTGCGCGACGGCGGCGATCCCTATGCTTTCCATATCGACGTGCCCAAAGGCGCGCGCGAACTGGAGGTGGAATTCCAGTTCCTGTCGCCGACCGCCGGCAACGTACTGATGAGCCGCGACATGCTGACGCTGCCGTGGCAGAAGGTCGCGCTGTATCCGGCCGGCTGGTTTATCCGCAACATCGCCGTGCGGGCGGCGCTGAAGCTGCCGGCCGGCTTCCAGTACGCCACGTCGCTGGACACCGCCGCCGTCGAGGACCAGCTGGTGTCGTTCAAGCCCACCAGTTTCGAGGCCCTGGTCGATGCGCCCGTGCACGCGGGACGCTACTTCAAGCGCATCGACCTGCTGCCCGGCGCTGCCCGCCCGGTCCGGTTGAACATGATCGCCGACAACGAGGCCGCGTTGGCCATTCCGCCGGCCGTGCTGGACAAATACCGCGCGATGGCCAGCGCGCTGCCCGCCTTGTTCCGCTCGCAGCATTACCGTCACTACGACCTGTTGCTGACCTTGTCCGATATCCTGCCCTCGGCCGGTGGGCGCGAGCACCTGGAGTCGAGCGAGAACAACCTGGCGCTCGATTTCTTCACGCGGCCGGACCCCCACCTGCCGATGGCCGACCTGATCGTGCACGAATACGCGCACTCGTGGAACGGCCGCTTCCGCCAGCCGGCCGACCTGTGGTCGCCGACGATGAACCAGCCGGTGCGCGGCAGCCTGTTGTGGGTGTACGAGGGGCAGACCGAATTCTGGGGCAGGATGCTGGCCGGACAACTGGGCTTGCGTACCCGACAGCAAACGCTGGACGCGCTGGCCGTCGACGCCGCCAACGCCGTCGCCCGCACCGGCCGCCAATGGAAATCGCTGCGGGACACCACCAACGATCCGCTGTACATGCCCGGCCGCAGGATGCAGTGGCGCGACTGGCAACGCCGCGAGGATTATTACGGCGAGGGCGTGCTGCTGTGGCTGGACGTCGACATGCTGCTGCGGGAGCGCACCGGCGGCAAGCACAGCCTGGCCGACTTCGCCGGCGCGTTCTTTGGCGTGGGCGGCAACACCTTGGTCACCAGCACCTACACCTTTGCCGACGTCTGCAAAGCGCTCAACGCCATCGCGCCCTACGACTGGGCCGGCTATTTCGACACGCGCCTGAGCGCCCACGACGACAGCCATGTGCTGGACGGCCTGGCGCGCGCCGGCTACCGCCTGGTCTACACCGACGAGCCGACCGAATATGTCGTTCAGAACGAGGATTTTAACGTCGGCGGCATGGACTTGAGCGCGTCGCTGGGCGTGACCGTTGGCAAAAAGGGCGTGGTAAAAACAGTCACCTGGGAAGGTCCGGCATTCCGCGCCGGCGTCGGCATCGGCGCCAGGCTGACCAAGGTCGGCGAGCAGCCTTACACGGACGAGGCGCTCAAGCAGGCGATCAAGACGGCGGCGCTGACAAAACAGCCTGTATCGCTAAGCTTTGAGGCCGACGGCTTGCCGCAGACCGTGCTGATCCCGTACTACGGCTCGCTGCGCTACCCGCGCCTCGAACGTCTTCCGGGCAAGCCCGATCAGCTGGAACGCCTGCTCGTCCACAGCCCCTCGGCCACATAAAGCGCCAGCGCGGCCCAGATGATGACAAAGCCGATCAGCCGCGCCGGCGGGAATCCTTCGTGGAACACCCACACGCCCAGCAGCGCCTGCATGGTCGGCGACAGGTATTGCAGCAGTCCCAGCGCGGCCATCGGAATCTTGCGCGCGCCGGCGGCGAACAGCAGCAGCGGAATCGCCGTGATCGGCCCGGCCGCCACCAGCAGCCAGCGGGTGCTGTCGAATTCGCTGTTCATGAAGGTGTTGTGTCCGGTCATCGTCAGCCAGATCACATAGACCAGCGCTAGCGGGAACAGGATCATCGTTTCCAGCGACAGGCCCTCCAGTGCGGCGAGCGCTGCCGTTTTGCGCAGCAGGCCGTACGAGCCGAAGGTGATGCCTAAAATTAAGGCAATCCACGGCACCTGGCCGGCCGACCACGTCAGCCACAGTACGCCGCATGCGGCCACGCCGATCGCCACCCATTGCGCGCGCCGCAGTTTTTCCTTCAGCACCACCACGCCCAGCAGCACATTGACCAGCGGATTGATGAAGTAACCGAGGCTGGCGTCGATGACATGGCCGTTGTTGACCGACCAGATATAGACGAACCAGTTGGCCGACAGCAGCACCGCGCTGGCGACAAAGCTGGCCAGCACGCGCGGCTGGCCCAGGGTGCGGGGCAGCCACTTCCACTGGCGCCGCACGGTCAGTACGATGGCCAGGAACAGCAGCGACCACAGCATGCGGTGCGCCAGCATTTCCAGCGCCGGCACCTCGGCCAGCGCGTGGAAATACAGCGGGAACAGGCCCCAGCAAAAGAACGCGAAGGCCGCGTAGGCAATACCTGGGTTCATGGTGCGCAGCGGCGTAAAGAGGACGGGTCGACATTATCGCTCAATTAACCCGCGTTTGCTGGCCGCACGGCAACTACACCGTCCCGGCAGCACGGCAAACTCGCGCTCCCGGCCACAGCAGCGTACACTGGCGTTATTGACTAATTGGAACGCCTCTGTATGCCAAAATCTCCTTGCCTTTTGCAAATAGTTAACCTATTGTGCAATGCACCAAAACAACAACAGGTGCAATCTTGACCGAGCAACACAAGAAAAGCAGTGTCGCCGCCCTGACCCTGGCGGCGGTTGGCATCGTCTACGGCGATATCGGTACCAGTCCCCTCTACACCCTCAAAACCATTTTCGATCCCGAGCACGGCCTGGCGCTGAGCGAATTCAACCTGCAGGGCATCATTTCGCTGATTTTCTGGGGCTTGACGATGATCGTCTCGCTCAAATACGTGACCCTGGTGCTGCGCGCGGACAACCGCGGCGAGGGCGGCATCATGGCGCTGATGGCGCTGGCGCTCAATTCCGTCACCAAGGCGGCGCCGCGCTGGCACTTTCCGCTGATGCTGCTGGGCGTGTTCGGCGCCACCATGTTCTACGGCGACAGCGTCATCACGCCGGCCATCTCGGTGCTGGGCGCGATCGAAGGTCTGGAAGTGGCCGCGCCGGGCCTGGAGCAGTACATCGTCCCGCTGTCGATCATCGTGCTGGTGTCGCTGTACGCGCTGCAAAGCCAGGGCACGGCCGGCATCGGCCGCTGGTTTGGGCCGATCATGGTGATCTGGTTCGTCGCGCTAGCCGCCATGGGCGTGATCAACATCGTCGCCGCGCCGCAGATCCTCTATGCGCTCAATCCGATGAACGCCTTCCACTTCATGCTGGCCAACCGCATGATCGCCTTCGTCGCGCTGGGCGCGGTGGTGCTGGCCTTCACCGGCGCCGAGGCGCTGTATGCCGACATGGGCCACTTCGGCAAAAAACCGATCCGCGCGGCCTGGTTCCTGATTGTGTTCCCGGCGCTGGCGCTGAACTACCTGGGCCAGGGCGCGTTGCTGCTGACGCATCCGGAGGCGGTGTCCAACCCGTTCTTTAACCAGTTGGGCTCATGGAGCGTGTACCCGCTGGTGGTGCTGTCGACGATGGCGGCGGTGATCGCCTCGCAGGCCACCATCTCCGGCACCTTCTCGATGACCAAGCAGGCCATCGCCCTCGGCCTGCTGCCGCGCATGCGCATCCTGCACACCTCTGCCACCGAGATCGGCCAGGTCTACATCCCGGCGGTCAACTGGCTGCAGCTGGTGGTGGTGCTGATGGCGGTGATCGGCTTCGGCTCGTCGGACAAGCTGGCCGGCGCCTACGGCATCGCGGTCACGGCCACCATGTTGTGCACCACCGTGTTGACCTTCTTCGTGATCCGCTACCGCTGGCACCTGCCGCTCTGGTTGTGCTTTGGCGCCACCGGCTTCTTCATCATCATCGACATCCTGCTGTTCTCGGCCAGCACGCTCAAGCTGTTCCACGGCGGCTGGTTCCCGCTACTGCTGGCGATTATCCTGTTCACCATCATGCTGACCTGGAAGCGCGGGCGCGAGCTGGTGTTCAAGAATCTGCAAAAGCACGCGATTCCGCTCGAGGAGTTCCTGTCGTCCCTGTTCGTGGCGCCACCCACGCGCGTCTACGGCACCGCCATTTTCCTGCGCGGCGAAAGCGACGGCGTGCCGCACGCGCTGCTGCACAACCTGTCGCACAACAAGGTGCTGCACGAGCGCGTGGTGTTCTTCACCGTGCATATCGTCGAGGAGCCGTGGGTGTCGGAGGCCGAGCAGGTCAAGGTGATCGACCTCGGACACCAGTGCTACCAGGTCAATGTGTTCTACGGCTTCAAGGACGAACCGGATATTCCCAAGGTACTGGCGCAGTGCGAGTGCCTCGGCCTGCCGTTCGAGATGATGGAAACGTCGTTCTTCATCGCCCGCCAGACGGTGATCTCGACACCTGGCCACGGCATGGCGCCATGGCGCGAGCATCTGTTCGTGACGATGTCGCGCAACGCCCGCGGTGCGGCCGACTACTACCAGATTCCGCCGAACCGCGTGATCGAACTTGGCACCCAAGTGGAAATATAAGCACACAAACGGCGCTAAAAGATGTAACCGAATGTAGTGCTTGGGGCGCCGGTGCCGGCGTCTGCTAAACTTCTGCTCCTAAAAGCTGCACGAATATGAACTATTCATCAAAGGTCATCATGAAATCGAAGTTTCACATTATTGTTGCTGTTGCCTGCCTGGCGATCTTGACGGCCTGCGGTGGCGGTTCGAAAAAATCCGATCCTGTCGTGGTGCCGCAGCCGGCCTACGCGGTCAAGGACGTCACGGTCGGTGCCGGCACCGACGCCACCACCCTGGCGGAAAAAGGCGATCTGGTGACGGTGGCCTACACCGGTTACCTGTACGACGCCAGCAAACCGGACGGCATCGGCGCCAAGCTGGAAAGCTCGATCGACTCCGGCACGACCGCGCCGCCGTTTACCTTGGGCGTGGGCGGCATCGTGCCGAACGGCTGGGATCTGGCCATCGCCGGCATGCGTGTCGGTGGCGTGCGCCTGGCAACCCTGCCGGCCAACCTGGCCTACGGCGCCACCGTGCGCGACGCGCAAACGGTCAATGGCGTCGCCTATGCCGCGCTGCCGGCCAATTCGCCGCTGGTCTACGAACTGCGACTGATCAACGTCACCAAGGTGGTCAAACAGCCTAGCGTCCCGGCGCCGACGGACCTGAAGATCGTCGAGGTCACGGCTGGCACGGGCGCCGTCGCCGCCAGCGGCAAGAGCGTCACCGTGCGCTATAGCGGCTGGTTCTATGACGGTACGCGCGATAGCCTCAAAGGCGCGCGCTTCGATCCGGCCACCACCGCTACCGCGCCGTACGGCACATTGACGTTCACCGTTGGTGTCACCAGCGGCACCGGCAGTGTCATCCCCGGCTTTAGCCGGGGTACGGAAGGAATGCTGGTTGGCGGCAAACGCACCGTCTTCATTCCACCCGCGCTGGGCTACGGCTCGACGGGATCGGGCACGGCGATTCCGCCCAATGCCAACCTGGTCTTCGATATCGAACTGATTTCGGTGAATTGATCCGCAGCGCTCGGAAATAAAAAAGGCAGCCAGTAAAATGGCTGCCTTTTTTTCGTCTTCTATATTTAGTCGCGCAGCGCCCGCGACGGGGCGATGCGCATCGCCGCCAGCGTGTGGCGCGCGGTGGCCGCCGCAGCCACAAACAGCGCCGCCGCCAGCGCCGCCGCCGGCGCCCAGCCACCCAGCGGCGTGCGCTCGACGAACGGCGCCAGATAGCGCTCGATCCCCAGCACGGCCGGCGGCAGCCCGATCATGGCCGCGACAACCGTCAACACCAGGAATTCACGCCCCACCAGTGTGCCGATGGCGGCCCGGCCGGCGCCGTGCAGCTTGCGTAGCACGATCTCCCGTGCGCGCCGCTGCACGCTGTTCGCCGCCAGCGCATAGATGCCGAACGCCGCCAGCGCGAACACCAGCACGGTGGCGCAAGCGAGCATGCCGGCCAAACGCAGGTCGTCCGCGTAGGCTTGGGCGAAGTAGCTGCCGGCGCGCCGTATCGACGGCGGCGACGACGGGAAATACCGCGTGGCCGTGGCGGTGATCGCCCGCTCCAGCGCATCCACCGCGCCGGCCGTCGGCGACGTCTCGCGCATCCGCACCGTTAGCAGGCGGTTGTTGCGCTCGGGTAGGTATAGCATCGGCGGCGCCGGTTCGCGCAACGTATACCAGCGGATGTCAGGCGCCACGCCAACGATGCGCCAGTTGCCGCCGTTGATGCGCTGGCCCAGCGCCTGCTCCATCGAGCTCCATCCCAGCGCAATCACCGCCGCCTGGTTGACCACGACGTTGCGCTCGGCGTCATCATGGATGCTGCCTGCGGCGTCGATGCGCGGGTCGAACAGCCGGCCGGCGCGCGCCGACAAGCCGTAGACGTCGAAGAAATCGGGACCGACAAATTGCGCCGGCAAGGAGACGAAGCTGCCGTCCAGCCGGTTGAGCTGCACGCTGCCGCGCGTGCCGGTGCCGTCGTCGCGGCCCGGCACGTTGAAGCTGTCGGCCACGCCCGTCACCTGCGGCAGCCGCGCCACGGCGTCGCGGAAGGCGCGCGCCTGCGGATCGTCCATGCCGGCGCTCATTTCCACCACCAGCAGCGGCGCCGGATCGAAGCCCGGTGGCGCGCCCGCGGCAAACTGCGTTTGCCACACTATCGCCAGCGCCAGGCTGCCCGTCGCCATCGCCGTGGCGAACTGCAAAGCCGTCAGCACACGCCGCAGCCACGCGCCGCCGGCCGTCTCGCCGCTGCGGTGCGCCAGCGCCGCGCCCATGTTGACGCCGCGCGCCAGCCAGCCCGGGTACAGGCCCGCCAAGGCTCCCACCAGGACGCCGAACAGCAGGCACGCCGCCGTCGACAGCGGCGTGATGATGCCGTCCAGCCGGCGTTGCAGCAATTCGGAGAGCAGCGGCAGCAGCAGCCACGCCAACAGCACGCCCAGCGCGGCGGCGGCCAGCGACAGCAGCACCGATTCGGCCATGAACTGCGCCAGCAGCCTGTGCGTGGTGGCGCCGAGCACGCGCCGCATGGCGATCTCGCGCTCGCGTCGCAGCGTGCGCATCGTCGCCAGGTTGACGTAGTTGACCACCGCCAGGCCCAGGATCAGCAACCCGGCCGCGCCCATCGCCAGCACCAGCCGTTTGTCACCGCGCGGACCGGCGCCCAGTGTGTTGGCCACGGTACGGTCGAAGTAGGCGTCGGCCAGCGAGCCGAGGCCGATATCGACCAGTTTGCGTCCACCCAGCGCGGCCTTCATCTCCGGTGCGGGTATGGCTTGCCATGGCGCCAGGTCGACGGCTTGCTGCAGCGTTTTTTGCAGCGTTCGCGCGTCGACACCGTTTCCGGTCTTTACGTAGATGCGGCCTTCGATGCCCATCCAGTTCGATAGCGCACGCTGGCGCTCCTCGTCCGGCCACAACGCGCTGCCGATGCCGACCATCGCGCCGAACTGCAAGGTGCTGTTGCCGGGCCGATCGTCCAGCACCGCGCGCACCTGCAAGGCCTGACCGTCGATTTCCACAGTCCTGCCCAAGGCGCCGGTCGTGCCGAACAGGCGCAGCGCGGTCTGCCGGGTCAGCGCCAGACCGTCAGGCATGGTCAGCGCCCGTGTCAGATCGCCTTCCCGCGCGCGCAGGCCGGCGATGCGCTCGAACGCGGGATCGACGGCGATAACCTCCAGTTCCGTCGGTCGGCCGCCCAGCCGCGCCGTGGTCTTGTGCGGCCACCACACGCTGGCCTCCAGCGGCAGGCCGCTGCGCAGCGCCACCTCGCGCAACGCGAACGGCGTGTACTCCATCCACTGTGGCTGCGGAATGAAGTTGAGCCGGTGCTTGATCACGTAGACACGCTCGCGCTCCGGCACGTCCTTGTCATAGCTGAACGAATAGGCGACGAATCCGAGTAGCAGGAAGCAGACGGCAAAGCCGGTCGCCAGTCCGAGCAGCTCGACCGTCGATTGAAATGGCTGGCGGGCCAACAGCCGCCAGCCGATGCGAAAGTCGCGAAGTCCCATTGTCGTCTCCTCTGATTAGTCGCGCAGCGCCATCGCCGGCGACATGCGCAACGCCACTACCGTGTGCCGCGTGGTTGCCAGCAGGGCGACCAGCACCGCCATCGCCAGCGCAGCGGCCAGCGTCCACAGGCCGATCGGCGCCCGGTCGGTGTAACTGGCCAGATAGCGCTCGATCGCCAGCGCCGCCAGCGGCAGGCCGATAAGGGCACCTGCGCCGACCAGCGATGAAAACTCCCGCCCCAACATCATCGCGATATCGCGCCGCATCGCGCCGTGCAGCTTGTGCATGACGATCTCGCGCCGGCTGCGCTGAACGCTGTAGGCCGACAGCACGTAGATGCCGAAGGCCGCCAGCGCGATCGCCACCGCGCCGGTGCTCATGAGGATGCGGGTCAGGCGAGCATCGGTCGCGTAGCCCTCGGCCAGCACCGCTTCTTGCGACTGAAGCTCCATGATGTCGTTGGGGAAGCTGCGTCGCCACGCCGGCTCGATGGCGACGTAAGCCTCCGCCAGGGAGGCGCTGGTCCGTATCGACAGGACGTTCACCGGCCTTATGCCATAGATGATCGCCTTGGCCGGCTGCCGAAGTCCCTGGAAGCGGATGTCCGGCGCGATGCCGTTGATTTGTAGTCCGCTCGGCAGCGATCGGCCCACCGCGTCCTGCGGCGCGGCGTAGCCCAGGGCCAGCGCGGCGGCCTGGTTCAGCACCACGCCGCCAAGGTCCTTGGTGTCGTTTGGATCGTGGGCGGGGTTGAACAGCTTTCCGTACAGCGCGCGCACACGGTGCACCTCGAACCAGTCAGGCGACACGTACTTTGCCTCCATCGGGATTTCCCTGCCATCCTTGGCCGTGATGACGTTGACCAGTTTGCGGCCGTCGCGGCCCACCGCCTCCGAAATCGCGGCCACCGCCTCCACGCCCGGCACCCGGCGCAGTTGCTCGATAAATGCATTGGCGGCCGGCGTGCCTTCCGTGTCGTCTGGAAGCGGGAGCACGATCAGGTTTGCGGTGTCGAAGCCCGGTGAGGCGTGTGTGGCGAACCAGGTCTGCCAGCTGACCGCCAGCGCGGTCGCGCTAATCGCCATCGCACTGGAAAACTGCAGCACGGTGAGCAGGCGTCGCACCCACAGGCCGGCGGCTGTTTCGCTGTTGCCGCGTCCCGCCAGCGATGTCCCCGGCAGTGAATGCAACGCTATCCAGGCCGGGTAGGCGCCTGCGCACATGCCGACAAAGCCGCCGAACGCCAGCGCGATAACGCAGCGCGGTAAAGTGAACATGCCGTCCAGGCGGCGGTTCACCAGGTCGGAAAACAGCGGCAGCAGCATCCAGGCGAGGATTAGTCCGACGCAGCTCGCTATCAACGCGGTCAGCACGGCTTCGCTGAGGAACTGGCGTACCAGCCGCGTCGCGCTGGCGCCAAGCAGCTTGCGCACGCCGATCTCGCGTTGGCGGTGCAGCGTGCGCACGGTGGCCAGGTTGACGTAGTTGATCGCCGCCAGCAGCAGGATCAGCAAGCCACCGGCCGCCATACCGAACACCGTGCTGCGCTGGCCATGGCTTTGTCCCGCGCGGCTGTTCAGCAGGTCCTCGTCGAAGTAGGCGTCGCGCAGCGGCAGCAGTTTGACGTCCGAAACGTTGCGGCCATTGAGCGCGCGTCCCATGCCGCTTGCCTTGACGCGCTGGTTCATTGCCGATTTCTCGGTCGCGTCCTGCAGCAGCGCGGTCAGCGCGTCAACCGGCGCGCCGGGTTTGAGTTTCATGTAGATGGTACCGCGCGACCAGTTGGTGAACGCGGTGTCGCGCTCCGGCCACGCGCTGCTTTTGCTGCCGATTAGTGCCTCGTAGCGCTGACTGGTGTTGGCGGCGGGGTCGGGCAGCAGCGCGCGTACTTGCAGCACGTTGTCGCCGACGTTGACGCTTCGGCCCAGCGCCGGCGCGTCACCGAACAGTTTGTGCGCCGCCGTTTTGGTCAGGGCAATGCCGTCCGCTTGCGTTAGCGCGGCTTGCAGGTCGCCTTCCAGCGCTGTGATGCCGAACAGCTGGCCGAAAGCCGGATCGACCACGTTCAGATCCACCGCGTGCAGCCTGCCGGCTGCGCGCAGCGGCTTGTCGATGCCTCTGACGATGCTGGCCTGTTCGACCATACCGCTCGACAGCGCAATGTCGCGCAGCGGCAGGTAGCCGAAGGTACCCCACTCCGGGCGTGGAAAAACATTGATGCGTTGCTTGACCGTGAACAGCCGCCCGTTGTCGGGAATGTCGCTGTCGTAGTTCAGGCAGAAGGCGACAAAGCCGAACAGCAGGAAGCAGGCCGCGAAGCCGATCGCCAGCCCGCCGGTGACAACGATGGAGTAAGCCGGCTGCTGCAGCAGCAGCCGCCATCCGATACGAAAATCGCGTAGTGTCATCCTTCTTCTCCTCAGTCGTGCAGCACCAGCGCGGGCGAGATGCCGGCCGCCGCGATGGTGCCCCGTAGTGTGGACACCAGCGTCACCACCACCGCCGCCAGCAACCCGGCCAGCAGCGTCCAGCCGCCTACGGGTGCATGCTCGGCGAACGTCGCCAGGTAACGCTGGATCACCAGCGCGGCCAGCGGCAGGCCGATGACCGCGCTGATCGCCACCAGCACCAGCACCTCGCGTCCGACCAGGCGGGCGATGTCGCGCCGACCGGCGCCGAACAGCTTGCGCAGCACGATCTGCCTCCCCAGCCGGCGCACGTTGTAAGCCGACAGCACGTACACGCCGAAGCCGGCGATCATCACGGCGATGGCGCTGGCCAGGCCGAGCAGTTTGGCCAGCCGCAGGTCGTCGCCGTAGTTTTGCGCGAAGTAGCTGCGCGCCTGGCGTATCGGCACCACGTCGTTGGGGAAGTAGCGTGCCGCCAGTGCGTGCGCGGCGCTTTCAACCTGGCCCATGTCGCTGCGCGCGCGTACCGTCAGCGTGCTGTTTTGCTGGCTGGTGAAGTACAGGTAGGATTTTGGTGTGTCGCGCAGGCTGTCGTAGCGCAGATCGGGCGCGATGCCTACTATCGTCGCCGTCACCATGCCGTCGCCGCTGTCGGTGGTGAGGAGCTGGCCGATGGCGTCGGCCGGGTCGGCGAAGCCCAGCGCGCGCGCGCCGCGGGCGTTGAGCAGCACCGATTCGAAGCCACCCTCGTCCTTGTCGATCTTGTCGCTGAACAGGCGCCCGGCGACCGGACGCAGCGCATGGACGTCAAAGAAGTCTGCGCTGACCGAGCGGATCGACAGGCTGCTCCAGCGCCCGGTCTTGAGCGATACCTTGATGTAGGCGCCGGCGAACTGGCGTCCGACCGGATCGAGCGACGTCGCCACGCCATCGACGCCAGGCAGGTGTTTGAGCGCCTCGCGCAGACCGCGCGCGGCCGAATTGGAAGTGTCGGCCGGCAGCTCCAGCACCAATAGCGGCGACGGATCGAACCCGGGGTTGGCCTGGCTGGCGTACCGGGTTTGCCAGGCTACCGCCAAGGTGACGGCGACCAGCCCCATGGCGGTGGAGAACTGCAGAACCGTCAGCGCGCGCCGCAGCCACAGCGCGCCGGACGTTTCGGCGTTGCCGCGTCCTGCCAGCGCCTGCGGCGGGCGCACGCGCAGCGCTACCCAGGCCGGGTAGGCGCCCGCCAGCAGGCCGATGGCCGCGCCCAGCGCCAAATTCAGTAGCAGCGCGGCCGGTGTGAACATGCCATCGAGCCGGCGGTCGACCAGATCGGCAAACAGCGGCAGTAGCACCCATGCCAGCACCAGACCCAGGGCGGTGGCCGTCATCGCCACCAGTAGCGATTCGGCCAGGAACTGGCCCAGCACGCGCGTGCCGTCGGCGCCAAGGACCTTGCGCACGGCGATTTCGCGCTGGCGCCGCAGCGCGCGCACGGTGGCCAGGTTGGTATAGTTGATCGCTGCCAGCGCAAGGATCAGCAGCGCCACCGCCGTCAGGCCAAGCATGGCGCGAAGTTCGCCGTGCGGCCCGCTGTTTGGCGTGTTGGCGGTGTCGGCGTCGAAATACATCGCGGGCAGGGCGCCCAGGGCCATGTCGCGCACCTTCCGCTCACCAAGTTTGTCCGCTAGTTCCGCGGCTTGCTCACGCCTGAATGGAGAGTTATCGGTGGCCTGCTGCAAATGCCGCCGCAGCGCGTCGGCGTCGACGCCGGGCTTGAGCCGCACATAGATCTTCGCGCCGTTGATGTAGCCCCACGACGCCATCAGCACCTTGCGCTCGGCGTCGTCCCAGGCATCGGTGTTCATGCCGGCCAGTGCGCCGTAACTCAAGGTACTGTTGGACGGGCGGTCGGGGACCAATGCCGCCACGGTGTAGGGCTTTCCGCCTATGTGCACCAGTCTGCCGACGGGGTTTGCGTCGCCGAACAGGCGCGTCGCGCTGCTGGTCGTCAGCGCCAGCGTGTCGGGGCGGCTCAAGGCTTGGCGCAGGTCGCCGGCCAGCGCCCGCACGCCGAATATCGCCGGAAAATCCGCATGGACCGCCGCCAGCTGGATCGATTGCGGCACGCCGGACGTCTTCATCCCCACCGGCAGCGGCACCACGGCGGTGACGCCGTCGGTCATACCGCTGGTGCGGGCCGGGTCGAGGAAGGCAAGCGGCACCGACTCCGTCCATACTGGCTGCTCAAAGGTGTTGTTGCGCATCTTGACCAGGTACACCCGGCCCGCTTGCGGCACGTCGCGGTCGTAGCTGAACGAGTAGCGCACAAAACCCAGCAGCAGGAAGCAACTGGCGAAACCAACGGCCAGGCTCAGTATCACGGCGGCGGAGTAGCCGGGTTCCCCGGCCAGCAGGCGCCATCCGATACGAAAATCGCGCAGGTTCATGGCGGTGATCCTGACGCTTAAGCGGCTTGCAGGGCGTCGACCATGATGCGGCCGTCGAGCAGGTTGATGGTGCGCGAGGCTTGCGCGGCGTGGTCCGGCGAGTGGGTCACCATCACCACCGTGGTGCCTTCGGCGTTGATCTCGCGTAGCAGGCGCATGACTTCGTCGCCGTGCGCGGTGTCGAGGTTACCGGTCGGTTCATCGGCCAGCAGCACTGCGGGGCCGGCCACCAGCGCGCGCGCGATCGCCACCCGCTGCTGCTGGCCGCCCGACAGCTGCGATGGACGGTGCGCGGCGCGGTGGCCGACGCCCAGCTTGTCGAGCATCGCGGTGACGCGTTCGCGCCGTTCGCGCGCCGGCGTGCCGTTGTATTCCAGCGCCAGTTCGACGTTTTCGAACACGGTCAGCTCTTCGATCAGGTTGAAGCTCTGGAAAATGAAGCCGATGCGCCCGCGCCGCAGCTGATTCAGCTTCGATTCGCTCCAGCCGGCGACGTTGCGGCCCTCGAACCAGTATTCGCCGTGGTTGGGCGAGTCCAGCAACCCCAAAATGCCCAGCATGGTGGATTTGCCGCAGCCGGAGGGGCCGGTGATGGCGACATATTCGCCCGCCTCGATTTCCAGGTCGATGCGGTCCAGGGCCGTGGTCTGGATTTCTCCTGCCTGGTGGATTTTGCTGATGCCGACGAGTTTGAGCATGTGGATTAGCCTTTTGGTGGTGTGGATGTGAATTTACTGCGTAATCTGCAGCCTGGGTGAATTTCCGTAGGCGGCGTAGCTGGACAAGATCACCTTGTCGCCGGCCGTCAGGCCTTCGAGCACCTCGATCTGGCTGTTGTTGCGGCGCCCGATGCGCACCGTGCGCCGTTGCGCGCCACGGCCGCTGGCGTCGACCACGTAGACCCAGGCGCCGCCACTGTCGTTGATGAAGGCGCCGTTGGGCAGTAGCAGCGCCGAAGCCGGCTCGCCCAGTGTGATGCGGGCGTCGAGACTCTGGCCCGGGTTGAGCACCGGCGGCTGGCCGTTCTTGAACACCATTTCAACGGTGAAGCGGCCTTCCTTGATCTGCGGGTAGATGGTGCTGATGTCGGCGGCGTAGTTTTTGTCTTCCTGTGTGACGCTGCCCTTGCGGCCGACCGCCATGCGATTGAGGTAATACTCGTCGACGCTGGCCGCCAGCTTGAAGCGCACCGGATCGTCGATGCGGCCGATGTTTTTGCCGGTGGCGATCGATTCGCCCACCTGCAGGCGGAAATTGGTCAGCCGACCCTCGACCGGCGCGCGCACGGCCAGCGCGTCGACGGTGCCGGAGACCAGCTTCAGGCCCGAGTTCAGGCCGTCGATGGCGCTTTCGAGCTGCTGCGCGGCGGCGCTGCGCACCTTGTCTTCAGTGTTCGACGCCCGCTGCTCGTTGACCAGCTGGCGCTGTTGCTGTTCCAGTTTGTCCGCCGATTCCTCCAGCGCGACGCTGGAGATGAACCCTTGCGCGGCCAGCCGGGTGTTGCGCTGGTGCTGCTTGCGCGCCTGGTCCACCGCGAATTGCAGCTCGTCGAGCCGACGCCGGTGGTCGCTGGCGCTGGCCTCCTGCGCCACGCGCAGATTCGACAGGTTGAAGATGCTGACCGCGTGTTCCGACTGCCGCGCCAGCAGCTCAAGATTGCGTTGCGGGTTGGAGATACGGAACAGCAGCTGGCCTTTTTTGACCAGCGCGCCGTCGCTCGCCAGCACCTCCTCGACGCGTCCGGATTCCACCGAGTCGAGGATCACGGAGTTGAGCGGCTGGGCGGTGGCGCGTACGACGATTTCATCGACAAAAACGCCGCGCGCGGCCTGGCCGATGCGCAGGTCGGCGCCGTCGATCCGCAAGCCGCGCGGCATCCACGACCACAGCGCGTAGCCGGCGGCGGCCACCGCCAGCGCCGAGACGACCGCGATGGCGATGGCCTTGCCGCGCCGGCGCGGCACCACGGTGTCCATTGCGGCGCCGCTGGCCGGTAGTCCGGGCTTCGGCTGGTCGATATTTTTTTTGATCTGCATGCAGGTCATAGAGCAAAGGCTGTGCCACGCGCAAAAATCGACGATTCCAGGGCTTTTTGAATGCTTGCGGCACGCCGGTGTTCAATATCGAACACCGGCCGATGTTCGGAACTGGACATCCGCGCAGGTTGCGGTTCGGCGCGGCGCTTGCGCCTTGTCCGGAGCCGCTGCCACGCTGCTAGAATGCCTGCATGTCCGCCTATGTTCTGATACTCGATGACGACCCCGATGTCGCAACCGCCGCGCAGTTGCTGCTGCGGCGGCGCTACGCCCAAGTCGTCACCCTTTGCGATCCCGCCGGCTTGCCCGCGCTGCTGGCGCAGGGCGTGCCCGACGTGGTGCTGCTCGACCTGAATTTCACACCCGGCTGCATCGATGGCGCAGAGGGCCTCTCGCTGCTGGATGTGCTGCGCGCCCAGGGGCGGCCGCCAGCGGTGATTGCGATGACGGCGTATGCGGACGTGCCCTTGGCCGTGGAGGCGCTCAAGCGCGGCGCCGGCGATTTCATCACCAAGCCGTGGGACAACGCGCGTCTGGTGGCGGCGGTCGATCAGGCGCTGGCCCGGCGCGCGGCGCAGGGCGGCTCGTCGGCCGCCTCGCCCGAGTTGATGGGCGAGTCGGGCGCGATGCGCGAGCTCAAGGCGCTAATCGGCAGCGTGGCGCCGACCGAGGCGAATGTCATGGTGCTCGGCGAGAATGGCGTGGGCAAGGAGCTGGTGGCACGCGCCATCCACGCGCTGTCGCGCCGCGCGGCCGGCACGCTGCTGGCGGTGGACATGGGCGCGTTGCCGGAATCGACGTTCGAGAGCGAGTTGTTCGGCCATCGCAAAGGTTCGTTCACGGATGCCAAGTCGGATCGCGCGGGGCGCTTCCAGGCGGCACGCGGCGGCTCGCTGTTCCTGGACGAAATCGGCAACATGCCGCTGGCCGCGCAAGCCAAGCTGCTGACGGCGCTCGAGCGGCGCGAGGTCACGCCGATCGGCGCCGACAAGCCGGAAGCGATCGACGTGCGCATCATCAGCGCCACCAATCTGGACGAGGCGCGCCTGTTCGATCCATCCGTTTTCCGTCCCGATCTGCTGTTCCGGCTCAATACCATCGTGATTCGCGTACCGCCGTTGCGGGAGCGCCGCGAGGACATTCCCCTGCTGCTTGCCCACTATCTGAAGCTGTACGAGCTGCGGTACTCGCGGCCGGCGCGCGAGGTGGCCGGCGCTGCGATGGATAGCCTGTGCCGGCACGATTGGCCCGGCAACGTGCGCGCGCTGCGCCACGCTTGCGAGCGCGCCGTCATCCTTGGGCAGGGAGCGGAATATGGCTTGACCGATTTCGGCCTGGGCGCCGCGCCGGCTGTATTCAATATCGCCGCCGCCAGCGAGGGCGCGACGCCGACTGTTTCCTGCGACATGACGCTCGACGCGCTGGAACGGGATGCCATCGCCAGTACGCTGGCCCAGTTCAACGGCAATATCAGCCACACCGCCAAAACGCTCGGCATCAGCCGGGCGGCCTTGTACCGCAAGCTGGGCAAACATGGCATCTGAGCGCGCGCTCAAGTTCGGCATCGCGGCCAGCGTGCTCGCTTTGATGGCGCTGGCCGTCGCGGCCGACGCTTTGTCCGCCACGCCGGCGCCGCGCCGCATCGTGCTGTGCGCGCTGCTCGCGCTGGCGCCGTTGTGCGCATTGTGGCAATGCCTGCGCAAGCTCGGCCCACGATTGCCGCGCATGGAGCGGCAACCATCCGCCCACGACACCATCCACGGTCCCCGGCAGAATGAGCTGGCCGCCAGTGTACTGGCGCTTGAAGCGCGGCTGGAACACGCGCCCATCGCGCTGTTTCGCATCACGCACGCCAGTGGCGCCGGGCAGGTCGCGCCGCTCAACGCCAGCGCGCGCAGGCTGCTGGCGCCGGGCCGCGCCAGCGCGCCGCAGGACTTGCACCAGCTGCTGGCCGCGCAGCCGGTCGGCCAGCGCAAGTTGATCAGTTTTGAGACCGAACGCGGTGGCGAGCGCGCGCTCGTCGCCATCTCCGCGCTGTCGGTGCAGGGCGCCGCGCAGCGCCTGGCGGCGCTGATGCCGGTGGAGAGCGAACTGGAAGCCGAGGCGCTGAACGCCTGGCGCGAACTGGTGCAGGTACTGACGCACGAGATCATGAATTCCCTGACGCCGGTGGCCTCGCTGTCGCGCACCGCCTGCGGCCTGCTGGACGAGGCCAGCGCCGGACTGCCCGTCGATATCCACGCCGATCTGGGTATCGCGCTGGACGCCATCGCCCGCCGCGCCGCCAGCCTGGTCGACTTTGTCGGCAGCTACCGCAGCCTGTCGACGGTGCCGCAGGCGCAGCCGCAGCGCGTGCCGCTGGAGCCATTGTTCGAGCGCTTGTCCGCGCTGCTGGCGCCGCAATGGCAGGCGTTGGGCGGGCAGGTGGTGTTTTCGGTGGAGCCGGCGTCGCTGGAGGTGATGATCGACCCGGGGCAGCTGGAGCAGGCGTTGATCAATCTGCTCAAGAACGCGGCCGAGGCGATGACCGGTGGTGCCCGTCCGCCGCGCGCGGTGGTGAGCGCGCGTTTGAGCCGCGGCAGCCGTTTGCGGATCGAGGTGGCCGACAACGGTCCGGGCGTGCCGGAAGCGCTGGCCGCGCACATCTTCACGCCGTTCTTTTCGACCAAAAAACAGGGCCGGGGAATAGGACTGGCGATGGTGCGCCATTTGGTGCACGCCAATGGCGGCACGGTGCGTTACGCGCGCTCGGTGGGCGAAGGCGCGCGTTTCATGCTGACGTTTTGAGGTCAGGCTTAGTGCACCATATCGATGTGCATGATGCCGTCTTCGTCGTATGGTTCGGTGACGGTCTGAAAGCCAAAGCTCGCGTAGAATTTTTCCAGGTGCGCCTGGGCGCCGATGCGGAAGCGGTGGCCGGGATGCAGCGCCTCGGCCAGCGGAATGGCTTTGGCCAGCAGGTCGCGGCCGATGCCGCTGCCGCGCGCGGCGCGCGTGGTCAGCACACGGCCGAGCGACATTTCATCGTACTTCAATCCGGGGGGAAGGCAGCGCAGATAGGCGACCAATGTGCGCTTGCCGTCGATCTCGCGCCACGCCATCAGGTGATGGCTGTCCAAATCGTAGCCGTCGATATCGGGATACAAGCAGGTCTGCTCGAGGATGAACACGTCCTGGCGCTGGCGCAGCACCTCGTACCAGTCGTCGCGGGGGATGTCGTCAAAGCCCAGCCAATGCCACTCAATCATTGCGTATCTCTGTAGAAGAAAGAGCGTTGATTGTAATGCAGATGGCCGGCGCTGGAGTGCGCCGGCCGGGGACCCATTACAGAATGGTCAGGGTGACGTCGATGTTGCCACGGGTGGCGTTCGAGTAAGGGCAAACGATGTGGGCGGCGTCGACCAGTTTTTGGGCGGCTTCGCGGTCCAGGCCTGGCAGCGAGATTTTTAGTTCCACTTCGATGCCGAAACCGGTAGGGATGGCGCCGATGCCGACCGTGCCTTCGATCGAAACGTCCGCCGGCAGGGCGATCTTGTCACGGCCGCTGACGAATTTCATCGCGCCCAGGAAGCATGCCGAGTAGCCGGCCGCGAACAGCTGTTCCGGGTTGGTGCCCACCGCGCCTGCGCCGCCGAGTTCTTTCGGGGTGGTCAGCTTGACGTCCAGCACGCCGTCGGAGGAGACGGCTTTGCCTTCACGGCCGCCGTTGGCTTTTGCGGTTGCGCGGTACAGTACTTTTTCGATCGACATGATGAATTCCTTTTCAGTTATTAAGTTGAAGTACAAATCGTTGGACTACAAATCTAACAAGCTATCTAATCGCTAGCTATCTAACATCTGTCGCGACAGCTTGCTAATCTACTACGCTTCGCTGCTGTTTGCAGCGCCGATGTGAGAACTATACATAGCGTGCGATCAAATAGCAAGCGATTTTATTAAAATAATTTTTAGCCCGTGGCGATTGACTCATGTGTGACGGATGTCGCACAATAGTGGCATTCGTCACACGGAGCCGTCATGACCATTCCATCGATCACCGAACTGACCGTGCTCAAGGCGCTGTGGAAGCAGCAGCCCCTGAGCGCGCGCGAAATCCACCAGCACGTTGAAGATGAACTGGGCTGGTCCTTCTCGTCGACCCGCAAGACGCTCGAGCGCATGCTCGACAAGGGCTCGCTGCGCCAGCACACCGTGCACGGCGTGCAGGTCTACACGGCGGCGCTGGAAAAGGTCGGCACCCTGGCCGCGTTCGCGCGCGATTTCGGCCAGCGGGTGATGGAGATGGACGGCCCGCTGCCCGTGAATATGTTCACCGGCAGCAAACTGGTCGACGACGACGAGCTGGCCCAGCTCGAACAGCTGCTGAAGGACTGGCCGGACGAGCCGGACGCGCCATGAGCTTCGACGACCTGCTGATTTACCGGTTTTTGCTGGCGTGCGCCGGTTGCCTGGCCGCTGGCCTGGGCGTGTGGGCGATGCTGGCGGTGCTGGGCCGGCGCCTGCCCGCGCTGGCGTCGCAACGCTCGATCTGGCTGCTGGGCCAGGTGACGGTGGCCGCCGCCTTCCTGGTCGTGCTGCTGCCGCACAGCGAACGACTGCGCGTGGTGCCGCAAATCGAATTGCCGAATCCTGCCACGGCCGCCGCGCCCGCGCAGGGCAAACCGGCGCCGTCGATCGCCGCGACCGGCGCCGAGTGGACCATGGATGTGCGAACGGCGGGCCGTTCCTGGCTGGCCATCGGCGCCGATGCCTGGCTGGTGGTGTACCTGTCGGGCCTGGGCTATGCCACGTTACGGCTGCTGAAAGCGGGGCGCTTCCTGCGCGGCCTGTCGGCGTCGGGAAGCAGCGTGCCCGGCGCGCTGGCCGGCGGCGCCGAAGTGATCGAAGTGGACGCGCCG
The DNA here is from genome assembly GCF_979258245.1 of Duganella sp. AC917. Taxonomy (NCBI): domain Bacteria; kingdom Pseudomonadati; phylum Pseudomonadota; class Betaproteobacteria; order Burkholderiales; family Oxalobacteraceae; genus Duganella; species Duganella sp. AC917. Next base: position 5,357,722 of record NZ_OZ409848.1, read on the forward strand.
ATCTCGCCGATGTTGTACGGATTTATCCGCGCCCGCCTGCTGCTGCCCAGGCATCTGCACAACTTCGATCCCCTGCAGCGGCAACTGATGATCGAACATGAAGTCACGCATTTGCGCCGGCGCGATTTGCAATGGATGGGCGCGGGGCTGCTGCTGCAAACGCTGTTCTGGTTCAATCCCTTTATGCGGCTGCTGCGCGAGCGGCTGTCGTGGGCGCAGGAGCTGGGCTGCGATCGCGAAGTGCTGCGCGGCCGTCCGCCGGCCCAGCGCAAGGCCTACGCGGCGGCGCTGCTGGCGCAGTTGAAGATGCAAGGCGCCTGCGTCGAGACGGCGCTGGCTTTCGGCAGCGTCGGCGCGCGCCAGCTGGCCGTGCGCATCGGCCTGATACGCGCGCCGTCCGGCGCCGGGCGCTCGGTGTGGCTGCGGTTAGGCGCGTTGGCCGGCCTGGCCGCCATCTTCGTCGGCACGCTGGCGTTTCAGCCGGCGCTGGCGTGGCGCATCGATCCGCTGTCGACGGCGGCGACGCGCCAGCCGTTCAGTTGCCTGGCGATGGCCGACGCGGCCACCGGCGCCACCCTGGCGAAGGAAGGCCGCTGCGACGAGCGCGTGACGCCGGCGTCGACGTTCAACATCGTGGTCAGCCTGATGGGTTACGACAGCGGCATCCTGACCGACGCGCACACGCCAATGATGTCGTTCAAGGCCGGCTACACCGACTACAACGCCTCATGGCGGCAGGACACCGACCCCACGCTCTGGTTCAAGAATTCGGTGCTGTGGTTCGCGCAGCAGGTGACGGCCGCGCTGGGCGTCGAGCGCTTCCAGCATTACATCGACGGCTTCGATTACGGCAACCGCGATCTCTCCGGCGACGCCGGCAAGGACAACGGCCTGTCGCTGTCCTGGGTTGGATCGAGCCTGAAGATCTCGCCGGTGGAGCAGGTGGCCTTCCTGCGCAAGATGGTGCGGCGCGAATTGCCGCTGTCGCCGCAGGCCTATGCGATGACGTCGCGGATCATGGCGCCGGTGACGCTGGCCAACGGCTGGACCGTGCAGGGCAAGACCGGCACCGCCGCGCCGGTGCGGGTGGACGGCGACGGCGCCATCGCGCAGCAGTACGGCTGGTATGTCGGCTGGGCCAGCAAGGGCGGGCGCACCGTGGTGTTCGCGCATCTGGTGCTGGACCGCACGCAGGAAGACGCCGGCGGACCGCGTGCGCGCGCCGCCATGCTGCGCGAGCTGCCGGCGCGTCTGGACAAGCTTTAACAACCAAAAGGAATGACAATGCAAGGTATGAAATGCTTGATGCTGTCGGCGGTGTTGGCGTCCACGGCGGCCATGGCCGAAGACTGGAACGACCCGCAGGAGCCGTTCGCGCTGTTCGGCGACACCTATTATGTCGGCACGCGCGGTTTGAGCTCTGTGTTGATCACTTCCGCGCAGGGCCACATACTGATCGACGGTGGCAGCCCCGAATCGGCGCCGATGATCGCGGCGCATATCCGTCAGTTGGGATTCAAAGTGGAGGACATCAAGTACATACTGAACTCGCATGACCACTTCGACCACGCCGGTGGCATCAGCGACTTGCAAAAGCTGTCCGGCGCGGCGGTGCTGGCCAGCGTGCAGGGCGAAAAGGTGCTGCGCAGCGGCCAGCCAAGCAAGGGCGATCCGCAATACGGCGATCTGTCGACGATCAAGCCGGTCGCCAACACGCGCGCCGTGGCCGATGGTGAAGTGGTCAAACTGGGACCGCTGGCCGTGACGGCGCGCTATACGCCGGGCCACACGCAGGGCGGCGTCAGCTGGACCTGGCTCGCGAGCGAAAATGGCAAGAGCGCGGCCATGGTCTATGCGGACAGCCTCAATGCCTTCACCGCCAAACCTTTCCGCTACAGCGATTCCAAGTCGTATCCGACCGCGCTGACCGATATCAAAAAATCTATTGCCACGGTGGCGGGGCTGGACTGCGACATCCTGATTTCCGCGCATCCCGGCGTCTCCGGCCTGTTCGAGCGTCTGGCGAAGCAGGCAAAACTGGGTAACGCGGCCTTTATCGACCGCCAGGCGTGCCGCGAGTACGCGCTTGCGGGCACCGAGAGGCTGAATAAAACGCTGGCGGCGGAGGCGGCAGCGAAATAGGACAGGCGCTAACGGGAATTGATAATCATTCTCATTATCTAGTAAAATGGCGGCATCCTTTCAATTTGATGCCTTCCTGTCTATTCATGTCCCAGCTTCGACTTTTCCCGCGCCTGCTTCCGCTCCACCTCGCGCTGTGCGCCGCTTTTCCATCGGTCGCGCTGGCGCAGCAGGCCGATGAGCAAATCCTGCAGACCGTCAAAGTGACGGCCGCGCGGGCCGACGGCTTCGTGCCGACGACGGTCGAAGCGGGCAGCTTCCGTGGCGCCGACATCATGGAAGTGCCGTCGACCGTCAACGTCATCACGCGCGAAGTGCTGGAGCTGCAGGCGGCCGGCGGCTTGTACGACGCGGTGCGCAACACGGCCGGCGTCACGCGCCAGCAAAACGGCGGCGAGACCTGGGACCAGCTGGTCATACGCGGCATCGCGGTGGAAAACCGCACCAACTATCGCCTCAACGGTTCGCTGCCGATCATGAATTTCGGCCAGGTGCCGATGGAGGACAAGGAGCGTGTCGAAGTGCTGAAGGGCGCGACCGCTTTGTACTACGGCTTCACGTCGCCGGCCGGCGTGGTCAACTTCGTCACCAAGCGCGCCGGCGCCACGCCGGTGACCACGGTCGGCATGACGGTCGACCAGAACGGCACGGCGGTCGCCACCGCCGATGTCGCGCGCCGCTTCGGCGAGCAGCAGCAGGTCGGCGTCCGCGTCAACGCGGCCGGCGGCACCCTAGCCAGCTACATGGACGACGTGGGCAACGGCAATCGCCGCTTCATTTCGGCGGCGCTGGACTGGCGCGTCAATGCGCGCCTGCGCCTGGCGGCCGATCTGGAATACGACAAGCGCCGCGTCACCGAACAAGTGGGCATTACCTTGCCGACCGCCGTCAACGGCGTCATCACCTTGCCGGCCACGGTCGATCCCAAGCGCCTGGTCGGCCCGGACTGGGCCAAATTCCAGACCGAGACCAAAAACGCGCTGCTGCGCGCCGACTACGCGCTGAGCGACAATTGGGCGCTGACCGTCGAAGGCGGGCATTCGGAAACGGCACGCGACCGCGCGCTGCCGATCTTCCGCTTCACGAACAACGCCGCTATCGCCACGGGCGCCGGGCGCATCACCGGCAACCTGCAACACAGCGTACTCGATTCGACCATGCTGCGCGCGGAACTGGCCGGCACGGTCAACACCGGCCCGGTCAAGCACGACGTCACCTTCGGCGTAAACCGCACCGACAAGGGACAGGACCCGATCTACCAGGCCACCTTCACGATCCCGTCGCAGAATTTATATAACCCGACGCCGGCGACCAACTACACCGTCAGCGCCTATTCCACCACGCCCACCACCGCCGGGCTGGAGACGCGCGATTCGGGCGCCTACGCGATCGACCGCATGACCTTCTCACCGAACTGGCAAGCCGTCGCCGGCGTGCGCAGCGTGAAATACAAGAGCGACCAGGGCGCGAACCACTACGACGTGAGCAAAACCACGCCGATGGCGGCGCTGATCTACAAGGCCACCGACGACCTGTCGTTCTACGTCTCCGGCTCGCAGGGCCTGGAGGAGGGCGAGACGGCGCCGACCGGCACCGCCAACGCCAACGAGCGCCTGGCGCCGGGCGTGAGCCGCCAGAAGGAACTGGGCGCGCGCTGGCGCATGCCGGGCGCCGGTGGCACGCTGGTGCAGGCGTCGCTGTTCGAGATCAACCGCCCCGGCTACTACACCAACACCGCCAATATCTACAGCGCCGACGGCGAGCAGCACTTCCGAGGCCTGGAGCTGTCCACCCAGGGCAAGTTGACGCCGCGTCTGTCGTGGCAAACCTCGGCCCAGTTCCTCGATCCGACATTCCGCGACATCGGCGCCGCCTACGACGGCAAGCTGCCGGAGAACGCCGCCAAGCGCACCGCCAGCGCCTTCCTGTCATATGAACTGGACGCCGTGCCGGGCTTGTCGATCAACGGCGGCGCGTATTACACCGGCAGCCGGCCGGTCAACGATTTGAACCAGGCCTTCCTCGGCGGCGTGACCTTGTTCAGTGTCGGCGGCCGTTATGTGACGACGGTCCTGGGCAAGCGCACCAGCGTGCAGCTCAATGTGGAAAACGCGGGCGGCAAGGAATACTGGGCCGGCGCGGGCACGCGCCTGAGTTCCGGCGCGCCGCGACTGATTAAACTCGGCGTGAAGGTCGATCTGTGAAAAAGCTCTGGTTCCAGCTGCACTGGTTTGTCGGCATCACCGCCGGCACGATCCTGATACTGATCGGACTCACCGGCGCCATCCTCGCGTTCCGCGACGAGATACTGGACCTGTTGAATCCCGGCGTGATGCACGTACCGGTGGAGTCGGCGGCGCCCGTCCTGGCGCCGCCGCAGATCGCGCAGGCGACCAGGCTGCTGCGGCCGGACGTGCGCATCACCGGCATCATCGTCTACACCGAACCTGGCACCACCGCGCGCGTCACCATGGCGCCGGCGCCGGGCGCCGAACATGGCGAAACGATTTATCTCAATCCGTACACCGGCGCGCTGCTGCCGCCGCTGCATTACGACGACGTCTTCGAGTGGGTGGAGTCGCTGCACCGCCACCTGCTGCTGCCGCGCGACGTCGGCCGCATCGTGCTGGGCGTCCTGGCGATCTGCCTTCTGGGACTGTCGCTCAGTGGCCTATATCTGCGCTGGCCGCGCCGCGCGCTCGACTGGCGCACCTGGCTGACCTTCGACACGCGCCTGAAAGGCCGCTCCTTCCTGTGGGGCCTGCACTCGGTGCTGGGCACCTGGGCGCTGGCCGCGTACGTGGTCTTCACGCTGACCGGGTTGTACTGGAGTTTCGACGTGGTGCGCGATACGGTCGACGGCTGGCTGGGCACCACCCGCCCACCGCGCGTGGCGACCGCGCCCAAGCCGAAAGGCGTCAAGCCGCCCAAGTCCGTCGAGCAGCCAGACCTGACCGCGAGCTGGGCCACCTTCCAGCAGGCAGCGCCAGACTGGAAAATGGCCTTCCTGCGGCCGCCGGAACGCGCCACGCAGCCGCTCCAGATCCTGTGGGTGGCCAACGACGCGCCGCACGTGCGCGCGCGCGGCCGCATGTCGGTCAATCAGCAGACTGGCGCCTTGGTCAAGAACGAGCCGTATCGCGACATGGCGGTCGGCACGCGCGCGCAGTCGACCATTTATCCGCTGCACATGGGGACGTATTTCGGCTTGCCCGGTCGTCTTTTCATGTTCCTCGCCAGCCTTGCGCTGCCGGGGTTCGCCATCACCGGGTGGATGCTTTACCTGAACCGCCGCCGCCAGAAGCGCATCGCCCAGGCCGAGCGCGCGCAGTTCGCGGCCGGCAGCGGCAATTTCACCGATACCGCGCTGGAGCCGGTGCTGATGGCCTACGCCAGCCAGACCGGCCAGGCCGAACGCCTGGCGCTGAAAAGCGCGGCGGCCCTGCAAAAGGCCGGCGTTCCGGTCCACGTGCATTCGCTGGAAAAATTGACGCCGCCGCAGCTGGTCAAATACCGGCGCGCGCTGTTCGTCGCCAGCAGCTTTGGCGAAGGCGAACCACCGGATGGGGCGCGCCGTTTCAGCCGCCTGCTGCAAACGGCGGCCGAGGAGCTGGCGCACATGCAGTACGCGGTGCTGGCGCTGGGCGACCGCAATTACGTGCAGTTCTGCGGCTTCGGACAGACGCTGGATCAGCGCCTGCGCGTGATGGGCGCGCGGCCACTGCATCCGATGATTGAAGTCGACAACGGCGACGCCGGCGCCCTGGCGCGCTGGTCGCATACCTTGCGGGAGCTGATCGGCGGCGATACGGCCGAGGTGTCGCTGTCGGCGGCGGTGGCGGAATCCGACTACACCAACTGGCGGCTGATGGAACGCGAACTGCTCAACCCCGGCAGCATCGGCGATGGATTGTACGAGATAACGCTGTGCGCTGGCGATGCGCAAGCCGCCGCCAACTGGCAGCCGGGCGCGCTGGTCGACATCTGGCCGGGGCACTATACGCCGGCCGGCGCCAGCGACGAGCAACGCCAGGCTGTCGCGCCGCGCCGCTACTCGCTGGCGTCGCTGCCGTCGGATGGCGGCATGCAGCTGCTGGTACGGCAGGTGAAGCACGAACAGGGATTGGGCCTGGCGTCCGGCTGGCTGACGGCGCAAGCGGCGCTTGGGGACGAGGTGCGCGTGCGCCTGGTGTCCAATCCATCGTTTGACGCGCATCCGCAACCGCTGCCGGGCATTTACATCGGTAACGGCTCCGGCATGGCCGGCCTGCGTTCGCATTTGCGTGCCCGCGTGCGCGGTGGCACACGCCGCAACTGGCTGATTTTCGGCGAGCGCCAGCGCGAGTTCGACAGCATCTGCGCCGACGAGCTTCGCGATTACCGCGAGCGCGGTTTCCTGCCGGAGCTGGACCTGGTGTTCTCGCGCGACGTCTCCGGCGGCGAGTATGTGCAAGACCGCATGCGCACCAAAGCCGATACCTTGCGCGCCTGGATCGCCGAGGGCGCCGTGCTGTATGTCTGCGGCAGTCTGCAAGGCATGGCCGGCGGCGTGGAAGCGGCGCTGGAGGAAATCATCGGCCGCGCCGCGCTGGACGATCTGATCGAGACGGGCCGCTATCGCCGCGATGTGTACTGATCTTTCGGGGCCGCCGACGGAGCTTGGCGGATCAGGCGGTACGCCGTAATCCGCCATGTGTGACCCGCCGCCGAAACACGCATGTGCTCAAAGCGCGGTCTCGTAACCTTCGAGGACGTTGACGACATTGGTGCCCAGCTCCTTGACCGCGTAGCCGCCTTCGAAAATGAAGGCGGTCGGCAGGTTAAGGTAAGCCAGGCGCTCGCCCACCTTCAGGTAATCCGCGCTTTGCAGCGCGAAGCGCGACAGCGGGTCGCCGGCAAACGTGTCCACGCCCAGCGACACCACCAGCGCATCCGGCGCGAAACCGCCGATGCGGATGCAGGCCGTTTCCAGCGCCGTGAACCACGCCTTGACCGAGCTGCCGGCAGCCAGCGGCAAATTCATGTTGAAGCCCTGGCCGGCGCCTTCGCCCCGTTCATCCGCATGCCCGAGATAAAACGGATACTCGTTGCGCGGATCGGCGTGGATGGACACGAACAAGACGTCATCGCGTCCATAGAAAATGCTCTGCGTGCCGTTGCCGTGGTGGTAGTCGATGTCGATGATGGCGACCTTTTTTGCGCCGTCGTCGAGCATGTGCTGCGCGGCCAGCGCGGCGTTGTTCAGGAAGCAGTAGCCGCCGAAGAAATCGGCGCCGGCGTGGTGGCCCGGCGGCCGGCTCAGCACAAATGCGCCGCGCTCGCCCAGCCGCAGCGCGTGCGCGGCATTGACCGCACAGTCGGCGCCGGTCTTGGCGGCGGTCCAGGTGCCTGCCGTCAGCGGCGTGCCGCTGTCCATCGAGTACAAACCGAGTTTGGCGCAGAAGTTCTCCGGCTCGATGTCGTCGCGCAGCGTGCGCACCGGCCAGACGGCGGGAAAGGCGTCCTTCTGCGCGTTGGCGGGATCGAGCGCCAGCCATTCGCTCCACGCGGTGCGCAGGAAGTGCAGGTAGCGCGGCGTGTGGATGCGCTCCAATGACATCAACGGCACGCCGTGCGGCGTGACGATGCGGCCCAGCCCACGCCGGCCCAGCTCCGCCAGCACCGAGTCCGCGCGCTCCGGTTTTTCGAAGCACGGCACCATCTCGCCACGAAAAATCTCGTAGCGACCCCGGTGCTGGGCGTGCAGCTCGTTGTAGAAGGTGAGCACGGGCGTCCCGTTAAATTGTGGTTGGTCGCAGGGTCAGTCGCAGTCCACGCTGGAATGGCACAAATTGCTGGCGCGGTAGGCGCCGACGTAGTCGTCGAAACTGCCTTGCGGCGCGGCTTCCATCTCGGCCTGTTCGGCCAGCGAGACGGCGGCCATGCCGTCGAAATACGCGACGTCTTCGGCGCTCGGTGGATGGCTGCGGAAGTAGGCGGCGTGCTTTTCGCTCTGCGCCAGGCCGAAGGCGGCGAACGAATTGCCATTGGCCTGCAATGCCGCCAGCACCTTGGCCGACGGCGTCAGGGTGGCGTCGGCCAGCTTGGCCGATTGCGCCGTCATCGCGTCGACGTGGGCGCTGTCGCCGCGCAGCGAGTCCAGAAGCTCGGCCGCCGGACGGATACGTTCGAGCAGTTCGGCGCCCCAGCTTTGCAGGCTGATGTCGCCGTCGTCGTTGGTCAGGGTCAGGCCCGGACGGCGGCCTTCCTTGACGGTGCGGGCAAAGTTGCGGGTGTGGCGCTGGCTTTCCTCGGGCGCGATCTGCGGGCTTTCCTCCAGTGCGCAGAACAGCAGGAAGGCGTCGAGGAAGCGGCCCGCCTCGACGCTGATGCCGACCGGTTCGAACGGATCGACGTCCATGCAGCGCACCTCGATGTACTGCACGCCGCGCGCGCACAGCGCCTGGATCGGCCGTTCGCCGGTCTGGATCACGCGCTTGGGGCGGATGGTGGAGTAGTACTCGTTTTCGATCTGCAGCACGTTGGTGCTGAGCTGTATCCATTCGCCATCGCGCTTGGTGCCCAGTTCCGCGTACGGCGCGTACGGCTGGTTGACGGCCTTGGTCAGCGCGGCGACGTAACTGTCCAAACAGTTCTCGTGCGGGCTCAGGCCCGATTGCGCGTCGTTCTGGTAACCGAGGTCGCTCATGCGAAGACTGGTGGCGTACGGCAGGTACAGCGTGTCTTCGGACAGCGTCTCGAGTTTGTGCGGACGGCCGCGCAGGAAACCGGTCGACAGCACCGGCGAGGCGCCGAACAGGTACATCAGCAGCCAGCTGTAGCGGCGGAAGTTGCGGATGGTCGCGAGGTAGGCTTCCGACTGATAGCCCTTCTTCGACAGGCGCTTGGTGGCCGGCTCGTTTTCGGCCAGCACGCGCCACAGACGTTCGTCCAGCGAGTAGTTGTAGTGGATGCCGGCGATGCACTGCATCGCTTTACCGTAGCGCAGCGCCAGGCCGCGACGGTAGACGTGTTTGAGCGTGCCCAGATTGGAGGTGCCGTACCAGGCGATCTCGATGTCTTCCTCGCCGGGCAGCTGGCATGGCATCGATTGGCTCCACAGCAGTTCGTCGCCCAATTTGCTATAGGCGTAGCGGTGGATGCCGTCGAGCTTTTCGATGGTGGTGGCGATGTCTTTTTCGGCCGGCGTGATGAACTCCAGCAGCGCCTCGGCGTAGTCGGTGGTGATCTGCGGATGCGTCAGGGCCGAGCCCATGGCCACTGGATGCGCAGTGGCGGCCAAATGGCCTTGCCGGTCAACCCGCAGCGTTTCGCGCTCGATGCCACGCAAGCCACCAAGCACCGCGCGGTGCTCTGGCTTGGCCAGCAATGCCAGGCGGCGAGTCAGTAGATTGGACAATTGGATCTTCCTTTCGTGTTGCATCAAACAAACTGTGAGGTGCGAGATTAACCGAAAACCGGCAAGCGCGTTGGCGGGGCCAGAAGTTGGCCATTACCAAAGATCGCTTGCTAGTTTATCAAATAGTGGGGGAGCTGGCGTAAAGCCAGCATATCCCGGGGGTGGGGCGGCCGTCAGTGCGCCCGCGCACCGGTCACGCGCTCGATGCCTGCGAGGTCGGTCCAGCTTTGCACGTCGGTGTAACCTTGTTCGGATAATAACTGGCGGACGGCCGCCGACTGGTCGTAGCCGTGCTCCATCAGCAGCCAGCCGGCGGGCTTCAGACGTGCTTTCGCTCCCGCCACGATGATGCGCAGCGCCGACAGGCCGTCGGCGTGGTCGGTCAGCGCGCCCACCGGTTCGTAGCGCAAATCGCCCTCGGACAGGTGACGGTCGCCGCTGGCGATATAGGGCGGGTTGGAGGCGATGACGTCGAACGGCGGCAGACCGTCCAGCGCCGCGTACCAGTCGCTTTGCAGGAAGGCGACGCGGGCGCCGTTGGCGGCGGCGTTGCGGCGGGCGACGGCCAGCGCCTCCGGGCTGACATCGAGGGCGGTGACGTCGGCGTCGGGCCGCGTGTGGGCCAGGGCGACGGCAATGGCGCCGCTGCCGGTGCCCATGTCGAGCACCCGGCCCGACGGCGGCAGGCGCTCGAGGGTCAGCTCGACCAGCAATTCGGTGTCCGGACGGGGTATCAGCACGGCGCCGCAGACTTCAAACGGCAGGCCGAAAAATTCGCGCTGGCCGACGATGTAGGCGATCGGTTCGCCGTCCAGGCGGCGTTGCACCAGCGCGGCGAAGCGCTGCGCCTCGTCGGCGCTCAGCGCGCGTTCGGACTGGGTGATCAGGCCCACGCGGGTCAATCCCAGCGCGTGGCACAGCAGGATGCGGTTATCCAGCGCGTCAAGCAGCGACTGCGTTTGCAGCGCGCCGACGCTGACGCCGGCCTCGATGGCGCCGAGTCGGTCGATCATGCGCGCGTGCGGCGCAACAGCGCCCATGCCAGCGCCAGCGCGAAGAAGGCGAACCAGATGAAGGACCACTGCGGAATCGCCAGGCCGAACCACGGCGCCAGCGCGTCTTCGCACAGGCCGTCGGCGCGGAACAGGAAGGGCAGGTAGGTGGCGGTGGGGATCTTGTTGAGGAAGGTCTCCATCGGGTCGATGCCGCACGACAGGCCCGGGTTGGCCAGAATGTAGAGGTGGTCGCCGGCGAAGTAAAGCCCGCCCAGCGCGGCCAACAGGCCGACGCCGGCGCCGATTTTCGGCTTGCTGATGTACGCGCCGATCAGCGAGGCGATGCCGATCGCCAGGAACAGGTAGCGCTGGATCACGCACAGCGGACATGGAAGCATGTCGAGGCCATGCTGCAGATACAGGGCAATGGCGATCAGGCCGAAGCTGGCGAAGGCGATAAACAGCAGCAGGGAGCGGGACTGGTTCATGATTTATCCGTTGTAGTGAGTCGCGTGATTTTCGCACATCACCGGCGTTGCGGTCTTAGGCCGCTCTTAATCTCGGGATAAGGCTTAATCGCCCAGCGCCGCCAGCAACTCGGCCTGGTGTTCGGCCGCCAGCGCGTTGGTCAGCTCCGTCAGGTCGCCGTCCATGATGAAGTCAAGCTTGTACAAGGTCAGGTTGATGCGGTGGTCTGTCATGCGGCCCTGCGGGAAGTTATAGGTGCGAATCCGCTCGCTGCGGTCGCCCGAGCCGATCAGGCTCTTACGGGTGGCCGCTTCCTTCGATTGCTGCTCGCGCAGCTGCACGTCCTTGATGCGCGCGGCCAGCACCTTCATCGCCTGCGCCTTGTTCTTGTGCTGCGAACGGTCATCCTGGCATTCGACCACGATCCCGGTCGGCAAGTGGGTCAGGCGCACCGCCGAATCGGTTTTGTTGATGTGCTGACCGCCGGCGCCGGAAGCGCGGAAGGTGTCGATGCGCAGGTCGGCCGGGTTGATGTTGACGTCTTCGACTTCGTCCGCCTCCGGCATCACCGCCACGGTGCAGGCGGAGGTGTGGATGCGGCCCTGGGTTTCCGTCGCCGGCACGCGCTGCACGCGGTGGCCGCCGGATTCGAATTTGAGCTTGGCGTAGACGCCGTTGCCGACCAGGCGCACGATCACCTCGCGGTAGCCGCCCAGGTCCGACGCCGATTCCGACACCACTTCCACCTGCCAGCGATTGCGCTCGGCGAAGCGGGTGTACATGCGCAGCAGGTCGCCGGCGAACAAGGCCGATTCGTCGCCGCCGGTGCCGGCGCGGATTTCGAGGAAGATGTTGCGCTCGTCGTTGGCGTCCTTCGGCAGCAGCATTTTTTGCAGTTCGATTTCCAGTTCGGCCATGCGTGCCTTGGACGCTTCGATTTCGTCCTGCGCGAATTCCTTCATCTCGGGATCGGACAGCATCTCCTGCGCGGCGGCGCCGTCGCCGATCGCTTCCTGGTAGGCGTTGTACAGCGCCACCAGCGGACCGAGTTCGGCGTGCTCGCGGGTCATTTTCCGGTAGGCGTCCATATTGCTGGTCGCGCCTTCGGACATGAGCAATTCATCGAGTTCGACCAGGCGGTTGGCCAGTTGATCGAGCTTGGACAGCATGGATGGTTTCATAGCGTATGCGGTATTCAGTAAGGGGTGAGGCGGATGCCGCGCGAAGGCGGCGGAGAGTGCGATTCGGCTCCAATCGGCTGCAAGCGCGATCGGCCTTGTGATGTGTGGCGGGGGCGCTAACGGCGGCCGCGGAACAGTTGCGGCAGCAGCTCGGCCAGGTGGGCGCGCTCGTCGCCCTGGGCACGGTGCAGCGCCTGCTGCGGGCCGTGCATGAATTTCGCGGTCAAACCCTTGGACAGCGCTTCGAGCACGGCGTCGATATCCTCGCCCCTGGCCAGCATCTTGCGGGCGCGTTCGAGCTCCATCTGGCGCAGCGCTTCGCTGTTTTCCTGCAAACTCTGAATCACCGGCACCACGGCGCGGTCGTCGATCCAGTGCATGAACGACTGCACCCGCGTCTCGATGATCGCCTCGGCCTGCGCGACGGCGGCCTGGCGGTTCTCCATACCGGTCTGCACGACTTTACCGAGATCGTCGACGGTGTACAGGAAGGCGTCGTTCAGGCGCGCCACTTCCGGCTCGATATCGCGCGGCACGGCCAGATCGACCATGAACATCGGCTTGTGGCGGCGCGCCTTGATCGCGCGCTCCACCATGCCAAGGCCGATCAGCGGCAGCGACGACGCGGTGCAGGAGATGACGATGTCGTACTGGTGCAGCTTGTCCTGCAGGTCGGCCAGGCGGATCGCGCGGCCGCCGTAGCGGTGCGCCAGCAGCTCGCCGCGTTCCAGCGTGCGGTTGGCGATGGTGATGGTTTTCGGATTTTGCGCGGCGAAGTGGGTGGCGCACAATTCGATCATCTCGCCGGCGCCGATGAACAGCACGTTCTGCTCGGAGATCTTGTCGAAGATGCGCTGCGACAGGCGCACGGCGGCGGCGGCCATCGAGACGCTGTGCGCGCCGATCTCGGTGGTGCTGCGCACTTCCTTGGCGACCGAGAAGCTGCGCTGGAACAGCTGGTGCAGATAGGTGCCCAGGCCGCCCGCTTCGTCGGCGGTGCGGATAGCGTCCTTGATCTGGCCGAGGATCTGCGTTTCGCCCAGCACCATCGAATCGAGCCCGGAGGCGACGCGGAAGGTGTGGCGCACGGCGTCGTGCTGCGGCAACAAATACAGGTGCGGACGCAGTTCGGCGTAGTTCAACTTGTGGAAATCGGCCAGGAAATGGGCGCCGGCGTCGAGCGGATCGGGCACCTGGCTGGCCGCGTAGAGCTCGGTGCGGTTGCAGGTCGACAGGATGGCCGCCTCGTCGCTGCCGCGATGGTCGATGCGCTCGAACCACGAACGCGCCGCCACCACCGCCTGACCGAGCTGGTCAGGGGCGAACGCCAGTTGCTCGCGAAGCGCGACCGGTGCGGTGTTGTGGTTGAGGCCGACGGCGAGCAGCTGCATTTCGGGTCCGGACGATGAATTAGCGGACATTATACCGTGATGTACCTCTATGTTGCCCCGACGCTGCCTAAAGCCATAGCAGCGGCCCTTCCGTCGGACCAGGCCGGCGCGAAGATTTAGGCCGCGCCGAGTTTTTCCAGACGGTAACCGTAGCTGTAGACCGGCACCAGGCGGAAGCCGTTCTCCGGCTTCAACTGCAATTTGTTGCGCACGCGCGAAACGTGGGTATCCATGGTGCGCGACGGCACGGCGGTCTCGCGGATCCACACGGCCTCGTGAATATAGGCGCGCGACAGTGGCCGGCCGATGTTGCGGAAAAATAACAGTGCGAGGTAGAACTCTTTGTGGGTAACGTCCAAAACTACGCCATCCATCAACAAACGGCCGGGCCGGGTCTCGAAAACGTATTGACCGAATTGCAATTGTTCAGCGCCGTTCTGGGCCGGATACGCGCGGCGCAGCAGCGCTTGCACGCGCGCGACCATCTCGCTGCGGCGTAGCGGCTTGATCATGTAATCGTCGGCGCCGGCGGCCAGGCCGGCGACGATATCGTCCTCGCCGGAACTGGTCGTGAGGAACAGCACGGGGGCGCTGTCGGGCAGCTTTTCACGAGCGCGGCGCATCACTTCGGCACCGGTCAGGTCGACCACCTGCCAGTCGAGTATGAGCATGTCGTAACTGTCTTTACGCAGCTGTGCCAGCACGTCCTTTGCTGTCTGAAAACTGTGGCAAATGTGGCCGGCGGAAGTCAATACCTGGCAGATCAAGTCTGCCTGGCTGCGGTCGTTGTCGAGTACGGCGATTCTCATACTGCTGCCTGTAGGAAATATATGTTAAAGAGATGTCACGTCAAATATAACAGAGATTCACAAATTAATTGGCAGAATGATTAAATATTTTTTTTGGGACATAAAGCTTTTCGCTTTGACAATGTCACTTTTTCATCGTGCGCGTCGTGTTGGTGAGTACAAGGTACACTGGAAAAAACCCGAATTCAATGAAGAAGTTGAAATCAGGAAATAAATTTCAGTTCTTCCGGGAGGCGCGATGGGGCTCAAAAACAACACCAACTGGACCTTGGTTCCAGGCACCGCCAGCGACATCGCTGCGGTGCGGGAACGCTGCCGCAAACTGGTGCGGCGCCGCGCGATGGTGTCGGCCGGCGTGGCGGCGGTGCCGGTTCCGGGCCTGGACCTGTTGTCGGACATGCGCCTGTTTGCGCAGCTGATCGACGACATCAACCACGAGTTCGGGTTATCGGACGAGCAGATCGAGCAGCTGCAGCCGAAATTCAAACTGATCGCCTATGAGGCGGCGGTTGGCGTAGGTGGCATGTTGATCGGCAAGGTGATCACGCGCGAGCTGGTGTCGCACGTGCTGCGCCGCACCGGCATGAAAACGGTGGCGCGCCAGGCTGGCAAGATGGTGCCGTTTGCCGGCCAGATCGCTGCGGCCGGGCTGGGATTTTTCGCGTTCCGGCAGATCGGCTACCAGCACGTGGAGGCCTGCGCCAAGGTGGCGGCCTTGCTGGTGACTGCGGGTGTCGCGCAGGATGGCGTCGTCGCGCATCCGGCGTAATTGTGTCGCGGACGACACGTTGGCGGGCCGCCGAACCCGCCGCTTCGTGACTGGCGTTTAGTGCATCAAGCGTCCGGCAGCACCACGTTGACGTCCAGCACCTCCAGGTTGCCCTGGCGATCGAGCGAGATCTTGATGTCGTCGGCGTTGACCTTGGTGTACTTCGAAATCACCTCGATCAATTCCTTGTGCAGCGCCGGCAGAAAATCCGGACCGCTGCGGCCATTGCGCTCGCGCGCGATGATGATCTGCAACCGCTCCTTGGCCGCTGTCGCGGTTTTCTGTTTTTGCGGGAACAGGAAAGAAAGCAGGGCCATGGTCACTTGCTCCCAAAAATACGCTGCAGAAGGCCTGGCTTTTCATAATTGACGAAGCGCAACGGCAATTCCTGGCCGAGGAAGCGCGACACCACGTCTTCGTAGGCTTCCGCAACATCGGTGCCCTTGAAGTGAATGGCCGGGTTACCCTGGTTTGAAGCGTGCAGCACCGATTCCGATTCCGGGATGATGCCGATCAAAGGAATGCGCAGAATTTCCTGCACGTCTTGGTACGACAGCATTTCGTCCGCTTCCACGCGTTTCGGCGAGTAGCGGGTGATCAGCAGATGTTCCTTGACCGGCTCGCCGCCGGTCTGGGCGCGGCGCGACTTGGCCTGGATGATGCCGAGGATGCGGTCCGAATCGCGCACCGACGACACTTCCGGATTGGTGACGATGATCGCTTCGTCGGCGAAGGTCAGCGCCATCAGCGCGCCGTGCTCGATACCGGCCGGCGAATCGCAGATGATGAATTCGAAGCCCATGTTGATCAGTTCATGCAGCACGACTTCCACGCCGTCTTCCGACAGCGCATCCTTGTCGCGCGTCTGCGAGGCCGGCAGGATGAACAGGTTGTCGCAGTGCTTGTCCTTGATCAGCGCCTGGGTCAGCGACGCTTCCTTGTTGATCACGTTGATCAGGTCGTAGACGACGCGGCGTTCGCAACCCATGATCAGGTCCAGGTTGCGCAGGCCGACGTCGAAATCGATGACGGCGGTCTTATGGCCGCGCATCGCCAGACCGGTGGAGAAGCTCGCGCTGGAAGTCGTCTTACCGACACCGCCCTTGCCGGACGTCACTACAATGATTCTCGCCACAAATAATCCTTTTCAGAGAGACGAACAGCGGGCCAATCAGGCGCGGTTCGCGGAATTGATAGATAGTATATCGATTCGGTCGCCGACCAAGCGGATTTGCGCAGGGGATCGTGCGAACTCGGCGGGGAAGCCGTCTTCAAAAGTGCGGTAAACGCCGGCAATTGACACCAATTCCGGCGACATGGTCATGGCAAAGATGCGGGCCTCGGGATTGCCGGAAGCGCCCGCCAGCGCGCGGCCGTGCAGCGTGTTGTAGACGTGGATGCTGCCGTCGGCGATGACTTCGGCGCCGTTGTTGACGACCGCCGTGATGATCAGGTCGCAGCCGCGCGCATAGATGCGCTGGCCGGCGCGCACCGGCGTGTCGATGATCATGACGCCGGCGTTGCCGGGCAGGCCGTCGGTGGCTGCGGCGGCGGTCGCTGCCGCGACCGGCGGCTTGCCTGGGGCCGGTGCTGGCGCCGGGGCTGCGGCCTTGGCAGCCTCCTTGGCGGCTGTTTTGGCCGCTGCCGCGTCGGCCTCGTCGGCGCGCGGCTTGGTTGCCGTTTCCAGGCTCAGGCCGTGGGCGGCGATGGCGGCGGCCATCGACGGCGGCGCGTTGCGCACGGCGACCGGATTCAGGCGGTATTTTTTCAACAGGGCGATGATGCCGGCCCAGTCGACCGGATCGCTGCCGGCCGGCAGCGCGGCGACGTCGATCACCGCCAGGTCGTCTTCAAAAAAGTCGGTGGTGCCGCCGGTCATTTCGGCCAGCGCGGCGTCGAGAGCGATGCTGTCGGCGGTCGCGAGGATGGCGGAAACGGCGACCACGGTGGAAATCTTGATTTCGATGGGCTTTTGAAACAGGCTCTTGGACATGGGCGACAGTATGAGAGGTATATGAGGTGAACAACCTCGCGCGCATGCGCAGGCACGAGCATTCTACTGTGGAAAACGGCTGAAGGGGAGGCCCGATACGCTTGCGCGCAAGCAAATAGGCGGGATCGGGCCTTGGGAGATATCAGTACACCGCGTGCTCGGCCCGCAGCTGGTGGGCGGCCGCCACCATATTGCGCAGCGCAGTCTCCGTCTCCGCCCACCCGCGCGTCTTCAGGCCGCAATCAGGATTCACCCAGAGATTGCCAACAGGAATCACCGCGCTGGCCTTGCGCAGCAGCCGCACCATCTCGGCTTGCCCCGGCACGCGCGGCGAGTGGATGTCGTACACGCCCGGTCCGATCTCGTTCGGGTAGCGGAATTGGCCGAAGCCATTGAGCAGCTCCATGTCCGAGCGGCTGGTCTCGATCGTGATCACGTCCGCGTCCATGGCGGCGATCTGCGGCAAAATGTCGTTGAACTCCGCGTAGCACATGTGCGTGTGGATCTGCGTGCCGTCCGCCGCCACGCCGGCCGAGACGCGGAACGCGCGCGTGGCCCACGCCAGATAGTCATCCCAGCGGCCCCGGCGCAGCGGCAACCCTTCGCGCACGGCGGGCTCGTCGATCTGGATGATGCCGATGCCGGCGCGCTGCAGATCGTCCACCTCGTCCCGGATCGCCAGCGCCAGTTGCAGCGCGGTGCGCGAACGCGGCTGGTCGTCGCGCACGAACGACCATTGCAGGATAGTGATCGGTCCCGTCAGCATGCCCTTCATCGGTTTGCCGGTCAGGCTTTGCGCGTGCACGGTCCAGTCCACCGTCATCGGCTTCGGACGGCTGACGTCGCCATAAATAATGGGCGGCTTGACGCAGCGCGAGCCGTACGACTGCACCCAGCCCAGCCGCGTGAAGACGAAGCCGTCGAGCTGCTCGCCGAAGTATTCGACCATGTCGTTGCGCTCGGCCTCGCCGTGCACCAGCACGTCCAGTCCCAGATCCTCCTGACGGCGCACCGCGTAGGCGATCTCGTCGCGCATCTTGCCTTCGTACTCGGCGGCGCTCAGTTCGCCGCGCTTGAAACCGGCGCGGGCGGCGCGGATGGCCGGCGTTTGCGGGAA
This sequence comes from Duganella sp. AC917, assembly GCF_979258245.1. Classification (NCBI taxonomy): domain Bacteria; kingdom Pseudomonadati; phylum Pseudomonadota; class Betaproteobacteria; order Burkholderiales; family Oxalobacteraceae; genus Duganella; species Duganella sp. AC917. Next base: position 5,375,986 of record NZ_OZ409848.1, read on the forward strand.
CGAGCCGATGGTGGTGGTCGGAAAGTCCGGCAGGCGCAGCCGCGCGCGCTGCACGGCCTGCCGCTGCGCGAAGACCGATCGCCGGCGGTCGGCATCGTCGCCCAGCGTGGCCAGGCGCTCGCGCACGGCGGCCCGGTGTACGCGTTCGCTGGCGCCGCGCCGCGCCAGCGCCGCGCGCGAGAGCGCCAGCGCGTCGCTGACCGAGGACTCGTGGATGCCTTGCAACGCTTGCTTCAGCACAAACAGCTCGTCGAGTTTTTCGGTGGCGAAGGCCAGCCACGATTTGGTGTCGGCGTTGAGCGCGTGCTCGGCCGCAAGCGTGAACGGCACGTGCAGCAACGAGCACGACGACGACAGCCAAAGCTTGCCGCCACGCTTGTCGACGATGGGCGCCAAGGTGGCCAGCGCCGCGTCCAGATCCGTGCGCCAGATATTGCGGCCGTCGACGATGCCGACCGACAGCACCTTGTGCACAGGCAGCCAGTCGGCGATGCTGGTCAGCTCGTGCGCGGCGCGCACGCCGTCCACATGCAATCCCGCCACGGGCAGGCGGCAGGCCAGGCTGAGGTTTTCTTCCAGTGGAGAAAAGTAAGTCGCCAGCAGCAGCGGCACGCCGACCTGATTGAGTTGCCAGTAGGTGTTTTCAAACGCGCTGCGCCACGGCGCCGGCAGGTCCAGCCCGAGGATCGGCTCGTCCACCTGCACCCATTGCACGCCTTGTGCTTTCAGCCGGTCCAGCACCGCGCCGTACACCGGCAACAGTTTGTCTAGCAGGTCCAGGCGGTTGAAACCCGGCTCGCCCGCGCCCTTTTCTTTGCCCAGCCACAGGAAACTGAGCGGACCAAGCAGCACGGCCTTGACCGCGTGGCCGAGTGCCTGCGCTTCGGCGACCTCGTCAAAGAGCCGCTCGCAGGCCAGCGAGAATGCGGTTTCCGCCGTGAATTCCGGTACCAGATAATGGTAATTGGTGTCGAACCATTTGGTCATTTCCAGCGCGGCTGACGCGTGCGTGCCGGTATCGTGAGCATGCTCGTGGCCGCAGCCGGTGGCGCATTCCTTGTGCGCACCGCCGCCATCGCCGCGCGCCATCGCGAAATAGCGGCTCAGCTGCGATTGACGCGGATCGAAGCGGTAGCGCGCCGGTTCGCAGCCCAATAGCTGAACATGATTGGCTACCTGGTCGTAGAAGGCGAAATCGCCGACGGTGACGAAATCCAGCCCGGCTCGCTCCTGCAGCGCCCAGTGGCGGGCGCGCAGTTCCCTGCCGATTTTCTCCAGTTCGGCCTCCGCGAGCTCGCCGCGCCAGTGCGACTCGAGCGCGAACTTCAGTTCACGGGAGGCGCCGATGCGGGGAAATCCCGGAATGTGCGTGTGGATGTGGCTCTCGCCTGCTTTATTTGATGGTGTCATGATCGGTGTCATCCGCATTTAATATTGATGCGATAAAGTTTGCGGCATTCCGGTCTATAATCAAAACGAAAGATTTTGTAGTTTCACATGAAAATTATTAATAGACCATGCTAGAGATACGCCACCTTCGCACCCTGAGCGCGCTTCGTTCGGCAGGCAGCCTGGTGCGCGCCGCCCAACTGCTCAACCTGACCCAGTCGGCGTTGTCGCATCAAATCAAGTTACTGGAAGATCGCTACGGTGGGCCGCTTTTTGAGCGAAAATCCGTACCGATCGGCTTTACCGCAACAGGTGCGCGGCTGCTCAAACTGGCCGATATGCTGTTGCCGGAGATCGAGGCGGCCGAGCGCGAAGTGGCCCGCCTGACCCAGGGCGACACCGGCCAGTTGCGCGTCGCGCTCGAATGCCACACCTGCTTCGACTGGCTGATGCCGGTCATGGACGAGTTCCGCAAACGCTGGCCGGACGTGGAAATCGATCTGGTCTCCGGTTTCCACAGCGAGCCGGCCGAACTGCTGCGCAGCGGCGCCGCCGACCTCGTCATCGGCTCGCCGTATGGCCCGGATTTCGTAACCTTCCCGCTGTTCCGCTATGAAATCCTGGTCGTCATGGCGCAAAAGCACCGGCTGGCCATGCAGCGCCGCTTGCACGCGGCCGACTTCGAGGGCGAGACCCTGATCACCTATCCGGTGCCGGAAAACCGCATCGACCTGATCCGTGAAGTGCTGCAACCGGCCGGCGTCCAGGTCCAGCGCCGCACCGCCGAGCTGACCGTAGCCGTGTTGCAACTGGTCGCCAGCCGCCGCGGCATTGCCGCCCTGCCCAACTGGGCCATCAAAAACTACGTCGACTACGACTACGTCATCGCCAAACCTGTTGGCGACCACGGCCTGTGGAGCGACTTGTTCGTCTCGGTGCCGGAGTCGCAAAAGCACAAAGCCTATGTGCTCGACTTTGTCAAAGTGATACGTGAACAGTGCGCCGCCTCGCTCGACGGTATCAGATTATTGTCGTGACAAATTAACATTGTTTCTTCAGAATGTGTATTGAGGTTGGTCGAAGGCAAAGGTTGACGTAAATCAAAGTGCCGCCAAATCCGGGCGCTTACGATAAGGCCGCAACGCCGCCAGCCGCTGGCATGGATGCTGCTAGACACATAGCGACCGTTCCTCGCGGCGACGCACAATCGAAACCCCCCACGGCCTCGCCGCCGTAGGCGTATTATCGACGTTCACGTAGTTGATCAATGTTGTTGCTAAACTAAGCCGGCCGTGCCGGCGTATTGGAGAGTCATATGGATGATGTAGTTATCGTGGCCGCTGGCCGCACCGGTGTCGGCAAATTCGGCGGCAGCCTCGCCAAGATCGCGGCCTCGGACCTGGGCGCGCACGTGATCAAGGGCCTGCTGGCCAAGACCGGCATCGATCCAAGCCAGATCAGCGAAGCGATCCTGGGCCAGGTGCTGACGGCTGGCGTCGGCCAGAATCCGGCCCGCCAGGCGGTCATCAAGTCCGGCCTGCCAGATTCCATTCCCGGATTCACCATCAACCACGTGTGCGGCAGCGGTTTGAAAGCCACCCACCTGGCGGCCCAGGCGATTAAATGCGGCGACGCACAAATCGTCATTGCCGGCGGTCAGGAAAACATGAGCGCCTCGCCGCACGCGATGCCGGGTTCGCGCGACGGCTTCCGCATGGGCGAGATCAAGATGGTCGACACCATGATCGTCGACGGCCTGTGGGACGCGTTCAACAACTACCACATGGGCATCACGGCCGAGAACGTTGCGAAAAAACACGATATCTCGCGCACCGAGCAGGACGAATTCGCGCTGCAATCGCAGCTGAAGGCAGAAGCCGCTCAAAAAGAAGGCAAGTTCAAGGACGAGATCCTGCCGCTGGAAATTGCCAATAAAAAAGGCACCGTGGTCTTCGACAGCGACGAATACATCAAGCCAGGCTCGACCATCGAAGGCCTGGCCGGCCTGCGTCCTGCGTTCAACAAGGAAGGCAGCGTGACCGCCGGCAACGCGTCCGGCCTGAACGACGGCGCCGCCGCCGTCATCATGATGTCCGCCACCAAGGCCAAGGAACTGGGCCTGCCGGTGCTGGCCAAGGTCAAGGCCTACGCCTCGTCCGGCCTGGACCCTGCGCTGATGGGCATGGGCCCGGTATCGGCCAGCCGCCTGTGCCTGAAAAAAGCCGGCTGGACCCCGGACGACCTGGACCTGATGGAAATTAACGAAGCGTTTGCCGCGCAGGCCGTCGCCGTCAACAAGGAAATGGGCTGGGACACCAGCAAGATCAACGTCAACGGCGGCGCTATCGCCATCGGCCACCCGATCGGCGCGTCCGGCGCCCGCATCCTGGTCACCCTGATCCACGAAATGATACGCCGCGACGCCAAGAAAGGCCTGGCCTCGCTGTGCATCGGCGGCGGCATGGGCGTGGCGCTGGCGATCGAGCGTCCTTAACAATAAACATGCCGCCTCCGCGGTCGCGGGGCGGCGCGCGAACTTTGGTGTCAGCGAAGTTTGGTATCAACTACGAAGAGGGGACAATAAAATGGCAAGAGTTGCATTGGTAACTGGCGGTATGGGCGGTCTGGGCGAAGCGGTGTGTTTCAAACTGTCGGCGCTCGGCTATAACGTGGTCACGACGTATTCCCCTGGCAATCCGAAGGTCGAGCAGTGGCTCGCCACGACGCGCGACCAGGGTTTCAACTTCCGCGCCTATCCGTGCGACGTGGCGGACTACGACTCGGCGCAAGCCTGCGTGGCGGCCATCGAAAAGGACATCGGTCCGATCGACGTGCTGGTCAACAACGCCGGCATCACCCGCGACATGACCTTCAAGAAGATGGACAAGCCGAACTGGGACGCCGTCATGGCCACCAACCTGGACTCCGTGTTCAACATGACCAAGCCGGTGTGCGACGGCATGGTTGAGCGCGGCTGGGGCCGCATCATCAACATCTCGTCGGTCAACGGCCAGAAGGGCGCCTTCGGCCAGACCAACTACTCGGCGGCCAAGGCCGGCATGCACGGCTTCACCAAGGCGCTGGCGCTGGAAGTGGCGCGCAAGGGCGTGACCGTCAACACCATTTCGCCGGGCTACATCGGCACCAAGATGGTCATGGAGATTCCGCAGGACGTGCTCGACACCAAAATCATCCCGCAAATTCCGATGGCGCGCCTGGGCAAGCCGGAAGAAGTGGCCGGGCTGGTGGCCTACCTGTCATCGGACGAGGCGGCATTCGTCACCGGCGCCAACATCGCCATCAACGGCGGCCAGCACATGTCGTAAGGCGCCACGTGGCGCGGCAAGCATGCCGCCGCCGCAATCGAAGCCGGGTTCGTTCGCGATCCTGGCTTTTTTTTCGTACAATCTGCTATCGACGCCCAAAGGATAGCCATGTTCGACCCGATCTCGCCCCTGTTCCCGCCCATCCTGCCAACCCGGCACGGCATGCTGGCGGTCGACGACCTGCACACGATCTACTGGGAGGAGGTCGGCAATCCGAACGGTATTCCGGTCATCTTCCTGCATGGCGGCCCGGGCGCCGGCCTGTCGCCGCAGCACCGCCGCTTTTTCGACCCGGAACAGTACCGCGTGATCCTGTTCGACCAGCGCGGCGCCGGCAAATCGCTGCCGCTGGGCGAGTGCCGCAACAACACCACGCAACTGCTGATCGAAGACATCGAACGCCTGCGCGCGCTGTTCGGCATCGGGCAGTGGCTGGTGTTCGGCGGCTCCTGGGGATCGACGCTGGCGCTGGCGTACGGCCAGGCGCATCCCGAGCGCTGCCTGGGCTTTGTGCTGCGCGGGATCTTCCTGTGCACGCAGGCGGAAATTGACTGGTTCCTGTACGGCGCGCAGTGGTTCCACCCGGAGGTGTACGAGGAGTTCATCGCGCCGATTCCGGAGGCGGAGCGCGGCAACCTGCTGAAGGCCTATGTCGACCGCATCATGAGCGACGATCCGGAGGTGCACTGGCCGGCGGTGCGCGCGTGGAGCCGCTTCGAAGGCCGCCGCGTATTCCTGCTGCCGCAGCCGGAAGACCCGCCGTCGGACGCGCTCGACCTGGGCGTGGGACGGCTGGAATCGCACTATATGGCCAATCTGGGCTTCTTCGACGAGGGGCAGCTGATGCGCGACATCGGCCGCATCGCCCATCTGCCGGCGGTGATCGTGCAGGGCCGTTACGACGTGATTTGTCCGCCGGTGTCGGCCTGGCGCCTGCGCGAAGCGTGGCCGGGCGCGGTGCTGCACATGATTCCCGACGCCGGCCACGGCGCGATGGAAAAGGGTATCGCCCGCGCGCTGGTCGGCGCGACCGAGCAGTTCAAGCGCAGCCGCGCATTTGCCGCAATTACCTAGAGAGGATGCAGATTCGGGGCAGGAAACGGCCCGGGCACGCCCCGGGCTGCTACACTACGGCTTCAGTAGCAATATCGACAGCCCAGAGAGGCGCGCATTAACACCAGCTTACATGCACTCATGAATATACAGATCGGCGATATCGGCCACATTATCCAGCTGGCCATCGCGCCGGTGTTCCTGCTGACGGGCGTGTGCACCAACCTGATGGTGCTGACCAACCGGCTGGCACGCATCATCGACCGCTCGCGGGTGCTGGAGGACCGGCTCGACATCGGTTACAGCGACGTTTATCTGAACGAACTCGATGTGCTATACCGGCGATCGCACCTGATCAATGCTTCGATCACCTTGTCCACCGCCTGCGGCCTGCTGATTTGCCTGGTCATCGCGATGCTGTTTTTGGGCGATATCACCAACACCCCGCTGGACAAATACATCGCCGGCATGTTCGTGGTGGCGATGCTGGCGCTGATCGGCAGCTTCTGCTACCTGCTGCGCGAGATCTTCATCGCGTCGGCGGCGATGCGCTCGCACCGCCACGTGCGCCGCGCCCCGGTCAAATAACCTGTAAAGAATAGAGTACCAACATGCACGACTACCAACGCCCTCCAACCCTGCACCGCTACGGCGTGCGCGAAGACCTGGAACTGGCGCTGACCCAGGGCCAGTTCATCCTCGTCCCGGCTTCCAACTGCCTGACCCTGAGCTTCTCGAAGGCGTGGGACCGCAAGCTGTTCGAGCTGTTCTCGGCCGACGCCTGCCTGATCATCCACAACTCCGAGGAATTCGGCGAGCGCCTGCACCGCGCGGTGCAGCGCACGCTCCCCAGCTGGGCGGGCATCGACGGCGCCGTCGAATACGGCACCCGCGCCGCGCTGGGCGCCGCCTTCACCAAGACGGCCGCCGAAGCGCAGGAGCAGGAGTGGCAGTTCGCCTGGCGCTCGATGCAGAGCAAATTGAGTTTGAATCCGGTGCTGGTGAAGATCGGCAGCCTGGAAAACTTCGCCGAGCTGCGCTCGCGCGATACCTACCTGGCCTGATTGGGCGCCGTCGGCGCCGGCGGCGTGACGGGAACGGCCGGCGTGGCCTGGACCGACGGCTGGCCACCGCGTTTGGCCGTGTCGTCGCGGCGCTCGATGCGCGCCACGACGGCGCTCATCATGTGTTCGATATCGTGGCGTATCATGTTCGCGCCCAGGATGCCCGGCACATAGAAGTTCGGCACCAGCCGGCCGCTGTAGATGATTTTGGTGCCGCCGGTTTCGGGCACCGGTACCAATTCCCACTTCGATTCGTAGTGCTTCATGTCGCCCGATATCAGCGAGATATCGATCGACGACATCGGCTGCTCGGTCGCCCGCACGATCAGATGGATCGCCTTGGACATGAACAAAAAGCGCGCCACGCCGAATTGTTCGATGATCACTTCATTCCCGTTGCGCGACAGGACCTTGCACGACTCCAGGTCCGGCACGAATTCGGACATCCGTTCATAACCTGTCAGCACGCGCCATACCTTCGGCAGTGGCGCCGCCACTGTCGCTGTGGCGTCCACTTCGTACATGTGCTGCGCGTCGGCGTCCACGCGATTGACCGAGACCTCAAGCTTTGGCAGTTCAAGCTTCGGTGCTTGTGCCATCACCACCGGGGCAGTCACACCTAACAACAAAAACAGAAGGAATCGCATCATCGTTCCAGCGTAAGGGAAAGGGTGTCAGAATACAAGCGAAGCGCCATCACGTTACAAAATACACGCGGTGCCGGGCCTTTAGAAGCCCGGGTCTAGGGAATTCGGTTTTAATGCGGGCATGATGTCTGACGCATCACATCTGGACCATATAACCATAATGACAAATACACCATACCCCCACCTGCTCGCGCCCCTCGACCTGGGCTTCACGACGCTGCGCAACCGCGTCGTCATGGGATCGATGCACACCGGGCTTGAGGACCGCTTCTACAACTACGGCAAGCTCGCCGCGTTCTACCGGGAGCGCGCGCGCGGAGGTGTGGGCCTGATCGTCACCGGCGGTATTTCTCCCAACCGCTCCGGATGGTTGCTGCCCTTTGGCGGGACGCTCAACTTCAAGGGCGACGTGCGCAATCACCGGCGCGTCACCAGCGCGGTGCACGAGGAGGGCGGCAAGATCCTGATGCAGATCCTGCACGCGGGCCGCTACGGATATCAGCCGTTCGTGGTGTCGGCGTCGGACAAAAAATCGCCGATCTCGCCGTTCAAGCCGCGCGCGCTGACCGAAGCCGGCATCGAACAGACGATACGCGACTATGCGCGTTGCGCCAGACTGGCGCGCGACGCCGGCTACGACGGCATCGAGGTGATGGGCAGCGAAGGCTATCTGCTCAACCAGTTCCTGTGCGCGCGCACCAATCTGCGCACCGACCGCTGGGGCGGCAGCATCGAGAACCGCATGCGGCTGCCGGTGGAAATCGTCAAGCGCATCCGCGCCGAAGTCGGTCATGACTTCATCATCATGTACCGCCACTCGCTGCTCGACCTGGTCGACGGCGGCAATACCTGGGCGGACGTGGTGGCGGTGGCCAAGGCGCTGCAGCATGCCGGCGTCTCGATCCTTAACAGCGGCTACGGCTGGCACGAGGCGCGGGTGCCGACCATCGTCACGTCGGTGCCGCGCGCGGCATTCGCCGGCATCGCAGGCCGCCTGCGGCTGGAGGTGACGATACCGGTGGTGGCGTCGAACCGCATCAACATGCCGGCCGAGGCGGAAGGAATTTTGCAGCGCGGCGACGCCGACATGATATCGATGGCGCGTCCCTTCCTGGCGGACTCGCATTTTGTCGCCAAGGCGGCGCAGGGCAAGGCCGATGAAATCAACACCTGCATCGGCTGCAACCAGGCCTGCCTCGATCACACCTTCTCCAACAAGCGGGCGAGTTGCCTGGTCAACCCGCGCGCCTGCCACGAGACGGAACTGGTGTACGCGAAGACGGCCAGGCCGCGCCGCGTGGCGGTGGTCGGCGCCGGGCCGGCCGGATTGTCGGCGGCGACGGTGGCGGCCGAATGCGGCCACGATGTCACGCTGTTTGACTCCGCCGACAGTGTCGGCGGCCAGTTCAAGATCGCCATGCAAATTCCCGGCAAGGAGGAATTCGCCGAGACCATACGCTACTTCCGCCGCCGGATCGATTTGACCGGCGTGAAGCTCAAGCTGGGCGTGCGTGTGACGCGCGAGCAGCTGATCGCCGAGGGCTACGACGAGGTGGTGGTCGCCACCGGCATCAAGGTGCGCCGCCCGCCGATCGAGGGCATCGATCATCCCAAGGTGCTGTCGTACATCGACCTGTTGCAGAACAAGGCGCCGGTGGGCAAGCGCGTGGCCATCATCGGCGCCGGCGGTATCGGTTTCGATGTCGGCGAATATCTGCTGCACGATGCCAGGCATCCGTTGCCGCTGGCGCTGGATGTCTGGGCCAGGGAGTGGGGCGTGGGCTTGAAGGGCGATACGCCGGGCGGCCTGGTCGCGCCGGAGACGCCGCAGCCGGTGCGGCAGTTGTATCTGCTGCAGCGCAAGACCTCCAAGCTGGGCGCGGGGCTGGGCAAAACATCCGGGTGGGTGCACCGCGCGGTCCTCGCGCGCAATGGCGTGGTGATGATCGCCGGTGTGCAGTACGACCGCATCGACGATCAGGGCTTGCATATCACCGTCGGCGGCGAGCAGCGCTTGCTGTCGGTGGATAACGTGGTGGTGTGCGCGGGGCAGGACAGTCTGACCGAGTTGATGCCGTCCGAGGAGGAAGTGAAAGCGAATCCGTCGTGGCCGCGCTTCCGCAAGATCGGCGGCGCTGCGCTGGCGGCGGAATTGGACGCCAAGCGCGCGATCAAGGAAGGCGCGGAGCTGGCGGCCGGTTTGTGAAGTCACGCCGGCTTATCGGCCCAACTTAGTGTCCGCCGCTCTTGCGCTCGAAATTGGTGACGACGAACTCCGTCATGCCATTGGCCAGTTCCTCTTCGCCGATGAAGATTTTTCCGGCCAATTCGCCGCGCAGCAGCTCCGCTTCCTCTTCGTTATGCGTGCGCACCACGGTCTTGATGTTCGGGTTGAGCAAACGCGCCGTCTCCACCATCGCGCGCACGTGGAAGGTATCCGGCGTCGCGATCACCAGCATGCCGGCGCGCGCGATGTGCGCCTGGATCAGCACCGCCGGCTCGCCCGCGTTGCCGGCCACCGCGTGGATGCCTTCCTTGCGCAGCTGGTCGACGATCTCGCGGTTCTGCTCCGCCACCACGAACGGGATGCTGTGCTTGGCCAGCACCTCGGCGATGCGGCGGCCCACGCGTCCATAACCGACCAGCACCACCTGCCCGTCCAGATGCTCGTGCGGCACCGACATCGGCAGCTCGGCCAGCGGATCGGCGGTGCGCTCGAAGCGCGACACGATCGATCCGTCCTTGCCCATCCACCGCTCCAGCGGCTTGGAGAAGCGGAACACCACCGGATTCAAGGCGATCGAAATAATCGCGCCGGCCAGTATCAGGCTTTGGCCCTCGATCGGCATCAGCTTGAGCGACAACCCGAGCGCCGCCAGGATGAAGGAAAATTCGCCGATCTGCGCCAGGCTGGCCGACACCATCAGCGCCGTCTTGGCCGGATAGCGCAGCAGCACCACCAGCACGAAAGCCGCCAGCGATTTGCCGAACACGATGATGGCCACCACGGCCAGCAGTTTGAGCGGCTGCTGCGTCACGATGGTCGGTTCGAACAGCATGCCCACCGAGACGAAGAACAGCACCGCGAACGCGTCGCGCAGCGGCAGCGATTCCTGTGCCGCGCGGTGCGCCAGCTCGGACTCGCGCAGCACCATGCCGGCGAAGAACGCGCCCAGCGCGAACGATACGCCGAAGTAGTGCGTCGAGCCGTAGGCGATACCGACGGCGGCGGCGATCACGCACAAGGTGAACAGCTCGCGCGAACCGGTGCGCGCCACCTGCCACAGGATCCACGGGAACAGCTTGCGGCCGACCACCAGCATCAGCGCGATGAAGGCGCCTACCTTGCCCAGCGTGAGCGCGAGGGTACCCCACAGATCGACTTCGCCGGCGGGGATGGCGACGCCGTGGGCGTCGAGCGACACCCCGCCCAGCGAGCCGGCCAGCGCCGGCAGCAGCACCAGCACCATGACGGTGACCAGGTCTTCGACCACCAGCCAGCCGACCGCGATGCGGCCGTTGAACGTATCGAGGATGCCGCGTTCCTCCAGGGCGCGCAGCAGCACCACGGTGCTGGCCACCGACAGCGCCAGCCCGAATACCAGGCCGCCGCCGATGCTCCAGCCCCAGAAGTGGGCCAGCGCCATGCCGAGCGCCGTAGCGACGGCGATTTGCAGCACCGCGCCGGGCAGCGCCACCTTGCGCACGGCCCATAAATCGTCGAGCGAGAAGTGCAGGCCGACGCCGAACATCATCAGCATCACGCCGATTTCGGCCAGCTGCGACGCCAGCGCGGCGTCGGCGACAAAGCCCGGCGTCGCGGGTCCCAACATGATACCCGCAGCCAGATAACCAACCAGCGCCGGTAGCTTGAGGCGCGTTGCAAGGTAGCCGAACACCAGGCCGAAGCCCAGCGCCGCTGCGATTGTGGTGATCAGACTGATATTGTGGGGCATGCGCGGGGGGCTCCTCTGGAGTTGGGGGACAGCCCAAAGGTTAGCACACGCCGGCAGGCCGACGACACCCCTGCACGCGATCGCGGCGCGCCTATTTGCCCAGCGCGGCCGGCACCAGGCGCATACCGACGCCGATGCGGTTGAATGCGCTCATCAGCGCGATGGACATCGTCAGATCGGCCAGTTCCTTTTCACCCAGCACGGCGGCGGCTTGCTGGAAGTCGGCGTCCGGCGCGTTGGTCTCGGCCACGCGGGTGAGCGTCTCGGCCCAGGCCAGCGCGGCGCGTTCCTTCTCGGAGAACAGCGCTTCGGCTTCCCGCCACACCGCCACCAGCACCACCTTGTCGATGCCGACGCCGTGGGCCAGCAGGTCGCGCGTGTGCATATCGATGCAATAGGCGCAGCCGTTGATCTGCGAGACGCGCAGATCGACCAGCTCCAGCAACTCGCGCGGCAGGCTCGATTCCTTTAAGGCGTTTTTCACGGCGCCGAAGCCCTTGTAGGCTTGTGGGGACAGTTTGAAGATGTCGAGTCGAGCGGTCATGGCGTTTCCTTGGTTGATTGCGGATAGCCGTATTGTGCGATTTCATGGCTTAGCCGGGAAGTGCCAAGATTAGTCAACTTAACTGGGCCATGATGCGAAGGGCCAGCTCGCGCGCCCGCCGTGGCGTATCGATATTGGTAAAGCTCAGCAGCAAGGCCGACGACGCCTGCGGCAGCGCGCTGCATTCGGACAGCGGCAGCGCGAACATGCCTTCCTGCCGCAGGCGAGCGGCCAGCGCGCGGTCGGTGTGCCGCGCGGGCATGCGCAGTACCAGGTGCATGCCGCCGGGTTGCGGATCGATGCGCAGGTGCTTGCCCAGCACTTTGGTCAACTCGGCCGCCACCATCTCGCGACGTTCGCCGTAGAGCCGGCGCATGCGCTGGATGTGGCGGGCGAAGTGGCCTTCGTTCATGAAGCTGGCGACGATGTCCTGGGTCAGCGCCGGTCCGCCGGCGGCAAAGGTCTCGCACACCGCCTCGAAGCGCTGCACCTGCGCCGGCGGCACCACCAGATAGGCCAGCCGGATCGCCGGAAACAGCACCTTGCTGAAGGTGCCTGCGTACAGCACGCGGCCCGCGCGGTCCAGGCTTTTGAGCGCCGGCAGGGGGCGGCTCACGTAGCGGTATTCGCCGTCGTAGTCGTCCTCGATGATCCAGGCGTCGCTGTGCGCCGCCCAGTCCAGCAGCGCGAGGCGGCGCGGCAGCGACAGCGATAAGCACAGCGGGCTTTGATGGGCGGGTGTGACGACGGCCGCCCGCGCATCGGGTGCGCTGGCGACGCCGTGCGCCACTTGCAGGCCTTCGTCGTCGACCCGTACCGGCACCGGGCGCATGCCCGCTTGCGTGAGCAGTTCGCCGGTGGGGGGATAGCCCGGGTCTTCGACCCACACCCGATCGCCGGAATGGAGCAGGGCGCGCGCGGCCAGCTCCAGCGAGTTGCGGTAGCCCGAGGTGACGAACACCTGCGCCGGTGCGCAGTCGATGCCGCGCGAGAGCTGCAGGTAAGTGGCGATGGCGGTGCGCAGCGCAGGCGTGCCGCAATAAGGCGGGTAGACCATGTCGGCGGCCTGCGTGGCGCGGATCGCGCGTGCGGCCAGCGCGGCCCATACCTTGCGCGGAAATGCGTCCAGCGCGGGCAGGCCCATTTGAAACGGCCTGCCGAACGGCGCCGGCGAGCCGGCCAGGTCGGCCGCCGGGTCTTGCGGCCGGGCCGATGGCGCCACCGGGGCGTGGCGCGTCAGCGCCGGCGAGACGACGGTGCCGGCCTGGCCGCGCGTCTCCAGATAGCCCTCGGCCGCGAGCAGCGAGTAGGCCGATTCCACCGTGCCGCGCGCCAGCCCCAGGTCCAGCGCCAGCGCGCGCGCCGACGGCACACGCGCCCCCGGCTGCAGCATGCCGTCAGCGATGGCGGAGCGGAAGCGGGTGTAGATCTGGCGGTACAGCGGTTCGGCCGCACCGTGGTCTAGTTGAAGGAAGTCCGATGGGCCTTTTTTGATGGTCTGGCGACATCGCAGGTTCATCCGACATCGTCAACGCGATCGTCGCTTCCTCAGACCTTGCGCACCACCACGCAGCCGATCGAGTAACCGGCGCCGAACGAGCAGATTACGCCCAGCTGGCCGGGGGCCATGTCGTCCGAGTACTTGTGGAAGGCGATGATGGAGCCGGCCGACGAGGTGTTGGCGTATTCGTCCAGGATCACCGGCGCCTCGCCCGGTTCGGCGTCGCGGCCCAGCACCAGGCGGCTGATCAGCAAATTCATGTTGAGGTTGGCCTGGTGCAGCCAGTAGCGGCTCACTTGCGGCACTTCCAGGCCGGCGCCGGCGATGGTGCTCTTGATCATCTCGGCCGCCATCGGGCACACGTCCTTGAATACTTTCCGGCCCTGCTGGCGGAACAGCTTGTCCGCCTGGCCGACACCCGACTCGTCGAAACGGTTCAGGAAGCCGAAGTTGTTGCGGATATTGTTCGAGAAGCTGGTCTTGAGCTTGGTGTCGAGGATTTCCCAGCGCTGCGCGCCCTTGGCCGTGTCGGCCGCTTCGATCACCATCGCCGTGCAGGCGTCGCCGAAGATGAAGTGGCTGTCGCGGTCGCGCCAGTTCAGGTGGCCGCTGGTGATTTCCGGATTGAGCACCAGCACCGCGCGCGCCTGGCCGCTTTGCACCGCCGCCACCGCCTGCTGGATGCCGAAGGTGGCCGACGAGCAGGCCACGTTCATGTCGAAGCCGTAGCCGTCGATGCCGAGCGCGCCCTGCACCTCGACCGCCATCGCCGGATAGCCGCGCTGCATGTTCGAGCAGGCCACCAGCACCATGTCGATATCGGCCGGCACGCGGTGCGCGCGGTCGAGCGCCTGATGGGCGGCGGCCACGCAGATTTCCGCTTGCAACGACAATTCCTCGTCGGCGCGCTCGGGGATGCGCGAGACCATGCGTTTCGGGTCCAGGATGCCGGATTTCTCCATCACATAGCGCGACTTGATGCCGGAAGCTTTTTCAATGAACGCCATGCTCGACATTTCCAGCGCGGTGACGGTACCTTCCGAGATGGCGGCGGCGTTGTCGGCGTTGAACTGCTCGGCGTAGGCGTTGAAGCACTCGACCAGCTCTTCATTGGAGATCGATTGCGACGGCGTAAAAAGGCCGGTACCGCTGATGACGGCTTGTTTCATGATTAAACTTTCGAATTAGGCAATGGCTTGCGCCAATAATGAGCCAAATTCTACACAATGACAGCATGATCCGCGTAATAAAGCGACGAAATTGAGGGGCAAAAAGAGAAACGGCGCCGAGAGGGCGCCGTCGTAGGGATGGGTTCGTGTCCGAATGACAGACTTGACCCCGGGTTGGGTTATTTTTTGATGTCGGTTTGCACGACCTTGGTTTCCTGCTTGGCCAGTTGCACCGGCAGACCCTTGAGCCGGTTGAGCGCCTGCGCCAGCTGGAAGTCGTCGCCGCTGCCGTATTCGAGCGGCTTGCGGGTCTTTTCCAGCGCGACGATGCGTAATTGCTCTTCGAGCTCGTCGCGCTTGGTCTTGGCGACTTCCTTCTCGAGGTCGTTGCTCAGGTGCTTGTCCAGATCGGCCTCGCGCGTGCGCAGCGCGTTCAGGCCGTCGCCGTCGGCGTTTTCGTCCACCGCCAGGTCCGGCGTGATGCCCTTGGCCTGGATCGAACGGCCGTGCGGCGTGTAGTAGCGCGCGGTGGTCAGTTTAACAGCGGTGTCGGCCGTGAGCTGGCGGATGGTTTGTACCGAGCCCTTGCCGAACGTTTGCGAGCCGATGATCTCGGCCCGCTTGTAATCCTGCAGCGCGCCGGCGACGATTTCCGACGCCGAGGCCGAGCCGGTGTTGACCAGCACGACCATCGGCACTTGCTTGATGGCAGCCGGCAGCTTGGCCAGCGCGTCGCTTTCGCTGCGCAGCGTGTAGTACTCGGGACGGCCGTAGAAGATTTGTTTCTGGTCGGGCAGCTGGCCGTTGGTCGAGACGATTGCCGCGTCCTTGGGCAGGAAGGCGGCGGCCACGCCGATGGCGCCCTGCAACACGCCACCCGGGTCGTTGCGCAGGTCCAGCACCAGTCCCTTGATGTTGGGGTCTTGTTTGTACAGTTCGACAATCTTGGCGGCCATGTCGTCGATGGTGGGCTCCTGGAACTGCGAAATGCGCAGCCATGCGTAGCCCGGTTCGACGATCTTCCCCTTGACGCTCTTTTGGTGGATTTCTTCGCGCGTGATGTTGAACACCAGCGGATCGGTCTCGCCCTTGCGCAAAATGGTCAGGCTGACCTTGGAGTGCGGCTCGCCGCGCATCTTCTTGACCGACTCGTCCAGGCTGAGGCCCTTGACGGCGGTGCTGTCGAGACGGCTGATCAGGTCGCCCGCCTTGATGCCGGCGCGCCAGGCCGGCGAATCCTCGATCGGGGCGACGATCTTGATGTAGCCGTCCTCGCTCTGGCCGATCTCGATGCCGAGGCCGACGAACTTGCCCTGCGAGCCTTCGCGCAGTTCGGCGTAGGCTTTTTTGTCCAGGTAAGCGGAATGGGGATCGAGCGAGGCGACCATGCCGGAGATGGCTTCGGTCAATAGCTTCTTGTCCTCGACCGGTTCGACGTAGTCGGACTTGATCAGCCCGAACACGTCGGCCAGCTGGCGCAGCTCTTCGAGCGGCAGCGTCGGCTCGACGGGCTTTTGCGCCATGGCGGAAAATTGAAGGGAGACGGCGATGCCGGCGACGACACCAAGGCCGACCAAACCGGAATTCTTGAGTTTCTTGCCCATGTTTCACCCGTTGGAACAATGTACAGAGAGCCATCCCGGCGAGCGAGTGCGCGCGCGATGTGCATGAGCTGAGTATAAACCTGATTTCGGGCAAGCGTAGTAGCCGTCACGAAATGATTTATACCTTTACGGAATTTTACAACGGTTGGCGTTGACTTTGAATCTATACCTACGCACGCTTGGCGTTGCATCAAGTTTGCATAATTTTACGCAGTGTTTCCTCCACGTTCACGTCGGTAAGCATTTGTAAGAAGTGCCGTCACGGCCGGGGGCGCGGCCTACACTGAACTCGTATTTCTCTCTACCCTGAAGTGGTTTTCGCCTGCGCCCCAAGCGCAGGCTTTTTTTTACCTACGGAGTTCCAATGCGCCTCTCCCTGTTTCCCTCCCTGACTTTTTCGGCCCCGCGCGCCATGGCTTTGGTCGGCGCGCTGCTGCTTGCCGGCGCGCTGCCTGCGCCGGCGCTCGCGGTTCCCGTCCTCGACATGCACGCCGAGGATTTCCTGCCGATGGCGGACGATTTGCGGAAGGCGCTGAACCTGAATCCCAACCAGCAGACGCTTTGGCAACAAACCGAAAGCAAGACGCGCAACCTGCTGCGTGAGCGCAAAGCCCGCCGCGAGCGCTTGCAGTCGGCGACCCAGGCCGGCACGCAAGGCGCCAATGTCGAGCTGCGCGATCTGACCAAGGCGATCGACGACGAGAGCAACGCCGCCGCCGCCGAGGAAAAGCTGCTGCGCGAATGGTGGCTGACCGTGAATGATGCGTTAAATGAAAGCCAGCGCCGCATCGTCGCCCAGCAGATCAGCGAACATTTGCTGCGGGTGCAGGACAACGGCGGCAATCCGCACAGCGGCGGCGAGCGCAAGGAGGAGGGCGGCGAGCGTCGCGGCGGCGGCGGACGCCGGGGCGGTGGCGGCGCGGGCGGCGTGGGCGTCGGCGTCGGCGCGGGTGGCGCGAGTATCAACCTGCCGGGCGGCGGTTAAGCTAACCGGCGTCGTGCCGGGCATGTATCGTAAAGTAAAAAAGTGGAGCGGTGGCACGTCGTCAGGGCCTCAAGCGGTAGAATATTTGCGCTGCCGTCACAAGCGGCCGACAATATGACTTGAAGTTCTCATTAAAGGACCACCGTGAACCGCTTTCTGCTGAGTACCCTGACCCTGAGCCTGATCACCGCTTTTGCCACTGCCGCCGACGATACCGCACCGCTGACTTCCGGCATCGAAGTGAAAAACATCGATACCAGCGTGCGGGTGCAGGACGATTTCTATACCCACCTCAACGGCCAATGGCTGAAGAACACGGAAATTCCGGCCGACAAGTCGAGCTGGGGTACCTTTGCCAAGCTGCGCGACGACACCACGACCGAGCTGCGCGGCATCGTCGAGAAGACCGCGGCGCAAAAAAGCAACAAGGCCGGCAGCGACGCGCAGAAAATCGGCGACCTGTACGCCAGTTTCATGGACGAGAAAAAGCTGGACGCGCTGGGCATCCGTCCGCTCACCGGTGAGCTCAACCGCATCCGCGCGATCAAGGACAAGAAAGCCTTCCCGATGCTGATCGCGCATCTGGACAAGCTGGGTGTCTCCACGCCGTACGGCCTGGGCGTGCGCCAGGACGCGCGCGAGTCGACCAAGTACGCTGTGAGCATTTCGCAAAGCGGCCTGGGCCTGCCGGACCGCGATTACTATCTGAAAAAGGACGACGCCAAACTGGCGGCCATCCTGGTCAAGTATGAGGCGCATATCGCCAAGACCCTGAAGCTGGGCGGCGACAAGAATCCGGAAGCCAACGCCAAGGCCATCGTCGCGCTGGAAACCGCGCTGGCCGAGGCGCAGTGGACCAAGGTGCAAAACCGCGATCCCGTCAAACGCTACAACAAAACCCCGATCGGCAAGCTGCCTGAACTGGCGCCCGCCTACGACTGGGGCCACGCGCTGGCGTCGGCCGGCGTGGCCAACAAGGTCGACTACGTGATCGTCAGCCAGCCGAGCTATCTGGCCGGCTTCAACGCGGCGCTGGAGAAGACCGACCTGGCGACGTGGAAGGCCTACTTCGAATGGCAGCTGCTGCGCAGCGCCTCGCCTTACCTGTCGAAGGACTTCGCCGACGCCAGCTTCGACTTCTACAGCACCGTGCTGACCGGCGTGGCCGTGCAAGAGCCGCGCTGGAAACGCGGCGTGGCGCTGGTCGAGCGCTCGATCGGCGAAGGCCTGGGCCGGCTGTACGTGGCCGAGTATTTCCCGCCGGAGCGCAAGGCGCGCATGGACCAGCTGGTGAAGAACCTGCTGGCCTCGTACAAGACCAGCATCGACGCGCTCGACTGGATGGGCCCGGAGACCAAGAAGGAGGCGCAAGCCAAGCTGGCCAAGTTCACGCCGAAGATCGGCTACCCGAGCAAGTGGCGCGACTACTCGTCGCTGGCGATCGTCAAGTCCGACCTGATCGGCAACGTGCTGCGCGCGGCCAACTTCGCCAACCAGCGCATGATCAACAAGCTGGGCAAGCCGATCGACCGCGAGGAGTGGGGCATGACGCCACAAACCGTCAATGCCTATTACAGCTCGACGATGAACGAGATCGTGTTCCCGGCCGCCATCCTGCAACCGCCGTTCTTTGACGTCAAAGCCGACGACGCCGTCAACTACGGCGCCATCGGCGCGGTCATCGGCCACGAGATCAGCCATGGTTTCGACGACGGCGGCAGCCAGGCCGACGGCGACGGCAACCTGCGCGACTGGTGGACCAAGGAAGACCGCGCCAACTTCAAGGCCAAGACCGACGCGCTGGTCAAGCAGTACGGCTCCTACAGCCCGATCAAGGGTTACAACGTCAACGGCGAGCTGACCCTGGGCGAGAACATCGCCGACAACAGCGGCGTGGCGATCGCCTACAAGGCTTACAAATTGTCGTTGGGCGACAAGCCGGCGCCGGTGATCGACGGCCTCAGCGGCGACCAGCGCTTCTTCATGGGCTTTGGCCAGGTGTGGCGCGTGCGCATGCGCGACGAGCAGCAGATTTTGCAGGTGAAAACCGATCCGCACTCGCCGGGCCAGTTCCGCGCCAACGGCACCATGGTCAACCAGCCGGGCTTCTACGACGCCTTTGGTGTCAAGCCGGGCGACAAGATGTATGTCGCGCCGGAACAGCGTGTCATCATCTGGTAACAATGACAACGCTGTGATATAAACTCCTGCAGGCCCTGCATCGTGCAGCGGCCTGTTTGCCTTTTTACATTTGAAGGAATTTCTGTGAAACGTCATCTCGTAAGTGCATTGATGCTGAGCCTGATCGCAGGCTTGGCCGGCGCCGCGGACACCACCAAAAGTGCGACTCCCGCCAAGTCCACCGCCAATGCCGCCGCAGCCACCCACACCATGGCCTCCGGCATCGCCACCGAATACATCGACCCGGCCGTGCGCGCGCAGGACGACCTGTTCACCCACATGAACGGTAAATGGCTGGCCACCACCGAAATTCCGGCCGACAAGGCCAGCTGGGGCAGCTTCGCGAAACTGCGCGACGATATCCAGCCGCAACTGCGCGCCATCATCGAAGGCGCCGCCAACCAGCAGAACAAGGCCGCCGGTTCCGACGCCCAGCGCATCGGCGACTTCTACGCCAGCTTCATGGACGAGGCCAGGCTGGAGCAGTTGGGCGCGAAACCGCTCAAGGCCGAGCTCGACCGTATCGCAGCCGTCGGCGACAAGAAGCAGTTGCCCGAGCTGATCGCGCACCTCAACCAGATCGGTGTGAGCGCGCCCTACGCCTTCGGCATCCACCAGGACAACAAGGATTCGACCAAGTACGTGGCCGACCTGTTCCAGACCGGCCTGGGCCTGCCCGACCGCGATTACTACCTGAAAGCGGACGACGCCAAGCTGGCCGACGCGCTGGCCAAGTACGAGCTACACGTCGGCAAAATGCTGACCCTGGCCGGCGACGCCCACGGCGCCGTCACCGCGCACGGCATCGTCGAGTTCGAAAAAGAACTGGCCAGGCTGCAATGGACCAAGGTCGAGCTGCGCGATCCGATCAAGGCCTACAACAAGGTCGAGGTGGCCAAGCTGGGCGCGACCGCGCCGGGCTACGACTGGAACGCCTACCTGACCGCCGCCGGCATCACCGGCAAGGCCAGCTATGTCATCGTCAGCCAGCCGAGCTATCTGAAAGGCATGACGGCGCTGCTGGAGAAGACCCCGCTCGACACGCTGAAAGCCTACTTCCACTGGCAGACCGTGCGCGCCTTCGCGCCTTACCTGAGCAAAGCCTATGTGGACGAGAACTTCTCCTTCTACGGCACCGTGCTGAGCGGCGTGACCGAGCAGCGTCCGCGCTGGAAGCGTGGCGTGTCGGTGGCCGAGGGCGCGCTGGGCGAGGCGGTCGGCAAGTTGTACGTCGAGCAGCATTTCCCGGCCGACCGCAAGGCCCGCATGGAAGCGCTGGTCAAGAACCTGCTGGCGTCGTACAAGACCAGCATCGACAAGCTTGACTGGATGAGCCCGGTCACCAAGAAGCAGGCGCAAACCAAGCTGGCCAAGTTCACCACCAAGATCGGCTATCCGAACAAGTGGCGAGATTATTCGAAGCTGGAAGTGTCGAAGGACGACCTGGTGGGCAACGTCATCCGTTCGACGCAGTTCGAATACAACAAGGAATTGAACAAGCTGGGCAAGCCGATCGACCGCGACGAGTGGGGCATGACGCCGCAAACCGTCAACGCCTATTACAACCCGGAGATGAACGAGATCGTGTTCCCGGCCGCCATCCTGCAGGCGCCGTTCTTTAACGCCGACGCCGACGACGCGGTCAACTACGGCGCCATCGGCGGCGTGATCGGCCACGAGATCAGCCACGGCTTCGACGACCAGGGCGCCCAGTACGACGGCGACGGCAACCTGCGCGACTGGTGGACCAAGGCCGACCACAAGAACTTCGCGGCCAAGACCAAGATGCTGGTCAAGCAGTACAGCGAGTTCAGCCCGCTGCCGGGCTACAACGTCAACGGCGAGCTGACGCTGGGCGAAAACATCGCCGACAACAGCGGCATTGCGATCGCCTACAAGGCCTACAAGCTGTCGTTGAACGGCAAGCCGGCGCCGGTGATCGACGGCCTGAGCGGCGACCAGCGCTTCTACATGGGCTTTGCGCAAGTATGGCGCATGAAGATGCGCGAAGCGGCGCAGATCCAGCAGATCAAGACCGATCCGCACTCGCCGGGCCAGTACCGCGCCAACGGTACGATGCGCAACCAGCCGGGCTTCTACGATGCGTTCGGCGTCAAACCGGGCGACAAGATGTACCTGCCGCCTAAAGACCGCGTCATCATGTGGTAAGACGCAGGCAAAAAAAATCCCTCGCCGTGGCGGGGGATTTTTTTTCGCCGGTGCGTTCCGGTCACAGCTTGTTGGTCGATACCGGCTTGCCCTTTTGAACCTTGGTCAGATACACCGTGCTCAGGCCCTGATGGTCGGTGGGGCTGAAGGCGATGTCCAGTCCGCCGAGGTGGACGTTCAGTTTTTCCATCGCAGCCAGGAAGCTGGCGCGCGTCAGATCGGGTCCGGTTTTCTTCAGCGCCTCGACCAGCGCCACGGCGTTGATGTAGCCCTCCAGCGAGGTGTAGTCGCCGTCGTTGACACCGGCCGCTTTCATGTCGGCGCGGTATTGCTTAACGATGGGAATCGATTCATCGAACGGCGACGGCACCACCTGCGTGATGTAGACGCCCTCGGCGGCGTCACCGGCCGCCTTGATGAAGTTGGCGGTGCCGACGAACGACAGGTTGAAGAACTTCGGCTTGAAGCCGGCGGCGGCTGCCTTCTGCACGAACGCGGCGCAGGCTTTGTAGGTGCCCACCATCAGCACCGCTTCCGGTTTGGCGGCGATCAGCGCGGCCAGGCCGGCGTCGACGTCTTCGGTGTTGCGCTGGTAAAAGCCCTCGCCGGCCATTGTCATCTTGCGTTTTTGCAGCGAGATCTGCAGGCCTTCCTTGCCGACCTTGCCGTAGGTGTCTTCCTGGTAGAACAGGCCGATTTTGGTGACGCCGGCATCGGTGACCAGCCGCTCGACCTGCAATTCGATTTCGTTGAAGTACGAGGCGCGGATGTTGAAGACGTTTTTGTTCAGCGGCGTGCGCAGGAATTCGGCGCCGGTGAACGGTGCGAAGAACGGGATATTGGCTTCGTTGACCAGCGACATCGCGGCCTTGCTGGTCGGCGTGCCGACATAGCCGAACAGCGCAAACACGCCGTCTTTCTTGATCAGCTTGTCGGTGGCGGCGGCGGTGCGCGGCGGATCGTAGCCATCGTCCTCGCTGAGCAGCGTGATCTTGCGGCCGTTGACGCCGCCGGCGGCGTTGACCTTTTTGAAGTAGGCCTCGCTGCCGGCCTTGATGCCCAGGCCCAGGCCGGCGGTCGGGCCCGATTGGGCATTGGCCATGCCGATCTTGATTTCAGTGGCGGTGACGCCGGATTCGGCCGAGGCGGTCGATACCAGCGATGACAACAGCAAGCCCAGCGCGGCGGCAAACAATTTGTTTTTCATATTATTGCTTTCATAGTATGCCGGTGCGCCGGCTGTCCGAAATCAAATAATTGCCCAACAAAAACTGTCATCCAACCTTATCCCTTTGCTTGCCGCATGACAAGGCCGGTTTTGCAACGCGTGGCTTGCCGGGTGGGAGTCGCGGGAGCTTCAGGTACTGATAAACTGGCGGTTCTACTCCTTAGGAAAGCCGTCTTCATGCGTCTGCGTTACCTTGCACCGATATTTTTTCCACTGTTGCTCAGCGGCTGCGGTGAGTCCTATACCCCTGGCAACCTTTACATGGCGACCACGCCGGAGTGCAAGACGTGGCAGGACGGGTCGCGCTTTGAACTGCCGCGCGGCATGAGTGTGGCGACCACGCCGCCGGTGATGTTGCCGGACGGCGGCGCCGAGTTCACTTTCGTGTACATCATTCCGCGCGGCGAGCGTGCGCGTTTCCTCTCGCGCGACTACAACGTCACCGCGCCGAAGGGGCCCGTGTTGCACAAGGCAGAGCTGGTCACGTTGTACCAGCGCACCACCAATTCGCGGCCGGAGATCGTCGATTCGATTCCCAGGGTGCCGGACATGTTCGTCGCCAGCGCGGCCGGCGAGGAAACGCTGTGGCGGGTGCGCGTGCGGGTCAAGGAAAAGCTGCCGGAGCGCTTCGACATCGTTTCGCCCGCGTTCGAAATCGGGCTGAAGGAATATCCGATGCGCACCTTCACCTACCGCTATTTCCCGGAGCGTAAAGCGTTAGGACTGTGCAGCTAGCCAGGCTTACACACCGTTTGCTTCATACGACGCCAACAATTTTCTGATTTCTTCCATCACGTGGCGGGCATCGGACGCGTGCGACGGAATTGGCTCGGGCTCGCTGTCCGGGCTTCGCCCATGCAGGGTTGCGGAACGGACGAAGGCTACCTCCAGACCGAAAAAGGCGCCAATGCGATTCAACGTGCCAACCGTTGGATTTCCCGTTGCCCCTTCGATCTCCTTGATCACTTTGGTGCTGACCCCGCGATGCGCCGCGAATCCGGCCTGGGTCAGACCGGAGATGGCGCGCATTTCCTTCACGGCATCCTGCAGGCTGATACCACCGCGTGCAACGGCCTCATAAAGTTGCACGCGGCGGTGTCGGAGTTGGTCCTTGCCGGCCTTTTTTCTGGATTGCGTCATGATGGTTCCAACGTTTGTAGTTGCTGAATTTGCCCTGCAATGTGCGGCTGGAGGAACGCTGTGATATCGTCGTCAACGCCGGCGTCTTTCATGTGCTGGTCCAGCGCGCTCATTTGTTTTCCGAAGCGATGCAGCGCCAATCTAATGAGGGCGCGCTCCTCATCGCGGATCTGCAGCGCGTCCAGAACCTGGCGCCATTGGTGCAATTCCTGTCTGCTGCCGGGCTGGTACCAGCGAGCCGCGCGGGCGATACCGGCCGGGTCCAGGTACATCGGCGCGAAATCGAAGAGCGGCGTCAGGCGGATCGCGCCGTCGAGCACTTGCACAGCGGTGTTGCGCGCGTGATTGTCGGTGTTGCGCATTGCTAGGTTCAAGATGTCGCGTTTTAGAAACTCGATGGTTTCGCCGGTTGGGTCGGTTACTACGGTCCTGATCGCGTTTAACAGCTCGAACTGGCTTGGCGTGTTGTCGAAGCCGACGATGCCGGCTAGCGACGCTGCGCTTTCTTGATGCAGACGTTGCACTTTGCCATGACGGACAAGACGGTCGAATCTCGGGATGAAAAGGGTGTCATCGAGATAGCGTGGCGTACCGAGGGTACGCAGGCCCATACTGGCGGCGACCTTCATGTAAGCTGCTTCGTTCCTGAGCACTTTATGGTCGACATCGGTTTTACCACGTGCGCGTTTGACAATGAAGTGCTCGGACGCCTGGCAGTCCGGCAGAGCCGCATCGGCATGCCACGAGCCCTGCTGGTCGGTGGTGAGCAGATATTTGGGCGCGGCGCCTTGCACACCGAGGCTGCCGGTCGTGAGCATGGCGTGGATCAGCATGTCCTCGCTAAACGCCGCGCCGCGCCCGACGATGTCCTCCGTTGAAAATCCTTTGAGCGGGCCTCCGATGTCATGCCTGACGACGTGGCTTTGGTAGTACGAGGCCGCTTCGGCTACGCGCACCCGACCGATTGGATTGAACGCCCCCGCACACATCAACGGAAAGTCGGCGGCCGCGTTGTCGGCAAGTTGCAGTTCGCCGAGCAAGTATTGTCTGCCACCGCCCTGCGGAATTAAATCGAAGAGGAAGGCAGGCCATTGCTTGAGCGTGTGCATTTCAGCGCTGACGGGAAAACACAGCGATATTGGTTCGGCGCCGGACTTGAACGCGTAGTCGAGATCGTATTCGAAGATCGCTGGCTTGCGCGGATTGCCGCCTGCGGGGGCGATCAATGTCACCTGGGCGCAATCAATCCAGCCATCGTTTTGAAAAATTTGGAAATGACACTCCATATCGGCTTCCCGGCAACCTTTTAGGGACTTATTATAAGCCGATGGTCATAAAAATAGACCATATAAGTACCAAACGGGATTGGGTGGGAAGTGACTGAGTGCGGCAATCCGCACGGTGTTGGGTTAAGAAGTGCGGGTTTCCGCGCCGGATGGCCGTGGCTGTGTTGCAAAATCTTTAGAAATCAATGGGTTATCGTCGGCACGCAGTCTGGCACGGAAGCTGCAATGTCTCCTCTAACAACAACCACAATGGAGACACGCAATGCCAAAATCCCTGCCCAAATTCCGTCTGCTCGCCCTGACCGCCGCCTTCGCCTTCGCCTCCACGGCGCAAGCGCAGGAAGTGGTCCGCCTCGGCAACCTCAAGTTCGCCCACTACGGCGCGGTCTCTTACATCAAGGAAATCGCGCCCAAGTGTGGCCTCAAGGTCGAGGAACACGTCTTCGCCAAAGGCCCGGACGTCATGCAAGCCATCCTGGCCGGCGAGCTCGACGTCGGCGCCACCGCGTCCGAAGCGGCCATTTCCGGCCGTGCCAACGGCGCGCCGATCTACGTCGTGGCCGGCTTCGCCAAAGGCGGCGCCCGCCTGGTCGCCCGTCCCAACGAAGGCATCAAATCGATCAAGGATTTGAAAGGCAAGAAAGTCGGCGTCACGCGCGGCGGCATCCACGAAGTGCTGCTGATCGCCGAACTGGCGCAGGCCGGCCTGACCTCGTCCGACCGCCCGGGCAAGGACGTGCAGCTGGTTTTCCTCGCCTTCGCCGACCTGAACCAGGCGTTGATGGGCAAGAACCTCGACGCCATCATGCAGAGCGAGCCGCAATCGTCGCAGGCGATCAACAAGGGCTACGGCGTCGAAGTGATGAAGCCGTACGACACCGCCATCGGCGAGCCGGTGCGCACCCTGGTGATGAGCGAGAAGTTCTACAACGAGAAGCGTCCGCTGGCGCAGAAGTTCATGAACTGCTTCGTCCAGGCGACCAAGACGTTCATCGACAACCAGGCCGTGGCCGAGAAATACGTGCGCGAGTCGATGTTCAAGAACCAGATCACGGCGGACGATTTCAAGGACGCGATCAGTAATTCGCCGTACAGCTACGACGTCACCGCCGAGCACATCCAGATCACCACCGACATCATGCTCAAGACCGGCGTCGGCCGCATGAGCAAGCCGCCGGTGGCCAAGGATTGGGTCAAGACCGATCTGCTGGATGCATCGAAGAAAAACCTCGGCATCAAATAACACGACAAAGCAGGAGACACCATGAACAAACAAGACTGGCGCCAGAGCGCCACCGGGGCGGTGGTCCCGATTCTGATCGTCGTGCTGTGGCAGGCCAGCGCCATGCTCGGCTGGGTCAATCCGCAAGTGCTACCGTCGCCGGTGGCGGTGGTCAGCAAATGGATCGAGTATCTGTTGCCATTGACTGCGTACGATCCGGCCGCGAGCTCCTGGCTGAGCTGGGCGCTGTCCGGCGAACTGCTGGGCGACACCCTGAGCAGCCTGTACCGCGTGGTGGTGGGCTTTGCCGTCGGCGCCGGCCTGGCCCTGCCGCTGGGTCTGATGATGGGGGCGAGCCAGCGCATGTATGCCTGGCTCAATCCGCTGATGCAGGTGCTGCGTCCGATTCCGCCGATCGCATATATCCCGCTGGCGATCCTGTGGTTCGGCCTGGGCAACGCGCCGGCGGTGTTCCTGATCGCGCTCGGCGCTTTCTTCCCGGTGCTGGTCAACACCATCGCCGGCGTGCGTCAGGTCGACGGCATCTACATCCGCGCCGCCCGCAACCTGGGCGTCAACCAGCGCACGATGTTCATCCGCGTAATGCTGCCGGCGGCCGTGCCGTACATCCTGTCGGGCGTGCGCATCGGCATCGGTACCGCTTTCATCGTCGTGATCGTCTCGGAGATGATCGCCGTGAACAACGGCCTCGGCTTCCGCATCCTCGAGGCGCGCGAGTACTTCTGGTCCGACAAAATTATCGCCGGCATGATCAGCATCGGGCTGCTGGGCCTGATCATCGACGTGGGCATGAACAAACTCAACAACCATTTGCTGCGGTGGCACCGTGGTCTGGAGAACTAAGATGAACGCTACGCATATTCAAGTCAGCGGTGTCCACAAGGTGTTCAAGACCGACAGCCGCGAAGTCGTCGCGCTCAAGGAAATCAATCTCGATATTCCGCAGGGCCAGTTCGTCTGTCTGCTGGGGCCGTCCGGCTGCGGCAAGTCGACCTTGCTGAACGCGGTCGCCGGCTTCTCGCTGCCCTCGTCCGGCACCATCACCGCCGACGGCAAGCTGGTCACCGGTCCGGGACCGGAGCGCGGCATGGTGTTCCAGGAATACGCGCTGTTCCCGTGGATGACGGTGGAAAAGAACATCGCCTTCGGCCTGGAGATCAAAGGCATGGACCCGTCCGCGATCACCGCCAAGGTCGATGAATTGCTGGCGATGCTGTCGCTGAGCGATTTCCGTCACCGCTTCCCGAAAGACTTGTCGGGCGGCATGCGCCAGCGCGTCGCGATCGCGCGCGTGCTGGCGCTGGACTCGCCGATCATGCTGATGGACGAGCCGTTCGGCGCGCTTGACGCGCTGACGCGCCGCAATCTGCAAGACGAGCTGCTGCGCATCTGGGCCGAGTTGAAGAAAACCATCATCTTCGTCACCCACAGCATCGAAGAGGCGATTTACCTGGCCGACCGCATCGTGGTGATGACGTATCGTCCCGGCACCGTCAAGCGTGACATGCTGGTCGATCTGCCGCGCCTGCGCGATCCGGCCGCCGCCGAGTTCAACGCCCTCAAGCGCGAACTGGGCCAGCTGGTCATGGAAGAACAGCAGCGCCACCACAACGACGAGATGCGGATGGCAGCGGTCGATTGAGTGCGACGGGGCCGGACACTTTCGCGGGCCGGCCCCGGTTCGCTGGCTTACAGTAGAATCTGCCGATGCGCGCCAAAAAATCCCTGCTCTTGCTGTTCGCGTCGATCTGCGCGATGGCTGTCGTCGCCGCTTCGTATCAGGCCGGCACGTCGCGCGCCCGCGACGACCTGCGGCTGCAGGGCCAGCGGCAATTGCAGCTGATGGCGCCGGACCTGCAATCGCTGCTGCAAAAGTACGAGACGCTGCCGTTCGTGCTCGGCTTCCAGCCCGATCTGATCGAAGCGCTGGCGAACCCGTCCGACGTGCGCGCGATCAGCCGCCTCAACAGCACCTTGAAAACCATCCAGCAACAGGCCAACGTCGGCGCCATTTATGTGATGGACCGCGACGGCCTGACCCTCGGCGCCAGCAACTGGGACCAGCCGCTGGGCTTTGTCGGCAAAAACTTTTCCTACCGTCCGTATTTCGACGCCGCGCTCAAGGGCAGGGCGGGGCGCTTTTACGGCATCGGCACCAGCACCACCGAGGCCGGCTACTTCATCGCCCAGCCGGTCTATGGCAACGGCAGCGCCGGCGGGCCGGTCACCGGCGTGGTGGCCGTCAAGATCAGCCTGGCCGACTTCGAACGCACCTGGCGCAGCAGCGACGACGCCATCGTGCTGGCCGACCGCAGCGGCGTCATTTTCCTCAGCAACCGTCCCGACTGGATCTACCGCAGCCTGACCCCGCTCGACGCGGCCACCGAGCGCCAGCTGGCGCATACCCAGCAATACATGGGCAAGACCGTCACGCCGCTGAGCGGCCAGCCGGACCTGTTCGTCACGCAAGCGGTGGGCCAGCTGGGCTGGCAGCTGATGCTGTTCCCGGGACAGTCGCGGGTGTTGCGCGCCGGGCTGCAATGGGCGCTGGCGGCCGGCTTGCTGCTGGCGTGCGCCGCGCTGTCCGGCTGGGCGTCGCATCAGCGCCGGCGCCGGCTGGAGGAGCGGCTGGCCTCGCGCGCCGCGCTGCAAAAGGCCGAACTGGAGCTGAACGACAAGATCGTCGAACGCACGCAACAGCTACGCACCACCAACCAGCATCTGGAAAACAAGTACGCCAAGCTCAAGGAAACGGAACACCTGCTGCGCTCGACGCAAAACGAGCTGGTGCAAGCGGGCAAGCTGGCGATGCTGGGGCAGATGGCGACAGGCATCACCCATGAACTGAACCAGCCGCTTGCCGCAATTCGCGCCTTTGCCGACAACGCCCGCGTGTTCCTCGAGCGCGGGCAGGGCGAACACGTCGCCGGCAATCTCGGCCACATCAGCGAGGCGAGCGCGCGCATGGGCGCCATCATCGGCCAGCTCAAGGGCTTCGCGCGCAAGGATGAGACCCTCGGCACGGTCGAGCTGGCGACATCGGTGCGGGCCTCGGCCTTCCTGCTCGAGAGCGAATTCCGGCGCCACAACGTCGCCCTCGATATCGACGTTGGCGTGGAAAACCTGAAAGTGACCGGCGACAGCGTGCGCATCGAACAAGTGTTGATCAACCTGTTGCGCAACGCGCTCGACGCGGTCGAGAACGCCGAGCGTCGCGCGGTCGCGATCCGTCTGGCGCGCGACGGCGGCAGCGCGCTGGTCAGCATCAGCGACAGCGGCGAAGGCATACCGGAACAGGTCGTCGCGCATCTGTTCGAACCGTTTTTCACTACGAAGCCATCCGGCAAGGGCCTGGGCTTGGGGCTGGCGATCTCATCGTCTATCGTCCAGGCGATGAACGGCCAGCTGACGGCGCATAACCAGACCGACGGCGGCGCGCGCTTCGAGCTGCGGCTGCCTTTACAATAACAAGGAGCATGACGTGCAGGCCATCCTGATCGAAGACGAAGCCGCGCTGCGCCTGGCCACCAGCCAGACGCTGGAACTGGGCGGCTTCAGCGTGCAAGCCTGCGCCAGCGCGGAGCAGGCGCAGGCGCTGTTGCGCGCGGACTACGCCGGCGTCATCGTCACCGACGTGCGCCTCCCGGGCCGATCCGGCCTGGAGGTGCTGGCGCAAATCGCCGCGCTCGACGCCGAACTGCCGGTCATCGTCGTCACCGGCCATGGCGATGTCGAGATGGCGGTGGCCGCCATGCGCGGCGGCGCCTATGACTTCATCGAAAAACCCTTTGCCAGCGGCCGCCTGCTGGAAGCGGTGCGGCGCGCGCAGGAGCGGCGCCGGCTGGTGCTGGAAAACCGCAACCTGCGCACCGAGCGCGCGCTGCATCCGGACCTGCCCGATCTGATCGGGCGTTCCGACGCCATCGAACAACTGAAGGTCCTGGTGCGCAACGTCGCGCCAGCTGGCGTGGACGTGCTGATCAACGGCCAGACCGGCACCGGCAAGGAAGTCGTGGCCCGCCTGCTGCACGCGGCCAGCGGACGCAAGGGCAACTTCGTCGCCATCAACTGCGGCGCGCTGCCGGAATCGGTGTTTGAGAGCGAGATCTTCGGCCACGAGGCCGGCGCCTTTACCGGCGCGCAGAAGCGCCGCGTCGGCAAGCTCGAGTTCGCGCAGGGCGGCACCGTGTTCCTCGACGAAATCGAAAGCATGCCGATGGCGCTGCAGGTCAAGCTGCTGCGCGTGCTGCAGGAGCGCAAGCTCGAACGCCTCGGCGGCAACGACTCGGTCGCGCTGGACTGCACGATTGTCGCCGCCACCAAGGTCGACCTGTTGCAGTTAAGCGCGCAGGGCCTGTTCCGGGAGGATTTGTACTACCGCATCGGCGTTGTCGGCATCGACTTGCCGCGACTGCGCGACCGGCGCGAGGACATTCCGCTGCTGCTGGCCCACTTCACCGCCGATGCCGCCGCCCGCTACCGCCGTCCTGTGCCGGCCTGGAGCCCGCAGCAGATGGCGCAGTGGCAAGCCGAGGACTGGCCGGGCAATGTCCGCGAACTGCGCAATTTCGCCGAACGGCTGGTGCTGGGCATCGTCGCCGTGCCCGGGAATGCACCGGTCGCTGAGGCGGGCGGCGCCATGTCGCTGCCGCAACAGGTCGACCATCACGAGCGCGAGTTGATCGTCCAGGCGCTGGCCGCCGTTGATGGCAATGTCGGCCTGGCGGCCGATAACCTGCTGGTGCCGCGCAAGACGCTGTACGACAAGCTCAAAAAATATCAGATCGGCACCGGCCGCAAATAGTTTTGGACGTAAAAAAACCGGCCATGCAGACCGGTTTTTGTGGATTGCGGCGTGCCGCTTATTTAGGATTGGCCGGATCGACGGTTTTTTCCGGTCCCGGAGCTGCCGCTGGCGCTGCCGGCACTTCAGGTTCCTTGAACTTGGCGCCGCCCTGGTTGGCCATGAAGACCACGGCGCGTGCCACTTCCACATCGTCCAGGTCGGGATTGCCGCCCTTGGCGGGCATCGCGCGCAAGCCTTCGATCGCGTGTTTGACGATGGTGTCGTAGCCTTGCGCAATGCGGGCCGCCCAGCTGCCGGCATCGCCGACTTTAGGCGCACCGGCCACACCGGCGCCGTGGCAGGCCGCGCAGGTGGAGGTGTAGACGGCTTCGCCCGACTGCAGCACCTTGGGCGCGTTCACGTCCTTGAAGGTGAAGCCGGCATCGGCGACGGGGGAGAGGCGAGCGGCGATTTCTTCCGGTGCCTGGCTGTTGGAGCCGGCGCCGGTCAATTTATCTTCCGTGACGTACTTGACCAGCAGGACGATGCCTAAGACGGTGACTAGTAAAAAGCCGACCACAGCAGCAGCAAGCTGTTTGGGTGTTCTGATTGCGGATTCGTGTTCGTTATGTACGTCGCTCATGATTTCCTTAACAGACTAATGTCGAGCCGGGGTGGCGTGCGAAAACTGATCAAGCAGCTGCCTTGCAAAACCTTCACCAAACGGGCGATTATAGACTCAAAAATCCCGGTATGGAAACGCAAAGGTGCTCAAAACGACACTTTGCATGGACGGGAAGCGATAAAAACGGTATCCTACGGCACACTTCAAAAAATCCCCCTACGCGGCTGTAGCTCAGTGGATAGAGTATTGGCCTCCGAAGCCAAGGGTCGTGGGTTCGATCCCCGCCAGCCGCACCACAATTCCCTATCTAAATCAAACAGTTAACCGCTGCATTGCCTAGCAATGTGATGCGTTATATTGCATATTTTGGCACATTCACTGTGCCAAAATTGTGCCGGCTTGGCTACACGTTGTCAGCTTCACCTGCGTGGTCAATTTTTTCTTTCACTTCCTGCTTCCGTTTCTTCAGGGCTTCCAGCTTGTAACGTTTTTGTTGCCGGATATCCTCAAGAAGTTCGGCTCTCGCATTGAGGTATTCGTTGGTGAGTGTCCGGCCATCGGAGCTGTAAAGATCCGACAGTGTAGGTGTATCTGGCTGTTGCGGCAGCGCTGCATACATGCGTGCGCCTGGTGGCATGCGCACAGCGATTTTCTCTTGCCACGAGTCATCCACTAACTCCAGGGAGTTCTTAAGGCCGGATAGGTCCAACAGCGTTGGCTTCCTCTCTTCCAGTAGCTTGACCTGGTATTCAAAATATTCTGTAGCTTCGCGTATTTCTTTGTTTTGGTCGTCTAGCAAACCTTCTACGCCTGGTGGGGCGACATGCCCAGCAGCCGGGTCGGTCGCGCCTGTCGTTAGCCAAAACGCGTACTGAGGCCATTTTGTTGCTATGGCCTCAATCATCTCACCTGAAGGTGCCCCGCTGCGGTTCCAGAAGGTTCGCCAAGTCGCGCCCGAAATTTTCGTCGTCTGCTCAAGAGACTTAAAGCGCCTTGCTTCGTCCGTGCCTTGTTTAATGATCTCAATTAGGCGCGAACGAATGGTGGACGAAGTATTGCTTGACATCATCTGCCCTGTTCATCTAAAGTTCGCTCAACTAAAGCGTTTCAATTGAAACGATTCATTTGAGGTTGTTGATTTGGAAATTTATGAAAGGGTGCCCTTAATGAGCGTTGAGGTCAAGTCCTCTGTGGATTTAGGGTTGGTGTCCGTTGAGCAGCTCTCGCGGTTGATGCACAAGTCTCCAGCGAGTATTCGCAGCGACGCGTCGCGCAACCCGTCAGCTTTGCCACCCATCTGCAGGCTCCCTGGCAACAAACGATTGCTATGGCGTATTGAAGACATCGCATTGTTCTTTGCATCTTACGTAAAGCCCGCAGTGATAGCGCGCTTCGATATGCCTTCCTTGGCGTCGAATGAACCTAAGCGCCGTGGTCGCCCTCGCAAGACCGAGGTGCGCCCGTGAGGCCACAGCGTCAATCCCTTATTAGCCGCGCCTGCAAAAAGCCCGTTGACGCTTATGCAGAAGCATCCGGACGTTCTGTCGCAGCTCGCGCAGTCAAATCGCAGATCTACGGTTGCCATGAATCGGCCGTCGGCGCCGGGCGTACCGCCAGCGCGCCAGCGCTGCCGGAACGCACCGGCGGCGAGGCCGATGAGGCCAAGTTAGTGCCGTATTTTGCGCAGGTAGGCGCCGCTCCTGAAGCCCACATTAATAACATGTGGGAAAACCTAGCAGGCGCAGACGTTGCTGACGAATCTGATACTTGGGCGAGTATTTCCGAAGAAGACCTGGGTGAAGTGTCTTTGATGATGACCGACTCCGGCAAGATCAAGACGGTGATGGTCCGGAGACCGTCTGATACTCAGGCATGCATCATTGACTGGATCAATTTCACTGTATTGGAAGACACGTTCTTCAAAACCGCTCGTCAGACACTGGTCGCCGATGATCAGATCATCGAAGAAGCAAGTCGCCAGTTCGAAAAAATCTTCGGCTTCGGCATTACCGAAAAGCGTGATCGGGGCATGAACTTTTACCGCGAATCGTGGGTACTTGGCGATGGTATGGGATTCGTGTGCTTCGGAGGACAACGCGCAACCATGCTCGTCACCTTGTCCGGCCAAGGATGTCAGAACGCAGTTGCGGGCTGGGAAAAACGGTTGTTCCACTTCTTGACCAGAGTGGCGATGCGCCCTTCGATCTCTCGGGTTGATTTGGCCCATGACGACATCGAAGGAGCGTACCTGTCCGTGGACTGGGCCTACGATCAATATGCGCTTGGCGGCTATACGCAGAAGGCTGGCGGTCGTCCGCCAAATATTGAACGCATCGGCAATTGGACTAGG
Organism: Duganella sp. AC917; assembly: GCF_979258245.1. Classification (NCBI taxonomy): domain Bacteria; kingdom Pseudomonadati; phylum Pseudomonadota; class Betaproteobacteria; order Burkholderiales; family Oxalobacteraceae; genus Duganella; species Duganella sp. AC917. The sequence goes on from NZ_OZ409848.1 coordinate 5,410,232, forward strand.
CCTACTGGCAAGGGGCGAACTTTAACTATTGGTCTGCGCTCCTCTAGCAAGTTCTGCCGCTTCTACGAGAAGGGCCGTAAGGAAGGAGACAAGTCTAGCGCCTGGTGCCGCTGCGAAGTCGAATTCAAGAATACAAACACGATCATTCAGTTCGAGGTGCTTCTGAACCCAACGGATTTTTTCGCCGCTGCCTACCCATGCTTTTCAGATTTCGTTCAGGTCAAGACACCACAACGCATGGAAGTGAAAATCAAGACCGCGCAGATCACCATCGACGCTTGCATCGAAGTGACCAAGCATCAGTTTGGCAAGTACATCCGCGTGTTCCGCGAGCTGTGGGGTGACAAGAAAACCCTTGATCTGATCTGTAATGAGGCAGACGACTACTGGCCAAAGCGTATGAAGCCGCTCACGAGCGATGCCACCTCTGGTCCGACGCCTGTGCACAAACAAACTCCTGCGCCTATCCCCTCTTTCATGCAGTTTATTACCACCGTCCCATGTTTCGGCCTCAATGGGGAGAACGGTTTTACGTAGGCCACAAAAACAGGAAATGCAAAATGAAATTTACGTCGACGATCAAAGTTACTGGTATGAAGTTCTCCAAGGGAACGATGGACAACGGTCAAGCATTTGACAGCACTAAGGTGTTTGTTGAAACGGATCTTGACGCTAGTAAGGATACTGCTTTTGGTACTGCGACCGCTGAGTACGGGCTCGGCAAAGCCGAAGAGTATCAGAAGTACAAACACCTGGCAGGTTCTGGCCCTTTTATGGCACTGGCGGAAATGGAGATCGTAACAAATGGCAAGACGCAAAAGACTGTAATCCATTCTCTTCGTCCCGTGGAAGCTGCGCGGGCACCTGCCACGGGCGGCAAAAATGGCGCCGCATAAGCCGGAACCGAAGTTTGTTGTGCAGGACCAAGAATCGTCACTGTTTCTTATGCCACACGAAGGCGACGTAGCGTTCACACCCTGGTTGCATGAAGCCGGCAGATTTGACGGTTTTTCTGAGGCCGTGGACACCGCTGCTCTGCACTGTCATGAAGGGTATTTTGTAACGCAGGTTTTTCAGTGTGAGGACAAGTGGAAGAGCAAACATTGATCGTATGCGCGCCGTCGCAAACGACTCAGCTTCCCTGCTCCAGTGGTAGCGCGCCAGCTGTAGTGAAAGGTCATGTATTAACAACTGAACAGATGGCAGTAGTCTCGGCCGCAATTGAGCCTTTTGACTATACGGTCGCTGCTGCGGTGTGGGGTACTGCCTTTACGTTTGTAGTAGGGCTGTACTTAGTAAGCAAGTCGGCCGGCGTGATTTTGAACCGAATTAAGTCGTAGTACTGGCGCGGCAGTTTCCGCGATTTTCTATCTAGGAGTGCTTCAAATGAACAAGAGTATTCAACGTGGCCTGGTTGTGGTTGGCGCGATTGCTGCGTCTGCGGCTGCTTCGGCACAAGCTGCTGGCGGTCCTGACATGTCCGGCCTTACCAGTGCTGTCGATTTCGGCACGGTGACTACCGCTGTGCTGGCAATCGCTGGTTTGCTGGCTGTGGTTTATGTGGCTGTTAAAGGCGCCTCCATCGGCCTGTCCATGATCCGGAAGTAATCCGGTCCTACCTTGACTATGGGGTGCTTCGTGCACTCCATTTTTTTAGTACTCATGGGATCTAGCATGACGATAAATCAGTTGTGGTATTTCGGGATGTTTGTGTGGGGGCTCGTGTCGGCCTGGGCAGTCATAGAAGGTTTGAAAGGGTAAGCAAATGAACGGCTTTGTCACTCACTGGCCATGGTACTTGTTGGCATTCACGTACCTCATAAGCGTTATGTATTTTGTTGTCGGATCGATGTTCGATGGCGATGAATGGTGGCTTCCTTTTTTATTACCTGTGTTCGCGCCTTGCTGGTGGGTGTACCAGAACCATGTTCGGATTGGTGCCGGTCTGATGCTTATTTTTCTTCTAATCGGCGTGTTGGCGGTTTTCGTAAAGGTGTCTTAATGAGAGCGCGCATTATTATATTTTTCTTGATGTTCTCGTTGGCATTTCGTGCCGATGCGCAGGCGCTACCTGCTTTTACCGGCTTGATGAACAAGACACTAGGTAAGGTCATCGAGAAGACGGCAATTCGACGCGGTTTTGCTGCAAACGATCCACGGATGTTTGCGACATTTTCGGGCGCTTCTACGGTCGCAGCAGGGATTGCTGCGGATGTGGCCGTCGCGGCGGCTACAGCCGCGTCTGCGCCCGTTTGGCTCTCAGTTGCAGCGGGGCTTGGCGCCGCAGCCGCTGTGGGGGGCTTGGCGTATGGGATCTATAAAGTCTTCTTTGATGACTCTTCTTCTGAGGCCAAATTTGTTGTGAAAGACACCGGGGGACGCACTCCCGGCACTCCTTGGGACCCAGGTGCAAACCCATACACTTATTTGCAGCCAGGCCTGACTTTTGGCACAGATGGTATGGCTACAAATTCCACTAAAGAGCGCATTACCCAAGGCGTGTTCGGTTATTTCGGTATTTACGTATATTGCGACGATCCAATTCAGTGTATGCAGCTTGGCGTGCAAGGATGGATCAATATTGGTGGTGGGACAGGGGCTAGATTCTTGGGCTGCGATCCAGAGACGCCTATTGATGGCTTCGGTGCCGGCACTGTAACTTGCCACTCGGTCCGAATTGGTACTGGAGGGAATTCTCAGCCTGATTCTCAATGGATCAATGGTGACTCTACATTTACTATGGTAAAGAATCCATATAAGCCGGCTGCGACTTACAAAGGAAAGATCGGGAGTATCGTGTCTCGACTCTCAACTGCTGAACTGGAAAGACCCGCCGATGCTTCTACGATAGCTACCCTTGCGAACGACCTGTGGCAGCAGGCAGCGTCGCAACCGGGCTACCAAGGACTACCTTTCTCTCCGACCGATCCTGTCACTACGGCTGATGCGGTGGCTGTGCAGCAATCTGATCCTGTCACATGGCCAACCAACGCTGATTTAGTATCGCCGGTTTCGCCTGGAGCTGGTCAGGTGGTTGTGATCAATCCTGCTTATGATCCTGTAAGCAATCCAATCCCCGGCACTGGGACAGACCCGAATACGTCTCCGGGTGGTACTCAGAATGTTAACGTCGTGAATACGCCAAATGTAAATGTGGTCAACCAGGTCAGGATTGATTGGGGCTCTGATCCAGGCGTGCCTTCGCTATCGTTAGAGGCAACGCCTACTGCGCAGTCGATTCTGCGACCTGTCTTTAATGTGATGCCGACCTTACGCAATTTTGTGGTGCCGGCTCATACCTCCGAATGTCCCAAGCCTACGTTCAATTTGTTTAACAAAGCAATTTTGATGGACACGCATTGCACCGTGCTGGACGGGGTTAGACCAACTCTGTACGCGGTAATGGGTTTCGTATGGTTGATGCTCGGCGCGTTGATCATATTGCGCGCTTAAGGGGGACTTATGTGGGTACTTCTGTTGGCTGCTGCGAATACGATTCTTGGATTTGTGTTCCGCTCTGTAATCGTCAAGTTTGTCGTTTTCTTCGCGCTGTTCTTTATCACCTCTGAGTTCATATCTCTAATGTCGCCTTTGCTGCCTAACGCTTCCGGTATCGCTGGAGCGATGGGCGGAATTCCCAGTAGCGTGTGGTATTTCATGGATTTGTTCAACGTATCGGCCGGGCTACCAATATTGCTATCGGCATGGGTCGGGCGGTTCATCATTCGACGTATTCCTGTGATTGGCTGATCTATCCGCGCTTCGTTCAAAAAATGGTTCAAGGAGCTGCGCCCTAGTTTTGCAGTAGAGAGGTTGGAGAAACGTAATGCCGATTAATGTGTACACAGGCCTGATGAGGTCAGGGAAAAGCTACGAGGTGGTGTCTGAGGTGATCGTGCCTGCAATACGTGCCGGAAGGCGTGTTGTCACCAACGTGGATGGCATTTCACAGGAAAAGATACACGAGCACTTGAGCACTAAGTATCCGGGTGATGATCGCGCTGAGTACGGAGCAGTAGTACATGCGACCAACGCGCAAGTGTTTCTTGACGATTTTTTTCCTTACTACGATGACGCCAAGGACGCGCACACCGATACCTTTGTGCAGCCTGGCGATTTGGTTGCGATCGATGAGGCATGGCGTTTTTGGGGAGACAAGATGAAGATCAAGAAGAATCATCAGTCGTTTTTCTTGGAACATGGTCACTTCACTCATCCGAAAACCCTGGTCGCCTGTGACTTGGTTTTGATGATTCAGGATATGGGCACCCTTAATCGTTTTTTGAAAAATGTTGTGGCGTTCAGCTTCCGCACCCATAAAAAGGTTGCGTTAGGTATGAGCAATACGTATAGCCTGAATATGTGGGAAGGCAACAGGATGACGAAAGCGAACCAGATCGGAAACTGGATTCGCACGTATCGTAAGGAAATCTTCCCGCTGTATTCAAGCTTTAAAGGCGGCGCACAAGGTGTGATGGTGAACGCCGACAAGCGGCAAAATATTTTCACGAATAACAAGCTTTGGGGCTTTCTGGCTCTTTTGGTGGCCGGCGGTGCGATCTGTTTTTATAATGCTTGGAGATTTTTCCATCCCGTAGATACCGTGAAGCTTAGCAAGGATTTGAACGGGCCGAAATTGACGCAAATGGATACCGACCGTGTTGCTGACACCTCCTCGCAAGCGAAGACAGCAGGGGGAAATTTCAGTGATACATGGCGCGTTACGGGTAGCTATTTTTCTTTTGGGCGTGAATGGATTGTATTGACTAATCCGGCTGGAGATATACGCCTTGAGTCTCCGTCAAATTTTAGCAATACTGGCCTCGTCCAAGTGGGAGAGGTGGATGGCGCCAAGGTTACGAGCTGGTCAGGTTCCCCTTCTAAATCGATGATTGCGAGTGTACCTTCCAGGTCATTGCCCGCTGTGAACGGTTTAACGCAAACTGTTGAGGCAAGAAAATGAAAAAATGGTTCGTCGCAATCATCCTGTGTAGCGCTTTTTCTGTGCACGCAGCTGGGCATATCGCTGTAGGTATTGAGCCAACTCGATTCGATTTCCGCAGTATCAACGTTGCCCAGGTGGTGCAGCTCATATATGCCGAAGCCCTTCGCGATGCATATGTGATTGCTCCTGAGGTGCTCAATGATCAGCGCTTAGTCTCCTTTCGATATGACGGGACAAACAGCGAATTGCGCAGCTTCATCCATACTTTTTTTGACTCGCTTGGATTGCAGGTTGTGCGGCGGAATGGCGTCGATTTCGTTGGTCTTAAACAGGTCAAGGAACCGCAGTCTGAGGAAACAGAGACCTTTGTTTATCGACCGAAGTATAGAGGCGGCTCCTATTTGATGGACCTGCTATCTCCGCTTTTAAAGGGTAATTTCACGGCACGCCGCTCGGTGCACGCTGCGCCCGGCGACAAGTCCGCGCAGGCTGTGACGCCTCCTGGTTCCGCAGCGGCTTCCATTGATCGCGATAGTGATGTCGTCGTGTTTAATGGGGCGGCGCGGGAAGTGCAAATGTTGACGAAGCTCCTGCCACAAGTTGATATTTCAGCGGGCGAAGTGATGGTACGCGGTGTCGTGTATGAGGTTCAGACAGGCAAGAGCCAAGGTTCCGCCTTTAGCCTGGCGGCGTCGCTCCTGTCGGGGAAGCTTTCGATCAATTTAGCTGGAGCTGCACTCGACAATTCACTAAAGTTTAGCGTAGGCGATGCGAATGCGATATTCTCAGCGCTGTCGTCGGATAGCCGGTTCAAGGTGATGACGCAGCCATCACTTCGTGTTCGTAGTGGCCAGCAGGCTCGCTTTTCGGTCGGACAGGATGTACCCATTCTTGGAGCTGTTAGCTACCCGCTAAATGGTCAGCCGGTACAATCGGTTGAGTACCGTAGTAGCGGTGTGATTTTTAATGTTTTGCCTGAGATTCGCGATGGCGCAATTGATCTGATGGTTGAACAGCAGCTTTCCAACTTTGTACGGACCACTACGGGTGTAAACGCGTCGCCAACACTAATAAAACGTGAGTTGCGCACCAATGTGCAAATCCATGGAGGTGAAGTCGTTCTCTTGGGGGGATTGACTGAGGATAAGGATGTGGCCAGCAACAGTGGGTTATCTTTTCTTCCATCATTCTTGCATACCAAAAGTTTAAGCCACGATTATACCGAGCTGCTACTCGTTCTACATGTTGTGCAGTTGTAGGGAAAAGCACGCTTCGCAACGAATGTGAAACTAAGAAGAGGTTCTATTGCTGTTGATAAACAAGGTAGCTAAGGAATTTTAGCCGCTAAATTTTCAGAGAGGAAGTTATGCACGAGATTAGTTTTCTTGCGAACGAGGATCAGCTCGATCAGCTTCGCTACGCGGTGGTTGATCGCGTTCATGAGCTGGAGCGCTTGCTTTCGGAGGGTGACTCTGCTGAAGCATATTTGCAATCGTCACTGAATGAGACGCGCGCGCTTGCCGTAGCGCTTAAGATCCAGCTTGGTCCGCGAGCAGATCATGATGACCGCTCAAATTTTAGCCGCTAAATTTCTTGAAAAGGCCGGACGGTATGGGCTGCGATTTCAATATGCTTTGCGATCTTGACGACCGTGAACAGGATGCACTGATAATCCGAGCGCTTCGCTACGATGATGGATCGCCGGCGCAGACACATCTACGTGCGGGGAGGCCAATTTATTACTGCGATGACGATTTTGACGAAGAAGACATTGTGCGGGAATGGCCAAACGGCAGCCGAGAAATCGTGGACATTGACGATCAGGGCCTTATAACCATACGGGCTTGCATAATACCTGGGGATCGTAAAATAGTATAAATCGTTTATATCGTTATTGGTTCAAGATTTTTGTTGCATGCGCACCGGAAGGAACAATCCGCATAACAGATAGAAGTATTAGTTCGATCAGACATCAGTGGTGAGGATAGTTATCTCGATTCTGTACGGCTGCTGACTTATGCTCGTTAGCTGTCATCGCCAATGCGCAGGAATCGTCAGTCCGAGCACTCGCGAAACGTTTTCGAGTGCAATGATAATTTCGCGGTGTCGGTTCTTATCATAGGAATTTCCAGATTCTCGCTGAGATAGAATTGTTTTCAACTCAGGAAGATTGTGTAGACCGACAGCGTGAAGATTTCTCCACGTCAAATCGCCAAACAATTTAAAGATGACTTCAGTACCGTCTCGGTCACTAGCTAATCGTTTCGGCCCCACTAACTTTAGCAAAGTTTCTTCGGCGTCTTCTTTTGTTTCGAAGGTATGTAGATGTTGCAAAGGAGTTCCAATGGACAGGTTAGATGGATGACCCGGCGCCAAGAAACTTCCTCTCGCCGAGCAGGTTGTCTCAATACTGCACGTCAAAACTCTGCGCTGTCAATCACGTTCCTCCATTTCGACTGTGACATCAGTCTAGTCCACGTAGAAATTTGGCGTGTGAAGTCGTGCTTTGCTACAGTTTTTTGTCCGCCAGAGTACGGTACGCTACCAATTGCTTGGGCGAGCTAGGCCGTGGGACCTTCACTGTGGCGGGAGTTGTTGCATACAAGAACTATAGTAGAGAATTTATTGCTCGCTGCGAGTTAGCCTTGATGTATAATATCTGGTTAAGCTAATTATCGGACATTGCTGAAATGCTAAAATTCTCTCCTGCCTTCGGTGAACCTGCGCGTGGATGCCCGACCTCGTTGTTAGAGTTTGATAAAAATAATCCTCGTTTGCTAACGGGGGATGATTATGGAACTTTGATAGATGAAGACATAATCTCAGCGCTGAACGAAATTGCTCCTCTTGAAGAGGTAATTACCTCTATCTGCACGAATACCTACTTGGACTTTGAACCGCTTATTGTCATAGGTAAAAATAATGGACCATATCGTGTACTTGAGGGTAATCGTCGGCTTGCATCGATCAAGCTTATCAGCGACCCACACCTTGCAAAGCGTTGCCGTATTTCGATGCCTAAAATATCGAAGGAGGTTTTAGAATCGATAAAAGAAGTAACTGTGTGGCGGGTCAAGAGTGAAAGCGATGCGCAGGCGTTCATCGGCTTTAAACATATTAATGGTCCGAGTCGTTGGGATGCGTACGCCAAAGCACGCTTCGTTAGCGACTGGTATAAGCGCGAACAAAAGAACAGTCTAACAATCGATCAAATTGCTCGGCAACTTGGGGATGATAATGACACTATTCGTGCTTATATAAGCAGTATTCGGGTTCTTGAGCAAGCTGAAGCAAGAAATCTTTTTGAAATCAAGAACCGTTACAATAAAGGTAAGTTTGCGTTCTCGCACTTATACACTGCATTAGGTCGTACAGAATATCAAGAATTTCTTGGGTTAGAAAAAGGCTGGAATAAAGATCCAGGCGAAGTACCTGTTGCACGAATACATGAAGGTAAGCTGAAAGAAGTGTTGCTTTATTTGTACGGAAATAAAAGTGACGAGAGGCCTTCCTTAATTAAATCTCAGAATCCGGACCTGAAGCATATAGGTGAGGTAATTACTAATCCCGTAGCTCTTGAAAAAATCCGTGGCGGTGCGACTTTAGCGGTTGCCTATAATGATGTTCGTTCGCCATATGATGTTTTTAGTGAGACTATTGCTCAGGCAACGTTGAAGCTGACCTCCGTAATGGATGCATTGCCAAAATACAATGGGGAGGAAAATCTTCTGGTTATTGCGGAAGAGATAGTTGAGCAGGCCGAAACGTTGTTAGACGCTATGCGAGCTAAGCGAAAGCGGCTTTCGTTAAAGGTTAGTACATCAGGGCCGCCGACGAGTTCAACGGTCAAGAAAAGTGGTATCAAGCCACCTCTGAAGCGATAATTTACAGGACATAGCGAAAATGCCGTTAGCCCAGTTGCCACTCGATCGTGACACGCACGTTATAGCGGATTGGTTTGAGTTTTATGTATTATGTTCGGAGTTCTCATTCGGTCCCTTGCGCACTCTTCAGCGAGCATGGGACAAGCGAAAGAACTCTGAAGGTGCTAATCCAGAAGGTAAAGCGGAGAGGGATAATTCTGCTGATGAAATTTTTCTTGAAACAATTATTCAACAGTTTCGAGAGAGAATTGATTATTTAGCGCAGGATTATCCTTTCGAGTTCAACGAAAGTGGCGAAGAGCTACAGATTAAGAGCGAGCTCACAAACGGCGCTGTTTTGTATCTATTTTGTCTTTTTCTTTCGCATTTTAACAATTCTGAGATTTTTGAATTAGATAAATTCTCTTACGAGCTTCCGAATCGAGTTAGAGACCTATTCGGGGCGTGTTCTACCTGGGCAGCAGCCGGTTCTGTGAACGGCGCTGCGGTAGCTTTTGGATTTCCCCGCCCAGATGGATCACCATTTTTAGTGAAACTTCGGCAATGTTACGGAGTTTTTGGAGAGGGTGCGGTTAGGGATAATCCTCTTCCAGGCGTATCTACTAATCCAAAAGATGAAGGCATTGACGTGATTGCGTGGACACCGCGCCCAGATCAAGCTCCAGGAAAGACTTACATGTTGGGGCAAGTCGCGTCGGGTGGCAATTGGCCAAATAAGAGCGTTCGAGAGTACTTCCGTCCGTATCATGAAAACTGGTTTGCAGAAATCCCGGCATCCGACCCGGTACCTGCTCTTTTCATACCGTTCTGCATTTCTCTCGTGGGCGAGGCAACTCTAAAACAACAACTGGGCATTTTGACTAAGCGTTATGGCCAGGTGCATTATCGCTACACAATCCCTCGTTTAGCCCAAAGTGGATTGGATCTCGCTGCAGCTAACGCTGCGTTGACCATTGAACGCGTCAATGAGATGCCTGAAATTCAGGAATGGGTTGGCGAATTAATTACAAAGCTGAGAACCGCTGCGATTGCACATTATGCCTGAAATTGTAAAAACTCCCTTTCGCTATCCTGGGAGTAAATCATCCTTTGCGAACATTGTTAAGTCGTATGTTTTGCATAACGGTTTAAGGGGCTGCAAAATTGTTGAACCATATGCGGGAAGCGCAGCGGTGACGCTGGCACTCGTGTCTGAAGAGATCTGTTCCTCTGCTGTGTTGGGTGAGCGTGATCCACTTATGTTTTCCTTTTGGAAGGTCGCCCTTCAACAGCCTGATTTGCTTATTAATAAGATCCGCGAAGCTGATGTTTCGCTCGCAAGATGGCACGAACTGCGTCCATTGTTAGAATGTGAGGCCCCTGATGAAGACCGCTTAGTAGAAATGGCGTTTGCCGCATTGTTTTTTAATCGGACTAACTTTTCGGGTGTGTTGCACAGTGGACCGATTGGCGGACAAGATCAGAGTTCGGCATATAAGATCGACTGTCGATTTAATCGTGAAGACCTAATCACGAGAATCGAGGATATTGCGAAATTAGGTAATAAGATTAATGTTGTATTTGGCGACGCTGTTGATCTGATCAGAGAGAATAAACGACGCGTGACGCCGTTTTTCTATATTGATCCGCCATATTTTGTACAGGGGCGTAAGTTGTACAGGCACCATTATAGGCTTCCAGACCACATTGCTTTGTCCAAGTCGCTGGGTTCAGTAAAATTTAACTGGATGCTGAGCTATGACAACCATGATGTGATTCGTAGCCTGTATGAGGAATTCAAGCAAGTTGAGAAGGCATTTCAATACAGTACACGAGTTTCAAAAAGTGAAGATGAGCTCTTGATTACTAATATGGAAATACCTGATGAGTGGAAATATCGTCAACTTGCAGTTGCTTGATTCACTTTAATTTCTTTGCCAAGTCCTCCGCTTTCAAGTGTGTGTAGCGTTTTAACATGTCTAGGGTTTTATGGCCGGTAATTGTGGCAACTTCCATAACGTTCAACCCTTTTTCGAAAAGTCTACTTGTTGCTTCATGGCGTAAGTCATGAAAGCGTAAGCCCGTAACGTTCCCGCGATGTGGTTTGCAAGCTCTCTCAAATGCTTGACTCATTGATTCTCCTTGGAGGGTGAAAACAGCGCCCTCTTTCTTTAAACCAAAGGCCTTGAGTGCTGCAATTGCAGCTTTGGACAAGGGAACCGTGCGAGGGACATCGGTTTTTGTTTTTGGAAGATGCGCCGTTTGTTTTTTTAGATTTATATCCTCCCAGAGAAGTGAGGCTAGTTCGTTGCGGCGCATCCCGGTCTCAAGCGCTAATGCGACGATAGTACGCAGCTCTAATGATTCCGTGGCCGCAAAAATGCGTTCTATTTCTTCTGCTGTCACCCTACGATCACGCCCGCGTGGTTTTGCTGGCTTACGTACTTGTGCGGTTGGCAATCCCCCTGGCAATGCGATACCCCAATCTAGAGTGGCAGCTTTCAGAACTCTGTTGAGCAAGTTGATCTCATGTATTACCGTTTGAGGGCTTACGGCCTTTAATCGTCTGTCTCGATACTTTGCGATCTGTGTTGAGCTCAGGCTTGCTAGCCGATAGTCGCCGAATTCTTCATCTAGTAATTTGATTCTTGATTTTTCTGGCATTTGGCCGCGTTTGGTTGGAAGTACCTCTTCCTCGTACCGCTTTAATACTTCCCTAACTAGCGTGCCTTCCGCTTCGGTGCGTGAAACGAACACGCCGCGCTCCATTTCGGCTTCAATGATCGTTGCCCAGCGCTTGGCGTCGACTTCTTTGGTAAAGGTCTTGGTCTGAGTTGGATAGCCGCGTTTGCGGATTTGAACGTGGTACTGGCCTTCGCCTTTTTTGCGGATAGTTGGCATGCTATTTGGCGTAGTTGATTTGGCGTATCAGTGTGCCAAAATTGTGCCAATAAAGGAAGAAAATGCTACAGAGGCTATAGATAAAGGCTCGATTTTTGGCCTCCGAAGCCAAAGGTCGTGGGTTCGATCGCCGCCAGCCGCACCAAATTTTCCTCAATCAGTTCAAATAGTTAGGCCCGGCCATTGCCGTTGATGCCCTTGACTGATTGCGCCTGAAACATCCTCCAAGCAGTGAAAAGCATGGATGCTGTCTCCGCCGCTGTTGTTCAAGCGTCTCGGTTGTGCGCACTTGTGCGACATCAGTGAACCGCATGGTTTCCAATGCTAGCGTGAGAGTCAAACGCCAGCCAAGGAACCCATATGTCATTTCGGTCGTATCCGCCATGGTTGCAGAGGACAATGGCGCGCGCCTTGGTCGCGACAGTTGTGTTGGCCTCCTTATTCGTCCTGGCGTTTTACGCCGGCGAGGACAATGCTTCGATCACCGGGCAGTGGAAGATCACTGCCGCACTGGATGAAGCCGAAACCACCTCGCTCGACGAGGGCGAAGCGCGCCAATTCGTCGGCCGGGTGTTCACCATCAGCAAAGAGAAAGTGGTTTTTGGAACGCGTGCTTGTGGACCGCCCGAATTCTCGGCCCAGCGCGTGGAGCCAGGGCTTTTCCTGCGTAAGCAATATCAGGCCACCGCCGACAAGCTTGGACTGCCAAATCCGGTCACGGTCGTCGATCTCAGCTGTACATCCGTGTTTATAAAAAATCACAATAATGTCGTCATCGCCTGGCACGGTTGGTTCTTCGACGCGGTGAGAATAAAGCGCTAGCCCTGCTATTGCGGCTCAGAAGCTGGCACCGACACGGCGATCAGTTTTTCCTATCGAGTCGATAGTTTTAAATTGTTTGCTATTAAATAGCGTGCTATGTAAAGTAGATGCATCGGTTCACTGCGAACGAAAAAAGCACCATAAATATAGCGAACGATACAATCGTTAGTTACGGGTTTCGCCGCAGTTGGCCATCATCTCAACTTATTAAGGAGCCACACCATGAAAAACGTCGCCATCGTCCTCGCCATCGCCCTGCTGTCCTCCACAGTTGTCTACGCCCAGGAAGCTCCTCAACTGACCCGCGCACAAGTGATCGCCGAGTACAAAGCCGCCGTCGCGGCCGGCCAGGCGGTCAATTCCGGCGAACTCTACGCAGCTTCCCTGCCAGAGGCAGCGTCGACCAAAACGCGTGACGAAGTCCGCGCCGAGCTGCGCCTGGCCCAGCAACGCGGCGAGCTGGCCAGTGGCGAACAGTATCCACAAATCGCGACCGGGTCGGCTGCGCCCGGTGCGACCCGCGCGCAAGTTCGCGCCGAACTGGCCGCTTACCGCCAGGCCAACCCGCAACTCGTCGGCGAAGCCAGCCTGTAATCGACGCTGCGCGTCCTCAGGCCAAGGTCATTGCCGCGCCGGTAGCGCATACCTCGCCAGTATGCGCGAATAGGTCTGGTCCTTGCGCATGGCGATCAGTGCGCGGTTGAAGGCGTCGCGCAGGTCGCGGCTACGAAAGCCGACCTTGAAGCCGGTGGTGGTGTTGAAAATGGCATGGTAGTCCAGCGCCACCTCCGTGTTGAACTCGGTGCTGAACTGCTTGCGATACCACTCGAAGACTTGCTTGTCGACGACGATCACGTCAACCCGGCCGAACCAGAACATCTTGTTCTGGGCTTGCTGGTTGGACGGCTGGAAATAGTTGGCGGGAAAGCGGCCGTCGGCGCCCGGCCGGTAGCGCGCTTCAAAGGCGGGACCGAGGTCGCGCCAGCCGTTCTGCCAAATGGCGAAGTTGTAGCCGTCCAGATCGGCGATCGTCTTCAGCGCGATATGCCGGTCGCGTCGCGAAATGGCAACGTTGTGAAACGTGACGAACTCGTCTGAGAAATACACGCCGCGGCCGTCGTTGCCGCGCACGCTCACCGCCAGATCGACCCCATCCCCCTCCCTGAACGGCAGCAGGCGCACGTTGGGCGTTTCGCGAAAGGTGACGCCGCGTCCGGCGCGCCGCAGCGCCTCGGTTACCACATCCGCCTCGATACCCGTTGCGTTGCCTTGCGCGTCGCGAAACGAAAAGGGCGGGCGGTTGCCCTGGTAGACCGCCACAAGCTCGGCCGACCGCACAGGGGCGCTCAAGCTCAACAAGGCGAGGGTGCACATTGCTGCCAGTCTTTTCATAGTCCGCTCGGTGTTGCAGTTGTGTTGTGACAATTTAAGATTTTTGACGCCAATACCGCATGTTACGATAATTCCTGCCGGCAATTTCGATATCGTTGCAATCCGGCTTTTCCGCGTGCGCAAGTACGTTACTAGAAAAAGGAATCATGAGCATGACGCCAGAAGTTAGCCGCCGTACCTTTTTAAAAGTACTGGCCAGCGGCGCTACCGTCGGCTTATCGGTGACCAGCCTGCCCGGCATGGCGATGAACGCGTCCCGGCCGCGATTGACGGAAGTGCCCGCATGGGCGCCGGAGCCGGGCCGGGCCCGCTGGCGCATCGATGGCCTGCCCAAGGTCTTGGGGCAAAAAATCTACGCGCGCGATTTCAAGGCGCGCGACTTCAAGGATTGGCCGCAGAACGAGCAGTTCCTGTACGCGGTGCGCTGCGACCGCTACGACCAGGTGGTAACCGGATTCAACCTGGACATGCTGCCCGCCGGCTTGCGTCCGGTGGCGGTGATCGACGCCCAGGCCCTGATCGACAAAAAGCTGAAGCTGGCCGACGGCATGAACAGCCCGTTCCTGGCCACCATCGGCAAGCCGGCCGACTTTTTCGGGCAGCCGGTGGCGATGCTGATCTTCGCCAACTTCGATGCCTACCGCCGCGCCGTGAAGATTCTGCAATTCAATCCGGACGTGATCCAATACGGCGCCGCAGCCGCCACCGCGACCGGCACGTACACGCCGGTCACCAGCTACATCCGCGACGACGCCAAGAATTTCAACTACGTCTACACGCCCAATTACGCGGCGACCAAGGACGCGGTGGCCGCCGGCATCTCGGCGGCAATCGACAGCAAGGTCTGGCCGACCTTCACGCGCCGGTTTTACACGCAGACCATCGATCCGATGTTCATGGAGCCGGAGTCGGGCCTGGCGTGGTACGACCCGGCCACCCAGCAACTCAACCTGGTGCTGGGCACGCAGTCGCCGAGCGGCGACCTGAGAAACGCGGTCGACATCTTCGACGGCAGCGCTTACCCGGTCAAGGACATCGATCTGTTGTCGTGCTATCCCGGCGGCGGCTTCGGCGGACGCGATTCGTCGCTGTTTTCGATGTACCTGGCACTGGCGGCGCCGTTTTCGAGCGGGCCGCTGCGCTGGGCGCAAAGCCGCTTCGAGCAGTTCCAGGTCGGCCTGAAGCGTTGCGAGACGGATTTCAGCGAGACCCTGGCGGTGGACGCCAACGGCAAGATCCAGGCGCTGCGTTGCGATTTCACGCTCAACGGCGGCGACCAGATGAACCTGACGCCGTTCGTGGCGCAGCTCGCCGCGCTCAGCTCGATGAGCTGCTACGACATTCCGCGCGCGGTCGCCTACGCCCGGTCGATGCAGACGCCGCAATTGATGGGCGGCTCGCAACGCGGCTTCGGCGGCCCGCAAGCCTTCATGGCGATCGAGACCTTGCTCGACGAAGCGTCGCAAGCGCTCAACATCGATCCGTTCGAGCTGCGCCGGCGCAACCTGCTGGGCAAGGGCCGAGGCGCCACCGTGACCGGCGCGCCGATACTGCAGGACCTGCAACTGGAAGAGATGCTGCAACGCCTGGAACGGCATTCGCTGTGGCAAAACCGCAAGCTGACGCAGCAGGCCAGGCAGCGCCAGGGGCTGCTGTACGGCGTCGGTTTCGCGCTCTCGAACGAGGCCTACGGCACCTCCGGCGACGGCATGTTCGCCGCCGTGCAGATCGAGCCGACCGGCACCGTCACGATCTACACCCCGTACATCGACATGGGCAACGGCGCCGCCACCGCGCTCGGCCTGGCGACGGCGTCCTATCTTGGCCGCAACGCCAACAGCATCAACATGGGCGAGACCCAGCTGTTCGATTCGCTCAATCTGACCTCCACCAAGCCCAAGCCGCCCGCGCCGGTGCCGCAGAATTACGTACTCAAGGCATCCGGCTCGGCCAGCGCCTGCCTGGGCGCCTTCTACCAATACCACGTGGTCGAACAGGGGGGACTGGCGCTGATTCTGCAGACCTTGCTGCCGGCGGCCAACGCCATCTGGGGCCGCGAAGTGCCGGCCGCCGCGCTGAGCTGGAAGGACAACCGGCTGCATGCGGACGGCGTGGCGTCGTTGCCGTGGTCGGCGCTGGTCAAGCAGGCCACGCGCATGCGCCTGCCGATGGTGGCGGTGGTGCACGCCAGCTATGTGGGCGGCTTCGCCACGGCCCCGTTCACCTTCCGCAGCGGCGCGGCGACCTTGCCGCTCGACTATATCGCGATGGGCCTCACGGTCGATACCTTGCAGCCGATTGCGCGCGGCGAGGTGGTGAATCCGCCGCTGATCAACTTCCGCTTCGGCCGCACCACTTACGCGCCATGTGGTGCGCTGGTGGCGGCCACGGTCGATCCGCGCACCGGCGCGATCGCGGTCGAATCGGTGGTCTCGGTGCTCAGCGCCGGCGTCCAGCATTGCCCGCAGCTGGTGTCCGGCCAGTCGCAGGGGGCGATCGCGATGGCGCTGGGGAACGTGTTACTCGAGCATTGTCCGAACGATCGCACCGGGCCGGGCAACGGCACCTGGAACCTGCACCGCTACGCCATCGCGCGTTCGACCGATATTCCGCAACAGGAATTGATCGTGCTGCCGCCGGCGCCGGGCGAGACCACCGCGCGCGGCATCGCCGAGGCGGTGATGTGCCCGATCGGTCCTTCCATCCTGAACGCGCTGGCGATGGCCACCGGCGGCAAACGCTATACGACGACGCCGGTCACCGCGCGCGCCGTCCTGGAGTCCCTGACATGACACAGCCGATCCTTTTTCACATCAACGACAAGCCGGTGCAAGCCGACGCCGGCGACGCCGACATGGCGCTGATCGATTTTTTGCACGAGCGCCAGGACCTGACCGGCACCAAATTCTGCTGCGGCATCGGCGTGTGCCGCGCCTGCACCGTCGCCACCCGTGGCGGCGACGGCGGCGGCGACAATGCGGTGCTGGAGAAAACGCTGTCCTGCTCCACCCCGGTCAGCGCGGTCGAGAACATGTCGATCTACACGGTCGAGAGCCTGGGTTCGGAGCAGGCGCTGGCGCCGCTGCAGCAAGCCTTCCTGGAGAATTTCTCGTTCCAGTGCGGCTATTGCGCGCCCGGTTTCCTCATGGCGGCCACGGCCATGCTGTCGCACCTGAAGCGGGCGCCGGTGCCGGCCTCGCAGCTCGACCATATGATCGAGACCTGGGTCGGCGGCAACCTGTGCCGCTGCACCGGCTACGTGCGCTACTTGGAGGCGATCCGCAAGGTGGCCTTGCCCTACACGCAAGGTGGCGGGGTGGCGTTATGAATTTGCCGACACTGCCGTCCTTGATTCCGGCCGATCCGCTGGGCCGCTACAGCAACATCGGCAAAGAGTTCGCGCAGTGGCATTCGAAGATGCCGGTCAACAACGAGCAAAGCAAGGAGTTCTGGGAGCAGGCGAATCTGGAATCGCTCAATCAGCTGCTCACGTGCTGCGCCGATCCGAAAAACCCGATCTGCACCATCAAGCCCATCGTCACGCCTGCCAAGGTGGGCAAACGCTAGTCAACAACGCGTTGGTCCGCCCCATTTGCCCCCAGCGAAGCGGCCAGCATGTCGGTGAAGAGACGGATTTTGGCCGAGCCGCGCCGGCTCGCCGGATAGACCGCATGGATCACCACATCCATGTCGCCGGGATTGCCGTCGTACTCCGGCAGCACCGCCACCAGGGTGCCGGCCGCCAGGTCGTCGCGGATCAGCCAGTCCGCCAGCAGGGCTAAACCCATGCCGCCCAGCGCGGCCTGGCGCAGCATTTCCGCGTTGTTCACGTTCAGGCTGCCACCGACGTCGATATCCACTTGCCGGCCGTCGCGCCGCAGCCGCCAGCTGTGGCGGACGGCGCCGTAGGAAAACAGCAGGCAATTATGTTGGGTCAGCTCGTCCGGCGTGTCCGGCGCGCCGTGCCTGGCCAGATAAGCGGGACTGGCGCAAATATGCCGCCGGTGGGTGCCCAGTTCGCGTGCAATGAGGTTGGGCTGCTGCTGCGGGCTGCCGATGCGGATGGCGACGTCGACCGCCTCCTCGACCAGGTTGACGTAGTTGTCGCTCAGGCGCAAGTCCAGGTTGACCTGCGGATGGCGGCGCGCGAACTCGGGCAGCAGCGGGGCGATGTAGCGCACCGCCAGCGTGACCGGCGCGGCAATGCGTAGCACGCCGCTGGGCTCGGCGTTGCGGCCGGCGGCGGCATCGTCGGCCTCGTCCAGCGCGGCCAGGATTTGTGTGGCGTGCTCGACATAGGCGCGGCCGCAGTCCGTGAGCGTAATGCTGCGCGTCGAACGGTTGAGCAGCGGGGCGCCCAGGCGCTGCTCCAGCGAGTCGACCAGCCGCGTCACCGACGAGGTGGCGACACCCAGCTGGCGCGCGGCCGCCGAAAAGCCGCCATTGTTAGCGACGAGGCAAAAGGCTTTGAGTTCGGCGAATCGGTCCATGGCGGCGTTGCGTCTGGCGCAAAGGTGTGTGCGAATTCGCTCATATTATCATCAGCGGGTGACGCCTATATATTGATTTCATACATCTCAGGCTTAGGAGGCCATATGAATATCACCCCGCTCCCCGTCGGCTTTGGCGCCACCATTGAAGGTTTGGACCTGCGCGACGCCGGTCCCGGCACCGCCCGCCTGCTGCGTTCGGCCTTGCTCGAGCACGGCTTGCTGGTGATCCGCGATCAGACGCTGACGCCGCAGGAACAAATTGCCGCCACCGGCTTGTTCGGCGCGCTGGAGACTTTTCCCACGATGCGCGGCCAACTGAACGGCTTCGAGGAAATTTTCCGTGTCGCCAGCCGGCCCGAGGACGGCCATGTCGAGGTGGGCCGCTACTGGCACTCGGACGGCTCGTTCCGCGCCGACCCGACCCCGATCAGTTTCTGGTATTCGGTGGCGCAGGCCAGCGAGGGCGGCGATACCTTGTTCACCGACCTGCACCGCGCCTATGCCGAGCTGCAGGACGAGATCAAGCAGGAGTTCGACGGCCTCGACACGGTGCACCGTAATGGCGTGGTCCACCCGTTGGTGCTCAAGCATCCGAAAACCGGCATTCCCGCCTTGTACCTGAACGTGGGCCTGACCGGTGGCGTGCTGGGATATGGTCCGGACCGGTCGCGCGAGCTGATGCAGGCGGTCGACCGCCATTACTCGCGCGACGGCGCCACCTACCGCCACCATTGGCTGCCGGGCGACGTGGTGGTGGCCGACAACCTGCACGTGGCGCACAAGGCGACGCCGATCGGTCCGGGCGCGCGCCGCATCCTGAACCGCACCACGGTGCGCGCCGACGGCGTAATCTGGCACGAAGCGGCACCTGCGCCGGGACCGCTGGCGGTGGCTGTCCAGCCGGCATAGCAACGTTTGCATGGGGACCAACATATTTCCGCTGCGCACGGTTGGAATGGCGGTTGGTCAAGCTTGTATTTGAGATAAAATCTTGCTTCTCCAGTTATCTTGGTCCCCGCCATGCCCAATAAAACGCTCGACGACGTTGCTTTCCGTCGTATTCTTGCCCGTAATATCACCTTGCCGCTGGCGGCCGGCGTCGTCAGCGCCGGCGTGTTCGTCGTGCTGCTGGTATACCTGGTCACGACCATGAACTGGGTTGAGCACAGCGAGCGCGTGATCGGCAACGCCAGCGAGATCAGCAAGGAAATGGTCGATATGGAGACCGGCCTGCGTGGCTACATGCTGGCCGGCGACGAGACTTTCCTGCAACCCTATGTGTTGGCGAAGCCGAAAGTCGTGTCCAGCCTGGCGAGCCTGGTGGACCTGGTCAAAGACAACCACGCCCAGGTCGACCGCCTGCGAGTGATCGAGGCCCAACACCGCCAATGGGACCAGTATGCGCAGGAAATGATACGGCTGCGCGCGGCCAACGGCGATGTGACGGGACCGGTCAAGACCGGGCGCGGCAAGAACCAGTTCGACGAGATCCGCCGCCAGCTCGACGCTTTCATCGAAATCGAGATGCGCATGCGGCAGGACCGCAACGCCTCGGCCCGCAGCGTGACCATCCTGGTGGCGGTGGTGTACCTGGTGCTGACCCTGGGCGTGGGCGGCGCGCTGGCGTGGTTCGGCCGGCGCGAGCTGCTCGGCCTGTCGAAAACCTATGACGACGTGCTGCGCCAGCACACCGAGCACGCCGATCTGTTGCAGCAGCAAGCCTGGCTGCGCACCGGCCAGAGCGAGCTCGCGCAGCAGGGCATCGGCCAGCTGGCGCTGCCGCAACTGTCGGCGGTGCTGCTGCAGTTCCTGGCGCGATACATGAACGCGGTGGTCGGCGCGCTGTACCTGCGCAACCGTGACGGCAGCCTGCGCCGGGTGGCGTCCTACGGCTTTAGCGCCGAGTGGGAGCAGCGCGACCAGCAACTGAAGTCGGGCGAGAGCCTGGTGGCGCAAGCGGCGCTGGAACGGCGCCTGATCCGCCTCGACAAAGTGCCGGTCGATTACATTCAGGTCAGTTCCGGCCTAGGATCGGGGACGCCGGCCAGCGTGCTCATGGCGCCGCTGGACAACGACGGTGAGGTCAACGGCGTGATCGAAATCGGTCTGCTTAGGCCGATCGCGGTGCGGGACATGGATTTCCTGACCCTGGTCAAGGGCAACATCGGCAACGCCATCGAGGCCAGCCAGTCGCGCCAGCGTTTGCAGGAAGTGCTGGAGGAAACCCAGCAGCTCAACGAGGAATTGCAGGTGCAGCAGGAGGAATTGCGCACAGCCAACGAGGAGCTGGAGGAACAGTCGCGCGTGCTGGAGGAATCACAGGCCAGCCTGGAGAACCAGAAGGCCGAGCTGGAACAGACCAACGAGCAACTGGCCGAGCAGGGCACCGCGCTGGACCACAAAAATGCCGCGCTGCTCAAGGCGCAGTCGGACCTGGAGGCGCGCGCCCGCGAACTGGAGCGCGCCAGCCAGTACAAATCGCAGTTCCTGGCGAACATGTCGCACGAGTTGCGCACGCCGCTGAACAGCTCGCTGATCCTGGCCAAGCTGCTGTCGGAGAACTCCGCCGGCAACCTGAACGACGAGCAGGTGCGCTTCGCCAACACGATCTACTCGGCCGGCAACGATCTGCTGAACCTGATCAACGATATCCTCGACATCTCCAAAGTCGAGGCCGGCAAGCTGGAACTGGTGCCGGAGCAGCTGTCGCTGCGCCACGTGGTCGAAGGCATGGCTATGGTGTTCGAACCGCTGGCGCAGCAAAAGAAACTGGGCTTCCACGTGCAGGTGGCCGACGACGTGGCCACGCACATGGTCACCGACCGCCAGCGCCTGGAACAGATCCTCAAGAACCTGCTGTCGAACGCGCTCAAGTTCACCAGCAGCGGCCAGATCACCTTGGCCGTGCACGGCGCCGGCGAGGGCGCGGTCGGTTTCTCGGTGCAGGATACCGGCATCGGCATCCGCCAGGAAGACCAGCAAGGCATTTTCAACGCCTTCCAGCAGGCCGACGGCACCACCAGCCGCAAGTACGGCGGCACCGGGCTCGGCCTGTCGATCTCGCGCGACCTGGCGCATTTGCTGGGCGGCGCGATCAGCCTGGTCAGCGAACCGGGCAAGGGCAGCTGCTTCACCTTGACGATGCCGCTGCGCTGGACCGCGCCGGAGCCGGGGCCGCGCGTCGGCAGCGCCAGCGCGCCGGCCAGCATGGATGACAATGGCGGCGTCGGCGCCTACGCGGCCACGTCGCTGGGCCTGGCCATCGCGGCGACCTCGCCGGCGCCAAGCGAAGCGCACGGCGCCGACAGCGAGCAAGCGGCCCCGCGCGTACGCGCTTTCGACGATGACCGCGATCAGCTGCTGGCCGGCGTCGACAACGCCCGCTCGGTGCTGGTGATCGAGGACGATCCCACCTTCGCCCGCATCCTGTACGACCTGGCGCACGAAAAACAATACCGCTGCCTGGTCGCCTTCGACGCCGACGAGGGGTTGGAACTGGCGCGCCTGCACCGTCCGAACGCAGTGTTGCTCGACATCCGCCTGCCGGACCGCTCCGGCCTGTCGGTGCTGCAAATGCTCAAGGACGACGCCCAGACCCGCCACATTCCGGTGCACGTGGTGTCCGGCTCGGATGCTGGCGAGGCCGCGCTGCACCTGGGCGCGATCGGTTTTGCGCTCAAGCCGACGACCCGCGAGCAATTGATGGAAGTGTTCCACCGCATCGAGAGCAAGCTGACGCAAAAGATCAAACGCGTGCTGCTGGTCGAGGACGACGACCGCCAGCGCGACAGCGTGGTGCGGCTGATCGCCGACGACGACGTCGACATCATCGACGTCGGCAGCGGCGAGGAGGCGCTGGCGCTGCTGCGCACCACCGTGTTCGATTGCATGATCATCGACCTCAAGCTGCCTGACATGCAGGGCAACGAATTGTTGCAGCGCATGTCCGGCGAGCAGCTGGCGGCGTTCCCGCCGGTGATCGTCTACACCGGCCGCAACCTGTCGCGCGCCGAGGAGGCCGACCTGCACAAGTATTCGCGCTCGATCATCATCAAGGGCGCCCGCTCGCCGGAGCGCCTGCTCGACGAGGTGACCTTGTTCCTGCACAAGGTCGAGGCCGATCTGTCGTCCGAGCGCCAGACCATGCTGCGCACGGTGCGCTCGCGCGACCGCGTGTTCGAAGGCCGCCGCATCCTGCTGGTCGACGACGACGTGCGCAACATCTTCGCGCTGACTAGCGCGCTGGAGCAGAAGGGCGTGCTGGTCGAGGTGGGCCGCAACGGTTTCGAGGCGATTGAAAAACTCGACCAGCACCCGGATATCGACCTGGTGCTGATGGACGTGATGATGCCCGGCATGGACGGCCTGGAGGCGACCCGCCACATCCGCACCGACGCCCGCTTCACGCGCCTGCCGATCATCGCCATCACCGCCAAGGCGATGAAGGACGACCAGGAACAATGCCTGGCCGCCGGCGCCAGCGATTACCTGGCCAAGCCGATCGACCTGTCGCGCCTGTATTCCTTGCTGCGGGTGTGGATGCCCAACGGCGAGCGCGGCGCGTGAAGGGATGACAGCGTATGCAACATAGCGACACCGATATCGAGCTGAAAGTGTTGATGGAAGCCATCTACATGAAGTACAGCTACGATTTCCGCGACTACACCGGCGCCTCGCAAAAGCGCCGCGTGCTGCATGCGCTCAAGGAAATGGATTGCGCCAACATCTCGGCGCTGCAGGCGCGCATCATGCACGAGCCGTCCGCGTTCAGCCAGTTGCTGCAATACCTGACGATCCCGGTGACGTCGATGTTCCGCGACCCCAGCTATTTCAAGGCGCTGCGCGAGCACGTGGTGCCGGTGTTGCGCACTTATCCGTCGCTGAAGATCTGGATCGCCGGCTGCAGCACCGGCGAGGAAGTGGTGTCGATGGCGATCCTGCTGCGCGAGGAGGGTTTGCTCGAGCGCAGCATGATCTACGCGACCGACATCAATCCGCAGTCGCTGGAGAAGGCCCGCAAGGGCGTCTTCCCGCTCGACGCCATGCGCGAATATACTGCAAACTACCAGGCCGCCGGCGGCACGCGCAGCTTTTCCGACTATTACACGGCGGCCTACAATGCCGCGCTGTTCGACAGTTCGCTGTGCGAAAACGTCACGTACGCCGACCACAGCCTGGCGACCGACGCCGTGTTTGCCGAGACCCATTTGATCAGTTGCCGCAACGTGATGATCTATTTTAAGAAAAGGCTGCAGGAGCGCGCTTTCGGGTTGTTCCACGAATCGCTGTGCCATCGCGGTTTTCTCGGCCTCGGCAGCAAGGAAAGCATCGATTTTTCCGCCTACGCACCCAGCTTCGAGCCGGTGCAAAAGCGTGAGCGGCTGTTCAGGAAGCGTTAGAGATGGCGCCGAATACGGGTTCGACGACGGCTGTGCCACCGGGTGCGCAAAAGGGCGAGGCGGCCACGCGGGCGATCGCCGCCGCGATCGCCGGGCGCACCATCGAGGCGGTGGTGATCGGCGCCTCGGCCGGCGGCGTCGGCGCGCTGCTCAAGTTGCTGCCCGGCCTGCCCGCCGGTTACGGCCGGCCGCTGGTGGCGCTGCTGCACCTGCCGGAGAAGCGCCAAAGCCAGCTGGCCGAGGTGTTCCGCCAGCGCGTGGCGCTGCGGGTATGCGAGGCCGGCGACAAGGAACCGCTGTCATCCGGTACGCTGTACTTCGGCGGTTCCGGCTACCATTTGTCGGTGGAGTCGGACCGCAGTTTTTCGCTCAGTTGCGAGGCGCCGCTGCACTTCGCCCGTCCCGCGATCGATTTCCTGATGGAGTCGGCGGCGGACGCCTACGGCCCGGCTTTGCTGGGCATTTTATTGACCGGCGCCAATCACGATGGCGCCGCCGGCCTGGCCGCGATCGGCCGCGCCGGCGGCCTGACGGTGGTGCAGGACCCGGACGAGGCCGAGGTGGCCACGATGCCGAAAGAAGCAATCCGTCTGCGGACGCCGGACCTGGTCCTGCACCTGGACGCGATACATACAATGCTGTTGATGCTGGAGAATAATTAATGCAAGCCGAGCAACCGACCAAAGTGCTGATCGTCGACGATCTGCCGGAAAACCTGCAAGCGCTCAATGCCGTCATCCGCGGCGCCGGGCGCGAGATCTTCCAGGCCGGCTCCGGCGAAGAGGCGCTCGCCTTGCTGCTGCAGCACGACTTCGCGATGGCCTTCCTCGACGTGCAGATGCCCGGCATGGACGGCTTCGAACTTGCCGAGCTGATGCGCGGCACCGAACGCACCCGGCAAATCCCGATCGTGTTCGTCACCGCCGCCGGCAAGGAGCTTAACTATTCGTTCAAGGGTTACGAGGCCGGCGCCGTCGACGTGCTCTACAAGCCGCTCGATTCGCGCGCCGTGCGCAGCAAGGTCGAGGTCTTTGTCGCGTTGTACGAGCAGCGCGAGGCCACGCGGCGCCAGGTGCAGGCGCTGGAGCTGGCGCGGCAAAAGCAGGAGGCCACGCTGGCCGAACTGAACGCGGCGCAGGCGCAGCTGCAGCGGGCGCTGTCGATGCGCGACGAGTTCATGTCGATGGTGTCGCACGAGATGCGCACGCCGCTCAACACCTTGTACCTGGAAACGCAATTGCGCAAGATGCAGCTCGAGCGCGGCAACATGGCCGCGTTCGGCGCCGAGCAGTTGCAGCGCATGGTAGCGCGCGACGACCGCCAGATCCAGAGCATCATCCGCCTGATCGACGACATGCTCGACGTGTCGCGCATCCGCAGCGGCAAGCTGTCGCTGCGGCCGGGCTGGGTGGAGATGTCGGGCCTGCTGCGGCGGGTGGTGCACGATCTGACGCCGCAGGCCAACACGGCCGGCTGCAGCATCAGCCTCGACGCCGATACGCCGGTCAGCGGCTGGTGGGACGAGTTCCGCATCGAGCAGATCGTCGTCAACCTGCTGACCAACGCGCTGCGCTACGGCGCGCAGCAGCCGGTGGCGGTGTCGCTGGTGGTTGGCGAGGATGTGGTGCGGGTCGAGGTGCGCGACCATGGTCCGGGCATCGCGCCCGAGCAGCAGCAGAAAATCTTTGAGCCCTACGAGCGCGGCGTCGGCAACGAGGTGCCGTCGGGCCTGGGACTGGGCCTGTATATCTCGCGCGAGCTGGCCGAGGTGCACGAGGGCACGTTGACCGTGGCCAGCATTCCCGGCGAGGGCGCGGTGTTCACCTTGGCCTTGCCGCGCAGGGACGCGCCGCCGGCGTAACGGCGCGCTGCGTCAGCGCGAGCCGGATTCCTCGCGGCGCTGGACCAGATAGGCGTTCAAATCGTCAAAGCTGACGTTGCCGCGCTGCGCCGTGTCGATGCTGTCGAAGTTCTTGTCGACGATGGTCAGGCCGGCCTGGCGGGCTTCCTCTCGGTTTAGCGTGCCGCTGCGGTCGGCGTCGGCGTCCTCGAAGCGTTTCTTCAGCTTTTGCAGCGTGGTGAAGCGCAGCAGCACCGGGCCGGGCGCGATGTCGCGCTGCGGCTGGCGCATCGATCGCGGCACGTAGGAATCGGAATACGGCGTGGCCGCGCCGGCGGCCGATGCCGTCCTGACGGCCGGCGCCGGTGGTTCCCCTGGCGGAGTTTGCGCGCCCGCCTGGGCGGTCGCCAGCAGGGCTGTCAGTGTGGTCAGATGTAAAAGGTTCATGGTTATCTCCCCGCCATCAATCGATGCACGGCTCAGGTTGACACTTTGATCCCAATGTCCGAATTAATCAAACACCTTCTATTGTGCGGTGCGATTTTGTCGCCAGGAAACATCGTTTTGATGGTTTAAGTGCTTGTTTTTGCTGGTAATTTTGTCGAAACGGTAAGTGTGCAATGTATGCCAAATGGCATTGATTGAAGGGTTGAAAAGGGCGGCCGCGCAACGATGGGCGCCGCCCTGGTGCTGATGCATCAGCTGCAATTGCGCAGTTGTAGCGAGCCGATCGCCAGGCCAGGCAGGGCCGGCAGCAAGGCTGGGGTCATGTCGACCTCGATCCAATAGGTGTTGGCCGTGAAGTTCAGATTCATGGCGCCGGCGCAGGCCGCAGGGAAGCGGTAGCGCGTGAAACCGGTGGCCGCGATCGGCGTGCCGGCCAGCGTATCGCTGTCGATCGTCGCCATCAGGTTGCCGGCCGGCGTGGTGCCGCTGTTGGGATACTCATACAGCCGCACCACCACTTTGCCGGCCGTGACGCTGTTGTCACGGATGTGCGCAAACATGGCCAGCGTGGCGGTGGACATGCTGCCGAACGAGTCGGTGACCTGATAGCGTATCTTGCACGGCAACAGCAGGCCCGGGGCGAGCCTTGCTTCGGAGTTGTCCATCTGAACGGCGAGGTAGCACGATTCATCGATGGCGCCCATCGAGCCGCCGCCGGTCCAGGGGCTGCTGGCCAGCGCGGTACCCGGTGCCGACAGCGCGGCCACGGCCAGCAGGGCCATGGGGCGCATGAGGCGCGACGAGAAGAGGTGGGAAAGTTGAAGTGAGAACATGGCGACTCCTTGAAATGGCAGGCCGGACCGGCCTGCATGACTTCAAGACTAGACCGTCGCGGGAGCTCAGCTTTAAGGCGTATCAAGCTAGTCACTACGTTGAAAATAGGCAGCCCGAGCGGTATCGTTGCCCTCGGGTTTTTATTTTTGCCAGAAGCCGGCGTGGGCGAGGCGCGCCTCGTCTTCGCGCAGCGGACCGATAACTTCTGTCGGGCGCTGGCCGCGCGCGAAGACGTCGCGGCACGGCAGCGACAAGGTCGGATTTTCGGGATCGCTACCGGTCAGTTGCAGCAGGCTCGCTTCCGACATCGCGTAGACGACCCGGCCGACGCCGCTCCAGTAGGTGCCGCCGGCGCACATCGCGCACGGTTCGGCGTTGGCGTACAAGGTGGCGCCGGCCAGTTGCGCGGGGCTGTAACGCTGCGACGCCATGCGCAGCGCGTTCATCTCCGCGTGCGCGGTGCGGTCGCTGCTGGAGGCGTTCATCGCCTCGGCGATGACGCTGCCGTCGGCGGCCACCACCATCGCCGCGAACGGGTGGTGGCCTTCGTCGCGCGAGCGCTGCGCCAGCGCCAGCACCCGGCTGAGGAATTCGTGGTCTTGCGGCGTGGCTGTGGTCATCGGCTAAGTCATATAAAAATGCTATTAGATAGCATAATGTCATCAAATAATATTATGTCATTTTGATAATTCTTCGCCGGTATGATGTGCCTCAGCGTTCATCCCTGATGTTAAACAAAAAGGCGCACAATGTCCAAAATTCTCACCGCGTTAATCTGCGTGGCGTCGCTGTGCGCGGCGCCGGTCCACGCCGCCGTCAATCTGGTGCAGAACGGCGATTTTGAAACCGCCACCCTGCTGGGCTGGACCTCGAGCGGCGACCCCAGCGGTCAATTCGTCGGCCCCGACTACAGCGCCGCCGTGCCGCCGCTGAACCAGGTCTTCAGCGAATCGGCCTACGACAACCTCGGCTACATCAGCCAGCAGGTCGCCACGGCGGTGAACGGCATTTATACGCTGGAATTCGATTTGCAAGTGCAAGCCGATCCGGTCGAGGCGACCGACACCGAGGCCCTGGTCCTGTTCAACGGCGCGCAGGTGTTCGGCGAGACCGACGTCAGCCACGACTGGCAGCATTTCACCATCACCGGCCTGCTGGGCAACGGCACTTTCGGCTTGCTCAGCTTTGGCAACCGCAACTACTTCGCCTATAACCAGCTGGACAATATTTCACTGGTGCAGACCGGGGTCGGGGTCGGCACCGTGCCGGAACCGGCGTCGGTGTCGATGCTGGTGCTGGGCCTGGGCCTGATCGGCCTCGCCCTCAAGCAACGCCAACAGCGGTCTTTCTAAGTCCACCACGCCGGAGTCGCCATGTCCGAAGCCTTCCTCGGAGAAATCCGCATGTTTTCGTTTAATTTCGTGCCGAAAGGCTGGGCCGCCTGCAACGGCCAGCTGTTGCCGATCAATAGCAACCAGGCGCTGTTTTCGCTGCTTGGCACCTACTATGGCGGCAACGGACAAAACAGCTTCGCCTTGCCCGACCTGCGCGGGCGCGCGCCGATGCACACGGCTGACGGCACCCCCGGCCAGCGCGGCGGCGCGGTCAGCCACACGCTGACGCTGGCGGAGATGCCGGCCCACCGGCACGCGCTGCTGGCCGAGGCGCCGGGCAATCCGGGCCATACGCCGGCGCCGGGCGGCGCGGTGCTGTCGTCGGTGCCAGCCGGCGCCATCAACATGTTCAGTCCGGCCGATGGTAGCGCCGCGCTCGGCGCGCTGGCCGTGGCGCCGGCCGGCGGCGGCGCGCCGCACAACAATATGCAGCCGTATGCCACCAGCACGTTCGGCATCTGCCTGTCGGGCATTTACCCTTCCCACTTCTGACCGCGGCCGGAGTCCTCCATGTCCCAACCTTATATTGGCGAAATCCGCATCTTCGCCGGCAATTTCCCTCCGTACGGGTGGCGGTTCTGCGACGGCGCGGTGCTACCGATCAACGAGAACGACGCGCTGTTCGCGCTGATCGGTACCACCTACGGCGGCGATGGCCAGCAAACCTTCGCGCTGCCCGACCTGCGCGGCCGGGTGCCGATTCATGTCGGCGCGAACGCCGGGTACGACTACCTGGCGGGCGACCACGGCGGCGCGGAAACGGTGACGCTGACGGCCACCCAGATGCCGGACCACACCCACGCGGTGGGCGCCAGCACGGCGGCCCCGGCCAAGGCCGGCGCCGCGCTCGACATCACCACCGGCTCCTACGTGCCCGGCACGCCGCTGCCCAAGCCCAAGCTGTACGGCGCGCCCACCGCGCTCACGCCGATGTACGCGGGTGCCGTGCGGCCGGAGGGCGGCGGCC
Source organism: Duganella sp. AC917 (assembly GCF_979258245.1). Lineage (NCBI taxonomy): Bacteria > Pseudomonadati > Pseudomonadota > Betaproteobacteria > Burkholderiales > Oxalobacteraceae > Duganella > Duganella sp. AC917. The sequence goes on from NZ_OZ409848.1 coordinate 5,439,529, forward strand.
AGCCGCACGACAACATGGCGCCTTTCCTGGCGATCAATTTCATCATTGCGCTGTTTGGCGAGTTCCCGTCACCTTACTAGGACCGACCATGTCAGATCCATTCATCGCCGAAATCCGCATGTTCAGCGGTAACTTCGCCCCGTCCGGGTGGGCCTTGTGCAACGGCCAGTTCTTGCCGATCTCGCAAAACACGGCGCTGTTCGCGCTGCTGGGCACTTCTTATGGCGGCGACGGCAAGAACAACTTCGCCCTGCCCGACCTGCGCCAGCGCCTGCCGCTTGGCACCGGCGACGGTCCCGGACTGACGCCGCGCGACCTGGGCGAGCGCAGCGGCAGCGCCAGCGTCAGCCTGCAGACGCCGCAGCTGCCGTCCCACGGCCACCAGCTACGCGCCACTTCGCAGGCGGCCACCAGCACCTCGCCGGCGGGCAACCTGCCGGCCGGCGTGTCGTCGCCGACGCCCCCCTACCGCGCGCCCAGCAACCTGGCGCCGATGGCCGCCAATCCGATCTCGGTGGCGGGCGGCGGCCAGCCGCACAACAACCTGCAGCCTTACCTCGAGGTCAATTTCATCATCGCCACGCAGGGCATTTTTCCGGCGCGCTGGTGAGCCGATGAGCGCCATCACGCTACGCCCGGCCACGGCGCAGGATGCGGAATTCATGCTGCGGCTTTACCGCGGCACGCGCCAGGACCTGGCCGCGCTGGCCGACGAGGTGCTGCGCGAGCGCATCGTCGCGATGCAGTTCGCGGCCCAGCAGCAGCAATACCTGGCGCGCTTTCCGCATGCGGAGGTGAGCGTGGTGGTCGACGGCGACCGGCCGGTGGGGCGGCTGTATGTCGATTGCGACGAAACCGGCGTGCGGCTGGTCGATATCAGCCTGCTGCCGGAGGTGCGCAACCGCGGCATCGGCGCCGGCCTGCTGCGCGCCTTGATGACGCGCGCCGGCGCCCACGCGCTGCCGTTGCGCCTGAGCGTATTGCCCACCAACCGCGCGCGGTCGCTGTATGCGCGGCTGGGCTTCGAGGCCGCCAGCGATGGCGGCCTGTATCAATCGATGGAATGGCGCGCCGCCGGCGCGCCAGCGGCAACCTGACTGGGGAATCTTCATGGAACGCAGGAACTTCATTTTCGCCGGTGGCGCCTTGCTGGGCGGCGCCGGCCTGCACGCGGCAAGCGCGTTCGCGGCCACGCCGCGGCAGCCGGGCGGCGCCACCTACCAGACGCTCACGGGGCAGACTTTCAACCTGTATGCCAGCACCAGCGGCACCAGCGTCACGCTGTTGAAGGTCAAGCGCCGCGACCAGGCCAGGGAGTTCGACCAGTTTTCGCTGTTGTTCGCCGGTGCCGGCGCGGCGCTGCCGGCGGCGGTCTACGAGATCGAACACCCGGTGACCGGCAAGCTGGCGCTCTACCTGGAACCGGCCGGCAAAGGGCCTGAGGGGAACTACTACCGTGCCGATTTTACATTGCTGGCGTCCGCTGCCCGCTGAGGGCGGGCCGATGCCGGGGCGTCAATCGTCGCGCAGCACGCCGTAGCGCAGGTTTTGCCGCTTCAGGTAACTGCGATAGGCCAGCGACATGCGGTCGCACGCCACCGATACTTCTGCGCCCGGGATCAGCGGCAGCCGCGCGGGGCCCTGGCTTTCCAATATCGGCAGGTCCTGCAGGAAGATGGTGTCCTGGAAGGCGCGCAGCGCGTCGTCGTCGGAGGTGAAATCGTCCAGCGCCATGATGATCCACACGCGCGTGGTGGTTTCGGTCAGCGGTTGCGGCAGCAATGCGATCGCCTCGGCGACGGCGCCCGGCCGGTGTTTGGTCAGTATCGCCGTCAGCGGCCGCACCACCCGGTAGGTGTATTCGATGTCGCTGCCGCTGATGGCGGCCTTGCTGGCCTGCGGCTGCCACGCGCGGCAGCGTTTGGCCCGGACCCCGCTGCCGTAGTCGGCATCGTCGAACGTCTCGACCGTGTAGTCGGGAATCGCCGCCTGTTCCGGCACGCCCAGTATGCCCTCGTGCACAAAGGCGAAATGCGCCATGTCGAGGAAATTTTCGACGATGCGCGGGCCGCTGCTGTGCACCTCGTACGGCCCGCACCAGACCTTGCGCAGGCGCTCGTCCGCGAACTCGGGAAAGCGCGGCGGCCCGGATTCGGCAGGCGTACCGGTGCACACCCATACCATCCCGTATTTTTCCTGCGCGTGGAAGATGCCGACCCGCGCTTTCAGCTGGTCGGGTTGCAGATCCGGCAGCGCGGGGACGTGCCGGCAGCGGCCCTCGCCGTCGAAGCGCCAGCCGTGGTAGGCGCAACGCAGCGTCTCGCCTTGCGTGCCCGCCTCGATCGCGCCCATCGACAGGCGCGTGCCGCGATGCGGGCAGCGGTCTTCCCAGGCGTGGATGGCGCCGGCGCTGTCGCGCCACAAGGCGATGCGCGTGTCCAGCAGGTCGGTCGCGGTGATGGCGCCGGCCGCTATCCGCGAGGACAGCGCCACCGGATGCCAGTCGTTCAATAGTACGGGATCGGTCGTCATGTGGGTTCCGGTCGGCGGGGCCGTGGGCGCCCCGCCTTTGCACGCTTACTTGGGAATGACGCCGTCCACGCCCTGCACGTAGAAGTTCATCGACAGCAGGTCCTTCAGCGGCACGGCGACGCCGGCCGCGTACTTGACCGCGCCCGATTGGTCCTTGATCGGACCGGAGAACGGGTTGAAGGTGCCTGCCGTCATCGCCGCCTTTTTCTCCTCGAAGATCTTGGCCGCGTCGGTCGGAACCACGGCGTTCAGCTTGGACATCTTGACCATGCCTTCTTTCAGGCCGCCGCGATAGTCGCCGGTTTTCCACGTGCCGGCCATGACCGCCTTGGCGGTGTCGGTGTAGTAGCCCGACCAGTCGTTGGTGGCGGCGGTCAGGTGGGCTTTCGGCGCGAAGCGCGACATGTCCGAGTCCCAGCCGAAGGCGTACACGCCTTTTTCCTGCGCCACCTGCAGCGTGGCCGGGGAGTCGGTGTTTTGCGCCATCACGTCGGCGCCTTGCGCCACCAGCGTTTCCGCCGCCTGGCGTTCCTTGGCCGGGTCGTACCACGAGTTCACCCAGATCACTTTGGTCTTGATGCCCGGGTTGACGCTTTGCGCGCCCAGCGTGAAGGCGTTGATGTTGCGGATCACTTCAGGCACCGGGAAGGAGGCGATGAAGCCCAGCGTTTTGGACTTGGTCATTTTGCCGGCCAGGATGCCGTTCAGGTACGCGCCCTCGTACAGGCGCGATTCGTAGGTTGCCAGGTTCTTGCCGGTCTTGAAACCGGTGGCGTGGACGAACACGACGCCGGGTGTGGACTTGGCCACTTTCTCGGTCGGATTCATATAGCCGAACGAGGTGGTGAAAATCAGCTTGTTCCCCTCCGCGACCAGCTTGCGGATCACGCGTTCCGCATCGGCGCCTTCCGGCACGTTTTCCACGTAGGTGGATTTGACTTTGCCGGCCAGCGCTTTTTCCATCGCCAGGCGGCCCTGGTCGTGGGCGTAGGTCCAGCCGGCGTCGCCGACCGGGCCGACGTAGACGAAGCCGATTTTCAGCGGTTCGGCCGCCAGCGCGGGAAGGGCGGCGGCGCCGAGGGTGGCGGCCAGCGCGGCGAGCGCGATCAGTGTGCGACGATTCATCATGCGGTTTCCTTTGGCGATGTAGAAAGTGGATTAGAAGTGATATTCCGCGCGGACCATCGGCGTTCTGGCGGTGGCGCCGGGGTTGTTCTTGTCCGAGTTGCCGAACTTGTTTTTCCAGTACTGGTATTCGAGGCCGACCTTGAAGGTGTTCTTCGGCGCGCCGACGACGGCGCTGGCGTCGTACATGACTTGCATGTCGATGTTGGTTTCGCGCGCGGTGTCGCCGCCGAATTCGTCCTTGCCCTTCTTGCCGATGAAGTTGGCGTATCCTTCGAACGACAGCGGAATGCCGATGTTGAACGGGATGCCCCACGCGGCGGTGAGCATGGCGTGCGTGTCGTAGCGGTAGCGCGGCGTGGCGACGTTGGTGTAGGTGTTGAACGGCGCATTGCTCTCCCAAAGCGCGAGCAGGCTGATGTCGAGGAAGCCCGGCACGTCCATCATCAAGGTCGGGCCGGCGACCACCATGCGCTTCTTGGAGTTGTAGCCGGCGTCGGTCTTGCTGTTGTAGTCGAAGCCCAGCGTGGCGCCGACGCCGCGCACCGGACCGAAAGCCCAATTGCTGCCGGTGACCTTGCCCAGGTCGAGCGTGTGGCGGTACACGGCGTACGCTTCGTGCGCGCCGCTGGCCGCACCGGCCGACGAGGGATCGTCGTGCGACGACATCAGGAAGTCGACGTTGAGAAAATTCTTGCCGTATTTGTAGCCCGATACATGGCTGAAGTTGACGATGTTCTTGGTGATGTCGTTGTCGTTGAACGGCTCGGCGAAGCGGGTGCCGTAGCGGTAGCCGAGCGACGTGTCGCTCCATTCGGCGGCCTGGGCCGAGCAGGCGCAGCTGGCGAGAAGGAGGAGTGCTGCGGTGCGGGTTGCGAGTTGAGACATCATGCTAACTCCAGTGGGTTGGGTGGTATGAACGAACTATTTTAGTATCCAATCCGGGCGATGGATTGGATTCAATCTCGTTCTGTAACCCTAGCAATTTGCAGGCCAGATGCCTCACAGCCCGGACAAAACTTCGGCCAGGTTGACCTTTTTCTGGCTGGTGTCGAGGTGCAGGCGCGCTTCGATTTCCAGCAGGTGGTGTTCGATCAGATGCGTCGCCTCGGCGACATTTCCCTGCTCGATCAAGGTCGCCAGATCCTGGTGTTCGTGGTTGCCGCACATCGGCGCGCCGGGCTTTTCGTACAGCGCGATAATCAGCGAACAGCGCGACACCAGCTCCGCCATGAAGCGCTGAAGCACGCGGTTGCCGGCCAGCTCCGCCAGCAGGATGTGGAACTCGCCGCCCAATCGTATCCAGCCGGCGCGGTCGCCGGTGCGGCGCGCCTGGTCCTCCGCTTCCAGCGCGGCGCGTATCTGCCGCAGCGATGCCGGTGTGGCGTTGCGAATCACCAGCGGCATGATCTCGCGTTCGATGGCGCGGCGTGCGGCGAAGATGTCGCGCGCCTCTTCCGGCGTGGGCGAGGCGACGACGGCGCCGCGATTGGGGCGCAGCTCGATGATGTGGTCGTGCGCAAGCCGTTGCAGCGCCTTGCGCACGGTGGTGCGGCTGACTTGATAGAGCTCGCAGAAATCGGCTTCGCCCAGATGGGTGCCGGGCGGCAGGCGGTGGCTCATGACGGCGTGGACGACGGCGCGGTAGATGCGCATATCGACGCCGGTGGTGCCGCGCCTGGGCGCTGCGGTTTTGTCAGTGGCCGGGGCGGCCGGATCGGCCTTGCCTGCGCTAATACGTTTGCCTTGTGGGCGCGCGGAACTGGTGGATGACATCTGTTGAATCTCCATTGAATACACACGTATATATAAGCAGGAAGTGTGCTCACTTCTGCGTATGGTTTGTGTACAACCCCGGGCATGCCGCGCACGTTTTTGGTGATGTTTATGTCTTCTTTAGTGCGGGCTGCGTTAGAAAAGAGCGCGCCAGCCCTGTCCTCGCGTGGCATGTTATTTGCGTCTGATGCCGTAACTACTTTGTATACGATGAGGACAGCGGATGAAGCAAGCACCCCGTCTGCAGATGCTCGGCATCTCCAAGATTTATCCGTCCGTGGTGGCCAACGCCGGCGTCGACCTGACCGTGATGCCCGGCGAGATTCACGCGGTGCTGGGCGAGAACGGCGCCGGTAAAAGTACGCTGATGAAGATCATCTACGGCGTGACGAAGCCCGATGAGGGCCAGGTGATCTGGGAGGGACGCCAGGTCCATATCAACTCTCCGCATGACGCGCGCAAGCTGGGCATCGGCATGGTGTTCCAGCACTTTGCGGTGTTCGAGACGCTGACGGTGGCCGAAAACATCGCGCTGGCGCTGGACGATAAGGTGACGCCGACCGAACTGGCGCCGCGCATCCGCGCCGTCTCGGAACAATACGGCTTGCCGCTCGATCCGCAGCGGCTGGTGCACAGCATGTCGGTGGGCGAGCGGCAGCGGGTGGAGATCGTGCGCTGCCTGCTGCAGTCGCCGCGATTGCTGATCATGGACGAGCCGACCTCGGTGTTGACGCCCGACGCGGTGCTCAAATTGTTCGAATCGCTGCGACGCCTGGCCTCCGAAGGAGTGAGCATCCTGTATATCAGCCACAAGCTCGACGAAATCCAGTCGCTGTGCGACAAGGCGACGGTGCTGCGCGGCGGACGCGTGTCCGGCACCGCTAACCCGAAACAGGAAAGCGCACGCTCGCTGGCCGAATTGATGATCGGCCGCGAGCTGCCGGTGTGCGTCAACACGCCACGCGCGCCGGGCGAGGTGATGCTCGCCATCGAAGCATTGAGCGTGGACAGCGAAGATCCTTTCGGCACGCGGCTCAAGGACATCAACCTGCAACTGCGCGGCGGCGAGATCGTCGGCATCGCCGGCATTTCCGGCAACGGCCAGCAGGAGCTGTTGAAGGCCATCTCCGGCGAGCGTCCGCTGCGTGGAGCCGCAGGCGCTATCCGGTTAGGCACCCTGGACGTGGGCACGCTCGACGCCGCGCGACGCCGTCAGCTGGGATTGGGCTTCGTGCCGGAGGAGCGCCTGGGACGCGGCGCCGCGCCAGAGCTGTCGCTGGCCGACAACGCACTGCTGACCGGCTATCTGCCGGCAGCCAACACCGGCATGGTGAAAGACGGCCTGATACAGCGCGGGGCGGTGCGGGACTTCGCGCGCAAGGTCATAGAACGCTTCAACGTCAAGTGCGGCGGCGAGCAGTCGGCCGCCTCCAGCCTCTCGGGCGGCAACCTGCAAAAGTTCATCGTCGGCCGCGAGATCGAGTTGGCGCCGAGGGTGATGGTGTTTGCGCAGCCGACATGGGGCGTGGACGTCGGCGCCGCGATGCTGATACGTCAGGCCATCCTCGATATGCGCGACCAGGGCGTGGCGGTACTGGTTCTGTCCGAGGAGCTCGACGAATTATTCATGCTGAGCGATCGCATCGCGGTGCTGGCCGATGGCCGCCTGTCGCGCGCCGTGCCGGCCGCCGGCACCGGCATCAACCAGATCGGCGTGTGGATGAGCGGCGATTTCGACTACCAGGGAGCCGACCATGTCGAGGCTTGAACGCCGTCCGGAACCTTCGCGCCGCATGATGCTGGCGTCGCCGCTGATCGCGGCGGCTGCCATGTTGCTGACCGGCTCCGTGCTGTTCTTCTTCCTGGGCCAGGAGCCGCTGCACGCGTTCAACGTGTATTTCATCAAGCCGTGGACCACATTGTATGGCGTGGGCGAGCTGCTGCTGAAGGCGACGCCGCTGATCCTGTGCGGCGTGGGGCTGGCGATCGGCTTTCGTGCCAACGTCGCCAACATCGGCGCCGACGGCCAACTGACCATCGGCGCGATCGCCGCCGGCGCCGTGGCGCTGTATTTCGACCAGGTCGAGGCTTGGTGGGTGCTGCCGTTGATGCTGGCCGCCGGCGCGCTGGGCGGCATGCTGTGGGCGGCGATACCGTCGCTGCTGCGCACCCGTTTCAACACCAGCGAAATCCTGGTCAGCCTGATGCTGGTGTACGTCGCCTACCATCTGTTAAGTTATCTGGTGCATGGGCCCATGCGCGATCCGGACGGCTTCAATTTTCCGCAGTCGAAGATGTTCAGCGTATCGGCCACCTTGCCTTTGCTCGTGGAGGGCTTGCGCGTCAACGCCGCCTTCATCCTGTCGCTGCTCGCGGCGGCGGCGGCCTGGTTCTTCTGCAAGCATACCTTCGCCGGCTACCGCATGCAGGTCAGCGGCATGGCGCCCGCCGCCGCCCTGTACGCGGGGTTCAGCGAACCGCGCAACGTGTGGCTGGCCTTCATGGTCAGCGGCGCGCTAGCCGGCGTGGCCGGTGTCGGCGAAGTGGCCGGTCCGTTGGGCCAGATGCAGCCGTCGGTGTCGGCCGGCTACGGCTTCGCGGCGATCATCGTCGCCTATGTGGGACGCCTGCATCCGCTGGGCGTGGTGCTGTCGGCGATGCTGATGTCGCTGCTGTACATCGGCGGCGAGACGGCGCAGATCGAACTGCAGGTGCCGTCCGCGATCACCGGCATGTTCCAGGGACTGCTGCTGTTTTACCTACTGGCGGCCGACCTGTTCATCCACTACCGATTCAAACCGCGCAAGCGCTCCATGTCTGCCGTTGTGGGAGAAACCGCATGATCGATACCGCGCTGTTAATCGCCTTCCTCGCCAGTACCGCGGGCGCCGCCACGCCGCTGGTGGTGGCCTCGATGGGCGAACTGGTGACCGAGCGTTCCGGCGTGCTCAATCTGGGCATGGAGGGCATGATGCTGGTCGGCGCCGTGACCGGCTTCGGCGTCACCCTGGCCACCGGCCAGATGTGGCTCGGGCTTCTCGCGGCAATGGCGGCTGGGATGGCGATGTCGCTGATCTTCGGCTTCCTGGTGCTGACGTTGCAGACCAACCAAGTGGCCACCGGACTGGCGTTGACGTTGTTTGGCATCGGCGTCTCCGCGTTCATGGGACGCGGCTTCGTCGGGCAGACGGTGGAGCGCATGCCGCAGCTGACCTTTCCGCTGCTGTCGGAGATGCCGTTTGTCGGTCCGCTGCTGTTCCGCTTCGACGGCATGGTGTACGCGTCGGTGGCGCTGGTGATGCTGATTGGCTGGATGCTGGCGCGCACCCGCCTTGGCCTCGTGATACGCGCCGTCGGCGAGTCGCCGCACAGCGCCCATGCGATCGGCTTTCCGGTCATCGCGCTACGCTATGGCACGGTGTTGTTCGGCGGCGCCATGGCCGGCCTGGGTGGCGCCTACCTGTCGCTGGCGCTGACGCCGATGTGGGTCGAGGGCATGACGGCGGGACGCGGCTGGATCGCGCTGGCGCAGGTGGTGTTTGCGACGTGGAAGCCGCGCGGCGTGCTGGTGGGCGCCTATCTGTTCGGCGGCGTGACGGTGCTGCAGTTCCATGGGCAGGGCTTGGGACTGGCGATTCCGTCGGAGTTCCTGTCGATGCTGCCTTATCTGGCCACCATTGTGGTGCTGGTGATTATCTGCCGCAATCCGCAGACGATCCTGCTCAACAAGCCCATGTCGCTCGGACAGAACTTCAAGCCGGATTGAGTGCCGTCGCGCGCGGATTGTATGATGGCGCTTTGGCGATAGGGAATCGACGGCATGGGCGGCACGGTGACATTGGCGGGGCAGGGTTGGAGCTTCGACGCGGCGGCGCCCGCGACGGTGATGGAGGCGGCCGAGCGGGCCGGCGTGCGCCTGCCCAGTTCGTGCCGCAACGGCACCTGCCGCACCTGCATCTGCCTGAGCACGAGCGGCACGGTGCGTTACAAGAGCGAGTGGCCGGGCCTGAGCCTGGACGAGAAGCGCGAAGGGTACATCCTGCCGTGCGTGGCGGTGGCGGAGACCGATCTGGTGATCGTCGCGCCGGCCGCCAAACGCACGGCGTGATTGCTATGCCCCCGGCCCTTTGCGCAACCGGCTCAGCAGCGCGTCGGCCGATTCGCTGAGCGGTACGCCGTGGCGGCGCAATAGCTGGATGTTGAGCACCATGTTCTCCAGCACGAGCTTGGCTGCGACGGCCAGCAGCGTCAGATGCTTGTCCTCGTCGCTGAAGTTCTCCATGGCGTCGGCCATCTCGCACAGGTGGTTGGAAATCAGCCCGCGCAGATCATGTTCGTCGAACGGCAGGTCGGCGAAATCGATCGGATCCTCCTTCTCCACCTCTTGCATCAGCAATTCCAGCTCTTGCGGCGTAATCGACATGCGGTGCTCCCGTAGTTGACGCGTTTTCATTTTAGCGAAACCGGCGCCAATCCGCGTTAGAATCTGTGCTGAATCCAGTCGACCAACGAGAAAATAAATATGGCGCAACTGATTTTTACCCAGCAATTGGGTCGATTCATGACCGTGCCGCAGGTGGAGACCGACGCGGCCGATCTACGCGGCGCCCTCGACCATGCGTTCGACGCCCACCCCAGGCTGCGCGGCTACGTGCTCGACGAACAGGGCCGGCTGCGCGAGAACGTCGTCATTTTCATCGACGGCCAGCGCACCCGCGAACGCGAACGCTTGAACGACGCGCTCGCACCGTTTTCCAAAGTCTATATCTTGCAAGCTCTATCAGGAGGCTGATATGTCCGACCGCGCCTATCTCGCGACCCGCAAAGGGCTGTTCGAAATCTACCGTACGCACGAGGCGTGGCATGTGGACCGGCAGCATTTTCTTGGCGATCCGGTGTCGATGGTATTGCCGGACCGGCGCGACGGCACCTTGTACGCGGCGCTGAGCCTGGGCCATTTCGGCAGCAAGCTGCACCGGCTCGATCCGGGCGCCGCCGAGTGGGTGGAGATCGCGGCGCCGGCGTTTCCGCCCAAGCCTGTGGATAGTGACGACAAGGTCGAGTGGGCCGTCAAGCAGATCTGGTCGCTCGCGGCAGGCGGGCCGGACCAGCCGGGCGTGCTGTGGGCGGGAACCCTGCCGGGCGGCCTGTTCCGGTCGAACGACCGGGGCGACAGCTGGCAGCTGGTGGAGCCGCTGTGGAACATTCCCGAGCGCGCGCAATGGATGGGCGGCGGCTACGACGTGCCGGGTATCCATAGCATTTGCGTCGATCCGCGCGACAGCCGGTCGGTGCTGGTGGGCGTGTCGTGCGGCGGAGCCTGGCTGACCAACGACGGCGGCGAGAGCTGGGCGCCGCGCGCCAGGGGCATGGTCGCAAGCTATATGCCACCCGAGCTGGCCGAGGTGGAGGCGGTGCAAGACCCGCACCGCATCGTGCGCTGCGCGGGCGAGCCGGACAAGCTGTGGTGCCAGCATCACAACGGCATCTGGCGCAGCGTCGACAACGGCGCCAACTGGACCGAGGTGCATGCGGCGCCGCTATCGAACTTTGGTTTCGCGACGGCGGTGCATCCACAGAACGGCGAGACCGCGTGGTTCGTACCGGCCGAAGCCGACAGCAAGCGGGTGCCGCCGCGCGCGGCGCTGGCCGTCACCCGCACCATCGACGGCGGCCAAAGCTTCACCGCGTGGCGCGGCGGCCTGCCCCAGCAACATTGCTACGACCTGGTCTACCGGCACGGGCTGGCGGTCAGCGACGACGGTCAATTGTTGTTGATGGGCTCGACGACCGGCGGCGCCTGGCTGTCGGAGGACGGCGGCGGCCAGTGGCAGACCGTGTCCACGACCTTGCCGCCGATTTACGCGGTCAGTTTCGCCTGATTGGCTAAGTTCGCCTCGGGGCCGTAGTAGGCCAAAAACATATCGACCGTGGCGTCCAGCACCTTTTGCTGCGTGGCCTGGTCCAGAGGCGGCTGGTTGAGCGTGACCTGCGGCCAAAAGGCAAAGGTCTTCAGTTGCCCCTGCAGCATCTGCGAGGCCAGCACCGGATCGGCGTCGCGCAGCTTGCCGTCGGCCTGTGCCGCGCGCAGCCATTGCGTGACGGCTTCCTCCTTGGCGGTGAGGCGCGCCACCATCTCGTGGGCGCGCGCCGGCGAGTGGATGGTCTCGGCGATCGCCACCCGCGCCAGATCTAAAAAGTACGCGTCCTGCAACATCGCCATCTTCTTGCCGAGGATTTCCATCAGCTGTTGCCGCAACGGCAATTCCGGCACGTACGGTGTTTCCATCAGCGCCGACGTACTGGTCCACAATTGATGCAATATTTGCGCGAACAGTTCGTCTTTACTGGGGAAGTGGTTGTAGACGGTGCGCTTCGATACGCCGGCCGTGGCGGCGATCTTGTCCATGCTGGTCGCCTCGAAACCGCTGGTGCGGAACTCGGCAATGGCGGCGTCGACGACGGCCTGGCGCTTACGGTCGGTGAGCTTGAGGGGCAGGTTCATGGCGTTTATTTTACACCGTTCGGTTTACTTTCTCAAAAAATGGAACTACACTGTGTAGTGTACATTATCTGCCCTGGAGCGTTACGATGACTTATCAAACAGCTATCGCCAAGTCCCCCACCGGTTTGGATGGCCTGGAAGGCCTCGACGGTCTGTCCGTGCCGACCGCGCCGCGCACGCGCACCGGCAAATTCCGCAATCCGGTCAAGATGCACGCCATGGGCCTGATGCAAGGCTTGAGCCTGATGTTGCGGGTGCTGTTCGACAAGCCGGCCGACACCGTGCCGCGCCAGGCCATACCCGTTCACGCGATTACGCAGCGCCAGTTATTGGATGCTCCGGATCGCACTTTGTTCCGCCTGGGCCACTCGACCGTGCTGCTCAAGCTCAACGGCAACTTCTGGCTGACCGATCCGGTGTTTTCCGAGCGCGCCTCGCCGGTGCAGTGGGCCGGCCCGAAGCGCTTCCACAAGCCGCCGATCAGCATAGACGAGCTGCCGCCGATCAAGGGCATCATCCTGTCGCACGACCATTACGACCATCTGGACAAGGCGGCGGTGCTCAAGCTGGCGGCCAAGACCGAACACTTCATCACGCCGCTGGGTGTGGGCGACCGCCTGATCGCCTGGGGCATCCCGCGCGCCAAGGTGCGGCAGTTGAGCTGGTGGCAGAGCACCCAGGTGGCCGGCCTGAAGCTGGTGGCCACGCCGGCCCAGCATTTCTCGGGGCGCGGCCTGAACGACCGCAACAAGACGCTATGGGCGTCGTTTGTCATCGAAGATCGCGGCGTAAAGATATTTTTCAGCGGCGATAGCGGTTATTTCGATGGATTCAAGGAGATCGGCCGTCAATACGGCCCGTTCGACCTGACCATGGTCGAGACCGGCGCCTACGACCCGCAATGGCCGGACGTCCATATGCAGCCGGAGGAATCGTTGCAGGCGCATATCGACTTGCAGGGCAAAGTCATGATGCCGATCCATAACGGCACCTTCGATCTGTCGATGCACGCGTGGCATGACCCGTTCAACCGCATCGCGGAACTGGCGGGCGAGCGCCGGCTGCCGCTGGCCACGCCGGAGATCGGCCTCGCGCTGGATATCACGCAGCCGACGTTGGATAGTCGATGGTGGGTGCCGCTGGTGGAGCGGGAAACGGCAGCGGCCGAAGCTGCCGCGGCAAGCGCCTAGGCCAGGCGCCCAAGCCATCACGCTGATCGGCTTGCCAGGGGAAAGGCCCTGCGCGTTCGGCTGAGGCCGCCCGGCGGCGAGTGTTGTATTTCTCAATGGTACTAACGATCACTATGGCGGCTAGCTCATCAGCGCCGCTATAATCAATGATCAACATTGAGCGTTTTTCTATGAATCTTCAGCTCCTGGCAAAGTTCCTCGGCATGTCGAAGACCACCGTGAGCCGGGCGTTAAACGGTTACCCTGAGGTCAATGTCCGGACGCGCGAGCGCGTGCTGAAAGCCGCCAGGGAAGCCGGCTACCAGCCGAATCCGCTCGCGCGCAGCCTCGCGCTGGGGCGCACCAATGTGTTTGGCATCATTTATCCGCTGCTGCCGTCCGACCTGGGCGATCCCATGTTCCTGGACGTTGTGTCCGGCATGTCGGCCGCGCTGGAAGATCTTGGCAAGAATTTGATCATCGCGCCGGTGTCGCCGAACGCCGAGCAGCGCGCCTACCAGCAAACCGTGCTGGGCCGGCGGGTCGACGGCCTGGTGGTGGCCCGCACCTTGGTGCGCGACGAGCGCATCGCCTTTCTCAGCAAGTCCAAATTCCCGTTCGTCGCCTACGGTCGCACCGAGCTCGACGCGCCTTACGCGTGGTTCGACTATGACAACGCCTCCGGCACCAGCATGGCGATGGAGCGCCTGCTGGCCTGGGGGCACAAGCGCGTGGCGCTGATCAGCGCGCCGCTGGAGATGAACTTCGCGCGCCAGCGGCGCGACAGTTTCGTCGCCTCGATGGCGTCGGCGGGGCTGACGGTCGATCCGCGCTATCTGGTCGACAGCGCGCTCGACCGGCGCAGCGGTTACCAAGCGATGCAGCAATTGCTGGCGTGCTCGCCGCGTCCGAGCGCCGTCATCGTCGACAACAACATCGCCGGCATCGGCGCGGTGCGCGCCTTGCGCGACGCCGGGGTGGAAATGGGCAAGGAAATGTCGATCATCGTCTGGGGCAGCATGGCCGACACCCTGGCCGGCGCCAATGTCACCACCATCGATCAACCGGAGCCGACCAAGGCCGGCGCGCGCATGATCCAGATGCTGCTGGCGCTGATCGACGGCAAACCGGCAAGCGAACTGCACGAGCTGTGGCAACCGGTGTTTCTTGCCGGGACGACGGTCGGGCCATATCTAGCGACCTGACAGGTACGGGGGTCAAGTCTGTCATTCGGACACAAACCCGACTGTATCCAGCAGATACAGGTACGGGGGTCAAGTCTGTCATTCGGACACAACCCCGACTGTATCCAGCTGATACCGTTGACCTCGTGTCCGAATGACAGACTTGACCCCGGTGGGGTTAGCGTATTGCCGTCGCTTCGATTTCGAACAGCATGCCGTCCAGCGCCAGGCGCGGGACCGGGATCAATGTGCAGGCCGGGGCGGGGTGGTCTGCCCATAGGCCGCCGAGCGCGCCGCCGAAGATGCGCAGGCGTTCTTCGCTATGATCGACGATCAGTACCGTGAGCTTGGCGACGCTGTCCAGTCCGGCGCCGGCCGCGTTCAATGCGGTGTGCAGATTGTTCAGCGCTTGCTTTACCTGGGTTTCAAAATCTTCCGAGAGCACGCCATCGACGTTTTCGCCGCCTTGCCCGGCGATGTAGATCAGACGCGCCGGCGCTTCGGCGACGACGACATGGCTGTATCCGTTGGGACGCGGGTCGTATAAACCGGGCGGGTTGATGAAGGAAAGCTGAGTCATGACGGCCTTTCGTGTGGGAAGTGTGCCAACACTATAAAATCTCAACTTAACTTGAGGTCAAGGATTTTATATGGCATCTCCACCGAAAGAGCTTGGCGTCGGCGAACTGGCCGAGCGCGCCGGCGTGGCCGTATCGGCGCTGCACTTCTACGAGGCCAAGGGCCTGATCCATTCCGTGCGGTCCAGCGGTAATCAGCGGCGCTATCCGCGCGCGGTGCTGCGCCGGCTGGCGGTGATCAAGGTGGCGCAGCGCGTCGGCATGCCGCTGGCGGCCATCGCCGAGGCCCTGAATGCGCTGCCCTCCGGACGCACGCCGACCGTGGCCGACTGGCGCCGGCTGTCGGCGGCGTGGCGACAGCAACTCGACGAACGCATCCGCACGCTGACACAGTTACGCGATCAACTCGACGGTTGCATCGGCTGTGGCTGCCTTTCCTTGAAAGCCTGCCCGCTGCGCAACGCCCAGGATGCGTTGGCGCAGCAAGGAGCCGGGCCGCATTTCGATTGAGCGTTTCGCCCGTCCGCTATGGAGCGGACGAATCCGTGCCGGGGACGCCGCCCGCGAGCGGCGTGCCGTGGCCGGACGGCGTGCCGGTTCCGGTGCGCGTGTCGTCCGCCGTGGCCGCCTGGCCGATGCCGGTGCCGCCCGCTATCGAGGCGCCTACCGCCGGGTTGTCGCCGCCGCCAGCAAGCGAGCCGCCGGGCGTGCCGGGCGCGCCGACGCCGTCGACCCCATCGCCCTGATGGCGCGGCCCTTCGCCGCCGGGACCGCCTGCGCCGCCCGCCTGGCGCGCGCCGGCGGCCGCGTCGCTACCGGTGGCGGCGACCTGGGCCGCCGTGGTCGGCGCACCAACGAAGTCCGGCCCGGCGGTGGCCGTTACCGGCTGGGTTCCGGCCGACGGCACATCGCTGCGCGTCGGCTCCGCTTTTTGTGTGTTTCCTGGCGCGGGCTGCTGCTCAGCAGTGCTTTGTTGACCGCGTTGCTCGTTGCTCATGATGGTCTCCGGTGTTTCATGCGTTGATAAATTCTGCCAAAATTTGTCGTGAATTGGCGTCCTTTTCCGGCGCGCACGATTCAGGTATCGACCCCATTGTTACGAGGACACAGCAAACGAGGAGAACAGCATGAACGAGCACAACAGCGACGAAAAGCTTGACCCGCAAGATCCGGAACGCATGCATTTGCAACCGCCGATTCCCACCCATCCGCCCGATCCATTGCAGAACGACGATGTCGATAAGGTGGTGGCGTCCAACACGCCCGAGCAGGATTTGCACGACCCCGCGCTGGTGAGCACTGGCATCGGCGCCGGCGCTCCGATTGACGAAGTTGGCGGTGCCGGTTTGGGCCGGCCGCCGGGCGGGGACAGTGATAACGGTGGGGAAGAGAAACCAGCGACCGAGCGCGATCGCGACGTGCGCGCGGTCGATCAGCAGGACCGTACCGGCCAAGCGTGACGCGCGCGGCATGACGCCGGCCGCGGTGGCCGGCGGCCTTGGCTACATGGTTGTCGAGGACGGTATCTGGCCGCCGGCTTCGGCGCGCTCTTGGCAGCGAATGCAGGTTTGCGCGGTTGGCAGCGCCAGCAGGCGCGCTTCGGGAATCTCTTCGCCGCAGACCGCGCAAACGTTCGCGACGCCTTCGTCAAGGCGGCCCCTGGCGATATCGATTGCGTGCAGCAATTCGCGTTCCTGTCCCAGCAGCGCCATCTGGTCGTCGCGCAGATACGCGGCCTGCGAGACGTCGTCCGGCTGTCCCTGATGGGCCAGCAAGGACACCGGCACCGGTTCGCCGTCGCTATCGGAGCGGGTGCTGATTTGCGCGAGCACGTCGTCACGCGCGCTGTCGAGCCGCTTGTGCAGCTCGGCCGATGTTTCGGCAGAAAGTGTTGGCATGGTTCTTCCTCCTGCGGGTTGGTTAGTCTAGGGTTGGTTGGCTTACATATTGCGCCGGTACTGGCCGCCGACCTCGAACAGCGCGGTGGTGATCTGTCCCAGCGAACACACCCGCACCGCCTCCATCAACTTCTCGAACACGTTCTCGTTGTCGATCGCCGCCTGCTGCAATGCGGCCAGCGCGGCCGGGGCCTGCGCCGCGTGACGGCTGTGGAATTCCTCCAGCCGCTTGAGCTGCGATTGCTTCTCGTCATCGGTGGAGCGGGCCAGTTCGATCTTCTGCGGCTCGCCCGTCGCCTTCGGATTGCGGAAGGTGTTGACGCCGATGATGGGCAGCGTGCCGTCGTGCTTCTGGTGCTCGTACAGCATCGACTCTTCCTGGATCTTGCCACGCTGGTAGCCGGTTTCCATCGCGCCCAGCACGCCGCCACGCTCAGCAATGCGCTCGAACTCCTGCAGCACAGCTTCCTCAACGAGGTCGGTCAGCTCGTCCATAATGAACGAACCCTGGTTCGGATTCTCGTTCTTCGCCAAGCCCCATTCGCGATTAATAATAAGCTGGATCGCCAGCGCGCGGCGCACGGATTCGTCGGTTGGCGTGGTGATCGCCTCGTCGTAGGCGTTGGTGTGCAGCGAGTTGCAGTTGTCGTAAATGGCGATCAACGCCTGCAGAGTTGTGCGGATGTCGTTGAAGTCGATCTCCTGCGCGTGCAGCGAGCGGCCCGACGTTTGCACGTGGTACTTCAGCTTTTGCGAGCGGTCGTTGGCGCCGTATTTATCGCGCATCGCCACCGCCCACAGACGGCGGGCGACGCGGCCGAGCACCGTGTATTCCGGGTCCATGCCGTTGGAGAAGAAGAACGACAGGTTGGGCGCGAAGTCGTCGATGTTCATGCCGCGCGCGAGATAGGCCTCAACAAACGTGAAGCCGTTCGACAAGGTGAACGCCAGTTGCGAAATCGGATTCGCGCCCGCTTCGGCGATGTGGTAGCCGGAGATCGACACCGAGTAGAAATTGCGCACCTGGTGCTCGACGAAGTACTGCTGGATGTCGCCCATGACCTTCAGCGAGAATTCGGTCGAGAAGATGCAGGTGTTCTGGCCCTGGTCTTCCTTCAGGATATCCGCCTGCACGGTGCCGCGTACGTTTTGCAGCACCCATTCGCGCAGCCTGGCCGCTTCGTCGGCGTCCGGCTGGCGCTTGTTTTCCTCGACGAAGCGGTCGATCTGCTGGTCGACGGCGGTGTTCATGAACATCGCCAGGATGGTCGGCGCGGGACCGTTGATGGTCATCGACACCGAGGTGCTCGGGCTGCACAGGTTGAAGCCGTCGTACAGCACCTTCATGTCGTCCAACGTCGCGATCGAGACGCCGGAGTTGCCGACCTTGCCGTAGATGTCCGGGCGTGGCGCCGGATCGGCGCCGTACAAGGTCACCGAATCGAATGCGGTCGACAGGCGTTTGGCGTCCATGCCGGTGGAGACCAGCTTGAAACGGCGGTTGGTGCGGAAGGCGTCGCCTTCGCCGGCGAACATGCGCGTCGGGTCTTCGCCTTCGCGCTTGAACGGGAACACGCCGGCCGTGAACGGGAACGAGCCAGGCACGTTTTCCAGCATCAGGAAGCGCAGGATCTCTCCATGGTCTTCATAACGCGGCAGGGCGACCTTGCGGATCTTGGTGCCGGACAGCGTGTGCTGCACCAGGCGGGTACGGATTTCCTTGTCGCGGATTTTGACGACATAGTCGTCGCCGGCGTACGCGGACTGCATCTCCGGCCAGGCGGCCAGCAGCTTTTTGGCGACGGCATCCATCGCCGCGTCGCGTTCCGCAATGACCTCGTCGAAATCGGCGGTTTTATGCGCCAGCGCCAGCATCCGTTTGGATTCGGTCAGTTGCTGGCGTTCGCGCGCCAGGGTCACCTGTTTGCGCGTGAAGCGATGGTAGCCGCGCACGGTGTCGGCGATCTCCGCCAGATAGCGGGCGCGCGCCGGCGGCACGATCACGTTTTTACCGCTCGAGTGGCGCAGCGCGACCACCGGCAGCTTGCCCGGCTTGGTCGGCAAGCCGAATTGCGCCAGCTTCGGCAACAGGCCCTGATACAGCGCAGTGACGCCGTCGTCGTTGAAGCGCGACGCCTGCGTGCCGTAGACCGGCATCTCCTCGGGGCGCTGGCTCCACAGCTCGCGGTTGCGCTGGTACTGCTTGGCGACGTCGCGCAGCGCGTCCTGCGATCCTTTGCGATCGAACTTGTTGATGGCGATGAAGTCGGCGAAATCGAGCATGTCGATTTTTTCCAGCTGCGAGGCGGCGCCGAATTCCGGCGTCATCACGTACATCGACACGTCCACGTGCGGCACGATGGCGGCGTCGCCCTGGCCGATGCCGGAAGTTTCGACGATGACCAGGTCGAAGCCGGCCACCTTGCAGGCGGCGATGACGTCTGGCAGCGCCTCCGAGATTTCGGAGCCCGCCTCGCGCGTGGCCAGCGATCGCATGAACACGCGCGTCTGAGGTTGGCCATTGGCGGCCCATGGATTGATCGCGTTCATGCGGATACGGTCGCCCAGCAGCGCGCCGCCGGATTTGCGGCGCGACGGGTCGATCGAGATGATGGCGATATTGAGCGCGTCGGCCTGGTCGAGGCGGATGCGGCGTATCAGTTCATCGGTCAGCGACGATTTGCCGGCGCCGCCGGTGCCGGTGATGCCCAGGGTCGGCACGGGCAGGCCCTCGGCGGCGGCCAATATCTCCGTGCGCAACGCCGGCGCGGCCTTGTCGTTTTCCAGCGCGGTGATTAGCTGCGCCAGCGGGCGGTGGCGCGAGGCCACGTCACCTTCGCGCAGCGGCGCCAGCGACGTCGGGGAGTACTGCGACAGGTCGATGTCGCACTGCTGCACCATCCACTGGATCATGCCGACAAGGCCCATGCGCTGGCCGTCCTCCGGGCTGAAAATGCGGGTGACGCCATACGCGTGCAGGTCGGCGATTTCGTCCGGGACGATAACACCGCCGCCGCCGCCGAACACCTTGATGTGGGCGCCGCCGCGCTGGCGCAGCAGGTCGATCATGTACTTGAAGTATTCGACATGGCCGCCCTGGTAGCTGGAGATGGCGATGCCCTGCACGTCCTCCGCCAGCGCGGCGGTGACCACCTCGTCGACCGAGCGGTTGTGGCCCAGGTGGACCACCTCCACGCCGTTCGATTGCAGTATGCGGCGCATGATGTTGATCGAGGCGTCGTGGCCGTCGAACAGCGAGGCGGCGGTGACGAAACGGATTTTATTGTTCAGGCGCGGCTGGTCCGGCACTGCTGCGATGGTCGGAGCGGAGAGGTCGTTCATGGTGTCCCTTCTATTCTGTGCGGCGATCTGTGTCGTCTTTTTATTATATGACGTTTACGTTAACGTAAGCCTGTAAGTTCATGCGGCGCGCTGCTGGCCGAATTGCGCCATCAAGCGGGCCTTCTCGGCGTGGAAGACAGCCACCGCCTTTTCCTTGACATGGCCGTAACCGCGCACTTTTTCCGGCAGCGTCGCCAGTTCCACGGCCAGCGCGTGGTTTTCTGCGGTCAGCTGCCCGATCAAAGCGGTCACCATCTCACGATATTCGACGATCAGCGCGCACTCCATCTTGCGCTCGTCGCTGCGGCCGAAGATATCGAAGGCGCCGCCGCGCAGGCCTTTGAATTTGGCCAGCAGCTTGAAGGCGCTCCACATCCACGAGCCGAATTCCGCTTTCACCAGATGGCCCTTGGCGTCCTTCTTGGCGAACAGCGGCGGCGCCAGATTGAACTTGAGCGAGAAGTCGCCTTCGAACTGCTGTTTGAGCTGCTCGACAAAGCGTCCGTCGGTGTACAGCCGCGCCACTTCGTATTCATCCTTGTACGCCATCAGCTTGAAGTAGTACTTGGCGACGGCGGTCGACAGCTTGTTGCCCAGACCCAGCGCGGTCTCTTTGGCCTTGACCTGCGACACCAGCTGCTCGTACACCGTCGCATAGGCGGCGTTCTGGTAGTCGGTCAGGAACTGCACGCGCTTGGCGACGACATTCTCCAGGCTTTGCGGCATCTGCACGACGATCGCCTGCGTTGGCGTGGCCACGCGCTCGACGCGCTTCAGGTCCACCGCCGCGCGGCGGCCCCACAGGAAGCTCTTTTTGTTGGACGCGATGCCGACGCCATTGAGTTCAATCGCGCGCAGCAGCGAGGCCTCGGTCAGCGGAATCCGTCCGCGCTGCCAGGCGTAACCGAGCATGAACAGGTTGGCGGCGATGGAGTCGCCCATCAGCGCTGTGGCCAGCTTGGTGGCGTCGATGAAATCGGCGGCGTCCGGGCCGCCGACCGATTCCTCGATCAGCGCGCGCACTTCGGCCACCGGATACTGCCAGTCGGCGTTCTGCGCGAAGGTGCCGGGCGGTTGCTCGTGCAGGTTGATGACGGCCAGCGTGCGGCCGGGACGCATCTTCGACACCGCGTCCGCCGCGCCGGCGGTCAGCATGTCGCAGCCGAGGATGACGTCCGCCTCGCCGGTGGCGATGCGCTGCGCGCGCAGGTGCGCCGGGGTCTTGGCCACTTTGACGTGCGACGTGACGGACCCGTTTTTCTGCGACATGCCGGTCATGTCCAGCACCGATGCGCCTTTGCCTTCCAGGTGCGCGGCCATGCCCATCAGCGCGCCGACGGTGATCACGCCGGTGCCGCCGATGCCGTTGATCAGGATGTTGTAGGGCTGCTCGCACGATGGCAGCACAGGTTCCGGCAGCGCGCCGAAACCGTCGTCGGTATCGGCCTTGCTTACGCCGGTCTTGGTTTTCTTCAGCGTTCCGCCTTCGACGGTGACAAAGCTCGGGCAGAAGCCCTTCACGCACGAGTAGTCCTTGTTGCACGACGATTGATCGATGGTGCGCTTGCGGCCGAACTCCGTTTCCTTCGGCAGGATGGAGGTGCAGTTCGACTGCACGCCGCAGTCGCCGCAGCCTTCGCACACGGCTTCGTTGATGACCATGCGCTTGGCCGGGTCGGGAAACTCCCCTTTCTTCCGGCGGCGACGCTTCTCGGCCGCGCAGGTCTGGTCGTAGATCAGCACCGATACGCCTTCGACCTCGCGCAGCTCGCGCTGGACCGCGTCCATGTCCTTGCGGTCGTGCAGGCTGACCAGCGACGGCAGGGCGGCCCGGTCGGTGTAGCGCCCTAAGTCCTCGGTGACTAGCGCAATGCGTTTGACGCCTTCGGCCGCCATCTGCTGCGCGATCATCGGTACCGATGTGATGCCGTCGACCGGCTGGCCGCCCGTCATCGCCACCGCGTCGTTGTAGAGGATCTTGTAGGTCATATTGACCTTGGCCGCCACCGCCGCGCGGATCGCCAGATAGCCGGAATGGAAATAGGTGCCGTCGCCCAGGTTCTGGAACACGTGCGGAATCTTCGAGAACGCGGCCTGGCCGATCCACGGCGCGCCTTCGCCGCCCATGTGCGTGGTCAGCTTGTTAAACTCGGGGTAGATCGACGTCGCCATCACGTGGCAGCCGATGCCGGCCAGCGCCAGGCTACCCTCGGGCACCTTGGTCGATGTGTTGTGCGGGCACCCGGAGCAGTAAAACGCGGGGCGGAACGGCGTGCTGATGGCCTTCTTCAGCACCGCATCCTTGGCGTCGAGGAAGGTCAGGCGCGCCTTGATATGGTCGCAGGTGATGGGGTCGGAAATCAGCCGCTTGACGCGCGAGGCGATCACGCGCGCCACTTGCGAGACCGAGAAGTCGGCCTTGGAAGTCAGCAGCCATTCGCCGCGCGGCGCCACCCACTCGCCTTTTTCATCGAACTTGCCGATCACGCGCGGGCGCACGTCGTCGCGCCAGTTGTACAACTGTTCCTTCAGTTGATACTCGACGATCTGGCGCTTTTCCTCGACCACCAGGATCTCGTCGAGGCCCTGGGCGAATTCGCGCACGCTGTCCGGCTCCAGCGGCCATGGCATCGCCACCTTGAACAGGCGCAGTCCGACGTCGGCCGCCATCTTCTCGTCGATGCCCAGTTCCTCCAGCGCCTCGAGCACGTCCAGATACGATTTGCCGGACGCGATGATGCCTAGCTTCGCGTTCGGGCTGGTGATGGTGGTGTGATTGAGTTTGTTCTCGCGCGCGTAGGCCAGCGCCGCGTAGATTTTATAGTCCTGCATCAGCGCTTCCTGATTGCGCGCCTGCTGGCCCAGCGGAATGCTCGACAGGCGGGCATTCAGGCCGCCCTCCGGCATGACGAAATCGAGCGGAATCTTGACCTCGACGCGGAACGGATCGGCATCGACGGAGGCCGACGATTCGACCGTGTCGGCCAGCGCCTTGAACGCCACCGTGCAGCCGGAAAAGCGTGACATCGCCCAGCCGTGGATGCCCAGGTCCAGGTACTCCTGCACGTTACACGGGTACAGCACCGGGATCATCGACGCCGAGAACAAATGGTCCGACTGGTGCGGCAGGGTCGACGAATAGGCACCGTGATCGTCGCCGGCCACCAGCAGCACGCCGCCGTGTTTGGACGTGCCGGCGTGGTTCATATGCTTGAAGACGTCGCCGCAGCGGTCCACGCCCGGGCCTTTGCCGTACCACATGGCGAACACGCCGTCGTATTTGGACTCGCCGATCAAATCGACCTGCTGCGAGCCCCATACGGCGGTCGCCGCCAGATCCTCGTTCACGCCCGGCACGAACTGCACGTGGTGCGCCTCCAGATGCGGCTTGGCCTTCCACAGGTTCTCGTCGAGGCCGCCCAGCGGCGAGCCGCGATAGCCGGAAATGAAGCCGGCCGTGTTCAAGCCGGCGGCCTGGTCGCGCACGCGCTGCATCATCGGCAGGCGCACCAGCGCCTGGATGCCGGACAGGAAGATGTCGCCTTGGGTCGCGGTGTATTTGTCGTCGAGGCTGACGGTTGTAAGTCGGGCGCTGCCGTCTCTTGGGGACGTTGCAGGGCCGGTTGCCGTGGTATCAGGCATGGGAAGTCTCCGTTTTGGGTATCAGATCGCACCTGAACCTGGTCACGCCGGGTAGGCGCGCCAGGATCGGGCCAGGGCCGCATGGTGAGCGGAATTGAGCCTAGTATGGGCGCGAGTTGACGTATACGGAAATAGTGTTTGCCAATCGCCCCATAAGAAAAAGTGATACCCAGGAGCGGGGGCAATACATTAGCGGATGGGGTTGGCGCCGGGCCAGGTGCCTGACTGGCAGAGCTGCATGCTGACTTGCTGCACCAGCCGGCTGATGGCGGCGGCGGCGTTCGTCAGCGGGATGTTTTTCGAGGCGCATAGCACTACCGTGCGCGACACCGTCGGCTGCCGGACGGGATGGGCGCGCAGGGTGCCGCGTTGCAACTCGTCAAGCACCGGCGCCGCCGGCAGCAGCGTGGCGCCCATGTCGGCCAGCAGCGCCGACTTGAGGATGGCGATGGAGTTGATTTCGATCACGTTCGATAGCTTGAGCCCGGCCGCGCGCACCATGCTTTCGATGCGCGGACGCACGCCGTGCTGCAGGCCCGGCAGGATCAGGGTGGTGCCCAGGGTCTGCTCCAGCGTGAGCGCGTCCTGGCCGAGCGCGAAGGCGGCGTCGGCGCGGCAGATGAACTGCAGTTCCTCCTCCACCAGCGGCGTGGTGGCGAATTGCGCCAGTTGACCGTCGTCAAACAGCACAGCCAGGTTGACCCTGCCCGATTTGAGCTGCTCGCTCAGGTTGCCGGTGAGCTCCTCCGTCAGCTGCAGTGTGATCTCCGGATAGGTGGCGCGCGCGGCCGTCAGCAACGGCAGCGCCAGCGCGCCCGAGATGCTGTGCGGCAGTCCCAGCGTGACGGCGCCGCTGGGCCGCTCGGCCGATTGCGTGACGGCCGAGCGGGCGTCGGCCACCTGCTTGAGGATGGCTTGTGCGTGCTCGTAGAAGATCTTGCCGGCGTCCGTGCTGAGCACGCCCTGGGCCGAACGGTGCAACAGTTGCACGCCCAGCTCCTCCTCGAGCTGGCGCAACTGCTGCGTCAGCGCCGGTTGGGCGACATGCAAGACCAGCGCCGCCCGCGATAGCGAGCCGTGGTCGACGATGGCGACAAAGTAGCGAAGTTGACGTAGTTCCATAGTGTGGCGCTGCGATGATGCGTGGTTGACATGGATAAATATATGGTAGCACTAGCAAATATGATCCTGACAGGAAACTATTTGTTATACTGAAACTAGATTGTCCTCCCTCCAGACCTTTCGCGGGTGCCCGAATGTTAAAGAAAGTCGACTCTTCCCAGCTAAAAGTGGGCATGTATATACATGACCTGAGTTGCGACTGGATGACGCACCCGTTTGTCCGCAACCGGTTTCTGCTGACCAGTGAAGACGAGATCCGCAAGATCCTCAACGCGGGCATCCACGACGTCGTCATCGACAGCGGACGGGGCCTCGACGTGCAGGATGCGCCGACACTGGCCGAATCGCAAGCGGCGACCGAGCGTGAAATCGTCGAAATCGCGGCCAAAACGCCTGTCATCACCCGTGTCTCGCTGGGTGAAGAGATGCAGCGCGCGGTGCAGATCCGCCATCAGGCCTCGACCCTGGTGCGCACCGTGATGCAGGACGCCCGCCTTGGCAAAGCGATCGAACTCGACCAGGTGGAGCCCGTGGTGCAAAACATCACCGAGTCCATCCTGCGCAATCCAGGCGCGCTGGTGGGCTTGCTGCGCATCAAAACCAAGGATGATTACACGTTTTTGCACTCCGTTAGCGTCTGTACGCTGCTCGTTGCGTTCTGCCGCTCGCGCAACATCGCCGCCGAGGTAACCCATCAGGCCGGCCTGGGCGGCTTGTTGCACGACACCGGCAAGGCGCTGGTGCCCGATTCCATCCTCAACAAACCGGGGCCGCTGACCGACGAAGAGTTCGCCGTGATCAAGCGCCATCCCAGCGACGGCTACGACATCTTGCGCAAGACGCCCGAGGTGGGGCCGATTCCTCTCGACATCACGTTGCACCACCACGAACGGCGCGACGGCAGCGGCTACCCAAGCAAGCAGGCGAACGAGGAAATCAGCGAACTGGCGCAAATGGCCGCCATCGTCGACGTCTACGACGCCATCACCGCCGATCGCTGTTATCACAAAGGCATGTCGCCGGCGGCGGCGCTGCGCAAGATCTACGAGTGGAGCAAATTCCATTTCAATCCCCAGTACGCGCAGGAATTCATGCGTTGCGTCGGCATTTACCCGGTGGGAACGATGGTGATGCTGGAGTCCGGCAGGCTCGGTGTGGTGGTGGAGCCACACGAGACCAATCTGCTGGCGCCGAAGGTGAACGTCTTCTTCAACACCAAACAGAATCTGTACATCAAGCCGGAAACGGTCGATTTGTCGCGGGGACTGGGCTTTGGCGGCGGCGACAAGATCGTCGGCCACGAGTCGGCGGCCAAGTGGAATGTCGATCCGATGCGGTTTTTGACGCTGGCCTGACGCCTTTTAGCGACAAATCAGAAGAATTCGGCCGTATCGTTCGAAGCGGTGGTCTGCAACAGGCCGCCGCTTAGCAGCTCGTCATAGTGGCACACCAGGTTGCGGCCATGGCTCTTGGCGTAGTACAGCGCCTGGTCGGCGTGTCCCAGAATGATCACCGGCGCCTCAAGCGCGCTGATGCTGACAAAGCCCACGCTTACCGTCACCTTGCCCACCTGCGGGAAATCATGCGACGCCACGTTCAGGCGGAAGCGTTCGATGATCTTTTTAGCGTTGTCGAGCGTGGTCGAGCGCAGCAGCACGACGAATTCCTCGCCGCCGAAGCGGAACACGCGGTCTTGGGCGCGGAACGACGAGGTCAGCAGGTTGGCGATCAGGATCAACACCTCATCGCCGTACAAATGGCCGAAACGGTCGTTGACGTGCTTGAAATGGTCGACATCGACCACCGCAAGCCATTGCTTTTCCTCATCGCCGGGGTGGCGGCGCTCCGGCTCGCCCGGCAGGGTCACCGAATCCTGCGCGATGCTGGCGGCCAGCATCTTGGAGAGCTGGTCGTCGAAGGTCTTGCGGTTGAGCAGGCCCGTCAGCGAATCGCGCTCGCTGTAGTCGAGCAGATTCTGGAAGTTGCGGTAGACGCTGACGATGCCGCCGATGATGTGGATGGTATCGCTGGTATATGGCGTCGGATTGACGATCTCCAGGCAGGTGTCGGCCTTGTCGCCCAGCCAGATCGGCAGCCACAGCGTATGCTCGCCGGCCTCGTTGGCGATGTCGGCGCCCGACTCGTGGTGGGCGATGCAATGCGCCAGCGCCGGGAAGTTCTCGATCGGATCGCCGGGATGGTGCAGGTCGCTGTTATCTACCATACGGGCCGGCTCGCCGGCGACGATCATGGCGCGCGCGCGCACGAAGACCTTGCCACGCACGGTGGCCAAGGTCAGCACGCGGGCCTGACTGGCGCGGGCAAGCTCCTGCACCGCCGAAATCACGGAGATGTCGAGCATCGTGTGATCCCGGTGGCCGGTCATGTCCACCATGTGTTTCAGTAGGGAATCCATTTTCTTCTCTGGAAAATTAACACACAACCTTGCGGTCAGCCACGCTTTGTTCACGCCTATCAGACACGATTTCTCCGATAGTCAGGCGCACGGTAGAGTAGCAATACGGGCCTTTCCAAAGAACAGCTAAGCAGGATAATAGCTTTTTGCAATCAAGGCAATTCTTGTGTGCGAAAAAAAACGTCCTGGAAGCGTATTGCGACCATTTTCCTACAGCAAAGCCCGGTCTCTGGATGTTTCCAGTATACAAGAACGAGCCCGCCTATCGTTTGACATGCGCCAGTTACGCAACAAGCCGCGCGCCTTGTTGGTCAAAATCACCCAAATAGTTCCCTGCGGAAAACTTGCGTCACATCAATTCCTACAAAGCTGCTAGTCGTATAGTGATCTCAATGACGCGGAAACGGCGGTCTACAGGCCGGCCGTCCGTGTCAGAAGGATTTTTTATCGACTCAACCAGGGAGTACATCATGAACTCACTTATCGCAGCAGCGAAGGCGTTTGCTTCGGACGAACAGGGGATTACGGCCATCGAATACGGCCTGATCGCGGCGACCATGGTCGCCGCGGTGGTCGCCGCGTTCACCATCCTCAAGCCGGTACTGATCGCGGCTTTCCAGTCCATCTCGGACGACATCGCCGCAAGTACGTAAACCGCCTGGCTTTCCGGTCGCCCCGGCTGGAAAGCCTTTTTTTCGTCCGAAAGCCTCCCATGCTGAACGCCATCGAAGTCATCCTGATCTGTTTGGTCGCCCAAGCTGCGGTGACCGATTTAGCCATGCGCAAGATTCCCAACGTCCTCATCTTAAGCGGCCTTTTCCTGGCGATGATACTGCATCTGCTCGGCGGACAGGACTGGGCGCCCTTATCGCAATGGCTGGCTGGCATGTTGGCCGGTTTTTTTTTATTTCTCCCCCTTTATTTGTTGCGTGGCATGGCCGCCGGCGACGTCAAGCTGATGGCCATGGTCGGCGCCTTTGTCGGCCCGCAGGCGGCGTTGCACATCGGCGTGCTGGCCTACCTGATCGGCGGCGTCATGGCGGTGCTGATGCTGCTCTGTATCGGCCGCTGGCGTGAGACCTGGCGCAATGTCGTGCTGATTTGCAAACCGATGATGTGGCGCCTGCTCGGCCTGCCGCTGGCGCCGGTGCCGCTGTGCGCCATGACCAGCGTCGGCGGCATTCCCTACGGCGTGGCCATCGCGCTGGGCACCGGCGGCTTTGTGGCGTGGGCGCATCGCTGATCGACACGCTTGGTCAGGGTTTGCTGCGCATCAATGCCCGCCGGGCCCCGCCCGATAGACTTAATTCCTCAATGAAACAATTTAGTCTGCGGAGACCGCCATGCTCAGCCTCGATTCCTCACCCTATGCATCCACTGCGGAAACCGAGCCGAGCCACGCGCTGCCGCCGCAGCCCAAAACCTTGCGCGACACCGGCCTGCCGCAACAGCTGATTGTCGAGCTGATCGCCAAGGCCATCTACGTCGGCGGCAGGACCCATCTGCCGGTGCTCACCACCAAGCTGCACCTGTCGATCAATGTGCTGCGCGAAGCGCTCGATTTCCTGGTCGCCGAGCATGTGGCCGAGGTGGCGTGGCGCGGCGAGTCCGACATCGACGTCCAGTATCAACTGACGGCCGGCGGCAAGCAGCGCGCCAGCGCATGGATGGAGCGCTGCCGCTACGTCGGCCCGGCGCCCGTCACGCTGGAGGCCTACCGCACCATGGTCGAACGCCAGGCCGGTCAGGCGCCGGCGCTGTGCGCGGCCGATCTGGCCGTCGAATTCGCCGACGACTTCCTGGCGCCGGCGGTGCAGCAGATGCTCGGCGCGGCCATGTACTCCGGCCGCACCATGCTGCTGTACGGCCCGTCCGGCGGCGGCAAATCGACGCTGGCGCGGCGCCTCGGCGCCATGCAACAAGGCCTGGTCGCGGTGCCGCACGCGCTGATGGTGGGGCAGGACATCATCCAGGTCTACGATCCGGCGCAGCATCGCGCGCCGTTGCCCCGCCAGGTGCGCCAGGCGCCCGAGCGGCGCAGCAGCGATCCGCGCTGGGTGCTGTGCCAGCGGCCCGTGGTGGCGCTCGACGGCGACTTGAGCGAGGACATGCTCGACCCGCAGCCGGACACGCCCAACGGCTGCTACCGCGCGCCGCCCCAGCTGATGTCCAACAACGGCCTGCTGATCGTCGATGACCTGGGCCGCCAGCGCATGTCGTCCACCGATTTGTTCAACCGCCTGTCGCAGGCGCAGGAACTGCAGCGCAGCCGGTTGTCGCTCGCGGGCGGCTACCATTTCAGCGCGCCGTGCCGGATCCGGCTCCTGTTCGCCACCAGCCAGCCGCCGGGCGCGCTGCTCGACGCCTCGGCGTTGCGCCGCGTCGGTTACAAGATCGCGGTCGGCGCGCTGGGCGCGGCCAACTACCGCACGCTGTTTCGCCAGCGCTGCCTGGGCGCCGGCGTGGCCTACGACGAGGCGTCGCTGGGCTATCTGATCGACGAACTGCACGCCGGCAGCGGCTTGCCGCTGCTGGCCAGCGGCCCGAAGGAGATCATCGGCCGCATCGTCGATTTCGCCGGCTTTAACGGCGAGACGCCGCGCCTGTCCATCGCCGCCATCGACCAGGCGTGGAGCAGCATGTTCGCCGGCGGCGGAGCGCCGTTCGCCATCGTCCCCCTCGATGGCGGCGACACCCTCGACCAACTGGCCCAACACATCCTATGAAGAACCGACGCGCACTGTGGATGATGGCGCTGGCCGTCATATTCGGACTGGCGGCGGTGCTGATGGCGTCGCGCTGGCTGCTGCGGCAGACGCCGACGACGGCCAACCGCATCGTGGTGGCCGCCGCCGACGTCAGCCTCGGTCAGCGCCTGACGCCGGAGATGATGAAATCGCTCGACTGGCCGGTCGACAACCTGCCGCGCGGCGCCTTGCACGACGCGTCCAAGCTGGTGGGCCGGGTGCTGAAAACCAGTGTGCTGCGCGACGAACCTCTGAGCGAAATGAAGCTGGCGCCGGCCGGCACGATGGGCGGCCTGTCGGCGCTGATCACCGAAGGCAAGCGGGCCATCACGGTGCGCGTCAACGACGTGGTGGGCGTTGCCGGTTTCGCGCTGCCGGGCAATTTCGTCGATATCCTCGTCAACACGCAGTCGTCGGGCCACGGTAACGACAACGCCATCTCCAAGATCGTACTGGAACGGATACTGGTGCTGGCCGTCGCCCAGGAAGTTGGGCGCGACGAGACCAAGCCGCGCGTGGTCAATGCCGTCACGCTGGAAGTGACGCCGTCGCAGGCGGAGAACCTGGACCTGGCGCGCAGCGTCGGCACCTTGTCGCTGGTGCTGCGCAACCAGGTCGATCCGCGCCCGGGCGTCACCGACGGCGCCACCAAGTCCTCGCTGCTTGGCGCCGTCGTCCAGATTGCCGAGCCGGCGGCCGAACCCCCGGTCGAGGCCAAGCCGCCGCCCCGGGTGGCGGCCGCTCCACGCGCGCGCGCTTGCGTCGGCGTCATCGTCGGCATGCAGCGCACGCAGGAATGCCTGTGAGGACGCCATGAAAAATATACTCCGCATTCCGGCCCTGCTGATCCTGGCGGCGGCAACGCTCCCGCTGCACGCGGTCACGCCGGCCGCCCTGGCCCCTGCGGGCCCGCTGGCCGCAGCGCCGGCGCCCCCGCCGATCTCCGCGCCGAAGCCGGCGGCCACGCCCGTCCCCAAACCCGCAGCCGGGCCGGCGGAGGGCGGCGGATTGCGCTGCAGCGGCCAGGCCGCCGCGCCGGGCAGCATGACGCTGCAGTTGGGGAAATCGACGCTGATGCGCATGCCCGAGACGGTGCAGGCGCGCAGCGTCGGCAATCCCGCCGTGCTGCAGACGATGCTGGTGGCGCCGGATACGCTATATGTGGTCGGCGTCGATATCGGCACCAGCAATATGATCGTGCAGGGCCGCAGCGGCATGTGCAACGTGGTCGAAGTGGTGGTCGGCATCGATCCATCGGCGCTGCAGGCGTCGATCGCCGCACTGATGCCGGCAGAGAAAAACATCCACATCAGCGCCGCCGGCGACACGCTGGTCATCAGCGGCATGGTCGACGATGCGCAAACGGCCGCACGCGTGCTGGATCTGGCGGCCGCTTTCGTGCGCCGGCCGGCGCATGCCCTGGCTGGTGGCGCCGGCGAGAAGGGCGCGCCGGCGTCGTCGCCGGAGGGCAAAGGCGGCGCGGCCGGTAACGCCGCAGGCGGCACGCGCATCGTCAATTTTCTCAACGTCAGCGCGCCGCAGCAGGTCATGCTGGAGGTGAAGATCGCCGAGGTGTCCAAGACGCTGCTCGACAAGCTCGAGGCGGGGCTGCTGGTGAGCGTGGGCGGCGGCAGCTGGCAAACCACGCTGGCAGCGAACTTCTTCAGCGCCACGCTGAAAGGGATGCTGGGCATGGGCCGCCCGGACGGCAACCGCGTGGGCATCGAAGCGGACCGCAACGAAGGCATGGTACGCATCCTGGCCGAACCGACGGTGATGGCGATCAGCGGCCAGGAAGGCAGTTTTCTGGCCGGCGGCAAGATATTTGTCCCGGTCGCGCAGGACAACAACAAGGTGACGCTGGAGGAGAAGGAGTTCGGCGTCGGCCTGCGCTTTACGCCGACGGTGCTTGCCGGCGGCCGCATCAACCTGCGGGTGGCGCCGGAAGTGTCGGAGATATCGCGCGAGGGCGTTGGCGTCTCGGCGGCCGGCTTCTCCGGCGGCGCCGTCCTGCCGCTGATCACGACGCGGCGCGCCTCCACCACGGTGGAACTGTTCGACGGCCAGAGCTTCGCCATCGGTGGCCTGATCAAGAACAACCGCACCACCAATATCCACGGCCTGCCGATACTGGGCGAGATACCGGTGCTCGGCGCGCTGTTCCGCAGTACCGATTTCCAGCAGGACCGCACCGAATTGCTGTTTGTGGTCACGCCGCATCTGGTGAAGCCACTGCCGGCCGACTACAGGCTGCCGACCGATGGCGCGACCACGCCAGGCCGCGCGCGGCTCTTCCTCGGCGGGAAAATGGAAGGCGCGCCGGCGCCGGCGCCTTCGTCGACGACTGAAAAACGTTAATCACCTCTTGGGAATCATTATGCGAATCTTACTCAGCATGCTGGCGGTATGCGCGCTGGCCGCCTGCGTCAACACGCCGCTGGGCAGGTCCACGCCGCAATGGGACAGTCAGTTCGGCAGCAGCACCCGCACCGCGATGGCGCAGCAGATCATCGATCCCGGGGCGCGCCGCAACGCCGACCCGGTGGCCGGCATGGACGGCAAGGCCGCGCACGGCGCGTACGAACGGTATCAGCGCACCTTCAGCGGCGCCGCGCCGACGGCGCCGGCTTTCATGATCAGCGGCGACGGCAAATAAGGGGCGGCCATGAAAGCACTGATGATCAGCAGGGACAGCCTGCTCCACGCGGAAATCGCGGCCCAGGGATCGGCGCGCATGCCGGCGGTGCAGCTGGTGGCGTCGCGCAATGGCCTGCGCGACGCCGTCGAACGCCTGCTACCGGAGTCGCCGGAACTGGTGATCTTCGACGCCAGCGACGTCGAACCGGCCGAGGCCGAGCTGGTCGAACGCCTGGGCAAGACCTATCCGTCGGCGTCGTTCATGCTGCTCACGCGCGAGCCGCAGCAGGATTTGCTGATCCGCGCGATGCGGGCCGGCATGCGCGAAGTGCTGCAGCTGCCGCTGGTGCACAAGGCCTTCCACGAGTCGATGGACCGCATCGAGGTGGCGGCCGGCGTGAGCCAGATGCGCGACGGGAAGGTGCTGGCGTTCATCTCGTGCAAGGGCGGCAGCGGCGCGACGTTCTTGTCGACCAATTTCGGCTACGCGCTGGCTGCGCTGGCCGACAAGAAGGTGCTGCTGATCGACCTGCACGGCCAGTTCGGCGACGCCACGCTGTACGTGTCGGACCAGAAGCCGGCGATGACGCTGTCCGATATCTGCGGCCAGATCAGCCGGATGGACGGCTCCTTCCTCGATTCATGCCTGGTGCACGTGGCGTCGAACTTCGGCGTGCTGGCGGCGGCCGACGATCCCAATCACCTGGTCGACATGAAGCCGGAGCACATGGACACCATCCTGCGCGTGGCGCGCCAGCACTACGACTACATCGTGCTCGATGTGGGGCGCCAGATCGACGCCATCTCGCTGCGCGCGCTCGATCAGGCGGACGCCATCTACCCGGTGTTGCAACTGGCGCTGCCGGACATCCGCGACGGCCGCCGCCTGCTCGACATCTTCCGTTCGCTGGGCTACCCGAGCGATCGCACCCGCCTGATCGTCAACCGCTATGAAAAGGGCGGCAAGCTGCGGTTGACGGACCTGGAACAGGCGCTCGGCGCGGAAGTGATGCACACGGTACCCAACGATTATGTGTCGGCGACCGACTCGGTCAACCAGGGCATACCGGTGCTGCAGCTGTCGCGCAGCAGCGCGGTGGCGCGCAGCCTGGCCGACCTGGTGGAGCTGGTGACGGCGCGCCGCGTTTCCGAAAGCAAGGGCCTGTTCGACCGCCTGTTCGGGCGCACCGACAACGATTGATTTGCTGGAGCATAAAATGAGCTTACGCGAGCGTTTGGCCAGCGGCGAGGACGGCCGGCAGGGCAACAGCGGCCCGCCCGGTCTGGCCGCGGCGGCCTACCAGGAACTGAAGAAGAGCATGCACCAGACGATCATGGACCGGATCGATCTGGAACGCCTGCAGCGTCTCACGCCGGAGCAGTTCAAGCACGAGCTGGCGCTGCTGGTCCAGCGCATCATCGAGGAGGAGCGCATCGTGCTGAATCAGCACGAGCGCCACAACCTGGTGCTCGACATCCAGCACGAGATGCTCGGTTTCGGCCCGCTCGAGCCGCTGCTGGCCGATCCCGGCGTGTCGGACATCCTGGTCAACACCCACGCCAAGGTGTATGTGGAGCGCTCCGGCCGGCTGGAGCTGACCGGCGTCACCTTCAACGACAACGCCCACCTGATGAAGATCATCGAGAAGATCGTCTCGCGCGTGGGCCGCCGGGTGGACGAATCGAGTCCGATGGTCGACGCCCGGCTGCCGGACGGATCGCGCGTGAACGCCATCATCCCGCCGCTGGCGATCGACGGGCCGATCCTGTCGATCCGGCGCTTTTCCGTCAATCCGCTAACGATCGAAAACCTGCTCGACAACCGCAGCCTGACGCCGCCGATGGTGCAGGTGCTCAAGGCGCTGGGCCACGCCAAGATCAACATCCTGATCTCCGGCGGCACCGGCAGCGGCAAGACCACCATGCTCAATGTGCTGTCCGGATTCATACCGGCGTCCGAGCGCATCGTCACCATCGAGGACGCGGCCGAACTGCAGATGCGCCAGCCGCACGTGGTCCGGCTGGAGACGCGCCCGCCCAACATCGAGGGCAAGGGCGAGGTCAATCAGCGCTCGCTGGTGCGCAACGCGCTGCGGATGCGGCCCGACCGCATCATCCTTGGCGAGGTGCGCGGCGCCGAGGCGCTCGACATGCTGCAGGCGATGAACACCGGCCATGAGGGATCGCTGGCCACGGTGCACTCGAACACCCCGCGCGACGCGCTGGCGCGGCTCGAGAACATGGTCAGCATGGCCGGCGTGAACCTGACCTCGCGCGCCACGCGCCAGCAGATCTGCGCCGCCGTGACGGTGGTGATGCAGGTGTCGCGCATGACGGACGGCACCCGCAAGCTGGTCAGCCTGCAGGAAGTGACCGGCATGGAAGGGGAGGTGATCGCCATGCACGAGATCTTCCGCTACGAGCAAAAAGGAGTGGACGCCAACGGCAAGGTGCAGGGCGCCTTCTCCGCCACCGGCGTGCGGCCGCGCTTTGCCGAGCGCCTGCGCATGTTCGGCGTGCCGGTGCCGGACTCCGTATTCGATCCAGACCGGATCTACGAGTAGCGCCCATGGATGCCATCTTCTCCGCCTTTGTGGTGCTGCTGTTCGCGGCCGTGATCCTGTCGATCGAGGGCGGCTGGCTATGGTGGTCCGGCGCCCACGGCAGCGGCGCGCGGCGCATCGCCAAGCGGTTGCGGTTGATGGCCGAGCGGGGCGAGGGCGGCGTCGAACGCGTCGATATCCTCAAGCGGCGTGTCTACAGCCGCTCGCCGGCGCTGGAAAAGCAGCTGCGCCGCATCGCCCGCCTGCGGGCGCTCGACAATCTGCTGCTGCAGGCCGGTGTCAAGTGGTCGGTGGCGCAGTTTCTCGGCTGCTCGCTGGTGATGCTGGTGGTCGGCCTGGTGGCCGCGCGCGTGCTCGATACGCCGGCGCTGGCGGCGTGCGGCGTGGTGGCGCTGGCGCTGGCGACGCCGTGGATACTGTTGATGCGCACCCGGCGCGCGCGCCTGTCCAAGCTGGAGGAGCAATTGCCGGAGGCGGCGGATTTTCTCGGCCGCGCGCTGCGCGCCGGCCACTCCTTCGCCAATGTGATGCAGATGGTGGGCGAGGAGATGCCGGAACCGATCGCCGGCGAGTTCAAATTCGCCTACGAGGAAATCAACTACGGCGTGCCGATGAACGAGGCGCTGCACAACCTGGCGGTGCGCGTGCCGCTGACCGACCTGCGCTACCTGGTCATCGCGGTGCTGATACAGCGCGAGTCCGGCGGCAACCTGGCCGAGGTGCTGGGCAATATCAGCCGGCTGATACGCGCGCGCCTGAAACTGCTGGGGCAAGTGCGCGTGATGTCCGCCGAGGGCCGGATGTCGGCCTGGATCCTGGGCATCCTGCCGCTGGCGGTATTGTTGTTGATGTCGGTGATGAATCCGGCCTATATCCGGGTCTTGTGGACCGATCCGGTCGGCGTGCGGCTGATGTGGTACTCGGGCGCCGTCGCGGTGGGTGGCATTTTATGGATGCGCAAACTGATACGCATCCGGATATAAAGGGAGCACGGCATGGACGGACAACAAATACTCTTTCTGGCGATAGTGTTCATCGTCGTCGTCGGCATCGCGATGCTGGCGTTGAAAATCTTCGCGCCGGTGCAGGTGCGCGAGCGCCTGAGCGAGGTGGTGGAACCGGAACTGGCCATGCCCGAGGTGACCGGCGGCTGGGTCGAGCGAATGGCGCACGCGGCGCAGCCGTTCTCGCGCCTGTCGCTGCCCGAGGAAGGGTGGGAACGCTCGCCGTTGCGCACCCGCTTCATGAACGCCGGTTGGCGCAGCACGTCGGCGCCGTCGTTGTACTTCGCCGCCAAGACGGTGCTGGCGCTGGGGTTTCCCGGCGTGACCGCGCTGCTGACGATGACGATGCTGAGCGCCATCCCGCAGAAAGGCTTGCTGTTCATGCTGCTGCTGGCGGCCAGCATCGGCTATTACCTGCCCAACTTCGTGTTGTCGCGCAGGGCCGCCGGCCGTTGCCGCGAGATCTTCGAGACGTTCCCCGATGCGCTGGACCTGCTGACCGTCTGCGTGGAGGCCGGCCTGAGTCTGGAACGGGCACTGGCCAAGGTGGCCGGCGAGATCCACATCAAGAGCGTGGCGCTGGCGCAGGAGCTGCAGCTGGTGCTGATGGAGATGCGCGCGGGCTTCAGCAAGGAGCGGGCATTGCGCAACCTGGCCCTGCGCAGCGGCGTCGAAGACGTCGACACCCTGGTGGCGATGCTGATCCAGTCGGAGCGCTTCGGCACCAGCATGGGC
Source organism: Duganella sp. AC917 (assembly GCF_979258245.1). Taxonomy (NCBI): domain Bacteria; kingdom Pseudomonadati; phylum Pseudomonadota; class Betaproteobacteria; order Burkholderiales; family Oxalobacteraceae; genus Duganella; species Duganella sp. AC917. The sequence goes on from NZ_OZ409848.1 coordinate 5,476,505, forward strand.
GATTCGCTGCGCGTCCATTCCGATAATCTGCGCGGCAAGCGCAGCGTGCAGGCCGAGGAGGCGGCGGCGAAGATCGCGCTGAAGTTGTTGTTTCCGCTGATCTTCTGCATCTTCCCGACGCTGATGCTGGTGCTGATCGGCCCTGCGGGGATACAGATTTATCGCTCGGTGTTGCCAGGTATGACGCGTTGACAGGAGATGCGAGATGAAAAAGACACTATTGGCCACAACCGCCGGCTTGTTGCTGATCGCCTGCGGCGGCATGCGCACACAGACGCCGTCGATCGCGCCGCCAGCCGCCGTGGCGCCCGGCGGACAGGTCGTCACGGGGTTGGAGCGGGACTGCCTGTCCGATCCGATGGACGCGGCCAAATGGGAGGCGCTGGCGGCGGCGCTGCAGACGGACGGCCAGCGCGAACGGGCGCTCAGGATGTACGAGCAGGCGGCCACGTTGCGCGCGCACGATGTGCGGCGCGACTATGCGCTATTGCGGGAGAAGGCCGCCGAGCCGGCGGGCTCCGAGACCGATCCGCTGGTGTCGATGCCGCGCACCCAGGTGCGTCAGCTCGGCGCGGCGCTGGTCGAGGTGCTGCGTATCGCGCCGGTGGCGATGAAGGCGATGCAGCGCCCGGCGCCAACACCGACGCGTATCCCCGAGCCGCCGCCGGGCGATCCGGCTGCTGTCATGGCGGCGCCGGTGCGTCTGGAAATCAGCAACGGCAATGGCATCAACGGCGCCGCCGCGCGCCTGGCGCGTTCGCTGAACGTGGAAGGATTGAAAACCGTGCGGCTGACGAACGTGAAGAACTTCGACGTGCCGGTCAGCCGCATCGAATACCAGCGCGAGCAGCAAGTGATGGCGGAAACGCTGGCGGACCTTCTGGGCTTGCCGCTCAAGGCGCAAAGCGGAAAGTCGCCACGCGCCGACATGCGCATCGTCCTTGGACACGACGCCACCCAGGGCGGCCGGTAGAAATAAAAAAAACCGTCCGGGTGGAGATCATCCTCCCGGACGGAAAAAAACACACCCATGTGTTTCCTGTCGCTGCCGGCGCTGTGTCAGCGTTCCGGCGCATTCCTTACTGCCAGCTCACGCTACCCAGGCCGTGCGCGCTGGACTTGCGGTTGGTCGGGTTGCCGTACACGGTGGCCGATCCAAGACCGCTCAATTTGAGGTTGGCGGTATTTTTCGCGTAGACCGATGCGCTGCCCAGGCCTGTCAGGTTGACGTCGACCGCTTCGGCGCGCAGCTGCTGCGCATCGAGACTGCCGACGCCACCGAGGCTGGCGTTCAATTGCTTGGTCTGGCCGATCATCTCTATGCGGCCAGCACCGTTAAGATGCAATTCGACGTTGTCGCTGTTACCGGTGTTGACGGTCATGCCGCCCACCCCGCCCAGCTTCACATCGACATTGCGGTATTGGGCGTTGACCTTCACCGCGCCGGCGCCTTCCAGCGCCAGGCGCAGATTCTCGCCGCTGAATCCCGTCACTTCGGTGGCGCCCACGCCACCCGAGACCAGCGCGCGCAGATTCGGCAAGGTCAGCTCGGCGCGCAAATCCTTTTTGCCGCCGATGTTGATGCTGTTGTTCTTGACGGTGCCGATGCGCAGCGTGTCGCCGGTCTGCTGCACCGTGACTTTTTTCAGCGCTTCCGGCTCGCCGTACAGCGTCAGCGACGCCACGGCGCCCTGTTTGATCTTCAGGCTGATGACGCCATCGAGATCGACGTTGACGGCGCGCGCATCGACACTGCGGCTTTCGCTGATGACGTCCGCGGCCAGCGCGGCGCTGGCGCCGCTGCACAACACCGTGGCCAGCATCGCGGCCTTCAGATATTTTTTCATGATGCGCTCCATCTTCGTCGGTGGGATTACAGGGCTGCTTTTTCGGCGGCGGTCAGGCGCTTGGCGGTGACGGTCACCACTTGCATGGCGCTGGTGTCGGCCTTGGCCTTGACGGCGACTGCCGCCGGCGCGGTGGCGGTGGCCACGGTGCGCGTTGCCGGTGCGGCGGCGGTGGCGAAGGTGGTGACGCCGGCGACCAGAACTACGGCGACGAAGATGGCTTCCATGTTTTTTGCGATGTTCATTTTGAGCTCCTTGGGTTGAATAGTTCGTTGCGTTGAGTGAACTATAGACAAGGGCCATCCCGCCAGCCACCGGGATGTGACGAACTGCAAAAAGGAGGGGTCAGACTGCGTTTTAGCGCTTGTTTGGTGGTTATTTGGCGGCGCCGCCGCACAGCACGTCCTGATGGAGGGCGTAGAGCTGCGTCAGCCAGGCCGAGACGGCCTTGAAGCGGGCGATCGATCCGGCGTCGCGATGGCTCAGCAGCCAGATATCGCGCTGCACCTCGACCCCGGCGCCGATGCGGCGCAGGCCTTCCGGCTCGCCCATGATGCACGGCAGCAGCGCCATGCCGACGCCGGCGCGGCAGGCGCGCACCATCGTGCTCAGGCTGTTGACCTTGAGCACGCGGCGCGGCTGCGGCTCCATCGCCGCCAGCCATTGCATTTCGCCGGTGCCGGCCAGCGCGTCGTCGTAGGCGATCCACGGCTGCGTGCCCCAGCAGGCGCGCGGCGTGTCGGCGAAGCGGGCATGGCCATATACAGCGAAGCCGAGATCGCCCAGCTTGCGCATCACCAGCGCGGCGTCCTCGCCCGGCTTGCCCATGCGCAGGGCGAAGTCGGCCTCGCGCCGCGTGAATGACAGGTTCTGGTTTTCCGCCTGCAAGGTCAGTTGCAGGTGCGGATGCTGCGCGTGCAATTCGGGCACGTGGTCCAGCAGCCAGTAGTCGAACAGGAAATCGATCGACGTGATGTTGACCGGGCCGGCGGTGGCGTCGGCCTCTTGCGACGACGCTTGCAGCATGCTTTCCACATTGCCGTAGACGGTTTCGCCGTGGGCGACGAAGACACGGCCGGCGTCGGTCAGCTGGTAGCCGGTATTGTCGCGGATGAAGAGGCGCAGTTTGAGCGCCTTCTCGGCGGCGGCGATGCGGCGACTGATGGTCGACGCGTCCACGCCCAGCTGGCGCCCGGTGGCGCTCATGCTGCCGCTGCGGGCCAGGGCCAGGATCAGCGGGATGTCGTTCCAATCGAAGTCGTTACTGCTTGGCATCTGTGTAGAGGATGAAGTGGGGGCTGTGCATTTCTGCAAAGTGGGCTTGCACGGCTGTCTGTTCCACAAACGCAATGGCGAGCCTAAGATTCAACCCATCGCAAGGCCAAACTTGCAAAGAATCGTAGCACATACCCAACTATCCAAACATTGACTAAAAGGAAGACCATCATGACCAACGCCGCTCAAACCACCAATGTCAACTTGTCGCGCCGCACCGCCCTGTTCGGCAGCGCCGGCGCCGCCGCAGCAGCCGTAGCCGCCGTGGCCGTGCCGCTGGCGGCGATGAGCAGCGCCGCCCAAGCCGCCCCGGTCGTCAAAGGCGGCCCGGTGGCCCACTCGGTCAGCACCATCACCACCCGCGACGGCGTCGAGATCTACTACAAGGATTGGGGTCCGCGCACCGGCCAACCGGTCGTACTGAGCCACGGCTGGCCGCTGAACGCCGACAGCTGGGAATCGGCAGCCTTCCACCTGGCCAACAACGGCTTCCGCGTCATCACCCACGACCGTCGCGGTCACGGCCGCTCGAGCCAGCCATGGGACGGCAACGACATGGACCACTACGCCGACGATCTGGCGCAACTGATCGAAAAGCTGGACCTGAACAACATCATCCTGGCCGGCTTCTCGACCGGTGGCGGCGAGGTGGCGCGTTATGTCGGCCGCCACGGCACCAAGCGCATCGCCAAACTGGGCCTGATCTCGGCGGTGCCGCCTTTGATGCTCAAGACCGCCAGCAACCCGGGCGGCCTGCCGATCGAAGTGTTCGACGGCATCCGCGCCGGCTCGGTCGCCAACCGCGCCCAGTTGTATATCGATATCGCCTCGGGTCCGTTCTTCGGCTTCAACCGTCCGGGCGCCAAAGTGTCGCAAGGGTTGATCAACTCGTGGACCGCGCAGGGCATGCAGGCCGGCCACAAGAACACCTACGACTCGATCAAGGCGTTCTCGGAAACCGACTTCCGCGAGGACCTGAAAAAGTTCGACAAGCCAACCCTGGTGATCCACGGCGACGACGACCAGATCGTGCCGATCGACGCCGCCGGCAAAGCCTCGGCCGCCATCGTCAAGGGCGCCAAGCTGATCGTCTACCCTGGCGCGCCGCACGGCCTGACCGACACGCATAAAGAGAAGTTCAACGCCGACTTCCTGGCGTTCGCCAAGTCTTGATCAAGGCAGGGGGAGGGGCCGATTGAGCCATCCTGTCCGGGGTCTTCCGACTGGACAGGACGGGTTTTGCCGACCAGGTAACTGGTGCCGCGATCTCAGCCACGGACAGGAATCGCCGTTCCCCCGCTGGTGGTTGGCATGACGGCAGTAGGTGACTCCTTCTAAATATTCATTTCAGGATGAAACGGACCGATCCGGGCCCATGCCCAGAAGCTTCCATAAATCGATATCGTTCGATTTCATGTTTTTTGTCATATCGGCTATTGAACCCGGCGTTGGGCCCGCGTCCCCGGCGGAATGATTTATATAGTTGAAATCCAGTTTCACTTTTGCGCGCAAATCATCGGCATAATTTTTCGGGTAGGTTGCTTTTTCCAGCTCGGGCAATCCCTCGAAATGGTCTAGCACGGATTGGAAAAAGTTAGTCATTTTCCCTGATTCTTTATATTCCCGGATTCCTTCCGCAACCACTTGGGACCTCCATGCCTGCTCCTCCTGGCGGGCCTGCGTGAAGGCCGCGCGCCGCTCATTGACCGTAAACGTGCCGCTCTCGTCGTGCGCGATGGTCGACAATTGGTCTCGCGACAGCCCGGCGAAGGGATTGGGGCCTTTACCATCGACAAATGCGGTGGCCGACGTGGCCGACTTGGCGGAAGTGTCATCGTTGGGTTCAGGCACTTCGCTCGCGGCATCCGCTTTATGGGCGCTATCAAGGTCGTAGAATATTTTTTTTATGTCGCCATTGAGCTGGTCTCTCAAACCGTTGTTATCCAACCCCTCTAGCCTTGCGGTGGTGTGGTCCGCCGCTTTTGATAATCTGCTCGAAAGCGTGGAGATTGTCACCCCATCGGAAGCACTCTTTGCCGCTGACGAGGAGGCTACCGACGAGGCCTTGACCGACGTCGTCGTCTTTACCTCGCCATTCGAGCCTGGCGTTGCTACACCGATTTGGCGTGCGGGGGTGGTGCTCGTATATGTGACAGAAACCATCTCGACCTCCTGCTTGGTTTAAAAAGACTAACACAGAATTCAAATGAAAAATCCTGTGATTTGGCCGGCATCCTGAATGTCGAACCGAAGTGAGCACCAAGCGAACAACGGAGGGCGATCGCATCCGACGCCGGCACCTGCAGGTGATGCATACGACTGCGGAGAAAGCTGAAGTGTCGGGCTTGGACGCCGTAGCAGTTATTCAAACAAAGTAAGCGTGGCGATCGCGGACGTGCGTCGCAGCGAAGATCCTAAAATATTTTTAAAAATAGCTTGCTATCGAATAGCGCACGATATATAGTTCTCACATCGGCGGCTCAACAGCGACATAAACAGTAATCGCATAGTGAGCTACTAAATCGTCAGTTATTTAATTAAATCATCCAGGAGCCTATCATGAGCAAAGACATCCAAAACCAAGCAGTCAGCCTCTCCCGCCGTTCCGCCCTGTTCGGCAGCGCCGGCGCCGCGGCAGCAGCCGTTGCCGCCGTGGCCGTGCCGCTGGCAGCGATGAGCAGCGCCGCCCAAGCCGCCCCGGTCGTCAAAGGCGGCCCGGTGGCCCAATCGGTCAGCACCATCACCACCCGCGACGGCGTCGAGATCTACTACAAGGATTGGGGTCCGCGCACCGGCCAACCGGTCGTACTCAGCCACGGCTGGCCGCTGAACGCCGACAGCTGGGAATCGGCAGCCTTCCACCTGGCCAACAACGGCTTCCGCGTCATCACCCACGACCGTCGGGGTCACGGCCGCTCGAGCCAGCCATGGGACGGCAACGACATGGACCACTACGCCGACGACCTGGCGCAACTGATCGAAAAACTGGACCTGAAGAACATCATCCTGGCCGGCTTCTCGACCGGTGGCGGCGAGGTGGCGCGTTATGTCGGCCGCCACGGCACCAAGCGCATCGCCAAACTGGGCCTGATCTCGGCGGTGCCGCCTTTGATGCTCAAGACCGCCAGCAACCCGGGCGGCCTGCCGATCGAAGTGTTCGACGGCATCCGCGCCGGCTCGGTCGCCAACCGCGCCCAGTTGTATATCGATATCGCCTCGGGTCCGTTCTTCGGCTTCAACCGTCCGGGCGCCAAGGTCTCGCAAGGGTTGATCAACTCGTGGACCGCGCAGGGCATGCAGGCCGGCCACAAGAACACCTACGACTCGATCAAGGCGTTCTCGGAAACCGACTTCCGCGAGGACCTGAAAAAGTTCGACAAGCCAACCCTGGTGATCCATGGCGACGACGACCAGATCGTGCCGATCGACGCCGCCGGCAAAGCCTCGGCCGCCATCGTCAAGGGCGCCAAGCTGATCGTCTACCCTGGCGCGCCGCACGGCCTGACCGATACGCACAAAGAGAAGTTCAACGCCGACTTCCTTGCGTTTGCTCAATCCTGATCGTCGCAAAACCGAACGCGGCGGGCTTGGCGTGATCCAAGCCCGCCGCGTGACGTTATACTCAGCAGATCCAACCGGAGTTCTGCATGAACCTGATGGCGTTTGCCGCTACCTTGCTGCTGCTGTGCGGTCAGTCGCACGCCCGCGAATGCGTCATCCGGGTCGCCTATCCGGATCGGGAACGCCCGCCTTACTACTTCGGTAACGGCGCGGTGGTGCCGGAGATCGCCGGCGCCGGCGCCGATTTGCTCCGGCTCGCCGTGCGCAGCGTCGGCTGCACGGCCGAACTGGTCCGCCTGCCGACCGCACGCATCCGGCTTGCGCTCATCAGCGGCAGCATCGATCTGGCGCCGGTCGATTTGCGCGACGGCGAAGCGCCGTACTCGGCCTTGCCCTCCAGGGCCGGCCAGCTCGACGCGCGGCGCGGCTTGCGCATGACCGCGGTGGTGTACGTGCGTGCCGGCGACGGCCTGTCGCCCGCGCTCGATCCGCGCCATTATTTCAAGACGCACACGCTGGCCACCAACCAAGGCTCCCCGCTGGGCGAGCAACTGCGCGATGAGGGACTGAAAGTCGACGACGGCGCCCCGGACGCCTACAGCAACATGGACAAGGTGGCGATCAAGCGCACCGACGGCTTTGCGATGTCGATCGCCAATATCGAAGTGCTGGACGCGGTCGTCGCCGCCCGGCACGGCGTCGCGCTGACGCGGCTGACCACGCCGGTACGCACATCGACCTTGTGGCTGTCCGCCAGCCACGCCTACTTCGACGGCCACGCCGAGCAGGTGGAGGCGGTGTGGAATTGGTGGGGCGAGAACTCCACGCGCAAGCTGGCCGAATTCGTCAAAAACTATCCGCCGCAGAAATAGGCGACCCCGGCTTTACCGGCGGCGCCGACCCTTTTATAATCGAAGCAACACCGTTGCGGGCCCCCGCGCACCCCGGACACTGGTGTTCCCGTCCTTACTAACCCTACGAAAACGAACCTTCGTTGAAGAGCCCGACTCCGCGCGCGCGCCACCTCGCGTCCGCCTGGCTGCGCCGCGCCGTCGCCTTGACCGCGCTGGCGCTGTCCCAGGCGGCCGCCGCCATGCCCGCCCTGGCCAACTACGCCCATACCGCGTGGAACGGCCAGCGCGGCGCGCCGGCCGACGTGCTGCAATTTACGCAAACCCTGGACGGCTGGCTGTGGATCAGTTCGCCCAACGGCCTGTTCCGCTTCGACGGCGTCGATTTCGAGCGGATGGAGCGCGTGCAGGGCCATCGGCTGCACTCCGACAGCACGCTCGGACTGCTGACCACGCGCGACGGGCGCCTGTGGGTGGGCGGGCGCTATGGCGGCATCAGCGTGTTCGGCGCCGGTGGCGTGCGGCTGTTCACCGAGGCGGACGGCCTGCCGAAGGGCGCGATTTTCACGATGACGGAGGGGCCCGACGGCAGCGTATGGGCCGCCACCCGAAGCGGCCTTGGGCATCTGGCGCCGGGCGCGACGCGCTTTCGCGTGGTCGGCGAAGCGGAGGGCCTGCCGGAAAAACACGCGCGGCAGGTGTTGTATACCCGCGACGGCCGCCAGTGGGTTTCGGTCGAAGGCGGGATCTACTTCCGCGACCCCGGCCAGCCCCGCTACCGGCGCGCCTGGCCGTACATCGACCTGATGGCGATGGCCGAGGCGCCGGACGGCACCTTGTGGGGCTCGGACGGCGTCGACAAGCATTACCGCGTGCTGACCGCGCCGCCGCCGGGCAATCCGGCGCCGCGCGCGGAACTGGGCGGCAACGGCGCGCTGTTCGACCGCGACGGCAATATGTGGATCTTGAAGGTCAACGCGCTCGAGCGTCGCCAGGCGCCGTACGTGGGCAAGGCCGCCGACGCGCGCCAGATGACCCGCGAAAACGGCATGAGCGGTCCGCTGCCGCAAACCGCGTTCGAGGACCGCGAAGGCAATCTGTGGATCGGAACCTCGGCCGGCCTGGACCGGCTGCGGCGTACCCGCCTGCGCTCGGTGCCGGTCGATACCGCCTTCGACCGTCCCGGCGTGATCGCCGACCACAACGGCGGCGTGATCATCGGCGACTGGCGCCATCCGTTGCGCCGCTACACCGCCGCCGGCCCCCACGAGGGAGTGGGGAGCTTCCAGCTCACGGGCACCTACCGCGCCGCCGACGGCAGCCTGTGGCTGGCCAACGACGCCGAGCGCTGGCACCGCGCCACGTCCGGCGCGGTCACGCGCTTGCCGCATCCGCCGGAGCTGGTCGGGCACGATACCCAGGCCATGACCATCGACGCCAGCGGCCGCATGTGGATCTCGCTGTCGCGCCAGGGCTTGTTCAGGATCGACGACGGCGCCTGGCGCAAGGACGGCGGCTTGCCGGGCCTGCCCGAACAGCTGGCGCTGTCGCTGGCGACCGATCGCGCCGGGCGCGTGTGGGCCGGCTATTTGCATAACCGAATCGCGATGCTCGACGGCCAGCGGGTGCGGGTGTTCGGCGAGGCCGACGGGCTGGGGCTGGGCAATGTGCAATCGCTGCTGGTGGACGGCGCGCGCGTCTGGGCCGGCGGCCAGAACGGGCTGGCGTGGCACGACGGCCGGCGCTGGCACAGCGCGACGCCGGCCGGCGGGCGGCAATTGCGCGGCATCTCCGGCATGGTGCGCACCGGCGCGGGCGACCTGTGGCTGTACGGCGCCGAGGGCATCAGCCGCATCGCCGCCGGCGATGTCGAGCGTTTGCTGCGCGAACAGGCGTGGCCGTTTCCTTACGAGCGCTTCGACGCGCTCGACGGCCTGGTCGGCGGCGCCGAACAGCTGCGTCCCCTGCCGTCGATGACGCAGAGCACCGACGGCAGGCTGTGGTTCACCACCGGCAGCGAAGTGTCCACCCTCGACCCGGCCGGCATCGCGCGCAATCCGCTGGCGCCGCCGGTGCAGGTGCTGTCGCTGCGCTCGGGCGACCTGGCTTACGCTGTCACGTCGGCGGCCACGGCCAACGGCGTGCGCTTGCCGACCGGCCGCCGCGACCTGCGCATCGCCTACACGGCGCTGGCGCTGGCGATGCCCGAGCGGGTACGCTTCCGCTACAAGCTGGAAGGCTATGACCGGGACTGGCAGGATGCCGGCATGCGGCGCGAAGCGGTCTACACCAACCTCGGTCCGGGCGACTACCGCTTCCGCGTGATCGCCGCCAACGAGGACGGCGTGTGGAACCAGACCGGCGCCACGCTGGCGCTGACGTTGCCGCCGCGTTTCGTCGAGACCGGCTGGTTCATGGCGCTGCTGGTGCTGCTGGCGGCGCTGCTGCTGGGCGGACTGTACCGGCTGCGGGTGCGGCATTTGACGGCGCGCATGCGCGACCGCACGCAGCAGCGCCTGGCCGAGCGCGAACGCATCGCGCGCGGCCTGCACGACACGGTGCTGCAAAGCGTGCAGGGCCTGATCATGCTGTTCCAGCAGCAGGCGCGCAGCCTGCCGATCAGCGCCGCGGAGCGGAGCAAGCTCGAACAGACGCTGGACCTTGCCGACGAGTTGATGGCCGAGGGACGCGACTGCATCGCCGACCTGCGCACCGCCGGCGAGCCCGGCGAACTGGGGCAGGCGCTGACGCAATATGGCCACGTGCTGCTGCAGCACCGCTTCACCGCGAGTATTCACGGCACGCCGCGCGCGCTGTCGCCGCGGCTGCGCGGCGAGGTGTTGGCGATCGCCCGCGAAGCCTTGTTCAACGCGTCGCGCCACGCCAGGGCGGACAAGGTCGAGCTGATCATCGACTACCGCGCCGACGGCCTGTCCGTGCTGGTGTGCGACGACGGCTGCGGCATGCCGGCGGCCTTGTTATGCGGCGCCGGGCGGCCCAATCACTTTGGCCTGGTCGGCATGGGCGAGCGCGCCGAGGCGGTCGGCGCGCGCTACAAGCTGGTCTCCACGCCGGGCAAGGGCACCGCCATGTACCTGGACATCCCGGCCGAACACGCCTACGTGGGCGGGCGCTCGGCGGCGCTGTTCGCCCGCTTGCGCCCGCGTCGCCAGGCCAGGGCGGCCTGATGGACGCCTAGTGGCCTGACGGCCGCTTAACGGCCGCTAGCTCGAAAGAGCTAGCGCGTCCGCGCTCTTCGTGGCGATGGCGGCGGCGACGCGCCACGGTACGCTATGGCTGGCAGATCCATCGTGCCAACCATTGATACCGAAGAGAGGAAAGCATGACCAACCACACCAATCCCGACCAGCGCCGCCGCAATGTCCTGATGAGCGCAGCCACGGCCGCCGCCGCAGCCGGCACGGCCGCAGCGGGCGTCTCGCTCAACGCCTCCGCCGCCGCGCCGTCCAAACCGCAGACCCGCCAGATTTCCACCCTGACGACGCGCGACGGCGTCGAGTTGTACTACAAGGATTGGGGGCCGAAGACCGGCCAGCCGGTCGTCTTCAGCCACGGTTGGCCGCTGAACTCGGACAGCTGGGAATCGCAAATGATCTTCCTGGCCGATCGCGGCTACCGCTGCATCGCCCACGACCGCCGTGGCCACGGCCGCTCGAGCCAGCCATGGGACGGCAACGACATGGACCACTACGCCGACGACCTGGCCCAGGTGATCGAGGCGCTGGACCTGAAGAACGCGGTGCTGGTGGGCTTTTCCACCGGTGGCGGCGAGGTGGCGCGCTACGTCGGCCGCCACGGCACCAAGCGCGTCGCCGGCCTGGCGCTGGTCTCGGCGGTGCCGCCGCTGATGCTCAAGAAGGCCGACTATCCGGGCGGCCTGCCGATCGACGTGTTCGACGGCATCCGCGCCGGCTCGACCGCCAACCGCGCGCAGCTGTATATCGACATCGCGTCGGGTCCGTTCTTCGGCTTCAACCGTCCGGGCGCCAAGGTCTCGCAAGGGTTGATCAACTCGTGGACGGCGCAGGGCATGCAGGCCGGCCACAAGAATACCTACGACTCGATCAAGGCGTTTTCGGAAACCGACTTCCGCGAGGACCTGAAGAAGTTCGACAAGCCGACCCTGATCATCCACGGCGACGACGACCAGATCGTGCCGATCGACGCTTCCGGCCGCGCCGCTGCGGCGATCGTCAAGCATGCCAAGCTGCTGGTGTATCCAGGCGCGCCGCACGGTTTGACCGACACCCACAAGGACCGCGTCAACAACGACCTGCTGGCGTTCATCAAGGGCTGAGCCTGACGGCCGCTACAGGGAGATGATGCCGCGCTTGACCGCGATGGCGACCGCGTGGGTGCGGTCGTGCGCGTCGAGCTTGGCGAGGATGGTGCGGATGTGGGCTTTGACGGTGTCCTCGGCAATGCCGAGCTGCACGCCGATTTGCTTGTTGCCGTTGCCGGCGGCGGCGCTCGACAGCACCGCCATCTCCCGCTCGCTCAGGTGCGGCTGGCCCAGCCGCTCGACCAGCGTGCGCGCGACGTCGGCGGGAATCCAGCGGTGGCCTGCGTGCACCGCCCGGATCGCGTCGATCAGATCCTTGCGCAGGCTGTGCTTCATCAGGAAGCCGGCCGCGCCCAGCTCGAGTGCGCGGCGCATTTGATGGTCGCCGCTCAGCGTGGTCAGCATGATCACGCGGGCCTGGCCATGCCGCTGCCGCAACGCCTCGAGCACCTGCAGGCCGTCCAGGCCGGGCATGGCGATGTCCATGATCGTCAGGTCCGGGCGCAAGGTTTCGTACGTCTCGAGCACCCGCAGGCCATTGTCGAGCTCGCCCACCACTTGCAGGTCGGGCTGGTTGGCGATGGTGTCGGCCAGGCCCGCCAGGATCATCGGGTGGTCGTCGACCAGGAGGATGCGGACTGGCTTGCTGGTGCTGGATGGTTCGGTACTGCTCGACACGTGTGCTCCGTGGGGTTGGCGGTGGGCTGCGCGCAGTTTAATACAAGTTGGACAACAACGGTGATCGATGACCCGGGGTTGTTCGTCCCTCGATAACCAGAAGTTACGTTCGGCATCGTGCCGCCATTGGCTTGCTATGCATCATTTACGACGCTTTACTCACCACGAAGGAAACACCATGAAATCAATCGCACCCATCGCTCTTGCCGCCGCCTCGTTGCTGGCCCTCTGCCAGCAAGCCCAGGCACAATCGCCGGTCGCCGTCCACGACCACGTGTCCACCGCGCCGGTTGGCGCCCCCAAGTTCGACGCCAAAGGCATCGCCCGCACTGAAACCGTGCGCAGCGAGTTCGACAGCACGAGGGAAGCGATACAGGTCCGCGTCGACTTCGCCGCCGGCGCCTCGTTCCCCAAGCACTCGCACCCTGGTGTCGAGATCGCCTACGTGCTGAACGGCGTCATCGAGTACGAATTGAACGGCAAGGTCGTCCGCCTCAAGGCCGGCGAGTCGATCTATATCCCTGCCGGCGCGGTCCACTCGGCCAAGAACGTTGGCGCCGGCATCACGTCCGAACTGGCCACCTATCTGGTGGAAAAGAACAAGCCAATTGTCATTCTCGACAAATAATGTCATTCAGGCCGGTGATCGGCCGCAACCAACTAGAGGGATAACGTAATAATGTTGAAGACTCACCTCAAGCTGCGCGGCCTGATCGCCTGCCTCGGCTTCTGCTTCGGCGGCCCGGCACTGGCAGCCGAGCCGGCCTGGGTCCAGCGCAGCAACGAGAATGCGCGGCTGCTGCTGGACGTCGTCGCCCGGTACTCGCCCGAGCGCGCCAGCGAGCTGGGTGTCGACGGCTTCGACGAGCAAATCGTCGATATGTCGCGCGACCAATTCGCGCCGCTGCGCCAGGACACGGACTCCGCCCTCGGCGAGCTGCGCCGCCGGCTGGAAGGCGAAGGCGACCGCAAAGTGCGGCAAGACCTGGAGATCCTGATCAAGGCCGGCGAGGACCAGCTGCGCTCGGCCGCGCTGAACCGCCGGTATTTTTTGCCGTACGTCAATGTCGGCCAATTGCTGTTCGGCGTCGTGCGCGACACGCTCGACCCGCGCATTCCGCCGCAGCGCCAGCAGGCCATCGTCGCGCGGCTGCAAAAATACGCCGGCCTGACCGAGGGCTACCGCCCGATCACCGAGCTGGCCATCGAGCGGCTGCGGGAGCGCCAGGCGGCGGACAAGAACTTGTTGGGACCGTATCGGGGCGAAGTGGAGCAGGCGCTGAACGACAGCCCGCTTTTGCTCAAGGGTATCAAGGATTTGCTGGTCAAGTGCCGCGTGCGCGGCTGGGAGCCGGCCTACGCCGCGCTGGAACGGCAACTGGCGGCGTATGACGCCGAGGTGCGCACGTCGATCCTGCCGCTGGCGCGCGCCGATCACCGCCTGCCGCCCGAGGTGTATGCGGACCGGCTGCATCAGATCGGCGTGGACATCGCGCCGGGCGAACTGGTCGCCAAGGCGCTGACGTCGTTTGCCGAGATGCGCAACCAGATCGCCATCACGGCCGGCCTGGTGGCGCGCGAGCACAAGCTCGCCGACCCGGACTACCGCGCCGTCATCAAGGCGCTCAAGCGCCAGCAGCTTGCCGCCGACCAGGTGATGCCGCTATACGCGCGGCGGCTGTCGCAGCTCGAAGCGGCGGTGCGCGAGCACCACATCGTCTCGCTGCCGGAGCGCCCGGCGCTGATCCGGCTGGCCACCCCGGCCGAGAACGCGCGCCAGCCGGCGCCGCACATGAACCCGCCACGGCTGATCGGCAACACCGGCGAATACGGCGAATTCGTGCTGACGACGGGCTTGCCCCCGGACGCCGGCGGCAAGACGCTGGTGTTCGACGATTTCACGCACCAGGCGGGGAGCTGGACGCTGACGGCGCACGAGGCGCGCCCGGGCCATGAGCTGCAGTTCGCCAAGATGCTCGAGACCGGTGTATCGACGGCGCGCGCGGTGTTCGCGTTCAACAGCGTCAACGCGGAAGGCTGGGCCTTGTATGCCGAGGCCGAGATGCAACCTTTCGAGCCGCTCGACGGCCAGTTGTTCGCATTGCAGGCGCGCATGCAGCGCGCCGCGCGCGCGTTCCTGGACCCGATGGTCAACCTCGGTGAGATCACGCCGGCCGGCGTGGTGAGCTTCCTGATGGAAGAGGTTGGTTTGTCCGAAGGCATGGCGACGCAGGAAATGCAGCGCTACACCTTCCGCGATCCCGGCCAGGCAACGTCGTATTTTTATGGCTATCAGCGGCTGATGGAAACGCGCCAAGCGGCCGAGGTGGCATTGCGGAGCAAGTTCAACCGCCAGTCCTTCAACGATTTCATCCTGGCGCAGGGGCTGGTGCCGCCAACATTGCTGCGCAAGGCGGTGATGGAGGAATTCGTGCCGGCGCAGCGCTGAAGGGGCGCTGGAGGCCATGGCAGCTTCCATATCTCAATGCTAATTACTCACGGAAAGTAGTAGAATCGCGCCTGTTTCTATTTCTATTTCTGTGAGATCCCCTTGATAGACAGCCCACCGGTACGCGCCCTGCGCGCAGCCTTGTACCGGCGCATGGAGCGCCCGGAACACGGCGACCAGGACCTGCAGGGCTGGCGCAACCGGCTGCTGAACGGCCTGTGTTCGGTGGCTTTCTGGCTGGGCTTGCTGGTGCTGGCGCCGAGCATGTGGGCCGGGATGCGGCAGGGCCACTTGCCGATGGTCGCGACGGACATCATCGCGCTTGCCGGCATCGGCTGGCTGCACTATCGGCGCGATATGCCATATCAGTGGCGCGCAGGCGCGCTGCTGGCGATCGTCTACCTGATCGCCGTGGTGCTGCTGTTCTCGCTGGGGCCGCTGTCGCAGATCTATCTGCTGGCGGTCCCGGTACTGTGCACCGTGCTGATCGGCAGCCGCGCCGCCATCGTGACCTTGCTGTGGTGCGGCGCCACCCTGTTCCTGGCCGGCTACGCGGGCGGCATCGAACCGGGCCTGGCCGTGGTCGAGGTCGGCCTGCCGGCGCACTGGTTTATCCTGACCGTGAATTTCCTGCTGGTGTCCTCGGTGCTGACGGTGTCGTGCACCTACCTGCTGCATGGGCTCGACGGCGCGCTGGCCCGCCAGCGTGTCATCCACGACCGTAGCCGCGACAATGAAACCCGCTACCGGCAAATCCTGGAAGCGCAAATTGCTACCCTGCATGCGCGCGAGGCGGACCTGCGGGCGTCGCAGGAGCGCCAGGCCGAATCGCTGGCGGCGCAGCGCGCGGCGGAAGTATCGAACCAGCTCAAGAGCGACTTCCTGGCGATGATCAGCCACGAAGTGCGCACCCCGCTGGGCGGCGTCATCGGCATGCTGCGCTCGGCCATGAAGGACGCCGGCGTGGCGCCGAACACGCGCGACAAGCTGCGCCTGAGTCTGAGCAACGCCGAGGTGCTGCTGCAGATCATCAACGACATCCTCGACTTCTCGCGCTTGGAGGCGGGCAAGATGCCGCTGGAGGTGCTGGACTTCGACCTGGCCGGCATGCTCAACGACGTGGTCGGCCTGCTGGCCGACCGCGCCGAGGCCAAGGGCGTTTCGCTCATCGTCGAGTTCGCCCCGGGGATGCCGGCCTGGTGGCGCGGCGATCCGACGCGGCTGCGCCAGGTGGTGGTGAACCTGGTCGGCAACGGCGTCAAGTTCACCGAGCGCGGCGAAGTGCGCGTGAGCGTGGCGCAAGACGGCGGGCAGGGCATCGTTCTCGCCGTGCGCGACACCGGCATCGGCATCGAAGCCGAGGCGCTTGGGCGGCTGTTCCAGAAGTTCGAGCAGGCCGACGCCGCCACTTCGCGCAAATATGGCGGCGCCGGATTGGGCCTGGCCATCTGCAAGAACATCGTCAGCGCGATGGACGGGCGTATCGAGGCGGTCAGCGAACCGGGTATCGGCAGTGTGTTCCGGGTGTATCTGCCGCTGGAGACCGGCGCGCCGGTGGCCGTGCGGGTGGAGGAACCGCGCCGTCCGCATGCCGCGCGCCTGGCCGTGCTGTGCGCGGAGGACGGCAGCACCAATCAGGTGATTTTGACCGAGCTGCTGAGCAACATGGGCCACAGCCTCACCATCGTCGAGGAAGGTGTCGCGGCGCTGGAGGAACTGGCCGCGCGCGATTACGACCTGGTGATCATGGACGGCCGCATGCCGCGCATGGACGGCATGGCCGCCTTGCAGCGCCTGCGCGCCGGGCTCGACGGCGTGCGCGACGCCTCCGTGCCGGTGATCGCGCTGACGGCCAACGCCACGGCCGAGGAGCGGCAACGCTTCCTGGCGGCGGGCGCCAACGGCTTCCTCGCCAAGCCGATCGACGAAATCGCGCTGCACACCGAGATCGCGCGTCAGCTGGAAGCGTTGCTGGCGAACGGCAGGCCATTGATCGGCGAGCAACGCGCCATGGCGGCCGGGGCGCCGGCGTTGAGCGAGCTCGACGACATGTTCGGGGTGGCGCAACTGCCAGCCGCCGGCTTGCGCTCGCCGGAGGTGAACGCCAAGTTGCACCGCGCCATGCACTCGGCCTTCGTGATCGAAGGCCCGCGACTGCTGACGGCGGCGTGGCAGGGGCTGGACGACGGCGACGCCCTGGCAGTCGCGCTGGCTGTGCACAGCCTGATGGGCGCCGCCGCGTTTCTTGGTGCGGATAGCGTGCACGCGCGTTGCGCGCGCATCGAGCAACTGGCGGACGCCGGTGCGCTGGACGCCGTCAGGCCGCAACTGGCGACGCTGACCCTGGAGCTGGCCGAGACGTTGGCGGTTATGACGCCAGGTAAGGCGCCAGAGACTAATCTGGCTTGACTCTGGGCATCGATGCACTGCACTGGTGCGATGGATTATTTTCCCTCGGCCTTTGTCTTGGCCAACGCATCCAGTTCCGGTATGCCGCTGTTTCCGTCGGCGTAGGCCGCCTGGAAGCTCGGACGCAGCTGCCAGCGGCGCCAGAACGCATCCAAATGCTCGAAACGCTCGTCCAGCGGCGTGGCATTGATCGGGAATTTGGAGAAAGCGATCGCGGTTGCCAGTGTGATGTCCGAGAAGGTCGGCTCGTCCCCGCCGAGGAGCCAGTCGCGTCCGTCGGACAGGTGCTGGTTGACCAGTGCCGCATGGGCCAGCGCCTCCTTGCGGCTATGCTCTCCCCACGCATGATTGGTCGTCAGTTCCAGTTTCGGTCCCAGCCCCTGGTGCAGGACATGGAACGCAGTGACGATGCGATAGAGAATATGCACCCAGACGCGGTTATCCCACATGTTGTCCAGCCCCTGCTGCAACGGGTCCTCGCCCATGATGCGCCGACCGGGATAAGCTTGATCGAGATAGCGGACGATGGCGGCGGTTTCGGATATAAAACTTCCATCGGCCAGCTGCAGAGTGGGCGTTTCACCCCACGGATTCATTTTCAGATGCGGCCATTGGCGCTGTTCGCCGCCCGGGCTCATGTCGTAGATTTGCTCCTCGAACTGATCGGCAATGCCTTTCTCGTGCATGAACAGGCGCAGGCGCTGCGGGTTGGGGAAAGCCGAAGGCGAGGTAAAGAGACGGAGTTTGGTGTTCATGGTCATTTCCTTTTAGTAAGAGCGGACGGTGCGGCGGGCCTTGTGTACTCGCCGGCTTACTTGCATTTGTCGCTACGCAAGCAATGACTGAAGTGTATTGATTTGTTCATTGCAGATAAATGGGGCTAGAATCACTTCATTTATTACATTTTGGAATAGACCATGGCAAGCGTGGATACCATGCAGCTCGGCAGCATCGAGCAATTTTGCAAAGCGGCAGAGTTGGGCAGTTTCACTGCGACGGCGGAGTTCTTCGGTCTCACCCCCGCTGCCGTCAGTAGATCGATCAGCCGGCTGGAGCGGCGTCTGGGCGTACGGCTGTTTTCCCGCACCACGCGAAGTATCAAGGTCACCAACGAAGGCCAGCTCTTTTGGAAGGAATGCCAGGTGGCGCTGGAGCAGATCGCCGAAGCCGAGCGCGCCATTACCGGCGCGCAGACCGTGCCGCGCGGACTGCTGCGCATCAGCGTCAGTGCTGCGTATGGGACGCATCGCTTGTTGCCTCTGATGCCACAATTTACTGAGGCTTACCCGCAGATCGAGATTGAGCTCAGTATCTCGGACAAGATCATCGATTTTGTGGAAGAGGGCTTCGATGTGGCGATACGGCTCGGCATCCAGCGCGATTCACGGCTGGTGGCATACAAACTGGAAGACGCGTCTTTAGGTGTCTTCGCGACGCCGGAATACTTGAAGAAAAAAGGGACGCCTCGCGCGGTTGCCGATCTGGAGTCGCACGATTGCATACAATACGTGTCCCCCAATACGGGCCGGCCGCTGATTTGGTTGTTCAAGGGTGCAAATGGGGAAGAATTAGATTATCCGGTACGCAGCCGCATGCGCATACTTAATGATGCACTTGGCTGCGTTGCGTGGGTTAATGCAGGTGGTGGGTTGTACCAGACCTACCGTTTCGCAACCGCAAGCGCCGTGAAGCGGGGAGACCTTGTGGAAGTGCTTCAAGAACATGGCGGCCGATCGCGGCCATTTTCCATTCTGTATCCTCAGAACCGCCATCTATCAGCCAAGGTACGCGCATTTGTGGATTTTTTGCGCTCAACCCTCCATTCGTCGCCGGTTCAATAACGGTATTCCGCCGACGTGTAGCTATCGGCCTTCTGACGGCTACCAATGCGACTTTGGCGTCGATCTTCGTTCCGGCAAAAGTATCGGCGGCTCAATTTGCTGATTGTGGATTCAGTATCCTTAAGCCACTTCGCCATAGCGCAAGGCCCGCCAGCGACACGTCACCGGCAGGCCTTTTTAGTTGTTACCTGTTAGAAGCAGCAGGACAGCATCTTCAGGCAGCAGTCCAGACTGGCGCAGCAATCCATTGTGGTTGCCGCGTAAGCGCCGGCCGAAGCCAGCAGGATGGCCGTCACGGCCGATGCTTTGATGAGGATTGATTTCATTGGTATTTCCTTTTTAGCTAGAAGTTAAGTTCGTGTTTACATCACTTCGGCGTGCTAATCAGGCGGGCACCAGACGTCTTTCGCTGGCGCGGGGGACATGGCGGGGGCGGGGCAGTAGGCTTGCAGGCGTATCGGCGTCGATGCGGGCATGGCAATATCGGGGGCGACGGCGGGCAGTGCGGTCGGCAGGCAATCGGTGGCCACGCATTGCGTTACGGGGCAATCGGCGCCCTTGCAGCACAGGCGAGCCGGCGCTGCCGCCAGCACGGAGCTGTGCAGCACGAAGACCAGCGCGATGACCATGGCAAAGAATTGTCGCATGGGCTGATTGTAGCAAGATTGCGCGCGCGTGGCCCGATCAGGACTTCACGGCGGAGTGATTGCTTCGTCGGGCCGCGATGATGTCGCAGATTGCCAAGCATAGTATCGCTTCCGTTCTTCGCTGGCCCGATTCTGTTGTCCTCCTTGGACTTTTAGTTTGTTGCCTACGCATTGGCCACGCTTGCATTGGTATTGTTCGCTCATCGGAACAGCCCGTTCGATCCGTCCCGTCTTATCAAGCCCAACCTTTTGCCAGATCATGACCTCTTTAGACAGCGGAGGTTAATATGGAAAACGGCAGCAAGCGCGTGGCCTTGGTCACTGGGGCGAACAAAGGCATCGGGCTGGAAATCGCACGGCAGTTGGGACGCGAACAGATCACCGTACTAGTGGGCGCGCGCGACGCGGTGCGCGGAGAGACGGCTGCCGGGCAACTGCGCAGCGAAGGAATCGACGCCCGCTTCGTCCAGCTGGACGTGACCGACATGGCCAGCATCGCGCAGGCCGCAGCGGCCATCGGCGCCAGCCACGGCCGGCTCGACATTCTGGTCAACAATGCCGGAATCAGCGATAGCGCCGACGGCGCGCCCGGCAAGGCCGATCTCGCCGCCGTCAGGAGCATATTCGATACCAACTTTTTCGGCCCGCTTGCCGTCACCCAGGCGATGCTGCCGTGGCTGCATGAGGCGCCGGCAGCACGTATCGTGAACATGTCCAGCAGCCTGGGCTCGATCGCCATCAACGGCGACCCTACCTCGCCCTACTATGCCGTGCGCCTGGCAGGCTACAACGCCTCCAAGGCGGCGTTGAACATGCTCACGGTGCAGTTGGCCGCAGAGCTGCGCGACACCCTGATCGTCGTCAACGCGGCGTGTCCCGGTTATGTCGCTACCGATCTGAACGGTCACAGCGGTTTCCTGACGCCCCAAGAAGCCGCCGCCACACCGGTACGGTTGGCGTTGCTGCCCGACAGGGAGATCCATGGGCAGTTCATCAGCGCAGAGGGGCCGGTGCGCTGGTAAATCGTTGGCAGATTTATCCGGGCAGACGGTTTTCGGCGAGCAGGTCGACGAAGGCGCGCAATGGCGCAGTCATCCGTCGACGCGGGAAGTACAGCTGTGGACCTTCGAACCGGTGCCACCATTCGGGCAGCACCGGCAGTAGCGTGCCGCGTGCCAGATCCGGATCGAGCCAGTTGCGGAAGGTGCATACCAAACCGTGCCCTGCCGCAGCCAGCGCGATCACCGCCGCCGCCGCGTCGACGCCGACCACCAGACGGCTGTGTGGATCGACCGTCAGCAGCTCGTCGTCTTTCTCGAATATCCACGGCGACAGCGCGCCGCTCGAAAAACGCATGCGCACACAGTCGTGCAAGGTCAGCTCGTGCGGATGTTGAGGCATGCCGCGCCGCGCGAGATAGGCGGGCGAGGCGGCCAGCGCCAGTTGCTGGGACGCCGGCCCCACTGGCACGGCGATCATGTCCTGCGCCAGGTGCTCACCATAGCGAATGCCGGCGTCGCAGCCGGCCGAGGTGATATCGACGAAGCGATCCTCGACCATGATTTCCAACCGCACGTCGGGGTAACGCAGCAAAAACTTGTCGAGCAGCGGCGGCAGGATATCGACCATCACGGCGCCGGTCACATTCAATTTCAGCAAGCCACGCACTTCCTTGTCCGGGCTGGTGACGTCGTGCAGCGCCGCGCGGGCGTCGGACAGCAGCGGCGCGAGGCGATCGGCCAGCGTCCGGCCCGCCTCCGTCGGCATCACGCTGCGCGTCGTACGGGCGAGCAGCGGCACGCCTAGTTGCGTTTCGATGCGGGTGATCGTCTCGCTAACGGTCGAGGGCGAAAGACCGAGTTGCGTTGCCGCAGTGCGGAAGCCGCCCGCGTTGCAAACAGCCAGGAAGATCAGGAGGTCGTCGAAGGAGGGATCGGAATTCGCCATGGCATGCAATGTAAGCGCTTTGCGGCGGGTGGGCAAGTGTTGAGCTTGCGTGAATTACATGCCAAGGGTGCGGTTAGATGGCGGGCATCCGTTCCAAGGCTTGCGCGGCGGCGAGAAGGCCATCGAGCATCCGGTCGGCGACCTTTTCCGAGAACCCGGGTGGCAGCTCGGTGCGGACCTTGTCGACAATGGCAGGCGTGCGCGTAATGAAATCCTGGATAAGCGGCTCCGCGCTCTCGCCGTAACCGACCTTCTTCGCGGTGCTGTTGAAGTGTCGCCGCATGATTTTATGCGCCAGGTAGTGCCTGTTCTTGCCTAGCAGCGCCATCGCCATTTTGACGTCCTGCTCCGCCCACTGGCTCGGGCCATTGCCGATGGCGGGGTAGGCGGACATCACGTCATAGACCGGCGTCATCTTGAAGCGCTGCTCGCCGGCGAGCAGCTGGATGCTGAAGTTTTTGGCGTGCCCATCCGGCGCCCGCAGCATCCAGAACAGAAGCTGCGTGGCCATGAGCGTGTGCATATCCGCAACCGCCTGTTGCGACTGTTGCAGCAGGGTGAATATCTGCTGCAGGCCCGGGCCGCCTTCGTTTTCGTATTTCATCAGAGGCGAGGTGCCCGTCGCCTGGCAGAAATCTTCCTGAACCAGTCGGAACAGCTGCTTCCCATCGCGCGACAGTGCCCGGTCGAAACGCTCGACGACCAGCACCCGTTGGGAGCCGAATGTCGCAATCTCCGCATTCGCCGTGGGCAGCCCGTATTCTTTGAACAGCCGCAGGCATAGCCACTCGTTGTCAACCGACGTGGAGAAGTCGGCCCGTCGCCCGCCGACCAGCCCGATGGGGAGTTTGAAGATGTGGGTCGTCGGCGTCGCGCCGCGAGGCTTCAGCCATTTTCCATTCCACCACAGGAAGGCGTCCTTCTCTTGCGCGCCGGCCAGCGAAATCCTGAAATCGTCATCGGGGTCTTGCATACCGCCGTAGTGGCCCGGATTGACCACGTCCAGCAGGTGCCGCTCGATTGCTTCATCATCCACCGCTATGCCGTCGATCTTGCCCAAGCCTTCCGGCTCGGCACCCTCCGGCAGAAGTTGCAGAGCCCCCACGCAGTCCCGGCCAACTGCCGCGAGCAAATCGAATGCATCGGTGGAGCCGGTCTTGAACCGGACGGCAACCCGTTTGCGGATGGTGTCGCTATCGGGCAGCAGCCCGTCGAAGTAGTGCGATACACGGTCTCCCTTTAGTGGCTCGTTATGTAGATTGAACGGCAACGATAGCGAGATGGGGCGTCCGCGCGTGGAGTTGCGCCACGCCGCGTCGTATTGCAGTTCCGAGTTTCCTGATGCTTTGACTGTCCAACGCCCGACGTAGTCCCCATTAGCCCAGAGGTGCAGTGTTTGGCTATGCGCGCGGCGGCCCATGATTACCACTCCGCAGGACTGCTTGGCTCGCCCTCGATCCGCTCGCCGAGCCGTAGGTCCAAGCCGATCGCCGCGCACCAGCTGAGCAGCTGCTTGACGCTGATTTCATCTGGATGTTGCTCTAGGTGAGAAATGCGATTCTGGCTCAGGCCAAGGCGATTCGCCACGGCGGTCTGCGTGAGTCCGCGCCGCTTGCGGGTGGACAGAAGCAGCTGACCTAGCTGTGGCGTGGTGATGATAAGCTGGGATGCAGGTGTAGTTGACATGAAATATCCGATATTCAGATAATCGAATTTTAGCTGTATTTCAGATAAAGTCAATATATCCGAATTTCAGATAAAGACAAATTATCTGATATTCAGATAAATTTCTGCCAGACGTCGACGAGACCGCACCACAAGTGTGGAACAAACAAAAAAGGGTCACAAGCCGAAGCTTGCAACCCTTTGATATCCCTGCTTATTTCTGGTGCCGACTGCCGGTTTCGAACTGGCCACCTGATGATTACAAATCAACTGCTCTACCAAATGAGCTAAGTCGGCGAAACTTGTACGGGGCAAATTATACGCTATTTAATCCGCGTCAGGGTGGGGCGCCCGCCCTTTTTGGGTGGGTCGTTGTCGTCCTGCGGGGCGCTTGGCGCCTCGTTTTTGCCCTCCGGCGCAGGCGTCGGCACGGCTGCCAGCGACGGGCCCGGCACGCTGGTTTCCTCGGCCGGTGGAGGCGCGTCGGCGCCGCCGGTTTGCGGCTCGAACGCCATGCCCTGGCCGTTTTCGTTGGCGTAGATCGCCATGACGTTGTTGACCGGGACGTAGATTTCGCGCGAGACGCCGCCGAAGCGGGCGTGGAAGCGGATGCTGTCGTTGTCCATCTTCAGTCCCGACGTGGCGCCGAAACTGATGTTGAGCACGATTTCGCCTTTTTTCACATATTCCATCGGCACGGTGGTCGAGGCGTCGACCTTGACGGCCAGGTAGGGCGTATAGCCGCTGTCGGTGCACCACTCATAAATGGCGCGCAGCATGTAGGGCTTGGTAGAGATTTCGGACATGGTATTCCAGACTACGGTAAAACACGGCACGCCCCCGCTTCAATACGGGTGGCGCGCCGATAATTTCAACTAAACATCGGCGTTTCCGCGATCGAACCGATCAGCGGCGCATGACCTTTTCCGACGGCGTCAGCGCTTCGATGTAGGCCGGACGCGAGAAGATGCGCTCGGCGTACTTCATCAGCGGGGCGGCGGTCTTCGACAGTTCGATGCCGTAGTGGTCCAGGCGCCACAGCAGCGGCGCGACGGCCACGTCGAGCATCGAGAACTCGTCGCCGAGCATGTACTTGTTCTTCAGGAACAGCGGCGCCAAGGTGGTCAAACGGTCGCGGATTTCCGCGCGCGCTTTGTCGTGGCTCTTGTCGTTGCCCTTGGCGCGCTCGCTTTCGAGCACGTGCACGTGGACGAACAATTCCTTTTCGAAATTGAACAGCATCAGGCGCGCACGCGCGCGCATCAGCGGGTCGGCCGGCATCAGCTGCGGATGCGGGAAGCGCTCGTCGATGTATTCATTGATGATATTCGATTCGTACAGAATCAATTCACGCTCGACCAGAATCGGCACCTGACCATACGGGTTCATGGTCGAGATATCTTCCGGCTTGTTGAACAAGTCGACGTCGCGCACTTCAAAGTCCATGCCTTTTTCGAACAGGACCAGACGGCAGCGCTGCGAAAATGGGCAGGTTGTACCCGAGTAGAGAACCATCATTTTTTGTAGTTCCTTAAAAACTAAGGGGGTGAACCCGCGAACGGATCACCCCGGATCGATCGCCCGCCAACGGCGGACATCGCAAAACAAGCGCCGGGCCAGCCGGCGCTCTCGATTATTTAACTTCTTTCCAGAACGACGCGTTCAGGCGCCATGCCAGCAAGACGAACAGGGACATGAACAATACCACCGCCACGCCCAATTTTTTGCGGGTCTGCGCCGCAGGCTCCGCCATCCACTCCATGTAACCGACCAGGTCGGCCACCGCAGTGTCAAATTCCAGTTTGCTCATGCTGCCCGCCTTGACCTGCTCGAAGCCGGCGAACTGATGCACCATCTTGCCGTGTTCGTGCGGATCTTCCACCTCGACCGTCTTGATCTTCTGGATGCCCTGCAACTCCCACAGCACGTGCGGCATGGCCACGTTTTCCAGCACCCGGTTGTTCCAGCCGGTCGGACGGGTGTCGTCCTGGTAGAAATTGCGCAGGTAAGTATACAGATAGTCGCCGCCGGTGCCGGCGCCGGACGATTTGGCGCGCGAAATGACCGACAGATCCGGCGGCACCACGCCGAACCAGACCTTGGCATCCTTCGGCCGCATGTTGGTGGTCATCATCTCGCCGACCTTTTCGCCGGTGAACAGCAGGTTCGACTTGATCTGCTCTTCGCTCAGGCCCAGGTCCTTGAGGCGGTTGTAGCGCATCGACGAGGCGTTGTGGCAGTTCAGGCAATAGTTGACGAACAGCTTGGCGCCATGTTGCAACGCCGCCATGTTGTTCGACCGGTCCGGCGCCTTGTCGAGCGCGACGCCGCCTTCGTTGGCGAACGCCAGGGCCGGCAGCAGGGCCAGCGCGGCAAGCAGTTTCTTTGCAAAATTCATGTCATGTCCTTTATATACTTTGGCCAAGGTACGGTCAGTGCGCGGAGAAGACGACGCGGTCGGGCACTTTTTTGAACGTGCCCATCGTGCTCCACCATGGCATGAACAGGAAGAAGCTAAAGTACAGCAGGGTGCACACTTGCGAAACGATCGTGCGGGCGTCGGTCGGCGCCAGGGTACCAAGGTAGCCCAGGGTCAGGAACGACAGGAAGAACACGGCGTACACATACTTGTGCCAGGTCGGGCGGTAGCGGATCGAGCGCACCGGCGACTTGTCGAGCCATGGCATGAAGGCCAGGATCACGACCGAGCCGCCGAAGAACACCACGCCCCAGAACTTGGCGTCGAGGATCTGCGGCAGCATGCCGATGATGGCCAGCAGCGCGATGACGGCAATGGCGATTTTCACCAGGCGCGGCAGGTTGGACTTGAGCCAGACGAACACCACGTAGGCGGCCACGAAGAACATCAGCACCCACATGAAGTCGGCGGTGGTGGCGCGCAGCACCGAGTAGAACGCGGTGAAGTACCAGGTCGGGGCGATGTGCAGCGGGGTTTTCAGCGAGTCGCCCGGCAGGAAGTTGTTGTACTCGAGGAAGTAGCCGCCCATTTCCGGCGCGAAGAACACGACGGTGCTGAAGATCAGCAGGAAGATCGAGACGCCAAACAGGTCGTGCACGGTGTAGTACGGGTGCGACGGGATCGAGTCGACCGGATGGCCGTCCGGGCCCAGGTTTTCTTTGACTTCAATGCCGTCCGGGTTGCTCGAGCCGACTTCGTGCAGCGCGATCAAGTGCGCCGCGACCAGGCCCAGCAGCACCAGCGGAATGGCGATCACGTGGAACGCGAAGAAGCGGTTCAGCGTGGCGTCGGAGACGACGTAGTCGCCGCGGATCCACAGCGACAGGTCCGGTCCGATCAGCGGGATGGCGCCGAACAGGTTGACGATCACCTGGGCGCCCCAGTACGACATCTGGCCCCATGGCAGCAGGTAGCCGAAGAAGGCCTCGGCCATCAGGCACAGGAAGATGGCGAAACCGAACAGCCAGATCAGTTCACGCGGCTTTTTATACGAGCCGTACAGCAGGCCGCGCGTCATGTGCAGGTAGATGATGATGAAGAAGGCCGACGCGCCGGTCGAGTGCATGTAGCGCACCAGCCAGCCCCACGGCACTTCGCGCATGATGTATTCGACCGAGCCGAAGGCCAGCAGCGCGTCCGGCTTGTAGTGCATGGTCAGGAAGATGCCGGTGACGATTTGCAGCACCAGCACCAGCATCGCCAGCGAGCCGAAGATGTACCAGACGTTGAAGTTTTTCGGGGCGTAGTATTTGCCCCATTGGTCGTTCCACAGCTTGGTCAGGGGAAAGCGGTCATCGACCCAGCCAAGTGCTTTTTGTGCCACCGGCGCGTTGGCCGGCAGTTTTGTCTCTTTGAAAGCCGCCATGATTTACGCCTCGCCTTTCTCGTCTTTGCCAATGACCAGCTTGTTGTCGCTCAAGAACATGTAGCGCGGAACCTGCAGATTGTCCGGCGCCGGCTTGTTTTTAAACACGCGGCCGGCCATGTCGAAGGTCGAGCCGTGGCATGGGCACAGGAAGCCGCCTTCCCAGTCGTCCGGCAGCGATGGCTGCGGACCGGGCGCGAACTTGGACGAGGGCGAACAGCCGAGGTGGGTACAGATGCCGACCGCGACGAGGATGTCGGGCTTGCGCGAGCGCCACTCGTTGCGGGCGTACTCGGGCGTGAATTCTTCTGGATTGCGTTTCGACTCGGCGTCGGCGACCTTGCCGTCGGTCTTTTTCAGCGACGCCACCATTTCGGGGGTGCGCTTGATGATCCAGACCGGCTTGCCGCGCCATTCGACCGTTGTCATTTCCCCGGGGTTGAGCGCCGAGATGTCCACCTCGACCGGCGCGCCGGCGGCTTTCGCCCGTTCCGACGGCTGGAAGGTGCTCACCAGCGCCCCCGCGGTTGCCAGACCCACTACACCACCCGCCGCGCCTGTTGCGACGAGCAAACCGCGACGGCCGGAATCGACCTGCTTTTCGTTACTCATACAAACCCCAATCAGTCAAAGTGCGAACAAAATCTGGAAACCGCGAACAATCCTGAAAACGAAAACTTGATGAAGCACGAATGTAGCTTCTAGCAACCTTAAATTATAAGGTAACCGTGTAGCGATTTAAAGCAAAAACGTTGCCGTAACCCCAATTGAGGCGTTTTTCGCACCGTTTTGGGCTTGATTTTTGGCTGACTCTGCCCTATGAGGGGACCCGGCCGTTTCGTCAATTGATATAGGTCAAACTTATAACGTAAATCGCTGTCCAAATGCGTGAACCGCTAGTGTGTTTGGAATCTAATTGAAAAAATAGTATGATCCATCGGCAGTTTTGTTCACAAATGACCACACGTCGAGGATGTAAAAATGACAATGATGCAAGAATTCAAAGAATTCGCGATGAAGGGCAATGTGGTCGACCTCGCCGTCGGCGTGATCATCGGCGGCGCCTTCGGCAAGATTGTCGATTCGCTGGTGACCGACATCATCATGCCGCCGATCAGCAAGCTGTTCGGCGGGCTCGATTTCGCCAACTACTACATCGGCCTCAACGGCCAAGCCGCCGGCCTGAGCCTGGCCGAAGCGAAGAAACTGGGCGCCGTGTTCGCCTATGGCAACTTTGCCACGATCTTGCTCAACTTCATCATCCTGGCCTTCGTCATCTTCCAGATGGTGCGGCTGATGAACCGCGCGCGCCAGCTGCGCGAGCATCCGGTGGTCACGCCGCCGCCGGCGCCGCCGGCCGAAGACATCGTGTTGCTGCGCGAAATTCGCGACGCCCTCAAGAAATAATCACCAAGGACCCCGCCCGCCGGGCGGCAGATTCAAGCTATGCGACGACTCTGGTTATTGTTTGCGCAAACGGTGACCGTCGTTTTGGCGCTGTATTTCGTCTACGCGGCCGTCGTGCCGCAGGGCGCGGCGCCCATACGCCTGCAGCAGATGGGCAGCCCCGAGCGGCCGGCCGTCATGCTGGAAGCCGGACCGGGCAAGACGCCGGCCTCGGCCGTTGGCTCCTACCGGGCGGCGGCCGGGCGCGCGATGCCGGCCGTGGTCAACATCATCACCAGCAAAAAGCCCAAGCACCGCAAGCATCCGCTGCTGCGCGACCCGTTCTTTAAAAAATTCTTCGGCGACCGTGACCGCGACGGCGAAGGCGACGACGACGAGGCCAGCCTTGGCTCCGGCGTCATCGTCTCGGCCGAGGGCTATATCCTGACCAACAACCACGTGGTCGAGGCCGCCGATGAGATCGAGGTGGTGCTGGCCGATGGCCGCAAGGCCGCCGCCAAGGTGGTCGGCACCGATCCGGAGACGGACCTGGCGGTCATCAAGATCTCGCTCGACAAGCTGCCGGTGATCGTGCTGGGGCAGGCCGAGCAGGCGCAGGTGGGCGATGTGGTGCTGGCGATCGGCAATCCGTTCGGCGTCGGCCAGACGGTGACGATGGGCATCATCTCGGCGCTGGGACGCAACAACCTGCACATCAACCACTTCGAGAACTTCATCCAGACCGACGCCGCGATCAACTTCGGCAACTCGGGCGGGGCGCTGGTGGACGTCACCGGCAACCTGCTGGGCATCAACTCGGCGATTTATTCGCAAAGCGGCGGCTCGGTCGGCATCGGCTTCGCCATTCCGGTTTCGACGGCCAAAACGGTAATGGAGGCGATTATCAAGTCCGGCCACGTGGTGCGCGGCTGGATCGGCGTGGAAACGCAGGAAATCACGCCGGAGATGGCCAGCAGCTTCGGCCTCAAGCGCCAGAGCGGCGCCATCATTGCCGGCGTGGTGCGCCACGGCCCGGCCGACAAGGGCGGCATCAAGCCGGGCGACATCCTGCTGACGGTCGACGGCAAGCCCGTCACCGACACCAACGGCATGCTCAACCTGATCGCCCAACTGACTCCGGGCGAAAAAGCTAAAATGACGATCTTGCGTAAGAGCCGCGAAACGACAGTCGACGTCACGGTCGGCAAGCGTCCGGCCAGCGCCAAAATAAAGTAAACCCAATGCATTTACGCGATCTGACTCAATTCCTCAAAGAACTGGCTGACAACAACAATCGTCCGTGGTTCATCATGAACAAGCCGCGCTACGACATTTTGCGCGAAGAATTTTTGCAAGTGGTCACCGATATGATCGCCGGGGTCGGCAAGTTCGATCCGGCTGTCAAGTTCAGCAATCCGAAGAAGGCGATGTTCCGCATCAACCGCGACGTGCGTTTCGCGCATGACAAGAGCCCGTATAAGACGCGCTTTTCGGCGGCGGTGGCGCCGAACGACATGCGCCGTCCCAGCCAGACCGGCGGTCCGACGTACTACATGCAGATCGACGGACAGGGAAGGTTGCTGTTCGGCGCGGGCGAGTACATGCCGCCGGCGGGCCGCCTGAAGGCGCTGCGCCAGCACATGGTCGACGATGCGGCCGGCTTTAAAAAGGTGCTGAAGAACAAAAAGCTGCGCCTGACGTTTGGCGATATCCGCGACGAGGGCAAGCTGATGCGTCCGCCGAAGGGCTTCGACGCCGATCACGAGCACATCGAATACATCAAGCTGAAGAGTTTCTTCGTGTGGACCGAGATCGATGTGCCGATGAACAAGCCGGAGTTGCTGGTGCCGCTGATCGTCAACGGCTTGAAGGATGCGTTCCCGCTGGTGGCATGGATGCGCGAAGCAAAAGAAGAAACCGTGGACGAGTAATTAAATCCACCCCCGGAATTGCGTGGCTAGCGTTTGACCTTTTCGTCGCGCGGGTCGCGCGACAGTAATTTCGTCACCATCGCTTGCGGCTGGTCGCCGTCGAACAGCACGCCCGCTACCGCGTTGGTGATCGGCATGTCGACACCCATCCTGGCCGCCAGCTCGCGCACCGCTTTCGAGCACGGTACGCCTTCGGCCACATGCCCCAATTCCTGCACGATCGTTTCCAACGGTTTGCCCTGCGCCAGACCCAGGCCCACTCGGCGGTTGCGCGACAGGTCGCCGGTGCAGGTCAGGATCAAATCGCCCATCCCGGTCAAGCCCATGAACGTCTCGATCTGACCACCCAGCGCGGTACCCAGGCGCGTGATTTCCGCCAAGCCGCGCGTGATCAGCGCGGCACGGGCATTTAGCCCGAGGCCCAAGCCATCGGCCACGCCGGTGGCGATCGCCAGCACGTTCTTGACCGCGCCGCCGACTTCCACGCCGACCAGATCCTCGCTCGAGTACACGCGGATATTGCCGCCATGGACGGCCGCCACCACGCAATCGCGCAAGGCCGCCGAGCGCGAAGCGATGGTCAGCGCGCACGGCAACCCGCGCGCCACTTCCTGCGCGAACGACGGTCCCGACAAGGCGCCACCGGCAACCCCGTCGCCCAGCACTTCACGGACGATCTGATGCGGCAGCAGGCCGGTTTCATATTCAAAGCCCTTGCACAGCCACACCACATGCGACACCGCATGCGGCTTGAGCTGCTCCAGCAACGGACGCAAGCCCGCCACCGGGCAGGCGGCGATCAGCAGGCCGTCGGCGCCGGCAGCATGCGCCAGCGCGGCGTCGAAGCCGGTTTCAACCTGCAAACGGTCGGGGAAGGGATGGCCGGAAAGGTATTCGGTGTTGTCGCGGGCCTCGCCCATGGCTTGCAGCGAGGCGCTGTTGCGGCCCCACAGCAGCACATCGTGGCGCTGCGCCAGCGCGATGGCGACGGCGGTGCCCCAGGCGCCCGCGCCGAGCACGGTCACCTTGCGCGCGCCGGACGCCGCTTGTTTGGTTTGATTATCTTGCATGGGTCCCCGTTCGGCCTGCGTCCACGGAGTCGCGCGGGCCGTTATTCAGATGCTGGGATTATATGCCCCAGATCTCGGCATTCTTGACGTAACCGACCAGGCCGTCGCGGTGACGCACCTTGACCCAGCCACCGGCGGCCACTTCGCTGACTTCCATCAACACGCCCTTGTCGGCGGTAAAGACGGCGGCGGCGGCGTCGTCCGGCGTGGCGCGCACCTTCAGATTGGCGACGCGGGCGATGACGTTGCGCTTGGTGCTCAGGCCCTTGGCCTCGGTCCAGGCCATTTCGCCGTTGACGTCGCGCACCTTGAGCCATTCACCGTAGGCCAGCACCACTTCGAGCGGCGCGCCGCGCGGCACGACAAACAGCTTGCCGCCCTTGGTCGACGGGGCGTCGTACAGCACCACGGGCGCGGCGCCTACCGTTTTGAAGTCGAACGCGTGGCTGCTCGCGGCGGCCAACATCAGGCTCAAACCTGCGATCAAACGGGGAAATGTCATGGCTTACCTTGCTGAGGGAGGACAGCGCGCGGGGCGCGGCTAGTCGGGTCAAACAGCCGCCGGACGAGCGTCCGGCGACGTTGCTACAGTATAACTCTAAGCGAAACCGTCTCGCCGATTAGTGCGTGGTGGTGCTGTCGACGGCAGGCGCTGCTGCGGCGGCATCGGCCACGGCTTGCAGGCGCTGCTGGTAGAACACTTCGAAGTTGATCTCGGCCAGGTGCACTGGTGGGAAACCGGCACGGGTGATCACGTCGGCGATGTTGGCGCGCAGGTAAGGGTAGACGATGTTCGGGCAACCGATACCCAGCAGCGGATCGAGCTGATCGGCAGGGATGTTACGGGCTTCGAAGATACCGGCTTGCTTGCCTTCGACCAGGAAAGCGACTTTGTCCTTGATTTTGGCGGTCACGGTGATGGTGACGGTCGACTCGAAGATGCCGTCGGCCAGTGGCTCGGCGCCCACGTCCAGCGCGACTTCGATGGTTGGCGCTTCCTGTTCCAGGAAGATAGCTGGGGAATTCGGTTGCTCCAGCGACATGTCTTTCAGGTAGACGCGTTGGATTTGGAATACTGGTTGCAGGTTTTCTTCAGACATGGAACGCTTTCGTTATAGTGAAAACGAGCGGCACGCGCCGCTCAGATGATGTTGGCTTGGGATGGCCGAATAAAAGCCCAGATCAAACGCGAGGGCAATTGTATCAAAACCACTATGGATACAAAGGATTTCTGCCCGCGCGTTGTATTTGGTGTCAGTTAGCCATTTAACAAGGGTGACAGGCCGCCGGCTTGATCGAGCGCATACAAATCGTCGAAACCGCCGACGTGCTTGTCGCCGATGTAGATTTGCGGCACGGTGCGGCGGCCGGTTTTTTGCATCATCAGCACGCGCTGCTCCGGGTCGAGGTCGACGCGGATTTTCTTCAGTTCGGTCACGCCCTTCGATTCGAGCAGGCGCTCGGCGCGGGTGCAGTAGGGGCACACGGCGGTGGTGTACATGATCACTTCGGTCGTCATGATGCTTCCTTCCAATTATTTTGCCTGCGGCTTGGTCAGCGTTACCGGCGATTTCGACGGTGTCGCAGAGGGCTTGGCCAGTGGCAGGCCGGCTTTTTGCCATGCGGCAAGTCCACCGTCCAGATTGACCACGTCGGCGAAGCCGGCTTTGGACAGTTTAGCCGCAGCCGACGATGCACGTGCGCCGGATTGGCAAACCACCACCACGCTCTTGCTCTTGAACTTGTCCAGTTCGCCGATTCGCTGGTCCAGTTCGGCCAGTGGAATGTTCTTCGCGTCCGGCAGGGAACCGTTGGCGAATTCTTTCGCGTCCCGTACGTCTACAATGGTGGCTTTGCTACGATTAATCAACATCGTCACGTCTTGCGGGGTCGCCCGTTTGCCGCGCTGGGTCAGCAAGGGCCACAGCAGCGCGCCGCCGGACAGAACGACGACGGCGATGATGAAAATATTGTCAATGAAGAATTTCACGGGGTTCCAATGGTTTAACTTAATCCGCGCATTATAAAATAGAAGCTGGAAGAGTTCTTAAAGCACTGGTAATCCCTCCGATTCACTCCTTTTTTGAAGATAGTCCTCATGTACAAAATTGTATTCATGCGCCATGGCGAATCCACCTGGAACCTGTCGAACCGCTTCACCGGCTGGACCGACGTCGATCTGACCGAAAAAGGCGTGGCCGAGGCCAAGGCCGCCGGCAAGGTGCTCAAGGAATCGGGCTTCACCTTCGACCTGGCCTACACGTCGGTGCTCAAGCGCGCGATCCGCACCTTGTGGCTGTCGCTCGACGAGATGGATATGATGTACCTGCCGGTCAAGAACGACTGGCGCCTGAACGAGCGCCATTATGGCGCGCTTCAGGGCCTGGACAAGGGCGAGACCGCCGCCAAGTACGGCGACGAGCAAGTGCTGGTATGGCGCCGCAGCTACGATACGCCGCCGCCACCGCTGGAAGAGGGCGACGACCGCGCCTCGTTCAACGACCCGCGCTACGCCGGCCTGGACAAGTCGCAGATTCCGCTGACCGAATGCCTGAAGGACACCGTGGCGCGCGTGATGCCGGCCTGGGACGAGGAAATCGCCCCGGCCATCCGCGCCGGCAAGAAGATCATCATCTCGGCCCACGGCAACAGCCTGCGCGCGCTGATCAAGATGCTCGACGGCATCAGCGACAACGACATCGTCGGCCTCAACATCCCGAACGGCCAGCCGCTGGTCTACGAGCTGGACGCCGACTTGAAGCCGATCCGCCACTACTACCTCGGCGACGCCGATGCCATCGCAGCGGCCCAGGCGGCCGTCGCCAACCAGGGCAAGGCCAAGTAATTTGTCTCATTCTTCATTTAAAGGTTGGCGCAGGGCTGCCGCCGTCACGGGCGCGGCCTTGCTGTTGATAACGTCGTTGAGTGCCCATGCCCAGACCGTCAGGTCGGGCAAGCCGACCGAGCGCAGCAAGCAGAAGGCGCTGGCCGAGGCCGAGCGCGCCGGCTTGCAGCAAAAGCTGTCGGCGCTCAAAAAGGACATCAGCAAGACCGAAAGCGCCAAGGACGACGCGGCCGATACGCTGGCCGAGTCGGAACAGGCGATTTCGGACGCCAACCGCGCGCTGCGCGACCTGCAGCAGGAGCTCGGCGACACCCACACCAAGCTGCAGCAGCTGAGCGGCGAGCGCGAGCGGCTGACGGCCACGGTCGCGCTGCAAAAGCAGCAGCTGGCCAAGCTGTTGCGCGAGCATTATGTCGCCGGTAATGAAGACCGGATCAAATTATTGCTGTCCGGGGACAACCCCAACCGCATCAACCGCGATCTGCAGATGATGGCCTATGTGTCGCAGGCACAGGCCCGTTTGCTGGATGCGCTGCGCGCCAACCTCAAGGCCGTCGAGGATAATCAGGCCGAGGCGCAAAACGCCAACGACGAGCTGGCCGAGATCGCGCAGGAACAATTGCAGCAAAAGAACAAGCTGGAACAGGAAAAGACCCGCCGCGCGGCCTTGCTGTCGACCTTGTCGCAAAAGCTGGTGGCCCAGCGCAAGGAAGCGGGCAACGTCGAGCGCGACGAGCAGCGCATCAGCGGCCTGGTCGACAAGTTGAACAAGCTGATCGAGGAGCAGGCGATTGCCGCCGCCGCCGAGAAAAAGCGCCAGGAACAACTGGCGGCCGCCCGCGCCGCCGCCAAGGCCAAGGCCGACGCCGAGAAAAAAGCGGCGCTGCTGGCGCAAGCGCAAGCCCGCGCCAAGGCAGCGGCCGCCGCGCAGGCAGAGCGTGAGCGTCTGGCCAAGGCCAACGCCAACAAGGCCGGCACGATTAAACCTTCGCAGCCAGCCCAGTCGGCTCCACCGGTCAAGCCGGCGGTGCCTGCCAGGCCCGATCCGATCGACGCCGACGAACCGAAAGTCGCGGTCAAGCCCCCTGAGCCGGTCCGGGAGCCGGTCGAGGAGCCGGCCCGTCCGCCGGCCCGCGCCGCTGACATCGCGCTGGCGCCGGCCGCGCCGGCCGGCGCCTTCGCCAGCCTCAAAGGCCAGATGCGCTCGCCGGTCAGCGGCCAGGTCGCGGCCAGGTTCGGCAGCAAGCGCGGCCAGGGGCCAAGCTGGAAGGGCGTCTTCATCCGCGCGGCAGAAGGAGCGGACGTGCGCGCCGTCGCCGGCGGCCGGGTGGTGTTTGCCGAATGGCTGCGCGGCTTCGGCAACCTGATCATCGTCGACCACGGCGGCCAGTACATGAGTATTTACGGTAATAATCAATCGTTGCTGAAAAGGGCAGGCGACATCGTCAAATCGGGCGACCCGATAGCGAGCGCGGGCAACAGCGGCGGCAACGAGGAATCAGGGCTATACTTCGAGCTTCGCCATCAGGGCACGGCATTCGATCCGGCTGGCTGGGTCAAGTTTTAAGGTTCGCGGAGAAAATGGGCAACAAGATTAAGAGCATGGGTTTGATCGGTCTCGGCGTCATCGCCGGCGTCACCGCCTCGTTGCAGTTTCCCGCCATTGCGCAGAAAGCCGGCGGCACCCCGTTGCCGCTGGAGGAATTGCGCCAGCTGTCGGACGTGTTCGGCCTGATCAAGACCGATTACGTGGTCGACATCGACGACAAGAAACTCGTCACCGACGCCATTTCCGGCATGGTGTCCTCGCTGGACCCGCATTCGGTCTACCTGGACAAAAAAGCCTTCCGCGAGATGAAGGAGACCGTCGCCGGCAAATTCGTCGGCATCGGCGTCGAAGTCGGCATGGAGGACGGCTATATCAAGGTCGTTTCGCCGATCGAAGATACGCCCGCCTTCAAGGCCGGCATCAAGACGGGCGACCTGATCACCCGCATCGACGGCACGCCGATCAAGAACATGTCGCTCGACGAAAGCGTCAAGAAGATGCGCGGCGAGCCCGGGTCCAAGGTGGCCGTCACCATCAGCCGCAAGGACGAGGACAAGCCGATCGTCATGACCATCACGCGCGAGGAAATCCGCGTGCAAAGCGTTAAGACCAAGATCGTCGAGCCGGGCTACGCCTGGGTACGCATCTCGCAGTTCCAGGAACCGACCCTGGACGACATGGCCAAGCAAATCACCGCGCTGTACGCTCAAGACCCGAAAATCAAGGGCCTGGTGCTGGACTTGCGCAACGATCCGGGCGGCCTGGTGCCGGGCGCGATCGGCGTTTCGGCCGCCTTCCTGCCCAAGGATTCGGTGATCGTTTCCACCAACGGCCAATTGGCGTCGTCGAAGGAAACCTTCTACGGCCGTCCCGAGTTCTACGCGCCGCGCGCCAAGTCCGATCCGCTGGCCAAGCTGCCGGCCGGCCTGAAGGACGTGCCGATGGTCGTGCTGGTCAACGCCGGTTCGGCCTCGGCGTCGGAAATCGTCGCTGGCGCGTTGCAGGATTACAAGCGCGCCACCATCATGGGTACGCAGACCTTCGGCAAGGGCTCGGTGCAGACCCTGCGCCAGCTGACCGCCGATACCGCCGTCAAACTGACCACGGCGCGCTACTACACGCCGCAGAACCGCTCGATCCAGGCGCGCGGCATCGTGCCGGACCTGATGGTCGACGAGACCGCCGACGGCGACGGCTTGAACAGCCTGCGCATGCGCGAAGCCGACCTGCAAAAGCATTTGGGCAACGACAAGGACCCGGAGGGCGAGAGCCTGGCGCTGAAGGCACTGAACGCCCAGCGCGACGGGCTGGAGGATGCGCAGCGCATGGCGTCGCTGGCGAAGAAATCCAAACCGGTCGAATTCGGCTCCAAGGACGACTTCCAGCTGGCGCAGGCGCTGAACCACTTCAAGGGCTTGCCGGTCAAACTGTCGAAGGTGGAGGCGGGCGCGGCGGCCGGCGGTGACGGCGTTGGCGAGATCAAGTCGGATAGCGCTCCGGCCATCAAGTCCGACGCCCAGCCCGATGGCACGTCCGATGTGAAGCCGGCCAAGCCTGAGGTGAAGCCAAGTGGTAAGCCAAGTGGTAAGCCGGTCAGCAAGCCGGCCGCCAAACCCGAAGCCAAATCCAAGGCTGGCGACACCAAGCCAGCCGCGAAACAGCCGGTCGCCGAATAACCGAATAACATCGATAAAAGGCGGCCCGGCTGCCGGTTGAGACCATGGACGATTCGCAACTGCTGCGCTACTCGCGCCACATCCTGCTCGACGAAATCGGCATCGAAGGCCAGCAAAAGCTGCTGGCCGCGCACGCGCTGGTGATTGGCGCCGGCGGCCTCGGCTCGCCGGCGGCGCTGTATCTGGCATCGGCCGGCGTCGGCCACATCACCCTGGTCGACGACGACACCGTCGACCTGACCAACCTGCAACGCCAGATCGCCCACACCACGGCGCGGATCGGCCAGCCCAAGGCGGCGTCTGCGCGCATCACCTTGCAAGAAATTAATCCCGGCATCGTCGTCAGCGCGCTCACCGAGCGGGCCGACGACGCCCGCCTGGCCGAGCTGGTGGCCGCCGCCGACGTCGTGCTCGACTGCACCGACAACTTTGCCACCCGCCACGCCGTCAACCGCGCTTGCGTGGCGCAGGGCAAGCCGCTGGTGTCCGGCGCGGTGATACGCTTCGACGGCCAGATCAGCGTGTTCGACCCGCGCGAGGCAGGCAACCCCTGTTATTCATGCCTGTTCCCGCAAGACCAGAAGTTCGAGGACGTCGCCTGTTCCACCATGGGCGTGTTCGCGCCGCTGGTGGGCGTGGTCGGCGCCATGCAGGCGGCCGAGGCGCTCAAGCTGTTGATGGGCGTGGGCAACTCGCTGGCGGGCCGGCTGCTGATGCTCGACGGCCTGAACATGGAATGGACCAGCATCGGCGTCGGCCGCAACGACGCCTGCCCTGTCTGCGCCACAAAACAATAAAGCATCACCACCACCAGTCCACCACCAGGAGAAGACCTTGCTGACGAAACGACTCGCCTTAATCCCGCTGGCACTTGCCGCCGCCTTTAGCGCCCAGGCCGCCAGTACCACCAAGTATGTCATCTACACCGAGAGCGGCAAGCAGATGGGCGAGCAGGTGGTCGAGCGTCAGGACGACGGCGTGACCAAGGTGCGTTTCATCTACAAGAACAACGGCCGCGGCCCCGAGCTGACCGAGCAGTTCCGCGTCGGCGCCGACGGCACCATGACCGAGTACGCGGTCAAGGGCAACTCCACCTTTGGCGCCGTGGTCGACGACCGCTTCGAGCGCAAGGGCGACCAGGCCGAGTGGAAATCGACCTCGGAGCAGGGCAAGAAAACCGTCGCCGGCCCGGCCGCCTATGTACCGCTGAACAGCTCGTTCGAGGTGATTTCCACCGCCATTACCGCGCTGGCGGCCGCGCCTGACAACAAACTGCCGCTGCTGCCGTCGGGCACCTTGTCGCAGACCAAGCTGGATTCCCTGGAAATCACCAACGGCGCCGGCCAGAAGCAAACCGTGCAGTTGTTGGCGCAAACCGGCATCGGCCTGTCGCCCTCGTTCATGTGGGCCACCACCGATGCCAAGCCGCGCCTGTTCGCCGTCATCATTCCCGGCTTCATGAACGCGCTGGAAGAAGGCTGGCAGAACGTCATCCCCGAACTGGCCAAACGCCAGAAGGTCGCCGAGGGCAAGATGCTGGCCGATGTCGCCACCAAATTGCAGCATCCGTTGCCGGGCCTGACCCTGGTCAAGAATGCACGCGTGTTCGACAGCGAGAAAGCCACCGTCGGCGCGCCATCGGATATCTATATCCTGCGCGGACGCATTACCTCGGTGCAGCCGGCCGGCTCGCCGGCGCGCGAGGCCGCCAACACCATCGACGCCGGCGGCCGCATCGTGCTGCCGGGTCTGTTCGACATGCATGGCCACGTCGACCGCTGGTCCGGCGCGCTCAACATCTCGACCGGCATCACCAGCGTGCGCGACATGGGCAACGACAACGCCCAGCTGCAGGCGATGCTCGACGAAACCACCGATGGCAAGCTGCTCGGGCCGCAAGTGGTGCCGGCCGGCTTCCTCGAGGGCGAGAGCCAGTACAGCGCCAACGGTGGCTTCGTCATCAAGGACTTGCAGGGCGCCAAGGACGCGATCGACTGGTACGCGCAGCGCGGCTATCCGCAGCTGAAGATCTACAACTCCTTCCCCAAGGACATCCTCAAGGAAACGGTCGCCTACGCCCATACGCGCGGCATGCGCGTTTCCGGTCACGTGCCGGCCGGCCTGCGCGCGCAGCAGGCGCTCGACGCCGGCTACGACGAAATCCAGCACATCAACCAGGTGCTGCTGAACTTTTTCGTCAAGCCCGACACCGAAACGCGCAACTTGAACCGCTTCGTTTTGCCGGCCGAGAAGGTGGCCGATCTTGATTTCAACTCCAAGCCGGTCAAGGACTTCGTCGCCCAGCTGGCCAAAAAGCAAATCGCCATCGACCCGACCATGTCGGCGTTCGCCTTCCTCAAGCAGCGCGACGGCGACATCAACGAGCCGTACGCGGACTTCGCCGCCAACATGCCGCCGGACGTGGCGCGCGGCTTCGCGGTCGGCACCATGAAGATCGACGGCGCCGAGAAACTCAAGCGCTATGAAAAATCCTATGGCAAGATGGTCGACTTCGTCGGCGTCATGTACCGCGCCGGCGTGCCGATTGTGGCCGGCACCGACGACATCGCCGGTTTCACCTTGCACTCGGAGCTGGCGCTGCTGGTCAAGGCCGGTTTGACGCCGGCCCAGGCGCTGCAAGTGGCCACCCGCAACGGCGCCCGCTACACCCGCACCAGCAACGATCGCGGCAGCATCACGCCGGGCAAGCTGGCCGACCTGGTGCTGGTGGACGGCGACCCGACCAAGGACATCAAGGACGTGCGCAAGGTGTCGGCGGTGATCACGCGCGGCTATGTGATTTATCCGAGCGAGATCGACGCCGCGCTGGGCATCGCCCCGTTCGTCAAGGACGCGCCGCAGGTGGCGAAGACCGCTGCCGCCGTGGCCGAGGTCGACCTCGCGCACGGCGGTGGCAACGACGGCGCGCGCAACCGCATCGAGGCGACCGCCCGCAAGCACGACTGACGATCATGCCGGGCCCCAAGCGGGCTCGGCATGACAAGCGTGTGACAATGCCATGACAAACCGATGACAAGCTGGTAAAAGCAAGTGAAAACCGTCGAATATTAAGCCCGGTTTAAGCCCCGGAACGCAAAAATCACGCCTCTGCCCGCTCTGAGACCGCTGTTTCGGCCTTATACTCTGCACTCACTTTAATTTGGTAGTAAATTATGAAAAAAGCAACACCTCAACGTCGCGCCGCGCGCGGTTTTACGCTGATCGAAATCATGGTGGTGGTGGTCATCATGGGTGTGCTGGCGGCGCTGGTCGTGCCCAAGCTGCTGAGCCGCACCGGTGAATCGAAAGTGGCCGCGGCCAAGGTCGATATCGCCACCGTCATGCAGGCGCTCAAGCTGTACAAGCTCGACAACCAGCGTTATCCGACCACGGAGCAGGGCCTGCAGGCGCTGCTGACCAAGCCGACCAGCGGCCCGGCCGCCAACGGCTGGAAGTCCGGCGGCTATCTGGAAAAAATGCCTAAGGACCCATGGGGCGCGCCGTACCAGTTCCTGTCGCCAGGAATCAAGGGCGAGGTCGACGTGTACTCGCTGGGCGCCGACGGCGCTCCGGGCGGCACCGGCGACGACGCCGACATCGGCTCCTGGGAAAACTAAGCACACGGAGAGAGCCCATCATGCGCGCCGCGCGCCGGCCGAGCCGGGGTTTCACGCTGATTGAATTGCTGGTGGTGATGGTCATCCTGGGCATCACGCTGGGGATCGTTTCGCTCAGCGCGATGCCGGGCCAGAAGCAGGCCATGCTGCAGGACGCCCAACGCATCGCGCTGCTGCTGCAACTGGCGCGCGACGAGGCGATCGTGCGCAACCGCCAGATCGCCTTCGAGGCCGGGCCGGAAGGCTACCGCTTCCTGATCCGCAACGACAAGCAGTGGGATCTGGCGGTGCAGGACGACCTGCTGCGCGAGCGCGAATTCAAGCAGGGGCCGGTGACGTTGATGCTCGATCCGCCCGCCAATGTCCAGAACGACAACAACCTGCGCATCATCTTCGGCCGCGAACCGGTCGACAAACCCTTTGTATTAACCATGACCGGCGGCGGTGGCAGCGTCGCCATCCGCGCCGATGGCATCGGCCATTTCACGGTGGACTGATCATGAACAAGATGCGTCGACCCTCCCACAACCATCAAGGCTTTACGCTGCTCGAAGTGCTGGTGGCGCTGGTTATCGTCGGCACCGCGCTGGGCGCGTCGCTGCGCGCGGTCGGCAGCCTGACCCAGAACAGCAACGGCCTGCGCGGCGCCATGATGGCGACCTGGTCGGCGGAGAACCGGCTGGTGCAGCTGCGCCTGTCCAAAACCTTCCCGGCGGTCGGCAAGCAAACCTTCGAATGCCCGCAGGGCGACATGAAGCTGATGTGCCAGGAGGAAGTCATCGCCAGCCCGAATCCGCGCTTCCGCCGGGTCGAGGTCAGCGTTTATGACCAGGCCCAGCCGGAACGCCGCATCATCAAGCTGGTGCAACTGGTGCTCAATTCATGACGCGCATCGCTGTCCGGCGGCGTGGACGCCGCGCCGGCTTCACCTTGATCGAATTGCTGGTGGCCATTTCCATCCTGGCCATCGTCGCCGTGCTTGGCTGGCGCGGCCTGGACGGCATCATCCGCTCGCGCGAGTCGCTCACGGCCAAGATGGAGCAGACGCGCGGCCTGCAACTGGCGTTCGCGCAGTTGCAGAGCGATTGCGCCAGCATGGCCACGTCGAGCTTGCTGAATAACCGCGCCTACATGCTGGCCGATAACGACCGCCTGACCTTCGTGCGGGTGGTGATGACGGAAAACGAGCCGACCCGGCTGCAGGTGGTGGCCTACCGCGTGCGCGACGGCGTGCTGACGCGGCGCGAATCGAACGCCACGCGCGACCTGCTGCAACTCGACGCGCTGTGGCAGGCCGCGCTCAGCGACACCGACACCGCCGCCAGCGTGGCGCTGCAGTCGGACGTGTTGTCGATGGGCGCGCGTTACTGGATCAACACCGAATGGCGACCGGCGGCCGGATTGACGACGGGCGGCACGGGCACTGGCACGGGCACCGGTCCTAACACTGCAACCGCGCCGACCGGGCTGGAAGTGTCGCTGGCCTTGCAGGGCCAGGAAGTGCCGATGGTCAAATCATTCCTGCTGGGGGCGCTGTGATGCGGCCGGTACGCCGACGCCGCGCGCCAGGCCGCCAGCGCGGCGTGGCGGTCATCACCGCGCTGCTGCTGACGACGCTGGCCGTGACCATCGTCACCAGCCTGTTCTGGCAGCAGCAGGTGCAGGTGCGTTCGATGGAAAACCAGCGTTTGCAATTGCAAACGCGCTGGATCGTGCGCGGCGCGCTGGACTTGAGCCGCCTGATCCTGTTCCAGGATTTCCTCGATTCGCAGCTCTATACGCGCCAGAACGGCATCTGGTCGACGCCGCTGGAAGAGACCCGGCTGGACGATTATGTCGAGCGCGAGCGGCAGGAGGGCGAGGATTTCAACGCCACCCTGTCGGGCAAGATTGTCGATGCGCAGTCGCGCTACAATCTCGCCAACCTTGCCACGGCGCGGGTTCCCGACAAGGCGCAGATCGGCGTGCTGCAACGCCTCTTGACAAATCTGCAATTAGACCCGAATCTGGCGCAGCAGGTGGCCATGCAGGTGGCGATGACGCAGCCGGTCCAAACCGCGCCGCCGACAAATCCGCAAGGCCCGACGCCGGGCAGCGTGCCGGCGTCGGGCAGCGTCGAGCCGATGGGCTTCGTCCGGCTGGAGGATTTGTTGTCGGTCAGCGGCTTTACGCCGCAGGCGGTCGAGCGGCTGCGCGAGTTCGTCATCGTGTTGCCGCAGCCAACCAAGGTCAACGTCAACACCGCGCCGCCCGAGCTGATCGCGGCGCTGGTGCCGGACCTGTCACTGGGCGACGCGGCGGCCATGGTCAACACCCGCAAGGGCGCTTACTATAGGCAGATGGCGGATTTCACACAGCAGCCGCAGATGGGCGCGGCGCAGCGCAAGACGGCGGTGGAGGTGGACGTGCGCAGCGACTATTTCCTCGCCTTCAGCAAGGTCAAGCTGGACCGGGCGGCGCTGGACACGGTGTCGTTGCTGTCGCGGGCGCCGACGGGCATGACCACGGTGGTGTGGATACGGGAATACTAGAGCAGTAATGTAGAGCGATCAACGAAAGCGAGACCCTTTGAGTACATTATTTATCCGCTATCCGGCCAAGGCCAGCGTCGACAGCGGCGCCGCCCAGACCTGCCCGTTCGCGCTGGTCGGCGACGGCGGCCATCTGGAGCGGCAGGGCACGTCGCCGCTGGGCAACCTGGGGGACTTGATCGCCGCCTCGCGCAAGGTGGTGCTGATGCTGGCCGCCTCGGACGCGACCTTGCTGCGCGTGAAGGCGCCGCCGCTGTCGGCCGCGCGCCTGAAGGCGGCGTTGCCGGCGCTGGTCGAGGAACAAGTGCTGGGCGACACGGCCGATTGCGTGCTGGCCGCCGGCGCGGCCGACGCCGACGGCGTGCGCACCGTCGCCGTGGTGCAGCGCGCCTGGCTCGAGGTGCTGGTCAAGGCGCTGCTGGCGCAGGGCGCGCACAGCGTCTCGGTGCTGCCGATGCAGTTGTGCCTGCCGTTCCAGCCGGGATCGGTCTCGGCCGCGCTGAGCCTGGGCGAGGCCGGCTACGAGCTGATCCTGCGCCGCTCGCAATACGACGGCATGGGCCTGGCGCTGCCGGCCGAGCCGGTGGCGGCGCTGCACACCCTGCGCGCGATGGCGGGCGACGAGCCGGTCACCCTGTACCTGTCGCCGGAGCAAATGAAGCAATTCGAGCCGCTGATGGCCGACGTGGCCACGGCGCCGCACGGCGTCAGCCTGGCCGAGGACCACTGGCAACATTGGGTCGCGGCATCGCGTTCGGCCGGGCTGGACCTGGCGCCGGCGCTGGGCGCGGCCGGCGCCTCGGCGCGCGAGTGGCAGCGCTGGCGCTGGCCGCTGCGCATCGCCGCGCTGGCGCTGCTGGTCAACGTGGTGGGGCTCAACGTCGAATGGATGCGCCTCAAGCGCGAAGCCAACGAGGTGCGCCTGGCCATGATGCAAACCTTCAGGGCGGCGTATCCGAAGGAAACCGTGATCCTCGATCCGGTCGCGCAAATGCGCAAGAACATTTCGCTGGCCAAGGCCGACGACGGCCAGGCAGCGCCGG
Organism: Duganella sp. AC917; assembly: GCF_979258245.1. Classification (NCBI taxonomy): domain Bacteria; kingdom Pseudomonadati; phylum Pseudomonadota; class Betaproteobacteria; order Burkholderiales; family Oxalobacteraceae; genus Duganella; species Duganella sp. AC917. Next base: position 5,521,471 of record NZ_OZ409848.1, read on the forward strand.
ACGGCTTCATCGCCATGAGCGCCAATCTGGCCGAGGCGCTGAGCGTGTTGCCCAAGCGCGATGTGATCGCCAGCCTGGATTATAGGGAACGCGCTCTGCAGGCCAAGGTCAAACCTAATACCGTCGACGCCGCCGCGATGACGCAAATCCGCGCCGCGCTGCAGGCGCGCAAGCTGGAATTGACCGAAGCCAATCCCGGCACCTGGCAAATCCGCGTCGCCAGCACCGGCGCGGCCAAACCATGAGCATCACGATAAATAGAACCATGAGCACAACGGCATGAGCAAACTCGATCAAACGATACAGGACTACCGCGCCCGGGCGTCGGCCTTCTGGCTGGCGCGTACCGAACAGGAGCGCCGCTTGCTGGCCATCGGCGGCGTCGTGGTCGTGCTGGCGCTGTTCTACGGCGTGTTGCTGTCGCCGGCGCTCGAGGGGCGCGAGAAACTGAGCAAAGAGTTGCCGGTGCTGCGCCAACAGGCCGCCGAGTTGCAGGCGATGGCGCTGGAAGCGGCCGCCTTGCGCGGCCAGAACACCATCGAGCCGACGCCGATGACGCGCGACAGCCTGACCGCCAGCCTGGCCGCGCGCGGCCTGACGGCGCAGTCGGTCAACATCACCGGCGAGTACGCCAAGGTGCAGCTCAACAACGTGGCGTTCGCCGGCATCGTCGCCTGGCTGGACGCGGTGCGCACCGAAAGCCGGGTCGCCGTGCAGGACGCCAATTTCACGGCCCAGGACACGGCCGGCATGGTCAACGCCACGCTGACTTTGCGCCAGGGCGCGCGATGAGCATGCGGCTTGCGCAAAAAGGACATGCATGAAGCGCGCCGTGCTATGGTTGCTGACCATTGCGCTCAGCGTGCTGGTCACATTGGCGGTATTTTTTCCTGCCACCTGGCTCGGTTCGATTGTCGAACAGCGCACCGGCGGGCGTCTGACCCTTGGCGACGCGCAAGGTACGCTGTGGCGCGGCTCGGCCTTCATCGGCGGCGCGGCGGGCGGCAACCGGCCGGTCACGCCGTTGCTGCCGGGGCGTTTCAGCTGGCGCATCTCGCCGCTGGCGCTGGTCGGCATGGTCGATCTGCGGCTGGAAAACAGCGAGGCGCTGGCGCAGCCGGTGACCTTCCGCGGCAGCTGGTCGCAATGGCAGCTGAGTCCGTCGGCGCTGCTGTTGCCGGCGCAGGGCCTGGCCGGGCTGGGCGCGCCGCTCAACACGCTGGCGCCGAGCGGCACCATGCGCCTGTCGTGGACCGCGCTGGAGCTGGCGCTGCAGGACCGTCAGATCGCCGTCAACGGCCGCACCACGCTGGAGATGACGGACATGTCGTCGCGGCTGGCGCCGGTCAGCCCGTTGGGCAGCTACACGCTGGCGCTCGACTGGCGCGGCCAGCAGGCCGCCTTGACGCTCGATTCCGTCAAGGGACCGCTGTTGCTGAGCGGTCGCGGCAACCTGAATAATGGCCGTCTGCAGTTTTCCGGGCAGGCGGAGGCCGCAAAGGGCCACGAGGAGACGCTGGCCAATCTGTTGAATTTGCTAGGCCAGCGCCGTCCCGGCAGCGACCGCAACGTCATCGCGCTGGAGGTCCGTTAGTGATAATTAAATTTTTCGTCCCAACACTAGATACAAAGTTCAGACAATGAAAAAACAGTCCGTGAGCAACTCCAATCTTCCCGCGCTGCGCCGCCTGAGCGCGGGTGCGATGCTGTGCTGTGCGCTCGCCGCCGTGCCGGCCACCGGGCTGCTGTGGCCGACCCTGGCCCAGGCCGCCGCCGATGACGCCGCGCTGAACTTTGTCGGCGCCGACATCGAGTCGGTGATCAAGGCGGTCGGCCACTACACCAACATCACCTTTGTCATCGATCCGCGCGTCAAGGGCACGATCACCCTGGTGTCGGAAAAATCGATCAGCAAGTCGCAGGCGTTCAGCCTGCTGACCTCGGCGCTGCGCCTGCAAGGCTACGCCGTCGTCAGCGGCGACGGCTACGCCAAGGTGGTGCCGGAGGCGGACGCCAAGCTGCAATCGGGTCCGACCCAGATCGGCTCGGCGCCGACGCAGATCAAGGGCGACCAGATCGTCAGCCAGATCTTCCACCTGAACTACGAATCGGCCGGCAACGTCGTCACCGTGCTGCGTCCGCTGATTTCGCCCAACAACACCATCAACGCCAATCCGGGCAACAACACGGTGGTGATCACCGACTACGCCGACAACCTGAAGCGACTGGCCAAGATCATCTCCGCGCTCGACGCGCCGGCCGTGGCCGACCTCGACGTGATTCCGGTGCGCTACGCCATCGCCAGCGATCTGGCCTCGATGGTCAACAAGCTGATGGACGCGGGCGGCGGCACTGGCGCACCGGGCGCCGGCGGCGGTGAGGCCGGCCGGGTCAGCGTGCTGGCCGATCCACGCACCAATTCGCTGATCCTGCGCGCTCCGTCGGCGGCCCGCTCCAACCTGGCCAAGTCGCTGATCGCCAAGCTCGACCAGCCGACCCAGGAACTGGGCAACGTCCACGTGGTCTACCTGAAGAACGCCGAGGCGACCAAGCTGGCGCAGACGCTGCGCGCGCTGGTGTCGGGCGACACCTCGTCGACCAACCAGCAGGGCGGCACGGGCAACGGCACCGGCAGCGGCCAGGGCAACCAGGGCATGGGCGGCCAGAGCAGCAACACCGGCAGCTTCGGTGGCTCCAGCAACGGCAGCTCGGCCAGCGGCGGCAGCAGCGGCCCGACCAATCCTCTGCTGACGGGCAACAACAATTCGCAGCAACAGCAGGGCGGCGGCGGCCAGGCCGGCTATATCCAGGCCGACGCCACCACCAATACGCTGATCATCACGGCGCCGGAATCGGTGTACCGCAACTTGCGCGCCGTCATCGACCAGCTCGACGTGCGCCGCGCGCAGGTCTATATCGAATCGCTGATCGTCGAAGTGACGTCCGACAAGGCGTCCGAATTCGGCGTGCAGTGGCTGGGCGCCACCGGCAATGCGGACAGCAAGTACCGGCTCGGCGGCCTGCAGCAATCGTCGATCGGCGGCAGCAACAACAACATCGGCAATGTCGCCCTGTCCTTGCTCAACGGCTCGACATCGACCACCACGCCGACGCTGCCCGGCTCCGGCCTGACGGTGGGCCTGTTCAAGCAGGTCGCCGGCGGTCTCGGCCTGGGCCTGCTGGCGCGCTCGCTGGAGTCCGACGGCAATGCCAACGTGCTGTCGACGCCGAACATGATCACGCTCGACAACGAGCTGGCGACGATCTCGGTCGGCCAGAACGTGCCGATCCTGACCGGCCAGTTCACCACCACGTCCGGCACCAACAGCAACCCGTTCCAGACCATCGACCGCAAGGAAGTGGGCCTGACGTTGAAAGTGCGCCCGCAGATTTCCGAAGGCGGCACCATCAAGCTGGCGATCTATCACGAGACCTCCAGCGTCGACAAATCGACGTTGACGGCCACCGCCGGCATCACCATCAACAAGCGCGTGATCGAGAACAACGTGATCGCCGACGACGGCCAGATCATCGTGCTTGGCGGCCTGATCGAGGACACCGAGGGCGACAGCACCGACAAGACGCGCGGCCTGGGCGACATTCCCATCATCGGCAACTTGTTCAAGTACCAGACGCGCAGCCGCAAGAAGACCAACCTGATGGTGTTCCTGCGCCCGGTCGTGATCCGTAACCAGGAGCAGAGCACCAGCCTGGCGACCGACCGCTACGACTACATGCGTTCGTCGCAAGAGGCGATCAAGCCGCCGCAAAGCGTGCTGGTCGAGGACCTGGGCCAGCCGGTGTTGCCGGCGCTGCAGAACGGCGTGCTGAGCGGTGGCGGCGTGGTCGCCAAACCGATTCCGCCGGCGCCGATTCCACGCGTGCCCGGCCGCGCCGACAATGTGCAGCCGCAACCACAGCAACAGCAGCAACAGCAGCAGCAACCCCAGCAGTGAGATAAGCCACAGCCATGAGTAATCTTTTACCTTACGCCTTCGCCCGCGACTTCGTCGTGCTGGCGCAGCAAAGCGACGCCGCCGAGCACACGGTGGACGTCATGGTGTGCGGCGCCACGGCGCCGGCCGCCATTGCCGAGGTGTCGCGCCGCTTCGGCCGCATTCAGCTCAAGAGCATGACGCGCGCCGACCTCGAGACCGCCATCGCCACCGCCTACGCCAGCGCAGGCGGCAACGCCTCGATGGTGGCCGACGAGTTCGACGCCGAGCTCGACCTGACCAAGCTGTTGCAGGACGTGCCGGCCATCGAGGACTTGCTCGAATCGTCCGACGACGCGCCCGTGATCCGCATGATCAACGCGCTGCTGACGCAGGCGCTGCGCGACAGCGCCTCCGACATCCACATCGAGCCGTTCGAGCAAACCTCGGTAGTGCGTTTCCGCGTCGACGGTTCGCTGCGCGACATCGTGCGTCCGCGCAAGGCGATCCACGGCTCGCTGATCTCGCGTATCAAGATCATGGCGCAGCTCGACATCGCCGAGAAGCGCCTGCCGCAGGACGGCCGCATCACCCTGCGCATCGGCGGCAAGCCGGTCGACGTGCGCGTCTCGACCTTGCCGACCGGCCATGGCGAGCGGGCCGTGCTGCGTCTGCTGGACAAGGAAGCGGGCCGCCTCGACCTGAACCACCTGGGCATGAGCGAGACCATGCTGCCCAAGTTCGACGCGCTGATCAACCAGCCGCACGGCATCGTGCTGGTGACCGGGCCGACCGGCTCGGGCAAGACCACCACCCTGTACGCGGCGCTGTCGCTGCTGAACGCGGCCACCACCAACATCATGACGGTGGAAGACCCGATCGAGTACGACCTGAACGGCGTCGGCCAGACCCAGGTCAACCCGCGCATCGACATGACCTTCGCCAAGGCGCTGCGCGCGATTTTGCGCCAGGACCCGGACGTGATCATGATCGGCGAGATCCGCGACCTGGAAACGGCGCAGATCGCCGTGCAGGCCTCGCTGACCGGCCACCTGGTGCTGGCGACCCTGCACACCAACGACGCCGCCGCCGCCGTCACACGCCTGCTGGACATGGGGATCGAACCGTTCCTGCTGTCGTCGTCGTTGCTGGGCGTGCTGGCGCAGCGGCTGGTGCGCAAACTGTGCGGCCACTGCAAGAGTTTTGACGGCCAGCTGTGGCACGCGGTCGGCTGCGAGCATTGCGGCCACACCGGTTACCAGGGCCGCGTCGGCGTCTACGAATTCCTCGAGACGACGGAGCAGATCCGCGCCCAGATCCACAACCGCGCCTCGGAGGCCGAAGTGAAGGCCGCCGCCATCGGCAGCGGCATGCACACGATGCGCGACGACGGCGAACGCTGGCTGGCGGCCGGCATCACCACGCAGGCCGAGTTGCTGCGCGTGACCAAAGACTAGGCCGAAGACGATGCCCGCATTCCGCTATGAAGCCGTCGACGCCGGCGGCGCCACCAAAAAAGGTGTGCTCAATTCCGACAGCGCCCGTTCGGCGCGCTCCGAGCTGCGCACCCTGGGACTGGTGCCGCTGAAGGTCGACGCCATCGCCGCGCAGATCGACGCCGCCGGCGTGGCCAAGAGTCGCGGCTTCGGCGAGCGGCTGTCGACCACCGAGCTGGCGCTGTTCACGCGCCAGCTGGCCAGCCTGCTCGAAGCCGGCCTGCCGCTGGAACAAGCCTTCACGGCGCTGCTGGAGCAGGCCGAGCGGCCGTACATGCGCGACCTGATCGCCTCGATCCGTTCGGAGGTCATCGGCGGCGCCGCGCTGTCGGACGTGCTGGGACGCCATCCGCGCGACTTCGCCGAGATCTACCGGGCGCTGGTGGCCTCGGGCGAGCAGATCGGCCAGCTGTCGCGGGTGCTCTCGCGCCTGGCCGACTACATCGAGCGCCGCAACGCGCTGGTGCAAAAGGTGCGGCTGGCGTTCACCTATCCGGCCATCGTCACCGTGGTGGCGTTCTCGATCGTCATCTTCTTGCTGACCTATGTGGTGCCGCAGATCGTCTCGGTGTTCGCCAACACCAAGCAAAAGCTGCCGGTGCTGACCATTATCATGCTGGCCGTGTCCGACTTCGTGCGCAACTACGGCATCGTGGTGGCGATCCTGCTGGTGGGCGCGTGGTTCATGTGGCGCCGGGCGCTGCAAAATCCCGCGCTCAAACGCCGCTGGCACACCTGGCTGCTGACGGCGCCGCTGTACGGCAAGTTCGAACGCAGCCTGAACACGGCGCGCTTCGCCAGCACGCTGGCGATCACCACCGGCTCCGGCGTGCCGATTTTGCGCGCGCTGGAAACCAGCCGCGATACCTTATCCAATGTCGCCATGAAGGAACTGGTGGAAGAGGCCAGCGACGCCGTGCGCGAGGGTGTGAGCCTGGCGCGCTCGCTGTCGGCGCAAAAGCATTTTCCGCCCATGTTGATCCATATGATCCGCGCCGGCGAGATCACCGGCGAGCTGCCGGCCATGCTGGACCGCGCGGCCTCGGCGCAGGAGGCCGACCTGGAGCGGCGCACGCTGACCATCGCCGGCCTGCTGGAACCGGCGCTGATCCTGGCGATGGGCGTGGTGGTGTTGCTGATCGTGCTGGCCGTGCTGATGCCTATCATCGAAATCAATCAGCTGGTACGCTGACAAGGGAAGTTATGAAGCATGAATCTTTAAAGCGTTTGCCACTGATCGGTAGCGTGCTGGCCGTGGTGCTGCTGTCGGTGTCGCTGGCGTATTGGGGCCTGCAGTTGTTCAAGCCGCCGCAGCGCGCCATCGCCGCGCCACCGCCGCCACCGCCGGTGGCGCTCAACCTGGACGCCGCCAAGGGGCTGTTCGGCGGCCAGATCTCGGTCGCCGCCGCCAGCAATTACCAGCTCAAGGGCGTGGTCGCCTCGGGCGGTGTCGGCAGCGCCGCCATCCTGGCCGTCGACAACAAACCGGCGCTGGCACTGGGCATCGGCAAGGAAGTGGCGCCGGGCGTGACGATTAAGGAAGTGCATCCGAAGTATGTGCTGCTGTCCGAGGGCGGCGCCGTCACGCGCATCGATTTGCCGAGCGACGCCGGTTCCAGCAGTTCGCCGGGGCCGGCCGGTGGCCAGCCGTATCAGTCCGGGCCAGCGGCGCAGCAGGGTGTTCAGGTGACCCCACAGCCGCCGACGCCCGCGCCGGCCCCGGCGATGCAACCAGCGCCGGCCATGCAACCGCCGCCGTCGATGCAGACCCCGCAGCAGCAACAATTACAGCAACAACAACAGCAGCAATTGCAACAGCAGCAACAGCAACAGCAAATGCAGCAACAGCAGCAGCGGATGCAGAATCCGCCGCGCTCCAGCACCTCATCGACCACCATCGCGCCCGTTCCCGGCTTCGACCGTCAACAATAAGAGAGGCTTATGGTTATTGCCCGCTCCCTGGCCGCAGCTGTTTGCTGCGGCTTTTTCTTGTCCATCGCCTGCCTGGGCGCGTCGGCGCAGACGCCGGTCCATCCTAATGCCGCCTCGGTGGCGCCCGCCATCGCTCCGGCGCCGCCCGCCGAGGCCAAGTCGCGCCCGAAGATCGCGCTGGTGTTGTCCGGCGGCGGCGCGCGCGGCTTCGCCCACATCGGCGTGCTGCGCGCGTTACAGGAGTTGCGCATTCCGGTCGATTTCGTCGTCGGCACCAGCATGGGCAGCGTGGTCGGCGGCGCCTTCGCCGCCGGCAGTTCGGTCGAGCAGCTGGAGCAACTGGTGCGCCGCACCGACTGGAACGCGGTGGTGGCGGACCGTCCGCCGCGCGACCAACTGGCCTACCGCCGCCGTGAGGAGGATTTGCTGCTGCCTTCGCGCATCGAGCTGGGCGCGCGCCTGGACGGCGTGACCTTGCCGCCGGCCGCCGCCGGCAACGAGGCGCTGGAACTGGCGCTGACGCAGGTGCTGCCGCACGGCGCGCGCGACAAGCCGGTCGATCTGCTGCAACTGCCGTTCCGCTCGGTCGCCTCGGACCTGGTCACCGGCGAGCTGGTCGAGCTGCGCGACACGCCGCTGTTCCTGGCGATGCGCGCCTCGCTGGCGGTGCCGGGCGTGTTTGCGCCGGTGCGCGTGAACCAGCGCCTGCTGGTCGACGGCGGCCTGGTGCGCAACCTGCCGGTCGACGTGGCGCGCGAGATGGGCGCCGACATCATCATCGCGGTCAACGTCGGCACCCCGCTGGCGCAGGAAAAGGAATTGGTCAGCGCGGTCAGCGTCGCGCAGCAGATGCTGCAGATCCTCACCGAGCAGAATGTCCAGCGCTCGCTCAAGGAGCTCGCGCCCGGCGACATTTTGCTGGCGCCCGACCTGGGCGGCATCGGCTTCCTCGATTTCGGCAGCCACGACCGCGCGATGAAGGAAGGCGAGGCGGCGGTGCGCGCGATGAGCGACAAGCTGGTGCGCCTGGCGCTGCCCGAGGCGCAGTACGCCGCCTATGAAACCAACCGCCTGTCGGCGCCGGTGCCGATCGACCAGCCGGTGCGGCTGGCCAAACTGGAGGTGGCGCCGAGCGGACGCATCAACCCGCAGGCGCTGGCGGTGCAATCCGGGCTCAAGGTGGGCCAGATGATCACCAGCGAACAGGCGCAGCGCGCCGGCAACCAGCTGTTCGGGCGCGGCGACCTGGCGCGGGTGGAGACCGAGATTCGCGACGACCAGGACGGCCGCAGCGTGCTGATCAAGCCAACCGAGGCCGACTGGGCGCGCAGCCGCCTGCGCGTGGGCCTGGAATTGAACAGCGACTTCACCGACAACAATGCTTTCGAGCTGAAGGTCATGCATGTGCTGTCCTCGCTCAACGACTGGGGCGCGGAGTTGCGCACGGTCGCGCGGGTGGGCACCGAGCGCGTCATCGGCACGCAGTGGTGGCAGCCGCTGGGGGCGGGGTCGCCATGGTATGTGGCGCCCGAGCTGCAGTACGGCTCGTCGGCGTTCAACGTGTTCGATGCCTCGGGCTTTCGCCAGTCGCGTGTCGGCTACAAGGCCAAGAGCGTGTCGGTGGCGCTGGGCCGCCAGTTCGGCAACTGGGGCGATCTGCGCTACACGGCGGTGCGGCAGACGGTCACGTCCCAGCAGACCATCCCGCACGACCCGACCGAGGTGCGCGAATCGCAAAACTTCGGCGCGTTGTCGTTCAATATCGACAGCCTGGATACGGTGGCCTTCCCGACGCGCGGGACGCTGTTCAGCATGGAATTGCAGCGGCTGATGACGCGCGGACGCGACGGCCCGGTGCCGACGCGGCAAAGCGTGCAGGCGCTTAAAGCGTTCAGCTTCGGCAGCTGGGCCGGGCACGTGTATGGCGAATGGGCGCGCAACCAGGGCGGCGCCTCGCAATCGACCCTCGGCGGCTTCCTGCGGCTGTCGGGCACCACCAACGATTCGGTCCTGGGCAGCCGCACGGTGCTCGGGCGGGTGGTCATGGCCAAACGCATCGGCGTCATGCCGACCGCGCTGGGCGGCGACGTGCGGCTCGGCTTTTCGCTGGAGACGGGCGCCGCCTACGGGCCGGACAACCCGCTCAAGCTGGGATCGCTGAAGCAGGCGGCCAGCGGCTTCGTTGCCGTTGACACGCGCTTTGGGCCGCTGTATTTCGGCAGCGGCGCCACCAAGTCGGGCGACAGCAGTCTGTATCTGTTCCTGGGACCGATCTGGTGACTGTGCGGCGGCACAACGGTTAGGACAACAGCAGCCTTTCACGCGAGGCCGCCGACGGCTTGCCCGGCCGCTGCGCGGCGCCGCCGCCATCGTCTAGCTTGAATACGCCGACCACTTCGGACAAGGTGCGCGCCTGCTCCTGCATCGAGCCGGCGGCAGCGGCCGCTTGTTCCACCAGCGCCGCGTTGGCCTGGGTCACGCCGTCCATCTCTGAAATCGCCATATTGACCTGTTCGATGCCGGCCGTCTGCTCGATGCTGGCCGACGCGATCTCGGACATGATGTCGGTCACGCGGGTGATCGACTCGACGATGTCGGACATGGTCGCGCCGGCCCGGTCGACCAGCTTGGCGCCCGCATCGACATGCTCGACGGAATCATTGATCAGCGTTTTGATTTCCTTGGCGGCCGCCGCCGAGCGCTGCGCCAGATTGCGCACTTCCGACGCCACGACCGCGAAGCCGCGCCCTTGTTCACCCGCGCGCGCCGCCTCCACCGCCGCGTTCAGCGCCAGGATGTTGGTCTGGAAGGCGATGCCGTCGATGACGCCGATGATGTCGACAATCTTCTTCGACGAAGCGTTGATCGAGGCCATGGTATCGACCACCTGCGCCACCACCGTGCCGCCCTGGACCGCGACGCCGGACGCCGAGATGGCCAACTGGTTGGCCTGACGCGCGCTGTCGGCGTTTTGCTTGACGGTGCTGGTCAACTCTTCCATCGACGATGCCGTCTCTTCCAGCGAGCTGGCCTGTTGTTCGGTGCGGGACGATAGGTCGAGGTTGCCGGTGGCGATCTCGGTCGAGCCGGCGGTAATGGAATCGGTACAGGCGCGGACCTGGCTGACCACTTGCACCAGGCTGTCGCGCATCGACTTCATCGCGTACATCACGCTGGCGCTATCGTCGGCCTTGACGCGCACGTCCACCATCAGATCGCAGTTGGCGATGCGTCCGGCGATGTCGCTGACCTCGGCTGGTTCGCCGCCCAGCTGTTTGAGCAGTCCACGTGTGATCCACCAGGTCAAGGCGCCCGCCAACGCCAGCGCGCCGACCAGCAGCGCGATGATCGCCCGCAGGCTGGTGACGTGGCTTGCCTGCGCCTGCACGTACACGTCGTTGACCGCGCCGTCGTTGTATTTCGCTAACGCATCAATCTTGTTGCCCAATTCGTCGAAGACTTTGCCGGACACGTCGCGCGCCTGCGCCGCCAGCGCGGCGTCGGCCTGTCCGGGATTGGCGCGGGCGGCGCTCAAGGTTTTCTCGTGCTCGGCATAATAAAGCGCTATCTGCCTGGTTAAATCGGCAAATGCGGCGCGCTCCACGTCGTTATCGATGCGGCGTGTGTAGTCCTCAATTTTCTTGGCTACCCCGTTCCGGTATTCGCGCGCGGCGGCTTCTTCTTTCTGGATCTCCTGCGGATTTTTTGCGATAACATAATTGAGTTCGTTTTCACGAATGTTATTCATATCGTCATTGATGCTATTGATGATTTTCATGCTGGGCAATGCATCCTCCACCAAATCGATTTCCACGCCATTGACGTTGTTAAGCTGGATGATCGCGAAGGCGCCTATGATTACGCTTATGACGAGTCCGGTTCCAGCAATAATGCCGATGCGCTTGCCGACGGAGAAATTATTAATAGACATGTGCGGTTTCCTGTCCTGTTTGAAATGAAGGGGTATTTTTAAAATGCGAGTTTTAAACCGATGGATGCCTGCCGGCTCTTTGCGCTATTGAACTGGGCGCCCCATGAGCTATCGAGAAACAAGCGGCCCGGGATGACGGTCCAGCGCGCGGCGATCTGCGCCGTCGGCGCGTCCCTGTCGTCGCCGAATATCTCTCCCATCAGATCGATGGGGCCGATAGCGTTGCAGTGCTCCAGGGCGAGCGCCCAAGTGGTTTTGGTGGTGGAAGACGGCGCGCGTATAAAGCCGATATTCGCATGCAGCAGCCAGTGCTGCTGCGGAACGGTCAGTACCGCTTTGACTTCGGTGGACTCGTGCCGCATATGGTCGGCGTGGTCCCCCGCCAGTACTGAATAAGCAACAGCGATGCCCGATTGTTCGGCGGTGAGCTTGCGAATCGAAGTTTTTCCGCTTGTCGCCGCGATGGTGGCATGGCTCGAACCGGTATTTTCCCTGCCCGCACCAGCATTTATCTGCGTATTTAAACCGGTCCCACAACCCAATTGCATCCAGCGGAGATTGACGTACGGACGATTATATCGAGCGATATAGCTTTCTAATTCGCAGCTACCGGCATCCAATACGCCGGCATCTTCCGTGACCAGCGGCCGACCGGCCCACGCGGGTGACGCGTGCATGAGCACCGCGACAAAAAGCATCGATGGTAGCGAATCGACACTCTTGACTATTTTGAGCAAGTCTGAAATTTTATATAACATGGATCTATAACCAATCGAACTTCATTTAGGTTTCGATTAGTAAATAATAGTGACGTGAAATGTAACTTCGTATAAAGCGAAGATACATTATCGGTTCCAGGTTCTATATAAATTTCGGTGGAAGCGTATTTGATCGGTAACCAAATGTCGCTTTTTGTAGGCGTGAGGCAACATTCCGCCGCCTGTTCGCGGGCGGAGGGACAGCAGCGGCGGCTGTGGTGGGAAAGAGCTTGCCCGCGTCGATCAGATCTTTGGTTGGGCCCGACGCAGCGCGGTGAAGGCGGCGAATTCCCATGAGCGGAAGCCGACCAGCAAGGTGAAACCATCGCGCTCGTGCGGCGCGAGCTTGCGGTCGCCCTGGTGCAGCCGCGCCAGTTCGCCGGCCAGTTGCTGGATGCGTCCGACCAGCTCCTGCGCGCTTGGCAACGACAACCGCGCCGGCAGGCACAGCAAGGTTTCGCCGGCGCCGTCGAAGCTGCCGCCAAAATAATCGCTGACCGCGTGCTCGCGGAAAAATTGCTGAACCGGGCCGTCGGGCAGCCAGCGGAACGCGTTCGATACGCGCAGGCGGTAACGGTTCAGCGGCTTGAGTTCGATCACGCCAAGGCGGTCCAGTTCGGCCAGCAGCATGATGCATTCGGGTTCGGTCAGGTCGTAGGTTTCCAGCACCTGCTCGATGGTCCAGTGGCCGAGGCAGCAGATCGCCATCAGCAGCAGATGCGGCTGCGCCAGCAGCGATTTTTCCTGGGTCAGCGTGAGCGCGTCTGCCTGCGGCGTGGCGTCGGCGGCGCCGCGCAGCACGTCTTCCATCGCCACGCCGGCCGCCTTGCAGATCTGTGCCAGCCGCGACAGCGACATGTCTTGCTGACCGAACATGCGCTTGACGCTCGACTCGCTCATGGCAATGCGCTCGGCGAGCATTTTGTAGGTGACGCCGGCGGTGCGCATCTGGGTCCGCAGTACCTGCAACAGCAATTCCGGTGAGCTCATGGCGTCCCTTGTTTAAAAAACAAAGGTATCGTAGCACGGTACTTGCTGTGCTGAAAAGTGGTTCCTGGAACATTCAAATAGGACAACGCGCGGATGTGGGCCACACTGCGTCCGCTGTCCCTCGCAGAAGGGACGGCGCCCCGAACCACTACACTCCAGGAAACTATGTCCACCATGATCAAAACCCTGTGCGCGGGCATGATTGCCGTCCTCGCCAGCATCTCAAGTGCCCAGGCGGCCGATGCAGGACCCGTCTCTCCCGGCTACGTAGGCGCCGACGTTGGCGCAGTTGTCTACGACGGCAACACCAGCGCGCTGACCCGCTTGTACGGCAGGCTCACCATAGGCAGCAGCACGGCGTTTGGTTTGCAGCAGGTGCACGCGCTCGAATTGATGTTGTACACGACCAGGTTGAGACAGGACGGTTACTGGCTGGGTACCGACTATGCGGCTCCTGGCATCAAGACGCGGGCCAACGGTGCGGCCCTGAGCTGGACCACCGCGTTGAAGCTGAATGACAACTGGTCGCTGACAAGCAGGCTGGGCGCGACGTACACGCACACCAAGAGCGGCTATGACATGAAGGACTATCCTTCCTACAACTGGAGCAGGGACACCGCCGGCGTCATCGCCGGCGTCGGCGCGGCCTACAAGCTCAGCCCGAACATGTCCGCCACAGTCGACCTGAACTACATGCCGATCAAGCTGGATTACACCAAGACCGACCCCGCGACGGTCAGCGTCGGCGTGAAATATAACTTCTAGGATTACCCGAGCGCGGGCGCCACCACCGGCGCCCGCCGACGGTTTTTACTGCTCGTCCGGGTCCGGCTTCAGCTTGGCCTTGGCCAGCAGGCGCTTGGCGGCCTGGCGTTCGGCCGCGGCCGGTTTGGCATGCGGACCGGCGCCGCCGGCACGCGCCTTGGCCGCCAGCGCCACCGGGTTGCGCGGCGGCTTTTGCGACGGCTCGACGCGGATCGTCATCTTCTGACGCGTGGACAAGGCCTTGTTCGCCATCGCCAGCCTCCCTTTTTACAGCACGCGGTTACAGCACATAGCGCGACAGGTCTTCGTTGACCGCCAGCGCGTCGAGCCGCTCGTTGACGTAGGCCGCGTCGATCGTGATGACCTTGCCGCTGTCCTCGCTGGCGGTGTACGACAGTTCCTCCAGCAGCTTTTCCATCACCGTGTACAGGCGCCGCGCGCCGATGTTTTCGGTGCGCTCGTTGACCGAATAGGCGATCTCCGCCAGACGGGTGATGCCTTCCGGCGAGAACTCGATCTTGACGTTCTCGGTCGCCAGCAGCGCCTCGTACTGTTTGGTCAGGCAGGCGTCGGTGCTGGTGAGGATGCGCTCGAAATCGGCGATCGACAGCGACTCCAGCTCGACCCGGATCGGGAAGCGGCCCTGCAACTCCGGAATCAGGTCCGACGGCTTGGCCAGGTGGAAGGCGCCGGACGCGATGAACAGGATGTGGTCGGTGCGGATCATGCCGTACTTGGTGTTGACGGTGGTGCCCTCGACCAGCGGCAGCAGGTCGCGCTGCACGCCGGCGCGCGAGACGTCGGCGCCGCCCACTTCCGAACGCGAGGCGATCTTGTCGATCTCGTCGAGGAACACGATGCCGTTCTGCTCGACGTTCTGGATCGCCTTCTGCTTCATCTCGTCCTCGTTGACCAGCTTCGCGGCCTCTTCGTCGATCAGGAACTTCATCGCCTCCTTGATCTTGACCTTGCGCGCCTTCTTGCGCGCGCCGCCGATGCCGGAAAACATCGACTTGATTTGCTCGGTCATTTCCTCCATGCCGGGCGGGGCCATGATTTCCATCTGCGGGCCGGTCTCGGCCAGATCGAGCTCGATCTCCTTGTCGTCCAGCTCGCCCTGGCGCAGACGCTTGCGGAAGGTCTGGCGCGTGGCGTCGCCGGCCGGCGGCGCGTCCGACGGCGTCGATTGGTGGAAGCCGAAGTCGCGCGCCGGCGGCAGCAGGATGTCGATCACGCGGTCCTCGGCGGCGTCCTCGGCGCGCGCGCGCACCTTGGCCATCTCGGCCGAACGGGTCTGCTTGACGCCGATGTCGATCAGGTCGCGGATGATGGTGTCGACGTCGCGGCCCACATAGCCGACCTCGGTGAACTTGGTGGCCTCGATCTTGATGAACGGCGCGTCGGCCAGCTTGGCCAGGCGGCGCGCGATTTCGGTCTTGCCGACGCCGGTCGGGCCGATCATCAGGATGTTCTTGGGCGTGATCTCGTGGCGCAGCGGCTCCTCGACCTGCTGGCGTCGCCAGCGGTTGCGCAGCGCGATGGCGACCGCCTTCTTGGCCTTGCCCTGGCCGACCACGTGCTTGTCGAGTTCGCCGACGATTTCATGGGGAGTCATGTTCATGCTGGTTCCAGTGTTTCAACGATGTGATTCAAGTTGGTGTAGATACACAACTCGCCCGCGATGGTCAGT
This sequence comes from Duganella sp. AC917, assembly GCF_979258245.1. Lineage (NCBI taxonomy): Bacteria > Pseudomonadati > Pseudomonadota > Betaproteobacteria > Burkholderiales > Oxalobacteraceae > Duganella > Duganella sp. AC917. Next base: position 5,536,968 of record NZ_OZ409848.1, read on the forward strand.
GATTTTTTGACAATCTCGGCGGGCGACAGTTCCGTATTTTCCACCAGCGCCTTCGCGGCGGACTGGGCATAGGTGCCGCCCGAACCGATGGCGCCGACGCCGTCCTCGGGCTCGAGCACGTCGCCGTTGCCGGTGATGACCAGGGTCGATTCGCTGTCGGCGACCAGCAGCATCGCCTCCAGGCGGCGCAGCACGCGGTCGGTGCGCCAGTCCTTGGCCAGCTCGACCGAGGCGCGCAACAGGTTGCCCTGGTGCTTTTCCAGCTTGCCTTCAAAGCGGTCGAGCAGGGTGAAGGCGTCGGCGGTGCCGCCGGCAAAGCCGACCAGGACCTTGCCCTGGTAGACCTTGCGCACTTTGCGGGCCGTGCCCTTCATGACGATGTTGCCCAGCGTGACCTGGCCGTCGCCGCCGAGGGCGACGTCTTTGCCCCGGCGCACGCACAGGATGGTGGTACCGTGAAATTGTTCCATATTGACCTCAGAGTAATGACGCGAGCTGCTTCAAGACTGAAAAGTGGGGCTGGAAACTGGAATTGCAAGTTGGTACAAACAGGAGTTGTGCTTAGTACTTATGCGGATAGAGCCGGGCGATATCGCCGTAACCGAGTAATCTTAACAGGGCCGTCACCAGATGGTTCACGTCGCGGAATTCGATTTTGCGGCCTTGGGCGGCGTGCGGTTGCAGGCAGGCGTGCAGGCCGATGGCGGTCGGATAGTCGATGCGCAGCAGGCGCGAGCAATCGAACACAATGGTCGGATACTGGCCGGCGTAGTGCTCGATGGCGGGCAGCAGCGCGCCGAGCTGGCTTTCCATCACCGGCGGCAGCATGTAGCGGTCCGGCGACGACGGCGCCCGCTGGGCCGGCGCCATCGCCACCTTGTGCGGGGCCGCGAACGACGGCGGCGACACCTCGAAGGTGACGCAATAGTCCATGCCGGTTTCCTCGAATTCCTTTTCGCGGTTGAGCAGTTGCAGCAGTTCGAGCAACAGCAGCCACGGCGCCTCGGTGTCGTCGGGACGCCCGATGGCGATGCCGGCGCGGATTTGCGCGGCCAGCTCGGCCGCGCCCACCAGGATCAGCTCGCGCTGGCGGTCCTGCAGCCGCCGCAGCGTGTCGAGCAGCAGCCAGCAGGCCTGGGCGTCGATGTCGGTGACGCGGTGAAATTCCAGGCGCAGCACCGGGTGGTCGTCGGCCAGCCGCAGCAGGTCCTCGAGCTGGCCGGCGATGGGTTCGCCCAGCACGCCGCTGAAGGTGGTGGTCGGCGTCACGCCGGCCCAGCCGGGCGAGGCCGCCGCCGGTTCGGCCTGCGCGTTCCACGACGGCGGCGAGGTTTCGAAGGTGCTGACGTAGTCGATCGCCAGGTTGTCGAAGCGCTCCTGCCGGCCGCTGGCCTGGTACAGGTCGAACAGCATCCACCAGACGGTGCGGTCCTGGCCGGCGCCCAAGCTGCCGGTCAGCATCTGCTCCGCCGCCGCGCTTTGGCCGTTGGCGTAGAGGATGGCGATTTCCTCGACCACCGGCGCGGTCTGCGCCTCCACGGCCGCCTCCGGCAGGTCGTCGTCGCTTAGCAGCATGGTGGTCGGGACGTCGGCCAGCGCCCCGGTGCCGGGCTCGCCTTGGTTGCCGGTTGCGCCGGTCAGGGTGCTGGTGCCGGCGCGGCGCGCGGGCGGGCGGCTGCCCCAGGCCGGCTCCGGCTCGTTGAAGATGTCGAACGCCATCGCCGATTCGATGGCGTCGATTTTCATGGCGGTGGCGCGGGCGATCTCGCGCTGGCGCGCCTGCTGGTGCTGGCGCGCGGTTTCGCTGTTGGCGGCCAGGCGCGCGTCGTCGTCGTCGCCGAGCGGGTCCGGCGCCTGGTCCGGGCGCGGCTGATCGGTTTTTTTGAATAGCGAAAACAGTCCCACGCTTGCCTCGTTGTCATTGGCGCCGGTGCAATGCTGGCGTCAGCGTAGTGTAGCGGAAGAGCAAGGAGAACTTATTACGGATGGGAAGGGTGCGTGCAAAAGCACGTAAAAAAGCACGCGGCGAGCGCGTGCCTTCTGGTCGGGCGTGCAACGGGCCGGTCGTAGGGGCCGGCCCGCGCGATTAGTCGCCGTACAGTTTCTGTTTCAGTTCGCGGCGCTGTTGCGCTTCCAGCGACAAGGTGGCGGTCGGACGGGCGATCAGGCGCGGGATGCCGATCGGCTCGCCGGTTTCCTCGCACCAGCCGTAGTCGCCGCCGTCGATGGCGACGATCGACTGCTGAACCTTCTTCAGCAGTTTGCGCTCGCGGTCGCGGGTGCGCAGTTCCAGCGCGTGTTCCTCTTCGATCGTGGCGCGGTCGGCCGGGTCCGGAACGAGCACGGTTTCGCGCAGGTGTTCGGTGGTTTCGCCGGCGTTTTTCAGCAGCTCTTTCTCAAGAGCTTGCAGCTTAGCTTTGAAAAATGCCATTTGCGCCGGATTCATGTAATCCTTTTCATCCATCTTCAGAATTTCTTCTTCGGTCAGGACGCGGTCGGCGGCGGCGGGGGTCGATTTATTAGTTTTGGTCATAACTTCGCTTACCTTCGATACGACAGAGTTTTCAAATTAATCAGCCCGGATTTGTGGCAGTCACCGTGGCAAATTAGTGACAAATTAGCCATCCCCACAAAACCCGGATAGTTTATACCAGACATTGTTCTAAACCGCTAATAAAGATGTCTTTTGGCAGATTTTTACCTATAAACACCATTTTGCTGCCGCGAACGTCGTTTTCTCCCCATTTCGCGCCCAGATCGCTGCCCATGATCTGGTGCACGCCCTGGAACACCACCTTGCGATCGGCGTCTTGCATCAACAATACGCCTTTGTAGCGCAGCATGCGAGGCCCATAAACATTTACCAGCCCGCCAAGGAACTCGTCGAGCTTGGCGGTGTCGAACGGGCGTGTACTTTTGAACACAAACGCGGCGATATCGTCGCTGTGGTGGCCGTGATGGTGGTTGTGGTCGTGGCCATCGTGACCGTGGCCTTCGTGGCCATGGTTGTGTCCGTGATCGTGGCCGCAGTGCTCGTCGTGCACGTGGTCGTCGTCGTGGGCCTGGTCGGTGGCCAGGAAATCGGGGTCCAGCTCCAGCTTGTCGTTCAGGTTGAAGCCCTTGAGGTCGAGCACGTCCGTCAGCGGGGCGCGGCCGAAGTCGGCCTTGCCGATCGGCGCGCGCGGGTTGATGCGCTTCAGCCGGGCGGTCAGCGTGGCCAGCGCGTCCTCGGTGACCAGGTCGGTCTTCGACAGCAGCATCTTGTCGGCGAATCCGACCTGGCGCTGCGCTTCCTCGTGCTGGTCCAGCTGGTCCATCGCATGGCGGGCGTCGACCACGGTGACCACCGCATCGAGCATATAGTGAGTGCCCACTTCCTCGTCGACGAAGAAGGTCTGCGCCACCGGGCCCGGATTGGCCAGGCCGGTCGTCTCGATGACGACGCGGTCGAAGTGCAGCTCGCCGGCCGCGCGCTTTTGCGCCAGGCCGGTCAGCGCCACGATCAGGTCACCACGGACGGTGCAGCAGATGCAGCCATTGTTCATTTCAACGATTTGTTCGCCGCTATCCTGGACCAGGATTTCGTTGTCGATGTTTTCCTGCCCGAACTCGTTTTCGATGACGGCGATGCGCATGCCGTGCTGTTCTTGCAAGATACGGTTCAGCAACGTGGTCTTGCCGGCGCCAAGGAAGCCGGTCAGGATGGTGGTGGGGATCAGTTCCATGTTCTAGCAGCCTGAGTCTGGTGGACGGGAACCCCATATGGGGCTCAATCGCAAAAATGCAATCGGCCGATTATGCCGGAATTTCAATTGTGCTAGCAATTGGTCCATTTGAGCAGTGTCAGTACGGCCCGGATTTTACGGTTGCGTGTGGCGCGATTTCAGCTATTTCACCTTGGCGCGCGGGTGGGCCTTGTCGTACACCTCGGCCAGATGCTGGAAATCGAGCGCCGTGTAGACCTGCGTCGAACTGATGCTCGAATGTCCCAGCATTTCCTGCACCGCCCGCAGGTCGCCGGACGATTGCAACACGTGCGAGGCAAACGAGTGACGCAACATGTGCGGGTGCACGTGCACCGGGGCGCCGGCGGCCACGCCATGGGCCTGCAAACGCTGCTGTATGACGCGCGGCGACACGCGGGTGCCTCGGGTACTGACGAACAACGCGTTGCCGCCGTCGACCGGCGCCGGACGCACGGCGATCCACGCCGCCAGCGCCTCGAGCGCGGCGGCGCCCACCGGCACCACGCGGCGCTTGTTGCCCTTGCCGGTGACAATCACCTCGCGGTTGTCGAGGTCGACCCAGCCCAGCGCTTCCTTGCCGGCGGTCAGGTCCAGGCCGGCCAGTTCTGACACCCGCAGGCCGCTGGAATACAACAGTTCGAACATCGCCCGGTTGCACAGGTCGGCCGGTTCGGCGCCGTTGCCGGCGCGCGGCGCCGACGGCGCCACCAGATGCACGGCGTCATCGACCGACAACGCGCGCGGCAGCGTCTTGGCGCGTTTCGGCGCGCGCACGCCCTGGACCGGGTTGGCCGCCAGCGCGATCCGGTCGCCGAGCCAGCCGAAAAATCCGCGCCAACTGGACAGTTTGCGCGCGATAGAGCGCGGATCGAGGTCTTTTGCGTGCAGTTTGGCGGTCAGCCGGCGTATCATGAAATGGTCGATGGCCGGCCACTCGTGGCCGTCCGACAGCGCGGCCAGTTCCTGCAAGTCGCGCGCGTAGGCGGAGGTGGTGTGCGCCGACAGCTTGCGCTCGGTGCGCAAATAGCCGAGATAGACGTCGATCCAGGCTAGCTTGCTGTCCGGTTCGGCGCCCATGGTGTGGTGGCCGTGCCTTAGGCCAGCAGCCAGGCCAGCGCGGTGCTGGAGGTTTCGCCGATGTGGACCAGGAAGTCGGTCGCCATCAACGAGGTGAAGCGGGCCGGATCGGCCGAGCCCAGGATCAGCAGGCCGAAGGCGGTCTTGTTGCCCGGCTTGCGCAGCGGGATGATCACGGTGGAGGTGATGCCGGAGGCGTCGTCGAGCCAGCGCACCGCTTCGAAGTCCTTGTTGGTGCCGCAATACGGCGCCATCAGGCTGTTGGCAAAGATGCGCGCGTCCTCGGACACGCCCTTGACGAACCATTCGCCGTCGTACTCGGCTTCGGTGCCCCACATGCGCAAGGTCACCTGCGGCACGTCGAAGGCCGACTTCAGGCCGCTGACGACCGAGTGTGGCATCGAACCCACATCCTCGGACTCCAGCAACACCTTGGTCCAGCGGTGGAACTTGTTGGCGATGGCTTCATTTTCGGAAGCCAGGCGCATCAGATTGCTCATGCGCAGTTCCAGCGCCTTGTATTTGTCGCGCATCACTTCCATCTGCCGCTCTTGCAGCGAGACGGCGCGGCCGGTGATCGGGCTGGCCAGTTTGATTTCACCAAGCAAGTCGGCGTGTTCTTCGAAGAAGTGCGGGTGTTCTGTCAGATACTGCGCGACAAGTGTTGAATCCAATGGGACGGTCATGAGTGTTCTATCTGCAAGGGTTAAGGCCAGTGGCACATTTTAACCGACGCAACGGTTTGTACTAAACGAAAAACGACATGGCGCCGCGCGAAAAAAAACGGACAAGGTCGCCCTTGTCCGTATCCCCAACGTCACACCAGCGGTTCTTGCCGACCGCGAGGTTTAGAAGTTGTGATGTATGCCGAGACTGTAGAAATTAAACGTCGTGGCAGGGGTGATCTTTTTGCGGGCCGCGTCCACGTACAGGTAGGTGCGGGCCGACAGGTTGTAGTCGTAGCCGACCGAAACCTGTTTGGTCTTGGCGATGTTCGGGCTGTTGGCCTGGTTGTCCGGTTTCTTCTGGCCATAGCCGGCGCGGATCATGCCCGGGCCGATGGTGTAGTTCGCGCCGATCAGCCAGGCCTTGGTTTCAGGATTGATCAACACGCTTTCTTCCTGATCCTGCTTTTGGTACGAGCCCATCAGCTTCAAGTCCGGGATCGGCTTGAACGACGCGCCGACCGACCACAGCTTGGTGTCGACGGCGTTGCGCTCATAGGCGCCATAAGCGGCGAACGGGCCGCTGGTGGCGGTGGCGCTGAGCGAGTACGGCACCACGGCGGCCATGCTGTTGGCGGTGAATTGCGGCGCCAGCGCGGTGCCGCGGCCGATGATGACGGGACCGTTGTTGGCTTCCTTGGAGGCCACGGTGGCGTTCAGCTGGAAGATGCCGGCGATCACGGGGGTGTTATAGAACACGGCGTTCGAGAAGCGGTTGGCCGAGTTGCCCGCCGCGCTCAGCGGATCGCTGGTGTAACCGGCCACCTGCAGGTCGGTCTGGTAGCCGGCGGTGGCCGGCATACCTGCCCACGGTTCGAAGGCAGTGCTGGTTTCCTGGAACGCGGTCAGGCCGCGGCCGATGCGCACGGTGCCGAAGCCGCCTTGCAGGCCGACCCGGCTCTGGCCCTGGAACAGCGGACGGGTGGTGTTTTCGATGACGCCGGTGTCCGGCTCATAGCGGATCTCCAGCTGGAACAGGGCCTTGAGGCCGTTGCCCAGGTCCTCGACGCCGCGGAAACCCAGCTTGTTGTTGTCGCGCTTGCCCACCATCGTGGTGGTGTTGCCGGAGTTGGTACGCTTGGAAAGGCCTGCATCCAGAGTGCCATAAATGGCGACGGACGATTGCGCGGATGCGGCGCCGAACGCGCCCATGAGTGCCACGGTCACCAAAGATTTTTTGATCATTTGAGTTATTCCTTTTTAGAGTCAATCGTACAAAGGTCTAGTGCTTTTCCGGCCGCTTCATCTCTCCCGGTTGGATCGAACCTTAAAGGGTCACCGGGGCAAATGCGTTGGAATGGTCGGCTATGGCGCCTTGTTTGTGTCAAAAGCGGGGGAATCGCGGCTTCTTGTTGTATTTTCGAAACGCTCGATCGGCGGTCCCCCGGCCGCTCGCCTGGCCTTGCCTGTTACAGCGTCTAACCTGCTATTGCCGCATTATTTCTTTTCATGAAAGCATCAAAACAGCTCCAGCGTACAGGGGCGGCAGGGGGTTTGAGCTTGTGGCAGATCAAGCGCCCGCGCATTATGTCTAGGGTGTGGCGTCGATGGCACGCTACACTTGGAGTCTCATGGTGAGCCGGTCCGCTGGCAACGGCGACGACGCACCGCCCGCTTCGATAAATCACATTCATAGTGAGACGATGGCAAATCGAGAAGAGTTAGGGATCATACGGGGCGCCCGCGCCGGAGACGCGGTCTGCCAGTTAGCGTTGGGGAAGCTGTATCTGTTCGGCGGCGCCAGCCTTCCGTTGAGCTTGCCAACGGCACTGCACTGGCTCAACCGCGCCGCGCTGCAGGACCAGGACGAAGCCTGGATGCTGATCGGTAGTCACGTCCCTTTCGAACACGCCCAACATTGCCTTCCGGCCGTGCTGTCCTGGTACGACCGCGCCTATGACGCCGGTGTCCAGCAAGCCGGTGTGGTACTGGCGCAACTGGTGTTGAACCAGCCGCCGCAGCACGACGCCGCCGAAGTCCCACACGCCCAGTTGCGCGACAAGGCCTTGCAGGCGCTCGACACGGCCGCCCGCTCCGGCTCGGTGGAAGCGCAGTGGCTGCTGGCCCAGCAGGGCGGCGCGCCGGCGGTCAACGCGCCGCTGTCGGCGCCGGTGTCGGCGCGCTCCGGACGCGGTCCGCGCCCGTCGGCGCACCGCTCCGGCGGGCGCCAGCAATGGGCCGCGCACATGGCCGATTACGGCATGGCGTCGTCCCACTATGCGATGCTCGACGAGGCCTGGCATACCGACCGCGACGTGTTTTTACAACGCGCGATGCCGCCGCTGCGCAAGCTGCTGGCCGACGCGCCCTGCGACGCCGAGGCCGCGCGGGCGGCGGACTGGCCGCTCGGCCCGCAACAGCTGACGTTGCTTGCACGCTGCGCCAGCCTCCTCGACAGCGCGCCAGGATACGAAGCCGAGCTGCGGCAATGCCGCGAGCTGGCCGCGCACGGTGGCGAGCGCAACGCGCAACTGGCGCTGGGCCTGTGGTTCGCGCGCATGGACAGCGAGGGCAAGCGGCAGACCAAGGGCATCGCCGCCGTTAATTTCAAGCGGGCGATACGCTGGCTGACCTTGGCGGGCGAGCAGGGGCTGGCGGACGCCTGGTTCGCGCTGTCGCGTATTTATCTGAAGCCGGAGTTCTCGCAGCGCTGCGTGGCCGAAGCGCAATCGTACCTGGAGCGGGCGGCGGAAATGGGCCACTGCGGCGCCCAGCTCGAATGCGGCATGTACGCCTGGCGCAACCGCCGCAACGACGAGAACAGCGACGTGCGCGCGGTGTACTGGTTGCAGAAGGCGGCGGCGCAAGGCTGCGACGAGGCGAACGCGGCATTGGAGCGCATCGCGCAGGCGCCCAAGGAGTCGGGCTGGACCGAAAGCATCGCCGGCTGCGTCACGCGCGAGTTGACGGTGAGCCAGCCCTTGCTGGCGGCGCGGCTGGAACTGGCGGAGTTGTTTGGCTTGAGCCGCGCCGAGGCGCTGCTGCTCGATGTCAAGGCGGCCGACCAGGGGCATTGCCTGGTGGTCGATATCCGCGCCAGTTACGGGCGCAGCAAGCGGCGTTTGATTTTGCTGCGCACCGCCCGCGAGCGCCAGGCGCTGGACCGCATCAGCAGGCTATTCGACGCCACCGACGGCGGACCGGACGGCCCGGAAGGCAATTACCGCCAGCGTCTGTACCGGCTCAAGACCTGGTTGCCGGCGGCCGGGGGCGATGACTTGCTGGCCGCCTGATTAAATTTCCATCTCGCCTTCGAACACGGTCACGGCCGGGCCGGTCAGCAGCACCGGCTGGCCTTCGCCCGCCCAGCTGATCGACAACTGGCCGCCGCGCGCATCGACCCGCACCGGGCTGTCGAGCAGGCCGCGCGCAATGCCGGCCACCGCCGCCGCGCAGGCGCCGGTGCCGCAGGCCAAGGTCTCGCCGACGCCGCGTTCGAACACGCGCAGCTTGATGTGGCCGCGATCGACAATCTGCATGAAGCCGGCGTTGACCCGGTTCGGAAAGCGCGGGTGGTGCTCGATCAGCGGGCCGGTCAGTTCCACCGGCGCCGCGTCGACGTCGTCGACCACTTGCACCGCGTGCGGATTGCCCATCGACACCGCCGAGATCAGCACGCTTTCCTTGGCGCCGGCCAGTTCCAGCACCAGCGGCCACACGGTGGCGGCGCCCTGACGTTCACCTTGCAAGCCTTCGGCGTCGAACGGCACGCGCGGCGCGTCCAGTATCGGCGGCCCCATGTCCACCGTGATGCTGCCGTCGGCTTCCAGACGCGGCGCGATGACGCCGGCCTTGGTTTCGACGGTGATGCTGCGCTGGTCGGTCAAGCCTTTTTCCGAGACGAACTTGACGAAGGCGCGCGAACCGTTGCCGCACTGTTCCACTTCCCCACCGTCGGCATTGAAGATGCGATAGCGGAAATCGCAGCCGGGCTGGGTCGGTTTTTCCACCAGCAGGATCTGGTCGGCGCCGACACCGAAACGGCGGTCGCCCAGCAGCTTCCATTGCGACGCGGTCAGGTCGATCTGCTGGTTGATGCCGTCGATGACCACGAAGTCATTGCCGGCGCCGTGCATCTTGGTGAATTTGAGTTTCATCGTCTGTCTTCTACTTCGAACGTTGGTACAGTGAGGGCTCGCCGTTGGGCCGCGTCTTGAAGCGTTTATGGGTCCAGAAATACTCCGACGGCGCTTCACGCACCCTTTCCTCGATGAACTCGTTCATGCGGCGGGTGGCGGCGACCATGTCTGGGCCGGGATAATTGTCCCACACCGGATAGAACTTCACACGATAACCTTGATAGTTTGGCAGGAAGGTGGCGATCACCGGCATCACCTGGGCGCCGGTGGTGGCGGCGATGCGGGCCGTGGCCGTCAGCGTGGCCGCTTCGATGCCGAAGAACGGTACGAACTCGGCATCCTTTTCACCGAAGTCCATGTCCGGCAGCATGAAGTAGGGCAGCTTGTCGCGCAACGCCCGCAGGATCGGCTTGATGCCGTCCTGGCGCGTGAACAGCTTGACCGGTTTGAAGCGGGCGCGGCCGGCGCGCAGCACCTTGTCGAACACCAGGTTCTTTTGTTGTACATACATCGACGACGCGCTGGCCACCATCGCGATCGAGGCGCCGGCCACGTCCAGGCAGACAAAGTGCGGACACAGCAGGATAGTCGGCTTGGCGGTCATCTCCGCCACCGGCACCGGGCCGGGCTCGACCTGGATCAGCCGCCGCAGGCGCGCCTCCGAGGCCCACCACAGGATGCCGCGCTCCCACACGCTGCGCGAGTACGCCTGGAAATGGCCGCGCGCGATGTCGACCCGTTGCTTCTCGCTCAGCTCCGGCAGGCACAGGCGCAGATTTGTCAGCGCGATGTGGCGCCGCGAGCGCAGGGTCATGAACAACAGGCTGCCGGTCAGTTTGCCGACCCGACCAAGCAGCGGCAGCGGCAGCCAGTGCAGCAGCCACATCAATCCTAATAACAGCTTCATGCCCGGCCTCCCGCCGCGACCGGCGCGGCGATGCCGGCGGGCACCTTGTAGCGGTTGTAGCTCCAATAATATTGTTCGGGATTGCGGGCGATCAGACGCTCCATGGCGGCGTTGATGGCGCGCGCCTGCGCCGCCGTGTCGCCGTCGAGCGTGCCGTCGAATGGCACGAAGCGCACCACGAAGCCCTTGCCGCCGGGCAGGCGCTCGGCGTAGGTAACGATGATGGTGGCGTCGCCCATCTGCGCCAGCTTGGCCGGCAAGGTCATCGTATAGGCGCTGCGGCCGAAGAAATCTGCCCACACGCCTTCGCCCTCCTGCGGCACCTGGTCGGGCAGCACGCCGATCGGCTTGCCTTTCTTCAGGAACTTCGCCAGCATCCGCACGCCGGACATATTGGCCGGCGCCAACAGCAGATTCTTGCGCGCCCGCGCGCCCTCGACCAGCGGCTTGAGCGCGGCCTGCTTGGGCGGGCGGTACATCACCATCAGCTCGGTGCGCAGCGCGATTTCCTGCGCGACGATCTCAAAACAGCCCAAGTGTGGCGTCAGGAACACGATTCCACGTCCGGCGTCGAGCTCTGTCTGCACCAATTGCCAGTTTTCGGCGGTGGCAAGGCGCGACACCCGTTGCGGCGACGCGCACCACACAAACGGTAGCTCGACGATACTTTTTCCGGCCTCGGCAATGGCCGCCGACAGATGCCCGGAATAGCCGGCAAGGGCCATGTTCTCGCGCATACGCCGACGATGCGAGGGAGAACACAGATAAACCAGCCAGCCCAAAGCGGCGCCGACCGCATGCAGCAGCGGCAGCGGGAAAATCGATAAAAATCTGAAAAGATAAACAAGCATGAAGTTAAATCGTCACTATCAAGGAGCGTCCGGCTGCTATTGCCCTAGCCAAAATTTTTTTAAGAAGCGTAAAATACCACGTATGCAGTAACCGCTGAGTTAACAGACAACTTGCGAAGCGGAATATAAATATCGCTAAAGCGTCGCAAGCCGTATTGGGTGAGCGACAACCATTCTCAACCAGTATCAGGAGCTTGCGATGTCAAACGATTATCTTTTCACTTCCGAATCCGTCTCGGAAGGCCATCCCGACAAGGTCGCCGACCAAATCTCGGACGCCATTCTGGACGCCATCCTCGAGCAGGACCCGAAGGCCCGCGTTGCCGCCGAAACGCTGTGCAACACCGGCCTGGTCGTGCTGGCCGGCGAGATCACCACGCACGCCAACGTTGATTATATTCAAGTCGCGCGCGAAACCATCAAGCGCATCGGCTACGACAACACCGACTACGGCATCGACTACCGCGGTTGCGCGGTGCTGGTGGCCTACGACAAGCAGTCGCCGGACATCGCCCAGGGCGTCGACGAAGGCGCCGGTATCGACCTCGACCAGGGCGCCGGCGACCAGGGCCTGATGTTCGGCTACGCCTGCGACGAAACGGCCGAGCTGATGCCGGCCGCCATCCACTACGCGCACCGCCTGGTCGAGCGCCAGTCGCAGCTGCGCAAGGACGGCCGCCTGCCTTGGCTGCGTCCGGATGCCAAATCGCAAGTCACGCTGCGCTACGTCAACGGCCGTCCGGTCGCGGTCGACACCGTCGTGCTGTCGACCCAGCACGCGCCGGAAATGCAGCACAAGCAGATCGAAGAGGCGGTGATCGAAGAGATCATCAAGCAGGTGCTGCCGCGCGAATGGCTGGTCGACACCAAGTACCTGGTCAACCCGACCGGCCGCTTCGTCATCGGCGGCCCGCAGGGCGACTGCGGCCTGACCGGCCGCAAGATCATCGTCGACACCTACGGCGGCGCCAGCCCGCACGGCGGCGGCGCGTTCTCCGGTAAAGATCCGACGAAAGTGGACCGTTCGGCCGCCTACGCCGCCCGTTACGTCGCCAAAAACGTGGTCGCCGCCGGCCTGGCGCGCCAATGCCAGGTGCAGGTCAGCTACGCCATCGGCGTGGCCCGTCCGATCAACATCACGGTCTACACCGAAGGCACCGGCGTCATCCCCGACGACAAGATCGCCGCGCTGGTGATGGAGCACTTCGACCTGCGTCCGAAAGGCATCGTGCAGATGCTCGACCTGCTGCGTCCGATCTACGCCAAGACCGCCGCCTACGGCCACTTCGGCCGCGAAGAGCCGGAATTCACGTGGGAGCGCACCGACAAGGCCGCGATCCTGCGCGCCGCCGCCGGCCTGAACTAAAACAACGCCGGGGTCAAGTCTGTCATTCGGACACAAGCTCTACCGTGGAAGGTTTTCTACGCTAGAGGCCGTGTCCGAATGACAGACTTGACCCCGAAGAGTGTTGCTTGAACCTCGCTTGACCCAGCTTATTTTGGCAAGGCCGCTGTGCTGCGCGCCAAGCTGGTGCTAAAATGCACCTTCCGAGGAGCGCTGCGACGAATTCATTTTTGCCAGGCTCGGAATCTGCAACCGCGCTCACGTTACTTTTTTCTAACTGAAAGGAGGGCGTGATGAACGCCGTACTCAAATCCGCACAAGACTACCTGGTCGCCGATATTTCCCTGGCTTCCTGGGGTGACAAAGAAATCCGCATCGCTGAAACCGAAATGCCTGGCCTGATGGCGATCCGCGAGGAATTCGCCGCCGCCCAGCCGCTCAAGGGCGCACGCATCACCGGTTCGCTGCACATGACCATCCAGACCGCCGTGCTGATCCAGACGCTTGAAGCGCTGGGCGCCCAGGTCCGTTGGGCTTCGTGCAACATCTACTCGACCCAGGACCACGCCGCCGCCGCCATCGCCGCCGCCGGCACGCCTGTGTTCGCCATCAAGGGCGAAACGCTGGACGAATACTGGGACTACACCCACCGCATCTTCGAGTGGCCGGCTGACGCCGCCGGCAACGCGGTCTATTCGAACATGATCCTCGACGACGGCGGCGACGCCACGTTGCTGCTGCACCTGGGCGCGCGCGCCGAAAAAGACATCTCGGTGCTGGCCGCGCCAGGCTCGGAAGAAGAGATCTGCCTGTTCAACGCCATCAAGGCGCACCTGGCGATCGACCCGAGCTGGTACTCCAAGCGTCTGCCGCAAATCATGGGCGTGACCGAGGAAACCACCACCGGCGTGCACCGCCTGTACCAGATGCATAAAGAAGGCAAGCTGGCCTTCCCGGCGATCAACGTCAACGACTCCGTCACGAAGTCGAAGTTCGACAACCTGTACGGCTGCCGCGAGTCGCTGGTCGACGGTATCAAGCGCGCCACCGACGTCATGATCGCAGGCAAGGTCGCCGTCATCGCCGGTTACGGTGACGTCGGCAAGGGCTCGGCCCAGGCCATGCGCGCGCTGTCGGCGCAGGTGTGGGTCACCGAAATCGATCCGATCTGCGCGCTGCAGGCGGCGATGGAAGGCTACCGCGTCGTGACCATGGACTACGCCGCCGAACACGGCGACATCTTCGTCACCTGCACCGGCAACTATCACATCCTGACCGAGAAGCACATGCTGGCCATGAAGGACCAGGCCATCGTCTGCAACATCGGCCACTTCGACAACGAGATCGACGTCGCCGCGCTCAAGAAGTACACCTGGGAAAATATCAAGCCGCAAGTCGACCACGTGATCTTCCCGTCGGGCAAGCGAATCATCCTGCTGGCCGAAGGCCGCCTGGTGAACCTGGGTTGCGGCACCGGCCATCCGTCGTACGTGATGAGCTCGTCGTTCGCCAACCAGACCATCGCCCAGATCGAGCTGTTCGCCAACACCGACAAGTATCCGGTCGGCGTGTACGTGCTGCCGAAGCACCTGGACGAGAAAGTGGCGCGCCTGCAGTTGAAAAAACTGAACGCCCAGCTGACCGTGCTGACCGAAGAGCAAGCGGCCTACATCGGCGTGACGCAGGAAGGTCCGTACAAACCGGACCACTACCGTTATTAATGTAACGGTGTGAGCGGGGCCGGCGTCTGTTGCCGGCCCTGTTTGTATCTACCTTATTTTTTGCAGCGAGACTTAGTTATGCGTTTGGTCCTTACCTGGTTAATCAATGCGGTTGCCCTGCTGGCAATTCCTTACCTGATGCATTCTGTCGATGTCACAAGCATAGGCGCAGCCCTCGTCGCGGCTTTCGTACTGGCCCTTGTAAACACGCTGATCCGCCCCGTGCTGCTGCTGTTGACCTTGCCCGTGACCATGCTGTCGCTGGGACTGTTCATCTTTGTCATCAACGGCTTCATGTTCTGGCTGGTGGCGCAATTCGTCGACGGCTTCCACGTCGATAGCTTCCTGTCGGCGATCGGCGGCGCACTGTTGTACAGCGTAATTTCCTGGGCTCTGTCTACCTTACTTTTGAAGAACTCAGATGACTAGTCATAATTTCAGTATCGAATTCTTTCCGCCGAAGACGGCGGAAGGCGCGGAAAAGCTGCGCGTCACGCGCGCCAAGCTGTCCGAACTGAAACCCAAATATTTTTCCGTGACCTTCGGCGCCGGCGGCAGCACGCAACGCGGCACCCTGGACACGGTGGTCGAGATCCTGGCTGCCGGCGAGGACGCCGCGCCGCACCTGTCGTGCGTGGGCGGCACGCGCGAGTCGATCCGCGCCATCCTGGCCGAATTCAAGTCGCACAACATCAAGCGCATCGTCGCGCTGCGCGGCGACCTGCCGAGCGGCTACGGCGCGTCCGGCGAATTCCGTTACGCCAACGAGCTGGTGGAGTTCATCCGCCAGGAGACCGGCGAGTGGTTCCACATCGAAGTGGCGGCCTACCCCGAGGTGCACCCGCAGGCCAAGTCGCCGCAGGACGACCTGCTGGCGTTCGAGCGCAAAGTGAAGGCCGGCGCCAACGCCGCCATCACGCAGTATTTCTACAACGCCGACGCCTACTTCCAGTTCGTCGACCAGACCAGCAAGATGGGCATCGATATCCCCATCGTGGCCGGCATCATGCCGATCACGAACTACACGCAGCTGATGCGCTTTTCCGACATGTGCGGCGCCGAGATACCGCGCTGGGTGCGACTGAAGCTGGCCAGCTACGGCGACGACACCGCGTCGATCAAGGCGTTCGGCCTCGATGTCGTCTCACAGCTGGGCGAACGCCTGCTGGCCGGCGGCGCGCCGGGGCTGCACTTCTACAGCATGAACCAGGCCGCGGCGACCACCGCGCTGTGGCAACGGCTGGTGTGAGACGATGGTGAGACGATGGTGAGACGATGATGTGGCCTGCATGGCCACATCATCCGCCGATTTCGGTGACGATGCGGTCCAGCGCCACATCGTGCGCGTCGCTGTCGAACTTCACTTCCAGACAGCTGTACGCGATGCCTACCGTCTCCGGCCTTGGCGCCCGCGCCAGCGTGCGGTCGTAAAATCCCCCGCCGTAGCCCAATCGATAACCTTGCGGGTTGTATCCCAGACAAGGCACCAGCAGCGCAGGCGGAGGTGCCGCTTCGAGCCGCAAATCCGCCGGCACCGCCACCCCCATCGCATCCTTGACCATCGCCTCGCCGATGCGCCAGTCCGCGAACGCCAGCGCCGCGTGTTTTTCCACCACCACCGGCAGCAGCAGCCGCGCGCCCAGGCGCTCCAGTTCCACGTAGGCCGCCTGCAGATCCGGCTCGTCGCGCAGCGGCCAGTACACCCCCAGCGCGGCCGGCCGCGCCGCGCGCCACCACGCGATCACGCGCGCGCCGATCGCATGGTCCCACGCGGCCCGCGCGGCCGGATCGAGCGCGCGCCGCGCGGTCAGCAACCGCTTGCGCAAATCGGCCTTTTGCAGAGCGGTCGGGGCTATTCGTTCGATCTCGGCACGTGGTATTCTAGGGTCGCTGGTCATGGATACATTTACCGCTTAAAGAGAGTTGCACATTGATTTCCGTTTCGAAATGGATTGCCGGCGTTGTCGTCGTGGCCTGGGTTGCGTTCAATCCGTCGTATATGTCGTTGGCCCACGCGGAGGATATCGGCGCCGAGACCAAGCGGCAGGACGACGCGTTCCTGCTGATGCGCGACGCGGTGCGCCAGGACGACGCGGCCAAGGTGGATTTCTACGCGGCCCGCCTTGCCAATTATTCCATTCCTTCGTATGTCGATTATTATCGGCTCAAATCGCGGCTGAAGGACGTCCCCTACGCGGAAATCCGCGATTTCATGAAGCGCTACGAAGGCCAGGCCATCGTCGACCGCCTGCGCAACGATTGGCTGCTGGACCTGGGCCGCAAGCGCGACTGGGTCACCTTCGACGAACAGCTGCCGCTGTTTGTGCTCAATGACGACACCCAGGTCAAATGCTACGCGCTGCAATCGCGCGCGCTCAAGGGCCAGAAAGTGGCCGACGAGGCGCGCGCGCTGCTGACATCCCCGGCCGTCTACGGCGAGCCATGCGCGGGCCTGATCGCGACGCTGTTCCAGACCGGCCAGTTCGACGCCAACGACCTGTATGAACAACTGCGCCTGGCCGGCGAATTCAACGCCACCGGGCAGGCGCGCCGCATCGTCGCGCTGCTGGGCGGTCCGGAGAAAAAAGCGGTGCAGGCGGTCGACACGCCGGCGCTGGCGCTGGCCAAGGGACCGGGCGGCGGCCGCACCGAACATGAGATCTACGTGGTGGCGGTAGGCCGCATGGCCAAGACCAGCGTCAAGCTGGCGGCGCTGGCGCTGGAGAAGGCCTCGTCGCAACTGTCACCGCAGGAGCGGCAGGAAGGCTGGGCGGCGATCGCGCTGCAATCGTCGTACTCGCTGTCCGACGACACCGCCGATTACTGGCGCCGTTCGAACGGCGCCAAGCTGTCCATCGACCAGATCCAGTGGAAAACCCGGATCGCGCTGCGCGCCGGCGACTGGCGCCAGGTCAAGGCCAGCATACAGGCGATGCCGGCGTCGCTGCGCGACGATCCCGCCTGGATCTACTGGATGGGCCGTGCGCTGATGGCCGAAGCGGGCGTGAGCAACCATCCGACCGGGGAGGCCGAGCGGCTGTTCCGCAGCATCTCGGACCAGCCGAATTTCTATGGCCAGCTGGCGCTGGAGGAAACCGGTAACCTGATCACGATTCCGCTGCCAGGCTTACCGATCACGCCGGCGGAGATCGCGGCCATCGCCGCCAATCCCAACTTCCAGCGCTCCCTCAAGTTCTTCGGCATGCGCCTGCGCTTCGAGGGCACGCGCGAATGGAACTGGGGCCTGCGCGGCCTGGACGAACGCCAATACCTGGCCGCCGCCGAATTCGCGCGCCAGAACGAGATCCTCGACCGCATGGTCAGCACCTCCGACCGCACCCGCATCCAGGTCGACTACACGCAGCGCTTCCCGTCGCCGCACCACGACGTGATGCATCCGGCCACGCAGACGCTGGGCCTCGACAAGGCCTGGGTGTATGGCTTGATGCGGCAGGAGTCGCGCTTCATCCTGGGCGCGCAGTCGAACGTGGGCGCCTCGGGCCTGATGCAGGTGATGCCTTCGACCGCGCGCTGGGTGGCCAAGAAACTGGGCCTGACCGACTTCGCGCAGGACATGCTGACCGATGTGCGCACCAACATCATGTTGGGTACGAATTACCTGAACATGGTGCTCGGGAACATGGACGGCTCCGAGGTGCTGGCCACGGCCGCCTACAACGCCGGGCCGGGACGCTCGCGCCGCTGGCGCGCCACGTTGACCAAGCCGATCGACAGCGCCATCTTCATCGAGACCATTCCGTTTTACGAGACCCGCACCTACGTCAAGAACGTGATGTCGAATGCGACCTATTACGCGGCCTTGTTCCAGGGCCGTCCGCAATCGCTGAAGGCGCGCATCGGCACCGTCGCGCCGCGTTCCTACACGCCAGAAGAAGAGCAGGAAGCGAGCTACGGCTCGCGTTGACCACACCATCACCACGGACGCATCATGCAGACCACCAAACTTGATCCCAGCCTGTCGACCACCCTGGCCGCCGCGCGCGAGCCGGGCCTGACGCTCATCATCGGCAACAAGAATTATTCGTCATGGTCGATGCGGCCCTGGGTGGCGATGACGGCCTTCGGCATCCCGTTCCAGGAGGTGCGCGTGCTGCTCGACCAGGACGATACCGCCAACCGCATCTGCGGCTACTCGGCCAGCGGCCGGGTGCCGGTGCTGCTGGCCGGCGAGATGACCATCTGGGACAGCCTGGCGATCTGCGAATATCTGGCCGAACAGTTCCAGGAGCTGCATCTGTGGCCGCAGGACGTGGCCGCGCGCGCGATGGCGCGTTCGGTCTGCGCCGAGATGCA
This sequence comes from Duganella sp. AC917, assembly GCF_979258245.1. Lineage (NCBI taxonomy): Bacteria > Pseudomonadati > Pseudomonadota > Betaproteobacteria > Burkholderiales > Oxalobacteraceae > Duganella > Duganella sp. AC917. The sequence goes on from NZ_OZ409848.1 coordinate 5,555,733, forward strand.
CGCCGGGTTCGCCGACCTGCGCAAGGCGATGTCGATGAACATCCGCGCCAGCTTCCCCGGCAAGGGCCGCACCAACGGCTCGCAGGCCGACATCGGCCGCATCAGCGAGATCTGGGAGGAATGTCTGTCGCGCTTCGGCCACCACCAGTTCCTGTTCGGCGACTTCTCGATCGCCGACGCCTACTACGCGCCGGTGGTGATGCGTTTCCGCACCTACGGCGTGTCGCTGGCGCCGGCGCTGGACGCCTACTGCCAGCGCGTGCTGGCGCATCCGGCGGTCGCCAGCTGGGTGGCCGGGGCGCTGGCCGAGACCGAATTCCTGCCCAAGCACGACACCATGCCGGATTAATCATGATGCGGATTTATGTAGTCGGCGGCGCCGTGCGCGACGCGCTGCTTGGACTGCCGGTCAAGGACCACGACCACGTGGTCGTCGGCGCCACGCCGGACGACATGCTGGCGCAGGGCTTCCGCCCGGTCGGCAAGGACTTCCCGGTGTTCCTGCATCCGAAGACGCAGGAGGAATACGCGCTGGCCCGCACCGAGCGCAAGACCGCCCCCGGCTACAAGGGCTTCGTGTTCCACACTTCCCCCGACGTCACGCTGGAGGAGGATTTGATCCGGCGCGACCTGACCATCAACGCCATCGCGCGCGCCGACGACGGCACGCTGACCGATCCTTTCGGCGGCCGCCGCGATATCGAACAGCGCGTGTTCCGCCACGTCTCCGACGCCTTCGCCGAGGACCCGGTGCGCATCCTGCGCGTGGCCCGTTTCGCCGCCCGCTACAGCGATTTCCGCGTGGCGCCGGAAACCAATGTGCTGATGCGCCAGATGACGGAGCAGGGCGAGGTCGACGCGCTGGTGCCGGAACGCGTGTGGCAGGAGCTGTCGCGCGGGCTGATGGAAGCCAGGCCGTCGCGCATGCTGGAGGTGCTGCGCGATTGCGGCGCGCTGGCGCGCATCCTGCCGGAGCTTGACGTGCTGTGGGGCGTGCCGCAGCCGGAGAAATGGCATCCCGAGATCGACACCGGCACCCACATCCTGCAAGTGATCGACTGCGCCGCGCGCGCCGGGCTGGAACTGCCGACGCGCTTCGCCTGCCTGATGCACGACCTGGGCAAGGGCGTGACGCCGTCGGCCACCTGGCCGGCGCACCACGGCCACGAGGCGCTGGGCGTCAAACTGGTCGAGCAGGTGTGCAAGCGCCTCAAGGTGCCGACCGATTGCCGCGACCTGGCCGTGATGACCGCGCGCGAACACGGCAACGTGGGTCGGGCGCTGCAGCTGCGGCCCAACACCATCGTCAAGCTGCTGGAGCGCTGCGACGCCTTCCGCAAGCCGGCGCGGTTTTCGCAGATGCTGCTGGCGACGGAATGCGATTCGCGCGGCCGTATCGGGGCGTCGGCCAGCTACCTCGACGCGCCGTTTCCGCAGTTGGCGCACCTGGAAGCGGCGATGGCGGCCGCGCGCGGCGTCAATGCAGGCGAGATCGCCCAGGCCTGCGCCGAGCATCCGCAGCGGATACCGGAATTCGTGCATCGGGCGCGGGTGACGGCCGTCAAAGTGGCGCTGCGGGCGTCCGACGTTGACGGCGAAGATGACGCGGGCATGCCGCTGCAGGCGGGCGCACCGGACGGCGGGCCTGTCTAAAGAGGAGTACAATGACCTCGATGGTGCACCGCACCATACTCTGTCCGCCACTATGAACTCCATCGATCTGTTCCAAAATCCGCTGCGCCGCTGGGGCAAGCACAAAGACGGCAAACGCCGTCCGACGGTGCTCGTCAAGGAGCTGCAGGAGCGCGATCGCCGGCGCATGGTCAAGCATTTCCTTGAACTCGAGAGCAGCGACCGGCTGCTGCGCTTCGGCACCAGGCTGCCCGACGAGCAGGTCGAGAAGTACGTCAACAAGATCGATTTTTCGCGCGACATGGTGTTCGGCGTGTACAACCGTTTGTTCAAGCTGGTGGCGGTCGGTCATCTGGCGTTCGCGCCGCGCGACGAGTCCAAAAGCGCCGTCACCGAGAAGGAGCGGGTGGCCGAATTCGGCGTCTCGGTCAGCAAGAGCGCGCGCGGTATGGGCGTCGGCTCCAAGCTGTTCGAGCGCGCCGCCATCCACTGCCGCAACAGCGATGTCGACACCTTATATATGCACTGCCTGTCGTCGAACAAGACGATGATGCACATCGCGAAAAAAGCCGGCATGGAAATCCATCGCGACTACGGCGAGGCGGACGCCTATCTGAAACTGACGCCGGCCAATCCGGCCAGCATGCTGCAGGAAGCGCTGGACGAGCAATTCGCCACGCTGGACTACACCCTCAAGGCGAACAAGCGCTTCGCCACCAAATGGCTCGGTCGCCTGACCGGTCGAAAATAAATCGCATTTTCTCTCACTATAGTTAGAACCTTTGCCGGCTGGCCTGGAATGAACGGTCAGACAAGATACGCAAACCGGTAACCAGGCTTCTTAACGTGCCGCTGATTTCATCACTTCTGCCCATGCCCTGGGCGGCGGACGCCCTGTGCGGCGCCCAGTTGCGGGCGCCCGACCTCGGTGTTTGCCTGCGGCTGCTGGTGCTTTCGCCGCTGCTGGAGGAGTGCGTGGTCCGCGCCGGCCTGCAGGAGTGGCTGATACGGCGCTCGTGGCCGCAGGCCTGGCCGGTGCTGGTGTCGACGGCCGCTTTCGGGCTGCTGCACCTGGGCTCCGGCTGGCAGGCCGCCGTCGCTGTGCTGCTACCGGGGCTGGCGCTGGCGCTACTTTATCAGCGCACCCGCAACTGGTGGTGGTGCGCGTTGATGCACAGCGCGTTCAATGCTTTTGCTATCTCTGTCTGCGGTTCATAGATCTATTTTAGATCGACTTCAAGATCAACTTCAGGAGAGTGGCATGACAGGTTTAACGTTGGAATTCCGGCCGCAATACGCGGCGGCAGCGGCAGCGGCGCTGCTATTGGGACTGGCTTCGCAGTCCGCGCACGCGCAAAACGCATTGAACGGCCGGAACCTGTACCAGAACGGCCCTGTCGGCGGCGGCGGCACCTGCGTCGCCTGTCATGGCGCCTCTCCGGCCAACAACGTCAGTAACATCCAGCGTGGCGCTAATCAGCCGTCCGTCATCGCCGCCGCTATCGCCCGCAACGCTGGTGGCGGAATGGGGCAGTTCGCCGGCCGCTTCAGCGCCGCCGAACTGGCCGACCTGGCGGCCTACATCGGCAATCCCTCGGTCACGGCTTCGCCGGCGGCCACGCTGGCGCCGGCCAGCCTGGCCTTCAGCGGCACCAGCATCGGGCAGACCAGCGCGCCGTTGAGCACCACCCTGAGCAGCACCGGCAACGCCGCGCTCAACATCGGTAACATCTCGCTGGGTGGCGCCGCTGCCGGCGACTACAGCCTGGCCGGCGGCAGCTGCGCCAACGGCGCGGCCATCGCGGCGGGCGCCAACTGCACCGTGCAGGTCAGCTTCCGTCCCACCGTGGCCGGCGCGCGCGCCGCCACCCTGACCATCACCCACAACGCCACCGGCGGCAGCAGCACGGTCGCCCTGAGCGGCACCGGCAACGCCACGCCGCAGGCGACGATCTCGTTGTCTGCGCCGAGCATCAACTTTGGCGCGCAGCTGACCGGCGCGGCGTCGGCCGCCGCCACCATCAGTGTCACCAATAGCGGCCAGGCGCCGCTGACCTTCAGCGCCATCGCCCTGGGCGGCGCCAACGCCAATATCTTCACGCTCGGCGGCAACTGCGCGGTGGCCACGCCACTGGCGGCCGGCGCCAGCTGCAACGTCACGGTTCTGGCCACGCCAACCGCTGCCGGCGCCTTTGCCGCCAGCCTGACGTTGGCCTCCAACGCCACCAACGGCAATGCCACCGTGGGCCTGTCCGGCACCGCGTCGGCCGCCGCGCCGGCGCTGACCGCCACGCCGTCCGCGCTGGCCTTCGGTCTGCGCACGATCAGCTCCCCGGCCACGTCGCAGGCGGTGGTGCTGGCCAATACCGGTAACGTCGCTGTCGCCTTCACGCGCATCGCCCTGACCGGATCGAGTGCCTTCACCATCGCCGCCAGCGACTGCGGCGCCACGCTGGCCGTCGGCGCCAGCTGCTCGGTACCGGTGCGCTTTGCGCCGACCGCCGACGGCGCGGTGACCTCCACGCTGGGCGTGACATCGAATGCGGCTGCGGTGCAGGTGGCCATCACCGGCAGCGGCACCACGCAATCGGTCGGCATCCCGGTGCTGTCCGAGACCGGTCCGATCGCCTTCGCCGATACGCAAGTCGGCGCCAGCGCGGCCGAACACACGACGACCCTGAGCAACAGTGGCAGCGCGGCGGTGCGCATCTCGACCCTGACCATCGCAGGCAACCAGGCTGGCGACTTCGTCACCGGCGGCACCTGCGCGGCCAATGGCGCCATCAGCGCCGGCGCCAGCTGCACCATCACCACCGCCTTCCGTCCGACGGCGGCCGGCGCCCGCAGCGCCAACCTGCAAGTGGTGACCGACGCCGGCGCCCAGTTCACGCTGCCCTTGAGCGGCAACGGCGTGGCGGTCGCGGTCAGCGCTCCTTCGCTGGGACTGAACCCGCAAAGCTTCGACTTCGGCGCCGTCACCATCGGTGCGGCAGCGCCTACCCGCCGCTTCACGCTGACCAACAGCGGCTCGGCACCACTGACCCTGGCCAGCGCCGCCTTCAGCGGTCCGTTCGCCGCCGTCGCCGACAGCACCGGCTGCGCCGCCTTCCCGTTCACGCTGCAGCCTGGCGCCACCTGCGACCTGGTGGTGGGCTACACGCCTGTCAACGCCGGCGGCAACAGCGGCAACGTGGTGATCCAGTCCAGCGTGGCCGGCAGCAGCTGGACGATCGCCCTGAGCGGCCAGGCCAACGCCGGGCCGTCGAATGTCACGCCGCAAAACGCCGGTGGCGGCGGTTGCTCGGCCTCGCAAAGCGTCAACGATCCAATACTGGCGTTGCTGGTCATGCTGTCGCTCGGCGTGGTCGTGTGGCGCCGTCGCAGCGCAGGCAATAGCAGCCGTGACGAACAAAACTAACCCGGAGTCATTATGAAAATCAAAGCGATATCGTTATTGTTGGCCGCCGCGCTGAGCGCATCGTCCGCGTTCGCGCTGGAGAAGGGCGCCCCCGCGCCGCAGTTCGACCTGCAGGGCATGGACGGCGCGGTCCAGCTGGCGAAGCTGACCGGCAAGGTGGTGTACGTGGACTTTTGGGCCTCGTGGTGCGGCCCGTGCCGCCAATCCTTCCCGTGGATGAACGAGATGCAGGCCAAGTACGGCCCACGCGGACTGCAGATCGTCGGCATCAACGTCGACGCCAAGAGCGAGGATGCCAAGACCTTCCTCGCCGCCACACCGGCCAAGTTCACCATCGCCTTCGATCCGAAGGGCGCCACGCCGCGCCAGTACGGCATCAAGGGCATGCCGAGCAGCGTGTTGATCGGGCCTGACGGCAAGGTCCTGCTGGAGCATTCCGGCTTCCGCGACGCCGACCGCGCCGAACTGGAAGCGAAAATTCAATCCGCACTGGGAGCCGTTAAATGAAAACCCTGATCGCCCTGGCGCTGGCCGCCAGCCTGTCCGGCTGCGCCTCGTTCGGCAATGTCCAGCCGTGGGAAAAAGGCACGCTGGCCAAACCCGAGATGACCTTCAACGACGGCGGTTTGTTCAGCCGTTACGACGACCATATCTACACCAGCCGCGAGTCCTCGTCGGGCGGCGCCGGTGTGGGTGGTGGCGGCTGCGGTTGCAACTGATATGGAATTTCCTATGACGAGCAAAAAAACCACCACGCATGACGACGGCCAGCCGCCGGCGTCGCCATCTTCGGCACCGTCGTTGGCCGGTTCGATCCTGGCGGCCGCGTTGCTGCTGCCGGGCGTCCAGGCCCACGCCGAAGCGCCGCCTACCAATGGCGTGATCAGCATCGGCTATCTCGATTACCGCGAAAGCCAGTCCGACATGGACCGCATCCGCGTGCACGCGCCGTCGGTGTCCATTATGGCGCCGGTGGCCGGCGTCTGGAGCATCAGCGCCTCGGCGGTGACGGACGACGTGTCGGGCGCCTCGCCGCGCTATCACACGGCCGTCTCGGGCGCCTCGCGCATGAACGACGACCGCAAGGCCGGCGACGTTTCGCTCAAGCGCTACCTCGATCGTGGCAGCGTGTCGGTCGGCGCCAGCTACTCGACGGAGCACGATTACGTGTCGCGCGCGCTGTCGCTGCAGGGCACCTTCGAGAGCGAAGACCGCAACACCACGTGGTCGGCGGGTTTCGGCCGGTCCAACGACGAGATCAATTCCACCGGCGGCGCCGTCGTCGGCGCGAAGAAGAACACCACCAATCTGCTGGTTGGCGTGACCCAGGTGCTGACCAAGAACGACGTGGTGCAACTGACCTTGGCGCACGATCGTGGCCGTGGCTTCTTCTCCGATCCGTACAAGGCCTTCGACAACCGCCCGCGCAGCCGCAACGAGAGCACCGTGCTGGCGCGCTGGAACCACCATGTCGAATCGACCGGTGGCATCAGCCGCACCTCCTACCGCTATTACCGCGACAGCTTTGGCGTGCGTGGGCACACGCTGTCCCAGGAATACGTGCAGCCGCTGTCGCAGGGCTGGACGGTGACGCCGGAAGTGCGCCTGTACACGCAGAGCGCGGCCGACTTCTACTTCGACCCGGTCTACGATCCGGTGTTCGGCACGCCGTTCCCGCCCGGCTTCAACGCCGCCAATCCGGGCTTCTCGTCGGCCGACCAGCGCCTGTCGGGCTTTGGCGCGGTGACCGTGGGGCTCAAGGTCAGCAAGCAGATCGACAAGCTGTGGTCGGTGGACGTCAAGGCCTCGGCCTACCAGCAGCGCGGCAGCTGGCGGGCCTTCCACTCCGGCAGCCCGGGACTTGAGCCGTTGCGCGCGCAGACCTTCCAGATCGCGGTCAACCGGCAATGGTAGACGCGATCCACCGCACCGCGTTCGACGCGATGGCCAGCCGTTGCGAGATTCGGCTGGCCGCGCCCGACGCCCACACGGCCGAACTGCTGTCGCGGCAGGCCGTGGCGGAGGTGCGGAGGATCGAAGAGAAGTACTCGCGCTACCGGCCCGACAGCATCGTCTCGCGCATCAACGCGGCGGCCGGCCGGGCGCCGGTCGCCTGCGACAAGGAGACCATGGCGCTGATGTCGTACGCCGCCGCGTTGCACGGCGCCAGCGAGGGGCTGTTCGACATCACCTCCGGCGTGCTGCGCAGGGCCTGGGATTTCCGCCGGCCGAGCGTGCCGAAGGCGCAGGTGCTCGACCCCCTGCTGGCGCTGGTCGGCTGGAACAAGGTGGCCTGCGAGGGCGAGGAGGTCTATCTGCGCCAGGCCGGCATGGAGATCGACTTCGGCGGCTTCGGCAAGGAGTACGCGGCCGACCGCGCGGCCGGCATGCTGATCGAGGCCGGTGTGCGGCACGGGTATGTGAACCTGGGCGGGGACATGCGCTTTATCGGCCCAAGGCTGGACGGCCGCCCGTGGAGCATCGGCATACAGGACCCGCGCGATCCCGACGCGGTGGTGGCCAGTATTCCGATCAGCCAGGGCGCGCTGGCCACCAGCGGCGACTACGAACGTTATTTTGAACTGGATGGACAGCGCTACTGCCACATCCTCGATCCGCGCACCGGCATGCCGGTGCGGCACTGGCGCTCGGTGAGCGTGATGGCGCCGATGGCGATAGCGGCAGGTAGTTGTTCGACGATCGCCATGCTCAAGCAGCAGGGCGGACTCAATTTTCTGAACGCCTCTGACATGGGTTATTTGACCATCGATGATCAGGGGCAGATGCTGTATAGGGATATCTCATGAAACGACAAAAATGGATGCTGCGGTTGCAGATGCTGGCGACGATGCTGGTGGCGCTGATCGCGCTGTTTGCGGGCAGCCAGGTGCGGGCCGGCGATTTTCTGGAGCCGGATCAGGCCTTCAAGCTGACCGCAGAGGCGCTGGACGCCAGGACCGTGCGGCTGACGTGGAAGATCGCCAAGGACTACCATCTGTATCGCGATCGCTTGAGCTTTAACGCCGCCGATGGCGCGCAAGTGACGGCGCCGGTGCTGCCGAACGGCATACGCAAATTCGACACCAATTTCAACAAGGAGATGGAGACCTACCAGGACACGCTGGTGGTCGACCTCCCCGTGACGGCCAAGGAGCCGTACACGCTGCTGGTCGGTTACCAGGGCTGCGCGGACGCCGGCCTGTGTTACTCGCCGGCCGAACAAAGCTACCACGTCGATCCGAGAAAGCCCGGCAAGCTGGCGCCGGTCGATACGGCCGCCGTAGCCACGCCCGCCGCTGCCGTCCCCGCCGCCACACCCGCTGCGGCATCCACCCCCGCAGCCGCCCCGGAAGACGACAGCTCGCTGGCACAGCGCACGCTGCAAAGCGGCAGCGCCTGGCGTATCGGCCTGGCTTTCCTGGTCTTCGGCCTGCTGCTGTCGTTCACGCCGTGCGTTCTGCCGATGGTGCCTATCCTGTCGTCGATCATCGTCGGTGAAGGCAATGTCTCGCGGGGTCGCGGCTTCATGCTGGCGCTGGCGTACAGCCTTGGCATGGCGCTGGTCTACACTTCGCTCGGCGTCGGCGCCGGCCTGGCCGGCGAAGGCCTGGCCGCCGCACTGCAAAAACCGTGGGTGCTGCTGACATTCGGCGCTTTGCTGTTCACGCTCTCGCTGTCGATGTTCGACGTCTATCAGTTACAGCTGCCGAGCAGCCTCCAAAGCCGCCTGAGCTCCACCAGCGGTAATATGGGTGGTGGCAAATTCGCCGGCGTGTTCATCATGGGCGCCTTGTCGGCGCTGATCGTCGGTCCGTGCGTGGCCGGTCCGTTGGCCGGCGCGCTGCTCTACATCAGCCAGACGCGCAACGTCTGGACCGGTGGCTGGGCGCTGTTCTCGATGGCGGTCGGTATGAGCGTGCCGCTGCTGTTGACAGGTCTGTCGGCCGGCAGCCTGCTGCCGCGCGCGGGCGCCTGGATGAACGGCGTCAAAAAGGTCTTCGGCCTGCTGCTGATCGCGGTCGCCATCTGGATGGTCACGCCGGTGTTCTCGGTGACCGTGATGATGATCATGTGGGGCGTGTTCGCGCTGCTGTGCGCCATGTTCCTGCACGTGTTCGACGGCATTCCAAAGGGCGCCGGGTTGGGTGCCTATATCGGCAAGACGCTGGGACTGGCCTTCCTGCTGGTCGGCCTGTTCGAGTTGACCGGCGCCGCCAGCGCCGGCCGCGACGTGCTGCAGCCGCTGGGCCACCTGACCGCCGCCCGCGCCGAGGGCGTTGCTGGCGGTGGCGCCGCCGGCGGCGAGGCGCATTTCACGCGCATCAAAACGGTGGCCGAACTGGATCAGATCCTGGCCACCAGCACCAAGCCGGTGATGCTGGACTTCTACGCCGACTGGTGCGTGGCATGCAAGGAGATGGAGCGGTTCACCTTCTCCAAGCCGGCCGTCAGCGGCAAAATGAAGGAGGTGATGCTGCTGCAGGTGGACGTCACCGCCAACAACGCCGACGACAAGGCGCTGATGAAGCGCTTCGGCTTGTTCGGGCCACCGGGCCTGATTTTCTTCAAGGATGGCAAGGAAATCCCGAACAGCCGCATCATCGGCTTCCTCGCCGCCGAACCGTTCCTGCAGCACCTGAACCGCTACGTCGGTTCGTGAAGTTCGACTGATCGACGTTGGGCGATTAAGCGTGCTGCTTAATCGCCCAACGTGTTTATTGCCCTGATCGGTACACCTGCAAATATCCTGTTTTTTATCGCGCGATGGACTTAGAGTCCGGAAACAGGCATAAATGACGTAAAATCATGGTCTTTCAAACGCTATTTATGGCGTTCACTCTTCGACCAGACCACATGATTCTTATATTTGGAGGATACATCTGGTGCGCCGTGGCCGGCTTGTTTAGTGCCCTTGCCACCGTGATGATCAAAATATCTGCCAGCCATACTGAACCCGACATGGCGGTCAAATTATATTGGCTGGGCGGAGCGATGACGTGTTATGTCGCCGGTTTTGGTGCCTACCGTCTGGCCTTGGCGAAGACCGACATCACCGTTGCCTATCCTGTCATGACCATCGTAACCATGACGCTGATTGCGTTCGCCGGCCATTTGATATTCGGCGAGGCGCTAAGTTCGAATAAGTTGATCGGCATGGTTTTGCTGTGTATTTCCTGCGTGCTGCTGACAAAATAACCGCCTGCGGCATCGCTTGCACGTGAGCGTCGCGTAAAATCACCCGCTTTCCAAAGTTTAACTGCGATGTTCACAAAAAAAGAAAATACTATCCGCGCCATCTCGGCCAGCTCGAATTGGACGATGCTGCAATGCCTGGGCATGTTTGCGCTGTTCGCCGGCAGCGCTTTTGTCGTGTTGTTGCCCCATTGGGGAATGACGGTAGAAGATTCGCTCGCATATTTTAATACCGCCCGTTACCTCAGGGGCGAAATCCCGTTTAGCGAACTGCGCGCACCATTCCCTTACCGCGTGCTCATTCCCGCACTTGCCGCGTATTTGCCGGGTAATTTACGGGATACCTTTGCCGGAGTTAATTGGACCTGCATTACGGTAGCGGCCACTGCAATGGCGCTGGTTGTCGATCGCGTAGGCGGAAATCGCAAACAGGCGATTTTCGCTGGCCTGTTGCTGATATTCTCAGTGCCGACGTTTTGGTACGGTTCTTATCTGCTGACCGATCCGGGCGCAATTTGTGGACGGGCTTTGTTTGTATTGGGCGTCGTCAGTGGGCAGCCTTGGCTTGCCTTGGGCGCTGGACTCGGGGCGACTGCCGTCAGGGAAGAGAACATTCTTCTCGTGTTCTGGTTGCTGGCCTATCGGCGGATTCCTATTTTGCCCGGGCTTGCCGCAGTGGCCGCCGCAGTGGCGTGGCTCTTGTTTGTCCGGTGGCATTTGTTTAGCGGGCTGCCGAGGTATGTTTGGGTACCGAGCCTGGGTACCGTTTGGGCCGCGCTGCACGACGTTCGTGCCCTGTTGTCGCTTGCCAGTGCCGCCATCATCGTGATTCCTCTTGCCGTGTTTGGGATGAGAAATAGTCCGCGAGAATTGGCGCCACTTAAAACCATGCTGTTTTTAATGGCGCTGCCGCCGCTCTATGCCGCGCTTTCGGTGAGGGTGGATGGACGGGCAATCTGGAGTTTATACCCGTTCCTGATTCCATTTGCTGTATATGCGATCGGCCCGCTGAGGAAGCGGCGACTGTAGCCGCGTATGGACGACCGTGAAAAAACTATGCAAGAATCGATAGTAAAAAATGCTGACACAGTGAACGGTACCATGTTGATGGTACGCGCGATGCGTCCCCGACAGTGGCTGAAAAACGCGCTGATATTCGTTCCCGTGCTCACCGCTCACTCATCCGACTTGCACACGTGGCGCGCCTGCCTGATTGCATTTATCGCATTCTGCCTGTGCGCGTCCAGCGCTTATCTGTTGAACGATGTGCTGGACGTACGCCACGATCGCTTGCATCCGCGAAAGAAAATGCGGCCCATTGCTGCTGGGGCGATTTCTCGTCTCAGCGCGCTTTGCTGTAGCGCTTTGCTTGGCGGTGCCGGGTTGCTGGTTGCGGCTGCGGGAGGCGTTCCCCTGCTCAAAGTCGTTTGTTTTTACTTTGTTTTAACGGTCTTATATTCGATCTATTTGAAAAAAATATTGTTGATCGATGTGGCCATGCTGGCAGGCTTATACACTGTCAGGGTGATCGGTGGATCGGCGGCGACAGATATCCATTTGTCTTTCTGGTTGTTGTCCTATTCGTTCTTCCTGTTTTTATCGCTCGCGCTGCTAAAGCGCCACAATGAACTGGTGCGGCTTAAAAAAGAAAACGTGCTGACAGTGGCAGGGAGGGGATATGTGCCTGCCGACAGTATCCCGGTCGCCATGTTCGGCATCAGCTCGGCGGTGATTTCGGCGTTGGTGCTGATGCTTTATTATAATTCAGGAGATGTGGCAAAGTTATATCCGTCGCCGCTTCCATTGTTTTTTGTGGTGCCGCTGTTTTTCATCTGGATAGCCCGGCTCTGGTTGCTATCTTTTCGCATGCAGATTGACGAAGATCCGCTACTGCACGTCAGTACCGACCCGGCCAGTATCGCCATCATTCTGACATGCGCCGGACTCGCGGGACTGGCAACACTGCCGGTTATTTAGGCCTCCGCGCGGGATGGATCGAGCGGCACGCCGCTATCCGCCCCACGCTTCTGATTTTTCCGTACTTCGCTAGACCAGCGGCAGCGCCGTCGTGTCCTTGACGCGCTGTAAGGCAAAGCTCGATTTGACGTCCAGCACCGCCGGATGGCGCAGCAAGGTCGCCATCATGAAGCGCGAGAAGTGGTCCATGTCCTCGACGTGCACGCGCAGCAGGTAATCCATCTCCCCCGTCATCGCGTAGCAGGCCACCACCTCCGGCCACTGCTCGACCGACACGGCGAAGTCGGCGCGCGGCGAGGCCGGCGCGTTCTGCGCGCCCAGCGCGCGGGCGTTGCTGTGCGCGGCAGCGTCGCTGTGCTTTTCCAGCCGCACATTCACATACGCCAGCAGCCCGAGACCGATCTTGTCCGGGTCCAGCAGCGCCACGTACTGGCGGATCACGCCCGCTTCCTCGAGCCGCTTGATGCGGCGCAGGCACGGCGACGGCGACAGCGCGACCAGCTCGGCCACGTCCTGGTTCGACAGCCGGCCGTCGGCCTGCAAAATGGACAGAATCTTACGATCGGTTTTATCCAGCGCAATTTTGGTCATAAATCCCTCAGTAATTCAGTGTTGAGGCAATATTATTGCGCAAAATGGCCAAGGGCGTGAATTGTTTGCAATTTAATGCTCTCGGCGCGGGACTATACTGGCGCTATTCTAACGAGGAGACACGCATGCAATTCCAGCCTTGGGACAACCCGATGGGAACCGACGGTTTCGAATTCGTCGAATACGCCGCCCCCGATCCGAAAGCGCTCGGCGCGCTGTTCGAGCGCATGGGCTTCACCGCGATCGCCCGCCACCGCCATAAAGACGTGACCTTGTACCGCCAGGGCGGCATCAATTTCATCATCAACGCCGAGCAGGACTCGTTCGCCCAGCGCTTCGCGCGCCACCACGGCCCGTCCGTGTGCGCGATCGCCATCCGCGTGCAGGATGCGGCGGCCGCCTACAAGCGCGCGCTGGACCTGGGCGCCTGGGGCTTCGACAACAAGACCGGCCCGATGGAACTGAACATCCCCGCCATCAAGGGCGTGGGCGATTCGCTGATCTATCTGGTCGACCGCTGGCGCGGCAAAAACAGCGGCGATAAAGGAGCTGAACCCGGATCGATCGGCGACATCAGCATCTACGACGTCGACTTCGTCGCCATCCCGGGCGCGGACGCCAACCCGGTCGGCAATGGCCTGACCTACATCGATCACCTGACCAACAACGTCCATCGCGGCCGCATGAAGGAATGGGCGGACTTCTACGAGAAGATGTTCAACTTCCGCGAGGTGCGCTACTTCGACATCGAGGGCAAGCTGACCGGCCTGAAGTCGAAAGCCATGACTTCCCCGTGCGGCAAGGTGCGCATTCCGATCAACGAATCGTCGGACGACAAGTCGCAGATCGCCGAGTACCTCGACGAATACCATGGCGAAGGCATCCAGCACATCGCGCTGGGCACCGACGACATCTACACCTCGATCGAGCAGATGAAGGCCACCGGCATCGCCTTCCAGGACACCATCGAGACCTACTATGAACTGGTCAACCGTCGCCTGCCGGGCCATGGCGAGCGCCTGGAAGACCTGCGCCGCCTGCGCATCCTGATCGACGGTCATAGCAACGACAACGAGCGCGAACTGCTGCTGCAGATCTTCACGCAAAACGTCATCGGTCCGATCTTCTTCGAGATCATCCAGCGCAAGGGCGACCAGGGCTTCGGCGAGGGTAATTTCCGGGCGTTGTTCGAATCGATCGAATTGGATCAGATCAAGCGCGGCGTGTTGCAAGATCCGGCTAAAGCGCCCGCATAGGCTTATAGTAGTAGAAATCGCAGGAAAAACCGCCGGTAGCACCGCATAGAACGGAGCACCGGCAATCGCGCGGAAGGGCCTAACCGGCGTTGCCGCGCTCAGTATTTCAGAGAATATTGGAGACATTAATGAACGCACCTCACAAGGGTACGCTGCTGGACCCGGGCGCCCAGTCGGACGACATTTCACTGGACGACAAATGGACGCTGGAACGCGGCCGCGCCTTCATGACCGGCACCCAGGCGCTGATACGCCTGCCGATGATGCAGCGCGAACGCGACCTCAAGGCGGGCCTCAACACCGCCGGCTATATCACCGGCTATCGCGGCTCGCCGGTCACCAGCGTCGACATGACGGCGATGAAGGCCAAGAAGTACCTCGATGCCCACCACGTCAAATTCCACCCCGGGATGAACGAGGACCTGGCCGCGACAGCGGTGTGGGGCACGCAGCAGACCAATCTTTTCAAGGACGCCAAATACGATGGCGTCTTCTCCATGTGGTACGGCAAAGGCCCCGGCGTCGACCGCTGCGGCGACGTCTTCAAACACGCGAACAATGCGGGGAGCGCCAAGCACGGCGGGGTGCTGGTACTGGCCGGCGACGACCACGCGGCCAAATCCTCGTCCACCGCGCACCAGTCGGACCACATTCTCAACGCCTGCGGCATTCCGGTGCTGTATCCGTCGTCGGTCCAGGAGTACATCGACTACGGCCTGCACGCCTGGGCCATGAGCCGCTACACCGGCCTGTGGGTGTCGATGAAGTGCGTGACCGACATCATCGAATCCGGCGCCGTGGTGGACTTCGACCCGGACCGCGTGCAGATCCAGCTACCGACCGACTTCGAACTACCGGCCGGCGGCCTCAATATCCGCTGGCCCGACACCGTGCTCGATATGGAAGTTCGGATGAACAGCTACAAGTGGTACGCAGCGCTGGCTTACGCGCGCGCCAACAAGCTCAATAAAATCATCTGGGACAGCCCGACGCCGAAGATCGGCATCATCACCGCCGGCAAATCCTACCTGGACACGCGCCAGGCGCTGGCCGATCTGGGCATCGACGAGCAGGCCGCCGCCGACATCGGCATCCGCCTGTACAAGATCGGCATGACCTGGCCGCTGGAGGCGGACGGCGTGCACGAATTCGCCAAGGGCCTCGACGAGATTTTGGTGGTGGAGGAAAAACGCCAGATCCTTGAGTACGCGCTCAAGGAGGAGCTGTACAACCTGCCGGACGGCCAGCGTCCGCGCGTGGTCGGCAAGTTCGACGACACCGGCGAATGGAGCAACAAGGGCAAGACCGGCCACGGCGACTGGCTGCTGCCGGCCACCTATGAACTGAACCCGGCGCAGATCGCGCGCGCCATCGCCTCGCGCATCGCCCACTACTGCGACGGCCATCCGGTGGCGGAGCGCGTCAAGCAGCGCGTCGCCTTCCTCGAAGCGAAGGAGCTGGCGCTCAAGACGCTGCCGACCAAGGCCAACCCGGACACCGACCGCACACCGTACTTCTGCTCCGGCTGCCCGCACAATTCGTCGACCAAGGTGCCGGAAGGCTCGCGCGCGCTGGCCGGCATCGGCTGCCACTACATGGTGTTGTGGATGGACCGCGAAACCTCGACCTTCACCCACATGGGCGCGGAGGGCGTGACCTGGGTCGGCCAGGCGCCGTTCACCAACGAGAAGCACGTCTTCACCAACCTGGGCGACGGCACCTACTTCCACTCCGGGATACTGGCGATCCGCGCGGCGGTGGCGGCCAAGGTCAACATCACCTACAAGATCCTGTTCAACGACGCCGTCGCCATGACCGGCGGCCAGGCCTTCGACGGCCCGCTCGATCCGGGCATGATCTCGCGCCAGATCGCCGCCGAGGGCGTGACGCCGATCATCGTCGTCACCGACGAACCGGAAAAATACCCTTCCGATTACAAATGGGCGGAAGGCGTCACCGTGCGCCATCGCAGCGAATTGATGGACGTGCAGCGCGAGCTGCGCGACAAGCCGGGCGTGTCGGCGATGATCTACGACCAGACCTGCGCCTCCGAGAAGCGTCGCCGCCGGAAGCGCAACGAGTATCCGGATCCGGCCAAGCGCGCCGTCATCAACGAAGCCGTGTGCGAAGGCTGCGGCGACTGCTCCGTGCAATCGAACTGCCTGTCGGTGGAGCCGCTGGAGACGGAACTGGGGCGCAAGCGCCAGATCAACCAGTCGTCCTGCAACAAGGACTTCTCGTGCACCACCGGCTTCTGTCCGAGTTTCGTGACGGTCGAAGGCGGGGCGCTGAAGAAACCCAAGAAGGCGGCCACCGGCGACTCGCCGGCCGCTATCTTGCCGATGCCGGTGCTGCCGTCCACGGATACGCCGTACGGCATCCTGATCACCGGTATCGGCGGCACCGGGGTGGTCACGGTCGGCCAGATCCTGGCCGTCGCGGCGCACGTCGAAGGCAAGGGCGCCATCGTGCTGGACATGAGCGGACTGGCGCAAAAGGGCGGTCCGGTGATGTCGCACGTGCGCCTGGCCGACAACCAGGCCGATTTGCACTCGACCCGCGTCGGCACCGGTAGCGCCGACCTGGTGATCGGCTGCGACTTGATCGTCACCGCCAGCCGCGACGCCCTGTCGCGCATGGGCGAGGGCCGCACGCACGCGATGATCAACTCGACCGGTTCGTCGACCGCCGCTTTCGTCAAGAATCCGGACTGGCAGTTCCCGGACGTCGGCTCGCGCAGCGAGATCGTGCGCGCCTGCGGCAACGACCAGGTGGACTTCGTCGACGCCGGCCAGATCGCTACCGCGTTGATGGGCGACTCGATCGCCACCAACATGTTCATGCTGGGCTACGCGTTCCAGAAAGGCCATGTGCCGCTGAGCGAAGCGTCCATCATCAAGGCAATCGAGTTGAACGCGATCTCGGTCAACTTCAACAAGGCCGCCTTCCACTGGGGCCGCACCGCCGCGCACGACCTGGGTTCGGTCACCAAACTGACCACGCCGGCGAAGGTGATCGAATTCAAACGCACCCAGACGCTGGACGATATCGTCAACCGCCGCATCGAGCTGTTGACCGCATACCAGAACGCCGACTATGCGCAGCAGTACAAGGCGTTTGTCGACCAAGTGCGCGCCGAGGAGGCCAAGCTGGGCAAGTCGACCCGTTTGAGCGAGGCCGTGGCGCGCTACTACTACAAACTGATGGCGTACAAGGACGAGTATGAAGTCGCGCGCCTGTACACCGACGGCGCGTTCCAGCAGAAGATCGCCGGCATGTTCGAGGGAGACATCAAGCTCAAATTCCACCTGGCGCCGCCGCTGATGGCCAAGCATGACGCCCAGGGTCGGCTGATCAAGCAGGAATTCGGTCCGTGGATGATGAAGGCGTTCGGCATGCTGGCCAAGTTCAAAGGGCTGCGCGGCACGGCGCTGGATATCTTCGGTTACACGGCCGAGCGCAAGATGGAACGCGCGTTGATCGGCGAGTACCGCCAGACGGTGGCCTCGCTGCTGCCGAAGCTGACGGCGGAGAACCTGGCGCAGGCGGTGGCCATCGCCAGCATCCCGGAAGACATTCGCGGTTACGGCCATGTGAAGGAACGCCACCTGAAGTCAGCCAAGCAAAAGGAGGCGACGCTGTTGGCCGCTTTCGGCCAGCCGGTCGCGCCGGTGCCGTTGGACAGCCACACGCACGCCGCTTAGACCGGTTCGAATCAAAGGTTGTGTCCAGATTGGCCCCATTTCGGGGCCTTTCCTTTATATATATCAAATGCCATGGTTTTTTCCGCATTTGCCAGATGATTGTTTGACGAAAATTCGGCACCGCCGGATACTCGGACTTATTGTCGCGCTTACGGACCAAAGCGTACCGGGAATCAGGAGGGGAGATGCCTAAGCATGCGATAAAAAAGCGGCCGCCGGCCCACGTCGATCCCCAATTGTTAACAGGTCCGGGCAGGGGCCAAGCAGCGAAACCTATCCTTGGCCATCCGCTCTCACCCGACCCGCACCCTGAACCAGTATTCGGTATCGTGGGGCCCATCGGCGTGAACCTCGAGCCTGTGATCACCGTTCTCTAGCGCGAGCTACAAGCCGTGGGGTACAAGGCCAAGACGATTCAATTGAGTCGGCAGATAGAGATTTTTTTTGGAACCGATCATAGTCTTGAGACTGAGGACAATAGAATTTCCCATTTGATGGATGAGGGAACTCGCCTTCGTACGGATAGCGGTAGCGGGGATGCGGTCGCGTTGCCTGGCATTGCAGAGGTCAGGCGGATTCGTTCGGAGGAGCTAGGCGGTAAGCCTCGCTTCCTACGTTTTCAAAATACATATCTCGATATTGAAACTGCTATAGTATCAAACGAGATTCCCCGTCTTATCTTGGCGTTGAACCTACGCATGCCGCAAGTGTAGAAGCGAGTTGGAGAACTATCATGAAAAAGCCCAGTAGTCTTGTCGAACAAATCCACCAAGCTCAACGTGAATTCAATAGCTGGACGCCGGAGCGGCAGGCCAATGTCCGGTTGGCTGGATCCAGCGCGTTGCTGACGCACTACCCGCAACCAAAGCCCTTTGAGCCACCGGCCGCTAAAGTGATAGTACGGAAAAAATAGCGGGTTGGCACGTTGCGCGCTGTACGACCTATGTTGCCACGTCCACCGCATCTTCGCACTCAGCATTAGAGCTGCATTGTGCCCATGCACCAAAATAATGCATAAGCTTGCGCGGATTCGTTCGTTCATTTCCGGTCCGGTGGTTGATAGGATGGCATCCCCATCTTTTACCGGACCACTTCAGTGCAAACAAAATTTAAATTGAATCCGCTGGCGGCAGGCGCTATCGCGCTGCTGTGCGGCGCTGCCGGCTCGTCCAGCGCGCAGGTGGCAGGCTCGGAAACCCTGAGCCAGCCCGCAGTCGTCATCACCGGTTCGCGCATTCCGCGCGCCACGCTGGAGGGCCCGTCGGCCGTCACCGTCATCACCGGCGAGGACATCACCAAGCAGGGCTACCGCAACGTCTTCGACGCCCTGAGCAACCAGACCCAGAACAGCGGCTTCACGCAGGGCGCCGACTTCGGCAACACCTTCACGCCGTCGGCCAACACCATCAGCTTGCGCGGCCTGGGCCCGAACCACACGCTGGTGCTGCTCAACGGTCGCCGCATGGCCGATTTCCCGATCGCTTATGATGGTATGGTCAACTTCACCAACCTGGCCAATATTCCGTCGAGCGTGGTCGATCGCATCGAGATCCTCAGCGGCGGCGCCTCGGCCGTCTACGGCTCGGACGCGGTGGCGGGCGTGGTCAACATCATCCTGAAAAAACAGGCCGAGGGCTACGACATCAACCTCAAGGCGGGCGGTACCTCGCGCGGCGGCGGTGGCGACAAGCGCCTGCAGTTCACCGGCGGCCATAGCTTCGACAAACTCAATACGCTATTTAGCATCGAGCTGCTGGAGCGCGATCCGCTGTGGAGCCGCGACCGCGATTTCATGAGCAGCAAAACCGGCGTGGCGCCGACCTCGATCCTGGGCCGGCGCAATGTCAGCGGCGGGCGCTATGTCGATCTGGGCGACGCCTGCGCAGGGCTGGGCGACGTCTTCAACGGCAGCGCCGTCAAGTACACCGCCAAAACCGGCAGCTACTGCGCCAGCCCGAACGTCGGCCCCACCTACTGGACCACGCAGACCAAAAACAGCAGCCAGAACGTGTTCGGCAGCGCCAACTACGAGCTGTCGCCGACCACCACCCTGTTCGTCGAGGGCTTGTACGGCAAGAACCGCAGCTCGAACAACACGCGCGGCCCGTCGTGGACCTCGCGCTCGCTCACCGACGCTTATTTCGTCAACCAGAACACCGGCAACTACGAAGCCTGGAACAAATACATCTCGCCCGAGGAGATCGGCGGCGTCGATCGCTACAACCGCACCTGGGACGACCAGGCCAGTTCGCTGTCGTTCGGCGCCAAGGGGCAGCTCGCCGGCAGCTGGCAGTACGAGGCGGGCTACACGGCGTCGCTCTACAAGAGCCAGGCCAAGGCGCCGCGCGCGCTGGCCAATATCGACAGCTTCTTCCTCGGCCCGCAACTGGGCGTGGACGCCGACGGCGTGGCGATCTTCGCGCCCGACCAGTCGCGCCTGACGCGCCGCCTGACGCCGGCCGAATTCGACAGCATCACCGACTTCACGCACAGCGACGACAAGTCGTGGACCAATACCCTCAGCTTGTCCGCCAACGGCGAGGCGTTCGCGCTGCCGGCCGGTCCGGTCAGGCTGGCGACGGTGGCGGAGGTGGGCAAGCAGGGGTTCTCGAACCGTCCCGATGAACGCATCAACCAGGGCTACTTCAACCTTGCGCCGCCGGCCGACGTCACCGCCGGCACCCGCAAGCGTTACGCGCTGGGCGTGGAGGCCAACGTGCCGCTGCTGCAGCAGTTGTCGGCCACGCTGGCCGGCCGCTACGACCATTACAGCTACGCCGGCCGCGATCAGGGCAAGGCCACCTATAACGGCGGCCTGGAATGGCGTCCCGTCAAGCAGGTGCTGGTGCGCGGTAACTACGCCACCAGCTTCCGGGCGCCGGACATGAACTATATCTTCAAGGCGCGCGGCACCGGCTACTATTCGTCCACCACCGACTACTACCGCTGCGCGAAGGCCGGCCAGCCGGTCGCCGATTGCGAGTTCGCCAACGTCTCGCCGGGGTCGGACTATGTGCAGAACGGCAGCAAGGATCTGCGCGCGGAGCAGGGCCGTTCGACGGGCCTCGGCCTGGTGTGGTCGCCGAGCGCGGACTTCGACGTCTCGCTCGACTACTGGAACATCAAGATCGACGATCTGGTGACCAACCTGAACGCCGACAAGCTGCTGCGCGACGAGTCGGATTGCCGCATGGCCGACGACCTGACGTCGCCGACCTGCGCCGATGCCATCGCCCGCATCGAACGCAATCCGCTGACGGCGCTGAACAAGCCGGGCGAGATCCGCCAGATCACGGTCAATCCGATCAACGCCGCGTCCACCAGCGTGAACGGCATCGATGTCAGCGTCAAGCATGTGCTGCGCACGGCCGGCTGGGGTACGTTCGTCTCGAAGCTGAATTATTCGAAGACGCTGGACAAGAAGTCGCGCCAGTTCTCGGGCGATCCGCTGAACGACGATCTGAAGGACCTGACCAATCCCGATTGGCGCGACAAGCTCAATGCGAGTGTGACGTGGAATCTGGAAAAGTGGTCGAACACGTTGTTCCTGCAGCGCTACAGCAAGGTGCCCAACGGCGCGGGGGAGGCTTATCTGACGCCGACCACCCTGGTCAATGCGAGCGCGGTGTACCGCATCAATACGCGCACCACGGTTTCGGTGGCGGTGAATAACCTGTTCAACAAGGTCAAAAGCGATACCACTGGTGGTTGGCCGTATTATCCGGTCGGCAGTTACAGCCCGGTCGGACGTCAAGGCTGGGTGGAGCTGAACTACCACTTCGGTTCCTGACGCGATGGCGGCGCACGGGAATCGCCCCGTGTGCCGCCACAGTCCCACTCAAGCCGCTTTACGCTGCGCGGCGCCATGCCCCAGATACTCGGTCACCCAGTACACCAGCGCCAGGGCCGGGAAGGCCATCCCGGTCAGCAGCGCGGCCTGCCAGCCGTGCGTGGCGAACATCCAGCCGCCCAGCGCCGAACCCAATGCGCCGCCGGCGAAGAACAGCGCGAAATACACGCCATTCAAACGGCTGCGCACCTCCGCCCCGAGCGTGAAGATGGCGCGCTGGCCGAGCACCAGATTGGCCGCCACACCCATATCGAGCACGATCGAGGCGATCACCAGGATCGCCAGGCCGACGTTGCGCGACTCCGGCGCGATCATCGGCAGCGCGAATCCCACCACCCCCAGCGCCAGCGCGGCGGCCGTCGCCATCAGGGTATGGCCGGCGTCGGCCAGGCGCCCGGCGATTGGCGAGGCCACGGCGCCGGCCATGCCGACCAGCGCGAAGATGGCGATGCCGGTCTGCGACAGGTGGAACTGCGGACCGGCCAGCATCAGCGGCGTGACGGTCCAGAATAAGCTGAACGATCCAAACAGGCCGGCGTGGTACGCGGCGCGGCGGCGCAGCAGCGGCGTGCGCAGGAACAGGTGCCACAGGGACGCCATCAGCGCTGGATAGGTGATGTTCGAGGTGGGCACGCGCAGCGGCAGTTTGGCGCGCAGCACCAGCGCCACGGCCAGCACGATCAGCGCGGCGCCGCCGAAGACGACGTGCCAGTTGCTGGCGTCGGCCACCAGGCTGGCGACAGGGCGCGCCAGCATGATCCCCAGCAGCAGGCCGCTGACCACCTTGCCCACCGTGTGGCCGCGCGTCGATTCCTTCGACAGGTGCGCGGCGAACGGCACGATGATCTGCGCCGCCACCGAGCCCAGGCCGATGCCCAGCGCGGCGGTCAGGAACAGCCATGCGCTGGTGCTGAACGCGGCCAGCACCAGCATCGCCGATGTGAACAGCAGGCCGCCGACGATCAGGCGGCGGTTTTCCAGCAGGTCGCCCAGCGGAACGACGAACAGCAGGCCGATGGTGTAGCCGATCTGCGTCAACGTGACGATCAGGCCCGCCGCCTGCGCCGACAGGCCGGTGGCCGCGCTGATCGGGCCGACCAGCGTTTGCGCGTAGTACAGGTTGGCGACGATCAGGCCTGTCGCGGCGGCCAGCAGCAGCACCATGCCGGGACTGATGTCGGTTTCCGTGGTTTTGTTCATGATGGTTCCCAGAAGTGAATGTCGATGAGGCTAGTGTAGACAAACGGGACCGAAAGATAATTAGGGCATAATGCCTCCATACTTTTCACTTTATATGAACAATCATGGATCGTTTGAAGGCCATGCAGGTATTTGTGCGCATCGTCGAGGCCAATAGCTACACGAAAGCGGCCGAAACGCTGGACCTGCCGCGTGCCGCGTTGACGGCCACCATCAAGAAGCTGGAGGCGTTTCTCGGCACCCAGCTGCTGCAGCGGACCACGCGCCGCCTGTCGCTGACCTCCGACGGCGCCGACTACTTCAGGAAATGCCTCGAAATCCTGCAGGCGGTGGACGACGCCGAGGGCACGTTCCGGGGCCAGAGCGCGGCCCGGCCCAAAGGCCGGCTGCGGGTCGAGCTGCCCGGCGCGGTCGGCCGCAACCTGGTGATGCCGCACATCGGCGCTTTTTGCCGCGACTATCCGGAGATCGATCTGGTGGTATCGCTCAGCGAGCAGGTGAAGGATCTGACGCGCGAAGGGCTGGACTGCTCGCTGCGGGTGGGCGACTTGCAGGATTCGTCGATGATCGGCCGGCGCATCGGCAGCATGGGGTTTCTGACGTGCGCCTCGCCGGCCTACCTGGCCGCCCATGGCGTGCCGCGAACCCTCGAGGATCTGCACGCGCATCGCGGCGTGACGCATTTTTCCGGACGCACCGGCCGCCCGTTCGACTGGGATTTCGTCGCCGACGGCAGCGTGGTGACGATGGCCGTGCGCGGCGCCATCGCGGTCAACGATCCGGACGCCTACATCATCTGCGCGCTGCAGCATATGGGCCTGATCCAGGCTGCGCGCTATCAGGTGCGCCATCATCTGGCCAGCGGCGCGCTGGTCGAGGTGCTGCACGATCTGCCGCCGACACCGATGCCGATTTCGCTGCTGTATCCGCAGGGACGCATGGCGTCGCCGCGCCTGAACGTGTTCGCGGCATGGATCGCGGATCTGTTTCGCGACGATCCGGATCTGCAGGCCTGAATCGTGAAATAGGCCGCCGGACCGGCGTCGCAGGCCGCCTGGCCGTCTATAATGTTCGCTATGAAAAAATATTCGATACGCCTGGCCATCGCCGCCGCGACGGCGCTGGCGCTGCTGTCCGGATGCGGCGGCGGCGGCGGAGGTGACGCGCCTGCCGCCACACCCACGGCCCCGGTCGTTGTGACGCCGACGCCACCTGTCGTGACGCCGACGCCGCCCGTCGTCGATCCGTCCCCGTCGACACCGCCGGTGGGGCCGCCCGTGATCGACCCGAATAATCCGCCCGACTGGCTGGCGTTGGCCAATCGCTGCGAGCGCCCGCGTCCGGGCAGCTCCGATTCGCAAGGCTCGTTGATGGACGAGTTGCGTTGGCTGCGCTCCTTCTACGGCGAGACGTACCTGTGGTACCGCGAACTGCCCACCGACCTGCGGCTGGAAAACTACACGCGCGCGGTGGACTTCTTCGACGACTACAAGACGTTTGCGACCACCACTTCCGGCCGGGCCAAGGATCGCTTCCACTTCACCTATTCGACCAAGGTGTGGGAAGATCTGTCGAGTTCCGGCACCGAGATTGGCTACGGCGTGACGTGGGCGCGCAACGCCGACGCGGCGGCGCCGCGCGTGTGGAACGTGGCCATGGTGACGCCGGCGTCGCCCGCCGCGCTGGCGGGCATGCGGCGCGGCGACTCCCTCTCGTCCGTCGATGGCGTCGCGCTGACCGACAACACCAGCGACGGCGTCGCGCGGCTCAACGCCGGCCTGTTCCCGGCCACGACCGGGGAGCGGCATACGCTGGTGCTGACGCGCGCCGGCGTGCCGCTGACGGTCAACCTGGCGGCCGCGCAGGTGAGCAGTCCACCGGTGCAAAACGTCAAAACCATCGACACGCCGACCGGCAAGGTCGGCTACCTGCAGTTCGATGACCACAACCAGTTGTCCGAAAGCGAACTGGCGAAGGCGATAGGCAGGTTCAAGTCGGACAACATCGTCGACCTGGTGCTCGACATGCGCTACAACGGCGGCGGCTACCTGGCCGTGGCCAGCGAGCTGGCCTACATGATCGCCGGACCGGCCGCCACCAGCGGCAAGATCTTCGAACAAACCCATTACAACGATAAGACCGCGCCGCGGTCGCCGGACCTGTTCCGCGCCAAGGCGGTCGGCTTCCCGTCGTCGCAGCTGGCCGGCGGCAGCGCGCTGCCGTATCTGGGGTTCAAACGCGTCACCATCCTGACCACGCCGGGGACCTGCTCGGCCAGTGAATCGGTGATCAACGGCTTGCGCGGCATCGACATCGAGGTCAACCTGATCGGTGGCGACACGTGCGGCAAGCCGTATGGCTTCGTCCCGGCGAACAACTGCGGCACCACGTATTTCGCCATCCAGTTGCAGGGCACGAACCACAAGGGCTTTGGCGACTACGCCGACGGCTTCCAGCCGACCTGCCGCGTCGCCGATGATCTCGATCATGAACTGGGCGACACCGCCGAGCGGCTGCTGGCGACGGCGCTGAGCTACCGCGCCGGCGGCATCTGCCCGGCGCAGCCGATGATGAGCCGCGCGCGCTCCGCCAGCCCCACTGCTGGTTCGGGCGCCATGACGCTGGTACGCCCACAAGCAAAGGAAATAGCGATCCGTGATCGCTAGCGTGCAAAGCCGACTATAATTTCCAGCGTATCCGGTGCCGGCGCAGGCACCGGTCGATCAACCCCACGCTGGAAGCCTGTCCATGATTCGTTCCGCCATACTGCTTGCCTTTGCCACCTCCGCAGTCGCCACCTCCGCCCCCACGCTGGCCGCCGCGCCGTCGTCCGCCCTGAGCACCATCGCCGAGCGATCCGGCTTCCAGAACACCGGCCGTTACGACGAGGTGGTGGACCTGTGCGCGCGCTTCCAGAAGGCGTATCCGAAACAGGTGCGGTGCTTCGAATTCGGCCGCACGCCGGAAGGGCGCCCGATGCTGGCGCTGGCCGTCTCGCGCACCGGCGCGCTGACGGCCGAGCAGGCGAAAAAACGCGGCCTGCCGGTGCTGCTGGTGCAGGGCGGCATCCACGCCGGCGAGATCGACGGCAAGGACGCCGGCTTCCTTGCATTACGCGAGGCGCTGGAGAACAAGGTCGCCCCCGTCGCGCTGGACAAGCAGGTGCTGCTGTTCGTCCCGGTGTTCAACGTCGACGGCCATGAGCGCTTCGGCAAGTGGAACCGGCCGAACCAGCGCGGCCCGGTCGAAATGGGCTGGCGCACCACGGCGCAAAACTACAACCTCAATCGCGACTACGTCAAAGCCGACGCGCCGGAGATGCAGTCGATGCTGGCGCTGGTGAACGCCTGGGATCCGCTGGCCTACATCGACCTGCACGTGACCGACGGCGCCAAGTTCCAGCCGGACGTCTCGATCCAGGTCGAGCCGGTGCACGGCGGCGACGAAGAACTCAAACAGGCCGGCCTGGCGCTGCGCACGGCCGTGATGGCGGATCTGACGGCGCAGGGCTCGGACCCGAAGCCGTACTACATCTCGTTTGCGGTCAACGACGATCCGGCCTCCGGCTTTGTCGACAGCATGCCGGCGCCGCGTTTTTCGACCGGCTACTTCCCGATGCGTAACCGCTTCGGGATGCTGGTCGAAACGCACTCGTGGAAGGACTATCCGACCCGCGTGCGCATCACGCACAACACCATCGTCTCGCTGCTGTCGCAAGTCGGCGCGCACGGCCAGCAGTGGCTGAAGGTGGCGCGCGAGGCGGACGCGCGCGCGGCGACGCTGGCGGGCGCCGACGTGCCGCTCAGCTATCGCACCACGTTCAACGCCAAGACCATCCAGTTCCCCGGCTACGAATACACGCGTGCCCATTCGGAGGTGTCGGGCGGCCTGATGACGCACTACGACGAAAGCAAGCCGCAGGTGTGGACGGTGCCGCTGCGCGACGAAATCGTGCCCGATCTGCGGGTGGCCGCGCCAAAGGGCGGCTATCTGGTGCCGCTGGCCGACGCGCCGAGGGTGGCCGCCAAGCTGAAACAGCACGGCATCACGTTCAAGGTGCTGGGTGTGGACCAGATGGCGGCGGAGGTGGAGACTTTCCGCGCCAGCAAAACGACATTCGGCGCGCAGTCGTTCGAAGGGCGGCAGTCGCTGGCGGTGGAAGGCGATTGGGGCCGCGAGCGGCGCAGCGTCGCCAAGGGTTCGCTGTTCGTGCCGATCGCGCAGCCGAAAGCGCGCCTGGTGATGACGATGCTCGAGCCGCGCGGCGCCGACTCCCTGCTGGCCTGGGGCGAGTTCAATAACGCCTTCGAGCGCAAGGAGTACATGGAGGAGTATGTGGCCGAGGATGTCGCGCGCGAGCAGCTGGAAGCCGATCCCGCGCTGCGCGCCGAGTTCCAGAAAAAGCTCGATACCGACGCGGCGTTCAACAAGAGCCAGGAGGCGCGGCTGGAGTTCTTCGCCCGCCGCCATTCGTCGTGGGACGAGCGCTTCAACCTCTATCCGGTGATGCGCACGGCGCAGAAGTTTTAAGCCGCTGGCGGCACGTGGCGGATTACGCCATTCCGGCTAATCCGCCCTGCGTTGTGACAAAAAACGGCGTTCTCAAGACGCCCGCTTGAGCGCCTCGCTCTGGATCGCGAACGCGCCGTTGACGCCGTCCAGGGTGATGCTCTCGTCCTTGTCGAACAGGATGTCGCCGGTGAAGCCGCCTTCGGCTTCGCGCATTTCGTTTTTGCTGAAGTCGAACAGGCCACGGTCCATCATGTGCGACGGCTTGATGTTGCCCATCGCGGTGAACATGCTCTTGATCCACAGCGGATTTTTCTGCTGCCACGTCGCCAGCATCTCCTTCATCGCCTGCCGCTGCAAATTCGGCTGCGAGCCGCACAGATTGCACGGGATGATGGGGAAGCCCATCTTGCCGGCGTACTTTTCGATGTCCTGCTCGCGGCAGTAGGCCAGCGGGCGTATCACCACGTTCTCGCCGTCGTCGGCGGTCAGCTTGGCCGGCATGGTCTTGATCGTGCCGCCGTAGAACATATTGAGCAGGAAGGTCTCGAGGATGTCGCCCTGGTGGTGGCCCAGCGCGATCTTGGTCGCGCCCAGCTCCTTGGCGGTGCGGTACAGGATGCCCCGGCGCAGGCGCGAGCACAGCGAGCAGGTGGTTTTGCCCGGCTCGATCTTCTCGGTGACGATGCTGTAGGTGTCCTGCTCGACGATCTTGTACGGCACGCCGATCTTCTGGAAGTACTCCGGCAGCACGTGCTCCGGGAAGCCCGGCTGCTTCTGATCGAGGTTGACCGCGATCAGGTCGAACTTGACCGGCGCGATTTTACGCAAGTGCATCAGGATGTCGAGCATCGTGTAGCTGTCCTTGCCGCCGGACATACAGACCATCACCAGGTCGCCCTCGGTGATCATGTCGAAGTCGACGATCGCCTTGCCGGTTTGCGTGCGCAGCTTCTTTTGCAGCAGCTCGAAGCGGCGCGAATCGGTCGGGTCGCGCTCCGGCGCGGCGGCCGGCGCTTGCAGTTGTTGCGGGAGATGGAGTGGGGCGTTCATATCAGACGTTATCCTTGATCTTGAATACTTCGACGCCGACGCCTTCGCAGTCCGGATACACGTCCGGCTTCATGGTCGAGACGCGGGCGGCGCGCACGCGCGGGTGGTCCAGCATCGCGCGCACGATGTCGTCGCACAGGCTTTCCTGCAGCTGCACGTGGCCGCGCGACATCAGCTTGGCGATGGTGTCGCGGATGAAGTCATAGTCGACCACTTCGTCCAGCTGGTCGTGGCTCGGCGTCGACACCGACAGCGGGATGTACAGGTCGACGTTGATCAGCAGCCGCTGCTCGCCCTTCTTTTCGAATTCGTACACGCCGATGTTGATCAGCACTTCGTAATTGCGCAGGAACAGGCGGCGGCAGTCGGTCAGGCTCGGGTGGGACAGGGCGGACAACATGGGATTACCTTCTTTCGATTTAAATTCTACTGACTCATTTGGCGAGGAACATCACGTCGCGCGGCAGCGGCATCAGGTGCTGGCCGCCGTCGACCAGCAAGGTGGTGCCGGTCATGGCGCGCGCCGAGGCGGCGTAGACGACGCTGTCGGCGATGTCCTCCGGGGTGCTGGAGCGGCCCAGCGGGGTTTGCTGGTGCGCGTTGGCGAAACCGGCTTCGGTCTGGTCGCCGGACACCATCGTGATGCCGGGCGCGATGCCGACCACCCGCACCGCCGGCGCCAGCTGCTGCGCCAGCATCGTGGTGGCGGTGTGCAGCGCGGCCTTGGACAAGGTGTACGACAAAAAATCAGGATTGAGATTGTACAGTTTTTGGTCGAGCAGGTTGATGACGGCGGCCGGCTCGCCGCCGCTGCCGACCGTCGCCGCGTGCAGCGCCTGCGACAGCAGGATCGGCGCGGCGACATTGGCGCGCATGTGGGCGTCGAGCCGGGCGGAGGTGAAATCGGCCGCGCTGTCGTAGTCGAACAGCGAGGCGTTGTTGACCACGCAGCGCACCGGCCCGAGGACGGCGATGGCGCGCGGCAGCAGTTCGCGCACCGCCGCCTCGTCCGACAGGTCGCACTGCAGCGTGACGGCGCGCCGGCCCAGCGCGACGATCTCCGCCGCCACCTGGCGCGCCTCGTCCTCCGAGGCGCGGTAGTGCACCGCCACGTCCCAGCCGGCGCGCGCGAGGCCGAGCGCGATGGCGCGGCCGATGCGGCGCCCGGCGCCGGTGACGAGGGCGACGCGGGCGGTCGCCGGGGCGGCCTGGGGTGGAGTGTGCTGCGGCGTGGTCATGGTCGATGCGTATGCCTGTCTGGTCGATGTTAAAAAATGTCGCGGGTGTCACGTGCGGGCGCCGATTCGCTACAATGCCGGTATGTCCCTACCCGTACCTTCTAGCGACGCGCTGGCCGCGTCCCACGCCCTGCAGAACCTGATCGCCGCCGACATCGAACGCAATGACGGCGCGATTTCCTTCGCCCGATTCATGGAGCTGGCCCTGTATGCGCCCGATCTGGGCTACTACAGCGGCGGCTCCGCCAAGCTGGGCAAAGATGGCGATTTTACAACCGCGCCGGAACTGACGCCGCTGTTCGGCGCCGCGCTGGCGCGTGTCGCAGCCGCTATTATCGCCCAAAGCGCGCCGCGCATCCTCGAATTCGGCGCCGGCACCGGCAAGCTGGCGTTCGACATCCTGACCGCGATGGCGGCCGACGGCGTCGCCGTCGAGCGCTATTTCATCGTCGAGCTGTCCGGCGAACTGCGCGCGCGCCAGCGCGAGCGGCTGCGCGACTTCCCGCAGGTCGAGTGGCTCGACGCGCTGCCGGACGCCTTCGACGGCGTCGTCTTCGGCAACGAGGTGCTCGACGCGATGCCGGTGCATCTGGTCACCAAGCACCCGGAAGGCTGGCAGGAGCTGCGCGTGACGGTGCGCGATGGCCGCTTCGACTGGCACGAAGCGCCTGCCGACGACGCGCTGCTGGCGCAGATCGGGCGCCAGATCGCCGACCACGCCGAGCTGCCGGTCGGTTACGTCACCGAGGTGCACGGCGTGGCCTGCGGCTTCATGGCGACCCTGGCGCGCATGCTGCGCAACGGCGGCGCCAATGCCGCCTTCCTGTTCGACTACGGTTTCCCGGCGCACGAATACTATCTGGGGCTGCGCGCCACCGGCACGCTGATGTGCCACTACCGCCACCACGCACATCCGGACCCGTTTTATTATCCGGGTCTGCAGGACATCACCGCCCACGTCGATTTTACGGCGATGGCGCTGGCGGCGCAGGACGCCGGCGCCGGCGTGCTGGCCTATCTGAACCAGGCGACCTTCCTGATCGGCGCCGGCATCGGCGATCTGCTGCTGCGCACCGATCCGACCGACACGCTGAATTACCTGCCGCAGGCGGGCGCCGTGCAAAAACTGCTGTCGCCGGCGGAGATGGGCGAATTGTTTAAAGTCTTGGTGATAGGAAAGAACGTAACGTTGCCTGACGCCATTACAATGCATGACCGCAGTCATCGTTTGTAGACAAAATGGCACAATAGCTGGAAAAGCAAAGGGATTCGCCGCCTCGACGGTGCGATGAGCGGGCGAAGATCGGCTATGATGGAAGATCGAGCGTCGATTTAACGCCTTAGGAACAATGGGAAAGATACACACTCACTATGACAACCTGAAAGTGTCGCGCATGGCGCCTCAGGAAGTCATACGTGCGGCCTACAAGGCCCTCAGCCAAAAATATCACCCGGACAAAAACCCGGGTGATGAAAAGGCTGCGCGCATCATGGCCATTCTCAACGGCGCCTACGACACCTTGTCGGACACCCAGCGCCGCCGCGAGCACGACGAGTGGATCGCCGCCGAGGAGTGGGAAATCGAATGGCTCGAGAGCACCCGCAACGAGGACGGACGCGGCGCCGACAAGCACCGCCACGACGCCGACCGCTGGAATCCCGAGCCGGTCGACGATCCGCAACCGTTGCCGGCGCCGCTGCGCAAATGGAAGTGGTGGGCCGCGCTGGCCGGCTGCCTGGTGGTGGGCTGGCTCGGCGGGACGATGGCGTCCGAGTCGGCGTTGCTGGAGGCGGCGCTGGGCGGTAAAGTGCGCAGCGCCGCCAAGGCGGAGGCGCAGCGCGCCGCCAAGGCCGAACCGCGCGAGCGCGAACGCGATGACTGGGCCGCCCACCGGCCGTTCTATCCCGAGGCCGACACGTCGCCGGCGCCCAAGGGCGCGCCGGTCAAGGTGTTGGCGATGTCGCAGATCGTGCTGCCGGGCGTCACGCCCGATTGCGACAACGACAGTCAGAACCTGGTCGCGCCCAACGGCGAGCCGTGGCCGGCCAATTCCGGCTATATCGAAGGATTCACCATCGGTAACCGTGGCGACGACATCCAGCTGATGGTCGACAACGCCAACAACGCTTCGGCGGTGTTCATCAAGGTCTACGACGTCGAACGGCGCGCCAATGTGCGCTATGCCTATGTGCAGGCGCACGACAAGCTGATGGTCGACAAACTATCGAATGGCAAGTACGAGATCCGCTACCAGAACCTCGATCCCGGCGCCAGCCGCGGCGGCTGCTCGGGCTCCGGTCCCGGCGCCGGCACGGCCCCAAGCCGCACCGCCGCTGCCGGTACCGGCGCGAACACGCCGGCGATCAGCAATTAAGTCGCCACCGTCTCCATCAATCCCATTTCCTCGCTCGACATCAGTTTGTCGATATTGACCAGGATGAGCATGCGCTCGTCGATGGTGCCCAGGCCGATCAGGTAGTCGGAGCTGAAGGCGGTGCCCATCTCCGGCGCCGGCTTGACCTGCTCGGGCGTCAAGGTGGTCACGTCGGACACCGAATCGACCACCATGCCGACCACGCGGCCATTGATGTTGAGGATGATGACGACGGTGAACTGGTCGTACACCGGTTCACCCAGATTGAACTTGATGCGCATGTCCACCACCGGGATGATGATGCCGCGCAGGTTGATGACGCCCTTGATGAACTCCGGGGCGTTGGCGATGCGGGTGACGGCTTCGTAGCCGCGGATCTCCTGCACCTTGAGGATGTCGATGCCGTATTCCTCGGAGCCGAGCGTGAAAGCGAGGAACTCCCGGCCGGCGATATCGGATGCGTTTTCTTGCATGGCGATGGTCCTTGTATTCCTTGAAATGTTGATCCACCGGTGTCGATGGCTTTCCAAGAGTATCAGAGTCGGGGCGCCGTGACGAGCGTTGGAAAAGCGCTGTTTAGTAAAAAGTGGCGCGCTGTTGCTATCGCTTCCACGGAGCTTGTCACAGTGGGGGAATCTGATTATGCTAGCCTCAGCGAAGGCACACGGCGCGGCCGGACGCCGCACCCTCCAGGAGATTTTTGTATGACAGATCCAACCGCCTCGGACGACGACTGGCTGATCGAGGAAGACGAGGAACTACCGCCGGCGGAGGGCGCGGGCGCGCCCGACCAGCGCCAATGGCGCGTGCTGATCGTCGACGACGACGTCGACGTCCACGCCGTCACGCGGCTGGCGCTGCGCAACGTCAGCTTCAAGGGCCGCGAGCTCGAACTGTTCTCCGCCTACAGCGGGCGCGAAGCGTTCGACATCCTGCGCGACACGCCCGACATCGCGCTGGTGCTGCTCGACGTGGTGATGGAGACCGACGACGCCGGGCTGATACTGGCGCGCCGCATCCGCGAGGAACTGCACAACGCCATCGTGCGCGTGGTGCTGCGCACCGGCCAGCCGGGCCAGGCGCCCGAGCAGCGCGTCATCATCGAATACGACATCAACGACTACAAGGCCAAGACCGAGCTGACCACGCAGAAGCTGTTCACCACCGTGATCTCGGCGCTGCGCGCGTACGAGAGCCTCAACATGCTTGAGCGCAGCCGCGTCGGCCTGGGCAAGATCCTGGCCGGCGCCACCAATCTGTACCAGATCCATTCGCTGCGCGAATTCGCCTCCGGCGTGCTCAATCAGGTCAGCGCGATCCTCGATGTCGGCTCCGACGGCGTGCTATGCCTGATGCAGGGCGACACCGGCGTCACCAGCGTGGTGGCTGCCACCGGCGGCTACGCGCAACTGAACGAGGCGGAGCTGATGCCGACCGGCCATCCGCTGTGGCCGACCATCGCCAAGGCCTTCGCCGAAAAGAAAAGCCAGTTCGATCATCCGGCCAACGTGCTGTTCATCCACACGCAGGAAAACCGCGAGGTGGCCATCTCGGTCACGCCGCCGTGGCCATTGGCGCAGATCCAGCGCGACTTGCTGGAGGTGTTCTGCCAGCGGATCGCGGCGGCCTTCGACAATCTGTACATGTTCGGCCAATTGCGCAAGGCGCAGGAGGCCACCGTGGTGGCGCTGGCCGACCTGGCCGAGTTCCGCGACAGCGGCACCGGCGGCCATGTGCGGCGCGTGCAGCAGCTGTCGTCGTCGCTGGCCGCGCGGCTGGCCGAACGCGGCTCCTATCCCGACGAGATCACGCCGCAGCTGCTGGAGATGATCGGGCTGGCGAGCATCCTGCACGACGTCGGCAAGGTCGCCACGCCGGACCACATCCTGCTCAAGCCGGGACCGCACACGCCGGAGGAACGCGCCGAGATGCAGACCCACGCCGCCGTCGGCCGGGCGATCCTGGAACGCGCCGCCGGCATGGTCGATGGTGTCAGCTACCTGACCTACGGCGCGGCGATCGCCGGTGGGCATCACGAGCATTTCGACGGCAATGGTTATCCCAATCAGCTCAAGGGCACCGCGATACCAATCGCCGCGCGCATCGTCGCGGTGGTCGACGTGTTCGACTCGCTGCTGCACGAGCGGCCGTACAAGGAACCGTGGCCGCATACCGAGGTGATGACCTATATCACCGAGCGCGCCGGCAAGCAGTTCGATCCGGAGGTGGTGGCGTCGCTGCTGGAGCTGATCGAGCGCGATCCGACCATCGGGCGCACGCCGGATTAGGCGGAGCGCCGTGATCCGCCATCCATGAGCCGCCGGCGGAGCATGCATTGGCGGATTACGCTGCGCTAATCCGGCCTACGTGGTTCCGTGGTTGCGCATCCCCTGCATCTTCGTTTTGCACCATCGCCTCGAAGCTGGCGGCCGGCATCGGCCGCGCGAACAGGTAGCCCTGCGCTTCGTCGCACTGCTTGGCGCGCAGGAAGTCGCGTTGCGCTTCGGTTTCCACGCCTTCCGCCACCACCCCCAGTCCCAGCGAATGCGCCAGCGCGATGGTTGCCGCGACGATCACCGCGTCGTCCGGATCGGTTTCGATATCCTTGACGAAGCCGCGGTCGATCTTGATGCGGTCGATCTCGAACAATTTCAGATAACTGAGCGACGAATAGCCGGTGCCGAAATCGTCGATCGCCACCTTGATGCCGCGCGAGCGCAGCTCGACCAGCAGCGCGCGGCTGCGCTCCGGGTCCTGCATCGCCGCCGACTCGGTGATCTCCAGTTCCAGCAGCGCCGGATCGATGCCCTGGCTGGCCAGCAGATGGTCCAGGTGCGGCAGCAGGCCGGCGCCGTGGCACTGGCGCGCCGACAGGTTGACCGCCAGCCGCAGATGCGCCAGCGGCGTGCCGCGCCATGCCGACAGCAGCGCGGTGGCGCGCTTGAGCACCCAGTCGCCCAGCGGCAGGATCAGCCCCGACTCCTCGGCGATCGGGATGAAGCGGTCCGGCCCCACCATGCCCAGCTCCGGATGGTGCCAGCGCAGCAGCGCCTCGGCGCCGATCACGCGCTGCGTGGCCAGTTCCACCTGCGGCTGCAGATACAGTTCAAATTCCTCCTGCTCGAGCGCCTGCCACAGGCGGTTCTCCAGCATCAGCCGCTCGTGGGTGGCGACGTTCATCTCGGCCGAGAAGAACTGGAAGTTGCCCCGTCCCTGGCTCTTGGCGGCGTACATCGCGGTGTCGGCGTGGCGCATCAGGGTGCTGCCGTCGTCGCCGTCGGACGGGAACATCGCCACGCCCACGCTGGCGCCGCTGTGGATGGTCTTGCCCTGCAGGTCGTACGGCGCGGTGAGCGAGTCGACGATGCGCACGGCGACGTGGGTGATGTCGGCCGGCGTGACCGCGCCGGAGGCGACGACAATGAATTCGTCGCCGCCGAGGCGGGCGATGATGTCGACCTCGCGCAGCAGTTCGCGCAGGCGCTCGGCCACCGCCACCAGCAGCAGGTCGCCGGTTTGGTGGCCGTGGGTGTCGTTGATCTTCTTGAAGTGATCGAGGTCGATGAACAGCACCGCCGCCGCGCCGTGCGCGCGCCGCGTCTGCGCCAGCAGCTGCTCCAGGCGCAGGTTGAGCGACAGGCGGTTGTCCAGGCCCGTCAGGGTGTCGTGGTGGGCCAGGCGGTGGATGCGCTCCTGCGCCATGCGCTGCTCGGTGAGGTCGTGCAGGATGGCGACGAACAGGTGCTCGTCGGGCAGTTCGACCTCGCTCACCGAGATCGCCAGCGGGAACTCGCTGCCGTCGCTGCGCCAGCCGGTCAGCGTGTAGTCGTGCGTGACGCCGCAGGCGATCATGCGCAGCAGGCCGGCCGCGTCGAGGCCATCGGCCTCGCCGACGCCGACCGGCACCAGGCGCTCGAGCCGCAGGCGCGTCATCTGCTCGGGCGTGTAGCCGAACAGGCGCCCGGCGGCGGCGTTGGCCGACATCAGCAGGCCGTCGCCGTCGATGGTGAGGATGGCGTCGGCGGCCTTGTTCAAAATCGCCTGCAGCCTGGCTTCGCGCTCGCGCAGGCGCGCCGTGCTGTCCTTGACCTGCGCCTGGATGCGCGCGCGTTCGCCGCTGATCAGCAGCATCAAGGTGCCCAGCAGACCTGTCAGCAGCAGGCCGCAGGTCAGCACGGTCCAGCTTTGCCAGCCGCGCTGCTGCTGCAGGTAGGCCGGCGTCGGCGCCAGCGTCAGCTCGTAGATGCGCCCGCCGAAGTGCAGCTGGTGCTGGAAGTCGCCCGCTCCCGGCGCCCGCAGCAGGCTGTCGCGCAGCGTGCGGCCCGGCGTTTCGTCGTCCATGTCCTCGAAGCGCACCAGGAAATGCTCGAATTCGGAGCGCTTGAGCGCCTGGTCGAGGTAGGCGTCGAACTGCAGCGCGATCAGCAAGGAGCCGACCGGCTGGTGCTGGGCGCTGTTGGGATACACCGTTTGCAACAGCAGAACGCCGAACCCGGGCAGGGTGCGCGCGAACTGCAGCGGCGCCGTCGCTGTCGGCTGGCCGGACTGGATCGCCCGTTCCAGCGCGGCGCGGCGCTGGTCCTCGGACAGGAAGTCGAGGCCGACATAGTCGCGTCCCTCGGCCGGTTCGACAAAGGTGACGGGGAAGTAGCGCGTGCGCTGGCCCGCCGCGCGCAGCGCGCCCGTCAGCGAGCGCTCGCGGATCTCGAAGGAGGGTGCGACATGCTGGCGCGCGCGGGCCTCGAAGGCGACGCGGTCGGCGCCGGCCACCGGCACCAGCCAGCCCATCGACAGCAGCTCGGGGCGCTGGTCGAGGTAGCCGTGGGCCAGGTTGCTGAAGTCGTCCGCGCCCAGGATGCGGTTCGGATCGTTGAGCGCCTTGGCCATGGCGTAAATGAAGCGTTCGTGTTCGCTAAACTGCGCCTGCAGCAGGTCGCCGGTCTGCTGCGCCTTGAGGCGGAAGGTTTGCAGCTGCTGGTTGCTTTCCCATTTATCGGCTTGCACGTAGATGGCGATGAAGGCGGCCGCCGACAGCATCAGCGGCAGGCCGACCAGCAGGCGGCGGCGCTCCCACAGCGCGCGCGGGCGGCCGATGACGATCCACGTCAGCGGCGCGGCCAGCAGCACGCCGATGGTGTCGCCCATCCACCACGCCAGCCAGTCGCCCACCAGGCCGTCCCAGCGCAGCGCGCCGGCCAGCAGCATGCCCGACAGCGAGACGGTGCAGCCGATCACGGTGACGCTGGCGGCCAGCAGGATGAAGCGCACCACGTCGCGCCCCGAGCCGATGGCCGGATCGATGTGGCGGCGGAACAGGGCGGCGCCCACAAAGGCTTGCAAGGTGGCGCCGGCGGCGGCCGACAGCGCGCCCAGCAGCACCGGCGCGGTCAGACCGCCGACGCCTTGCCAGAAGGCCGCAAGGTAGACGCCCAGCGCGCCCAGCGCGACGGCCGGCAGCAGCCGCAGGCCGGCGACCGCGCAGGCGGCCAGGGCGATGCCGGCGGGCAGGAAAATCGGGGAAGCGTAGCCGGGCGGCAGCGCCAGCATCAGGCCGAGGCGGCCGGCGATCAGATAAGCGGCCAGCAAGGCCAGGTTGGCCAGCGCCAGATGACGTCGGCCTGAGCCGGGGGAATACAGCTGCGTGGTGTTCAACTGCGGTGCTCCCGGGTCGCGTGGTTGGGTCGAAAAGCGGGTCCAGCTGCGACCGATTGTATAGGAAATCATTCGACGTAAAAACAACACTTGCACTTTTGCACGCGGTCCAGTTAAAATCTCGCCCCGAAGCAGACGGTTCATCCTCAGGAACGCAAAATATCGCGCTCCAAGCGAAATTGGAGGGTTGACAGGTCAAAGTAATTGCTTCATACTCTGCGGTTCCTCGCGGAGGGGTGGCCGAGTGGTTAAAGGCGACAGACTGTAAATCTGTTCTCTATGAGTACGCTGGTTCGAATCCAGCCCCCTCCACCAAGTTGTTGCGGTGAGACTGAGTAGCAAAAGTGAAATGAACGATACCTCGCGGGTGTAGCTCAATGGTAGAGCAGAAGCCTTCCAAGCTTACGACGAGGGTTCGATTCCCTTCACCCGCTCCAGTGTTGTTGCAATGCAGATGCGCAGGCAGGGCATCAAATAGCAGTACCCCATCAGCCCTTTTAGCTCAGTGGTAGAGCACTCCCTTGGTAAGGGAGAGGCCACGTGTTCAATCCACGTAAAGGGCACCAGAATTCGCAGCATCAGCATAAGTAATACGCAGCACGCCGCGAGAGAGCGGCACCGCAGTAAAAATTCAGCAGAAAATTCAGCAGTATTCACAGACAGTCGGGCGCGAGCCCGGGCAATCACACCAAATCGTTAGGAGTCTAAAATGGCAAAAGGTAAATTCGAACGGACCAAGCCGCACGTCAACGTCGGCACCATCGGCCACGTCGACCACGGCAAGACCACCCTGACCGCTGCGATCGCAACCGTTCTGTCGAAGAAATTCGGCGGCGAAGCTAAAGCATACGACCAGATCGATGCGGCTCCGGAAGAAAAAGCACGCGGCATCACCATCAACACCGCGCACGTCGAGTACGAAACCGCTGCCCGTCACTACGCACACGTTGACTGCCCAGGCCACGCCGACTACATCAAAAACATGATCACCGGCGCGGCCCAGATGGACGGCGCGATCCTGGTGTGCTCCGCAGCTGACGGCCCAATGCCACAGACCCGCGAACACATCCTGCTGGCCCGCCAAGTTGGCGTTCCATACATCATCGTGTTCCTGAACAAGTGCGACCTGGTCGACGACGCAGAACTGCTGGAACTGGTTGAAATGGAAGTTCGTGAGTTGTTGTCGAAATACGAATTCCCAGGCGACGACGTGCCTATCATCAAAGGTTCGGCCCGTATGGCGCTGGAAGGCAAAGAAGGCGAAATGGGCGTTGACGCGATCATGCGTCTGGCCGATGCGCTGGACAGCTACATCCCTACGCCAGAGCGCGCAGTCGATGGCGCCTTCCTGATGCCAGTGGAAGACGTGTTCTCGATCTCGGGTCGCGGTACCGTTGTGACCGGTCGTATCGAGCGCGGCATCATCAAAGTCGGCGAAGAGATCGAAATCGTTGGTATCACCGACACCGTCAAGACCACTTGCACCGGCGTGGAAATGTTCCGCAAGCTGCTGGACCAGGGTCAAGCCGGCGACAACGTTGGTCTGCTGCTGCGCGGCACCAAGCGTGAAGACGTACAGCGTGGCCAGGTTCTGGCCAAGCCAGGTTCGATCAAGCCGCACAACCACTTCACCGGCGAGATCTATGTCCTGTCGAAAGATGAAGGCGGCCGTCACACCCCGTTCTTCAACAACTATCGTCCACAGTTCTACTTCCGTACGACTGACGTGACCGGTTCGATCGAACTGCCAGCGGACAAAGAAATGGTTATGCCAGGCGATAACGTGTCGATCACCGTCAAGCTGATCAACCCGATCGCGATGGAAGAAGGTCTGCGCTTCGCAATCCGCGAAGGTGGCCGTACCGTTGGTGCAGGTGTTGTTGCGAAGATCATCGCTTAAGGAATATCCTGACTTACCACCAGGGGCGTCCCTGGTGGTATAATCGATATCCTTTGTAGTTTTACGTAGGGACGTAGCTCAATTGGCAGAGCGTCGGTCTCCAAAACCGAAGGTTGGGGGTTCGATGCCCTCCGTCCCTGCCACCGTTTTCAGGTGCAGGGCACCGAAAGTAAATTAAATGTCAAATCAATCCGTGCAGACCGTCAGCACGTCGAATGACAAGATTAAGGTTGCACTGGCAATAGCCGTTGTGATCGCAGGCGTGGTGGGGTTTTATTACCTGTCAGACAAACCAGCTCTCGTACGCGCAGGCGCACTTGTAGCTGGTTTGGCTTTTGCCGTTCTGCTCTTGTGGACTTCGTCGACTGGCCGTGATTTCCTGAATTTCGCCAAAGAAGCCGTACGCGAGACGAAAAAGGTCGTTTGGCCCACCCGTCGCGAAGCGGCCCAGATCACCGGCATCGTGTTCGCCTTTGTGCTGGTCATGGCGCTGTTCCTGTGGGGCACGGATAAGACGTTGGAATTCCTGTTGTACGATCTCATTCTGGGCATACGAAAATAATGAACGAAAACGTGCAAGATGATGCGGCAGGCGAATCGGTGACCGGTGAAGTGCCGGCAACCGAGGCCGCTGCGGCGCCGGTAAGCGTTCCAGTGAGCAACAAACGCTGGTACGTTGTTCATGCGTATTCCGGTATGGAAAAAAGCGTGCAGCGCGCGCTGACCGAGCGCGTTGAACGCGCCGGCATGCAAGACCAGTTCGGCCAGATCCTGGTGCCGACCGAAGAAGTGGTCGAAGTCAAGAACGGTCAGAAGTCCGTCACCGAGCGTCGTTTCTTCCCGGGCTATGTCCTGGTTGAGATGGAAATGACCGACGAGACGTGGCACCTGGTGAAAAACACCAACAAGGTGACCGGTTTCATCGGCGGCAAATCGAACAAGCCGACCCCGATTCCAGCGCGCGAGATCGACAAGATCATGCAGCAGATGCAAGAGGGCGTCGAGAAGCCACGGCCAAAAGTGCTGTACGAAGTGGGCGAGCAAGTCCGCATCAAGGATGGCCCGTTCACCGACTTCAACGGCAATGTCGAGGAAGTCAACTACGAGAAATCGAAAGTGCGCGTCTCGGTCACCATCTTCGGCCGCGCCACACCAGTCGAACTCGAATTCGGCCAGGTCGAAAAAGTATAAATACCGTTCGCCAGAACGGGCGACGGTGTAAAAACCCCGACAATCTGGCACCAGAGGAGCCCCGCCATGCAATGGATCGCATGGCGGGGCGCTACTACTCATACCCAAGATAGGAGCCATCATGGCAAAGAAAATCATTGGTTTTATCAAGCTGCAAGTGCCAGCTGGTAAAGCAAACCCATCCCCACCGATCGGTCCAGCGCTGGGTCAGCGCGGTCTGAACATCATGGAATTCTGCAAAGCGTTCAACGCGCAGACCCAGGGTATGGAACCAGGCATGCCGATTCCGGTCGTCATCACCGCGTTCGCCGACAAGTCGTTCACCTTCGTGATGAAGACGCCGCCAGCGACCTACCTGATCAAGAAGCACTCGGGTGTCACCAAAGGTTCGCCGAAGCCACATACCGACAAAGTCGGTAAGCTGACCCGCGCTCAAGCTGAAGAAATCGCTAAATTGAAAACCCCAGATCTGACCGCTGCCGACATGGATGCTGCTGTACGCACCATCGCTGGTTCCGCACGTTCGATGGGCATCACGGTGGAAGGTCTGTAATCATGGCAAAACTGTCCAAACGCGCTAAAGTTATCAAATCCAAAGTTGATAGCACCAAGACCTATGCCTTCGACAACGCTGTTGCGCTGATCAAAGAGCTGGCCACCGCCAAGTTCAACGAATCGATCGACGTATCGGTTCAGCTGGGCGTGGATCCTAAGAAGTCGGACCAGGTCGTTCGCGGTTCCGTCGTGCTGCCAGCCGGCACCGGCAAGACCGTTCGCGTCGCCGTGTTCGCTTCGGGCGAAAAAGCCGAGCAGGCCAAAGCCGCCGGCGCCGACGTTGTTGGTATGGAAGACCTGGCCGAGCGCGTCAAAGCCGGCGACATGCCTTTCGACATCGTCATCGCTTCGCCAGACACCATGCGTATCGTTGGTACCCTGGGTCAGATCCTGGGCCCACGCGGCCTGATGCCTAACCCGAAGGTCGGCACTGTTACCCCTGACGTCGCTACCGCCGTGAAAAACGCGAAAGCCGGTCAAGTTCAGTACCGTACCGACAAAGCCGGTATCATCCACGCTACGATCGGCCGCAAGTCGTTCGCCGACGCCGATCTGAAGAGCAACCTGGTTGCCCTGATCGACGCGCTGAACAAAGCCAAGCCGGCATCGAGCAAAGGTGTTTACCTGCGCAAGGTTTCCCTGTCGTCGACCATGGGCGCTGGCGTCCGTGTTGACCAGGCTACCCTGGCTGCTTAAAGGCAACAACTGGGTGTCAGGTTCGGATGCGCGCAGCGTGTTCGACCCTGATACCCACTGAATAAATTTAGTCGTCGAGCTGAAAAGCTTGGCGCAGTTCTTTGGGCTGGTCGGCGTTGCTTGCAATTCCGGCCAGACAATCAAAGACCGTTGGGCTCAGCGCAGCAGGCAGGCGCCGGGTTAATTGGATTTTCCGCCCAACGCAGATGGTGTACCCGATCAAGTTTCGTAGTCCATTGGACTCCTAAACCTCGGACGCCGTTGTTCGAACCGATGGCAGGCAGTCGCCCGTCATCATTTAAGGAGGTTGACCGTGGGTCTCAATCTGAA
Organism: Duganella sp. AC917; assembly: GCF_979258245.1. Classification (NCBI taxonomy): domain Bacteria; kingdom Pseudomonadati; phylum Pseudomonadota; class Betaproteobacteria; order Burkholderiales; family Oxalobacteraceae; genus Duganella; species Duganella sp. AC917. The sequence goes on from NZ_OZ409848.1 coordinate 5,598,053, forward strand.
TGACAAAAAGGCCGTCGTCGCCGAAGTTTCCGCAAAAGTAGCAACTGCGCAAACTATCGTCGTGGCCGAATATCGTGGCATCCAGGTTGCTCACTTGACGCAACTTCGTGCCAAAGCGCGCGCTCAAGGCGTGTACCTGCGTGTGTTGAAAAATACGCTCGCTCGTCGCTCCGTCGAAGGCACGCAGTTCGCCAACCTGGCAGACAGCATGACCGGTCCGTTGATCTACTCGATCTCGGACGATGCCGTTGCAGCAGCTAAAGTCATCGCTGACTTCGCTAAAACCAACGACAAACTGGTCATCACCGCAGGTAACTACGCAGGCAAACAGCTGGATAAAGCAGCTGTTACCGCGTTGGCGAGCATTCCTAGCCGTGAAGTCCTCATTTCGCAGTTGTTGGGCGTTATGCTGGCTCCGGTGTCGGGCTTTGCACGTGGTCTGGCTGCTCTGGCAGCGAAAAAATCCGAAGGCGCTCCTGCTGCTGCTGAAGAAGCGGTTGCAGAAGAAGCCCCAGCTGCTTAATAGCGGCTGTGCCCTGGCCTGGGCCAGGGCGGGTTTTTCTCAAGTACCAATCTGATGTACTAACGAATCAATAAATTATTGGAGTTTCAAATGGCAATTAGCAAAGACGACATCCTGGCAGCAGTTAGCGAAATGTCCGTAATGGACCTGAACGACCTGGTCAAAGCTTTCGAAGAAAAATTCGGCGTTTCGGCCGCAGCAATGGCAGCTCCAGCAGCTGGCGGCGCCGCAGCTGGCGCGGCTGTTGAAGAACAGACCGAATTCAACGTTGTTCTGACCGAAATCGGCGCGAACAAAGTTGGCGTGATTAAAGCTGTTCGCGAAATCACCGGTCTGGGCCTGAAAGAAGCCAAAGACGTGGTTGATGGCGCTCCTAAGACCGTCAAAGAAGCCCTGTCGAAAGCTGACGCTGAAGCCGCTAAGAAGAAGCTGGAAGAAGCTGGCGCCAAGGCTGAACTGAAGTAATCAAGTTGTACGGCGGCTAGTTAGCGCCTCGAGCCAAAGCTGCGGATTTCCTTTCGAAAGGGAGGAAATCCGGCTTTGGCTCCTTTGTCGTCCTCGTCGTATTTGTAGCGTATTGTCCGACGCTGCAGTGGTTAGTAGTTTATTCAAATCAGCTGGAAATGGTAGAGATTTCAGGTTTCGTCTGTGTGACATGCAGCCGAGATTGTTGCTGAAGTGGCTGTGGGGCGGTTGATGCTGACCGGTTCGCGCACTGGCAAAACCTGAATTTTTTATCCTTTCTGTCACTCACGGAGTGTCCATGCACTACTCATTTACTGAGAAGAAACGCATTCGCAAATCATTCGCGAAGCGCGCCAACGTTCACCACGTTCCGTTCCTGCTGGCTACCCAGCTCGAGTCCTACCATAGTTTCCTGCAGGAAGACGTCGCACCGTCGACCCGCAAGAACGACGGCCTGCAGTCGGCCTTTACCTCGATATTCCCTATCGTTTCGCACAATGGCTTTGCGCGTCTCGAGTTCCTGTCGTACGTCCTGGGCGATCCTGCCTTTGACGTCAAGGAATGCCAACTGCGTGGCCTGACGTTCGCGTCGCCATTGCGCGCCAAGGTACGTCTGGTGATCCTGGACAAGGAATCGCCGACCAAGCCGGTCGTCAAAGAGATGAAGGAACAGGAAGTCTACATGGGCGAACTGCCTTTGATGACGACCACCGGTTCGTTCGTCATCAATGGTACCGAGCGCGTCATCGTTTCGCAGCTGCATCGCTCCCCTGGCGTGTTCTTCGAGCACGACCGCGGCAAGACCCACTCGTCGGGCAAACTGCTGTTCTCCGCGCGTATCATTCCTTACCGCGGTTCATGGCTGGACTTCGAGTTCGACCCGAAAGACATCCTGTTCTTCCGCGTCGATCGTCGCCGCAAAATGCCGGTCACGATCCTGCTGAAGGCGATCGGCATGTCGCACGAGCAAATCCTGGCGAACTTCTTCGTCTTCGACAATTTCAACTTGCGCTCGGAAGGCGCGGAGATGGAATTCGTTGCCGAGCGTCTGCGTGGCGAAGTCGCGCGTTTCGACATCGTCAACAAAGAAGGCAAGACCTTGGTGCTGAAGGACAAGCGCATCAACGCCAAGCACGTGCGCGACATCGAATCGAACGGCATCAAGCATATTTCCGTGCCGGAAGACTACCTGCTGGGCCGCGTGCTGGCCAAGAACATCGTTGATCCGGAGACCGGCGAAGTCGTCGCGTCCGCCAACGATGAGCTGACCGAAGACGTCCTGGGCCGCCTGCGCGAAGCCAACATCAGCGAAATCCAGACCTTGTACACCAACGATCTGGACCAGGGCGCGTACATTTCGCAAACCCTGCGCATCGACGACACCGCCGACCAGATGGCCGCCCGCGTCGCGATCTACCGCATGATGCGTCCTGGCGAACCGCCAACGGAAGACTCCGTCGAAGCGCTGTTCAACGGCCTGTTCTACAGCGCCGACCGCTACGACCTGTCCGCCGTCGGCCGCATGAAGTTCAACCGCCGCATCGGCCGTGACGAACTGACCGGCGCCATGACGCTGTCGAACGAAGACGTGCTGGCCGTGATCAAGATCCTGGTGGAACTGCGCAATGGCCGCGGCGAAGTCGACGATATCGATCACCTGGGTAACCGTCGCGTACGTTGCGTCGGCGAACTGGCCGAAAACCAGTTCCGCGCCGGCCTGGTGCGCGTCGAGCGCGCCGTCAAGGAACGCCTCGGCCAAGCCGAAGCGGACAACCTGATGCCGCACGACCTGATCAACAGCAAGCCGATCTCGGCCGCGATCCGTGAATTCTTCGGTTCGTCGCAGCTGTCGCAGTTTATGGACCAGACCAACCCGCTGTCGGAAATCACGCACAAACGTCGTGTATCCGCCCTGGGACCTGGCGGTCTGACCCGCGAACGTGCTGGTTTCGAGGTGCGCGACGTGCACCCGACCCACTACGGCCGCGTGTGCCCGATCGAAACGCCTGAAGGCCCGAACATCGGTCTGATCAACTCGCTGGCGCTGTACGCCCGCCTGAACGAATACGGCTTCCTGGAAACCCCGTACCGCAAGGTCGAAGGCTCCAAGATCACCGACCAGATCGATTACCTGTCGGCAATCGAAGAAGGCCGCTACATCATCGCTCAGGCGAACGCGACCATCAGCAGCGAAGGCACGCTCAGCGATGAGCTGGTCTCGGCCCGTGAAGCCGGCGAAACCATTCTGGTCTCGCCAGAGCGCATCCAGTACATGGACGTGGCGCCTGGCCAGATCGTTTCCGTCGCCGCGTCGCTGATTCCGTTCCTCGAACACGATGATGCGAACCGCGCATTGATGGGTGCCAACATGCAGCGCCAGGCAGTTCCTTGCCTGCGCCCTGAAAAAGCACTGGTCGGTACCGGTATCGAACGCACCGTGGCAGTCGACTCGGGCACCACCGTGCAGGCTCTGCGCGGCGGTATCGTCGACTACATCGATGCGGGCCGTGTCGTGATTCGCGTGAACGATGACGAAGCAACCGCCGGCGAAGTCGGTGTCGACATCTACAACCTGATCAAGTACACCCGTTCGAACCAGAACACCAACATCAACCAGCGTCCTATCGTCAAGGTGGGCGACCGTGTTGCCAAGCGCGACGTGATCGCCGACGGCGCATCGACCGACCTGGGTGAATTGGCGCTGGGCCAGAACATGACCGTGGCCTTCATGCCATGGAATGGTCTGAACTTCGAAGATTCGATCCTGATCTCGGAAAACGTCGTTAAAGACGACCGTTACACGTCGATTCACATCGAAGAACTGAGCGTTGTTGCTCGCGATACCAAACTGGGCGCGGAAGAAATCACCCGCGACATCTCGAACCTGGCTGAGAACCAGCTGGCTCGTCTGGATGAGTCCGGTATCGTCTACATCGGCGCCGAAGTACAAGCCGGCGACACGCTGGTCGGTAAAGTGACGCCTAAAGGCGAAACCCAGCTGACCCCGGAAGAAAAGCTGCTGCGCGCAATCTTCGGCGAGAAGGCTTCGGACGTCAAAGACACCTCGCTGCGCGTGCCTTCGGGCATGATCGGCACCGTCATCGACGTGCAAGTGTTCACCCGTGAAGGCATCGTTCGCGACAAGCGCGCGCAACAGATCATCGACGATGAACTGAAGCGTTTCCGCCTGGACCTGAACGACCAGATGCGCATCGTGGAGGGCGACGCCTTCCAGCGTCTGGAAAAAATGCTGATCAACCAGGTCGTCAACGGCGGTCCGAAGAAGCTGGCCAAGGGCGCCAAGATCACCAAGGAATACCTGGACGATCTGGACCGTTACCACTGGTTCGACATCCGTCCGGCCGACGACGCCGCCGCCACCGCCCTCGAAGCGATCAAGGAATCGATCAACGAGAAGCGTCACCAGTTCGATCTGGCCTTCGAAGAGAAGCGCAAGAAGCTGACGCAAGGCGATGAGCTGCAACCTGGCGTGCAGAAGATGGTCAAGGTGTATCTGGCCGTTAAGCGCCGCCTGCAGTCGGGCGACAAGATGGCGGGTCGCCACGGTAACAAGGGTGTGGTTTCCCGTATCGTGCCGGTCGAAGACATGCCATACATGGCCGACGGTACGCCGGCGGACGTGGTGCTGAACCCGCTGGGTGTTCCTTCGCGTATGAACGTGGGTCAGATTCTCGAGACCCACCTTGGTTGGGCGGCAAAAGGCCTGGGTATCCGTATCGGCGAGATGCTGCAACAGCAGATCAAAGTCGAAGAGATGCGCAAGTTCCTGACCACCGTCTACAACGAGAACGGCCGTCCGGAAGATCTGGACCAGTTCGACGACGAAGAGATCATGAAGCTGGCGAACAACCTGAAGAAGGGTGTTCCGTTCGCTACGCCGGTGTTCGACGGCGCGCACGAATCGGAAATCCGCCGCATGCTGGATCTGGCGTACCCTGACGACATCGCCCAGAAATTGGGTATGACGCCGTCGAAGAACCAGGTCACGATGTACGACGGCCGCACCGGCGAAGCATTCGAGCGCAAGGTCACCGTTGGCGTGATGCACATGCTGAAACTGCACCACTTGGTCGATGACAAGATGCACGCGCGTTCGACCGGTCCATACTCGCTGGTAACGCAGCAGCCACTGGGCGGTAAAGCCCAGTTCGGCGGCCAGCGCTTCGGTGAGATGGAGGTGTGGGCACTGGAAGCGTACGGCGCATCGTACGTGCTGCAAGAAATGTTGACCGTGAAGTCCGATGACGTCAACGGCCGTACCAAAGTGTACGAAAACCTGGTCAAAGGCGACCACGTGATCGACGCCGGTATGCCTGAATCGTTCAACGTGCTGGTCAAGGAAATCCGTTCGCTGGGTATCGATATCGACCTCGAACGAAACTAAAAGACTGCTGAATTAGCTAGTCATTTGGTTTGAGAAGCACAAAGCCCGGCGGGGCAACCCGGCCGGGCGATGTAGTCTCAGGAATTAGAAGTTTAATCACCTCTGGAGTGATACATGAAAGCACTGCTCGATCTATTCAAGCAAGTACAGACGAACGAGACCTTTGACGCGATCAAGATCGGTCTCGCTTCGCCTGAAAAAATCCGTTCGTGGTCCTACGGCGAAGTTAAAAAGCCGGAAACCATCAACTATCGTACCTTCAAACCTGAGCGCGACGGCCTGTTCTGCGCCAAGATCTTTGGTCCTATCAAGGACTACGAATGCCTGTGCGGCAAGTACAAGCGCCTCAAGCACCGCGGTGTGATCTGCGAAAAGTGCGGCGTTGAAGTCACCCTGGCCAAAGTGCGCCGCGAGCGCATGGGCCACATCGAGCTGGCGTCGCCAACCGCGCACATCTGGTTCCTGAAGTCCTTGCCGTCGCGTCTGGGTATGGTCCTGGACATGACCCTGCGGGACATCGAACGCGTGCTGTACTTCGAAGCATACGTCGTGACCGATCCAGGCATGACCCCGCTGAAGAAGTGCCAGATCATGTCGGAAGACGACTACGCCGCCAAGTACGAAGAGTACGGCGACGACTTCACCGCCTTCATGGGCGCCGAAGGTATCCGTGAACTGCTGCGCTCGATCGACATCCACCGCGATGCCGAGACCCTGCGCGTGGAACTGAAGGAATCGAAGTCCGAAGCGAAGATCAAGAAATACGCCAAGCGTCTGAAAGTGCTGGAAGCGTTCCAGCGTTCGGGCATCAAGCCTGAGTGGATGATCATGGAAGTGCTGCCGGTGCTGCCGCCGGAACTGCGTCCGCTGGTCCCGCTGGACGGCGGCCGTTTCGCGACCTCGGATCTGAACGATCTGTATCGCCGCGTGATCAACCGTAACAACCGTCTGAAGCGTCTGATGGAGCTGCGTGCTCCAGAGATCATCACGCGCAACGAAAAGCGCATGCTGCAAGAAGCGGTCGACTCGCTGCTGGACAACGGCCGTCGCGGCAAAGCGATGACCGGCGCCAACAAGCGTCCGCTGAAATCGCTGGCTGAGATGATCAAAGGTAAGGGCGGTCGTTTCCGTCAGAACTTGCTGGGTAAGCGCGTCGACTACTCGGGCCGTTCGGTCATCGTGGTTGGTCCACAGCTGAAACTGCACCAGTGCGGTCTGCCGAAACTGATGGCGCTCGAGCTGTTCAAGCCGTTCATCTTCAACAAGCTGGAACTGATGGGCTTGGCTACGACGATCAAGGCCGCCAAGAAGCTGGTCGAGATTCAAGAGCCGGTCGTCTGGGACATCCTGGAAGACGTGATCCGCGAACACCCGATCATGCTGAACCGTGCGCCCACGCTGCACCGTCTGGGTATCCAGGCTTTCGAGCCGGTCCTGATTGAAGGCAAGGCCATCCAGCTGCACCCACTCGTCTGCGCGGCGTTCAACGCCGACTTCGACGGTGACCAGATGGCTGTGCACGTTCCGCTGTCGATCGAAGCGCAGATGGAAGCGCGTACCCTGATGCTGGCGTCGAACAACATCCTGTTCCCGTCGAACGGCGAACCGTCGATCGTTCCGTCGCAGGATATCGTGCTGGGTCTGTACTACGCGACCCGCGAAGCGATCAACGCGAAAAACGAAGGCATGCTGTTCCAGGACGTGTCGGAAGTCATTCGTGCCTACGACAACAAGGAAGTGGAACTGACGACCCGCATCACCGTGCGTATCGTCGAGAATCCAAAAGATCCAGTGACCGGCGAATTCGTCCGCACCGTGACTCGCTACGAGACCACGATCGGCCGCGCCATCCTGTCGGAAATCCTGCCGAAAGGCCTGCCTTTCTCGGTGCTGAACCGCGCGCTGAAAAAGAAAGAGATTTCCAAGCTGATCAACACCTCGTTCCGTAAGTGCGGCCTGCGCGCGACGGTCGTGTTTGCTGACCAACTGATGCAGTCGGGCTTCCGCCTGGCAACCCGCGCCGGTATTTCGATCTGCGTGGACGACATGCTGGTACCGCCACAAAAAGTCACCCTGATTTCGGCTGCGGAATCCGAAGTCAAACAGATCGAGCAGCAGTACGCCTCGGGTCTGGTGACCTCCGGCGAGCGTTACAACAAGGTCGTCGACATCTGGGGCAAAACCTCGGACGAAGTCGGCAAGGCCATGATGGACCAGCTGAAAGTGGAAGACGTCATCAAGCGTGACGGCACCAAGTCGACCCAGGAATCGTTCAACGCGATTTACATGATGGCCGACTCGGGCGCCCGCGGTTCGGCTGCGCAGATTCGCCAGCTGGCCGGTATGCGTGGTCTGATGGCGAAACCGGATGGTTCGATTATCGAAACGCCGATCACCGCGAACTTCCGCGAAGGTCTGAACGTTTTGCAGTACTTCATTTCGACCCACGGCGCTCGTAAAGGTCTGGCCGATACGGCGCTGAAAACCGCGAACTCGGGTTACCTGACCCGTCGTCTGGTCGACGTGACCCAGGATCTGGTCGTCATCGAAGATGATTGCGGCACGACCAATGGCACCTTGATGAAGGCAATGGTCGAGGGTGGTGAAGTCATCGAAGCGCTGCGCGACCGTATCCTCGGCCGCGTGGTGGTCAACGACGTCGTCAATCCGGAAACCCAGGCGACCTTGTACGAAGCCGGCACCCTGATGGACGAGGACATGGTTGAAGAGATCGAGCGTTTGTCGATCGATGAAGTCAAGGTCCGTACCCCGCTGACTTGCGACACGCGCTTCGGCCTGTGCGCCAAGTGCTATGGCCGCGATCTGGGCCGTGGCATGCTGGTCAACGCCGGCGAAGCTGTCGGTGTGGTTGCCGCGCAGTCGATCGGTGAACCAGGTACCCAGCTGACTATGCGTACGTTCCACATCGGTGGTGCGGCATCGCGTGCGGCGGTTGCCTCGTCGGTGGAGGCGAAGTCGAACGGTACCATCCGTTTCACCTCGACCATGCGTTACGTCACCAACGGCAAGGGCGCGCAAATCGTCATTTCCCGTTCGGGCGAAGTGCTGATCACCGACGACCACGGCCGTGAGCGCGAGCGTCACAAGGTGCCGTACGGCGCGACCCTGATCGTCAAGGACGGCATGGTAATCAAGGCCGGTACGGCCCTGGCGACATGGGATCCGCTGACCCGTCCGATCATCACCGAGTACGCCGGTGTGGTGCGTTTCGAGAACGTCGAAGAAGGCGTGACCGTTGCCCGTCAGGTGGACGAAGTGACCGGTCTGTCGACTTTGGTCGTGATCGATGCGAAACGTCGTGGTTCGTTGACCAAAACGCTGCGTCCACAGGTCAAACTGTTGAACGACTCGAACGAAGAAGTCAAGATCGCCGGCACCGAACACTCGGTGGCGATCGGCTTCCAGGTCGGCGCGCTGATCATGGTGAAAGACGGCCAGGCGGTATCGGTCGGCGAAGTGCTGGCACGTATCCCGACCGAATCGCAGAAGACCCGCGATATTACCGGTGGTCTGCCGCGCGTTGCCGAGCTGTTCGAAGCACGTTCGCCGAAGGACGCGGGTATGCTGGCCGAAGTGACCGGTACGGTTGCATTCGGTAAGGAAACCAAAGGTAAGCAGCGTCTGGAAATCACGGACATGGACGGCAACAAGCACGAGTTCTTGATTACCAAGGACAAGCAAGTGCTGGTGCACGACGGCCAGGTGGTGAACAAGGGCGAGATGATTGTCGACGGCCCTGCCGATCCACAAGATATTCTGCGTCTGCTGGGTATCGAAGCGCTGGCGCGTTATATCGTTGACGAAGTGCAGGACGTTTATCGTCTGCAGGGCGTTAAGATTAACGACAAGCACATTGAAGTCATTGTGCGTCAGATGCTGCGTCGCGTTCAGATCGTTAATGCCGGCGACACCAACTACATCGTTGGCGAGCAGGTTGAGCGTTCGGAACTGCTGGATGAAAACGACCGTATGAATGTGGAGAATAAGATCCCTGCAACCTACGAAAACGTTCTGCTGGGTATTACCAAGGCATCGTTGTCGACCGATTCGTTTATCTCGGCCGCATCGTTCCAGGAAACCACCCGCGTTCTGACGGAAGCCGCAATCATGGGCAAGCGCGATGGTCTGCGCGGTCTGAAAGAAAACGTCATCGTTGGTCGTCTGATTCCAGGCGGTACGGGTCTGGCATTCCACCGCGCTCGCAAAGAGAAAGAGCAGTGGGAAGTAGAAGAGCGTCAAGCTCTGCTACTGGCAGAAAAAGCCTCGATGTCCGGCGGCGATGTGGAAGCGACCGAAACGGTTGCCCCGCATGACGGCGAAGCGTAATAGACACATAGCGCAATATAAAACGGCACCTTCGGGTGCCGTTTTTTTATGTCCGGTTTATTTATCTCAAGCCATAAATAATATTCTTCAGAAACTTATAAACAGTTTCAATTCGGTTTAATCGCGGCGCCAAATAAAGTCGCCGGTGCGCCATCGGTCGCATTACCCGTCATGCCCCGGATAGGCGTTGGGCGGATTAGGCGGCACGCCGTAATCCGCCAAGCTCTGCCGACAAGCCAACCGCGCCGCGCGCCCCCGGTCCCTGCGGTATAGTGCCGGTAGAATTGGTGGACCTGACGGAGGAGTTGCGCCAGCAATTAGTTCGTTCATGCTAATATCTGGCTCATGATCGCTCAAGCCCTCTTCACTCCCGCCCAGCAGAAACTGCTGGGCTTGCTCTTTGTACGTGTCAATCAAGGTTTCCACCTCAACGAGATCATGCGCCTGACCGGATTGGGCAGCGCCTCGGCCCAGCGCGAGCTCAAACGCCTGCACGAGTCCGGCGTCATCACATCGGAACGCATCGGCAATGTGCGCCGCTTCAAGCCCAACAAGGATTGCATCGTCTTCGGCGAATTAAGCAGCCTGGTCAAGAAGACCTTTGGCCTGGTTAGCGTATTGAATTCAGCTTTGGCGCCGCTGCAGCACGTATTGAACGTGGCGTTTGTATATGGCGCCACCGCCAAGGAACAGGAGGGCATGGATACGCCCGTGGAGTTATTGTTGATTGGAGATAACACCAGCTACGGTGAATTATTATCCAGGCTGCCGGTCGCCGAACGGTTATTGCGCAGAAAGATCAATCCCAACCTGTATTCGATCCCGGATTTTAAGCGTCGCTTGCGCGAGCAGCAGCCTTTTATCTTGCAGGTTTTACGGGAACAGAAGATCTACGTGTTGGGCGATGAAAGCGATCTGGAAAAGATCAGCACCGAAGAGAATGCCGTTTAATTAACCGGTTGTGGTATTCCATGATCTGGTCATTGGCGCAGACGTCGTCGCCGGCTTATGCGGAAACGATAAAGAAAATCGCGTATAGCGTCCCGCCTGGGATTCACAATGGATTTGTCCGCCAAACGCGGTGATCACCCGGTGGCAAAACGCCAGCCCCATGCCGGTGCCGCCGCCATTATGCCGGGTGCTGTAAAACGGTTCGAAAACATGCGGTAGTACGTCGTCGGGAATTCCCACACCGGTATCCGTCACCAGCAGCTTGTTAACCCCGCCGGTCATAAAGAATTCAATTTCCAGTTCGCCATGCCCGGCCGACTTGATCGCGTGAAGCGCGTTCTTGAACAAGTTGTACAACACATAGACCAGTAACACGTCCGAACCGTAAAAGGTGAAATCGTGCTCACCTTTGACGGCCACCTTTTCGCGCATCGTGCTTTCGAACGGATAGCAGGCCAGCGCTTCATTCACGCATTTCTTGATCGAGTAGACGGCGAAGTCGCTGCGGTCGAGCATGCCGGCGCGGGCCGAGGCCAGCATCATGTCGACGACGAAATTTGAACGGCTGATCTCGGCGTCGATGTGCTGCGTCAGCTTGCTGAGATAGGCGAGTTGCGAAGCCTGCAACGTTGGCTCCATTAGATTGTGTTCGACTGCGCGGTGGTAGCCGGCCAGCAGCTCGGGCAGGCATTTCGCCAGCGCCCGCGATTGGCTGCGGATGGTCGCCAGCGGGGTACGCATTTCATGCGCGATGGTGGCGGCCACTTCCATCGGGTCGGCGAGCAGGTTGTGGCGCACCATCGCCTGGGCGATCAGTCCGAGGCTGGCGGCGACGAACAGCATGCCCGGCGGATAAAATTGGACGCCGTAGTTGCACAGATAGTCGACCGAGGCGAAAAAGTAAATGAACAGGCTGACCAGACAATAGCGCAAACGGGTTTTCTCGGTCGAAACCGCCAACACCTGGCGGCGGTACAGCAGCCACAGGCCACGGCCCACGACGACGCCGGTCTGCAGTAAATGCAGCGGATGGAGGAAACCGGCCTTGGGATAAAAGCCGAAGAAATAAGTGTAGAGCCCCGCCACGATCCAGTCGCTACTCAGCAGAACCACGCCCAGCAGCCCGGCGATGACATACGACAGCTCGACCCAGCGCCGGTCCCCGCGCTGGGCGGTGAGTTCCGCGATGAAGTGGTACAAGGTGGTCGGCAGGAACAGGATCAACAAATAGCCGAGCTTGGCCGCCGCCAGCGCCTCGTCCGGGTCGCGGAGTTGGAACAACACCGCCCAGGAGAACTGCCAGCAAAACGTGGTGGTGCAGAGCAGGAAGAACGTCAGACTGATGCGGCTCACGCCGCGCGACCGCACCACGTATATCCCGTAGGAAAGGAATAGCAGCGAGACGAGGGCGGGTAGTAGAGAGTGCATGTGCGCGCTTAGCTTTGGCAATAGTCGCAGTATTGCGCGGGACACCCTAACTTGCTTGTATTTCAGAAAGACACTTGCGTTATATCAAACAAGCCGCATTCCATCCCGCATTAAGTGGAATTGCCCGCATCGAGCGGGCGACGCCACCGGCCGCCCGGCCGGGGTCACACTTATAGGGGGTTACCATGTTACTGCAAGCTACCGAAGTTGAAATCGCCGAAATCACCGCTGCCATCGCTGCCAACGCCAAGCAAACCTTCACGCACACACTGACGATTTATCTGAAGGATTCCAACGCCTACGGCAACACCTACTTTGCGCGGTATTTCGAGTGGCAGGGCATTTGTCGCGAGAAGTGGTTCTACGATTGCATCGCCCGCGACATGTTGCAAAACGAGGGAGTGTTCATCACCAAGCACGCAGAGCAGGACTATCTGCGGGAGACGTTCCCGTTCCAGGAGGTTCATTGCGAGATGAACGTCTACGACGTGAAGAAGTGCTCGTTTTGGCTGGAGTTTCGCTTCTTTTCAGGAGGAACGCCGGTATCGGTCGGACGCCAGCACATCGTCTTCGCCAACCATGCCAAGCAAATTACGGCCTTGCCCGATTTGGTGATCAAACGCATTAAACGCTACGAGAAGTAAAGCAGCAAGACGGGTCGGCCGGCGTTGCGTCGGCCGACCCGTGCATGGGTTATCGCGGGTGGTCGCGGGTTGTCCCTTTTTATCGCTGCGACGCGATCCAGCGGTCGACTTTCTCCTCGAGCAGCGCCAGCGGCACGGTGCCGTCGCCGAGCACGACCTCATGGAATTTCGGCAGGCTGAAGCGCTCGCCCAGCGCCTCTTCCGCGCGGTGGCGCAGTTCGACGATCTTGAGCGAACCGATCTTGTAGCCCAGCGCCTGACCCGGCCACGCCATGTAGCGCTCGGTCTCGGTCTTGGCGTAGTCGTCATAACCGAGCGTGTCCTGCATGTACTGGATGCTTTGCTCGCGGGTCCAGCCCTGCGCGTGCATGCCGGTGTCGACCACCAGTCTGGTGGCGCGCAGCAGCTCGTCGTTCAGGTGGCCGAAGTATTGCGCCGGATCGTCGAACAAGCCCATTTCCTTGCCCAGGGTTTCCGAATACAGCGCCCAGCCTTCGGTGAAGGCGTTGTTGCCGCCGTATTTACGGAAGTCGGGCAGGTTCAGTTCCTGCATCAGCGCGATGTGGAAGTGGTGGCCAGGCTTGCCCTCATGCAGGAACAAGGTGGTCATGCCGGTGCTGCCGTACTTGGTCGGATCGTTCACCACCGACCAGAACACGCCCGGGCGCGAACCGTCGCCGGCCGGCGCCGTGTAGTGGTCCGACGCGGTGGCGCGGCTCAGTTCGGGCTCCAGACGCAGGTCCAGCTTGGCCTTCGGCATCAGCGTGAACATCTGTGGCAGCTTGGTGTCGAGCACATCGTTCAGCTTGTGGAACACGGCCTGTACTTCTTCTTCCGTCTTGAATGGGCGGAACTTATCCTGCGCGGCAACCCACACCGGCAGCCCTTTGGCCGGGCCGGTGTAGCCGAGCTTGGGTCCGAGCACCGCGAATTGCTGCTGGATGCGTGCCACTTCGCGCAGGCCGATGGCGTGGATCGCGTCGGGCTTGAGCGTGGTGGTGGTGGCGTTCGCCACGCGCGCCTGGTACCAGGCGGCGCCGTCCGGCAACGCGCCCAGGCCGGTCGAGGTGCGGCAGGCCGGCAGGTACTCTTTTTCCAGGAAGGTCGCCAGCCTGGCGAGCGCCGGCATGATGTCGTCGCCGACGGCCTTGCGGTAGGCGGCCGTCAGGCGATGCTTGTCGGCGTCGCTGAAGCCGGCCGGCAGTTTCTTGATCGGCGTGTAGAAGATGTTGGCTTCCGGCGTGTCGCTGACCAGTTTCTTGAACTGCGGCAGCGCCGAGATCATGATGGCCTTCGGCTGCGTGATGCCTTTTTTGATGCCGTCGCGCATATTGGCAATGGCCTGGTCGATCCACGCGGGCATCTGTGAGATGCGGCTCAGGTAGGCGTCGTATTCCTTGACGGTGGCGATCGGCTGCGAGGCCTCGCCGCCTGCGTAGTTGGCCAGCACGACCGGTACGCTGTCCATCTGCGTGATCGGCAACAGGTGCTCGGGGAAGCGCTCCATGGCCAGCAGCCCGCGCAGCTCGTAGGCGAGGATGTCGTAGTTGATGCGGTCGTCGGCGTTCAGGTGCGCGCGCTTGATGGTTTTGAGGCGCTTGCTGAAATCGCGGTACATCTTGAACTGCAGCGCGCGCTTGCCGGGCGAGATGCTCAGCCCGAGCTGGTCGTCGTAGCGGTTGTCGCCGTTCTCGGTTGCGCCGATCGGCTCGTAGCGGGCGACGGCGTCGTAGTATTGGTCGGCAATGGCCAGCAGCGCCTGGTGCGCGGGCGTGGCGCTAACCCGTGGCACGGCGGTTTCCGGCGCGGCGGTGGCATGGCTGATTGGAATGAATACCAGCGCGAGCGCGGCCGCGACGCTGGCAAGACGGGATGCATGCTTCATGTTTTGTTTCCTGGTCAATGAGAACTCTGGCGGCGACTAGCATAAGGCATAGCGACGCCCGGCCACGAAACAAATTGTATCAAGCCGGATCAGGCCGCCGCTTCGGCAAACCGGCTCTCATACAGCGCCGCGACCAGGTCCGATTGCGTGATGATGCCGGCGAAGCGCTGCTCCTCATCCACCACGGGAATGTGGTGGAAGCCGGAGTCGGCCATCAGCGGCACCAGGTCGACGATCGGCGTGTCGAGCCGCGCCGTGGTCGGGTGGTGGGTCATGATCTGGCCGACCACCTCGGCCTTTTCGGTGTGCGTGACGCCGCTCTTGCGCAGGAAGCGTCGAAGTTGCCGGCGGATGTCGCCGTAATTATCCAGTCCGCCATGGTCGAGGAAATCGGTTTGCGTGACGATGCCGATCACCCTGCGCGCGCGGTTGAGCACCGGCAAGGCGGCCACGTGATGGCGCCGCATCAGCTGCCACGCCTCTTCCAGTTCGGTGCCAAATTCGGCACTGACGATGTCGCGCGACATGATGTCGGCGCAATTGATGATGCCGAAGCGGCGCTGGTAGGCGCGCTGCTCGGTCTGCATGAACAGCGATTCCAGATCGTCGCGGCTGATGTCGAGCACCTGGTCGTGTTGCTTGAGCACGGCGTCCAGATCCTCTGGTTTGAAGCCCAGCCGCACGGTCGGTACCGCGTCCTTGGTGCCATGCGGATTCGGATGGATAGCCTGCTGCGTGTGCGGATAGCGGCGACCGGTCAGGTTGTTGTAAATGATCGCCATGCCGGTCAGCAACGTGGTGTTGACCAGCACCGTCAGCAGTGCGAATTCGAAACCGGCCGCGTGCACGGCGGAACCGCCGATGACGGTGGTCAAGGCCACCGCGCCGCCGGGCGGATGCAGGCAGCGCATCGCGAACATGGCCGCAATCGCCGCGCCGACGGCCACGCCGCACAACATCGGCATCGGCAACCCCATGGGCGAACCCGGGCCCAGCCAGCGCACACAGGCCGCACCCACCAGTCCGCTGACGACGTTGCCGCCGATGGCGGACCAGGGTTGGGCCAGGGGGCTGGCTGGCAGCGCGAACAGCAGCACGGCCGAGGCCCCCACCGGCGCGACCATGAAGATGGTGGCGCTGCTGGGTTCGAGCAGGAAGTGGCTGAGGACGGCGGTGACGAGCAGGCCGCACAGGGCGCCGATGGCGGCACGCAGCTGTTCGGCGCCGCTGGCGGTGGTAGGGCTGGGCAGCCAGCGGTCCAGGAAAGCGCGCATGGGGCTTAATGAGTATTTGAAATAACCATTATCCCATGTAGAGCCTGTCCCTGCACCTTATTGGTGCGGCACGTGGTGCGACATCAGCTCCAGCGGCAGCGCGGTGGTGTATTTAATCTGTTCCATCGAGAACGCCGACGAGACGCCGGTCAGCTGGCCGACCTTGATCAGGCGCTTGTAAAACGCGTCGTAGCCGTCGATGTCCGTGGTGACGACCTTGAGCAGGTAATCGACGTCGCCGCTCATGCGGTGGAATTCCTGCACCTCCGGCAACGCCATGACAGCTGCGGCGAATCGGTCGAGCCACTTGGCGTCGTGCTGGCCGGTGCGCACGCTGACATACACGGTGACCGGCAGGCCGACCTTGCGCCGGTTGACGATGGCGACGCGGCTTTCGATATAGCCTTCCTCTTCCAGGCGCTTGACCCGTTTCCAGCACGGCGTGCTGGACAGGCCAACCTTCTCGCTGAGCGCGGCGATCGAGAGCGTGCCGTCGACTTGCAGCGCGGCGAGGATGGCACAGTCGAATTTATCGAGTGAATTCATGTTGAATAGGGCAAAAAGAATGGCGCTGTGTGCTGGCAAAAAGATGATTCTTTCTAAATTATAGTTCAGCGTAGCATAGCCATGCTAAATATACCGCTAATGGCAGACTATTTTGGCATGTTTTCTCCGTAGGCCTTGGTTAAACTGTTCAGCTGACCGATCCTTCTTCGCAGCGCACACCATGACCACTGAAATCTACCTTGACGGCAACGCCACCACCGCCGTTCTGCCCGCCGCCATCGGCGCGGCCATCGACGCCATGGGCCAACGCTTCGGCAATCCCAGCAGCACCCACGCCACCGGACTCCAGGCCAAAGCCGTGCTGGACCAGGCGCGTGCGTGCGCGGTGCGCCTGCTGGGTGTCGGCGAAGGCCGCTTGATGTTCAACAGCGGCGCAACCGAAGGCATCCAGACCTCGGTGCTGTCGGCCCTGGTCGCCTTGCGCGAGCGTCAGGCGCGCGGCGAGGCCATCGGCAGCCTGCTGGTCTACGGCGCGACCGAACACAAGGCAGTGCCGGAAAGCCTGGCCCATTGGAACCGCTTACTGGGCTTGAACCTCACCTTGCACAAGTTGCCGGTCGACGCCAGCGGCGCCCACGATTTGGTGCTGCTGAGGCAAGTGGCCGGCTCGGCCGCGCTGATCTGCACCATGGCCGCCAACAACGAAACCGGTGTCGTCAGCGATCTCGACGGTATCGAGGCCGTCATCAGGGAGACCGGCACCGCCGCCTACTGGATGGTCGACTGCGTTCAGGCGCTGGGCAAGCTGACGTTGGACCTGTCCGCCACCCGCATCGACTACGCGCCATTTTCCGGCCACAAACTCTACGCGCCCAAAGGCATCGGCATGCTGTACGTGCGCGCCGGCGCGCCGTTCACGCCGCTGATCATGGGCGGCGGCCAGGAGGCGGGCCAGCGTTCCGGCACCGAGAACATGGCCGGCATCGCCGCGCTCGGTACCGTGCTGGCCGCGCTCGAACGCGGCGACACCTTCCGCAGTCACGACGAGCTGTGGCGCTTCCGCGCGCGGCTGGCCGACAGCCTGCGCGCCGCCTTGCCTGGCATCGTGTTCAACAATCCGTTCGACAAGGCGTTGCCGACCACGCTCAACTTCTCCGTGCCAGGGCTGTCGAGCCGCGAGCTGATGGATGTGTTCGACGCTGCCCAAGTGCGCGTCAGCGCCGGCAGCGCCTGCTCGTCGTCCAAGGCCGCGCCCAGCTACGTGCTCGACGCGATGGGCGTGCCGCTGTGGCGCAGCGCCGGCGCCATCCGCATGTCGTTCGGCCCGCTGGCGGACGAGGAGACCATTGCCGCAGCCTGTGCCCGCATCGAGCGCTGCGGCGCCGCGCTGCGCGCCAGTTGCCTGATCGCATCGGAGGGTGCCGCCGTGCCGCACGACGGTTTGCTGCAACTGGGCGTCGAAGGCGCGTGCAGCTGGCTGCTGCTGGACGCGGCCAGCGGCAGTTGCGTGGTCATCGATCCGTTGCCGGAAATGACGCCGCGCATCGCCTCGTACGTGCGCTGCCAAAATTATCGCGTGCTGGCCGTCGTCGGCACCATGCCGGACGCCGGCCGCCAGTTGCTGGTGGACGCGTTGGGCGATCACTATGTTGCCGCCCCGGTGGACGAGTTCGGTTGGCCGTCCGAGGCGCTGTCGATGGTGACGTTGGAGAGCGGCGCGGCCGCGCGCGTGATCGCGTTGGGCGAACAAGTGCTGGCCCGCGTTGTCATCGGCCCCGACAACGCGTCGCGCGCATATCTGCTGGGTGCTGCCGATGGCGGCTGCATGCCGGCCGCTTCAGTGCGTTTCGTGTTCAGCGCCGGTTCGGACGACGAAGCGTTGCCGGCGCTCAGCGGAACGCGCACGCTGCTGTGCCCGACCCGCGACGACCAGAATCAGTTCTGTGCCAGCATGACAAAGCACTCAGCGGCAATGTTGACTGCCGAGGCGCAACTGCCCATGCAGTCCGACATGCAGCTTGATCGCGCCGCGCTCGATGCGTTTTTGCGCGCGCATCCGGACACCGTTTTGATCGATGTGCGCGAGGCCTACGAGTTCGCGGCCACCGCCGTGCCCGGTCCGGGAGGCCATGTGGCATATAGCGTGCCTTTAAGTCGCCTGGCTGGACAGGCCAGCGAATGGTTGCACGGCGAACAGCGGCCGCTCGTGTTTTTCTGTCGCAGCGGCAACCGCAGTATGAAAGCGACCCAATGCCTGCGTCGCCTCGGCTACGATCAAGCGTACAGCCTGAGCGGCGGTTTGGCACTGGCCGCGTAGCAACCACCGACGTTAAAATGCAAGTCACCCAAGGGGCCCGAGGGGCCCTTTTCTTTTGCTCCAACGCTTGCTCACTCAGCAGTATGTTCGCCACCGTACAGTGACTTTTCGTGCGCCACCGTACGATGCCTTAGCACATAATTTCCCATTCGCAGATTCGTCGCGCCCGTAGCCGGAGCGCGTGCCGCGTCTCGCATGCAACAGAGCGAGGTATAAGTTGAAAAAGTCCAATCCCCTACTGCCCGAGATGACGCTCGGTTTCCGCGAATCAACTACAGCGTCCCTGGTCTCCGATGAAGATGACGAAGACCTGCCCTTACGCGCGGAACTTTTCAGCGCCGCGCAGATGGGCGCGCATGGCAAAACGCTGGCGGCCCACCACGAACTGAGCACGCGCGGCGGTCCCGACCAATTGCTGTCGCGGCTGTCGGAAAACGCCGACTTCATCAACACGACCTGTGACGAACTGACCGAGGCCGTCAAGGCCGGCCGGCAGATCACGCCGGCATCGGAATGGCTGCTCGATAACTTCTACCTGATCGAAGAGCAGATCCGCATCGCCCGCCGCCACCTGCCCAAGGATTACAGCAAGGAGCTGCCGCGCCTGAGCCGCGGCGCGCCGGAAGGCTGCCCGCGCGTCTACAAGCTGGCGCTGGAAATCATCTCGCACGGCGACGGCCGCGTCGATCCGGAATCGCTGCGCCGCTTTGTGATCGCCTACCAGGAAATCGCGCCGCTCAAGCTGGGCGAATTGTGGGCGATTCCGATCATGCTGCGCCTCGCGCTGATCGAGAACCTGCGCCGCGTGGCCGTGCGTGTGGCCGACAACCGCGCCGACCGCGATCTGGCCAACGGCTGGGCGGACCAGATGACCGAGGTGGTGGAAAAAAATCCGAGCGGCCTGATTTTGATGGTGGCCGACATGGCCCGTTCCAATCCGCCGATCACCAGCGCGTTTGTCGCCGAACTGGCGCGCCGTTTGCAAGGACAAAGCTCGGCGCTGACCTTGGCGCTGTCGTGGATCACGCACCGCCTGGCCGAATCGGGCCACACCATCGAACAGCAGATCCAGGCCGAGATCCAGCAGCAGGCCGCCGAACAGGTTTCGATCGCCAACAGCATCGGCAGCCTGCGCTTCCTCGGCACCATGGACTGGCAGGAGTTCGTCGAGACCATGAGCTTGGTCGAACAGACCTTGCGCCAGGACCCGGCCGGCGTCTATGGCAAGATGGAGTTCGCCACGCGCGACCACTACCGCCATTCGGTCGAGAAGATCTCCAAGCATTCGCGCCTGTCGGAAGTCGAAGTGGCGCAGCAAGCCTTGCAGCTGGCCATGGCGAACGCCAACAGCGGCGATGAACGCCACAGCCACGTCGGTTTCTATTTGATCGGCCGCGGCCTGCCCGCGCTGGAAAAGCAGACCGGCATGCGCCGTCCGTGGCGTGAAGTGTTCCGCCACACGTCGGGCGCCTCGCCGCTCACTTCATACCTTGGCGCGATCGCCGCGATCACTTTTGTCGCCACCGCGCTGCTGCTGGAACGCGCCGCCTTCCATGGCGTGAACGGCATCGTGCTGGTGGCGTTGGGCGTGCTGGCGCTGCTGGGCAGCAGCCAGCTGGCGCTGAGCCTCGTAAACTGGGTGACCACGCAGATCACCCATCCCAATCCGCTGCCGCGCATGGACCTCGAAGACGGCATTCCCGCCGAGGGCAGGGCGCTGGTGGTGGTGCCGACGCTGGCCTACAGCAAGGATAATATCGAGGAGTTGTGCGAGCAGCTGGAAGTGCGCTTCCTGGCCAATCGCGATCCCAACCTGGTGTTTTGCCTGCTGACCGATTTCGCCGACGCCCCGGCCGAGACCCTGCCGGGCGACGCCGCGCTGCTCGAGCAGATGCAGCTCCGGATCGAACAACTTAACCGCAAATACGCCATCCACCCAAGTGGCGACCCGGCCACGCCGTTCCTGCTGCTGCACCGCCCGCGCTTGTGGAATCCGCAAGAAGGCGCGTGGATGGGCTACGAACGCAAACGCGGCAAGCTGCAGGATCTGAACCGCTTCCTGCGCAGCGGTGCGCGCGACAAATTCTCGGTCGTCGTCGGCGATGTCAGCCAGCTCGAAAGCATCAAGTACGTCATCACGCTCGATACCGATACCCAGCTGCCGCGCGACGCGGCGGCGCAGTTCATCGCCACCATGATGCATCCGCTGAACCGCCCGCGCGTTGACGCGGTGCGCGGCTGCGTGGTCGAAGGCTACGGCATCCTGCAACCGCGCGTGGCCGTCAGCCTGCCGAGCGAAAACGCGTCGCACTATGAAAAATTATGCGGCGGCGAGCCGGGTATCGACCCGTACACCCGCACCGTCTCGGATGTCTACCAGGACGTGTTCCTGGAAGGCTCCTTCATCGGCAAGGGCATCTACGATGTCGACGTCTTCGAGCAAGTGCTGGGACACCGCCTGCCCGACAACCAGGTGCTGAGCCACGATCTGCTGGAAGGCTGCTACCTGCGCGCCGGCTTGCTGAGCGACGCACAACTGTATGAAGAATATCCAAGCCGTTACAGCGATGACGTCAGCCGCCGCCAGCGCTGGATACGCGGCGACTGGCAGCTGATCTCGTGGCTGTTCGGCCGCGTGCCGGGCCCCGGCCGCAAGCGCGAGAAAAATCCGCTGTCGCTGCTGTCGCGCTGGAAGCTGTTCGACAATCTGCGCCGCAGCCTGACTGCGCCGGCGCTGGTGCTGTCGCTGATCGTTGCCTGGCGCTGGCTGCCCGACCCGTGGTTGTGGACCGGCGCCGTGCTGACCGTGATCTTCCTGCCGCCGTTTGTCAGCGCGCTGCACGACCTGCTGCACCGGCCCAAGGACACGTTATGGAGCCAGCATCTGCGCGCGAGCATGCGCCGCACCGGCCTGCACTTCTCGCACGCGATATTGATGCTGGTGTTCCTGCCGTACGAGGCTTACTTCAGCCTTGACGCGATCGTGCGCAGCGTCTACCGCATGCTCGTTTCGCACCGCCACATGCTCGAGTGGCGCGCCTCGGCGCTGTCACGCACCGGCGCCAACGCCAGCACCTGGGTCAGAATGTGGCCGGCGCCTGTGCTGGCGCTGTTCATCGGCGGCATGCTGCTCGGTTGGCG
This sequence comes from Duganella sp. AC917, assembly GCF_979258245.1. Lineage (NCBI taxonomy): Bacteria > Pseudomonadati > Pseudomonadota > Betaproteobacteria > Burkholderiales > Oxalobacteraceae > Duganella > Duganella sp. AC917. The sequence continues at coordinate 5,619,940 of NZ_OZ409848.1, forward strand.
TCCCGCCAGCCTGGCGCCGGCCGCGCTGTTCCTGCTGGCGTGGCTGGTGGCGCCGGCCGTGGCGGACTGGATCAGCCGTCCGATCAAGCGCAAGGACGCGCAGCTGTCGCCGGAGCAGAGTGTCTTCCTGCACAAGCTGGCGCGCCGCACCTGGGCGTATTTCGACCGCTTCGTCGGCCCGGACGACAACTGGCTCCCGCCCGATAACATGCAGGAGCATCCGGTACAGGTGATCGCCCATCGCACCTCGCCGACCAATATCGGCATGGCGTTGCTGGCCAACCTGAGCGCGTGCGACTTCGGCTACATCACGGTGTCGCAACTGATCGCGCGCACCAGCGCCACGCTCGACGCGATGGACAAGCTGGAACGCCACCAGGGACACTTCTACAACTGGTACGACACCCAAACCCTCAAGCCGCTTCACCCGATCTATATATCGACGGTCGATAGCGGCAATCTGGCCGGCCACCTGCTGACGTTGCAGCCCGGCCTGACCGGCATGTTCGACCAGCCGGTCGTCGGCCCTCAAATCATCGATGGCATGCTGGCCACGGTGCGCGTGCTCGAAGAGACGCTCGACGAAGCCGCCATCGCCCGCACGCAGGCCGGCAGCATCGCGGGTGCCAACGCCATCAGCGCTACCAGCGCCGCCGGCGCCGACGGCGTCGCACCTTCCGTCGCCAGCCAGGGTGCCGAATCCATCGTCATGTCGCCGGATCTGTCGCCGCTGCTGGCGCTACTGGCCGCGAAGCCCGATCCTACCCATCTTCAGCAATTGAACGGATGGCTGGTGCTGGCCGCGCAGGCGGCTGAAGCACTGCACGCGCAGGTCGACCCGCAAAGCGACGCCGCGATGTGGAGCGCCTCGCTGGTCCAACAAAGCCACGCCGCCCTCGACGAGCTGGCGGTGTTGACGCCATGGGTCAACCTGTCGGCCGATACCTTGTTCGACACCAGCATGACGCGCGTGCCGACGCTGCGCGAGCTTGCCAGCCTGTCCAACGCCACCGCCGCCATTCCGGTGACCGACCTGGCCCCGGCCGAACGCGAACGCCAGCATCAACTGGCGCAGCTGCTCGAGCAGGGCAGCGCCGCAGCGCACGGGCGCATGCGCGCGCTGGCCGAACTGGCGCAGCGCAGTTGCGGATTCGCCCAGATGGAATATGGCTTCCTGTACAACGAGACCACCAATCTGCTGGCGATCGGCTACAACGTCAGCGAGCGTCGCCTGGACGCCAGCTACTACGATTTGCTGGCCTCAGAAGTGCGGCTGGCCAGCTTCATCGCCATCGCCCAGGGCCAGCTGCCGCAGGACCACTGGTTCGCGCTGGGCCGCCAACTGTGCATCGTCGCCGGCAAGCCGGTGCTGCTGTCCTGGAGCGGCTCGATGTTCGAGTACCTGATGCCGCTGCTGGTGATGCCGAACTACCCGAGCACCTTGCTCGACCAGACCTACAACGCCGTCATCGACGCCCAGATCGACTACGCCAAGAACCGCGGCGTGCCGTGGGGGATCTCCGAATCTGGCTACAACACCGTCGATACCAGCCTTAATTACCAGTACCGCGCCTTCGGTGTTCCAGGCCTGGGCCTCAAGCGGGGCCTGGCCGACGACCTGGTGATCGCGCCTTACGCGACCATGATGGGATTGATGGTGCAGCCGGAAGCGGCTTGCCTGAACCTGCAGAAGATGGCGGGACTGGGCTTCATGGGCCGCTACGGCTTCTACGAAGCGATCGACTACACCGCCTCGCGCCTGCCGCGTGGCCAGAGCTGCGCCGTGGTGCGCTCGTTCATGGTCCACCACCAGGGTATGGGCCTGTTATCGCTCAGCTATCTGCTGCACGACCGGCCGATGCAGCGCCGCTTCGAATCCGACCCGCTGCTGCAATCGACCCTGCTGGTGCTGCAGGAACGCAGCCCGCAGGCTGGCGCCTTTTATTCCAACACCACCGATCTGGCGGCGTTGCGTTCGACCGTGCCCGATCAGCAGGCCGCGCCGATGCGCGTGCTGACCCAGCACAGCACACCGGTGCCGGAAACCCAGCTGCTGTCGAACGGTCGCTATCACGTCATGGTCACCAACGCCGGCGGCAGCTACAGCCGCTGGCGCGACCTGGCCGTGACCCGCTGGCGTGAAGACAGCACCCGCGACAACTGGGGTAACTTCTGCTATGTGCGCGACCTCGACGACGGCCAGTTCTGGTCCACCACCTACCAACCGACCCTGGTCGACCCGCGTAAATACGAAGTGATCTTCTCGGAAGGGCGCGCAGAATTCCGCCGCTCCGACCGCGGCATGGACCTGTACACGGAAATCGTGGTCTCGCCGGAAGACGACATCGAATTGCGCCGCACCCGCATCACCAACAAGAGCGACAGCGTGCGCACCATCGAGGTGACCAGCTACGCCGAGGTGGTGATGGCGCCGGCGGCGGCCGATGCCGCCCACCCGGCCTTCAGCAAACTGTTCGTGCAAACGGAGATCCTGCGCGACCAGCAGGCGATCCTGTGCACGCGCCGTCCGCGCGGCGGCGATGAGGCCATGCCGTTTATGCTGCATTCGATGACGGTGCACGACGCGCCGGTGGTCGAAGTGTCTTTCGAGACCGACCGTTCGCGCTTCCTCGGTCGCGGCAACACGGCCGCCGCGCCGCGCGCGCTGCTGGAAAGCGGGCCGCTGGACGGCGCCGAAGGCTCGGTGCTCGATCCGGTTGTGGCGATCCGTTACACGATCACCCTCAAGCCGGACCAGACGGCCACCGTCGATATCGTCACCGGCATGACCGAGCAGCGCGACGCCGCGCTGCACCTGATCGACAAATACCAGGACCGCCACCTGGCAGACCGCACCTTCGAACTGGCGTGGACCCACAGCCAGGTCGTGCTGCGCCAGCTCAACGCCAGCGAGGCGGACGCGCAGTTGTACGGCCGCCTGGCCAACTCGGTCATCTACCCGAACGCCGCGCTGCGCGCCGACGTTGGTACCCTGGTCAAGAACCATCGCGGTCAATCAGGCCTGTGGGCGTACGCGATCTCCGGCGACTTGCCGATCGTGCTGCTGCAGATCCGCGACCCGGCCAACATCGATCTGGTACGCCAGATGGTGCAGGCGCATGCCTATTGGCGCCTCAAAGGCCTGGTGGTCGACCTTGTGATCTGGTATGAAGACCAGTCGGGATACCGCCAGCTGCTGCACGAGCAAATCATGGGATTGATCGCCTCCGGCATCGACGCGCAGGCGGTCGACCGCCCGGGCGGTATTTTCGTCCGCCTGGCCGACCAGATCTCCAACGAGGACCGCATCCTGCTGCAGTCGGTGGCGCGCGCCATCCTCAGCGACACCCGTGGTCCGCTGGCCGAACAGATCAAGCGTCCGGGCCCGCAATCGATGCGTATGCCGCCATTGCTGGCGGACGGACGTGGCGAGTACGGCGAGGTCATTCCATCAGCGCGTCCGGCGCGCGCGCTGATGCTGGAAAACGGCATCGGCGGCTTCACGCCGGACGGCCGCGAATACGTGATCACCACACGCGAAGGCCAGCGCACGCCCGCGCCGTGGTCCAACGTGCTGGCCAATCCGCAGTTCGGCACCGTGATCTCTGAGAGCGGCCAGGCCTACACCTGGCACGAGAACGCGCATGAATACCGCCTGACGCCATGGCACAACGATCCGGTCAGCGACGCCAGCGGCGAAGCTTTCTATGTACGCGACGAGCAGACCGGCGAGTTCTGGTCGCCCGCCGCGCTGCCTGCGCGCGGCGCCGGCGACTATGTCACGCGCCACGGTTTCGGCTACAGCGTGTTCGAACATAGCGAGAACGGCATCGCCACCGAGATGACCACCTTCGTCTCGACGGACGCACCGATCAAGTACACCGTGATCAAGGTGCGCAACGATACGCTTGTGGCGCGCAAGCTCACGGTCACCGGCTATGTGGAATGGGTGCTGGGCGATATGCGTTCCAAGTCCGGCATGCACATACTCACCGAGGTCGATCCGGTCAGCGGCGCGATGTTCGCCCGCAATCCGTACAACACCGAGTTCACCGGCCGCGTCGCCTTCTTCAATTGCGACGCCAGCCTGCGCTCGATCACCGGCGACCGTGCTGAATTCCTCGGCCGTAACGGCTCGCTGTCCGCGCCGGCCGCGCTGCGCCGCTCGCGCCTCTCCGGCAAGGTCGGCGCGGGGCTCGACGCCTGCGCCGCCATCCAGGCGCCGTTCGACCTGCTGCCGGGCCAGGAGCGAGAGATCGTCTTCGTGCTTGGTGTGGCCGGCCGCCGTAACGCCGACGCCAGCAGCCTGGTACAAAAACATCGCAGCGCAGGCGCCGCGCAAGAGGCTCTGGCCGCCGTTCACGCGCATTGGGAAAAAACCCTGGGCGCGGTACGCATCGAGACGCCGGAACCGGAGCTCGACGTCATCGCCAACGGCTGGTTGATGTATCAAACCATCGCCTGCCGCATTTGGGCCCGCAGCGGCTATTACCAGTCGGGTGGAGCGTTCGGCTTCCGCGACCAGCTGCAGGACGCGATGGCGACCATCCACACGCAGCCACACCTGCTGCGCGACCAGCTGCTGCTGTGCGGCGCCCACCAGTTCCTCGAGGGCGACGTGCAGCACTGGTGGCATCCGCCGTCGGACCGTGGCGTGCGCACGCACTGCTCGGACGATTATCTGTGGCTGCCGCTGGGCGCCTGGCGCTATATCGCCAGCACCGGCGACATGAGCGTACTGGAGGAAAGCCTGCCATACCTGGAAGGGCGCGCGGTCAAGCCGGAAGAGGATTCCTACTACGACCTGCCAAGCCGCTCGGGCCAGAGCGGCACCTTGTACGAGCATTGCGTGCAGGCGATCCGTCACGGCCTGCGTTTCGGCGAACACGGACTGCCGCTGATCGGCTCCTGCGACTGGAACGACGGCATGGACAAGGTGGGCGAGCATGGCAAAGGCGAAAGCGTCTGGCTGGCCTTCTTCCTGTGCGAAGTGCTGCAACGCTTCGCCGACGTCGCCGACATGAAGGACGACAGCGTGTTCGCGGCCGAGTGCCGCGAGGAGGCCAGGAAGCTGGCCGCCAACGTCGAGTTGAACGCCTGGGACGGCGAGTGGTACCGCCGCGCCTATTTCGACGACGGCACGCCGCTCGGCTCCCACACCAACGAGGAATGCCAGATCGATTCGATCTCGCAGAGCTGGGGCGTGCTGTCCGGCGCGGCCGATCCGGCGCGCGTGCGCGGCGCCATGGAGCAGGTCAACCAACGCCTGGTGCGCCGCGATTCCGGCATCATCCAGCTGCTCGATCCACCGTTCGACAAGGCTGGCCCGAATCCGGGCTACATCCGCGGTTATGTGCCGGGCGTGCGCGAGAACGGCGGCCAATACACCCACGCCGCGATCTGGACCGCGATGGCGTTCGCCCGCCTGGGCGATACCGAACGCGCGTGGGAACTGGCGCGCATGATCAACCCGGTCATGCACGGCGGGACGGCGGAGGGCACGGCCAGGTACAAGGTCGAGCCGTACGTGGTCACGGCCGACGTCTACGCGGTGGCGCCGCACGTGGGGCGCGGCGGCTGGAGCTGGTACACCGGTTCTTCGGGCTGGATGTACCGTCTGATCATCGAGTCCCTGCTTGGCCTGACGCGCAGCGCGCAGCAACTGACGCTGACGCCACGCATGCCGGCCGGCTGGAACACGTTCACGCTGACCTACCGCTACGAGACATCGTCGTATGTGATCCGCGTGGTGTACGACGACAGTGCCAACGCCAGCGCGGTGCCGGTGCTGACGGTCGACGGCGTGCCGCAGCAGGAGCAGGTGATCGCGCTGATCGACACTGGCATGACCCACCAGGTCGAACTGCGTTTGCCCGCACGGCCGGCCATTCCCGCAAAAGAGCTGCCGTAATCGTCGGGGTCAAGTCTGTCATTCGGACACGGCCTCATCCTTAAGGCGCTCGCAGGGCTGAGCTTGTGTCCGAATGACCGTAATCGCCGGGGTCAAGTCTGTCATTCGGACACGGCCCCATCCTTAAGGCGCTCGCAGGGCTGAGCTTGTGTCCGAATGACAGACTTGACCCCGGGTTGGGGTTAGACGCCCAGGCTGGCGCCGGCGCCCAACAGCGTCGCCACGCCGAGCAGCGCGAAGACGGCGGCGGCGATGCCGTGCACCAGCTTGAGCGAGACCCGGTTGGCGATCCGGTCGCCGAGGTAGACCGCCGGCACATTGGCGATCATCATGCCGAGGGTGGTGCCGCAGACGACGGCCACCAGCGCGTCGTAGCGCGCGGCCAGCGCCACCGTGGCCACCTGCGTCTTGTCGCCCATCTCGGCGACGAAGAAGGCGATCAGGGTGGTCATGAACACGCCGTAACCCGCCAGCCGGGTATCCTCGTCATCGAGCTTGTCGGGCACCAAAGTCCATGCGGCCATCGCCAGGAACGACGCGCCCAGCACCCAACGCAAGGTGTCGGGCCCCAGCAGGCCGGTGATCCAGGTGCCGATGGCCGCCGCGAACGCGTGGTTGGCGATGGTGGCGATGAAAATGGCGGCAATGATGGGCAGCGGGCGCCGGAATTTGGCGGCCAGGACGAAAGCGAGCAGCTGGGTTTTGTCGCCGATTTCTGCGAGAGCGACAATGCCGGTGGAGACGAGGAATGCTTCCATGAGGAGGTAAGAAGTACGCGGGCCGGTAACGATTAACCAATGATCCAGGCGCGACTCCGGCCCATCATGGCCGCCCCTCGATCATGGTCTCGTCAAGTTTTTCAACCACCTGCACCACGGTCTGCGGACCGATTATGTTGATACAGGTTCCTGCGCCGGGAGGCGCAAGCCGACTACTCCCCAATTTCGGCGCGTATTTTAGCACAGCCTTTCGCCCCCGGCTCTACCACGGTGCTTTATTCGCCTCCGTTGGCGGCCGCACACATGCCTGTTACATGCCTGTGATATTCTGCATCGCGCTTCAGACCAACATTGAAAAGATCACCATGCCTATCAAGAAGACACTGTCCGCGTTGGTGCTAACCGCACTGATGTCGCTCGCCGCCCACGCCGACCCTTTGAGCTACGCGCGCTACGATCAGGTCCGCACCAGCGACCTGTATCTGGACCTGAAGGCCGATTTCGGCCGCAAGACGCTGGGCGGTTACGCCGAGCTGACGCTGAACTGGATCGACAAGTCGGCCCGTACGCTGGTGCTCGACACGAATGAACTCAATATCGCCAAGGTGCAGGTGCTCAATCCGAGCGGCCGCTGGACCTCGGCCTCCTTCATGCTCGACAAGCTCGATGTGCAGAAGGGCCGGGCGCTGCGCATCGCGCTGCCGTTCCAGCCGCAGAAGGTGCGCGTCTACTACCGCACCGCGCCGTCGGCCGCCGCCCTGCAATGGATGTCGCCCGCGCAGACCATGTCGGGCAAGCGCCCGTTCATGTTCAGTCAGTCGCAGGACATCAACGCCCGCTCGTGGGCGCCGGTTCAGGATACGCCGGCGGTGCGCTTCACTTACAGCGCGCGCATCGACGCGCCGGCCGGCCTGCGCGTGTTGATGAGCGCCGACAACGACCCCGCCGCCACCGGCGAAGGCGGCTGGAAGTTCAAGATGGCGCAGCCGATTCCGTCGTACCTGCTGGCCATCGCCATCGGCGAGATCGAGGTGCGCAAGCTCGGTGCGCGCTCGGCGGTCTACGCCGAACCGGCGCGCATCGAGGCCGCCGCCAGCGAACTGGCCGACACCGAGAAGATGATCAGCGCTGCCGAAAGCCTGTACGGACCTTACCGGTGGGAGCGCTACGACATGATCGTGCTGCCGCCGTCGTTCCCGTACGGCGGCATGGAAAATCCGCGCCTGACCTTCCTCACGCCGACCATGATCGCGGGCGACCGCAGTCTGGTCGATCTGATCGCCCATGAACTGGCGCATTCTTGGTCGGGCAACCTGGTGACCAACGCCTCGTGGAAGCACATGTGGCTCAACGAGGGCTTCACCACCTACGTCACCACCCGCATCGTCGAGAAAATCTACGGCCCCGAAATCGCCGAGATGAACCTGCAGGTCGAGCAGGAGGAGGCGCTGGTGTCGCTGCTGACCGTGCCGGCCTCCAAACAGGCGCTGTCCACGCGCGGCCCGGACACCGATCCGTCGACCTACGCCGACGGCGGCCTGATTTATCCGAAGGGCGCGTGGTTCCTTCGCACCATCGAGCAGCGCGCCGGACGCGAGGTGTTCGATCCGTTCCTGCGCGGATGGTTCGACCAGCACGCGTTCAAGTCGGCCACCACGGAGGAATTCGTCGAGTATCTGAAAAAGAACCTGCTCGAAGCGCATCCCGAGTACATGCCGCAAGCGGAGCTGGACGAATGGCTGTATGGCCCGGGCATTCCCGCCACCGCCGTGCGCGCGGTCTCGCCGCGCCTCGCCGCGCTCGACGCGCAACGCACCGCGTGGCTCAAGGGCGAACTGCCGACCGCCGAGTTGGGCGGAAAGGGCTGGATCGCGCTCGAGTGGATGCACTTCCTGAACGATATCGAGGGCAAGGCCACCGCTGCGCAGATGCAGGAGCTGGACCAGGCGTTCGGCCTGGCCAAGAGCGGTAACAACGAGATCGCGTACCGCTTCTACCTCGGCTCCGTCAAGGCCGGCTACAACGTGCGCGAGCCGCTCAACAAGTTCCTCATGAGCGTGGGCCGGCAGAAATTCGTCGTGCCGCTGTATAGCGCGCTGTTGAAGAACCCTGCGGACAAAGATTGGGCACGCGCCGTCTACGCCAAGGCGCGCGACCACTATCATCCGGTGACGCAGGCCTCGGTCGACAAACAATTCAAACTGAATCGATGATGAAGTTCTCCCGTACTATCGTCGCGGCGCTGGTGGCATCGCTTTGCGCGGTGTCCGGTGCCGCAACTGCTACGACAACGGCAGCTGCAAGCACCGCCGCCACGACGACGGCGCCGGCTCCCGCCTTCGACCTCGACGCCGACGTCAACCGCGCCCTCAAAACCTTTGGCGTACCGGGCATGGCCATCGCCATCGTCAAGGACGGCAAGGTTGTCGCGGCCAAGGGCTACGGCGTGCGCAAGCTGGGCGAGCCCAAACCGGTCGACGGCAAGACGCTGTTCGAAGTGGCGTCCAACTCCAAGGCCTTCACCGCCGCCGCGCTGGCGATGCTGGTCGACGAGGGCAAGATCGCCTGGGACGACCCGGTCACCAAGCACCTGCCGGGCTTCCAGATGTACGACGCCTACGTCACCGGTTCGATGACGGTGCGCGACCTGCTGACGCACCGCAGCGGCCTGGGTCTGGGCGCCGGCGATCTGCTGTGGTGGCCCACGACCAGCTTCAGCACCGACGAGATCATTGCGCGGCTGCGCTACATCAAGCCGGCCACCAGCTTCCGCAACAGCTACGCCTACGACAACCTGCTTTATATCGTCGCCGGCAAAATCATCGCGGAGAAGGACGGCAAGCCGTGGGGCGACGCCATCCGCGACCGCTTCCTGACGCCGCTGGGCATGGACGGCACCACCACCAGCGTTGCCGCGATGCTGGCCAGCGCCGACTACGCGTCCCCGCACAGCAAGGTCGATGACAAGCCGGTGGTGGTCAAGCCGATACCGGTGCCGAACGCGGTCGGCGCGGTGGGCATCAACACCAGCGCGGAGGATGTGGCGCGCTGGATGAATTTACTGCTCAACGACGGCAAGACCCCGGAAGGCAAGCAGCTGATCGGTGCCAAGCAGCTGGCCGAGATGTGGACCCAGCAAACGCCGATCCGCATCCGCGAACCGAAACCGGCGCTGGCCGCGACCAAGCCTAACTTCTCCGCGTACGGATTGGGTTTCAGCCTGCGCGACTACAAGGGCCGCAAGATCGCCATGCACGGCGGCGCGCTGGTGGGATTCTATTCGACGGTGCTGATGGTGCCCGAAGAAAAACTGGGCATTGCGATTCTGACCAATGCTGAAAACAGCCCGGCGATGTCGGCGCTGTACTGGCGCATCCTCGACCAGTACCTGAAGGTGCCGGCCAGCGACTGGATCAAGCTGTATGCCGAGCAGGAGGCGGCGGCCCACAAGGAGGAGCTGGAGCGGCTGGGCAAGGAGCACACGGCGCGCGCAGCCAAGTCGTCGCCGTCGCTGCCGCTGGCGTCCTACGACGGCACGTATGAAGATCCGTGGTACGGCAAGGTCACCATCGCGGCCGAAGGCGGCAAGCGCGTGATGCGCTTCGCCCGCACGCCGGACCTCACCGGGGAGCTGGAGCACTTCCAGCACGACACCTTCATCGTCCGCTGGAAGGAGCGCAGCTTCAACGCCGACGCCTACGTGACGTTCGCGCTGAACCCGAACGGCAGCATCGAGCGCATGAAGATGGCGCCGATTTCGACCGAGACGGACTTCAGCTACGACTTCCAGGACCTGAACTTCACGCCCTCGCCAAAATAGCGCCCGAGGGCGGCTAGTGATATGATACCGACCTCGCATTGCACCGGGTCCCGCAAAGGCACTTTGGCAAGCTTGAATGATTACTAATCGAGGGATGAGGAAGATGTCTATGCAACGAGTTATGCTGCGCGCCAAGCTGCACCGGGTTACTGTCACGCAGGCGGATCTGAACTACGAGGGTTCCTGCGGTATCGATATGGATCTGCTGGAGGCGGCCGATATTCTGCCGAACGAGCATATCGATCTGTATAACGTGAACAACGGCGAGCGTTTCGCGACCTACGCGATTCCGGGCCTGCGCGGCACCGGTGAGATCTCGCTGAACGGCGCGGCGGCCCGCAAGGCGCATCTGGGCGACCTGCTGATCATCTGCACCTACGCGCCGATGACCGAAGAGCAAATCGCCGACTACAAGCCGAAGATCGTGTTCGTCGATGGCCAGAACAAGATCACCGGCATGAAGAAATAGGACCGCACATAGGGCGCGCATAGAGCGCGTTCCGGTCCAGGAAAGCGTCCCCCGTGACGCTTTTTTTTCGTCCCGCCTAATTGCGTTGGTTGTCGGCCGCGTCCTGGCGCAGCAGGTGCGACATGTACTGCGGCGTGACGCCGAGGAAGGACGCCACTACCTTTTGCGAGAGGCGGTGCTCCAGGCCGGGATAGTCGCGCCGGAACGCCGCCAGCCGGCCCACGGCCGGGCACACGCTCAAGTACAGCCGCTTGCCCTGGTCGATGATGAGGTGCTCCGAGGCCTTCAGATAATAGTCGCGCAGCACGCCGTGGCGCTGCGCCAGGCCGCTCAACGCGACCCAATCGATGCGGTAGCCGTGGACCGCCGTTTCGGCGATGACGAAATTGTGCGACAACTGGTTCTGGTCGGCCCGCAGTAGATCGTCCTGGGCGGCGGCGGCCTGGCCGTCCGTGCGGAAGTACAAGGTCACCTCGGCGCCGGCGTCGGTGACGAAACCGGTGCGGGCGACGCCGCTGTGCAGCCAGTACACGCTTTGCGCCAGCTCGCCGATGCGTTGCAGGTACTCGCCCTTGCGCATGCTGACCGGCGCGGCGATCGGCGCCAGCAGGCGCGATACCTCGTCGTACATTTCCGGGGTCACGCGGTAGCGTTGGGTGACAGCGTCGCGGTACTTTGCTCTGTGCTCTAAAAATGCCTGATTCATGTTTCGATGGCGCGGCTGATGCAACCGGCGATGGTGGGATGGATGCCGGTGTGTGAATAGCCGGCCTGGCGAGGACGAAGTGTAAACCTTTTCGCGTCGCAGGGTGCGGCGGTGCGCGAATGCGCGGGGATGGGCTGGTCCGGCTTATGCGTCCGGACCAGCGGGGTGACTGATTTCGCTGTTAAGCCGCTTTACGTACGTTTGTCACTTCGCTCACTTGCTCCGGCTTGCCGATGACGCGGTAGATGGCGGCGCCCAGCAGCGCGCCGACGATCGGCGCGACCCAGAACGCCCACAGCTGCGCGGTGGCCCAGTCGCCGACGTACAGCGCCACGCCGGTGCTGCGTGCCGGGTTGACGGAGGTGTTGGTGACCGGGATGCTGATCAAGTGGATCAGCGTCAGCGCGAAGCCGATCGGCAGCGGCGCGAAGCCCTTCGGCGCGCGTTCGTCGGTCGCGCCCAGTATGATCAGCAGGAACATCATCGTCATCACGACCTCGGTCACCAGCGCCGCCGTCAGCGAGTAGCCGCCCGGCGAATGCTCGCCGTAGCCGTTGGAGGCGAAGCCGCCGGCCACGTCGAAGCCGGCCTTGCCGGTGGCGATCACATACAGCACGCCGCCGGCGACGATCGCGCCCAGCACCTGCGCCACGATGTACGGCAGCAGCTTATTGGCAGGGAAGCGGCCGCCGGCCCACAGGCCGATCGACACCGCCGGGTTGAGGTGGCAGCCGGAGATGTGGCCGATCGCGTACGCCATCGTCAACACCGTCAGGCCGAACGCCAGCGACACGCCAAGCAGGCCGATGCCGACGCCGGGAAAGGCCGCCGCCAGCACCGCGCTGCCGCAGCCGCCAAGCACAAGCCAAAATGTTCCAAAAAATTCCGCGCCATATTGTTTCATAGTTTTTCCTTCAATTTAAGTGGGGGGTGCGACGCTGTCATAGCAGCTATGCAACCTTGCCAATCTACATCGAAAGTTAAACATTGTCGAGAGTCTACGACCTGCTGCGGTATGCATGAAAGTACCGTTTTGCTAGTCTCCATAAGGCGCCGTTTGTGGTTGCGCGGGTGCAACAGCATTACGCGATGAGCCTGCCAGATTTAAACTTTATGGGAACAAACGCGGTTCAAGTGCGATAGAGTGGACCTTCAGACGTTTCCATCGGCAACGTTTTTGAGACCTCAGCGTGGTGATTAGTGAAGACAAATTCCTTTGTATTAGACAGAAGCGTCGTGATGCCGTTTGCGCTCGCCGGCGCCGGCGCGCTCGGAACGATCGTGGCGGGATGGGGCGCGTGGGGTTGGTACACGGTGCTGTGGGCGGCGTTGTTGCTGGCCGCCGCCGCGTGGTGCGCGTTCGGACAAACGCAGGCCGGCACTGGCGCATCGTCGATGGTCGATGATTACCTCGACGGGCGCGAACGCTTCGGCGATGCCGTGCTGCCGATCTGGTGCCGGCATATCGAGAACTCCCGCACGCAAATGGAGGAAGCCGTCGCCGACCTGGCCGGACGCTTCTCCAGCATCGTCGATAAGCTCGACAACGCGCTGCACGTGTCCAGCATCGACGGCGGCAAAGGCGCACCGTCGATGACCGAAGTATTCGCACACAGCCAGTCGCAGCTTGGCTCCGTGGTGGCGTCGATGAAATCGGCGATGACGTCCAAGCAGGCCATGCTCACGCAGATCAAGGACCTGGAACGCTTCACGCGCGAGCTGCGCGACATGGCCGAAGGCGTGGCCAGCATCGCCGCGCAAACCAACCTGCTGGCGCTCAATGCCGCGATCGAAGCGGCGCGCGCCGGACCGGCGGGACGCGGCTTCGCGGTGGTCGCGCAAGAGGTGCGCAACCTGTCGAGCCGCTCCGCCGAGACGGGCCGCAACATCTCCAACCGGGTCGGTTTGATCAGCAGCGCGATCCTGGCCGCCAGCCAGGCGGCCGAGCAATCGAGCGAGCAGGAAAACCGCTCGATGCAATCGGCCGAAGGCATGATCGACACCGTGTTGGCCGACTTCCGCACCATGACCGACGCGCTGGTGCAGTCGTCCGACCTGCTCAAGCAGGAGAGCATCGGCATCCAGGGCGAGGTTGGCCAGGCACTGGTGCAGCTGCAGTTCCAGGACCGCGTGAGTCAGGTGATGGCGCACGTGCGCGAAAACATGGAGCTGCTGCCGTCGCTGCTGCGCGAGAACCGCGTGCGCTACGAGGCCGGCCACGTGCTCGAGCCGCTCGACCCGGCGCCACTGCTGCACGAGTTGCAGAAGACCTACGCGATGGCCGAGGAGCACGCGGTGCATGGCGGCTCCAGGCACGCCGCGCCGGTCGCAGCCGCCGCCGACGAGATCACTTTTTTCTGAATCACAGATAGATAACAAGGTAGAAAAACCATGGCAAAAACGATTATGGTGGTCGACGATTCCGCGTCTTTGCGCCAGGTGGTGGGCATCGCGCTCAAGGGCGCCGGCTACGACGTCATCGAAGGCCGCGACGGGGTCGACGCGCTGTCCAAATGCACCGGCCAGAAAATCCATCTGGTGGTGTGCGACGTGAACATGCCCAACATGGACGGCATCACCTTCGTCAAGGAATTCAAGCAGCTGCCGAACTACCGTTTCACGCCGGTCATCATGCTTACCACCGAATCGCAGGAGGGCAAGAAGGAAGAGGGGAAGGCCGCCGGCGCCAAGGCGTGGGTGGTCAAGCCGTTCAAGCCGGAAGTGCTGCTCGGCGCTGTCGCCAAGCTGGTGCTGCCGTGAGTTCCGACGACGCCGGCGGCGTCACGCGCCTTGCGATCGACGGCGAGCTGACGATCTACCGCGCCGCCGATCTGAAGGTGACCGTGCTGGAGGCGCTGCGCAAATCGCCGGTGCTGGAGATCGACTTGTCCGGCGTGACCGAACTCGATACGGCCGGCCTGCAGGTGCTGATGCTGGCCAAGAACACGGCGAGTGCAGACCAGCGCGAACTGCGCCTGCTGAACCACAGCCCCGCCGTCGTCGAGATTGTCGAGATGCTCAACCTGGGCGCCTTCTTCGGCGACGCCCTGCTGATCCACAGCTAAATTCATCGGAGGGCCAGTCATGAACCTGGACGAAGCGCTACAGACCTTCATCACCGAAAGCCGCGAGCTCCTGGAGGACATGGAGAACGCGCTGCTCAATATCGACATCGCCGGCGACCAGGGCGAGGCGATCAACGCCATCTTCCGCGCCGCCCACACCATCAAGGGCTCGGCCGGATTATTCAGCCTCGATCACATCGTCGCCTTCACCCATGTGGTGGAAAGCCTGCTGGACGAGGTCCGCGACGGCCGCGTGGTGATCAACGATGAAATGATCGTGCTGCTGCTGTCGTGCTGCGACTATTTGTCCGGCATGACCGACGCGCTGGCCGCCGGCCAGCTGGAGGCCGATCCCGACACCGCGCCCGAGGGCGAGATGCTGCTGCACCAGCTGCGCCGGCATATGTCGGGCGGCCATGGCGAGGCCAGTGGCGCCCATGACCACGCCCAATCGTCGGCGCAGTCGCTGACCGTGCAGTCCGAGCCCGGCGTCGAGCGCATCGACAAGGTGGCCGGCGACAGCGATTACTGGCATATCTCGTTGCGTTTCGGCCGTGGCGTTTTGCAGAACGGGATGGATCCGATCGCGTTCCTGCGTTATCTGGCCAAGCTGGGCAAGATCGTCGGCATCGCCACCGTGCCCGACGCCCTGCCGGCGGCCGAGGAAATGGACGCGGAGCTGTGCTACCTGGGATTCGAGATCGCCTTCGATAGCTCCGCCGACCGCGAGGCCATCGTCGGCGTGTTCGAGTTCGTGCAGGACGACTGCGAGATCCGCATCATCCCGCCACACAGCAAAGTGTCGCAATACGTGGACTTGATTCGCGCGCTGCCGGAACTGCCGGCGCGCCTGGGCGAGATCCTGGTCCTGTGCGGCAGCGTGACCGCCTCCGAACTCGCGGGCGCGCTGCAACAGCAGTCCAGCGGCGAGGCGAAAGGCAACGGTGACGCGGACGAGCCGCCGCCGCGCCTGGGCAGCATCCTGGTCGCCGCCGGCAACGTGCCGCCGGTGGTGGTGGAGGCGGCGCTGGCCAAGCAGAAGCAGGTGGTCGAGCAGAAGGCGCAGGAAAGCCGTTCGGTGCGCGTCGATTCCGACAAGCTTGATCGCCTGATCGACCTGGTGGGGGAGTTGATCATCGCCGGCGCCCGCGCCAGCATGATCGGTCAGCAGATACACAACACCGATCTGCAGGAATGCACGTCGACGCTATCCGGTTTGGTCGAGGAAGTGCGCGACGCCGCGCTGGAGCTGCGCATGGTCAAAATCGGCGCCACCTTCAACCGCTTCCAGCGCGTGGTGCACGATGTCGCGCGTGAGCTGGGCAAGGACATCGGCCTGATGGTCGACGGCGAGGATTCGGAACTGGACAAAACGGTGGTGGAGAAAATCGGCGATCCGCTGATGCACCTGGTGCGCAACGCCATGGACCACGGCATCGAGCCGGCCGACGTGCGCATCGCCAGCGGCAAGCCGGCCAAGGGCATGATCAAACTGAACGCCTTCCATGAATCGGGCAGCATCGTCATCGAAGTGAGCGACGACGGCGGCGGCCTGCGCAAGGAGAAAATCCTGGCCAAGGCGGTCGAGCGCGGGCTCGTCGATCCGGAGCGCAAACTGAGCGACAGCGAGATTTATAACCTGATCTTCGAGGCCGGGTTCTCGACGGCGGAGAAGGTCACCAACCTGTCCGGACGCGGCGTCGGCATGGATGTCGTCAAGCGTAACATCACCGCGCTGCGCGGCAGCGTGGACGTCAACAGCAGGGAGGGCGCCGGCACCACCGTCACCGTGCGCCTGCCGCTGACATTGGCCATCATCGACGGCTTCCTGGTGCAGGTCGGCGCGTCCGTGTTCGTCATCCCGCTCGACATGATCGAGGAATGCATCGAGTTCGCCACCGAGCCGGGACAGGACTACTGCAATCTGCGCGGCCAGGTGCTGCCGTTCATCCGTCTGCGGTCGCTGTTCCGCATCGACGGCGCGGCCACGCGGCGCGAGAGCATCGTGGTGCTCAAGCTGGGCACCACCCGCGCCGGCCTGGTAGTCGACACCTTGCTGGGCGAATTCCAGACCGTCATCAAGCCGCTCAGCCCCATGTTCAGCGAAGTCAAATGCATCAGCGGCTCGACCATCCTTGGCAGCGGCGAGGTGGCACTGATCCTGGACGTGGCATCGCTGATGCAGGCTGTCGGCGGCAAAGGCACGGTGGCCCTGGCCGCCTAGTGAAACAAGGAGACTACGCAAATGATTAACCAGTCGGCCAACGCCGCCGCCAGTCCGCTATCGGCGAACAACGTCGTCACCTACGGCAGCAATGCGATCGTCGCGCTGCAAAGCGGGGCGGCGCTGCCCAGCCAGTTCCTGACCTTCATGCTGGGCCAGGAGCAGTTCGCCGTCGGCATACTGCACATCAAGGAGATCATCGAATACGGCAGCCTGGCGACGGTGCCGATGATGCCCGCATGCGTGCGCGGCGTGATCAACCTGCGCGGCGCCGTGGTGCCGGTGATGGACCTGTCGGCCCGCTTCGGCCGCAATCCCAGCGCCATCACCAAGCGCAGCTGCATCGTCATCGTCGAAGTCGAAGGCACCGGCGACGGCAAGCAGGTATTGGGCATGCTGGTCGACGCTGTCAACGCCGTGGTGGAGATCGCGGCCGGCGACATCGAGCCGGCGCCGTCTTTCGGCACCCGCATCCGCCCCGATTTCATCGCCGGCATCGGCAAGTTCAATAGCAAGTTCGTCATCCTGCTGGCGATCGACCGCGTGCTGTCGACCGCAGAGGTGGTGGAGATGGCCCGTTCCGGCGCCAACGACACGGCCGCTGGCGCTCCTCCGCTGCTTTCCTGATTTCCCAGTTATCTGAATGTGACGCATCATGCCTTTGGTAGCCATTTCCGACCGTGAGTTCATGCAGTTCCAGCGCTTCATTTATGACGCCGCCGGTATCACCATGTCCAACGGCAAACAGGCGCTGGTCAGCGGCCGCCTGGCCAAGCGCCTGGCGCATTATCAGCTCGATAGCTACACCGATTATCTGCGCCTGCTGGAAAGCCGCTCGGACCCCGCCGAGCTGCAGATGGCGGTCGATCTGCTGACCACCAACGAAACCTATTTCTTCCGCGAGCCCAAACACTTCCAGCTGCTGCGCGAGCTGGCGCTCGACGCGCGCGACAAGCGCCAGACGATGCGCGTGTGGAGCGCGGCCAGCTCCAGCGGCGAAGAGGTCTACAGCATCGCCATGGTGCTGGCCGACGTGCTGGGCGACGCCGCCTGGGAAGTGCTGGGCACCGACATCAGCACCCGTGTGCTGCAGCGGGCCCGCAGCGGCCATTATCCGATGGAGCGCGCCACGCAGATGCCGCAGGATTACCTGAAGCGCTTTTGCCTCAAGGGCCAGGGCAGCGAGGCGGGCACCATGCTGATCGAACGCGGGTTGCGGCAGCGGGTGCAGTTCCAGCAGGTGAACCTGAACGCGCCGCTGCCCAAGATCGGCTGCTTCGACGTGATCTTCCTGCGCAACGTGATGATCTACTTCAACCTGGAGACCAAGCGCCAGGTGGTGGCCCGGCTGCTGGCGCAACTTCGTCCCGGCGGCTATTTCCTGATCGGCCATTCCGAGACCCTGAACGACATCAATGACACTTTGTCGGTTGTGGCGCCATCGATCTACAGGAAGGCATAGCGGTCGCCATGCCCGATTCGAAACTGATCGATATTTTTCTGATGCCCGGCGATTATTTCATCGGCGACGAGCGCTATCGCGTGCGCACGCTGCTGGGGTCCTGCGTCTCCGTCACGCTGTGGCATCCGGGGCGTCGCATCGGCGCCATGTCGCACTTTCTGCTGCCGGGCACCGCGCATCGCAAAGCGCACGAGAAGCCGGGCATGTACGGCGACGACGCCATGCATCTGCTGCTGGACGGACTGGCGCGCCATGACGTGGCGCCCGCGCAGTGCCAGGCCAAGATCTTCGGCGGCGGCGCCATGTTTCCCCGCAATCCCAACGTGCGCGACATCGGCCTGCAGAACGGCGACTTCGCGCGCGACATGCTGCACAAGAACGGCATACATGTGGTGTCCGAAAGCCTGTTTGGCGAAGGGCACCGGCAATTGATCTTCACCATCCGCAGCGGCGACGTGTTGAGCCGCCAGATTCCGCCGGAACCGAAAGCTATCCGCACCAGGGAAAACGCATGAGTGCAATAAACGTCATGATCGTCGACGATTCGGCCGTGGTGCGCCAGGTCCTCAGCGGTCTGCTCAACGCCGCGCCGGGCATCACCGTCACCTACGCGGTGGCCAATCCGCTGCTGGCCATGGAGCGCATGAAGGTGCAGTGGCCCGACGTGATCGTGCTCGATGTCGAGATGCCCAAGATGGACGGCATCACCTTCCTGCGCAAGATCATGGCCGAGCGCCCGACCCCGGTGGTGATCTGTTCGACGTTGACGGAGAAGGGCGCGCAGACGTCGGTCGAGGCGCTGGGCGCCGGCGCGGTCGCCATCATCACCAAGCCGCGCCTGGACCTCAAGCAGTTTTTGCACGACAGCGCCGACGAACTGGTGTCGGCCGTGCGGGCGGCGTCGGGCGCGCGCGTGGGCAGGCTGGCGGGACGCGCGCCGCTGCCGCCGGTCGCCGCCAAGCTCAATGCGGACGCCGTGCTGCCGCCGGCCGACGCCAGGCCGATGACCGCCACCACCGAACGCGTGGTGGCGATCGGCACCTCCACCGGCGGCACGCAGGCGCTGGAGGAGGTGCTCACATCGCTGCCGCGCGTATGCCCCGGCATCGTGGTGGTGCAGCACATGCCGGAAAAATTCACCGCCGCCTTTGCGGCGCGCCTCGACAGCGTGTGCCAGGTGCGCGTCAAGGAGGCCGCCAACAACGACCGCGTGCTGCAAGGGCAGGTCCTGATCGCGCCCGGCGGCAAGCACATGCTGCTGCGCCGCACCGGCGCCCAGTACTTCGTCGAAGTAGTCGATGGTCCTCTGGTCAACCGTCACCGGCCGTCGGTCGACGTGCTGTTCCGCTCCACCGCGCGGGCGGCGGGCGCCAACGCGCTGGGCGTGATCATGACCGGCATGGGCGACGACGGCGCCGCCGGCATGCTGGAGATGCTCAAGGCCGGCGCGCGCACCGTGGCGCAGGACGAGGCCAGTTGCGTGGTCTACGGCATGCCCAAGGAGGCCGTCAAACGCGGCGGCGTCGAAAAAACAGTTTCACTCAATGCGATCTATCGCGAAATCCTGCAACAGCTGTCCTAACACATCGCATTTTCAACGAAGGGAATCATCATGCTTTCAACCTTGACCGTCCGGACCAAGATCCTGGCATTGCTGGCGGTGGCGCTGCTGGCGCTGGCGGTGGTGGTCGTCATCGCCTTCACCGGCTTGAAGACCGAGGGCGAGATGCTCGACACGCTCGGCAAGAACCGGATGCCGTCGGTGCGCAGCCTGATGATTATCAACGAGGGGCAGACTGCGCTGCGCTCGTCGAACCGCGCCATGGACTTGATAGGCATGTATCCGGAGGAAGCGGGCGATGTCACGCATGAGATCAAACGCAAGCAGGAGATCTGGAGTGTGATCGACGCTGCCTGGAAGGTCTACGATGCGCTGCCACAGGAAACCGAGGAGGCCGCGCAGTGGAAGACCTTCGTCAAGCAATGGGACGCGTGGAAGGCGCGCGACCTGATCGTCACTGATCTGGCGACACAGATCGCGCGCGCCGATGGCGCCCGCCGCAAGGAGCTGTTCGCCGCCATCCACAAGACCACGCAGGACAACCGCGAGGCGTTTCACGCCGCCACCGAAAGCCTCAACAAGCTCGTGGCGCTGAATGTGCAGTACGGCGAGGACGACGTCAAGCACGCCGATGCCGCCGCCACCGCTGCGAAAAATAGCATGTATGTCAGTGCCGGTGTCGCGCTGGCGCTGCTGCTGGGGATCGGGCTGTTCATCCTGAGCGGCATCATGCGCCAGCTGGGCGGCGATCCTTCCTATGCCGCGGCGATCGTGCGCAAGGTAGCCGAAGGTGACCTCAGTGCCGATGTCGATGTCCGGGCGGGCGACACCACCAGCCTGCTGGCGGCGATGAAGGGCATGATCGACAAACTGTCCCAGGTCGTGCAGGACGTGAACAACGGCGCCGAGTCGTTGGCCAGCGCCTCCGAGGAGGTCAGCGCGACCGCGCAGTCGCTGTCGCAGGCGGCCAGCGAGCAGGCGGCGGGCACCGAGGAGACCAGCGCTTCGGTCGAACAGATGACGGCGTCGATTTCCCAGAACACCGAGAACGCCAAGGTCACCGACGGTATCGCCAGCAAGGCGGCGTTGGAGGCGGTGGAGGGTGGCGCGGCGGTCAAGTCGACGGTGGCGGCGATGCAGCAGATCGCCAAGAAGATCAGCATCATCGACGATATCGCCTACCAGACCAACCTGCTGGCGCTGAACGCGGCGATCGAGGCGGCGCGTGCGGGGGAGCACGGCAAGGGCTTCGCGGTGGTGGCGGCCGAGGTACGCAAACTGGCCGAACGCAGCCAGATCGCGGCGCAGGAGATCGAACAAGTCGCCAGCAGCAGCGTCGAACTGGCGGAGAAGGCCGGCCATCTGCTCGACGAAATGGTGCCCAACATCCGCCGCACCTCCAATCTGGTGCAGGAGATCACAGCGGCTTCGGAGGAGCAGTCGGCCGGCGTGGGCCAGATCAATTCGGCCATCACCCAATTGAGCCAGACCACCCAGCAGAACGCCTCCGCGTCCGAGCAGCTGGCCGCCACCGCCGAGGAGATGAGCGGCCAGGCCGAGCAACTGCAGGAGACCATGTCGTTCTTCAAGCTGTCCGGCTCTTCGCGTCCGTTGCGTACCACACGGGCGCCGGCCAAGCCGCTCAAATCCGCCACCGGGCGCGGCCGGTCCGGCCATGGCAGCAGCAAGCAGATGATGGACATGGCCGACCCGGACGAATCGCATTTCGTTAAATTTTAAGCGAGGCGCATGATGAACAACGTGCAAGGCTCCGAGCCGCAGTACCTCAGTTTCATGCTGGGCCAGGACATGTTCGCGATGGGTATCCTGGCCGTGCGCGAGATATTGGAATACGCCGGCGTGACGCCGGTGCCGCAAATGCCACCTTGTATCAGCGGCGTGATCAACCTGCGCGGCACGGCGGTGCCGGTGCTCGACCTGGCGTGCCGGCTGGAGCGCGAGCCGGTGGCGATCAGCAAACGCACCTGCATCATCGTCGTTGAAGTCGACGGCGATGGCGCCGATGGCGGCGCCTTCGTGATCGGCATCCTGGTCGATGCGGTCAACGCGGTGCTCGACATTCCGCCGTCCGAGGTGGAGCCGGCGCCGAGCCTGGGCGCGCAAGTGCGCGCCGAAATGCTGCAAGGGATAGGCAAGGTCAATGGCCGCTTCGTGCTGCTGCTGGACGTGCGGCGCGTGGCGTCGGTCGGCAACCTGGCCGGAATCGCTCCCGCCGCTTTGGATCACGTGTAGCCGCGCACCGCGTCCGCACCAACGCACTACCCCAGGAGGAAGTCATGTTCAAGAAAATGAAAATGGAAACCCGGTTGCACGCCGGATTCGGCGCCATCGTGCTGCTGGTTGTCGTGCTGGGGCTTATCGCCTTCGCCAAGCTGACGGCGTTGCATGAACAGTGGAGCCACTTCGAGAGCGTGACGCTGGCCCGCAAGAACGCGGTGCTGGAGGGCGTCATCTCGCAGGGCCACGCGGTCCAGCAATTCAAGAACTACATCCTGCGCGGCGGCGATCAGAACACCCAGTTCCGTGCCGCGCTGGCCAATATCGACAAGGAAATGGCCAACTACAAGGCCGCCGGTGCGATGAGCGCGGAAGAGCAGGTGCTACTGGGCGAGGTGGCGGCTGGCGTCAAAGCCTATGGCGACAGCATGGTCGAGCTGGAGTCGATGCATGCGAAAGGCATGGGCGCAACGGAGATGGATAAATCGATCAAGGGCGCCGACGCAGCGATTGCGGGCGCTTTCCGCAAGCTGCTCAAGCTGAACGACAGTATGACCGATCGCGAGTCGGCGACGATGACCGAAGTCACCGATTCGGCCAAGCGGCTGATCCTGTCCATCGATGTAGTGATTGCCATACTCGGTTGCGTGCTGGCGGTTTGGCTGGCGCGCAGCCTGTCGGGCATCGTGCGCGAGGTGCAGATGGTGGTCGCCGGCCTGGCCGGGGCGTCGCAGGAAGTCAGTTCGACCGCGCAGTCGCTGTCGCAGGCGGCCAGCGAACAGGCTGCGGGCGTCGAGGAAACCAGCGCGTCGATCGAGCAGATGACGGCGTCGATCGCGCAAAACACGGAGAACGCCAAGATCACCGACGGCATCGCCACCCAGGCGGCCGTCGACGCGACGCGCGGCGGCGAGGTGGTGAAGGCGACGGCGGCGGCGATGCGCCAGATCGCCAGCAAAATCAGCATCATCGACGATATCGCCTATCAAACCAATTTGCTGGCGCTGAACGCGGCCATCGAGGCGGCGCGCGCGCACGAACACGGCAAGGGCTTCGCAGTGGTGGCGGCCGAGGTGCGCAAGCTGGCCGAGCGCAGCCAGGTGGCGGCGCAGGAGATCAGCAAGGTGGCGGCCGACAGCGTCGATCTGGCCGAGCAGGCCGGCGTGATGTTCGATGCGCTGGTGCCCAACATCCGCAAGACGTCGGACCTGGTGCAGGAGATATCGGCGGCGTCGGAAGAACAGAGTTCCGGCGTGCGCCAGATTAACAGCGCGGTCAATCAGCTTAGCCAGACCACGCAGGTCAACGCGGCCAGCTCGGAAGAGTTGGCGGCAACGTCGGAGGAGATGAGCGCCCAAGCCGAGCAGCT
Source organism: Duganella sp. AC917 (assembly GCF_979258245.1). Lineage (NCBI taxonomy): Bacteria > Pseudomonadati > Pseudomonadota > Betaproteobacteria > Burkholderiales > Oxalobacteraceae > Duganella > Duganella sp. AC917. The sequence goes on from NZ_OZ409848.1 coordinate 5,643,484, forward strand.
GGGCCAATTGATGGCGGTGTTCAAACGCTATGCCATCGAGGAGCAAGTGCCGGTGCGCCGCAGCGCATCATCCAAAGGTGCGGGCGGCGCGGCGGCGCCGGCGATGGCGCGCGGCGCACGGACCGTCTCCGTGGCCGCCCAGGGATCGCCGGACGAAAACAAGTTCACCCGGTTCTGATCCCCGTTACTTGATTACGGTTTGACGAACTTCAGTGTCATGCGGTCGCTTTCGCCGATCGCCTGATACTTCGCACGGTCCTCGTCCTTGTTACCGTAGGTCGGCGGCAGCGCCCAGACGCCGCCTTTGTGGTCGGCGGTGTCTTTCGGGTTGGCGTTCACTTCCGACTTGGCCGCCAGCTTGAAGCCCGCCGCTTCGGCCAGGCCGATCACATACTTCTCGTGCATGTAACCGCTGCTGGCCGTTTCGTCCTGGGTCTTGTTGGCCGGCAGGCGATGCTCGACTACGCCGAACACGCCGCCCGGTTTCAGGCTGGTGTAAACGCTGGCGAACAGCGCTTTCATATTCTCCGGACCGGCCGGTATCCAGTTGTGGATATTGCGGAAGGTGAGCACCATGTCGACGCTGCCGGCCGGCGCGAATTCATATTTGCGCGGCGGCGAGAACACGCCCAGCGCCACTTTGCTGTACACCGGGTTGGCGTTGAGGCGCGCCATGAAACGCTCGGCGCTCTTGCGTTCGCGCTCGTCCGGCGCGGCCAGGTCGCTGCCGGCGGCGATCAACTTGCCGCCATCGCGCAGGTACGGCGCCAGGATCTCGGTGTACCAGCCGGCGCCCGGCGCCAGCTCCACTACCGTCATGTTCGGACGGATGCCGAAGAACGTTAGCGTTTCGTAAGGATGACGATAGGCGTCGCGCTGCACGTTGGCCGGGGTGCGGGTGCTGGCGGCGATGGCGGACTTCAGTTTGACGTCGGTCGCTTCGGTGGCGGCAATCGCGCCGCTTGCAGCGAACAGCGTGGTGGTGGCCAGGGCGGCTACGAGATAACTCTTCATGCAAAGTCTCCTGAGGGTTCTGTTGGCGGCGCGCAGTCGCCCGCCCTGCGCGATCATCGGCCATGCATGCCAACAGGTCAAGCGAATTGCGACGGCCGCACCACCGGAGTGCGGCGCGCTTCCAGGCGCATCGACGTGGACCGCTTTGCGCATGGCGCCCAATAATCGCGGACACTCGCGGACACCGCCCGGACACTTCGCGGACACTTTTGCGGACACTTTCCCTTCCTTTGCGCCCGTTTGACCCGTGGTCGGGGGACTCTTGTAACACAGTGTTTCGTTGTTGTTGATGGCATACATTTTGCCTATCCCGATCCTTGATCCGGCGCTAATATTGGCATTCCCGCCCAAACGGCGACGGATATTCAGGTGCGGCGTAAAGAAGCAAAAGCTATACGAGTAGGACTCGCTAGAAGAGCAAATAAAAGCAAAGCAGAACCTTGGGCGGATGGCCCACAATCATTGCCTTACGTTTGGAGATACGATGGAACGACGTGCATTCCTCAATATTAGTAGTCTGGCCCTGGGCACGATGCTGCTGCCCGCCTTCGGTCGCGCGATCGCCGCCGAGGAACTGCTGGCGCCCATGGCCCTGCAGGTCAAGAAAATGCTGGCCGATACCGCGATGACGGCGGCCACGCAGGCGGGCGCCTCGTACTGCGACGTGCGCGTCGGCCGCTACCTGAACCAGTTCATCACCACCCGCGACCTGAATGTCGAAAACGTCGTCAACACGGAATCGGCCGGTGTCGGCGTGCGCGTGATCGCCGGCGGCGCCTATGGCTTCGCCGCCACCAACGACATGACGCCGGACGGCGTGGCCGCCGCGGCCCGCCAAGCGGTGGCCATCGCCAAGGCCAACTCCAAGCTGCAGACCGAACCCGTTCAACTGGCCCCGGTCAAGGGCGTGGGCGAAGTGTCGTGGGCCACGCCGATCGTCAAGGACTGGCGCACGGTCCCGATCAAGGAAAAGGCCGAACTGCTGATCGCCGCCAACAAGGCCGGCATGGACGGTGGCGCGAGCTTTATGCAATCGTTGCTGTTCCAGGTGAACCAGCAGAAGTACTTCGCATCGACCGACGGCTCCTACATCGACCAGGACCTGCACCGCCTGTGGATGCCGGTGTTCGCCACCGCCGTCGACAAGAAGACCAATAAATTCCGTTCGCGCCAGGGCTTGTCCTCGCCGGTCGGCATGGGTTACGAATACCTGGACGCGCGTCCGGAGCACAAGATCAAGGCCGCCGGCGGCGTGACCACCTTGTACACCGGCTCCTATGACCTGATCGAAGACGCGCGCGCGGCCGGCAAACAGGCCAAGCAAAAGCTGACCGCCAAGTCGGTCGAACCGGGCAAATATGACCTGGTGCTGTCGCCGGAACACCTGTGGCTGACGATCCACGAGTCGGTCGGCCACCCGACCGAACTCGATCGCGTGCTGGGTTACGAGGCCAACTTCGCCGGCACCAGCTTCGCCACGCTCGATAAGTGGCAGAGCAAGAAATTCAAGTACGGCGCGGACATCGTCAACATCGTCGCCGACAAGACCACGCCAGGCTCGCTGGCCAACGTCGGCTACGACGACGAGGGCGTCAAGTGCAAGCGCTGGGACATCATCAAGGACGGTATCCTGGTCAACTACCAGGCTACGCGCGACCAGGCCCACATCATCGGCGAAAAAGAATCTCACGGCTGTTCGTACGCCGATAACTGGAGCAGCGTGCAGTTCCAGCGCATGCCCAACGTCTCCCTCCAGGCGGGCAAGAAGAAGATGACGCCGGACGAAATGGTCAAGGATGTCAAGAAGGGGATATATATCGTCGGCGACGGCTCCTTCTCGATCGACCAGCAGCGCTACAACTTCCAGTTCGGCGGCCAGCTGTTCTACGAAATCAAGAACGGCAAGATCGGCCAGATGCTCGAAGACGTCGCCTACCAGTCCAATACCCAGGAATTCTGGAACGCCTGCGCCGGCATTTGCGACGAGCGCGATTGGCGCATGGGCGGTTCCTTCTTCGACGGTAAAGGCCAGCCTTCGCAGTCGTCGGTGGTATCGCACGGCGCCAGCACCACGCGCTTCAACGGCATCAACGTCATCAACACCGCACGCAAAATCGGCTAAGCCTGGAGAACAGAGAATATGAAGAATTTGAGTCAAGAAGAGACCAAGCGTATCTGCGACAAGGTGCTGTCGCTGACCAAGGCCGACCAGTGCGAAGTGAACCTGAGCGGCAGCCGCACCGGCAATATCCGTTACGCGCGTAACGCCGTGTCGACCGCCGGTTTGATCGAAGACACGCAGTTGGTGGTGTCGGTCGCCTTCGGCAAGAAGCAGGGCATCGCCACCATCAATGAGCTGGACGACAAGTCGCTGGAAAAGGCCGTGCGCCGCGCCGAGGACCTGGCCCGCCTGGCGCCGGAGAACCCGGAGTTCATGCCGACGCCGAGCAAGCAGCAATACAAGGGTAGCGAGACCTTCTTCCAGAAAACCGCCGACATCGATCCTGAATTCCGCGCGCAGGTGGCGGCTTACAGCATCGAAAACAGCAAGAAGAACAAACTGGTGGCGGCGGGCTTTTTCACCGATAGCTCCAAGTTCACCGCTATCGCCAATTCGAACGGCGTGTTCGGCTTCCAGCGCGATACGGGCCTCGATTTCAGCGTCACCGTGCGCACCGAGGATGGCCGCGGTTCCGGCTGGGCCAAGCGCAGCGTGGGCGACGCCAGCATGTTCGACGCGCGCGAAGCGTCCAACGTGGCGATCGAAAAGGCGCTGCGCTCGGTCGAGGCCAAGGCGCTCGAACCTGGCCGCTACACGGTCATTCTGGAGCCGGCCGCCACCTCGGACCTGCTGGCCTATATGTTCAGCGGCTTCGATGCGCGCCAGGCCGACGAAGGCCGCAGCTTCCTGTCGAAAAAGGGCGGCGGCAATCGCATGGGCGAGAAGCTGTTCGACGAGCAGGTCAACGTCTGGGCCGACCCTTGGGACAAGAACGTCGCGGTGCTCCCGTGGGATAACGGCAGCATGCTGGCGCGCGAGCGTCAGGACTTGATCAAGAACGGCAAGATCAACTCCCTGAACTACTCGATGTTCTGGGCCAAGAAGCAGGGCCAGCGCGCCATTGGTGCCCCCGGCAATATCATCATGGCAGGCACCGACAAGTCGACCGAGGAGCTGATCGCCAATACCAAGAAGGGCGTGCTGGTCACCCGGACCTGGTATATCCGCATGGTCGATCCGCAGTCGGTGCTGTTGACAGGCCTGACGCGCGACGGCACCTTCTACATCGAGAACGGCAAGATCAAGCATCCGATCAAGAACTTCCGCTTCAACGAAAGCCCGGTGACGATGTTGAACAACATCGATGAACTGGGCAAGCCGGAGATTTTGTCTGGCGACGAGTCGGATTACCAGTTGTTGATCCCGGCGATGCGGGTGCGCGACTTCAACTTCACGTCTCTGTCGGACGCGGTGTAAAACGGCATAAGTTGGCACGCGTCGCGCCTTTGGCGGGACGTGTGCCGGCTCGCTCATATTTTTCAGGAGTTTATGTGGAACGTCGTTCATTTCTAAAAGTCGGCGCCGCCGCCGGTGGCAGCCTGCTGATTCCGGTCTTTGGCAACGCCATCGCGGCCGAAGAGCTGCTCAACCCCATGGCCGTGCAGTTCAAAAAATCGCTGGCCGACGCCGCGATGAACGCGGCCACCAAGGCCGGTGCCAGCTATTGCGATGTGCGCATCGGCCGCTACCTGAACCAATTCATCACCACGCGCGATCTGAACGTGGAAAACATCGTCAACACCGAATCGTCCGGCGTCGGCGTGCGCGTGATCGCCGGCGGCGCCTACGGCTTCTGCTCGACCAACATCATGACGTTGGACTCGGTGGCTGAAGCGGCGCGCCAGGCCGTCGCCATCGCCAAGGCCAACGCCAAGCTGCAAAGCGAGCCTGTGCAACTGGCGCCCGTCAAGGGCGTGGGCGAAGTCGCATGGGCCACGCCGTTCAAGAAGGACTGGCGCACGGTGCCCATCAAGGAAAAGGCCGAGATGCTGATCGCGGCGAACAAGGCCGGCATGGACGCTGGCGCCAATTTCATGCAGTCGATGCTGTTCCAGGTGAACCAGCAAAAGTACTTCGCCTCCACCGACGGTTCCTACATCGATCAGGACATGCACCGTTTGTGGTCGCCGCTGACCGCGACCGCCGTCGACAAGGCCACCAACCGCTTCCGCACGCGCGACGGCCTGTCGTCGCCGGCCAGCATGGGCTACGAGTTCTTCGATGTGAAGCCCGAAAACAAGTTCAAGGCCGCCGGCGGCGTCACCACGCTGTACAAAGGCGCCTACGATTTGATCGAGGACGCGCGCGCCGCCGGACGCCAGGCCAGGGAGAAGCTGACCGCGAAATCGGTCGAGCCGGGGAAATACGATCTGGTGCTGTCGCCGGAACACCTGTTCCTGACCATCCACGAGTCGGTCGGCCACGCCACCGAACTCGATCGGGTAATGGGCTACGAAGCCAATTATGCCGGTACCAGTTTCGCCACGCTCGATAAATGGCAAAGCAAAAAATTCAAGTATGGCTCGGAGCGGGTCAACTTCGTGGCGGACCGCACCACGCCAGGTTCGCTGGCTTGCGTCGGCTACGACGACGAGGGCGTGCCCGCCAAACGCTGGGACATCATCAAGGACGGCATCCTGGTCAACTACCAGGCCACCCGCGACCAGGCGCACGTCATCGGCGAGAAGGAATCGCACGGCTGCTCGTACGCGGACAGCTGGAGCAGCGTGCAGTTCCAGCGCATGCCGAACGTCTCCCTGCAGGCAGGCAAAAAGCCGCTGACGCCGGACGACATGATCAAGGACGTCAAGAAGGGGATCTATATTCTCGGCCGGGGTTCGTTCTCGATCGACCAGCAGCGCTATAACTTCCAGTTCGGGGGGCAGCTGTACTTCGAAATCAAAAACGGCAAGATCACCAATCCGCTGGAGGACGTGGCCTACCAGTCCAACACCCAGGAGTTCTGGAACGCCTGTTCGGCGTTGTGCGACGAGCGCGATTGGCGCATGGGCGGCTCGTTCTTCGACGGCAAAGGCCAACCGAGCCAGGTCAGCTGCGTCTCGCATGGCTCTCCGACCACGCGCTTCAACGGCATCAACGTCATCAACACCGCTCGCAAGATAGGATAAATCATGAAGATGCTGAATCAACAGGAAGCGAAAGCCGTCTGCGACAAGGTCATGGCGCTGTCGAAGGCCGACGAGTGCCGCGTTCAAATCAGCGGCAACCGTCGCGGGAACATCCGTTATGCGCGTAACAGCGTATCGACGGCCGGACTGGTGGAGAACACGCAGTTGACGGTCAGTGTCGCTTTCGGCAAGCGCCAGGGCACCGCGTCGGTCAACGAGTTCGATGACAAGTCGCTGGAAAAAGCTGTGCGCCGCGCCGAGGAAGTGGCGCGACTGGCGCCCGAGAACCCGGAGTTCGTACCTGCGATTAAAACGCAGCTGTACAAGGGCTCCAGCACCTACAGTGCGGCCACCGCCGCCATCGACCCTGAGTACCGCGCAGAAGTGGCCGCGCAGAGCATCAACTCCGCGCGCAAAAAGGGACTGGTCGCCGCCGGCTTTTTCAGCGACAGCACCGGCTTTGAAACCGTCGCCAACTCGAACGGCGTATTCGGCTACCAGACCCTGACCAATCTTGGCTTCACCGTCACCACCCGCACCGAGGACGGGCGCGGTTCCGGCTGGGTGACCCGCTCGGCCAACGATGCCGCAAAATTCGATGCGCGGGAAGCCTCCGATGTCGCGATCGAAAAAGCACTGAAGTCGGTCGACGCGAAAGCGCTGGAGCCGGGCCGCTACACGGTGATCCTGGAGCCGGCGGCGACGTCGGAGATCATCGGCCGCATGTTCGGCGCCTTCGATGCGCGCCAGGCCGACGAGGGCCGCAGTTTCCTGTCGAAGAAGGGTGGCGGCAACCGTCTTGGCGAGAAGCTGTTCGACGAGCAGGTCAACCTGTGGGCCGATCCATGGAACACCGATGTGCCGGTGCTGGCGTGGGATAACGCCTCGATGCTGGCGCGCGAGCGCACGGACGTGATCAAGGGCGGCAAGGTCGAGTCGCTCGATTACACCCAATACTGGGCGCAGAAGCAGGGCCAGCGCGCCTTCGGCCGTCACGGCAACATGATCATGTCCGGTGGCGGCAAGTCCACCGAGGAGCTGATCGCATCGACCAAGAAAGGTGTGCTGGTCACGCGCACCTGGTACATCCGCATGGTCGATCCGCAATCGCTGCTGCTCACCGGCCTGACGCGCGACGGCACCTTCTATATCGAAAACGGCAAGATCAAGCACCCGATCAAGAACTTCCGCTTCAACGAAAGTCCGGTGACGATGTTGAACAATATCGACGAACTGGGTAAGCCGGTCGTCATTGGCGGCGACGAAGTGCGCTTCCAGATGATGATCCCGCCGATGAAGGTTCGCGATTTCAACTTCACTTCGTTGTCGGACGCGGTGTAAAGGTTAAGGACAGCGCGTGGCCAATTACGATTTCTACTTCACCCGCCTGACCTACGAGTCGGGCGACTGGGATGTGGACGTCCGCATGCCGAGCAACGTGCTCAATTCGCTGGTCGAGTACACGACCTTGCGGGTCGATCCCGTCGAGCGCATCGTCGCGCTGTCCGATCCCAAGATGCTCGAAGCGCCGTTCTGCTATTTCGCCGGCCACAAGCTGGTGCAGTTCACGGCGGCCGAACGCAAGAATCTGGAGCGCTACATCAAGGGTGGCGGGTTTTTGTTTGTCGACGACTGCAACCATGACATCGACGGCCTGTTCGCCAAGTCCTTCGAAGGCGAGATTGCCAGCATCTTCGGCAAGAGGGCCTTGCAGAAGATCCCGAACAACCATCCGGTGTATTCGAGCTTCTTCAAGTTTGACGGCCCGCCCAATACCAGCGTGGAGCTGAACGGCTGGGGCGACGATCTGGTGCACGACTATCTGAAGGCGGTGGAAATCGGTGGCCGCGTGCGGCTTTTGTACAGCAATAAAGACTATGGCTGCGAGTGGGACTACGACTTCCGCAACAAGCGTTTTCTGGCGATCGACAACACCCGCTTTGCGGTCAATATCATTCAATATGCGTTGGGAGCTTAAAGATGGGCGCAATCGCCTGGAGTGAAAGTGAAATCGGCGCGCTGAGCGCCAAGGTGGTGGCGCTGAAGGCGAGCATGTCGAAGGTGATCATCGGCCAGGAGAACGTGATCGACTCGCTGATCATCTGCCTGCTGGCCGGCGGCCACGCGCTGGTCGAGGGTGTGCCGGGCCTGGGCAAGACCCTGCTGGTCAAGTCGCTGTCGCAGGCGACCGAGATGGACTTCCACCGTGTGCAGTTCACGCCGGACCTGATGCCGTCCGATATTGTCGGTACCGAGATACTTGAAGAGGATCACGCCACGCGCAAGCGCGAGTTCCGTTTCCAGCAAGGCCCGGTGTTCACGCAGGTGCTGCTGGCGGACGAGATCAACCGCGCGCCGCCGAAGACGCAATCGGCGCTGCTGGAAGCGATGCAGGAGCGCAGCGTCACCTTCGCCGGGCAGACGCACATGCTACCGAAGCCATTTTTCGTGCTGGCGACGCAGAATCCCATCGAACAAGCAGGCACCTATCCGCTGCCGGAGGCGCAGCTGGACCGCTTCCTGTTGCGCATCGACGTGGTCTATCCGACCGAGGCCGAGGAGATCATGATGGTGTCGGCCACCACCAACGCCGGCCTCAAAGACGCCGAGCCGGTGATGGACGTGGCGACGCTGCTGCGCCTCCAGCAGCTGGTGCGCGATATCGAGATCGGCGACCACCTGCTGGCATATGCCACGCGGCTGGTGCGCGCCACCCGGCCCGCGCTGACCACGGCGCCCGCAGTGAAGAAGCATGTCGGCTGGGGCGCCGGACCGCGCGCGGGACAGGCGCTGGTGCTGGCGTCGAAGGCGCGCGCGTTGATGCACAACCGGCTGGCCGTCACGCGCGAGGACATCGGCGAGATGCTGCTGCCGGTGTTGGCGCACCGCGTGATCCGCAATTTCGAGGCGGAAGCCGATGGCGTGGCGATCGCCGACATCCTGCTGGCCCTGCGCGAGCATATTCGTCCGGACTGATGCAAGCGAACCCGAAGACCGCCGACACCGCCGCCATGACGGCGATGATGGTGCAGACCAAGGACCTTGAGCTGGTGATCCGTCACGTGCTGGCGGGTCTCGGTCATGGCCTGCATGCCGGCCGCGAACGCGGCGCCGGTGTCGAGTTCTCCGAGTACCGCGCCTATGCGCCGGGTGACGAGTGGCGCCGTGTCGACTGGAAGCTGCTGGCGCGCGCCGATCGCTACTACGTGCGCGAGGCGGAGCGCGACAGCCATGTCGCGACGTGGTTGTGGCTCGACGCCACCGCCTCGATGGCGGAACCCAGCCGCGAGATCAACGGTGTCGATAAGCTGTGGTTCGCCCGCACGGTGCTCGCTTGCGTGGCCGCGATCGCGCAGCGCCAGGGCGACGCCTTCGGGTTGGTGGTTTGCCGTGGCGGCAAGGTGGAGTTCACGCAGGCCACGCGCGGCCCGCGCCAGTTGCAGCGCGTGCTGGCGCAGCTGTCAAAGGCGCGCCCCGAGGGCGGCTTGCCCAGTGCGGAGGTGCTGAAGGCGAACCTGCATTTCGCCCGTTCGCCCAGCCTGATTTTCGCCGCCAGCGATTTCCTCGACTGGCCATCGCCGTTGAGCGAGGCGTTGCTTCGCTTGCGCAAGCTGCGGCATGACGTGCGCTTGCTGACGTTGCGCACGCAGGCGGAAGTCGACGCCAGTTTCAAATCCGGCGCCGGTTATCGCGATCCGGAACGGAGCGACGGCTTGCACCGTATGAGTAATCGCGATCGTGAAAGCTACAAACAGCAAAGCCGCGCGCACTTCGACAGCGTCGCTGGCAGCTGCCGTCAGAACAATATCGTCCACTACGAAGCGTGCATCGAGCAGGAATTGGATGCCGTTTTACGTAACTGGTTGCGGCTGGCGGGGGCGCGCGCCAAATGACCCATGGAAGATTGTGATGGATAGCCGATGCTGAGTTCTTATCCGTTGTGGTGGTTCGCACTACCCGTATTGTTGTTGCCGATCTGGTGGCATCGCCAGAAGCGGCAGCGTTTAAAGGCGGAACTGCTGGCGACTGCGCGTTTCCTTCCCGTCGCCGCGCCGGAGCAGCTGCGCGTCTGGCAATGGCGCGACCGCCTTTTGCTGCTGGTGCGCTGCCTGCTGTTGCTTGCGTTGATCGCCTGGTTGGCCGCCACCATCTTCCCGTGGCGTGGTAATACGGTGCTGATCGACGCGGGTGCCGACAAGGCTTGGGCGGAGCGCGAGATTGGCACTGCCGGCTTCTCGGATGCGCCGCGCATCGATTTGCCGCCGGATGCGTTGCAGTGGCTGCGCCAGCATGAACGCGACTGGCGTCCCGATGCCAGGCTGCTGATCGTCGCCCGCGCCGGACAAATCCCTATGCCGGCGCGCCTGCCCCTGTTTAACCATCAGGTGGAAGTGCGAACGATGCCGGTTACGAATCCGGAGGCCACGCCGGCGGTTGTGCGTCATCCTGTGGTGCTATCCACCACCTCCGTGAGCGATGCCGTCTGGCGCTCGCTGTTCGCCGCGTTCGATAAAGCTGGCAATGGAAGCAACCGTTACGTGATGGCCAACGCACCCGATGTGAACACCGGGCTTGTTGTGTGGGACGTGCCGGGCGAGGCGCCGCCCACCAGCTGGCGCGCGCCGCATTGGTGGATAGCCACCGCATCGGCTCAGGGGCGCGCTTTTCCCGAGTTGAAAAACGCCAGCGCGATCACCGTCAATGGCGTGACGTTGAAGTATGTGGACAGTCCACGCGGTCGGCTTTGGACCTCGGATGCCTTCCCACCGCGTGACGCCGACACCGCCCGCGCGCTCTACGAAGCATGGCAGTCCCTGCGCGCAGCGCCGGCGCCGGCATACCCAATGCCGTCGCAGGCCTTCACGAAGGGCCTCGCCCCAGCGCCAGGCCGTATCGACGCCAAAGCTGCGGCATGGTTGGCCTACGTTTTGTTCGCATTGTTTATCTTGGAACGGATACTTGCCCATGCACGGCGAAACTGACATCCTGCGCCGCCGCTTGTGGGGCGCGGTCCTGCGTCGGCGACTGCCGTATTGGCTGGCCGCGCTGGTGCCTCTGGCGCTTGCCGCCACCCTGCTGCCAGGCGCCCGGGCGGCCGTATTGGCGGCCATCGCCATATGGGTGATCTGGCTTGCCGCGGACATCTACCGCTTGCGCCGACGGATCGCCGATCAATGGCCGTCGTGGCTGGACGCCGCCATCCCTGCGCTGGAAGATAGCAGCACGTTGCTGTCCGCCGAAGCGAAGACCCCGATCGCGCGTTTGCAGCAGCAACGGCTGCAGTCCCGTCTCGCCCAGGTGCTGACGGACGACGACTATCGCCGTATTGCGCGTAATCGCGTGCGATATGGCCTGGTACCGCTGGTGGCAAGCCTGATCGCCGCCGGCGCGGCCTGGGGCTTCCAGGCGAAGCCGACTGCACCCTTCGCAGCGCAGAAAGCCGCACCCGCCAGCAAGCCGATTGTCGACGGCGAGGTATATTTGCGTGTCACGCCGCCGGCCTACACCGGCGTTGCCGGATTCGAGACCGCCGCGCGCGACATCCAGATTCCGCAATACTCGGAAGTGCGCTGGTGCGTGCGCAAGCCCGTTGGCGCGCAGCCGGTGGTCGAATTGGGCGACGGGCAAGCGCTGTCCATCGGCGCGGATTGCGCGTTGAAGCGCGTCGAGGACTCGCTGTTTTGGCGTACACGCGGTGCTGCCGGCACGCGTTACAACATCCGCGTCATCCCCGACCAGTCGCCGCAAGTGACCATCATCGAACCGACGGAGCTGATCCACCTGCTGGCCAAGGATGTGAAAGCCGTCCAGCTTTCCGTTCTGGCGAAGGACGACCACGCGATCTCGCGTGCCAGTCTGCATATGACGCTGGCGCGCGGCAGCGGTGAGAATGTCCGCTTCACCGATCGCGAAGTGCCGCTGCCGAAATCGGCCGATCCAAAGTCGCGCAGCTGGAAGAAGCAATGGACATTGGCGGAACTTGGCATGGAGCCGGGCGACGAGTTGTACTTCTTCGTACGCGCCACGGATAACGCGCCCGAGAATCCCCACACCACGCAATCGCCGACCTACACGCTGCGCCTGCCCGGCCCGGATGCCGAAAGCCTGGATTCAACTGCGCTGCCGTCCCTGGCCAAGCCGGAGAACCTGCGCAGCCAGCGGCAGATCATCATCGATACCGAACAGTTGGTCGCCGATCTGCAAGCTAATGCGAAGATGCCAGCAGCCACGCTGCGCTCGCGCAGCGAAGCCATCGCCGCCGACCAGGCCGCGCTGCGGCTGCGCTACGGTCAGTTCCTGGGCGAGGAGTCGAGTTTGTTCGGCGACGAGCATGGACATGGCGGCGCCGGCGGCAAGGAAGGTGAGCGTGAAGAGGATGAACACAAGGCTGGCGGCCATGCCGACGAGGAGCATCACGGAGGCGCTGCAAAAATGGGCAGCGAGGTAGCGGCCATGCATCAATTCGGCCACGTCCATGATCAGGAGGACAACGCCACCATCTTCGACCCGCAGACCAAGGCGGTGTTGAAACGAGCGCTGTCGGCGATGTGGGATGCCGAAAAATCGCTGCGCGCGATCGCGCCCAAGCCGGCGCTTGCGCCCGAGTACAAGGCATTGGAGGCGATCAAGGAGTTGCAGGCGGCGGAGCGGGTCTATCTGCATCGCACGGCATTTGTTCCGCCAGCGTTGAAGGAAGAGAAGCGCATGAGCGGGGATATCGTCGGCGCGATGAGCTACAAGCGCGCGCAGGGCGCCGCGAGCGACAGCGTCCCGGCCGAGGTGCGGGAACTGGTGCAGTCGTTGGCAGCCGATGGCGCGTTGCCTGCGCTGTGGAGCAAGTCCGCGCGCGACACCATTACCGCGCGCATTCCCGATCAAGAGCAAAAACTGAGTGCGCAGCGCGCGGTGCAGGACGTGATGGACGGCTGCGTGCCGTGCCGCACCGAACTGCGCGCCTGGCTGCGTGGCACATTGACCGATGCTCCGGTGCTGTTGCAGGCCAGGTCGTCGGTCGATAGTCCGTTCGCGCGGGCGTGGAATGGCAAGGAGGAGGCGCGATGAGCGGCACAGTGGTCTCCATCATGAATATCGCCACGGTCGATGCCGAGACGTTGGTTTTGCCGGTGCTGACGCTGGCCGCCGGTTTTGCGAGCGCCATCTTGTTCGGACGCAAACGGCAGTGGATCAACGCGCTGCTGATCACGGCAGGCGCGGCGGCGTTGGCGATCTCGCTGGCCGACATCCGGCTGCCGTCCAAGGGTGGCGAGGCATTGGCCGTTGTCACCGACGCCAGCGGCCGGATCGACGAAGCCACGTTGCGCGGAATACCCGGCGCCACTGCCATCGCCATGGTCGGGGATGGGCTGCGCCAGGCGCAATGGCAGGATCTGCCCGCGCGGCTGCTGCAATGGAAACCGGCGCAGGCGGATCTGCTGTCGCTCGACTTCCCGCGCACGATGCCGCTCGGGCGCATTTTCACATTGACGGTGCGGCGTCCGCAGGCGCCGGCCGGCTGGCGCCTGCAGCTGCTGGCAGAGAACAAGCAGGTGCTGGCCGATTCCGGCGCCGTAGCAGCAAACAGTGCGCCGGCCGCGCAGCTGTCGGTTCAATGGTTGCCGCCGGTGGCCGAGGCGATGGTGCTGCGTGCGCGCCTGTTGGACGCCAAAGGTAAAACGATAGCGGAGGGGCCGGTGCCGCTGCAGGTGAGCGAAGCGCTGCCGTTGCAGGTACAGGGCCGGTTCGATGCGGCTTCGTTCGATGCGCGCGCATTGAACCGGTTGTTGTCCGACAGTGGTGCGATCGTCGATTGGAGCGTCACATTGGGCAAGGCCATTGCCCGCAGCGAGATGGCGCGCGAACCGATCACCGCGCCCAACGCGATGTTCGTCGATGCCGCCTATGGCGAAAAGCTGGCGCCATCCGCACGCGCGGCGCTGCTGGCCGCGACGGGGCAGGGCGTACCGCTGGTGGTACTGGGCGCAAATGCTTCCGACGCCGGATTCTGGCAGCGCGAGCTGGGTCTGCGCCTTCGGCCGCAATCGCCGACGACGGAGAAGGAAGACCAGCGCCAGTTTAGTGCAGGGGGTGTTTCCTTGGTCATGCCGCCGGCGACGCTGAATCCCGATGATCGCGGTGACGGGCCATGGTCGGTGCTGGCCAGGGACAGCCGCAAGCAACCGTGGCTCTGGCAGCGCGATGTACGCCAGGGTCGGGTGATCTGGGTGGGCGTCTCGGAGTGGCACCGGTACGCGATCAGCGCGCCGCAAGCGTTGGCATTGTGGTGGCAGGACGCTATGGACCGGATGGTGTTGGCCGGTGTGCGCAAAACCGAATGGCGATTGGCGGACCCGATGCCGGTCGCGGGTTTGCGCAGCGAGGTATGTGCGCAAGGCGCCGATGCCGGGGCGTTGCTGCGTGTCGAGGGTGGGCCGGCGTTGGCCTTGCAGGCGCGTGGGGACAAGGCGGACGGACCTTGTGCGGCCTGGTGGCCGCAACGCGCGGGGTGGACACGCTTTAGCGCCGCCGGCATGCCGACGGCGGGGATGACCTATGTTTATGGGGATGGCGATTGGCCGCAGTGGCAGCGTTCCTTGCGGCGTGAGGCGACTGCGCAGTATGCGGCGAGGGCGCCGGCAGGCATCACGGCAACGACGGAGCGACCGTTGTCGACGACACCGTTCGCGCTGCTGTTTGGCTTATGCATGTTGATGCTGTGGTTCCGTGACCCCAAGGCCGCCACGGAACCACATAGGGCGGATTAGCGCGAATCCGCCCCAAGTCTCGCCTTTAGAACTTGTAATTCACCCCGAACAAAACAGTGCGCCCGTACTTGGCATACTCCAGCTGACGGTCCTTGCTGTTGGCGTAGGTCTCATACGCTTCGTTGGTCAGGTTGTTGACCTGCAGGAGTACCCCCAGTCCCTTGTACGCGCCGTCGTTGAAGGTGTAGCCGATCTGGAAATCGACCGGGCTGTCGCCGACCACATAACGCAACTGGCGATCGCCCGCGAAGTTGCCGATCTCGCCCACATAGTCCGAACGCCGACGCGTGCTCACACGCGTCGAGAACCCGGCCTTTTCGTAATACAGCGTGACGTTGGTGACGTGACGCGACATGCCGGGCAGTTCGATCTTGCCGATCGAGGCGTTGACTTCCTTGATGTCGATGCCGCTCTTGGTGTACGAGGTACTGGCCAGTACACCGAAGCCGTCCAGCACCGGCGTGACCAACTCCAGCGGCACCGACACCGACAACTCCGCCCCCTTGAGCGTGCCGCCGCTGCCGTTGTACGAAGTGGTGTACTGACCGGAATTGGTGATGGCGATGGTGCCGGGCGTGTACTGCGAGAAGTCGCGCGTCTCGGAGAACTTGTAGATGTAGGTGTCGAGCTTTTTGTAGTATCCGGCCAGCGCGACGTAACCCTTCTTGGCGAAGTACTTTTCCCACGACAGGTCGAAAGCCTTGGCGCGCCAAGGATCGAGCCTGGCGTTGCCGCCGCTGCCGCTCGGCAGGCGCGTCCCGGTATCGACGGTGAAGTTAAAGCCGGCGTTGAGTTCATCCACTCGCGGCCGGGCGATTTGCTTGGCCAGCGAGACGCGCACGGTTTGATCCGACGGCAGGCCGAAAGCGAGGTTCATGCTTGGCAGGACGTCGTTGTAGCTCTTGCCGTCGGTGTAGGGATGGGCCACGCCGGCGGCATCCGCGTACAGGGAGTCCGACGATTGATCGGTATGCAGCAGCTGTGCGCCGATGTTGCCGCGCACGGCGACGCCACCCCATTCGCTTTCGATGTTGGCGCGCGCATAGCCCGTGGTGATTTTCTCCTGGACGTCCCACGCGCGGCTGATGGTGCCGGCGTTGTTGGCCAGGCTGTAGTTGATCGGGTTGAAGTACTTGGCGATCACCCCCGGCACATTCCACGAAGGGACCACCCCCGCGCCGGCAAAGCCCAGGTCCACCGGCGAGTAGAGCAAGTCGCTGGAGATGGTTGGGTTCCCGGTGGCGAACAAGTCACCCGATGGCTGGCGCTTGGTCTTGGTGCGGTCGCTGTAGTTGATGCCGACGTCGAAACCGCGCAGGTACGCATCCAGGCTATCCGGCGCCGGCAGCGTGGCCGCCAGCTTAAAGCTTTTCAGCGTGTCCTTCAAATGCGGCGAATAGGTGCTGCCGTAACCGTAGATCGAGTTACCGGTAAAAAGCTTGGCCGGGTCGCTGTAATTGAGCGTGCCGGCGATGGTGGCGAAGCGGCCGGTGTTCCAGCCGACCGTCATCAAGGGATCGTTGAAAGCGCCCCCCGTCGCGCTTTGCAGCTGCAGATTGTTTTCGAGGTAGGTCTCATCGCGCTTGGCTTGCGAGTAATTGGCGTCCGCCAGCAGCGACCAGCTGCCGAAGTTAAATTTATTGGCCCAGCCGGCGGTGCGGATCTGGTCCTTGCGGTGGTTGTATTGGCCGCGCACCAGCGGGTAGGCGCCGGTGGCGGTGCCACCCAGCAGCGTGCCGTTGACGATATTGGTGCTGGCGTAGTTGAAGCCGACCGGGTTGTTGCTGCCGTTGTAGCCGCCCAGATTGACTTCGAACTGGTTGTTGGTGTCCACCTGTTTGAATTCGGAGGCGAACAAGTCGATGGTGCTGGACCACTGCTTCGATGGCCGGTATTCCAGCACGCCGATCACACCGGTGCGTTTCAGCGTGCCGCTCTTGGCCAGCGCCTTGACGCCGGCAGTGACGAAGGTGCCGGCCGGGACGCCCGACACGGGCGCCTGTTCGAACGGCTCGTAAGTGCCGGTCTGGTTTTCCAGGATGGGCGTCTCCAGGCTGGCCACGCCAATCGCCACGCCGACGGTGCGGTTCGCAAACTGGTCGATGTAGCTGGCGCTGAGGCGATGGCCGGTGTCCTTGGTGTCGGCGATCTTGCCCATCGAGTTTTTCTCGCCGCGCACGTTGACCGAGAAGGTGCGGCCCGGGAAGGCCAATGGGCGCACGGTCTGCATGTCGATGGTGCCCGACAGGCCCTGGCCGACCAGTCCAGCGTCCGGCGTTTTGTAGACGGTGACGCCACTCAGAAGCTCGGAAGGATATTGGTCGAATTCGACGCTGCGATTGTCGCCGGTGCTGACCTGTTCGCGGCCGTTGAGCAAGGTGGTGGCAAAGTCCGGCGACAGGCCGCGAATGCTGATCACTTGCGCGCGGCCGCCGACACGCTGCGCGGCCAGGCCCGGAAGGCGTGCGATCGATTCGGCGATGCTGACGTCGGGCAGCTTGCCGATATCCTCGGCGGAGATGGATTCGACGATCGAAGTCGACTCTTTTTTGACCGAGATGGCATCCTCGATGCCGCGCCGGATGCCCGATACGACGACTTTCGACATCGGCGCGTCGCCGGCTTGCGCGGAGGCCGCGCTGTCGTTCTGTGCGTGCAGCGGTGTGGAAAAGGCGGCGATCAGCAGCGCGCAGGCGGCGGCGACGGGCGTGAGGGGAGGCGCGGCGCTAACGCCGCGTGGGGTGCTTGGACTGGCTTGCATTGTCTTGTCTCCAGATGTTTTACATGGGGTCGGATGCTCGGCGTTCTCATGACGCCTGAGCCCGATCTTGTATTAAAACTAGAAACCAAGTCAAATTAAGTTTTATCTTGTGACATCAAATAGCTGAACCTAGGACAAGTCACAGCCCTTGAAAACGCTTTCAGTTGCGTGTTTGCTACAAATTGGTATTGCTTAGTGTAGTCGGACTACATCCCCAGGCGCTGACGTAGTCTGGTGCCTCAATGGTGCAAGCCGTGTCCCGCTGCGGCGCCATCGGCGTCCGTTCCCACGGCAGAACGCCCGCCCAAACCGGCCATTGCATGTCCTCCTCATCGTCGTTCGGCCCGCCACTGCGCACCTTGCAGGCCGCCTCCTCCAGCGATATGCGCATGATCGTCGTCGCGGCGTACTCCTTGTCGTTGCCCGGCCGGACCTGTGCCTGACGTCCCGGCGCCAGCTTTTCCATGAAGGCTTCCAGCGAGCGATGGCGCTCGGCTTCGTCGGTGACCACCTCGAAGCGGCCGTAGATCATCGCCGAACGATAGTTCATCGAATGGTTGAAGGCCGATCGCGCCAGCACCAACCCGTCCAGGTGCGTGATCGTTACGCAGGTCTCGCTTTCCATCAGGCGTTTAAGCATGCGGCTGCCATTGGAGCCGTGGATATACAGATGCCCGTCCTCGCGCCAGCACGCGGTGGGGATGCAGTGCGAACCCTTGGCGTCGACGAAGGCGATGTGGCACAGATAGGCGTCGTCGATGATGGCGTGCAGGGTGGCGGTGTCGTACTGCGCCCTCTCGGCGCTGCGACGTACGCGGGTGCGGTCGCTGGGGTGGGCGGCGGGGCTGGCTGAACTGGCGGGGGTGGCTGCTGCGGTCATGATCTCCATCCAAAATGAGTGAAACATCAATATAATGGCTTGCTGGCCCTGAAAACAGGTCCAGATATATGTAATCTTATGGGGCCACAAATGGATATGTCACTGCTGATCACCGGTTATACGGCGCAGCACAGCCACCGGGGCTGGCCGCGCCAGCGCATGTTGCATGAATGTTTGCGCACGGCGATCCGCAATGGCACCCTGGCCGCCGGCACGCGGCTTGCCGCGTCGCGCGCGCTGGCCGAGGAGTTGGGATTGGCGCGCAACACGGTGCTGTACGCGTACGAGCAGCTGGCCAGCGAAGGCTTCGTCACCACCGACCGCCGTGGCACCGTGGTGGCGACGATCGCGGCGGACCGCAAGCCGTCGTCGGCGCAGCCGGCGCCGGCGTCCGCCCACGCGGGCCTGTCGCTACGCGCGCGGGGCTTGCGTCCGTTGCCGGGTCCTGCCGAGATGATGGGCGCCTTCGTTCCCGGCGTGCCGGCGCTCGACCATTTTCCGTTGACCTTGTGGCGACGCATGCTGGAACGCGCATGGCGTTCGCTGACGGTGGAACAGCTCAATTACGGCGACCCGGCTGGCGAGCCGCTGCTGCGCGAGGCCATCGCGGACCATCTGCGCGCGGCGCGCGGCGTGGTTTGCGATGCCGGCCAGGTGTTCATCACGGGCGGTACGCAAAGCAGCCTGGATCTGTGTTTGCGCGCGCTGGCCGACAGCGGCGACACGATCTGGATCGAGAACCCGGGCTATGGCGGCGCGATGGCGGCATCACGCGCGGCGGGGCTGAATGTGGCGGGGATCGAGGTCGATGACGACGGCATGGCGCCAGCGCCGGAAGATTGGTTGTTGCGGCCCCCGCGCCTGATTTACACGACGCCGTCGCACCAGTATCCGGTGGGCAGCGTGCTCAGTTTGCGCCGCCGGCTGGCGCTGATCGAGGCGGCGCGCGGCGCCGGTGCGCTGATCATCGAGGATGATTACGACAGCGAGTTCCGGCATGATGGCGCGCCGCTGTCGGCCATGCAGGGGCTGGCGCCGGAAGCGCCGGTGGTGTATCTGGGTACCTTCAGCAAGACCATGTTCCCGTCGCTGCGGATCGGTTTCGTGGTGGTGCCTTTGGCGCTGGAGCAGGAATTCGCGTTGATGCGCGCGCAGTCGCATGCCAGCGGACGGGTGGCGGAACAGTTGGCGCTGGCGGAGTTTTTACGCAGCGGGCAATTCGCGCTGCATGTGCGGCGCATGCGCCGCTTGTACCGGCAGCGCCGCGACGCGCTGGTGGCGTCGCTGCAGCGGCATATGGGCGCGGTGGCGACGGTGCATGGCGGATCGGCAGGCATGCACCTGGCGCTGCGCTTCAGGGACGGGACGATGGACGATGTGGCCGTGAGCGGGCAGGCGCTGGAGCACGGCATTGTGGTCAACGCATTGAGCCGGCATGATACCCAGGGGGCGTCGGGGTGGCGCGGTTTGATGCTGGGCTACGCGCAGGTGCCGGCCGAGCAGATGGATGATTTGGTCAAACGGTTGGCGGCGATCGTGCACCTTGCGGCGTTTGCCGCCAACCGTTCACGCTAGCACATTAAAACGCCGTATCGACGCGCACGTACATCGAGCGGCCGTTCACGCCGATCGGGCAGGTTTCCCAGCAGCGGGTGAAGCCCAGTTTCGGGAAGTCGCCGCCGTTGGTCCATTCCGATGGCAGTTCGTTGAACAGGTTGTTCACGCCGACGCTGAGGAAGGTGCGCTTGCTGAAGCCATACCGCACCGACGCGTCCACCAGCCATTTGGCATCCCACGTGTGCAGGGGGCTGAAGCTTTGCGCCTGCACTTCGCCATAGTAGTTGGCGCGGGTGTTGACGTTCCACGCGCCGGCCGTGTAGTCGGCCGCCACCACGTGGTGCTTGCGCGGCTGGCCGCGTTCGATCAGCGTGACCTGCGCCTGGTCGAACAGCTGCTCGCCGGTCAGCACCGACGATGTCGAATGACGCTTGCTCACCTCCGTCTTGTTGAAGCCCAGTTGACCGGACAGCACCAGCGACGACGCCGCGAAACGGGTGGTGTGCTCGGCCACCACGTCCAGCCCGCGCGTGCGGGTGTCGACCGCGTTGGTGAAGAACTGCGCCTGGCCCACGCCCAGCGGACGCAGGATGTTGGTGATCGGGCCGCCGCCGGCTTCCGGTGCGATCTCGCTGGAGAAGACGATGCGGTCC
Source organism: Duganella sp. AC917 (assembly GCF_979258245.1). Lineage (NCBI taxonomy): Bacteria > Pseudomonadati > Pseudomonadota > Betaproteobacteria > Burkholderiales > Oxalobacteraceae > Duganella > Duganella sp. AC917. The sequence goes on from NZ_OZ409848.1 coordinate 5,664,301, forward strand.
TTGATCTTGATCTGGTACGCGTCCACCGTCAGCGACATGTTCTTGGCCGGGCGCAGCACCATACCGACGCTGCCGCTGGTCGAGGTTTCCTCTTTCAGCGGGGCGATGCCGAAGGCCTGCGTGACCGAGCTGCCCTCACGCGCGGTCAGCGTTTCGGTCAGCACGCCGTTATTCAGGTTGGTCGACACGGAGCTGTAGAAGCGCTGCTGCACGCTGGGCGCGCGGAAGCCGCTCGAGACGCTGCCGCGGAAGCCGACGCTCTTGGTCGGGTCGTAGCGCGCGCTGAGCTTACCGGTGACGGTGCTGCCGAAGTCCGAGTACTTCTCGTAGCGCACGGCGCCGGCCAGGGTCAGGTTGTCCAGCGGCTTGTGCTCGGCGTCGAGGAACAGCGCGATGTTGTGGCGGCCCGAATCGACTGCGGTCGCCGGCGTGTAGCCAGGGAAGCCCTGGATGCCCGCCGCCGCCGTCGCGCCGCTCGGGGTGGTGATGCCGATCGCCGGGTTGTTGGTGCGGCCGTACTGGTAGGAGACCGGGTCGCCGGCGACGATCTGGTAGTTGTCGCGGCGGTATTCGAAGCCGGCGGCGACGAAGACGCTGCTGTCGCCGAATTTGACCGGGCCCTTGATGTCGGCGTTGACCGTGGTCTGGTCGAATTTCAGCGTGCCGGTGTCGGCCTCGCGTGGCGATTCGGCGTAGATGCCGCCGCCCGGTTTCGGCTCGTACCAGTAGCTGGTGTTCAGGCTGTCGGATTCGTGGAACGCCAGTTCGCTGGCGCCATGGTTGACGCTGACGTCGGCCTTCCAGTCGTTGGGCAGGTCGCGGCGATAGCCGAAGGCGAACGAGGCGTCCTTGATGTCGGTGTGGATCGCCGGCAGGAAGCCGTTCGGGTACACCGCTTGAACGGTGCGGTCGTCGCCGGCCGAGCGGAAGAAACCGAACGAATCGCTCTTGCGCTTGGACAGGCCGCCGAAGGCATAGAACTCGCTGCTCTTGTCGATCGGGATGGCGCCGTTCCACCAGAAGTAGGTGTCGCGGGTGTTGCTGTCGCCCAGATGCTGGGTCACGCGCGGCGGGTTCGCGCGTAGCGAGTCGGGGCCGGCGCGGTTGGTTTCGCCGCGCTTGCGCGCCTCGACGGTCAGGTTAAGGAAGCCGCCGTCCTGGCCCAGCGCGAAGCCGGTGTTGGCGCTGCCGGAGTACAGGTCGCCGTCGCCTTCGGAAGTCGTTCCGACGGTGCCGCTCAGTGAGGTCTCGTTGGTCTGCGTCTTGAGCACGATGTTGATCACGCCGGCGATGGCGTCCGAGCCGTATTGGGCGGCGGCGCCGTCGCGCAGCACTTCGATGCGCTGGATCGCCGCCAGCGGAATGGCGTTGATGTCGGTGCCGGCCGAGCCGCGTCCGACAGTTTGCTGGACGTTGACCAGCGCCTGCTGGTGGCGGCGCTTGCCGTTGATGAGTACCAGCACCTGGTCAGGCCCCAGCGAGCGCAGGGTGGCCGGACGGATGCTGTCGGTGCCGTCGCTGACGAAAGTGCTCGAGAAGTTGAACGACGGGTCCAGGGTTTGCAGCAGTTTGCCCAGTTCCAGCGGGCCGGCGGTTTGCAGGTCCTTCAGACCGATCAGGCCGACCGGCGCCGAGGTGTCGAGCGCGGTTTTGGCGACCGTGCGCGAACCGAGAACGACGACCTGCTGTTCCTTGGCCAACTGCTCGTCGGCGGCGGCCTGGGTTTGTGCCAGGCCCGGACCGGCTACCAGCAACAGGATGGCGCTGGCCAGCAGCGTGCGCTTGAATTGAGGTGCTCTTGTCATGTATTTCTCACTTTGTTTTTGTGGGACGCCGCTGGTAGCGGTCGTTGAGAAAATACTATCTTGAGCTGTCGCACGGCCGCAACGCGGCATGCACCAACTTGTTGCAGAATGTGTACGATTGTTAATATTGCTCGCGTTACCAACGGATGTGACGTAATCTGGCCGACGGCCCGGACATTACCCGCCGCAAAATGGTGCGAAACTGTGGCGCGCCTGCATCGGTATGAGGCGCTTGCATATCGATAGACGCAAAATGCGCTACGCCGGTGCGTCCTTCGACAGCGCGTTGACAGCCTGACTATTGCTGGTCCAGCATCCACCCTTTGAGACCATTGACCCACGATTTGGCGGGCAGGTTAAGCGTCTTTTTGATGGCGCCGGCGCGCTCGTACAGCACCGCGAAATCGATCACCGGCGACTGCTTGAACGCGATGACGACGATATTGGCGTCGTGGACCTCGGGCAGCCAGACCACGGCGTCGAACACCTGCTCCATGGTCTGCAAATTCTTGTCGTAGTTGGAAAAATCACCGAAGACGTTGGTGGTCATGATGCCGCCGTCGCGCAGGCAGTCGTGGCAGGCCTGGTAGAACTCGGGCGAGTCGAGCACCGGTCCGCGCGCCTCCTCGTCGTACAGGTCGACCTGCAGCACATCGACGGTGCCGTGGTTGGCCGGGTCGAGCACGAAGTCCATCGCGTTCATTTCGATCACATTCAGGCGCTCGTCGTTCGAGGGCAGGCCGAATTGCGCGTTGCAGACGGCGATGACGTTGGGATTGAGTTCGACCGCCGTCACGCGCGCCTGCGGCAGGCGGCGGTAGCAGAACTTGGTCAACGCCGCGCTGCCCAATCCCAGTTGGACGATGTGGCGCGGACTGTCGTTAAACAGTAGCCACATCATCATCATTTGCACGTATTCGAGCTCGATGTTGTCCGGCTTGGACAGGCGCATGGCGCCCTGCACCCAGGATGTGCCCAGGTGCAGGCTGCGCACGCCTTCGAATTCGGTGATGGTGGCCGGCGGATGGCCGGGCTGGTCGTAGCGCACGGCGCCGGGGGCGGACTTTGGGGCGGAATTGGAAGCAGGTTTGGCAGACATCCCGCCAGTTTAGCAGGCCAGCGGCAGCAGCATGGTCACCGCCAAGCCGCCGCCGTCGCGGTTGGCCAGGGTGATGCGCCCGCCGTGGGCCTCGGCGATCTCGCGCGCCAGCGCCAGGCCCAGGCCCGTGCCGCTGCGTTTGGTGGAGTAGAAGGGCACCAGCGCGTTGGTCAGCACGGTGTCGCTCATGCCGGGGCCCCGGTCCAGCACATCGATGCGCACCGCCTCGTGCAGGCGGCGCACTTCCAGCGCGACCTGGGCGGCCGGCGAGCCCGATTCGTGGGCGTTCTTGAGGAGGTTGAGCAGCGCCTGTTCCAGCTGCGCCGCGTCGAAGGCGCAGGGTTCGGCCGGCGGCTCGCCGGTCAGCGTGAACTCGACCTGCTGCGCCAGCCGCGCCAGGAACGCCGCCCAGTGCTGCGGTTCGAGCCGCGGCGTCGGCAGCTTGGCGAAGCGCGCGTAGCCGAGGATGAAGCTCTCCAGGTGGCGGGTGCGCTCCTCGATCGTTTCCAGGATCTGCGGCAGGCGTTCGGTCTGGCCGCGTCGCACCAGCTCCGCGCCGGAGTGGGCCAGCGATGTCAAAGGCGCGAGCGAATTGTTCAACTCATGGCTGATCACGCGGATCACCTTTTTCCACGTCTGTACTTCCTGACGGCGCAGCTCCATCGTCAATTGGCGCAGCAGCAGCAGTTCGTGCCGCCGCCCGTTCAGATTGAAGCTGCGGCGCGCCAGGTGGTAGACCTCTTCCTCGTCGATGTCGTCGACCCTGGCGCCATCCCTGGTGGTGAACAGGCCGTCGCCGCCGCGCGCCAGCGCTTCGACCAGCGCCGGCGAGGCTTGCGCCAGAACGTCGTCGAGGCGGTGGCCTTCCAGCTTGCGGCCCTCGTTGAGCAGCTGGCGGGCGGCGATGTTGGCATACACCACCGGGCCCGATTCGCTCACCAGCAGCATCGCCACCGGCGTGTTCTGCACCATGGTGTCGAGCAGCAGTTCGCGCTGCACCAGCTCGAGGCGCTGCTGGCGCAGCACGTCGCCCAGCGCGTTGTGCGCGGCCACCAGGTCGCTCAGTTCATCGTTCTGCGGCCAGTGCAGGCTGAAGGAAAAGTCGCCATCGCGGTAGCTGGTGACGGTGCCGGTCAGCGCGCGGAATAGCGACAGCATGTATTCAAGTTGCGAGCGGATCGTGATGATCGAGATCGGCAGTACGCACAGCAGGCACACCGCCAGCACCAGGCCCGGATTGTCGGGGAAGAAGCGGGTCAGGGCCAGCGCGATCAGGATGCCGACGGTGAGCAGGGTGCCGATCAGCGCCGTCCAGCGCGTGAGCAGCGAAAGACGCATGGCTCTGCGGCCCTGGCCTGATTGCTGGTCTTTCGACGCGGGCGTGGGAGACATCAGGGACGGGCGATGCCCAGCCGTTCCATGCGTCGGTACAGCGCCTGGCGCGACAGGCCCAATTCCGCCGCCGCCTGCGCCACCACGCCGCCGGCACGGCTCAGAGCCAGTCCGATGGCGTCGCGGTCGGGCTCCCGCACGCCTTCTTCCAGCGCGGTCGCGGCGGCCGCCGGCAGACCGAGGTCGCCGACCTTGATGGTGTCGCCCTGGGCCAGCAGGCCGGCGCGCGCCATGACGTTTTTCAGTTCGCGTACATTGCCGGGCCATGGGTGCGCGACCAGCGCCGCCTGCGCCGACGGGTGCAGCTGCAATGGTTGCTGGCGCTCCTGTTGCGTCGCCAGGAAGTGGCGCGCCAGCGGCAGGATATCGGCAGGGCGCCCGGACAGCGGCGGCAGCCGCAGCTCGATCACGTTGAGGCGGTAGAACAGGTCCTCGCGGAAGCTGCCGGCCCGGATCATCGCCTGCAGGTCGGCGTTGGTGGCGCTGACCACGCGCACCTTGACCTGGCGTTCGCGGTTGGAACCGAGGCGCTCGAAGCGCCCCGTCTCCAGTACGCGCAGCAGTTTCATTTGTCCGGCCAGCGGCAGGTTGCCGATTTCGTCGAGGAACAGGGTGCCGCCGTCGGCCGCCTCGAACTTGCCCTCGCGCGCCTTGGAGGCGCCGGTGTAGGCGCCGGCTTCCGCGCCGAACAACTCGGCCTCGATCAATTCGGCCGGCAGCGCGCCGCAGTTGAGCACCACGAACGGGCCGTCGCGCACCGAGGAATTGGCCTGGATGATGTTGGCGATGCATTCCTTGCCGGTGCCATTGGGGCCGGAAATCAGTACCGGCACGTCGGCGCGCGCGACCTGGCAGGCCAGATGCACCACGCGCTCGGTGGCCGGGTCCTGCCACACCATGCCGCGCAGGTCGTAGCCGCGTTCGAGCTCGCGCCGCTGGCGCAGCTCCGTTTGCAGCCGCTGGTGCAGCGCGCGCTTGGTCACGCCAAGTTCGATCAGGTTGTTGACTGTGGCGATCAGGCGGTTGTCGTCCCACGGCTTGGCCAGGTAGTCGGCGGCGCCGGCCTTGACCAGGTCGACCGCCGCGTCCAGATGGGTCCAGGCGGTCAGCAGGATCACCGGCAGGTCGGGGTGGCGCTCGCGGATGGCGCGGAACAGCGCCGTGCCTTCCTCGCCGGAGGTGGTGTCGGCGCTGAAGTTCATATCCTGGATCACCAGGTCGACCGGCTGGCGCGCCAGCAGCGCCAGGCCGGCTTCGGGCGAGGCGGCGCGCACCGCGTCGATGTCGTGCAGCGAGAACAGCACTTCGAGGGCGATGGCGACGGCCGCGTTGTCGTCGATGATTAGTACGGTAGGCATGGCGTTAGCATAACATTGTCGCGCCGTGCCGGGTGCCGCGATCTCCATCTTCCGGCCGCCGTCACGCGCTGCGGGTCGCCGTCGCCGGCGAGATGGTGGCGGCGCGCCACGCCGGCCCGTACACCGCCGCCACGCCCAGCGCCAGGAACACGCCGGCGCCGGCCAGCAGGTAGCCGGCCGGCAGGCGCGCCATTTCCAGTTTGCTCACCAATAGCTGGTTCAGGCCCAGCGCCAGCAGCACGCCGGCCGCCACGCCGGCGCTGGTGATCATGACGTTCTCCGTGACGAAGTAGCGCAGGATGTCGATCCGGCGGGCGCCAAGGGCGCGGCGCACGCCGATCTGCTTGCGCCGCTGCGTCACCCACAGGCTGGCCATGCCGACGATGCCGCTGGCGGTGATCAATAGCAGCAGCACGCTGACGGCCACCAGCATCCACGCCAGCGCGTTGTCGGCGCGGTAGCGGTCGGTGCGCATCTCCGTCATGGTCTTGATCTTGACGATCACCGGCATCGGCGAGGCCGCCCGCACCGCCGCCTCGGCCTCCTTGACGACGCGATCGAGCTGCCCCGGCTCGGCGCGCAGCGTGAAGTTGCTCGAGCCGCTGCCGCCAGTGCGGCGCACCGGCAGCAAGGTCGAGAACTCGCCGCCCTCCTTGATTGCCGCGTCCGGCGTTTGCAGTTTTTCCACCACGCCGACCACCCGCATCTCCCTAGAGTCGTTGCCACTGCCGTAGTAGAAGGTGCGGCCGACAAAGCCGCTCTGGCCCGGCCAGAGTTTTTCCGCCAGCGCACGGGTGACGATGCTGGTCTTCGGGAACTCGTTGCTGAGGTTTTCGTCGAGTTCCAACACGTCGCCCGGGACGAAGTCGCGGCCCTCGACCAGCCGCAGGCCCCAGGTCTTGACCAGCGAATCGGGGCCCATGTAGTTGGCCGTGGTGGCGCTGCTTTTGAGTTGCTTGCGGTCGGTCGACAAACTGCTGTAATTGCCGGAGCGTGACAGCGGCATCTGGTTGGTGATGGCCACCGACAGCACGCCTGGGACGGCGCGCAAGATGGCCGCCTCGGTGCGCTGGGCGGTCAGCTGCTCTTCATGGCCGCCGGGCTTCAGGTGGCGGATCTGCAGCGCGAATACGTCCTGCTCGTTGGCCAGGCCGCTTTCGCGCGCCGACACGGCCTGGCGCACCTGCACGATGTGCAGCGCATTGGCCAGGATGGCGAGGCTGAGCGCGACTTGCACGGCCACCAGGATAGGGCCGGTCTTGTTGCGCAACAGCGCGGAGAGAATCGGGCGAATTTCCATGAACGGCCTCCTTATTGGGATTTGAGTTGCAGCGCCGGCGTGACCTGGCAGGCGCGCCAGGTCGGCAGCAGGCCGGCCAGCACGGCCGACAGCACCGCCAGCGCGAAGGTGGTCAGCAACATGACCCAGTCCATGTGCGCCACCATGGTCAGCGCCTTGGACTGCATGGCGATCAGCGCCAGCGCGCCAAACGCCAGCAGCAGGCCGAGCGCGCCGCCGGCCAGGCCGACCACCGTGGTCTCGATCAGGAACTGGTGGAAGATCTCGCGGCGCGAGGCGCCCAGCGCGCGGCGGATGCCCACTTCGGCGGCGCGCACCGAGAACTTCGCCAGCAGCAGGCCGATGGTGTTGACCAGGCATAGCACCAGGAAGCCGAAAGCCAGCCAGGCCGACAGTTTGTTGTCGTTGCCGATCACTTTCAGGTGGTCGAGCCATTCGCGCACGTCGTACAGTTTGTTGGGGGCGTTGCGCTTGAGCCGTCCCAGTTTGCGCTGCTCGATGGCATAGCTGTCGAGGAAGCTTTGCAGTTCGGCGCGATCGCCGGCGCTGCGGGTCTCGAACCAGAACTGGATCCACGTGCATTCGGAGCCGAGGAAGGCCTGGAAGCCGGGGCCGAAATCGTCGCTGCAGCTGGTGTTGCCGTTTTGTTGGATCTCGTGGCGCACCGCCGTCGAGAAGGGGATGAAGAAATCGTCCTCGTCGCTGAAGGCGCCGTCGTTGTCGCCGATGACGCGGTGGAAGCGCGGGATGACGTTCCAGGTGTCGAGCACACCGACGATCTGATACTGGAAGCCGGCGAAGGTCATGCGCTGGCCGACCGGATCGGCGTCGCCGTACAGTTTTTCGGACAGCTTGCGGCTCAAGACCACGACGTCGGCGCCGGCCTTGTCGTCGGCCGGGCTCCAACCCTGTCCGTGCAGGAAGGGGGCATCGAACATGTTGAAGAAGTCACCGCCGGGCGCCAGGCCGCTGGCGCTGAACACGCTGACGTCCTTGCGGGCCGGCTCGATCGGTCCGGCGACGCCGTAAATCGCCGTGCGGCGCTCGCCGGCTTTGCTGCGCAGCAGATTGGTGGCGTCGCGGTAGCTGATCTGGTTGTCGTTGGGCTCATCGCCTGGCGACCAGCCTTCCAGCGGGCCGTTGTCGATCAGCGGCACGAACAGGCGGTCGCTCTTGTTGGGGATCGGATCGCCCGACATCACGTGCAAAATGGTGAGCGTGGCGATGCTGGCGGCCACGCCGATGGCCAGGGTCAGCACCATCAGCGCGGTCAGCGCCGGATTGCGGCGCAGGCTGCGCAGGCCAAGCATGAAATAGTACTGGAGCATGCTGGCCTCCTCAGGCGACGTGCGACTTGCCGTCGGCGCCGGCCGTGGCGTGGTTGGCGTCGAACAGCGACGGCGCCTTGCGCACCAGGTCCGACACCTGGCCGTCGATGATGTGGACATTGCGCTGCGAGCGCACCGCCAGTTCCGGATCGTGGGTCACCATCAGGATGGTGGTGCCCTGGGCGTTGATCTCCTCGAGCAGTTCCATCACGCCGCGCGCCATCTGCGTATCGAGGTTGCCGGTCGGTTCATCGGCCAGCAGCAGCTTGGGCGAGCCGGCCAGCGCGCGCGCGATCGCCACGCGCTGTTGCTGGCCGCCGGACAGTTCGGCCGGATAGTGCTTCATGCGCGAGGCCAGACCGACCTTGGCCAGCGCGTCCTCGATGCGTTCCTTGCGCTCGGCGGCGTTGAAGCCCCGGTAGCGCAGCGGCACGTCGACGTTGTCGAACAACGACAGGTCCGGTATCAGGTTGAAGCCCTGGAAGATGAAGCCGAGTTTTTCGTTGCGCAGGCGCGAGCGGGCGTTGTCGTCCATGCCCTTGACGTTGATGCCATCGAGGATGTACTCGCCGTCGGTGAATTCCTCGAGCAGGCCGGCGATGTTGAGGAAACTGGTCTTGCCGGAGCCGGACGGCCCGGTGACGGTGACGAACTCGCCCTGCTTGACGTTGATCTCGAAGCCGCGCAGCGCGTGGGTTTCGATCATGTGGGTGCGATAGACTTTGCTCAGGTTTTGCATGCGCAGCATAATGGATTCCTTCGGACTGGGTTCGGACAAATTAGTTGTTAATCGAGACGCGCGGGGCGTTCTCGAACGTTTCGCTGCCGGCGATGACGATCTTGTCGCCTTGTTTCAGGCCATCGAGAATCTCCACGGCGGAGACGCTGGTGGCGCCCATCTTGATCGGGGTGCGGATGGCGATGCCGTCGCGGACGACATAGGCGAAACGGCCTCCTTCGGATTCGACGAACGGGCCGCGCTGCACCATCAGCGTGTTGGGTTTTTCGTCGATCAGCAGGCGCGCGGTGACGCGCTGGTTCTGGCGCAGGCCGGCCGGCTGGGCGCCGTTGAAGCGCACCCGCGCCAGCACCTGGTTCTTGACCACCTCCGGCGACAGCGCCGACAGCTTGCCGCTGGCCGTGCCGGTGCCGACGTTGATCTCGGCGCCCATGCCCAGGCCGATGTCGGCGACGTAGGTCTCGGGCACTTCCAGCTCCACTTCCAGCTTGGACAGGTCGACCAGCGTCATAAGAGGGGTGTTGAGCGGCACCACGCTGCGGTTGGCCACCGACAGCGTGCCGATGAAACCGTCGACCGGCGCGCGCACCGTCAGCTCGTCGACGCGGCGCTGGGCGTTCGACAGCACCATGCGCTGCTGCTCCAGCTGCTTGACCTTGGAGGTCAGTTCCAGCGCGACGTTGTCGCTTTCCAGTTCGGCCGCCTGGCGCGCATGGCGGGCACGGATCTCGGCCGAGTTCAACGCGTCCTTGGCTTTCTGGTAGTCGATCTTGGCGACGATGCCGTCGTTGGCCACGGCGTCGTAGCGCTCGAGCGTTCGCTGGGCCGACAGGCGGTCGATTTCGGCGGTGTCTGCATCGCGCCGGGCCAGCAGCTTTTGTTTGCGGGCCAGGATTTTCTGGCGCTCGACGTCGGCCTCGATCTGCGCGTAGGCCGATTGTTCGCGTTTAAGCGCGTCCGACAGGTCGGGCGATTCCAGCACCGCCAGCACGTCGCCTTTTTTAACGGTGTCGCCGGCGGCCGCTTTGAGCGTGACGGTGGCGGCGGACGTCGAGTACAAGGTGGGGCTGATGGCGGCGACGATGCGGCCGTTGACGGCGGCGTCGCGGATCAGCGTTCCGCGCGTGACTTCCGCGATGCGCAGGCGCGAGATGTTGACCGAGTGGTCGCTGCCGCGCCAGGTGTGGAACAGCGAGTATGCCACCGCCAGCACGGCGAGGGTGCCGGCGGCGATGACGAGGCGGCGCTTGGCCGTTTGGCCCTTGGGGGCGGCGATGACGGCGTCTTGGCTGGAGGTGTCGCGGATCATGGTGTTTATCGAGAAAAAGATATCCGAGGCTTTGCACGATTCGTGCCACTTCGTAAGTGCTTGAATTTGAAAGGTTTCCTGATCGCCTGTCCGCTGTCCGGGTGTCCGCCGTTGTCCGTTGTCGCGTCCGGCCGGGTTGATATTTTGCCAATTGGAATCATATGCCGCTCTGGCTCAACCAGAATTTTCAACTTCATGACATTGATCGACAGGCTTACCCGCCTCCTGCTGCCCGCCATGCCGGCAAGCGATATCGGCGACTTTCCGTTCGTCGCCAGCGATGTGGCGCTGTACCGGCGCACGCTGGACCGCGACGGCGGCGTGCTCGATGCGCAGACCTGGGACGATATGCTGCTGCCGCAATACAGCGCGCAGCTGGCGCGCGGCACCAGCATCCTCGGGCAGCAGGAGCTGCACCGCCGGCTGCACGCGCCGGCCGATGGCGGCGATCAGGTGTCCGCGTCCGCCGCCCGGGTGCGGACGTTGGTGGACGACGTCGAACAGCGGCGCCAATTGCTGACGGCCTGCGAGGGGCTGCGCCGCGCCGACCGGGAAGTCAGCGAGGCCTTGTTCGGGCCCGAGCCGGCGCCCACGCCGCGCTGGGCCGGCTGGCTGCCATGGCTGCCGGTGGCGTTTTTGCTGTCGGCCGTGCTGGCGCTGGTGAGCGGCTTTTTGCCGCTGTGGGGCGTGACACTCGGATTGTGGTTGTCGCTGTCGCTGGTGCAGATGCGCTTTGGCGAGGCGGCGGCGGAATGGGGACGCATCCTCGCGACGCTGCAGCAGATGCTGCGCGCGCATACGCTGCTGTCTAAAGTCGACCGTCCGCCGACGGCGGACCTGCGCGACGACGCGGCCTTCGCCGGCAAGATCAATCGCGGCATCGGCCGCTCGCCGATGGCCATCCTGCCGGGCGTGCGCGAATACGCCGACTGGCTCTGGCTGATGAACATCCGCCACTACTTCAACAGCCGCGAAGTGGTGCGCGCCAACCGCGATGTGCTGCGCGCGAGTTTTCAGCGGGTCGCGGCGCTGGAGGCGGATCTGGCGCTGGCGCGGCACTTGGCGGACACGCCACGATATTGCTGGGCCGAGCAGGGACAAGACGTGGCGCTGGCGCACGCGGTGCATCCGCTGCTGGCCGAGCCGGCGCCGTTGTCATTTGCGCTGGAGCGGCAGGGCGCGTTCATCTCCGGCCAGAACGGCATCGGTAAAAGTACCTTGCTGCGTACTGTGGGGTTGAATCTGATCGTGGCCCGCGCCTTCGGTTTCTGCTACGCCGACAGCGCCGTCACGCCGTCGCTGCCGGTCTACTCCAGCATGCAGAACGAGGATGCGCTCGACGGCGGCGAGAGCCTGTACATCGCCGAGCTGCGGCGCGCGCGCGAGCTGCTGGCGCTGGCCGGGCAGGCGCCGGCGATCTTCATCATCGATGAGATTTTCCGGGGCACCAACCATCTGGAATCGATATCGGCCGCCGCCGCCGTGCTGCATACCTTGTCGGCGTCGGGCCGGGTGATCGTCTCGTCGCACAACCTGGTGCTGGCGCCTTTGCTGCGCGAGACGCTGTCGCCGTGGTGCGTCAGCCGCGTGGGCGGACGCCTGTTGCTGGCGCCCGGCGTGCTGAAGGAAACCAACGGTATCGCACTGCTGGCCGCGCGCGGCTTCGATGCCGACATCTCGGCCAAGGCCAACCGCGTGTACGACTGGCTCAGCGACTACATGGCCCACCCGGCGGACTCCGAGTCGGTGCTCGCCGGGCCCTGTCACACTCAGGCCGCGCTGGCGACTTCCGAAGCGAAGTCGCGGTAAGAGCGCAGCGGACGGCCCAGCAGCTTGGTAAGGCGCTCGACATCGCCGGCCTCGGGGACCATGCCCTCGGTGAGGAAGCGCTCGCTCATCAGGCGCATGTCGTAAGCCATCCAGCTTGGCATGAACTGGCGCAGGTTCTTTTCGAAGCCTGCGGTGTCATCGCCCGGATAGGTGACGGGACGGCCCAGTACTTCCGTCCAGATCGCGGCGATCGCGGGACCGGTGAGCGTGTCGGGACCGACCAGGTTGATGCGCTCGATCGGCAACGGCGTTGCCGACTGCTCGCGACGCACCAGTTCGATGGCTGCGACCTCGGCGATGTCGCTCGTATCGACCATCGCCAGGCCTTTGCTGCCGACCGGCATAGGATAGATGTTGTATCCGGTCACCACGTCCTTGACGGTCAGATCATTATTGATGAAATAGGCCGGACGCAGGATGGTGGCGTTCAGGCCCATCTGCTCGATCATCCGCTCGACGCCGAACTTGCCCGAGAAATGCGGCACGTTCAGATACCGGTCGCTGTGCAGCACCGACAGATAGACGATGCGCTCGATGCCCGCCTCACGGGCGAGGTTGAGGGCGATCAGCGCCTGGGTGTATTCGTCCGGCGTGACCGCGTTGAGCAGGAACAGCGTCGAGACGCCCGAATAGGCGCTGCGCAGCGAGTCGACGTCCATCAGGTCGCCTTTGACGACGTCGACGCCCGGCGGGAAATCGGCTTTAGAGGGATCGCGCACCAGCGCACGCACACTGGCGCCGCGCTTGACGAGTTGTTCCACCACTTGGCGGCCGACATTGCCGGTAGATCCGGTGACGAGTATGGTCATGATAAATCCTTCAGTTGGTTTGTGGGGCGCAAGGCCTGCGCAGAAACCCAGAATAAGGTGTTTCAAATTAATTGAATAGACCATAAAATCGAGACATATCGTATCAATATTGAGACACTATGGATTTCAATGCGCTGGGAGATTTTCAGCTGGTGGCCGTCCACGGCGGCTTCGGCAAGGCCAGCCGGGCCAGTGGCCGGTCCAAGGCGACGCTGTCGCGGCGCGTGGCAGAGCTTGAACAGGCGCTGGGGATACGGCTCATCGAGCGCGGTGCGCAGCGCCTGGAGTTGACCGAGGCGGGTCAGATGTTGCTGCGCCGAACGGAAGGGCCGATGCACGAGGTCGCGGAAGCGGTGGCTGCGGCGCGGACAGCCTTGCCACGCCGCGCGGCGTACTGCGGATCTCGGCGCCGTTGTTGTTTTCGCAAATGGCGCTGGGCGGCATTGCCGCGCGCTTTCTGGCCAGCTACCCGGCGGTGCAGATCGAGGCCGTGGCGGAGGACCGGGTCGTCAATCTGGTCGACGAGCATTTCGATGTCTCGATCCGGATCAATCCGCCTTCCGACACCACCTTGGTCGGCCGTTGTTTTGCCCGGGACAGACTGATTCTTGCCGCTGCGCCATCGGTCAGCAGGCCGGCGGCGGGCGGCGGCTCCCCCGTGCCGGTCGCGGCCGTGGTCACGCCAAGCTACCGTGACGGCGATGTCTGGTCCGTCAGCGGCGGCCGGCTCACCGTCGCGCCACAGCCTGTGCTGCGGGCGTCGTCGCTGTTGATGGCGCGCGACGCCATCGCCGCCGGCGCCGGCGCGGCATTGCTGCCGCGATCGATCATCGGCAACCTGCTGGAACAAGGAGTGCTGGTGTCCTGGGGCAGTGCCGACGACGAAGTCGAATTGTGGGTGTTGCACACGTCACGTCGGCTGCAGAGCCCGAAAGTGCGGGCGTTCGTGGAATTCATGTGCAGCCAGTACCCCGATGGATCTTTCAACGTGCCTAATCCTTCAGCAGGTCGCCCGAATACCACATTTCCCTAGTTAAACTTGCCGGGCAGATCGCATTTTTCATCGCTTGATTGTCACTTTGTTGGTATATTCGGGATTCACATTATTGCCAAAGGGCAATGAGAATTCGATGAATGCGGGGAAAAGATGAACAACGTGACTGTGCGGGCAAGTTTGATGGGTGTGCTGCTGTTATTTGCCGGCATGCTGCTGGTCGGGGCGGGCCTGGGTATTTATGCGTTGAAGCAGTCCAACGAGGCGATCGCGACGGTGCATCAGATCAGCTCGCAGGTGATCGTTATCAATGATGCCTACAAGGACACCACCCGCACCCGTTCGGCGCTGACGCGCGCCTACACCACCGTCAAGGACGGCGGCAGCAAGGAAGACCGCGACTCCGCGCTGGGCAACGCTAAAAAATCCTATCAGCGCACGCTGGACTTCATCGACAAGTATGAAAAGGCGCCCGCCTATCCGGGCCAGGACGCGCAGATGAAAGCCAGCCTGATCGAGGCCGGCCGCGCCCAGTCCCGCGTGCTCGAGCGCGCAGCCGCCGCGCTGGCGGCGAACGATACCGACGCCTACACCACGATCAACACCAAAGAACTGACGCCGACCGGCGCCGCCTTCTCGTCCCAGCTGGAGAAGTATCAGAAACTCAGCGACGAACAAATCAACGAGCTGATGGCCGCCGGCGCCAGCGCGTACAAACTGGTCATGTGGCTGGTCGCGCTTGGCCTGGCCGCCGCGCTGGCGCTGGTGGTCGGCGTGCACCTGCTGCTCAAGTCGGTGGTGCTGGTTCCGCTAGAGCGTGCCGTGGCGCTGCTCGACCAGGTCGCGCATGGCGACCTGACCGCGCACATCGAGCAATCCGGCGACAACGAGATCCAGCGGCTGCTGGGGGCGATCCGTCGCATGCAGCAGGACCTGCTGTCGACCGTGTCGCGGGTGCGGCGTGGCGCCGAGGTGATCAACATCGGCTCGCAGGAGCTGGCCGCCGGCAACATGGAACTGTCGTCGCGGACCGAGACCCAGGCCAGCTCGCTCGAGGAGACCGCCGCGTCGATCGAAGAGCTCACCAGCACCGTCAGGCAGAATTCGGAAAACGCGCAGCACGCGCACGCGCTGGTGTCGGACGCCTCCAGCACTGCCGCCCAGGGCGGCGAGGTGATGCATCAAGTGGTCACGACCATGAACGACATCAACGAATCGTCGCGCAAGATCGTCGATATCACCGGCGTCATCGACGGCATCGCCTTCCAGACCAACATCCTGGCGCTGAACGCGGCGGTCGAGGCCGCCCGTGCCGGCGAGCAGGGACGCGGCTTTGCCGTGGTCGCCAGCGAGGTGCGCAACCTGGCGCAACGCTCGGCCGCCGCCGCCAAGGAAATCAAACTGCTGATCGATAAGTCGGTGGAGAAGATCCAGCTCGGCACCGATCTGGTCGAGCGCGCCGGCACCACGATGAACACGCTGGTCGGCAACGTCCATCAGGTGACGCAGATCGTCGGCGAAATCGCCGTCGCCAGCCGCGAACAGAGCGAGGGCATCGACCAGGTCAACCAGGCGATCGCGCAGATGGACCAGGTCACGCAGCAAAACGCCGCGCTGGTGGAGGAGGCCGCCGCCGCCACGCAATCGCTGCAGGACCAGGCCGGCGAGCTGGCGCAGACGGTCAGTATCTTCAAGATCGACGCCGGTGGCGTGCCGGCACGTGCTACCGGCGCAGCCGGACGGCGGCTGGCGCTGGCGTGACCCGTGTTTGTCGCGGCCGGGCGCGATGTCTGCTTGACATGGCGCCTGGGGAATTCCATTATTTCTAAAGTGACAGAAATGAAGCAATTCCATCATCCTCGCGCCGACAGGACGTGTGGTGAATCTTCCACCCACAAGGCGACCGCATGACCATAAGCTCCCAAGACAACACCGTTCATACCGCCACGCGCTTCGGCGACGCGCCGCGCAACTTCCTGGTGACCGGCGCCACCGGCTTTATCGGGCAACTGCTGGTGAAAGCGTTACTGGCCGACGGCCGCCGCGTCACCGTCCTCAGCCGGGACCCGCAGCGGGCCACGGCGCTGTTCGACGGGCGGGTCGAGTGCGTCGGCGCCATGGACGAGTTGCCGCTGTCGCGGGTGTTTGACGTGATCGTCAATCTGGCCGGCGCGCGCATCCTCGGCTGGCGCTGGACGGCGGGGCGGCTGGCGACCTTGCGCGCCAGCCGTGTCGGCCTCACGCAAAAGCTGGTCGACTGGATCGCCGCCGCCGGGCATAAGCCGGCGCTGTTGTTGTCTGCGTCGGCCATCGGTTACTACGGCATTCAGAAGCGCGGGGACGACACGGCGCTGACCGAGAAGGACGGCCCGCAGCCGATGTTGATGTCCGATCTCTGCCGTGAGTGGGAGCAGGCCGCGCAGGGAGCGGCGGCACACGGCGTACGCGTGGCGCGCATGCGTTTCGGACTGGTGCTGGGCACGCAGGGCGCGCTGCCGGCGATGCTGCTGCCGATCAAGCTCGGGCTGGGCGGTCCGCTGGGCGGCGGTACGCAGTGGCTGTCGTGGATACACGTCGACGACCTGATCGCCGGCATCGCCCATTTGTGCCGTGGCGACGCGGATGGCGCCTACAACTTCACCGCGCCGGAGGTGGTCCGCCAGGCGCAATTCAGCCGCGTGGCGGCGATGGTGCTCAGGCGGCCCTTCGGCTTCCCGACGCCGGGCTGGCCGATGCGGCTGGCGCTGGGCGAGCAGGCCGATCTGCTGCTCGAGGGGCAACGTGTCGTCCCCGAGCGGCTAATGGCTGAAGGCTTCGTGTTCCGCCACCCAAGCCTGGACGGTGCCCTGCGCAGCCTGGTCTGATTTCAATCCGCAGTTGCCCGCAGTGCGGGAGCTCATTTCTCTTGCTTCAGCGGCTTGCCCTTGTCCATCACCTCGCGGCAGTCGCCCTTGAAGCTGGCGTTGTCGTAGTTGCTCCAGCCGTAGCTGTCGACGTAGCGCTTGTGCGGCTTGAAACGCTTGTTGATGAAGCTCCATTCCAGCCGCTCGTCCGCATATTGAATGTCGCCCAGGTCCAGCAGGGTGTGGAAGATGTTTTCCGTCGCCAGGCGGGCTTTGCGGTGGCGCAGCAGTTGAGCGACCTTGCCCGGGTAGCGCTCCTTGTATTCGTCCGAATACCAGACCAGCGCCGGCACGTGGAATTCGTACTGCGTGTTGTGGCCATGGAAGGCGAGGTTGCAGCTGCCGTCATATAAAGTCTGGCCGTGGTCGGCGACGTACATCATCGACGTCAGCTGCGCCGTGTCCTTGAGCTGGCCGATCACCTGCGCCAGGAACCAGTCCGTGTACAGGATCGAGTTGTCGTAGCTGTTGTTCATCTCCGGCTTGATCTTGATGTCGGTGTGCACCGGCTTGTCGACGCCGTACAGCGACGGTTGCCATTTGTCGAAATCCTTGGGGTAGCGCTGGCTGTAGTTCCAGTGGCTGCCCAGGGTGTGCAGCACGATCAGCTTTTTCGGCGCCGGGTCGGCGATTGCGTGGCGCAAGGGTTCGAGCAGGACCTGGTCGAGGTTGGAGCGGCTTTTGTAGTCGCCCAGGTTCATGAACTGAATCACGTTCGCTTCCTTGGCGAACACCGATACCGGCGTGTCGAACTCGCCGAACGAGATCTGGTTCGACAGCCACCAGGTCTTGAAGCCGGCCTCCTTGTAGGCGGTGAGGAAGGATTTCTCCGAGAAGCCTTCCTTGAGGCTTTGCATGGCCGGCTTGCGCGAGATGATGACCGGGATCGACAGCCGCGTCGCCGACACCGCCGTGATGACGTCGCTCAGCGTCACCAGGTTCGGTTCCTGGCGCAGCAGCGGCGTGGTGTCGCGCGCGTAGCCGTTGATGCCCCAGCGGTCGTAGCGCGACGATTCGCCCAGCACCATGATGACGATTTCCGGCCGCTCGTTGGGCTCCGGCTGGTGCGCCTGGAACCGGAAGGCGCTGCTGCGCTCGCCCAGGCGCGTCAGGTAGACGCGCTCCTTGTAAAAGTCCAGCCCGCGCGCCGGCAAACCAAGCGGCCAGGACGAGGCGAAGTCGCCAGAACCGAGCGGCGAGCGTCCGGTGGCGGCCAATGCGGCCAACACCACTAATATAGAGAGCGCAATCCAGCGGCTGCGGCCGCGCCACGCCAGCGCCGGACTGCGCTGCGCGGCCAGCTGCAGCGCCACCCACCAGCCGAGCACGGCGGCCATGACCGCCGCCATCCACCAGATTTTGTTGCCGAGAAATTCCATCGCCTCCTTGGGACTGCTCTCGGCGATGATGCCCAGGTGGTGGGTGGAGATGCCCTGGCCGTAGTACATAAATAGATATGTCTCGGTCGGCAGCGCCAGCAGCGCCGGCAGCAGCAGCCAGTGGAACCACGCGGGGCGCTGGAACACGGCCCACACCGCCACCCAGGCCAGCACTTCGGCGGCGAGGATGCGGCCCAGGTCCGGCACCGGCCGCCCCAGCAACAACGGCACGCACGGCACCAGCGACAACAGCAGGTAGCTGGCCAGCACGAACAGCGCGGCCGGTGACAGGGACGGGGACGGTACGGAGAAGAGGCGGCGCATTCCAGAGGCAAGATGTGTTAATGTTTGCCATTATCAGCCGTTTTCTTGCTTCCAGGCCAGTTTTTACCGGTCTGTCACATCGCATGTTGCCGCGAAAAAGTTTGACTGGTCACCCGATCACGTCTATACTCGCGAGTTCTCCATTTAGTCTGCGCATCGTATACGCTGTTTCGGGCCGCTCCCTGCGAGTGGCTATTCGCGCCTCCGCTGCACATTAGATCGGGACTAGGTTTTAGTCCCCGGACATGTTGTCCGGGTGTTCAACGTTGTTATTTAGTTGGGTTTAGAACGATGCCAACCATCAATCAACTGATTCGCAATCCACGTGTCGCTCTGACCGTGAAAAGCAAATCGCCGGCGCTGGAAAACAGCCCGCAAAAACGTGGTGTTTGCACCCGTGTGTACACCACCACTCCTAAAAAGCCTAACTCGGCTTTGCGTAAAGTCGCCAAAGTGCGTCTGACCAACGGTTTCGAAGTCATTTCGTACATCGGCGGTGAAGGCCACAACTTGCAAGAGCACAGCGTTGTCCTGCTGCGCGGCGGCCGCGTAAAAGATTTGCCGGGTGTGCGTTACCACATGGTTCGCGGTGCACTGGATACCCAGGGCGTCAAAGACCGTAAGCAAGCTCGCTCGAAATACGGTACCAAGCGCGCTAAAGCTGGTAAGAAGTAATCTGCATTAAAAATACAAAAGTTTTCGCTCGGTGGCAGCTAGCTTAGTGAATGTAATCGACCGCAACTGGTCGAGTAAGTGGATGGCTATGATGGCCCTCCGCGAGAGTGCGAATCCCATATCTGCGCACCTCAACTGAAGATTGAAAGGAATTGATATGCCACGTCGTCGTGAAGTACCCAAGCGCGAAATTCTGCCGGATCCAAAATTCGGCAACACGGATGTCGCCAAATTCGTGAACGTTCTGATGCTGTCCGGTAAAAAATCGGTCGCAGAAAACATCATCTACGGTGCCTTCGAGCACATCGCTTCGAAATCCGGCAAAGATCCGCTGGAAGTGTTCGCTACCGCGATCAACAACGCCAAGCCACTGGTTGAAGTTAAATCCCGTCGCGTCGGTGGTGCAAACTACCAGGTGCCGGTTGAAGTACGCCCAGTGCGCCGTATGGCCCTGTCGATGCGTTGGTTGCGTGAAGCGGCTAACAAGCGCAGCGAAAAATCCATGCCACAACGCCTCGGCGGTGAGCTGATGGAAGCGGCCGAAGGCCGTGGCGGCGCGATGAAGCGTCGCGATGAAGTGCACCGCATGGCTGAAGCGAACAAGGCGTTCTCGCACTTCCGCTTCTAATAAAATCGGCCAGATTTTTCTGGCTGTTATCTGTTGTTCGAGGCCGGGCTCATTTTTTATCCAAAAAATGGTGCTCGGTTTTGTCCATTCAAAGATTTAGGAATAACTATGGCCCGCAAGACCCCCATCGAGCGCTACCGCAATATCGGTATCTCCGCTCACATCGATGCAGGTAAGACCACCACCACCGAGCGCGTTCTGTTCTACACGGGCGTGAACCACAAGATCGGTGAAGTTCACGATGGCGCCGCCACCATGGACTGGATGGAGCAGGAACAAGAGCGCGGCATTACCATTACGTCCGCAGCGACCACCTGCTTCTGGAAAGGGATGGCTAACAATTTCCCTGAGCACCACATCAACATCATCGACACCCCGGGCCACGTCGACTTCACCATTGAAGTGGAACGTTCGATGCGCGTGCTCGACGGCGCTTGCATGGTTTACTGCGCAGTGGGCGGTGTTCAGCCACAGTCGGAAACCGTATGGCGTCAGGCTAACAAGTACAAAGTGCCACGTCTGGCCTTCGTCAACAAGATGGACCGTACCGGCGCCAACTTCTTCAAGGTCTACGAGCAGATGCGCGCTCGCCTGAAGGCGAACCCGGTCCTGATCCAGATCCCGATCGGCGCTGAAGAAAACTTCAAAGGCGTTATCGATCTGGTCAAGATGAAAGCCATCCTGTGGGACGAAGCGTCCCAGGGCATGAAGTTCGACTACGTCGAGATCCCGGAAGAGCTGGCAGCATCGGCCGCCGAGTGGCGCGAGAAGATGGTTGAAGTCGCCGCTGAAGCGACCGAAGAACTGATGAACAAGTACCTGGAAGAGGGCGACCTGTCCGAAGCCGAGATCAAGAAAGCGCTGCGCGATCGCACCATCGCTTCGGAAATCGTGCCGATGATGTGCGGTACCGCTTTCAAGAACAAGGGCGTTCAGGCCATGTTGGACGCGGTTATCGAATACCTGCCGTCGCCACTGGACATCGAAGATGTCGGCGGTACGGACGAAGACGAAAACCCGACCACCCGCAAGCCGTCCGACGAAGAGAAATTCTCGGCGCTGGCGTTCAAGATCATGACCGACCCGTTCGTCGGCCAGCTGGCCTTCTTCCGCGTGTACTCGGGCGCCGTCAATTCGGGCGACACCGTGTACAACTCGGTCAAGGGTCGTAAAGAGCGTCTGGGCCGTATTCTGCAGATGCACGCGAACCAGCGCGAAGAGATCAAAGAAGTGCGCGCCGGCGACATCGCCGCCGCCGTTGGTCTGAAAGACGTGACCACGGGCGAAACCCTGTGCGATCCGACCTCGATCATCGTTCTGGAGCGCATGGTCTTCCCTGAGCCTGTGATTCAGCAGGCCGTGGAACCAAAGACCAAGGCCGACCAGGAAAAAATGGGTCTGGCACTGAACCGCCTGGCACAGGAAGATCCGTCGTTCCGCGTCAAGACCGACGAAGAGTCGGGCCAGACCATCATCGGTGGTATGGGCGAGCTGCACCTGGAAATTATCGTCGACCGTATGAAGCGCGAATTCGGCGTCGAAGCGACCGTCGGCAAGCCACAGGTTGCCTACCGCGAAACGATCCGCAAGACCTGCGAAGAATCCGAAGGCAAGTTCGTCAAGCAGTCGGGTGGTCGTGGTCAATACGGTCACGTGGTTCTGAAGATCGAACCGCAAGAGCCGGGCAAGGGCTTCGAATTCGTTGACGCCATCAAAGGCGGCACGGTGCCACGCGAGTACATCCCTGCGGTTGAAAAGGGTGTGCGCGGTACGCTGAACACCGGCGTTCTGGCCGGCTACCCAGTGGTCGACGTCAAGGTCACGCTGTTCTTCGGTTCGTACCACGATGTGGACTCGAACGAAAACGCGTTCCAGATGGCCGCTTCGATGGCGTTCAAGGAAGGCTGCCGCAAAGCGTCGCCAGTTATCCTGGAGCCGATGATGGCTGTGGAAGTGGAAACGCCGGAAGACTACGCCGGTACCGTGATGGGCGACTTGTCGTCCCGCCGCGGTATGGTGCAGGGCATGGACGAGATCCCAGGCGGCGGTGGCAAGATCATCAAAGCTGAAGTGCCGCTGTCCGAAATGTTCGGTTACTCGACCACGCTGCGTTCCGCAACGCAAGGTCGTGCTACCTACACGATGGAATTCAAGCACTACTCGGAAGCGCCTAAGCACGTTATCGACGCGATCGTCACTGCTAAAGCTAAGTAATTTTCGTATTTTTGCGCCTCGGGAGATCCTCCGGGGCGCATATTTAAAACATTGTTCTAAGGAAGAATAAAATGGCAAAAGGTAAATTCGAACGGACCAAGCCGCACGTCAACGTCGGCACCATCGGCCACGTCGACCACGGCAAGACCACCCTGACCGCTGCAATCGCTACCGTTCTGTCGAAGAAATTCGGCGGCGAAGCTAAAGCATACGACCAGATCGATGCGGCTCCGGAAGAAAAAGCACGCGGCATCACCATCAACACCGCGCACGTCGAGTACGAAACCGCTGCCCGTCACTACGCACACGTTGACTGCCCAGGCCACGCCGACTACATCAAAAACATGATCACCGGCGCGGCCCAGATGGACGGCGCGATCCTGGTGTGCTCCGCAGCTGACGGCCCAATGCCACAGACCCGCGAACACATCCTGCTGGCCCGCCAAGTTGGCGTTCCATACATCATCGTGTTCCTGAACAAGTGCGACCTGGTCGACGACGCAGAACTGCTGGAACTGGTTGAAATGGAAGTTCGTGAGTTGTTGTCGAAATACGAATTCCCAGGCGACGACGTGCCTATCATCAAAGGTTCGGCCCGTATGGCGCTGGAAGGCAAAGAAGGCGAAATGGGCGTTGACGCGATCATGCGTCTGGCCGACGCACTGGACAGCTACATCCCTACGCCAGAGCGCGCAGTCGATGGCGCCTTCCTGATGCCAGTGGAAGACGTGTTCTCGATCTCGGGTCGCGGTACCGTTGTGACCGGTCGTATCGAGCGCGGCATCATCAAAGTCGGCGAAGAGATCGAAATCGTTGGTATCACCGACACCGTCAAGACCACTTGCACCGGCGTGGAAATGTTCCGCAAGCTGCTGGACCAGGGTCAAGCTGGCGACAACGTTGGTCTGCTGCTGCGCGGCACCAAGCGTGAAGACGTACAGCGTGGTCAGGTTCTGGCCAAGCCAGGTTCGATCAAGCCGCACAACCACTTCACCGGCGAGATCTATGTCCTGTCGAAAGATGAAGGCGGCCGTCACACCCCGTTCTTCAACAACTATCGTCCACAGTTCTACTTCCGTACGACTGACGTGACCGGTTCGATCGAACTGCCAGCGGACAAAGAAATGGTTATGCCAGGCGATAACGTGTCGATCACCGTCAAGCTGATCAACCCGATCGCGATGGAAGAAGGCCTGCGTTTCGCAATCCGTGAAGGCGGTCGTACCGTCGGCGCCGGTGTTGTTGCTAAAATCATCGCTTAATTAATTTTGCGTGATTGAAACAGGGTCGGCATGGTGTGATACCATGTCGACCCTTACGCGTTACAACTCGTTCTTTTAAATATTGCTGGCGCTACATAGTTGCCAGTTCGCTCTTTTCAAGGAAAAATCATGTCCGCACCAAACCAGAAAATCCGCATCCGCCTGAAGGCTTTCGACTACAAGCTGATCGACCAGTCCGCACTGGAAATCGTTGACACCGCTAAGCGCACCGGCGCCGTTGTCAAGGGCCCAGTCCCACTGCCAACCCGCATCCAGCGTTTCGACGTTCTGCGTTCGCCACACGTCAACAAGACTTCGCGCGACCAGTTCGAAATCCGCACCCACCAGCGCCTGATGGACATCGTCGACCCAACCGACAAGACCGTTGACGCGCTGATGAAGCTGGACCTGCCAGCTGGCGTTGATGTCGAAATCAAACTGCAGTAATCGATTTTAACCGGTGGACGGGATCGTTCCCGTCCACGGTTTCTAAAAGCCGGGCCTGTTCGCCAACGCGAGCACGCCCGGCTTTTTTATTGGCGTCACGACACGTACGGGTCGTAGGGATTGGCGTGCGCCGGCCCGGCGCCTTGGCCGGCGAACGGACGCATCAGGTGATGGCGCGCCATCGCCGCGCCGCCGATGGCGATGGCGTTGGCGCCGAAGTGCGGCGTACGGATGGTCGGCGCCGGCAGTTGCGTGGCGTCGGCGTAGTCGCCCAGCACCGCGCGCGCCGGCGCGATGAAGCGTTCGCCCAGGCGCAGCGCGGCGCCGCCGACGACGATGCACATCGGATCGAACGCGACCCACAGATTGTTGAGCAGCACGCCCATGTGACGCCCGGCCGCCTCGACCGCCCGGCACGCGGCCGGATCGCCCGCTTCGGCCCGCGCGAACAGCCGCTCGAGTCGCTCCGGTCCGCGTAGCCTGCCGCTGTCGACGCCATTGCCCCGATCGCCAGTGTTGCCGGCGTCGCCGGTGTCGCCGTCCACCTGGTCCATGACGGCGCGCATGCCGATCAGGGCGTCGGCGCAGCCGCGCCGCCCGCACGAGCAGGCCGGTCCGCCCTGCTGCAAAATCGTGTGGCCGACCTCGCCGGCGAAGCCGTACAGGCCGGTCAGCAGCCGGCCGTTGACAACGATGCCGGCGCCGACACCGTAGCCGATGCTCAGGTAGATCAGCGGATCGGCGCCGGCCTGGCCGGAAAACTCCAGCTCGGCCAGCGCGGCGACGTTGGCCTCGTTCTGGATGAACAGCGGCAACCCGGCCAGCGCGCCGCCGGCGAAGCAGGCGCGCAACTGACCGGCGACGTCGACGTCGCGCCAGCCCAGGTGCGGCGCATAGCGCAGCAGGCCGCTGGCATCGTCGACCACGCCGGGCACGCCGATGCCCAGGCCCAGCATGGCCCGCCCGTCGAGCGCGCCGCCGGGCCGCGCCAGCGCGACCAGCTCGTCGGCGATGACGCGCACGCAGGCGGCCGGGTCGGCCAGATCGGGGTAGGGCAGGGCGCGCTCGTCAAGCACGCGTCCCAGCAGGTCGGTGGCGACCACGCGCGCCGCGCCGACGCCCAACTCGGCGCCGAGCAAGGCCAGGCGGCCCGGCTCGATGTGCAGCGGCGTGGCGCGCCGGCCCAGCGCGCCGGTGCTCACCAGCGCGCTCTCGCCGATCCAGCCTTCGTCCATGAGCTCGCGCACGAGGAGGCTGACGGTCGACTTGGTCAGCCCGACGGCCTCGGCCAGCGCGGCGCGCGACAGGCCGGGCGCGCCGCACAGGTGGCGCACCAGCGCCATGCGGTTGATTTGCTTGAGCAGTTGCTGGTCGCCGGCGACGATCATGGTTTTTGTTTTCAAATTGGCATTGCGGCGATCATACACGACGGAGCCGCGCTGCGGACTTCGGACCTTGCCCCATCTTGGGGAGGTTTTTGTGCCGATTTCCGCATCAAAGGCGCGAAAATGCGCCAAGCGGCGGCGGTGCGGTCACGGGTGGTGCATTATTACAACAGCTCCCGGATTTGGCGCGGTAATTCGTTCGATCAATTGACTAATGTATTTTTTGCTCTTATTCTAGCCTCACCTTATTCATTTGTTATTCGATTGAACTAAGTCGACAGTTGTTGCGGTTGTTTGACGTGTTACCACTTCCGACGTTGCCTCGACCCTGCTCGATGCGTCGGAGAAAAATATAATTAAGGAGATCCAGTGCGTAAAAATTTGAAAACGTTTTCAGAGCGTCCTCTGAGCCAGCGTCGTTTGATCTGCCTGGCAGTAGCCGGCGCCTGTGCCACGTTCGTCCCGGCATTCGCCCAGACCGCCGGTGTGCCGGGTGACGGCGCCGACGGCCCGAAGGTCGTTGTGACCGGCATTCGCGCCAGCATGCAGTCAACCATGAACATGAAGCGCAACGCCGACGGCATCGTTGACGGCATCGTCGCCGACGACATCGGTAAATTCCCCGACACCAACCTCGCCGAATCGCTGCAGCGCATTTCCGGCGTGTCGATCGACCGCAGCAACGGCGAAGGCCAAAAGGTCACCGTGCGCGGCCTCGGTCCCGACTTCAACCTGGTGCTGCTCAACGGCCGCCAGATGCCGACCACCGACTTGAGCGACCTGTCGGGCCGCTCGTTCGACTTCTCGAACCTGGCGTCGGAAGCCATTTCCCAGCTGCAGGTCTACAAGACCGGCCGCGCCGACAGCCCGACCGGCGGCATCGGCGCCACCATCAACGTGATGACCGCGCGTCCGCTGGACAATCCGGGCATGCGCGCCAGCATCGGCGCCAAGGCCGTCAAGGACAACTCCAACAGCGAACTGCCAGGCTCGTTGAAGGGCGACAGCGTCACGCCGGAAGTATCGGGCATCTATAGCAACACCAGCGCCGACGGTCGTTTCGGCATCGCTGTTAGCGCTAGCCACCAGCGCCGCGACTCCGGCTTTAACCGCGCCGGCCTCGCCAACGGCTACCAGGGCCCGTACCTCGGTTCGGCGACCCTGCCGGAGGGCGCAACCCTGCCGCAGCCTGGCCAGCCGGGTTCGGGGAACATCACCAACCGTCCCGGTCCGACCGATCTGTATTTGATTCCGCAGAACTTCGGCTACGGCGTCAACGCCATTTCGCGTCAGCGCACCAACGGCCAGTTGGCGCTGCAATTCCGTCCGGTCAAGGAACTGACCACGACCCTGGACTTGACGTATTCGGAACAGAAGATCCAGACCAAGCGCAACGAGCTGAGCGTATGGTTCGGCCAGACCCCGACCTCGACCAGCACCTGGCCGGGCGGCAAGGTGCAGACCCCGCTGACCTATATGGAAACGTACACGTCGCCGCAGGACATCTCGGTGGTGGGCGGCGACTACGCGACCAAGACCAAGAACAAGTCGATCGGCTTTAACACCGTGTGGAAGGCCAGCAACGACCTGCGCCTGGAGCTCGACCTCCACCATTCGACCGCCGAATCCGGCGCCGACAGCCCATGGGGCAGCGAGAACAACCTGTCGAACGCCAGCTACAGCCGCGGCAATACGATGGTCGACTTCACCAAGGAGTTGCCGGTGGTGAGCATGCCGGCGGCTAACCTGACGGCCCAACCGATCCAGGCGACCGGTTCGTGGTTCCACAACAGCTGGCAGAAGGCCACCATCAACCAGGCCCAGACCAAGGGTAACCTGAAGCTGTTCGAGGCGTCCGAGCTGAACTTCGGCGTCGGCTACACCGACTCGACCAACCGGTCGACCTATTCGAACGTGCAGAACAACAGCTGGGGCGGCGCCTCCAAGGCGTCCGATTATCCAGGCAGCCTGTTCCAGGCCAATTCGCTCGGCTCGTTCTTCAAGGAGTTCGGCGGCCACAATGCGCCAGAGCTGTTCGGTTCGCTCTACACCTTCGACTTCGGCAAGGTGCGCGCCGCCACGGCCGCCGCCACCGGCCTGTCGACCTACCTGCCGAATTTCGACAGCGCCGACACCGACCGCGAGCTGAAGGAAAAAACCAGCTCCGGTTACGTCTCGCTGGGCACCGACTGGGATGCCGCCATCCCGTTCCATACGTCGGTCGGCGTGCGCATGGAGCGCACCAAGGTCACCTCGGTGGCGCAAGTACTGGTGGGCACCGGCGTCGTGTGGGAATCGCAGAATGAATTGCCGCTCAAGTTCGCCGGCGCGTCGTACAGCACGCAGGAAGCCAGCTACAACAACGTGCTGCCAAGCCTGAACTTCGACGCCGATCTGCGTCCCGACATGAAGCTGCGCGCCAGCGTCGGCACCACCATCGGACGGCCGCGCTATGACCAGATGCAGGGCGGCTTGACGCTCGGCACCATCGGCAACGTGTTCACCGGCGGCACCGCCTCGGTTGGCAACCCGGCCCTGAAACCGGTCAAGTCGAAGAATCTGGACTTGTCGTGGGAATGGTATTACGACCAGCAGAGCGTGCTGTCGATCGCCGGCTTCCACAAGAAGATGGACAACTACGCCGGCCAGACGGCAACGTCGACGCCGCTGTACGACCTGCATACGCCGGTCGGCGGCGCGTACTACAACGCCGCACGTGGCGCCGGTTGCTCGGCGGCCGACACCAACTGCCTGCGCAACTACATCCTGACCAACTTCCGTGGACAACCGGGCGTGGAATACCTTGGCGTCAAGTCGGACGGCAACCTCGACGGCAAGATCACCGGCCTGGCGACCGATCCGCTGATGCCTTTCCTGCTGACCTCGTATGCCAACCAGAAGTCGGCCACGGTTAAGGGCGCGGAGATCAACGTGCAGCACATGTTCGGCCGCACCGGCTTCGGCGTTCAGGCCAACTACACGTACGTGACCTCGCCGACCAAGTACGACGACGCCAATGTGCAGGATCAATTCGCGATCCTGGGTCTGAGCAACTCGGCCAACCTGGTGGGTATCTACGAAGACCAGAAATGGTCCGTGCGGGTGGCCTACAACTGGCGCGACAGCTTCCTGGCCGCGACCGTGGACGCCGGCGGCGGCCGTCCGGCACCTGTCTATACCGACAAGTACGGCCAGACCGACATCAGTGTTGGGTACAATGTCACCGACAAGCTGAGCCTGCAGGCAGAGGTCATCAACCTGACCAACGCCACCCAGCGCCAGTACGGCCGCACCGAGCGTTCGACTTTGAACGTGACGCAAGCCGGTCCGCGTTACATGCTGGGCGCGCGCTACAAGTTCTAATTAGACTGTAGCGTTCGGTAGCACCACGGGCCGTCGCCATGCGACGGCCTTTTTCATTGGGGAAGTCGATGCAAGAGATAGTGGAAGTGGACGGCGGCGCGCCGCTGTCCGACGATATTCTGGCCTCGCCGGTGCCGCTGGTGCTGCGCGGGCTGGTAGCGCACTGGCCGCTGGTGCGCGCCGCGCGCACCTCGGCGCGGGACGCCGACGCCTATCTGCGCCGCTTTTACCGCGACGCCACCGTGCTGGCCAGCCACAGCCCCCCGGGCACGGGTGGGCGCATCTTTTATAACGACGACCTCAGCGGCTTTAATTTCTCGTCGCAGATGGTGCGCTTCGATCAGGTGCTCGACGCCTTGCTCGCGCATCTGGACGCGGCCGATCCGCCCACCTTGTACGTGGGCTCGACCACGGTCGACACCTGCCTGCCGGGCCTGCGCGCCGACAACGATGTCGACCTCGGCGCGCGCGATCCGCTGGCCAGCATCTGGATCGGCAACCGCACCCGCATTCCGGCCCACTACGACGTGCCGGACAACCTGGCCTGCGTGGCCGCAGGTCGCCGCCGCTTCACCCTGTTCCCGCCGGACCAGCTCAAGAACATGTATGTCGGCCCGCTCGACTTCACGCCGGCCGGGCAATCGGTCAGCCTGGTCGACTTCGCGCAGCCGGACTTCGAGCGCTTCCCCTTATTTGCCGAAGCGCTGCGGCATGCGCAATCGGCCGAGCTGGCGCCCGGCGACGCGCTGTTCATCCCCAGCATGTGGTGGCACCACGTCGAGGGGCTCGACGCCTTCAATATCCTGATCAACTACTGGTGGCGCCAGTCGCCGGACTGGATGGACACGCCGGCCAGCACCTTGTCGCTCGCCTTGCTGACCTTGCGCGACCTGCCGCCGGCCCAGCGCGCCGCGTGGAAGGAGATCTTCCGCCATTACGTGTTCGACAGCGACGGCACCGAGGCGGCGCACATTCCGCCGCCCGCGCGCCACTCGCTGGCGCCGCTCGACGACAACGCCGCGCGCATGTTGCGGGCGCAGATCCTCCGGCGCCTGAACCGTTAGACGTTTTCCGTGGCCGGGGACTTGGCACGACCCGGCATTGCGCCGGGGCAGACTTCGGGGACCGCCGAGGCCTAAAATTGAATTTTGAGCGGGAGGCGACATGCGATACCAAGTTGCGCTTCATAAATCCGAAGAGGGCTACAGCGTCTCTGTTCCGGGGCTGCCGGGTTGCTGTGAGTGCTGGCGGAGTTCTGGACAGGATCTTCCGACGCCGGTAGGCTGTTGTCAATTGCCTAACCGGATACGCCATGCTCGCTGCGCTAGACCTGCATTTGCTCGACAATTCCACCCGCCACGGATTGCGCGGCGCCCCACGCTTCGCGGTCGAGTTCCTGTATTTCGGCATCTGTTCTCCGGCTTCATGTACGCCCCCGTCGGCAGCTATATCATTCAGGCATGGCGGCTGTTCGACTTGCGATGACCTTCACCATCGTCGCCCATTTGAAGCACATCAAGGCCCCGCATCCACGTTCCCGAGGCGTGATCGTGCGCGAGCGGTGCGGGCATATAATGGCTTTTTTTAGGAGGCCCGCTCTTACGAAGCGAGCGGGTTGCCCGGTAGGCTGAGACAATGGTAAAGAATTTGCGAAGGAGCCGCTATGAACGCGAATACTTTGGATTTCGAGGAATTGCGCGCGTTGGTGGACTCGAATGAGGATTGCGACGTGTCGGTCGTCGGCGCCAATGGCAATTGGCGTATTTTTATTCATACCCATGCGAATGTGCGCGCGCTTAGCCGCCCATCCGAAGGCTTAGCAGCGGCATTTGCGACGCTTACGGACGTTGAACTGGAATTACGGGAACTTGGTGTCGTGCATTTTGAAGTGGCGTGTAACGGCCCCGACAGACCGATGGATGCGTCCTTCACGGAAGTGGACCCGGAATATAACGCTTGGTTCAGGGCCCAGGTGCAAGAAGCGCTGGACGACCCGAGTCCACCGATCCCGCATGAGGAAGCAATGCGTCAAATACGCGCGGCATTGAAATTAAGCTGAGGCCACAGTGCCGGCCGTGGTGTGGAGGGCGAGGGCGCTTGGCGATCTTGAGGCGATCGCCCGTAAAATCTCCACCGGTAGCATTCGCGGTGCCGAAAAACTGCTGCGCACTATCGCTGCGCAAGCAGCGCTCCTTGCCTCTCACCCGCATATGGGACGGACGGGGAGGGAGGCTGGGACCCGGGAACTTATCGTTCATCGCCATTATTCGATGGTATACAAGGTAGTAGGCGACCGCGTGTATGTTTTGCGGATATTACACACTTCCAGGCAATGGTCGAAGCCAGGCACCTCGTAGACGCTCCCCGCCGCAACCCGCATGTCGCCTCGCTTTCCCCCGTCCAGCCACACCGGCCGATAATTCCGCGCAAACCCGACATGCCTCGTACTTAGTTGTTGCGTCAAGGGCCTAGAGCCAAGGGGCAGGATGTGCGGCCCGCACGCCGGACGGCTCTGCCCGTCAGCAGCAAGCCGGCCAGCAGCATGGCGTAGGTGGTCGGCTCCGGCACCACGGCCGCCGTCACAGTGATGTCTGTATAGGCGAGGAAGTTGACGCTCACGGCCATGGCGGTGACGCCCGGGTTGGCGAAGGCCAGGGTGAAGAATTCGCTGTTGCTGGCTGCGCTGGTGTCCTAGCCCCAGATCAACGCGCTCTCGCGCGACAAATAGCTGGAGGTGTGCATCTCGCTGTCGCTGATATCGACCGACGCCCAACTGAAGACGCGATACCCTTCGCCCACGCTGAGCGAGCGCGTGGCATCAGTGAGCACATCGCCGGACACGGTCAGCAATGTATGCGGGGATAGGGTCAGCCATATCCACTGCTGGCTGTCGGCGCTGATCATGTTGTCCAGCCCGAGGGCGGTGCCGGTGGTGACGTGAGCGGCGACATTGCCCACGGCGCCGGTGGTGGTGGCGCCGGCCGTGGCCGAGCTGTGCGCCATCTGCGCGTTGCCGGCGGTGTAAGGCGGCGGAGTCACGGTGGTTGGATAGAAGCCGCCGCCGGTATTGCTGCTGTCGGTGTAGACCATGAGCCGGGTGTCGAAGGAATCGATGATATAGCCGGCGTTGGCGTCGTCCTGCGGCGTGAGGTCGATGACGCCGAGCGTGACGTTGCCGATGCTGGTGGTGCCACCGGCGCCGGCCAGCGCGGGGCCGGCGGCAAGGCTGGCGCAGGCGGCCAATACGGGCAATATCGTGCGCAACAGTTTATTCATGACGTCTCCTTGGTGCCGTCGGGCGCCTTTTTTATCGATTGGAAAGAGTGGGGCGGGAGCCAGCGATGGCTGGTGGGAGTTCATGCTACCGACGCCTGAAGCGAGTCGATTGATCCCGCTCAGCAGTCGGTCGGACTCCATTGGCGGCCTGCAATGAATCCCTTTGGGGAGGGTCATATGCGATATCGCGTAGCGTTGTGCTACTCGGAGGAGGGATACAGCGTCTCCGTACCGCCTTTGCCGGGTTGCTGGTCACATGG
Organism: Duganella sp. AC917; assembly: GCF_979258245.1. NCBI lineage: Bacteria > Pseudomonadati > Pseudomonadota > Betaproteobacteria > Burkholderiales > Oxalobacteraceae > Duganella > Duganella sp. AC917. Next base: position 5,696,380 of record NZ_OZ409848.1, read on the forward strand.
AGAGACCGAGGCAGAAGCGATCGCAAACATTAAGACTGCGATCGGAGAATACTCATCCGTTTTGGAAGAGCAGTTCGATGACGCCGATGTGAAAGAAGTCATAGTCACGGCGTAAACGCCAGATATAACATCCTTTATGGTGACCCGGTGACCCATACATTTAGCCGCCGTCTGGCGCTGATCTTCGGCATTCTTCTGCCGCTGGCGGAAACGGTGCGCCGCTGGCACCAGATCAGCACCGGCACCGACTTCATTTTCTGGCTTGACGATGTACTGCTTGGCCTGCGGCTGCGCGATAGCGGGGAGGGCGTTAGGGTCCCCGACGGAGCGTGGCGGATTACGCTTCGCTAATCCGCCTTACGAAATGCGGCAGACGAAGTTGCTGCCGGCCAGAATACGCGAGGCCGGTTAGAAGAGGCTGCACATAAAACGCATATCGCCAAGCGCAAATGACCCAGCCCACACAGCGATTCCAAGCAAAAAATAGAAAACGCTCATTACGAATTGCGTGATTGATCCCCGTTTCTTGGATACAAAGAAGGGACATACGAGCAGGACCAGTAGACCCGCCACCCCTAGCAGCGCGTAAAATCCGAGACCGCCGCTGCAGGAGTGGTTGTTGCCAATGGCCAGGGCGGCGACCAAAAATGCCAGATAGACAAAAACGGCGGGGCGAATTCCGGGATGGACTCTTTCACGTGCGGGATGGGTTCGTTCATTCTCAGCTCCTGTGACGTGGGTTCGTGGGAACTGGAAGCGTGACGCCGCGCCGCCATTCGCGCCTTGAGTTTTGGCAATCAGGAATGTTTTTCACCGCTACCGTCTCCCCGCCGCAACCCGCATGCCGCCTCGCTTTCCCCCGTCCCGCCACACCGGCCCGATAATTCCGCGTAAACCCGACATACCCCGTACTTAGTTGTTGCGTCAAGCCCCTTTTCACGCTACACTAGCCGGCTTCGGTATGGATTCGACCTTTTATTGGTCCGTACTAATTTTGTAGTTCAACATATCCCCGCCCAATCGTAGGTGGGAATTGGAGAAAAAATGAGCCTTGGCCTTCTCGGTCGCAAGGTTGGTATGATGCGTATCTTCACGGATGAAGGGGACTCGATCCCGGTCACCGTGTTGGATGTATCGAACAACCGTGTTGCGCAAATCAAAACTCCTGAAACTGATGGTTACTCCGCAGTTCAGGTCGCATTCGGTCAACGTCGCGCTTCCCGCGTAACGAAGGCTGTTGCTGGTCACCACGCTAAAGCTGGTGTTGAAGCCGGTACTCTGTTGAAAGAGTTCCGCGTCGACGCCACCAAGGCAGCAGAATTGAAAGCCGGCGATGTCGTTGCCGCTTCGCTGTTCGAAGTCGGTCAAAAGATCGACGTTCAAGGTGTCACGATCGGTAAAGGCTATGCCGGTACCATCAAGCGTCACCACTTTGCTTCGGGCCGTGCCACCCACGGTAACTCGCGTTCGCACAACGTTCCAGGCTCCATCGGTATGGCGCAGGATCCAGGCCGCGTGTTCCCAGGTAAGCGCATGACCGGTCACCTCGGTGACGTCACCCGCACCGTGCAGAACCTCGAAATCGCCCGTATCGACGCCGACCGTCAGCTGCTGCTGGTCAAAGGCGCGATTCCTGGCGCGAAAAATGGCCAGGTCGTCGTATCGCCTGCTGTCAAAGTTAAAGCAAAGAAGGGAGCTTAAACGATGGAACTCAAGCTCTTGAACGCTCAAGGTCAAGCCGCCTCTAACGTAGCTGCCGCCGACACCATTTTCGGCCGCGACTACAACGAAGCCCTGATCCACCAGATCGTCGTTGCTTACCAAGCCAATGCTCGCAGCGGCAACCGTAAACAAAAAGACCGTGAAGAAGTCCACCACACGACCAAAAAGCCATGGCGCCAAAAAGGCACCGGCCGCGCTCGCGCTGGTATGTCGTCGTCGCCACTGTGGCGCGGCGGTGGTCGCATCTTCCCGAACTCGCCTGACGAGAACTTCACCCACAAAGTGAACAAGAAGATGTACCGCGCAGGTATCTGCTCGATTCTGTCCCAGCTGGCCCGCGAAGAGCGCCTGGTTGTGGTCGAAGATTTCGCGATCGAAGCGCCAAAAACCAAGCTGCTGTCGCAAAAGCTGACCGGCATGGGCTTTGACTCGGTACTGATCATCACCGATGTCGCCAACGAAAACCTGGAACTGGCTTCGCGCAATCTGCCGAACGTTCTGGTCGTTGAGCCACGTCACGCAGATCCAATGTCGCTGGTGTTCTACAAGAAAATTGTAGTGACCAAGGCCGCATTGGCCAAGATTGAGGAGATGCTGGCATGAGCGCATTGAAATTTAGCGAAGAGCGCCTGATGAAGGTGCTCGTGGCTCCGGTCATTTCCGAGAAGGCCACCATGGTCGCGGAAAAGAACGAACAGATCGTTTTCCGTGTCACCACGGACGCGACCAAGCCAGAAATCAAGGCCGCCGTTGAACTGCTGTTCAAGGTCGAAGTGGAATCGGTGCAGACCGTCAACCGCGAAGGTAAGCAGAAGCGTTCCGGTGCCCACACCGGCCGCCGCAACCATACCAAGCGTGCTTTCGTGTGCCTGAAGCCTGGCCAGGAAATCAATTTCTCCGAGGAGGCTAAATAATGGCACTCGTTAAGATGAAGCCAACCTCGCCAGGCCGTCGCGGCATGGTGAAGGTTGTGAACCCGGACCTGTACAAAGGTCGTCCGTTCGCAGCCCTGGTTGAGAAAAAATCGAAGACCGCCGGCCGTAACAACAACGGCCACATCACCACCCGTCACATCGGTGGTGGTCACAAGCAACACTATCGCCTGATCGACTTCAAGCGCCAGAAAGACGCGATTCCAGCGAAAGTGGAACGGATCGAATACGATCCTAACCGCACCGCCAACATCGCCCTGCTGTGCTACGCCGACGGCGAGCGCCAGTACATCATCGCCACCAAGGGCATGAGCGTCGGCGACACCGTCATGAACGGCTCGGAAGCGCCGATCAAGTCGGGTAACTGCCTGCCGATCCGCAACATCCCGGTCGGTACCGTCATGCACTGCGTCGAAATGCTGCCAGGTAAGGGTGCCCAGATGGCCCGTTCCGCCGGCGCCGGCGTCGTTCTGATGGCCCGTGACGGCACCTACGCCCAGGTTCGCCTGCGTTCGGGTGAAGTACGTCGCGTGCACATCGAGTGCCGTGCAACCGTGGGTGAAGTCGGCAATGCCGAACACAGCCTGCGTAAAATCGGTAAGGCCGGTGCGATGCGCTGGCGCGGTGTTCGTCCTACCGTTCGCGGTGTGGTCATGAACCCGGTCGATCACCCGCACGGTGGTGGTGAAGGTAAAACCGCAGCTGGTCGTCATCCAGTGTCGCCTTGGGGCCAACAGACGAAGGGTAAGAAGACCCGCAGCAACAAGCGCACTTCTTCCATGATCGTCTCGCGCCGCGGCAAGAAATAAGGGGTAGCACATGACTCGTTCATTGAAAAAAGGGCCGTTCTGTGACGCCCACCTGGTGAAAAAAGTCGAAGCGGCGCAAGCGGCCAAAGACAAAAAGCCAATCAAAACCTGGTCCCGTCGTTCGACCATCATGCCTGACTTCATCGGCCTGACGATCGCCGTCCACAATGGCAAGCTGCACGTGCCGGTGTACGTCTCCGAGAACATGGTCGGTCACAAGCTCGGTGAATTCGCGCTGACCCGCACGTTCAAGGGCCATGCCGCTGACAAGAAGGCGAAGAAATAATGGAAACCAAAGCAATCCTCAAGGGTGTGCGCTTGTCGGATCAGAAAGGTCGCCTCGTGGCCGACCAGATCCGCGGCAAGAAAGTTGACGCAGCACTCAACATTCTGCAATTCAGCCCGAAAAAGGGCGCGACCATCATCAAGAAAGTGCTGGAGTCGGCTATCGCCAACGCCGAGCACAACGATGGCGCCGACATCGACGAGCTGTTCGTCAAAGTCATCTACGTCGAAAAGGGTCCGATCCTCAAGCGCTTCACCGCACGCGCTAAGGGCCGGGGTGATCGCATCTCGAAGCAATCGTGTCACATTTACGTGACCGTCGGCAACTAAGGAGCTATAGCATGGGTCAAAAAATCCACCCAACCGGCTTCCGCCTGTCGGTTACCCGTAACTGGGCCTCGCGTTGGTATGCTGGCAACAGCAACTTCGCTTCGATGCTGAACGAAGACTTGAAGGCGCGCGCCTACCTGAAGACCAAGCTGAAGAACGCTTCGGTCGGCCGCATCGTCATCGAGCGTCCAGCCAAGAACGCGCGCTTCACGATCTACAGCTCGCGTCCGGGCGTGGTCATTGGTAAAAAAGGCGAAGACATCGAAGTACTGAAGTCGGCGCTGACCAAGATCATGGGCGTGCCTGTCCACGTGAACATCGAAGAAATCCGCAAGCCGGAAATCGACTCGCAGCTGATCGCCGATTCGATCGCCCAGCAGCTGGAAAAGCGCATCATGTTCCGTCGCGCGATGAAACGCGCCATGCAAAACGCCATGCGTCTGGGTGCCCTGGGCATCAAGATCATGTCGTCGGGTCGTCTGAACGGTATCGAAATCGCTCGTAAAGAGTGGTACCGCGAAGGTCGTGTGCCACTGCACACCCTGCGCGCCGACATCGACTACGGCACCAGCGAAGCGGCAACCACCTACGGCATCATCGGTGTCAAGGTGTGGGTCTACAAGGGCGACCGCGCGCCAAACGGCGACGCACCAGTCATCGATACCCCGCCGGACGAGAAAAAGCCACGTGGCCCACGTCGTGACGACGGCAAACCAGCTGGCCGTCCGCGTCCAGCCGGCGCCGGCGCCGGTGCTAAACCAGCCGCCCCAGGCGCAGCGCGCGTTCGTAGCGCCGCCGCCGCCAAGCCGGCCGAGAAAGCAGGAGAATAATCATGCTGCAACCAGCACGCAGGAAGTATCGTAAAGAGCAGAAAGGCCGTAACACCGGCATTTCGCATGGCACCGGCACTTCGGTGTCGTTCGGTGAATTCGGTCTGAAAGCCGTTGCCCGTGGTCGTATCACGGCACGCCAGATCGAAGCCGCTCGTCGCGCCATGACCCGTCACATCAAACGTGGCGGCCGTATCTGGATCCGCATCTTCCCGGACAAGCCGATTTCGAACAAGCCAGCCGAAGTTCGTATGGGTAACGGTAAGGGTAATCCAGAGTACTACGTCGCTGAAATCCGTCCGGGCAAAGTCCTGTACGAAATGGACGGCGTGGATGAAGTACTGGCGCGCGAAGCATTCCGCCTGGCCGCTGCCAAACTGCCGCTGGCGACCACCTTCGTGGTCCGCCAAGTCGGCCAATAACAGGAGTGAAATATGAAAGCATCTGAACTCCGCGGCAAAGACCAGGTAGCTCTGCAAAAAGAGCTGACTGACCTGTTGAAGGCCCAGTTCGGCCTGCGCATGCAAATCGCGACGCAGCAGCTGAGCAACACTTCGCAGCTCAAGAAGGTACGTCGCGACATCGCACGTGTAAAAACGGTAATGAACACCAAGGAAGCCAAATGACCGAAACAGTGAACAAGCCGCTCAAGCGCACGCTGGTCGGTAAAGTGGTGTCCGACAAAATGGACAAAACCGTTACCGTTCTGATCGAACGTCACGTCAAGCATCCTTTGTACGGCAAGATCATCATGCGCTCGAACAAGTATCACGCGCATGACGAGACCAACCAGGTGAAAACCGGTGACACGGTGGAAATCGTGGAAGGTCGTCCGATCTCCAAAACGAAGGCATGGACCGTGACGCGCGTGGTGCAAGCCGCGCAAATCGTTTAATTGAAATTGCCGCCTCCGGTCTTCACGGGCCGGGGGCGGTGTTTTTAATTAGTTCTTGCAAGCCCGCGAGTTGTGTTATATACTTGCGGGCTTCGTTCATGTAACGCCGCAAAGTGTCTGGCCACAGACGCAGAACCGTGCGGTCGGTCGCAGTACGAAGGTCAAGCACCCAAACATCACGCCCTGCATGGGCGCGCTGGCGGGACCAAGACTGACCGCAGGTCCGCATTGTGTGGATTCTTCGGCTTAAGTTGGGAAAGAGAATACTATGATTCAAACTGAAAGCCGGCTCGAAGTGGCCGACAATACCGGTGCCAAAGAAGTAATGTGCATCAAGGTATTGGGCGGTTCCAAGCGCCGTTATGCTGGCATTGGCGATGTGATCAAAGTGACTGTCAAAGTCGCCGCGCCACGTGGCCGTGTCAAAAAAGGTGAAATTTATAACGCCGTGGTTGTGCGCACCGCTAAAGGTGTTCGCCGCCAAGACGGTTCCCTGGTGAAGTTCGACGGCAATGCCGCCGTTCTGTTGAACGCCAAGCTGGAACCGATCGGTACCCGTATTTTTGGACCAGTGACGCGCGAGCTGCGCACTGAAAAGTTCATGAAGATCGTGTCCCTGGCACCGGAAGTCCTGTAAGGAGTCGTAATGGATAAGATTCGTAAAAACGACGAAGTCATCGTTCTGACCGGGAAAGACAAGGGCAAACGTGGCGTCGTTTCGCGTCGTGTAGATGCGGAGCATGTCGTGGTTGAAGGCGTCAACGTCGCTAAAAAAGCGACCAAGCCTAACCCAATGACTGGCGTACAAGGTGGTATCGTCGACAAGACTATGCCGATTCACGTGTCCAACGTTGCATTGTTCAATGCAGCTAGTGGCAAGGCAGACCGTGTCGGTTTCAAAGAAGTGGATGGCAAAAAAGTCCGCGTCTTCAAATCGTCCGGCGAAGTAGTGAAGGCTTAAGAAATCATGGCACGTCTCCAAGAATTCTATAAAGATAAAGTCGTCGCCGACCTGACCGCGAAATTCGGTTACAAGTCGGTGATGGAAGTTCCACGCCTGACCAAGATCACCCTGAACATGGGTGTTGGTGAGGCCATCGCGGACAAGAAAGTCCTCGAACACGCCGTCGGCGACCTGACCAAGATCGCTGGCCAAAAGCCAGTGACGACCAAGTCGCGCAAAGCTATCGCGGGTTTCAAAATCCGTGAAGGCTACCCGATCGGTACCATGGTCACCCTGCGTGGCGCTCGCATGTACGAGTTCCTCGATCGTTTCATTACCGTGGCCCTGCCGCGCGTGCGCGATTTCCGTGGTGTCAATGGTCGTTCGTTCGACGGCCGCGGCAACTATAACATCGGTGTTAAAGAGCAGATCATCTTCCCTGAGATCGAGTACGACAAGATCGATGCGCTGCGTGGTATGAACATTTCGATCACCACCACCGCCAAGACCGACGACGAAGCGAAAGCTCTGCTCGCCGCCTTTAAATTCCCGTTCAGGAACTAAGAAGATCATGGCAAAACTCGCACTGATTAACCGTGAGCAAAAACGCGTCGACCTGGCAAACAAGTTTGCCCCGAAACGCGCCGCGCTGAAGGCCATCATTAACGACCAGTCGAAGTCGGAAGAAGAACGTTACGAAGCGCGTCTGAAATTGCAGACGCTGCCACGTAACTCGGCACCGACCCGCCAGCGTAACCGCTGCGCCATCACCGGTCGTCCACGTGGCACTTTCCGTAAGTTCGGTCTGGGCCGTATCAAGCTCCGTGAATTCGCCATGCGTGGTGAGATTCCGGGTATGACTAAAGCAAGCTGGTAATAGGAGAATATGCAATGAGTATGAGCGATCCTATCGCCGATATGCTGACCCGCATTCGTAACGCCCAGGGCGTGCAAAAAACGACCGTGGCCATGCCATCGTCGAAAGTCAAAATTGCGATTGCCAACGTCCTCAAGGACGAGGGTTACATTGAAGATTTCGCTGTTGCCGAAGCTGGTGGCAAAGCGGAACTGAAAATCGGTTTGAAGTATTATGTTGGCCGTCCCGTCATCGAGCGCCTTGAGCGCGTGTCCCGTCCGGGCCTGCGCGTCTACAAGGGCAAGGACGAGATCCCTACTGTGATGAATGGCTTGGGTGTGGCGATCGTGTCGACTCCGCAAGGCGTCATGACGGACCGCAAAGCACGCGCTACCGGTGTCGGCGGCGAAGTTATTTGCTACGTCGCATAAGGAGTTAGACATGTCTCGTGTAGCTAAAATGCCAATCGCTGTGCCAGCTGGCGCTGATGTCGCCATCTCCGCACAGGCGATCACTGTCAAGGGCCCGCTGGGCGTCTTGACCCAGGTCCTCAACGGCCAGGTCAAAGTGGAAAACAAAGAAGGAACCCTCAATTTCGTCCCGGCCGATGACAGCCGCGAAGCCAATGCCATGTCCGGCACGCTGCGCGCCCTGGTCAACAACATGGTCACCGGCGTCACCAAGGGTTTCGAGAAAAAGCTGAACCTGGTCGGTGTGGGTTACAAGGCGCAAGCGCAAGGCGACAAGCTCAATCTGTCGCTGGGCTTCTCGCACCCTGTCGTGCACTCGATGCCAGCCGGCGTCACCTGCGCTACCGCAACGCCAACGGAGATCATCATCAAAGGGATCGACCGTCAGCAAGTGGGCCAAGTGGCTGCTGAAGTTCGCGCTTACCGCTCCCCAGAGCCTTATAAAGGCAAGGGTGTTCGCTATGCGGACGAAGTGGTTAAGATCAAAGAAACCAAGAAGAAGTAACTAGGGGCTGACGATGGACAAGAAAGAATCACGTCTGCGCCGCGGACGCCAAACCCGGATCAAGATCGCGCAACAGAAAGTGAACCGCCTGTCGGTACACCGCACTAACCTGCATATCTACGCGAACCTGATCTCGCCGGATGCCAAAATTCTGGTATCGGCCTCCACGGCAGAAGTCGAAGTGCGCAACGAACTGGCTGGCAAATCGGGCAAGGGCGGCAACGCTGCCGCTGCCGCGATCGTCGGCAAGCGCGTCGCAGAAAAAGCACTGAAAGCAGGGATTACCGAAGTCGCGTTCGACCGCTCCGGTTTCCGTTACCACGGCCGTGTGAAGGCGCTGGCAGAAGCCGCGCGTGAAGCCGGTCTGAAGTTCTAAGGAACGATCATGGCAAAAATGCAAGCAAAAATGGCAAGCGACAAGCCGGATGACGGCATGCGCGAAAAAATGATCGCGATCAACCGCGTGACCAAAGTGGTCAAGGGTGGTCGTATCATGGGTTTCGCCGCGCTGACCGTGGTTGGTGACGGCGATGGCCGCATCGGCATGGGCAAGGGCAAGTCGAAGGAAGTCCCGGTTGGTGTGCAGAAGGCAATGGAAGAAGCCCGTCGCAACCTGATCAAGGTCAACCTGAAAAACGGCACCCTGCAGCACACCGTTACCGGCCGTCACGGCGCATCGAAAGTGATGATGTCGCCTGCGAAACCAGGTACCGGCGTTATCGCTGGCGGCGCAATGCGCGCGATCTTCGAAGTAATGGGCGTGACCGACGTCGTGGCGAAATCCACCGGCTCGAGCAACCCGTACAACCTGGTCCGTGCAACGCTGGATGGTCTGGCAAAAATGAGTACTCCTGCTGAAATTGCTGCGAAACGCGGCAAGTCGGTAGAAGAAATCCTGGGCTAAGGTGAACGTTATGACAACCAAAACCGTCAAAGTACAATTGGTCAAGGGCTTGATCGGCACGCGTGAAGACCACCGTGCCACCGTCCGCGGTCTGGGCCTGCGTCGTGTCAACTCGGTCTCCGAGCTGCAAGACACCCCATCCGTGCGCGGCATGATCAACAAAGTATCGTACCTCGTTAAAGTAGTTGCGTAAGCCCCCGGGCTTACAAACGGAGAAATCATGGAACTGAATACCATTCAACCAGCCGATGGCGCCAAGCACTACAAGCGTCGCGTCGGCCGCGGTATCGGCTCCGGTCTGGGTAAAACCTCGGGCCGTGGTCACAAGGGTCAAAAATCGCGTTCGGGCGGCTTCCACAAAGTCGGTTTCGAAGGCGGTCAGATGCCTCTGCAACGCCGTCTGCCTAAGCGCGGTTTCAAGTCGCTCAACGCCACCTTCAAAGCTGAAGTGCGCCTGTCCGACCTGAACAACCTGCCGGTCGGCGACGTCGACATCCTGGTGCTCAAGCAAGCCGGTGTTCTGGCTGTGCTGGCCCGCGACGTGCGCGTCATTCTGTCCGGCGAGATCACCAAAGCGGTGAACCTCAAAGGCCTGAAAGTGACCGCTGGCGCGAAAGCGGCCATCGAAGCAGCCGGCGGCTCGGTAGCCTGAGTTGACCGCTAACAGCTTGATCGGAGCGAAAATTGGCGACTAATCCACAATTGGCTAAAAGTGCGGCAGCCGGGTTCCCTTGGAACCGGCTCTGGTTCTTGCTTGGTGCATTGGTGGTTTATCGTATCGGCGCTCACATCCCGGTTCCCGGGATCGATCCGGTACAATTGGCCGCGCTGTTCAAGTCGCAAGAGGGCGGCATCCTGGGCATGTTGAACATGTTCAGCGGTGGCGCTCTGGCGCGCTTCACAGTCTTTGCGCTGGGTATCACGCCTTACATCTCGGCCTCGATCATCATGCAACTGGTGTCGATCGTGTCGCCGCAGATGGAAGCGCTGAAGAAAGAAGGCGAATCGGGCCGTCGCAAGATCACCCAGTACACCCGGTATTTCACGGTCGTGCTGGCGCTGTTCCAGGCGTTGTCGATTGCCGTGGCATTGGAGTCCCAGCCTGGTCTGGTGCTCGATCCCGGCTACGGATTCCGCTTCGTGACGGTCGTCACCTTGTTGACCGGCACCATGTTCGTGATGTGGCTCGGCGAGCAGATCACCGAGCGCGGTCTGGGCAACGGGATCTCGATCATCATCTTCGCCGGTATCGCGGCCGGGTTGCCGACTGCGCTGGGCGGTTTGGGCGCATCGGTGAGCAACGGGTCGATCGGCGCGTTCTCGGCAATCATCATCATGATACTGGTGGTGGCGGTGACGTTCTTCGTGGTGTTTGTCGAACGTGGCCAGCGCAAGATTCTGGTGAACTACGCCAAGCGCCAGGTGGGTAACAAGATTTACGGTGGACAAACGTCGCACCTGCCATTGAAGTTGAACATGGCCGGCGTGATCCCACCGATTTTCGCTTCGTCGATTATCTTGTTCCCGGCAACGATCGTGGGCTGGTTCACGCAGGGCGCCGATACGGCCAACCCTGTCGTCCGGTTCCTGAAAGATTTGGCAGCATCGATGGGGCCAGGCGAGCCCATCCACGCACTGTTGTATGCCATTGCGATCGTGTTTTTCTGTTTCTTCTATACGGCGCTGGTCTTCAACAGCAAGGAAACAGCGGATAACTTGAAGAAAAGCGGGGCCTTTGTGCCAGGGATACGTCCCGGTGAGCAGACTGCCCGTTACATCGACAAGATCCTGACACGTTTGACACTGGCTGGCGCCATCTACATCACTTTGGTGTGTTTGTTGCCGGAATTCATGCAAGCCGAGTGGAAGGTACCGTTCTATTTTGGGGGTACTTCTCTGTTGATTATTGTGGTTGTGACCATGGATTTCATGGCCCAGGTACAAAACTACGTGATGTCGCAGCAATATGAATCGCTGCTGCGCAAAGCAAATTTCAAAGGCGGAATTCCGACGCGATAAGCGCGGTAAACATACCGAATGGCAAAAGACGACGTCATACAGATGCAGGGCGAGATTCTTGAAAATCTCCCCAATGCAACATTTCGAGTAAAGCTGGAAAACGGACACGTGGTGCTCGGGCATATTTCGGGTAAAATGCGGATGAACTATATCCGCATTCTTCCTGGCGACAAGGTGACGGTCGAACTGACACCTTACGATCTGAGCCGAGCACGCATTGTGTTCCGGACCAAGTAACTAACCAAAGAGAGAGCAAAATGAAAGTTAACGCCTCAGTCAAGCGGATCTGCCGCAACTGCAAGATCATCAAGCGCAAGGGCGTCGTTCGCGTAATCTGCGTCGAACCGCGTCACAAGCAGCGTCAAGGTTAATAACCGTTATTTATCGAGGAATAACGAATGGCACGTATTGCAGGGGTTAATATCCCAAATCATCAGCACACCGTTATCGGCCTGACGGCCATCTACGGTGTAGGCCGCCCACGCGCAAAGTTCATCTGCGCCGCGACGGGTATTGCGACCGATAAAAAGGTCAAGGATCTGGACGACAGCGAGCTGGAAAAGCTGCGCGATGAAGTAGCTAAATTCATCGTCGAAGGCGATCTGCGCCGCGAACTGTCCATGAACATCAAGCGTTTGATGGATCTGGGTTGCTACCGCGGTATGCGTCACCGTAAGGGCCTGCCGGTCCGCGGTCAGCGTACCCGCACCAATGCACGTACCCGCAAGGGCCCGCGCAAAGCCGCTCAATCGCTCAAGAAATAATCTAGGGAAATCACATGGCTAAGCAACAAAGCAGCGCAGCAGCAGCGCGCGTACGCAAGAAGGTCAAGAAGAACGTCGCCGAAGGTATCGCGCACGTTCACGCTTCCTTCAACAACACCATCATCACCATCACCGACCGTCAGGGCAATGCGCTGTCGTGGGCGACCTCCGGTGGTGCTGGCTTCAAGGGTTCGCGTAAATCGACCCCGTTCGCAGCGCAGGTTGCGGCTGAAGCGGCTGGTAAAGTCGCTGTTGAATGCGGCGTGAAGAACCTGGAAGTGCGTATCAAGGGCCCAGGTCCTGGTCGTGAATCCGCAGTGCGCGCACTGAACAACCTGGGCATCAAGATCACCGAGATCCAGGACGTTACCCCAGTGCCACACAACGGCTGCCGTCCTCCAAAACGTCGTCGTATCTAATCGCGCGGTCGGCGGCGAAGTTCGCTTCGCCACCTTCCGGCTGTTAGAAATCGCTGGAGCAGAAAGCCGGAAACGGTTATACTGCCCGGCTGTTGTCGCCTGTCGAAGACATTCGGCGGGTTATTCGTATTTAAGCCACCGTCTGGCCCACCCTGAGGATCAGACTAGCGCCTAACCGCATCGCGGCTCATGCCGACTGTGGCTGGGGCGTTATTATTTATAAAAAGGAAGCATCGTGGCACGTTATATCGGACCTAAAGCAAAACTCTCCCGCCGTGAAGGTACTGACCTGTTCCTGAAGAGCGCACGTCGCTCGCTCGACAGCAAGTGCAAACTGGACGTCAAACCAGGCCAGCACGGCGTCAAGTCGGGTGCCCGCACCTCGGACTACGGCAACCAACTGCGCGAAAAGCAAAAAGTCAAGCGTATGTACGGCGTGCTGGAACGTCAGTTCCGTCGCTACTTCGCTGAAGCGGACCGTCGCAAGGGTAACACCGGCGAAACCCTGCTCAAGCTGCTGGAAACCCGCCTGGACAACGTTGCATACCGCATGGGCTTCGGCTCGACCCGCGCTGAAGCGCGTCAGCTGGTATCGCACAAAGCGTTCACCGTGAACGGCCAAGTGGTCAACATCGCTTCGTACGCGGTCAAGATCGGCGACGTCGTTGCCGTGCGCGAAAAGTCGAAGAAGCAAGTGCGTATCGTTGAAGCGCTGTCGCTGGCTGAACAAGTCGGCATGCCAAGCTGGGTGTCGGTCGATGCCAAGAAAATGGAAGGCACCTTCAAGTCCCTGCCGGAGCGTAACGAGATCGCCAACGACGTCAACGAATCGCTGATCGTCGAACTGTACTCGCGTTAATCGTAGTTCGTAGCAAACATCCCGCCCACTCAATTGAGAGTGGGCGTTTTCACTAATGCCATCAGCCTTATCGGCCTAACGCGCCGAGGGTATTGAAAAGGACATTTACATGCAAAACAGTCTGTTGAAGCCACGTATTATCGATGTAGAGGCGCTCGGCGCCGGCCACGCTAAAGTAGTGATGGAGCCGTTCGAACGCGGCTATGGCCATACATTGGGTAACGCGTTGCGTCGCGTACTGCTGTCGTCGATGGTCGGCTACGCGCCAACCGAAGTGACGATCGCAGGCGTTGTACACGAATACTCGTCGCTCGACGGCGTGCAGGAAGACGTCGTTGACCTGCTGCTGAACCTGAAGGGCGTGGTCTTTAAAGTCCACAACCGTGACTCCGTCACCCTGACCCTGAAAAAGGAAGGCGAAGGCGCCATCCTGGCCTCGGACATCGATCTGCCACACGACGTGGAACTGATCAACCCGGACCACGTGATCGCCCACCTGACCGCCGGCGGCAAACTGGACATGCAGATCAAGGTTGAAAAAGGCCGCGGCTATGTGCCGGGCAACGTTCGCCGCCTGTCCGAAGACACCAACAAAACCATCGGCCGCATCATTCTGGATGCGTCGTTCTCGCCGGTGCGCCGCGTTTCCTACTTCGTCGAGTCCGCTCGCGTGGAACAGCGTACCGACCTGGACAAGCTGATCATCAACATCGAAACCAACGGCGTCATCTCGCCGGAAGAAGCGATCCGTCAATCGGCACGCGTCCTGGTTGACCAGTTGAATGTGTTCGCCGCCCTGGAAGGCACCGAAGCCGCCGCCGAAGCACCATCGCGCGCGCCGCTGGTCGATCCGATCCTGCTGCGTCCAGTGGACGATCTGGAACTGACCGTGCGTTCGGCCAACTGCCTGAAAGCGGAAAACATCTACTACATCGGCGACCTGATCCAGCGTTCGGAAAACGAACTGCTCAAGACGCCAAACCTGGGCCGCAAGTCCCTGAACGAAATCAAGGAAGTTCTGGCTTCCCGTGGCCTGACCCTGGGCATGAAGCTGGAAAACTGGCCGCCTGCCGGGCTGGAGAAGTAACAACTTGGTGACGGTGCTGGACATCGCGCAGCGATGTTCTGCCCCGTTACCAACTGACTAAAATTTTGCATCACCCGCCCGGCACATGTTGTGCCGGGCGTTATCCCTAGAACCGGTCCGCGCCCACCGTCACACGTGAGCGATCGAAGAACTCGGATTTAAACACCTGAAAGGAAGTACCATGCGTCACCGTCACGGCCTCCGTAAACTGAATCGTACCTCGTCCCACCGTCTGGCAATGCTGCGCAACATGACCGTTTCCCTGCTGCGTCATGAAGCCATCAAAACCACGCTGCCAAAAGCGAAAGAACTGCGTCGCGTGATCGAGCCGATCCTGACCTTGGGCAAGACCGACACCCTGGCAAACAAGCGTCTGGCATTCTCCCGTCTGCGCGATCGTGAAATGGTTCTGAAGCTGTTCGCAGAACTGGGCCCACGTTACGCAAACCGCAACGGCGGCTACCTGCGCATCCTGAAAATGGGTTTCCGTGTTGGCGACAACGCTCCAATGGCTTACGTTGAGCTGATGGACCGTCCAGAAGTCACCGACATCGACGCCGCACCAACCGCTGAAGAGTAATCTTCGCTGTTGTTGTAGTGATCTAGAAAAAGCCAGGCTCAGCCTGGCTTTTTTTATGCCCGCGCGTCCGCTATTTCAAACGCTTGTCGCCGGCCGCCTTGAACTCCGATCCGGCGTTCCACGTCGGCGTGGCGCCTTGCGCGATGTCCAGTCCCACCTGGAACAGCAGCTGGATGTCCTGCACGCCGCCGCTGAAGTCCCAATCGGTACGGAAATCGTCGGTCACCTGGTGGTAGTCCTTCGAGAAGTAGTAATCGACCTTCTCGCGCGCGTAGTTCTCGGGCTTGTCCAGATAGCGGCTGCGCGCCTTGGTGTACAACACCGGCACGCCCACGCGGGCGAACTCCAGCTGGTCGGCGCGGTAGAAGCTGCCCAGTTCGGAACGCGAATCGCCGTCCATCACCCGGCCCTGGGTTTTGGCATACTTGGCCAGCAGCGCGTCGATGCTCGAATGGCCGGACGTCACGTTCTCGATCTGCGCCGTCTTGCCCCAGGCGTTGATGCCGTCGATGTTGATGTTGGCGACCGTCTTCTTCAGCGGATACAGCGGATTGGCGGCGTAGTACTTAGCGCCCAACAGGCCGCGCTCCTCGGCGGTGGTCGCCAGGAACAGGATCGAACGCTTTGGCGCCTGGCCCGGCGGCAGCGCCTTGTAGGCCTTGGCGATCTCCATCAGCGCGGCCACGCCGGAGGCGTTGTCGAGCGCGCCGTGATAAATCTGCCTGGTCCGCTCGCCCGGCAGCCGCTCGTCGATGCCCAGGTGGTCCCAGTGCGCGCTGTAGATGACGAATTCATCCTTCAGCTTGGGATCGCTGCCCGGTATCATCGCCACCACGTTGTTCGAGTTGACGGTGCGCGCCGTATTGTCGATCTTGAAGCTGGCCGTGCCTTTCAGGGTGACCGGACGGAAGCCTTTGGTGAGCGCCTGCTTTTTGAGCGTATCGAAATCGTAGCCGGCGGCCGCCATCATCGCTTTCGCCTTGTCCAGTTGTATCCATCCCGGCACGGCCGGCGCGTCCGGATCGGGGCCGTCGCGCAGCAGACTGAAGTTCTCGCCGTTTCCACCGCTGCGCACCACGTCCCACGGATAAGCGGCCGGCTTGGTCTCGTGAATGATGATCGCCGCCGCAGCGCCCAGCTTGGCGGCGATTTCGTACTTATAGGTCCAACGGCCGTAATAGGTCATCGCCTTGCCCTTGAACATGGACGGGTCGAGCTCGGCCGGATTCTTCGGGTCGGGCACGGCCGGATCGTTGATCAGCATCAGGATGGTCTTGCCGCGCACATCGACGCCCTTGTAATCGTCCCAGCCGTACTCGGGCGCCTGCACGCCGTAGCCGACAAACACGATATCGGACTTGTCGACGCTGACCGTGGCCGGCTGGCTGGTCGAATGCGCGACATAGTCGTCAGGGAAGTTGAGCGCCACGGTCTTGCCGCCGATGGTGTAGCTGAACGACGGCGTCGGCGTCATGCCGCGCATTGGCACAGGCTGCACCCAGCTGCCGTTCGGGTTGCCGGGCTTCAGGCCGAGCTTCTTGAATTCCTGCTCCAGATACGCCACCGTCTTCGCTTCGCCGGGGGAGCCCGGGGCGCGGCCCTCGAACTCGTCGGACGCCAAAGTCTTGATATGGATCAGTAAATCGTCGGCGGACACGGCGGCAAGCGCTTTGTCGGGCGCCTGCGCCAGGGTCGGGCCGGCGGCCAGCGCCAGGGCGGAAAACAGCAAGGGGCGTAACGGAGACATCGGCGGCAACTCCAGAGAGGTAAAAGCCGAGTTTCGCACAAAACCGGGAGGCCGGCGCATTCCGGCCGGCGCAATCGTTGCCACCCGCCCCGGGGCGCGGGCGGGAAACTACAGCTCGGTGTACTATCCCACTTGCTTCAACGACCATCCCCCGCTGATAGAAGGTTTTCATGTCTCGTTTTGCCCGTTTTTTTGCCACGCTGTTGTCCCTGATCGCCGTGCTGCTGGCCGGTCCCGCCCGTGCCCAGGACTTCCTCGATCCCGCGCAAGCGTTCAAGTTCTCCGCGCGCATGGTCGACGGCCACACGATCGCAGTCAACTTCCAGATTGCCGACGGCTATTACATGTACCGGGAACCGTTCAAATTCAGCGCTGTCGGCGCCAGGCTCGGCACGCCTTTGATCCCGGCCGGCAAGGTCCACTACGACGCCACCTTCGAGAAGGATGTCGAAACCTATCGCCAGAACGTCACGATCACGATACCGGTCGATGTCGACGGCCCGTTCACCTTGTTGGTCAGCGGCCAGGGTTGCTCGGAAAAAGGCCTGTGCTACTCGCCGCAAGATTACAAGGTGCAATTGACAGGCAGCGGCTCGGTGCCGCTCCCGGCCGCGCCGGGGGCCAAGGGTGCGGCGACGCCTGCCGTAAAACCGGCTGCGGCAGCGGCAGCGGCGACGTCTGTGGCGACCACGGCTGCTGCCTCCGTTGGGGAAGGCAAACCGGCCGCCGTCAGCCCCGGCGTCAACATTTACACCATTCCGAAGCCAACCGCCGAGGACATCGTGCCACCGGCGCCGGCGGCGCCCGCCGTGGCTGCCGCGCCGGTCGGCGAATCGGGCAAGCTGGAAGCCGCGCTCAAGACCGGCAGCCTGCTGGTCATCCTGCCATTGTTCGCCTTGCTCGGCCTGGGCTTGTCGTTCACGCCGTGCGTGCTGCCGATGGTGCCCATCCTGTCATCGATCATCGTCGGCGAGGGCGACCGTAGCAACCGTGGACGCGGCCTGCTGCTGTCGGTCACGTATGCGTTGGGCATGGCCATCGTGTACACCGCGCTGGGCGTGGCCGCCGGCCTGGCGGGCGAGGGCTTGTCGGCCGCCTTGCAAAACCCCTGGGTGCTGGGCACCTTTGCCGTGATGATGGCGATCCTGTCGCTGTCGATGTTCGGCTACTACGACCTGCAAGTGCCGGCCGCGCTGCAGTCGCGGCTCAGCGGCGTCTCCAACCGCCAGTCGTCGGGCAAGCTGGCTGGCGTGTTCATCATGGGCGCGATCTCGGCGCTGATCGTCGGTCCTTGCGTGGCCGCGCCGCTGGCCGCCGCGCTGGTCTACATCAGCCAGACGCGTGACGTTGTCATCGGCGGCGCCGCGTTGTTCGCGATGGCGGTCGGCATGAGCGTGCCGCTGATCCTGGTCGGCGTCTCGGCCGGCGCTCTGTTGCCCAAGGCCGGCAAATGGATGGACTCGGTCAAGCGCTTCTTTGGCGTGCTGATGCTGGCGATGGCGTGGTGGCTGGTGTCGCCGGTGCTGCCGGCGGCGGTGCAGATGATGGGCTGGGCCGCGCTGCTGGTCGGCTACGGCATGTATCTTGTGCTCAACTCCGGCGCCTGGGTCGGCAAGACGGTGGGCGTGGTGGTGGCGGTGCTGGGGCTGACGCAACTGGTCGGCGTGGTCAGCGGCGGACGCGATCCGCTGGCGCCGCTGGCGCATTTGACGGGCACGCAGCATACGCCGCTGGCATTCCAGCGCATCAAGACCGTGGCGCAGCTGGACGCGGTGCTGGCGCAAACCGGCGGCAAGACCGCCATGCTGGATTTCTATGCGGACTGGTGCGTGTCGTGCAAGGAGATGGAGAAGCTGACCTTCGTCGATGCCAAGGTGCGCGACAAGCTCGCCAACACCGTTCTGCTGCAAGTGGATGTGACCGCCAACGACGCCGACGACAAGGCCATGCTAAAGCGCTTCGGCTTGTTCGGCCCGCCGGGGATCATCCTGTTCGACGGCCAGGGGCGCGAGGTTCCCGGTTCGCGCGTGATCGGGTATCAGAACGCCGACAAGTTCCACGCGTCGCTGTCGCGCGCGTTCCCATAACTGCGGGGGTCAAGTCTGTCATTCGGACACGGGCTTAGCCTAACTGCGGGGGTCAAGTCTGTCATTCGGACACGGGCTTAGCCGGGCCAGACCGCCTAATGTTCAGGCCGTGTCCGAATGACAACTGCGGGGGTCAAGTCTGTCATTCGGACACGGGCTTAGCCGGTCCAGACCGCCTAATGTTCAGGCCGTGTCCGAATGACAGACTTGACCCCGGGAGGCGAATGTTCAGGCCGTGTCCGAATGACAGACTTGACCCCGGGAGGCGGGAGGCGAATGTTCAGGCCGTGTCCGAATGACAGACTTGACCCCGGGAGGCGGGCGCCGGGAGGCGCGCCAGATCAGCCGTGATGGCGCCAGCCGCCGCGCTCGCCATGGCCGCCGCGCTTGCCGCCCATGCCGCGCTCGTCAAATACTTTCTTTTGCTCCGGCGTCAGCTGGCCGTAGAACGCCGTCAACGCGGTCAGGTGCGTCTCCATCTTTGCTTCGCGCTGCTTGGTCATCTCGATCATCTTGCTCAGACGTTCAGGCGCCGACAGCTTGGCGAACTCGCCGCGCTGCGGACGCGGCCCGCTTGGCGCCGACGGCTTGATCGCCGCCTGATAACTGGCCCAGGCCGATTCCTGCTGCGTCGTCAGCTTCAACTGGTCATGCAGCCTGGCCTGGCGCTTGGCGTACATCTCCGACATCTTGGCGCGGCGCTGCTCCATGTTGGCGGCGCGGTCCGGACCCGCGGCCGGCGCCGTGTCCTGGGCGTGCGCGGCAGCCATGCCCAGCACCGTAAAACCAATCAGTATGCTTTTGCGAAGGATGTTCATGGTGATTTCCTTTATCGATGAGTAGTTCAGTAATTCATGAGGTATCGCGGTGTTTTGTTGCCGCGCTTGAACCCATCTTCGCAGCCGAAGATTGCCATGACGTTTCCCGTGTCATAGTGTTTGTATCCAGATGTTTCGCCCTGTTACGCCGGACCCTTGCCCCTGGCAGTCATATACAAGACGATACAATTGGTGATTGGTCAGGCGCGTCTGAACTAAGGATAATTAAGGCATGGAACCCACATCTACTATTCTGATCGTTGACGACGATCGCGACATCCGTACCCTGCTGGCCGACTATCTCGAATCGAACAGCTACCGCGCGCTGTGCGCCGCCGATGGCGTGGCCATGTGGAAGATGCTTGACGAAGCCAAACCCGACCTGGTCGTGCTCGACCTCAACCTCCCCGGCGACGACGGCCTGACCCTGTGCCGCAAACTGCGCGCGCAGTCGACCCTGCCGGTGATCATGCTGACCGCGCGCGGCGAGCCGCTCGACCGGATCCTTGGCTTGGAGATGGGCGCCGACGATTACCTGCCCAAGCCGTTCGAGCCGCGCGAGCTGTTGGCGCGCATTCGCAGCGTCCTGCGCCGCAGCAACGCCATGCCCAGCGGCAGCGGCGCCGACAAGGCGCAGCAGATGCGCTTTTCCAACTGGACGCTGGACCTGACCGCGCGCCACCTGCTCAATCCGGACGGCATCGTCATCATGCTGTCGGGCGCCGAGTTCCGCCTGCTCAAGGTGTTCCTCGAACATCCGAACCGCGTGCTCAACCGCGACCAGCTGCTGAACCTGACGCAGGGCCGTGACGCCGACCCGTTCGACCGTTCGATCGACATCCAGATCAGCCGCCTGCGGCAAAAGCTGGGCGAGGACGCGCGCGTGCCGCAAATCATCAAGACCGTGCGCAACGGCGGCTACGTGCTGGCCGGCCAGGTCACCGTGGAACCGCACCCTTGAAAGCCTTCTTCGGCTCGATGACCGGCCGGGTCTTCACCGTCCTGCTGCTCGGCATCATCGCCTCGGCCGCGCTGACCCAGTGGCTGGCCGTCGGCGAGCGTACCCGCGCGTTCGAACGCTACCGCGATTTCCACGCGATGGAGCGCGCCGAACAACTGATCACGACCGCCGAGGCGCTGCCGGAGCCGTCGCGCGCCATTTACCTGCGCATGGCCACGCGCGGCACCATCCTGCTGCAGCGTCCCGACGAGCCGCTGGCCGAGACCACCGGCCAGACCGAGTTCTCCACCCGCCTGCAGCAGCGCCTCGGGCAGGGCATCCAGCTGATGCCGCTGCGCGAGCGCCCGGCCGCCTGCTACCAGCCGCGTCAAAGCTACATCTTCGCGCCGTCGCAATGGGGCGGCGCCTGCGAGGCGATGCGCGTGCGCCTGCGCGACGGCGCGCTGCTCAAGCTGTCGATCCTGCCGCCGCCCGAGAAGCCGGCCACCGAGTACAGCGAGATGCTGGCACTACTGCCTTTCCTGTTCAGCGTCGCGGTGCTGGCCTACCTGGTCACGCGCATGACGATGCGCCCGCTCAAGCTGCTGGCGCAGGCCGCCAAGGACCTGGGCAACGATATCAACCATCCACCGGTCGTGCTCAGCGGCGCGGCCGAGATCCGCCAGGCCAGCGCCGCCTTCAACGCGATGCAGGCGCGCATCCGCCAGCACATCATGCAGCGCACGCAAATGCTTGCCGCCATCACCCACGACTTGCAAACCCCGCTCACGCGGCTGCGCCTGCGGCTGGAAAAGGTCGACAACCCCGATTTGCAGCAGCGCCTGATCGACGACTTGTCGGCGATGCAGCAAATGGTCAAGGAAGGCCTGGACCTGGCGCGCAGCATGGACACCACCGAAACCATGCAGGCGCTCGATCTGGATTCGCTGCTCGACAGCGTCTGCAGCGACGCCACCGACAGCGGCCAGCCGGTCGAGTTGAATGGCAAAGCCGGCATGGCGCTGATGGGCCGGCCGCTGGCGATCCGCCGCTGCCTGGTCAACCTGATCGACAACGCCGTCAAATATGGCCATCACGCCAATGTTACCGTCGAGCGTTTGGTGGGCGCTGCGCGCATCCGCATCCGCGACGGCGGCCCCGGCATTCCGGACGACCAGATGGCGCGCGTGTTCGAACCGTTCTACCGCATCGAAACGTCGCGATCGCGCGAGTCCGGCGGCACCGGTCTGGGCTTGACGATCGCCCGCAACATCGCCGAGCAGCATGGCGCCAACGTGGTGTTGGCCAACCACGCCGACGGCGGCCTGGAGGTCACCCTGGTGGTGCCGGAGTACTACGCCGTGCGCTGATCCGCGCGGCGTTTCACGTCAGGCAAAAACAACACACAGTATCGAAGCAGAGCGATTTTTGGTCTCAAACCATGCGACAATGCTTCGCCTTGATGCACCTAGGCAATAACTCACCGGCAGTTCAGCAGCAGTTCAGTAGTAATTCAGCTTAGTAATTCAGCGTTACACTCATTCGTAAAACCCTGGCTTAAAAAAATGAAAAAATCTTCGTTAGCATATGTGGTGGGCGCCATCGTGGTCCTTGCCGGCGGTATCTGGTACGCGACCCACGGCAACTCCGGGGCGGCGCAAACGGCCGGCGCCCAGTCGAAGAACGGCAACGGGCCGCAGGGGCCGACCACGGTCAGCGTCGTCGCGCCGAAGCGCCAGGATGTCGCCGTCGTGCTGCAGGCGAACGGTACCGTCACGCCGGTCAGCACCGTCGACCTGCATCCGCAAACGACCAGCACCATCGCCAAGGTCCACATCAAGGAAGGCCAGTACGTCAAATCGGGCGACCTGATGTTCTCGCTTGACGACCGCAGCCAGCGCGCCAACGTGCAAAAGGCGCAGGCCCAGGTCGCGCGCGACCGCGCCACCTTGGCCGACGCCGAGCGCCAGTACCAGCGCGCGATGGATCTGCTGGAACAGAAGTTCGTCGCCCAGGGCGCCGTCGACACGCTCAGGAGCCAGGTCGAGTCGGCCCGTGCGTTGCTGCAGGCCGACATCGCCGCCGCCAGCGCGGTGGGCGTCGACGCCAGCTATACCACGATCCGCGCGCCGATGACGGGCCGGGTCGGCGCCATCAACGTCTATCCGGGCAGCCTGGTGCAGCTGGAAACGTCGCTGACCACCGTCACCCAGCTCGATCCGATCAACGTCGCTTTTACGTTGCCGGAGTCGGCGCTGGCGTCGCTGCTGGAGTCCAAGCAGCGCGGCGAGGTGCCGGTCAAGGTCACGTTGGGGGGGGCCGACAAGGAAATCAACGGCGCGCTGAGCTTCATCGACAACACCGTTGATCCGGTGGCCGGCGTCATCCGCGTCAAGGCGCAGTTCGACAACAAGGGCAGCAGCCTGTGGCCGGGCCAGTACGTCAACGCCCAGCTGATCTCGCACGTGATCAAGGACGCGACGGTGATCCCGCAAAACGCTATCATCAGCAACACCCGTGGCACTTTCGTGTACACGGTCGATAACGACCAGTCCGCCAAGGTGGTCAACATCAAGCGGCTGCATTCCTTTGGCGACAACGCCGCCGTGTCCGGATTGAGCGGCACCGAGAAAATCGTCGTCGACGGCAAGCAAAACCTGCGGCCGGGCGGCAAGGTGCGGATCGCCGGTGCCGACAAGCCGGCCGACCCGACCGTGGACAACGCGAAACAGAAGGGCTAAGCGATGAACATCTCCGAGCTGTGCATACGGCGCCCCGTGATGGTGGTGCTGCTGTCGCTGAGCCTGGTGCTGGCGGGCGTGCTGTCGTACTTCTACATCCCGGTCGCCGCGCTGCCCAGCTATAACACGCCGGTCATCAACGTCTCGGCCGACCTGCCGGGCGCCTCGCCCGACACGATGGCCTCGTCGGTCGCGCTGCCGCTGGAAAAGCAGTTCTCCACCATTGCCGGCCTGACGCTGATCACCTCCACCAACACCTTGGGCAACACCTCGCTGACCCTGGAGTTCGATCCGAGCATCAACGTCAACGAGGCGGCGGTCGACGTCCAGGCCGCGCTGCTGCGCGCCCAGCGCCAGTTGCCGGTCGAGATGACCGACCTGCCGTCGTACCGCAAGGTCAACCCGGCCGACGCGCCGGTGCTGTTCATGACGATGACGTCGCCGTCGATGACCCTGGCCGAGCTGAACGACTACGCCGAGAACCTGATCGCGCCCAGCCTGTCGACCTTGCCTGGCGTGGCGCAGGTCACCGTCAACGGCCAGAAGCGCTTTGCCGTGCGCGTGCGCGCCAAGTCGGACCTGATGAACGCGCGCGACCTGACGCTCGATGAATTGCAACAAGCGATCAAGTCGGCCAATGCCAACACCCCGCTGGGCATCCTCGACGGCCCCAGCCAGACCCTGACCATCCAGGGCAACGCCCAGCTGATGAAGGCGTCCGAATTCTCCGAGCTGATCGTCGCCACCCGCAACGGCGAGCCGGTGCGCCTGAAGGACGTCGCCACCGTCGAGGACAGCTTCCAGTCGGTCAAGACCGCCGGCAGCTACAACGGCGAACGCTCGATCGTGCTGCTGGTGCAGCGCCAGCCCGACGCCAACACCGTGCAGGTGGTCGACGGCGTGCGCGCGCTGCTGCCGCGCTTCAAGAACCAAGTGCCGGAATCGATCACGATCAACCTGGTCAACGACCGCTCGGTGTCGATCCGCGAGGCCATCCACGACGTCAACCTGACCTTGCTGCTGACGATCTTCCTGGTCGTCATGGTGATCTTCCTGTTCCTGCGCCGCGCCGCCGCGACGTTTATCCCGGCGATCACAATGCCGATCTCGCTGCTGGGCGCGCTGGCCCTGCTGTACGCCTTCGGTTATAGCCTCGACAATATTTCATTATTGGGCATCACCTTGGCCGTCGGCCTGGTGGTCGACGACGCCATCGTGGTGCTGGAAAACATCGTGCGCCATATCGAGATGGGCAAGAAGCCGCTGCAGGCGTCGCTGATCGGCGCCAAGGAAATGGGCTTCACCATCATCTCGATCTCGGTCTCGCTGGTGGCCGTGTTCATTCCGATCTTTTTCATGCCCGGCGTGATCGGCTTGATGTTCCATGAATTCGCCGTGGTCGTGGCGTTGTCGGTGCTGGTGTCGGCCGCGGTGTCGCTGATGCTGGTGCCGATGCTGGCCAGCCGCCTGCTGCCGGCCGACACCATCGATCCCGAGCATGACAAGGGCAACTTCCTCGGCCGCTGGTTCGAGGCCGGCTTCACCCGGCTGCGCAACGGCTACGCCAGCACCCTGGACGTGGCGCTGCGCTACCGTCCGATCGTGCTGCTGGCCGCGCTGGGCACGTTCGCGCTGACGGTGGTGCTGTACACGACGATACCGAAGGGCTTCTTCCCGGAGGAGGACCTGGGCCAGATCCGCGTCAATACCGAGGCCTCCGAGGATATCTCGTCGGCCGCGCTGATGGCCTTGCAGGACCGCGTGGTGGCCGTGATCCGCGCCGATCCCAACGTGCAGGACGTGACCTCCTTCGTTAGCGGCGGCAACAGCGGCCGCATGTTCCTGGTGCTCAAGCCGCGCGGCGAGCGGCAAAAGATTCCGCAGGTGCTGGACAGCCTGCGCAAGGCCACCAAGACGGTACCCGGCATCGCCGTGTATCTGAGCCCGGTGCAGAACCTGCAGCTGGGCGGGCGCCAGTCCAAGAGCCGCTACCAGTACACCTTGCAATCGGTCAGCCCGGGTGCGCTCAACGACTGGGCGCAGAAATACCTGGACCAGATGCGCAACGACCCCGACTTCCGCGATGTCACCAGCGATTCGCAGAACAAGGGCTTGCAGGCGTCGCTGCGGATCGACCGCGACAAGGCCAACAACCTCGGCGTCGCGATCGGCGACATCCGCACCGCGCTGTACCTCGCGTTCGGCGAGCGCCAGGTGTCGACCATCTATTCGCCGGCCGCCAGCTATTACGTGATCCTGGAGGCGGCCGACGCCGACCGCCAGTTCGACAGCGCGCTGACCAAGATTTCGGTGCGCAACAAGACCGGCCAGCTGGTCAAGCTGTCGAGCATTGCCAGCGTCGAGCGCACCATCGGCCCGACCGCCGTTAACCACCAGGGCCAGCTGCAGGCGATCACGATTTCGTTCAACCTGGCGCCGGACGTGCCGCTGGGCACGGCCACCGCCAAGATCGACCGCATGGGCGTGGACATGAGCCTGCCGCCGTCGATCATCACCAACTACGGCGGCGACGCGGCGGTGTTCCAGAATTCCCAGGGCAGCCAGCTGATCCTGATCCTGGCCGCGCTGGGCGTCATCTACGTGCTGCTGGGCGTGCTGTACGAAAGCTATATCCACCCGCTGACCATCCTGGCGGGCCTGCCGTCGGCCGCCGTGGGCGCCTTGCTGACCTTGCGGCTGTTTAACCTGGACCTGACGATGATCGCCATCATCGGCATCCTGATGCTGATCGGTATCGTCAAGAAGAACGCCATCATGATGATCGACTTCGCGCTGCACGTGCAGCGCAACGAGGGCCGCACGCCGGCCGAGGCGATCCGCGAGGCCTGCATCCTGCGCTTCCGGCCGATCATGATGACCACCTTGGCAGCGTTGATGGGCGCGCTGCCGATCGCGCTGGGCCTGGGCGCCGGCGCCGAGCTGCGCCAGCCGCTGGGCCTGGCCGTGGTGGGCGGCCTGATCTTCTCGCAAGTGATCACCTTGTACATCACGCCGGTCATCTATTTGTTCCTCGACAAGTACAGCGGCACCGGCCCGATGAGCGACGCCGAGATGGCCGGGGACGTCGTCGATTACGGGCCGGAAAGTGTGCACGCCATACCACTGAAGGCGGTGAACATAGTCAAGCATTGACGGGTGACAAGTTAATTTGACGGTCGTCTATTTATCATAGGCAAGTTGGCTATGAAAAAAAGAGGCGATCGAAAATGAAACGCTACAGTGTCACCATTGTGGGCATGGGGCCGCGCGGGCTCAGCGTGCTCGAACGTATCGCCGCGATCGACGGCAGCCGCCAGCTGCCGCTCGATGTCATTTTGATCGAGCCCGGCGAATGCGGACCCGGCGCCCACGGCACGCGCCAGCCGCAGCACCTGTTGATCAACACGGTGGCCAGCCAGGTCACCACGTTCCCGGCGCTTGGCGCCGTGCTGCACGCGCCGGTGTGCGCCACGCCGTCGCTGACGGCCTGGGCGCGCCAGAGCGGCTACCGCCGTTTCGGCGACAACTATCACCGCATCGCGGGCGCCGGCGAGGGCGTCACCGAGTCCGATTATCTGCCGCGCAGCTTGCTGGGCGAATACCTGGCCTGGGCCTACCAGCAGGTCGCCGTCGCGTTGCCGGCCTGCGTCACGCTCACCCACCACCGTCTGCGCGCCAACGACCTGTGGCAGCAGCAGGACGGCCGCACCGCCATCGAGCTCGAGAACGGCTTCATCGTCCACAGCGATTTCGTGTTCCTGACCACCGGGCACGGCCGCAATCTGCCCAGCGATCTGGACGCGTCGCTGGCCAGGTTCGCGCAGGACCATGCGCGCTACAACAGCCGCCTGTCGTTCGTGCGCCACGTCTATCCGCTCGACAAGCTGGCCGGGGTCGGCCCCGAGGCGCGCGTGGCGATCCAGGGCCTGGGCCTGAGCGCGCACGATGTCATCGCCGAGTTCACGGTCGGGCGCGGCGGCGCTTTCGTGCGCCAGCCGAACGGCGAGCCGAACGGGCAGGGAGTACGTTACCAGCGCTCCGGGCGCGAGCCGAAACTGACTTTGTGTTCCCGCAACTGCTTGCCGTACGCGGCGCGCGGCATCAACCAGAAGGGCCTGGACGGTCGCCACCACCCGCATTACTTCACCCAGGACGCGGTCGAGGCGCTGCGGCGCGCTGCGTTGGCCACGCGCGGCAGCCGCCAGCTCGATTTCGACCGCGAGCTGTTGCCGCTGCTTAAACGCGAAATGGCCTGGGTCTACCGCAACACGCTGGCCCGCAGCGCCGCGCTGCCGGCCACGCGCCCGGCCGATTCTGCAGCCGACGCCGCCATCCAACAGGCGCTGTTATCAGCCGCCCTGGTGCCGGATCCGCTCACCTTTGTGCCGGACGCGGAGGACGAGGCGGTCATCGACGCGCTGCTGTTTCCGCTGCGCGAGCGCCAGTTCGCCGACCTCGACGAATTCCGCGGCTTTTTTTCCGACTGGCTGCAAGCCGATCTGCGGGAGGCGCGGCTGGGCAACATCGGCAGCGCGACCAAGGCCGCCACCGACGTGCTGCGCGACGTCCGCGCCACCTTGCAGGCGGCCATCGAGCACGGCGGCCTGACGCCGGCCTCGCACCGCAAGTTCCTCAACGTCTACCATCCGGCCATCAACCGCGCCGCCTTCGGTCCGCCGCTGCGCCGCAATGAGGAGCTGCTGGCGCTGCTCGACGCCGGCGTCATCGACATCGTCTCCGGCCCCAACAGCGTGGTCGAGACCGACGAGGACGACGCGACCTACGTGCTGAGCACCAAGTTCGCCAACGGCACCGAGCGCCGGCCGATCGATGTGCTGGTCGTGGCCCGGCTGGACGCCTTTTTCCCCGAGACGGATGAGTCATTACTGATCCGTAATGTGTTAAAACGCGGCTTGGTGAGGCCGTATTACAACGGCATGTTCCATCCGGGCGGCATCGACATCGACGAGGCCGGCCAGCCGCTCAACAGCCAGGGTGAACCGGCGCGCAACATGTGGGCGCTCGGTTATCCGGTCGAGGGTTGTCATTACTACACACATGCGTTGCCGCGCCCGATGCTGCGTTCGCGCCAGGTGCTGGACGCCGACCGCTGCGTAACGGCCATGTTCGCCCAAATGGCCGACTATCCCCGCCGCCATGCCGGGCGCAACCCCGGCCAGCTTGCCGCCACGGCCGCGCCGGCTTCGGTGAACGACCCCCAGCATGTCATTTTATAAAGGCCTGGATACATACGGTAACACCCATCAAGACGTGAAAATTGTAAAGTGGATACTTGGGATACGCGCACCGATTTGAACGGCGCGGTATGATGGTCCTGAACAGATGTTTCCAAACCATCGGGACTCTGGCACTATGGCCGCATTTTCACGCACAAGGTTTGGTATCTTGCACCACGACTCCCATATTCTTTCCGCAACCGGATATTGCGAAACCTGCGGCCAACCCCTGCCGCAGGTCGGGGAGCCGCTCGCCACGTGGGACCGCAAACCCAAGACCAACCGCATCGGTATCGGCATCTCGATCGCCCTGCACTTGCTGGCGGTGTTGTATTACTTCATCGCGCCGGCGCCGGAAAAGACCAAGACCTCGGCGCCGCCCAAGGGTGGCCAGATGGTCTACATCCAGCCGCAGCCGATCACGCCGACCAAACCGACGCCGAAACCGACGCCCAAGCCCAAGCCAGAGGTGGCCAAGGCCAGCAAGCCGCCGCCACCGCGCAAGCAGACCGTCACGCGTGAGACGCCGGCGGCCGTCAAGCCCAAGCTGGAAACCTACGTGCCGCCGGTGCAGGCGACCATGACGCCGCCGCCGGAAGCCGACATGTCGGAAATGATCGCCAAGCGCCGCGCCGCGCGCGAATCGAACAATCCGCAGCCGGCACCGCCGGCGCCGGAAGAGAGCGCCAACGACCGCGCGCTGCGCATCGCCAAGGCCAACATCGCCGGCGCCCAGGGCCGTTCGAGCGGCGTCGACAAGGACGACACGGGCGGCGTGTTCTCGGTCGACAAGCGCTCCAACAGCGCGGACGTCAAATTCCGTGGCTGGAACACCAACTTCAAGCGCAACTGGCTGCAGCAGATCCACGTCGACCAGGGCGGCGAGAAAGACATCGAAACGGCCGTGGTCAAGGAAATGATCAAGATCATCCGCAAGGAAAAGCCGGGCGATTTCGAATGGGAATCGCGCCGCTTGGGCAAAACCGTGCATATGAGCGCGCGCAAGGAAGACGAGAAGGAACTGACCGCGTTCCTGCTGAAAGAGATGTTCCCCGAGTACCGGCCGTAGGGCGATGGGCGGGAATTTCCCGTCCATCCCCCAAATCTTGCCGCCCATCGCAAAATCCTGCTAAGTTTGCAACTTTACTTTATAGTAAGCTTGCCACGGACCCGGTCCGTCCCTTATCAGGAGAATGCGTTCCATGCTATCGATCAAACAGCTGAGCAAGACCTACGCCAACGGCGTCAAAGCGATCAACAACGTCAGCCTGGACATCCCGAACGGCATGTTCGGCCTGCTCGGCCCCAACGGCGCCGGCAAGTCCTCGCTGATGCGCACCATCGCCACCTTGCAAGATCCTGATAGCGGCAGCATCGATTTCAACGGCCTCGACGTGCTGGCCCAGCCCGAGGCGCTACGCCGCCAGCTCGGCTACCTGCCGCAGGACTTCGGCGTCTACCCCAAAGTGAGCGCGGAAACCCTGCTCAACCACTTTGCCGTCCTCAAGGGACTGACCGCGCGCGGCGAGCGCAAGGAAGCGGTCGAGGCGCTGCTGCAGCAAACCAACCTGTGGGAAGCGCGCAAGCGCAACCTCGGCACCTACTCGGGCGGCATGCGCCAGCGCTTCGGCATCGCCCAGGCGCTGCTCGGCTCGCCGCGCCTGGTGATCGTCGACGAACCGACCGCCGGCCTCGACCCGGACGAACGCAACCGCTTCCTCAACCTGCTGGCCAAGATCGGCGAGCAGGTGGTGGTGATCCTGTCGACCCACATCGTGGCCGACGTCACCGACCTGTGCCCGCGCATGGCCATCATCGTCAAGGGCGAGGTGCTCAGCCAGGGCGAGCCGCTGGCGGCCATCGACACCATCAAGAGCAAGGTCTGGCGCCGCAGCGTCAGCGCCGAGGCGCTGCCGGAATACCAGCAGCGCTTCAACGTGCTGCACACCCGCCTGGTCGGCGGCAAGCCGCAGATCAACGTCTACGCCGACAGCCAGCCCGACGATGGTTTCATCGCCGTCGAGCCGGACCTGGAGGACGTCTACTTCCTGCACGTGCGCAACGCCGCGCGCGCCGCCCCCGGCGCCCCGGCCGCGTCGCCCGCCACCGCGCCGGTCGCAGCGTAAGGGGCCGCCATGTTGCTTGAATTCTTCAAATTCGATTTACGTTACCAGCTGCGCCAGCCGCTGCTGTGGGTCAGCGGCCTGATCCTCGGCCTGATGGCGTTCGGCGCCACTACCAGCGACGCTATCCAGGTCGGCGGCGCCATCGGCAACGTCCACCGCAACGCGCCGACGGTCGTGGCGCAGCTGATGGGCACCTTCACCGTGATGTCGATGTTCATCGTCACCATCTTCATTGCCGGCACCGTGCTGCGCGACAGCGAGGTCGGCATCTCCGACATGCTGTTCGCCACGCCGATGCGCAAGTACCAATACCTGTTCGGCCGTTTCGGCGCCGGCCTGGTGGCCTGCCTGGCCATCTTCGTGCTGATCGCCATCGGCATGCTGCTCGGTCCGGCGATGCCGTGGGTGGACGAGGCCCGCGTCGGGCCGCTGCCGGGCGCCGCCTACCTGTGGAGCTTCGCCTTCTTCGTCATCCCAAACCTGCTGTTTGTCGGCGCGCTGCTGATGCTGCTGGCGGCCACGACCCGCTCGATGATGCTGGTCTATGTCGGCGTGCTGGGCTTCTTCGTGCTGTGGGCCGTCGCCGGCGCCTTCACGCGCGACATCAACAATGAATGGATCGCCGTGCTGGTCGATCCGTTCGGCGTGCGCGCCTTCAGCCGGGCCACCCGCTACTTCTCGGCGGCCGAGGCCAACGCCGGCTTGCCGCCGTTCACCGGCTACCTGCTGGCCAACCGCCTGCTGTGGCTGGGCGTCGCGGCGATCTTCTTCATTGCCACCCTGATCCTGTTCAAGCCGCAACGCGTCGGCACCGGCCGCCGCCTGTTCGGCAAGGCCAAGCTGGCCGCCGCCGCGCCTGTCGCGCCGCCGGCCGCCGCGTTGCCGCGCATCGCGCCGCGCTTCCAGGCCTCCACCGGCTGGGTCCAGTGCTGGCACATCCTCAGCTTCGACGCCCGCGCCGTGTTCAAGAGCGTGCCCTTCCTCGTGATGCTGCTGTTCGGCGTGCTCAACTTTATCGGCGCCGCCACCCAGGCCGACAACATCTTCGGCACCGCCGTCTATCCGGTCACGCACCTGATGTTGCAGACCCTGAGCGGCGCCTTCAACTTCATGCTGATCATCGTGCTGACCTTTTACGCCGGCGAACTGATCTTCAAGGAACGCCAGGTCAAGATCGCCGACGTCGGCGACGCCATGCCGGTGCCGGACTGGGCGCCGCTGGTGGCCAAATGCGTCGCGCTGGTGGGCGTCATCTTCGGCTTCCTGCTGACCGGCGCGGTGGCGGCGGCCGGCTTCCAGCTGTTCAAGGGCGGCGCGCCGATCGAGGTTGGCCTGTACATCAAGGGCGTGCTGCTGGAATCGGCGTTCTTCGTGCTGATGGGGCTATTCGCGCTGGCGTTGCAGGTGCTCACCAATAACAAGTTCATCGGCTATTTGCTGGTGATACTGCTGATGGTGTCGCAGATCGTGCTTGGCGTGATGCACTTCAACCACAATCTGTACAACTTCGGCGCGCTGCCGGCCATGCGCTATTCGGACATGAACGGCTACGGCCACTTCCTCAAAGGCTGGTCGTGGTACGCGCTGTACTGGAGCCTGTTCACGGTGTCGGCGCTGATCCTGGCGCAGGCGTTCTGGGTACGCGGCCTGGCGCGGCCATGGCGCGGCCGTCTGCGCCTGGCCGGCGCGCGGTTGAAGGGCGGCGCCGGCGTGGCGCTGGCGCTAGGCGTGGCCGGCTTCATCGGCACCGGCGCCTGGATCTTCTACAACACCAACGTGCTCAACAAGTACGTGCCGACGGATGTCGCCATGGACCGCCAGGCCGACTACGAGAAGAACTACCGCAAGTACAAGGACCTGCCGCAGCCGCGCATCACCGATGTGCGCGCCGATGTCGACATCTATCCGGCCGAGCGCCGGGTGGCGATACGCGGGCGCTATCTGCTGGAGAACAAAACCGGCCTGCCGCTGTCCGAACTGCGCATCCAGCTCAATCCTGACATCGAAACGCGGTTTGCGAATCTGCCGGCGCACCAGGTCGTGCTGGACGACAAGATCGCCGGCTTCAAGGTCCTCAAGCTGGCACAGCCGATCGCGCCCGGTGCGCGGATCGACCTTGGATTCACCGTCGATGTCAGCCACCAGGGCTTTACCAACAGCGGCGAGCCCGACACCGTCAACCTGAACGGCACTTTCTTCAACAACGCCGAGTTCTTCCCGCACTTCGGCTATCAGAGCGACGTCGAGCTCAAGGACCGCAACGAGCGCCGCAAGCGTGGCCTGGGCGAACCACGGCGCATGGCCAAGCTGGAGGATGAAAAGGCGCGCGCCAACAACGCCTTCGGCAGCGAAGCGGATTGGATCAACTTCGAGACCACGGTCTCGACCAGCGGCGACCAGATCGCCATCGCGCCGGGCTACCTGCAAAAGAGCTGGGAGCAGGGCGGCCGCCGCTACTTCCACTACAAGATGGACCGGCCGATGGTGAACTTCTTCGCGTATCTGTCGGCGCGCTGGAACGTCAAGAAGGGCGAATGGCGCGGCCTGCCGATCGAGGTCTACTACGACAGCAAGCACGCCTACAACGTCGACCGCATGATCACGTCGGCGCAGAAGTCGCTCGATTACTACGACGCCAACTACACGCCGTACCAGCACAAGCAGGTGCGCATCCTGGAGTTCCCGAACTACCAGAGTTTCGCGCAATCGTTCGCCAACACGATCCCGTACTCGGAATCGATCGGCTTCATCGCCGACCTGCGCGACAAGGAAGACATCGACTATGTCTACTACGTCACCGCGCACGAGATGGCGCACCAGTGGTGGGGACATCAGGTGGTCGGCGCCAACGTCCAGGGCGCGACGATGCTGGTCGAATCGCTGGCGCAATACTCGGCGCTGATGGTGATGGAAAAGGAATACGGCCGTAGCAAGCTGCGGCGCTTCCTGCGCTTCGAGCTGGACAGCTATCTGCGCGACCGTGGCGGCGAGCTGATCGAAGAGCAGCCCTTGTTCCGCGTCGAGAACCAGCAATATATCCACTACCGCAAAGGCAGCCTGGTGTTCTACCGTCTGCGCGACGAGATCGGCGAAGCGGCCGTCAACCGCGCGCTCAAGCGCTTCCTGCAGGATAAGGCGTATCAGGAGGCGCCGTACACCACCAGCCGCGAGTTGCTGGCCTACATCCGGGCCGAAGCGCCGCAGGACAAGCAAGCGCTGATCACCGACCTGTTCGAGAAGATCGTCTTCTACGACAACCGCGTGACCGAAGCCAAGGCGAAGAAACGCGCCGACGGCCAATGGGACGTCACGATGACCTTGCATCTGGCCAAGATGGAAGCGGACGGCAAAGGCAAGGAAACGCCGCGCGCCTACGACGAGCCGGTGGAAATCGCCGTGTTCGCGCGCGCGCCGGGCGCCAAGGAAAGCGAGGAGCGGGTGTTGTTCACCGAGAAGCGGCTACTGGTCGGCAGCGATCCGGTGGTCACGGTCACGGTCAAGGAACAACCGTTCGACGTCGGCGTCGACCCGTACAACAAGATGATTGACCGCGTCTCGCGCGACAACCGCAAGGAAGTAGTGGTTGATTAACTCCAGGGCAGGTATCAAGCGTCATTCGGAACCAAGCAGGGCGGATTAGCGCAGCGTAATCCGCCAATGTGTGCGCCGCCGACGGCTCATCGATGGCGGATTACGGCGTTCCGCCTGATCCGCCCTATGCGGCATCGGAGTGGGCCGATTTAAGCGACCAGGGCGGGGCGGCGAGGGGAATACAACGCATCGTTGGCGCTGACGCCGGTGCGCATCGTTGGCAACGGCACGGCAACCACCGACACCGGCTGCTCGTCGCCCAGCAGCGTCACCATCGCCGGCACGTCCCGGTCGTTGATCGCGGCCTGGAAGCGGCGTATCAACTCGCGGCACAGCTTCTCGCTGGCCGGCATCTTCGTATCGTTTTCGCGCAAGCGCCGCCTCGCGCGCGCCAGGTATTGACGCGCGTTCACCGCCGTTGTGCCGAGCGCGGCCGCGATGTCGGCATGTTCGCATTCCAACACTTCATGCAGCACCAGCGCCAAGCGCTCGGACGGCGACAGGCGGGCCAGCAATCGCGCCAGCGCCTCGCCCAGCTCGGCGCGTCGCAATAAATCTTCCTCCGGCGACATTGGATCTGGTCCGGGCGCCAGATCCATCGCATTGCGGGCCGTCACCATTTCCCGTGCGCGTTTGCGCAGGCGGTCGATCGACTGGTGCTGCACGACCGTGGTCAGCCAGGCCGCCGGGGTCGCCAGCGCCGCCAGTTCGACGCCTTGCCATTTGAAAAAACAATCCTGCACGACATCCTCGGCTTCCGCTTCGCTACCGACAATGCGGCGGCTGATGGCCGTGAGGCGCGGGCGCAGCGTTTCAAAGATGACGCCGTCGGTATCGTGAAGGGGTGGCATCGAAATCTCCTGTGATGGGGCTGGTGCCACATGACGCCCGGCGCAGCCCGGATGTGACACATCAACTATATATTTTTTTGCCGTCACACGGCGCGGTGGCGTGGGCGTCAAGCGGATAGTAATCAATCTGCTGATTATTCCAAACCCGAAAGGACAATGATGAACCTGAATTCTCCGCTGGCGCTCGGCCTGGTGCCCACCGTCGTCGAACAGACGGGACGCGGCGAGCGCGCCTTCGACATCTACTCGCGCCTGCTGAAGGAGCGCGTGATTTTCCTGGTGGGCGAGGTGACTGAGCAATCGGCCAACCTGATCGTCGCGCAGTTGCTGTTCCTGGAGTCGGAAGACCCCAACAAGGATATTTCACTGTACATCAATTCGCCCGGCGGCTCGGTGTACGCCGGCATGGCGGTCTACGACACGATGCAGTTCATCAAGCCGGACGTGTCCACGCTGTGCACCGGGTTTGCCGCCAGCATGGGCTCCTTCCTGTTGGCGGCGGGGGCGATCGGCAAGCGTTACGCCTTGCCGAATGCCCGCATCATGATCCACCAGCCGCATGGCGGATCGCAGGGCGTGGCCTCCGACATCGAGATCCAGGCGCGCGAGGTGCTGTACCTGCGCCACCGCCTCAACACCATCTATGCCGAACGCACCGGACAGACGCTGGCGCGGATTGAAAAGGACTCGGACCGCGACCATTTCATGTCCGCCAGCCAGGGCGCCGAATACGGCCTGATCGACCGCGTGCTGGTGACGCGCGACGCCGGCTGAGCAGCCGCACGCCACTAGCGCCGCGCTTGGGTCGAAGTGTTGGTGCTGCCCTCGGAGGTTACAAGAAATAACAAGTTAAGGAATTGACAAAATATCGCGACGCCGGGATACTTCCCGGCATGATCGAGCTCAGTAACATTCGCAAGACCTACCGCCAGGGCGGTAACGAGATCCACGCGCTGGACGGCATCGACTTGCGGGTCGCGCCCGGCGAGTTTGTCGCCATCATGGGCCCGTCCGGCTCGGGCAAGTCGACCTTGCTGAACGTGCTTGGCGCGCTCGACCGTCCGGACACGGGCCGCTATCGCTTGGCGCAGGACGAGATCAGCGCGCTTGACGACGACGCCGCCTCCGATGTCCGCAACCGCCGCATCGGATTCGTGTTCCAGTCGTTCCATCTGCTGCCGCGCCTGACGGTGCTCGAGAACGTGCTGCTGCCGCAGCGCTATGCCCGCCATGCCGACACCGGGGCCGCCGAGCGCGCGGTCGCGCTGCTCGAGCGTATCGGCCTGGGCCAGCGCATCGGCCACTTGCCGGGCCAGTTGTCCGGTGGCCAGTTGCAGCGCGCCGCCATCGCCCGCGCGCTGTTGAACCAGCCGGCGCTGCTGCTGGCCGACGAGCCGACCGGCAACCTCGATTCGCGCAGCGCGGCCGACGTGCTGGAACTGCTGCGCGAATTGCACGCCGGCGGCCAGACGCTGGTGCTGGTCACCCACGATCCGGCGATTGCCGCTGGCGCCCAGCGCACCATTCATTTGCGCGACGGCCGCATTGCCGAAGGCGGGGCGTGAGCCGCGCCACGCTGACACTGTCGGCGGCCGCATTGCTGGCGCTGGCCGTCGCCGCCGCGCTGGGACTCGATGTCGGCCCGGCCGGGGCCTCCGTGGCCACCACTGACAAGACTGCAGTCGCCGCAGCGCCGCAGCGCCGACCTGTGCTGCTGACCGGCGAGGTCGAGGCGCTCGACTCGCAAACGATCACCGTGCCGCCGTCGAACTCCTCACCGCTGACCCTGCGCAATTTCGTTGCCGAGGGCACCCACGTCAAAACCGGCGACGTGGTGCTGCGCGTCGAGACCGGCGGCGCCGCCAACATCGACCGGCTGGAAACCGAGCTCGAACAGGCACGCGCGCGCGCCGCCAAGGACACCGCGACACTGGAAGTTGCCGCCGTCGAGGCCGAGAAGGCGCTGGTCACCGCACAGGCCGCGCTGGCCAAGGCCAAGGTCGAGGCGGCGCTGCCGAAGACGCAGATCTCGGTGCTGGACTACGACCGCCACCAGGCCGCGCTCGGCAGCACCACGCGCGACCTGGCGATCAAGCGCGACGCCGACGTCAGCGCGCGCGAGGCGGTCGGCCGCCGTCGCGAGGATGGCCGGCTGGAAGTGCAGAAGCTGCAGATCAACCTTGCCTTCCAACTCGCCCAGCTGGCGCAATCGGAGGTGCGCGCCAAACGCGACGGCGTGGTGGTGCACGGCTACAGCCCGTGGATGGGCCAGCGCTTCGAGGAGGGCTCGTCGGCGTGGCCGGGCAACACCGCCGGCGTGGTGCTGGGCAACGGCGAGATGGCCGTGACCGCCTGGGCGCTGGAGGCGGACCGGCCCTACCTGTCCGAGGGGCAGCAGGTCAGCCTGCGCTTCGACGCCGTGCCGGCCACCGCCACCGCCGCCGTCATCGGCAAAATCAAGTCCATCACCAGCGCGCCGGAAGCGCGCGCCAGCTGGGGCCTGGGCCGTTACTTCCGCGTCAAGATCACCTTGCCCGAGGGCCACGGCCTGCCGCTGGTGGCGGGCATGAGCGCCTTGATCGAACCGCACGCGACCAAGGCATCTTCGCCAACGCCTGTCGCGCCGCCGGGCGGCGAGGCGCTCACCGTCGAGGGCGAGATCGCCTCGCGCGGTGCGTTGCCGGTGTCGCCGCCGAGCATTCCCCACATTTGGCAGTACAAGCTGGCGCAGATCGCCCCCGAAGGCACCATGGTGGAGGCCGGGCAGCAGATCGCCCAGTTCGAATCGAACGACGTCACCACCCGGCTGGTACAGCAGCAGGGAACGCTGAATGAAAAGCTGCGCGCCCTCGACAAGCTCAAACTCGACCAGACCGAGGCCGACCGCGCGGGCGAACTGGCCGTGGCGGAGGCGCAAAGCAACGCCGACAAGGCCGACCGCAAGGCCACCATGCCGAAGGAATTGATACGGCGCGTCGACTACGACAAGCTGGTGATCGAGAAGGCCGAGAAAAACCAGCTGGCCAAGCTGGCGCTGACGCAGCATCAGGCGCAAATGCGCGCCCGCCAGGCCGAGCGCGAAGGGCTACAGGCCGAGATCGCGCAACAGCAGACGCAGATCGCCGCGCTGGCCAAGGGCCAGGCGGCGCTGAAGGTGGTGGCGCCGCGCCGGGGGCTGGTGGTCTACCGCACCGGGTTCGATGGCCAGAAATTCAGCGCCGGCAGCCAGGTGTGGGTAGGATTGACGGTGGCCACCCTGGCCGATCCGGATCAACTGTACGTCGCCGCCAACGTACCCGAGGCGCAGTCGTCGCTGGTACGCGTGGGGCAGGCGGCGCGCGTGACCGTACCGGGCAGCAACCAGACGCTGAACGCGCGCGTGGTCGGCCTGGGTCGTGCCTTCCACGGCAAATCGACCGCCCAGCCGAGCATCGTGCGCGACGTCGAATTGCAGTTCGACGCCGGCACCAGCGGCCTTAAGCCGGGCGCCGCGGTGCAGGCGGTGCTGGTTGCCGCCGCCGCGCCTGCAGCGGAGAAAAAACGATGATCCGCGATACCCGCAAACCACGGGCGGCGACGTTGGCGCTCGCCATCTCATTGACGATCTCATTGACCATCGCATTGGGCGCATCATTGACCGGCTGCGGTAGCGACGCCGCGTCATCCGGCGCCGCCGCCGAAACGCTGGCGCCACGCCCATGGCTGGAAACCCTGGCCGTCGATGGCGAGATCAAGGCCGCCGCCAGCACGCCGCTCAACGTGC
Source organism: Duganella sp. AC917 (assembly GCF_979258245.1). NCBI lineage: Bacteria > Pseudomonadati > Pseudomonadota > Betaproteobacteria > Burkholderiales > Oxalobacteraceae > Duganella > Duganella sp. AC917. Next base: position 5,735,490 of record NZ_OZ409848.1, read on the forward strand.
CCGGCAACAACTGGAGCCAGCGCATGCTGGTCGACATGGTGGCCGACGGCAGCAGCGTGGAAAAGGGCCAGGTCGTGGCGCGCTTCGACTCGCCGCAGTCGCGCATGGAGTTGTCGCAGGCCGAGCTGGAGCTGCTGCGCAAGACCCTGGCCGAGCAGACCAGCGCCAGCGCGGCCGATGTCGAACGCGACAAACTGGCCGGCGACCGCGCCAAGGTCGAGGACGACCTGGGCCTGAGCCGGCGCTACGCCAGCGTCGACCTGAGCATCTTCCCCCGCAACGACATCCTGGACGCGCTGGCCGATGTCGGCTTCCTGACCACCAAGCGCACATATCTGGAATGGAAGGGCGGTCAGGCGCAGGCGCGCACGGCCGCGCAGGACGCCGTGCTGCACTCCCAGCGCGACAGCGTGGTGCGCACCGCCGCGCAGCAGCGCGACAGCCTGGCCGCATTGGAGCTGGTGGCGCCGCACGACGGCGTGTTCCTGCTGACCGCCAAGTGGGACGGCACCAAGGCGGAGATCGGCTCCACACAGGTGGCGGGCCAGGAGTTCGGCTCTTTGCCCGATCTGAACCAACTGGTGGCCCATTTCAGCGTCGCCGAGGGCCAGGTGTTCGGCCTGAAGACCGGCTTGCCGGTGCGCGTGCGCTTGGCCGGCACCGGCACCGAGCTCGATCTCAAGGTGACGCGGGTCGGCAGCAACGCCAGCACCACCTCGCAGGAGTCGCCTGTCAAGTACAGCGACTTCGACGCGGCCATCGACACCGCCACCGCGCGCAAGCTCGGCCTCAAACCCGGGCAGGCTTTGCGCGGCACGGTGCAACTGGTGGCCAAGGCCGACGCGCTGACCGTGCCCAACATCGCGCTGGTGCAGGACGGCGCCGGTTACGTCGTCTACACCGAGGCGCACGGCAAGCAAACCAGGCAAAAGGTCGAGCTGGGCCAGCGCGGCCCCGTGCGCAGCGAACTGAAAAGCGGTGTCGCGGCCGGTGCGCGCATCGTGCTGCTGCCGCCGTCGCCAACGGTGAAATCATGAACCTGGCATTGATGCGCGAAGCGGTCACCGAGCTGCAACGGCGCAAGCTCCGTACCGGATTGACGTTGCTGGGCATGGTGTTCGGCGTGGCCGCCATCGTCGCCATGCTGGCCGTCGGCGAGGGTAGCAAGCGCGAGGCGTTGCGCCTGGTCGCCGAGCTGGGGCTGGACAACGTGCTCGTCGAAAGCAAGGCCATCGACCCCGAACAGCTCAAGGATATCCGCTCGCGCTCGCTGGGACTGTCGGCCGCCGACGGCGCGGCGGCGCTGGCCGTGGTGCCGGGCGCGGTGTCGGTGTCGATGAAAAAGGAAATCAAGGTCGATCAACTGGTGCTGGGGCAGCGCGTGGTGCCGGCGCGCGCCTATGCCGTCTCGCCGGCTTATGCCGAGCATGGCGGACTGCGCCTGGCGAGCGGTCGTTGGCTGACCCCGGCCGACAGCGCCACGCTGGCGCCGGTGTGCGTGCTCGGCGCCCGCCTGGCGCGCACGCTGTTCGGCGACGAACCCGCGCTCGGCCGCCGTCTCAAGCTCAACCATGTCTGGCTGGAGGTGGTGGGCGTGCTGGGCGACCGCGCGCAAACCAAGTCCGATTTCGAGGGCGTCAAGCTGGGTCTGGACGACGAGCGCCTGTTCGTGGCGTGGGAGACGGGCAGGGCGCGGTTCAACTTCAAGCGCATCGAGGACGAGGTCGACGGCATCAGCGTGCGTCTCGACGGCAAGGTCGCGCCGGACCAGGCCGCGAGCGTGCTGCAGGCGCTGATCACCCGGCGCCACGGCGGCGCCGACGACACCAACCTGATCGTGCCGATGGGCCTGTACCGCCAGAACCAGCAGACGCAGCGCATCTTCGCCATCGTCATGAGTTCGATCGCGGCGGTTTCGTTGCTGGTCGGCGGTATTGGTATCATGAACATCATGCTGGCGAACGTGCTGGAGCGGCGCCGCGAGGTGGGGCTGAAGCGGGCGTTGGGTGCGCGCCGGCGTGACGTCGTCGAGCAGTTCCTGGCCGAGGCGCTGGTGATTGCCGTCAGCGGCGCGCTGCTGGGGGTGGTGTTGGGCGCCGTGGCGGCCTACAGCATCGCCGCGTTGGCTGGCTGGTCGGTGGCGTGGTCACCGTTCAGCCTGATCGCGGCGGTGCTGGCGTGCGTGGCGGTGGGGCTGGCGTTCGGCGTGTTCCCCGCGCGCCAGGCGGCCGCGCTGGACCCGATCGCCGCCTTGCGCAGCGACGGCTGAAGAACATAACAGATGAACTTTTGGAGAAAAATATGAATCCATTGACCGATTTGTCGCCGATACTGGTGCCGATCATCGCCCTTCTGGTGCCGATCGTCGGCCTGGTCGCCTGGGCCGCCGTGAAGATCGCGCGCTTGAATCTGCTGAATGAAACGGTGCGCCAGTTGGGCAAAAACGGCCAGCCGATCCCGCCGGAGCTGCTGGAAAAAATAGCCGGCGACAAACCTTCGTAGTCCCGCAACCCGGGCTATCTCGACTTGCTTCCCCGTCCTGCCGCGGGCAGCGGATAACCGTCGGTCAGCGTGTTGAGAAAAGCCACCAGGTCCGCGAAATCACGCTCGCTCAGCGCCGGCGTGCCGCCGGGGCGCGCGCCGAACGGCGCATCCATGTTGACGTTGCCCTCCAGCCCGGCCGGCTGGTCGTCGAACTTGCGCTGCCGATACCATTTCATCGGCGCCGTATCGCGCGTGGCGTAGAAGCGCACCACGTCCTCCAGCCGGCTGAAACTGCCATTGTGAAAGAACGCCTTGCGCAACGCGACGTTCCGTAACGACGGTGTCTTGAAACGGCCGCAATACTCTCTGTGGTCCTTGAGATCGGTGCGGTCCGGTCCGCACAGGCCGAGGTCGTAGTGCCGTGGATCGGCGTTGACCAGCAGCTTGCGGTTGCGCGGCACGCCGATGTTGATCAGCCCGTAGTCGGTGAACTGCGGAAACACGCCGCCCGGCGAGATCCTGCTGATGTGGCACGAGGCGCAGTTGCCCTTGGTTTCGTCGTTGAACACCCGCAGCCCGCGCAGCTCCGGCGCCGACAGCGTGGCCTGCTTGCGCAGGAAGGCGTCGTACTTGCTGGTGTACGGGTAGAAATCGGCCGGACTTTCCTGGAACACCTCCAGCGCCATCAGCGCACCCTGCAAGGCGGCGTTGGGCCTTGAAAATATATCGGCGCCATACACCGCGCGGAACTTCGCCGCCAGCGGACTGGCCTCCAGCCGCGCCAGCACGGCCACCTCGTCCTTGTTGCCCATCTCGCGCGCCGATAGCAGCGGCCCCAGCGCCTGCTCGTGCGCCGACCGCGCGCGGCCGTCCCAGTCGTGGCCGCCCGTGGGACCGGCGTCGGTGCTGTCGTCGCCGTCGTCATCGTGGTAATGCTCGCTGAAGGCGGGCGCGTTCTGAATGTAGCGCAGCGACGGCGTCGCCCGGGTGCCCTCGGTCTTGCCGTCCGCGCCGCCCAGCTGCGCCGCCAGATGGTTGTTGGGACCGTAGGCGTTGTCGGGACTGTGGCAGCTGGCGCAGGCCAGTTTGCCCGACGCCGACAGGCTGACGTCGTTGAACATGGCGCGTCCGAGCTCGGTCAACTCGGGCACCGTTGGCCGGCGTCCCGCCGGCGGCGCATAGGCGGCGCGTGCCACATCGGCAGTGGCGGTCGGGACGGAGGGCGGTGTCGCCACAGCGGTCGGGCGCTGGCAGGCGCCCAGCAGCGCGGCCAGCAGCAGTGCATAAATAATTTTCATCCGCACAGACTACCCATATGACATGACGACTACATGACTGTTAGAAAACGATACAAAACGATACGTTTCAGGCGCTTTCATTTCATCGTCCTGACACATTCGCCGCCTAGCATGAGCCGCTTTCATCCCACCCACAAGGCAAGAACATGACATCCAAACTGAAAACGGTCCTGCGCCCGCTGCCGCTGTTGCTGTTGGCGGCCGGCGTCGGCGCCGGCCTGACGGCCTGCGGCGGTTCGTCCGACGGCGACGTACCGACCCTGTCCGGCCAGGTGGTTGGCAGTTATTACGAGAACGCGGCGGTCTGCCTTGAAAGCACCAGCGCCAAGCTGACTTGCGACAGCAATTCGGGCAGCGTGCGCACGGGCGCCGACGGTAGTTTTAAAGTGACGGGCGCCAGCAACGGCCCGTTGCTGGTCACCGTCGACACCGACGCCATCCGCCACGACGCGCCGGGCGACGCCGGCACCAAGGTCACGCGGAAATTGGTGTTTCGCGCACCGAGCGGCCACACCGGCATCGTCGACGCCATCAGCACCGAGCTGAGTGCCATCATGGACGCTAACGGCGGCGACTTCGCCAAGGCCAGCGCCCAACTGGCCGCGCGCATCGGCGTGGCCGAAAGCAATCTGCTGGCCGACGTCAACAAGGTTACCGGCGACGACCAAACGAAGTTGAAAGCCGAGAACGACAACTTCACCGCCGTGATCGCCGCCGCCGGCACGCAGAGCGCCAGCACCGACGTGGCCAGCGCCATCAGCGCCGGCGCCGCGCTGGGCAACATCAAGAACATCGTTGTCATCTATGCGGAGAACCGTGGCTTCGACAATCTGTACGGCCTGTTCCCGGGCGCGAACGGTGTGCCCGGCGTCAACCCGACGTCGACCGGCGGCTACGTGGCGCAGAAGGATGTCGACAACAGCACGCTGCCGGTGCTGCCGCCGACCTGGGGCGGCATGACCGCCGCCGGCCAGAGCCTGGTGATCACGCAGGCGCAATCGGCCAACCTGCCGAACAAACCGTTCCAGATCGACGACGCCAATAGCCCGATCGCGATCCCGCAGTCGGTCATCACGCGCGACCTGGTGCACCGCTTCTACAACAACCAGATGCAGATCAACGGCGGCGCCAACGACAAGTTCGCCCTGTATTCGGACGCCGGCGGCCTGACCATGGGCTACTACGACGGCAGCAAGATGAAGATGTGGGACATCGCCAAACAATACGCGCTGGCGGACAATCTGTTCATCGGGGCTTTCGGCGGCTCGTTCCTGACCCACCAATACCTGATCTGCGCGTGCGCGCCGCAATACCCGAACGCCGACAAGTCGGTGGCCGCCGCGTCGATCTCGAAGATCGATGTCGACGCCAAGGGCAACTTCGTCCGCCTGACGCCGTCGGCCACGTCTCCGACCAGCGTGCTGAACGGCCCGCAGACCTATGTCAACGACAGCACCCTGACGCCGGCCGACGCCAGCGGCATGTTCTATGCGATCAACACCATGCAGCCGCCGTACCAGCCGAGCAGCAACGCCCCGGCCGGCGCCGACGGCAGCCATTTGTTCGCCGATCCGGCCAAGGCCAACACCTTGCCCCCGCAGACGCAAAAGAATATCGGCGATATGCTGACCAGCAAGAACATCGACTGGGCCTGGTATGCCGGCGCCTGGAGCAGCACCACCGCCAACGCCACCGCGGTTGGCCGTGGCGCCTTTGCCAATCCGCCGAATTTCCAGTTCCACCACCAGCCGTTCAACTACTTCGCCGCGATGGACCCGGTGACGAATCCGGCTTACCGCGCGGCTCACCTGAAAGATTACGACACCCAATTCGTGGCCGACGTCGCCGCCGGCACCTTGCCGCCGGTGGCCTTCTACAAGCCGCAGGGTAACTTGAACCAGCATCCCGGCTACGCGTCGGTGGCCGATGGCGACGCCCACATCGCCGACGTCATCGCCAAGCTCAAGCAGAGCCCGCAGTGGAAGAACATGCTGGTCATCGTCACCTACGATGAGAACGGCGGCTTCTACGACCACGCCGCGCCGCCGAAGGGCGACCGCTGGGGCCCGGGCACGCGCGTGCCGGCAATCATCGTGTCGCCGTTCGTGAAGAAGGGCTCGGTCGACCACACGCAGTACGACTCGGCCTCGATCCTGCGCGCCATCACGCACCGTTTCAATCTGCCGGTGCTCGACGGCTTGACGCTGCGTGATCAGGCACTGGCGGCAAACGGCGCCAAGCCGATGGGCGACTTCAGCGCTGCGCTGGCGCTGACGCCGCAGGAGTAGAGCGGCGACGCGATAGAAGGCGGGCGGCGATGGCGTTTGGAACGCCTGTCATTGCCGCCGGCGCCATGCTGCGAAACGCAAGGACAGCGCCGATACGAGGAAGTAGAACGCGCCGAAACCCGCGTAGCCGGCGACAGTGGCGATCGACGGTACCGCAGGCATTTGCGCCTGGAAAAGGAAGAACCCGCCCGCAAGCGCCGACTGCGCGCCGCTGAGTATCATCGCCCATTGCGCGCCGCAGCCTTTCCAGCGGCGTAACGCGGTGCCGAGCTGCAGCAATCCGGACAGGATGGCCCAGGCGCCAAACACGCCCAGCACGCGGTGCATATCGGGCAAGGTGGCGGCGATCGCCAGCGCGACCGCGAGACTGACCAGGACGTTGAACAGCTGCGTGCGGTTTTTTGCCAGTCCGCCGCTTTGCTTGCTGTCGATGAAGTTAGCCAGCGCATCCCAGGCCGGATAGCCGACGAGCAGCAAGGCGCTGGCGCTGGCCGAGCCTTTTGCGATCGTCAGCGCCGCGACCACCCACGCGGCCGCAATACCTGCGCGAACGAAGTAGTAGCGCGTGAGCCAGTTTTCCTGCGAGGGGCCATCGACGGCTTCGATTTGTTGGGACATATACTTTTCCATTTTATTTACCTACTAGTTGGTAGCCTACTTGGTTAAAAAAACGCGCCGGTCTCGGAGCGGTTGACCCGTCTTCCAGACCGGCGACACTATGGTTGCGACAGATAACGAGTTAGCTGGTTGTTGGCAATCGTGGCGAACATGGAGGCGTCACCATAGGCGCGGGCCGACAACATTGCGCCGTGGATCGTCGCCATAAAGATTTCCGCCTCGATCTGCGGCGTGTACGACGAATGCATCGTTCCCTTCTGTATTCCGCGCGCCAGAACGGACGCCATCCAGGCCGACAGAAAGCGGAAATAGGCGCGCACCTCGACCGCGACCTCTTCGGGCAAGATCGGCAGCTCGCCCGCCAGCAGGGCGCAGACGCAAAACGGCGCGCTCAGATCCTCGATACATTGCGACCAGTACTGGATGTACGCGCGCAGCTGTTCCACTGGATCGGCGATGGCTTGCTCGAGACCGGCCATTCCTTCCTCGGTTGCGCTGCGGTGCCGCACCACCAGCGCCTTGACCAGATCCACCTTGTTGGGGAAATGATGATGGATGCTGGCTTTGCGGATGCCGACCACGTCGGCTATATCGGCGTAGCTGAAGCCGTTATAGCCGCCCGCGATGATCAAGCCCCGGGCGCAGGACAAAATCTCTTCGGAGGTGTTGGATAATTTATTCATGGACGAATACTACCTTCCAGTAGGTAGGCCGTCAATAAAAATCTGGGTCCGGGCTTGTTAATGCAAAATGGCCGGGATCGCACCCGGCCATTTTTACAGTGCTTGCGCGTGCTTACTTCGCCGCTTTGAGCAAGCGCGCCACATCCAGCGCGAAGTAGGTCAGCACGGCGTCGGCGCCGGCGCGCTTGAACGCCAGCATCGATTCCATCATCACCTTGTCGTGGTCCAGCCAGCCGTTTTGCGCTGCCGCCTTGAGCATCGCGTACTCGCCGCTGACTTGATAGGCGAAGGTCGGTACCTTGAATTCATCCTTGACGCGGCGCACGATGTCCAGATACGGCATGCCCGGCTTGACCATCACCATGTCGGCGCCCTCGGCCAGATCCAGGCCGACTTCGCGCAAGGCCTCGTCGGAGTTGGCCGGGTCCATCTGGTAGGTGTTCTTGTCGCCCTTGCCGAGATTGGCGGCCGAGCCGACCGCGTCGCGGAACGGGCCGTAAAACGCCGACGCGTATTTGGCCGAGTACGCCATGATGCGGGTGTGGATGTGGCCCTTTTCCTCCAGCGCGGCACGGATCGCGCCGATGCGTCCGTCCATCATGTCCGACGGCGCCACCACGTCGACGCCCGCGTCCGCATGGCACAGCGCCTGGCGGATCAGCATGTCGGTGGTGATGTCGTTGATGACGTAGCCGTTCTCGTCGATCAGGCCGTCCTGGCCGTGGCTGGTGTACGGGTCGAGCGCGATGTCGGTCAGGATGCCCAGATCCGGGAACGCCTGCTTCAGCGCGCGCACGGCACGCGGCACCAGGCCTTCCGGATTGGCCGCCTCGACGCCGTCCGGGGTTTTCTTCGACACGTCGATGACCGGGAACAGCGCCAGCACCGGCACGCCCAGGCTCACGCATTCCTCTGCCACCTTCAGCAACAGGTCGACCGAAACCCGCTCCACACCCGGCATCGACAGCACCGGCTCGCGCTGGTGCGTGCCTTCGAGGATGAACACCGGATAGATCAGGTCGGACGCCGTTACCGCGTTTTCGCGCATCAGCGCGCGGGAGAACGGGTCGCGGCGCATGCGGCGCATGCGGATGCCGGGAAATTGGGCGGGTACGTGGGGCGTATGCATCGTGAAAACCTCTAAAACAGAATTATTTTTTGTCGTCCGGGTCGACGTCGTCTTCCATCTCGATCAGCTCGACCTGGGCCGCCGCTTCATCGTCGGTGACGCCGGCCAGTTCCAGGATCTTGTCGTTGGCTTCGTCGATGCCGATGCGCTTGAGCGCGGAGAACAGTTGCACCGTGAAAGGGAAACCTTCGCCGTCCTCGTCAACATAGCTGTCGAGCTTGGCCTTGGCCTGGCGCAGCACGTTGACCGATTCGTTGCGGTTGAGCTTGTCAACCTTGGTCAGAATGCAATGGATCGGCTTGCCGGTCGGGGCAAACCATTCGAGCATCTGGATGTCCAGGTCGGTGAACGGACGGCGCGAGTCCATGATCAGGATCAGCGCGGCGAGCTGTTCGCGGCGCTGCACGTAGTCGCCCAGCAGGCGCTGCCAGTGCAGCTTGGCCGAGCCGGACACTTCCGCGTAGCCGTAGCCGGGCAAGTCGACCAGCAGGCATTCGATCTCCTCGACGATGGTCGGGTCCTTGCGGTGCTGCGCGACGTGCGCGCCGCCGATCGAAAAGTAGTTAATGTGTTGGGTACGGCCAGGGGTCTTGGAAGCGAACGCCAGACCTTTCTGGTTGCACAAGATGTTGATGGCGGTCGATTTGCCGGCGTTGGAGCGACCTGCAAAGGCGATTTCCGGCACCGTGGTATCGGGCAGATCACGCAATTGGTTGACGGTCGTAAAGAAGCGGGCTTGCCAGAGTTTGGACATGGGATGGGGAAAAATGCAACAAAAGGGAGCAGATATGCTGGAAAGCTATTGTACAATGAGTGGTTACGAAGTGTTGCCATGCATATTTCGTGCTAGCGTGGGCGACAGTTTCAAAAAAATCTTTTTAGACTCGTCTCAGGGTGCTTGAATGAATCGTGTGTTTTCACCATTTGTAAAATCCTTGCTCATCGCTCTGCTGGCAGTCTCTGCCTCCGCCTCCGCCGAAGAGAAAAAGCCCGCCGCGGCCGCCGCGCCGAAAATTGACGCTGCCAAGGGCGGCGCGCTGTACACCGACGGCGACAACGCGCGCGGCCTGCCGGCATGCGTTTCCTGCCACGGCGCCAACGGCAATTCGACCATCGCCGTCAATCCGAAACTGTCCGCCCAGCACGAGGGCTATATTTATAAGCAGTTGGTGAACTTTACCACCGTGGAACGGAATCAACCGGTGATGACGACCTACGCCAAGATGCTCACGGACGAGGAAAAGCACAACGTCGCAGCCTGGCTGAGCACCCAGGCCACCAAGCCCGGGGCGGCCAAGAACAAGGATACGATCGAACTGGGCAAGAAGATTTACCGTGGCGGCATCGCGGAAAAGAACGTGCCGGCTTGCGCCAGCTGTCACGGTGCCAGCGGCGGCGGCATTCCGGTGCAATACCCGCGCCTGGCCGGCCAGCATCAGGATTACACCGTCGCCCAGCTTGCCTCGTTCAAGACCGGCGGCCGCAAGAACAGCGCGCAGATGAGCACGATCGCGCAGCGCATGTCGGACGAGGAAATGAAAGCGGTCGCCGACTACGTCGCCGGCTTGAAGTAAGCGCGTCCTTGCCGTGCCCGTCGGGGCGGCGCCGCGAACACCAGGGCAGCAGCGCGAGCGGGCTGCCCTTTTTGTTGGTGCCGGGTGATACACTTGTCAGTTGCATCTTTATTGAGACGTCCCACGCATGAGCAGCCCCAGCACCACCGGTATCGAACTGAAGACCCGCCGCCCCGTCGTTGGCGAGATCGTTGAACTGATTTCCTCGATGCGTTTCGCCATCGCGCTGCTGGCGATGATCGCCATCGCCGCCGTCATCGGCACCGTAATGAAGCAGAACGAGGCGACGACCAACTACATCAACCAGTTCGGACCGTTCTGGCACGCGGTGTTCGACAAGGTCGGGTTGTACTCGGTGTACTCGGCGTGGTGGTTCCTGCTGTTGATGGGCATGCTCGTGACGTCGACCTCGCTGTGCATTGCGCGTAATTCGCCCAAGATGATCAAGGACATGCGCAGCTGGCGCGAGAACGTGCGCGAGCAGTCGCTGCTGAATTTCCATCACAAAATGCAGTGGCACGCGCCGCTGGCCCGCGCGGCGCTGGCGCAGCAGACCGCCGCCCGCCTGGCCGACGCCGGCTACAAGGTCAAGCTGGTCGAGAAGGACCACGGCGTCTTGCTGGCGGCCAAGCGGGGCGCGGCCAACAAGTTCGGCTACATCTTCGCGCACTCGGCCATCGTCATCATCTGCGTCGGCGCGCTGTTCGATTCAGACATGCCGATCCGCTTCCAGGAATGGTTCCTCGGCAAGACGCCGTTCAGCGGCAGCGGCCTGATCTCGGCGGTGCCGCAGCAGCACCGCCTGAGCACGGCCAATCCCACCTTCCGTGGCAACACCCTGATTCCCGAAGGCGCGTCGAGCGACAGCGCATTGCTGCAGCGCGCCGACGGCGTGCTGATCCAGGAACTGCCGGTGACGATCAAGCTGAAAAAATTCACCATCGACTTCTACAGCACCGGCATGCCCAAGCTGTTTGCCAGCGAGGTCGAGGTCAAGGACCACGCCACCGGCGAAATCGTCAAGGCCGTCATCGAAGTCAACAAACCTTTGCTGTACAAGGGCCTGGCGATCTACCAGTCCAGCTTTGAGGATGGCGGCAGCAAACTGAAGCTGACCGGTTTCCCGATGAGCGGCGCCGACACCACGCCCTTCGCGATCGCCGGCGAAGTCGGCGGCAATACGCCGCTGGGCAAGGAGTACACGGTCGAGTGGTCCGGCTTCCGGCCGTTCAACGTCGAGAACCTGGCCAGCCAGGACGCGCGCGCCGTCACGCAGGGCAAGAGCCTTCAGGAACAGTTCGCGCAGGGCCTCGACAAGCACACCGGCTCGGCGGGCCGCAACGCCAACAACAAGGACTTGAAGAACGTCGGCCCGAGCGTGCAATACAAGCTGCGCGACAAGACCGGCCAGGCGCGCGAATTCCAGAACTACATGCAGCCGGTCACGGTTGACGGCGCCACGGTGTTCCTGGCCGGCGTGCGCTCCAATCCGTCCGATCCGTTCAGCTTCCTGCGCATTCCGTCGGACGACGCCCACACCGTCAACGAGTGGATGCGCCTGCGCGCGGCGCTGACCGATCCGGCGCTGCGCGACGCCGCCGCCAAACGCTACGCCGAGCGCGCCGCGCCCAAGGGACCGAACGCGGAAACGCTGCGCGAGCAGATCGAGGCGTCGGCGCGAAAAAGCCTGACCCTGTTCGCCGGCGACAGCAAGGCCGCCGGTTTCCTGTCGATTTCGCAGTTCCTGGAGCAAGTGCCCGAGGCGGGCCGCGAGAAGACCGCCGAAGTGTTCATGAAGATCCTCAACGGCAGCCTGTGGGAGCTGTGGCAGGCCGCGCGCGCCAAGTCCGGCCTGCCGGAAGTGAGCGCCGACGAGAGCCACGGCCGCTGGCTGCTGCTGGCCACCAACGCGCTGTCGGACGCGTTCTTCTACGGCGCCCCGGTGTACCTGCAGCTCGACGAGTTCGTCGAGGTCAAGGCGTCGGTGTTCCAGGTGACGCGCTCGCCGGGAAAGAACGTGGTCTACCTCGGCTGCGCGCTGCTGGTGCTGGGCGTGTTTTCGATGTTCTACATCCGCGAGCGCCGCCTGTGGGTGTGGATCAAGGACCGCGCGGACGCCGACGGCGCCGAGGCCTTGATGGCTATGAGTACGCAGCGCAAGACGCTCGATTTCGAACGCGAATTTGAAACTTTGAAAGAGAAGTTGCCGCAGTGGGCGTAACGGTCGGTCGCGCATCGACGCGGCGGATCGGAGTAGACTATGGCAACCAGGCAGCAACCCAGCGGTACCGGAGAACACGATGGAACTTACTAAAACTCAGCAAACCTATATCCAGGCGCCAGGCTATTTCAAGCGATTGACGACGTACGACTGGGTCTTCGCGCTGGCGCTGCTGGCCGGCGCGGTGTTCGGCCTGAACCGCTACGGCCATTACATGGACGTCTACGAGAAGACCATTCTGCTGCTGGCCGCGCCGACCTTCGCGGCGCTGGGCTGGCACTGGAAGCCGGTGCGCTGGCTGATGCCGCTGGTGGCGCTGCTGTCGCTGTGGGCGATCTCGATGTACGACGGCCAGCTGGACATGGCCACCACCAAATTCTGGCTGCGCTACATGCTGTCGAGCCAGTCGGCAATCCTGTGGATGAGCGTGATGTTCTGCCTGTCCACCATGTTCTACTGGATAGGCTTTGCCGGTCGCTCCGAGTCGATTTCCAGCCTCGGCTCCAAGCTGAGCTGGGCCGCCGTGGTGCTTGGCTGGACCGGCATGATGGTGCGCTGGTACGAGTCCTACCTGATCGGCGCCGATGTCGGCCACATTCCGGTGTCGAACCTGTACGAGGTCTTCATCCTGTTCTCGCTGATCACCGCGATGTTCTACCTGTATTTCGAGCAGCGCTACGCCACCCGCCAGATGGGCCCGTTCGTGCTGCTGATCATCAGCGCCGCCATCGGCTTCCTGTTCTGGTACACCACCTCGCGCGACGCCGCCGAGATCCAGCCCTTGCTGCCGGCGCTGCAAAGCTGGTGGATGAAAATCCACGTGCCCGCCAATTTCATCGGCTACGGCAACTTTGCGCTGGCCGCGATGGTCGCGTCGGCCTATCTGCTGAAAACGTCGGGCTACCTGAAGGACCGCCTGCCCTCGGAGGAGGTGCTCGACGACGTCATGTACAAGGCCATCTCGGCCGGATTCGCTTTCTTCACGATCGCCACCATCCTCGGCGCACTGTGGGCGGCCGAGGCATGGGGCGGCTACTGGTCGTGGGATCCGAAGGAGACCTGGGCGCTGATCGTCTGGCTCAACTACGCGGCCTGGTTGCACATGCGCCTGATGACCGGCCTGCGCGGCCGTCCGGCGGCCTGGTGGGCGCTGGTGGGCTTGCTGGTGACAACCTTCGCCTTCCTGGGCGTCAACATGTTCCTGTCCGGTCTGCATTCCTACGGCAAACTTTAACCCGCACGCCGAACCCGTCTTGCGGGTTGCGGGTTTGATAACAAAATGTAATCGCAATGTAATCAGCGGGTTGCAACGATTAGTGTAATGTTCAGGCTATTGGTACCCGCGTCCGAACCTTGCACTTTTCTGGAGTCAACATGCTGATCAAGCGTAGCCCCAACGGCATCGACCTGCCGTTTTCGTCGGAAATCACGCCGCGCGAGTTGTACGAATCGCGCCGCAGCTTCATGAAGCAGATCGCCCTTGGCGCGGTCGGCAGCGCGGCGTTGCTGGAAATGGCCAACCGCGAAGCGTTCGCGCAGGGCGCCAATCCCAAGCTGGCGGCCAAGCTCAATCCGGCCTACTCGGCGCTCGACAAGCAGACGCCGTACAAGGACGCCACCAGCTACAACAACTTCTACGAGTTCGGCACCGACAAGAGCGACCCGGCGCAAAACGCCGGCACCTTGAAGACCCGTCCGTGGACCGTCACCATCGAAGGCGAGGTCAAGAAGCCGATGACGCTCGACATCGACGCGCTGCTGAAGCTGGCGCCGCTGGAAGAGCGCGTCTACCGCCTGCGTTGCGTGGAAGGCTGGTCGATGGTCATACCGTGGATCGGTTATTCGTTCTCCGAAATCATCAAAAAGGTCGAGCCGACCGGCAACGCCAAGTACGTCGAATTCATCACGCTGGCCGACAAGAAGCAAATGCCGGGCGTCGGCAGTCGCGTGCTCGACTGGCCGTACACCGAAGGCCTGCGCATCGACGAGGCCAACCATCCGCTGGCGCTGCTGACCCTGGGCATGTACGGCGAGAACCTGACCAACCAGAACGGCGCGCCGGTGCGCATGGTGTTGCCGTGGAAGTACGGCTTCAAGTCGGGCAAGTCGATCGTCAAGATCCGCTTCGTCAAGGACCAGCCGCGCACGTCGTGGAACCTGTCGGCGCCGCGCGAATATGGTTTCTATTCCAACGTCAATCCGGAAGTCGACCACCCGCGCTGGTCGCAGGCGTCCGAGCGCCGCATCGGCGAAGATGGCTTCCTGGCGCGCAAGCGCAAGACGCTGATGTTCAACGGCTACAACGATGTTGCGCCGCTGTATGCCGGCATGGATCTGAAGAAGTTCTTCTAACGATGGTATTCAATCCGACCGCGCGCCAGGCCAGCCTGATCAAGGCTGCCGTCTTCCTGCTGGCGCTGGTGCCCTTGCTGCGCATGGTGTACCTGACGCTGACCGGGCAACTGGTCGAGCCGCTCGAATTCATCACGCGCGGCACCGGCGACTGGACTTTGTATTTCCTGTGCTTCACCTTGGCGGTGACGCCGCTGCGGCGGCTGACCAGGTGGAACTGGCTGATCAAGCTGCGGCGCATGCTGGGGCTGTACATGTTCTTCTATGCGTTTTTGCACTTCATGACCTTCCTGTGGTTCGATCACTTCTTCGATGTCGCGGAGATGTGGAAGGACGTGCTCAAGCGGCCGTTCATCACGGTCGGTTTCATTGCCTTTGTGCTGCTGATCCCGCTGGCGGTGACCAGCACCAACGCCATGGTCAAGCGCCTGGGCGGCAAGCGCTGGCAATGGCTGCACCGCCTGATTTACGTCATCGCGCCGCTGGCGATCCTGCATTTCTGGTGGATGAAGGCGGGCAAGCACAACTTCACCGAACCGATTATCTACGGCACGATACTCGGCGTGCTGCTGCTGATGCGCGTGTACTGGGCGCGGGTGAAAGCCAGGGCGGCGTAGTCCACGACGATTGCACGCGCCCTGCCGCAACCGTTGCAACTACCGCCCGTCTTTCCTGTTGTGCTATACAACGGCAAGCGTCCGTGGTCGGCTTGCACCAGCATGTCAGACATGTTTGCGCCGCTGCCGCTGGATCTGCAACCATTGCAAGCGGCACAGCGTTACGTTCTCGTTGATCAACGCAGATTGAGTAGCGAAGCCCTTTCCAGCATCGGCAATTTTGCCGAAACGAAGCGATGCTTGATGTCCACCGGGATCGGTTAAGACAAATGCTTATCAAGCGCTTTGGACCTTTGTCATCCCGCCTGGACAAGCGTATCGAACGGGCCGGAATGGAGGACCTCGACCGCTGGTTTGACCGCTTGTTCGAGGCCAAGACGATTCGGGAAATCTTTGCCGACAAGCAGTCGGCTTGACCTCCGCCGCATCGCGGTCGCCAGCCCGGCCAACCGGACCAGCGACCACACGCGCTAGGCCAACGCCCGATACTTAAAGTCGCGCAGCACCACACTCCCGCTGCCCGCGCTGTAAATCCCCACCTTCAAGCTCAGGAATCCGCCAAACACATTGTGGTGGATGCCGGACACCTCCATGCGCAAGCCGTGCAGCACCCAGGTGTTGCCGTTGTCGTGCGAGTAGCGGAAGGTGACGACATGATCGTCATTGGTCATGCGCACCCGCACCGACGACGTCGCCCGATTGGCGCGCATCCACGGTTGTTCCTCCGCATACTCGAACGTCTTGATCAGCTCCGGCGTGAAGCCCAGCCCAACGAAGGCCTTGTGGTTGTAGAACAGCAGCAGCCCAGCCTCGGCCTGGCCGTTCAGCTCCATCGTCAGTTCGACCTCGTAATTGCGGTCGCCCACGCCGCAGGTCAGCGGCCGGCTGTCCGCCGGCGACGCGCCACGGCCGGCGATCCGCAATCCCTGCGCGGTGTATTGCGCCCGCTGCATCTCGTCCGGGGCCGGGTCGTGGAACGCCCACTGCACGCCGAAGCGGTTGCGCTTGAAATCATCGGACAAAGCCTGACCGGCCGGCCCCGGCTTGCCGCCCCTGGGTTTGGTCAGCGGCTTGGACAAATCGCCGCCCAGCGCGCGGAACCAGCCGTCGTCGGTCCATTCCATCGGTTCGAGCAGGGTCTGGCGGCCCAGCGTTCGGTAGCCGTTCTCGTAGCCGTGGTAGACCATCCACCAGTCGCCGGCCGGACCCTCGACCAGGGTCGCGTGGCCGCGCGACCACCATGGCTCGGCCGTGCTCAGGCTGCGCACCAGCGGATTGTGCGGGCAGTGCTCCCAAGGCCCGTGGATCGACGTCGATCGCGCGGCGATGACCATGTGCCCGGTCACCGGTCCGGATGTGCCGCCGACGGCGGTCACCAGGTAGTACCACTTGCCGCGCCGAAGCAGCTTGGGGCCTTCCGGGGCGAAATTCTCGACCACCCAATCGTCCGGATAGCGCCACGGCTTATACGCTTGCTCGAGCGGGCCGTCGGCCGCCAGCCCGTTATCGGCCAGGCGGATTTTGCGGATGCCGTTGACGAACAGGTAGCGCTTGCCGTCCTCGCCGACGATGTGGCCGGGGTCGATGCAACCGCTGATTTTCAGGTCCACCGGCTCGCTCCACGGTCCTTCGATGCGGTCGGCCCAGATGGCGTAGATCGACCAGGTGTTGCCATCCGGCGCGGCCGGGATGTAGATGAAGTATTTACCGTCGTGCTTGCACAGGTCGACCGCCCAAATCGTGCCCAATGGTTTAGTCAACGCCGGACCGACCGGCCGCCAATTGACCAGGTCGGTCGAATGCCAGATCACCAGTCCCGGATACGAGTAAAACGACGAGTAGGTCAGGTAGTAGTCGCTACCGTCCTTGAGGATGGTCGGGTCCGGATGGTCGCCCGAGATGATCGGATTGATGTAGGTGCCGTCGCCCTGATCGGCCTGGCGTTGGCCCTCGATGCCACGGCGCCACTGGCGTGTTACCGCCCCGGCGGGCGCTGCGGCGCAGTCGGCCGCCGATGCGACGCCCGGTGCTATGCCGAGGCCGGCGGCACCGGCGCCGGCCAGCAAGGTTTTAAACGCGTCTCTGCGCGATTGATTGGTCACGTGCTGTCTCCAGTCAAATAACAGGTGGGCGAGGGCGCGAGCACCCGCCCGTGTAGAAATAGGGAGCTGACCCCGGAGTTGGGGGCTGGACTTATTTGCCGGCGGTGAGCTTGAGCAGGTAGACATCGTTTTCGCGCAGCGGCAGCGACAGGCTGGCGCGGCCGTCGGCGCCCACCCGCACCGTGCGGCGCTCGGACGGCTTGCCGGTGGCTTCGGCTTTCAACGCTTCGACTTGCGGCCGGGTCAGCTGTTTTGGCGAACCCATGCCGATGAAGGCGGTAAAGGCGTCATTTTTCCTGTAGCCGACTTGCGCGATGCTGACGTTGTACGTGCCTTTCTTCAAGCCTTGCAGTTTCACGTCGACCTTGCCCTTGTTCTTGGGCGGCAGGTCCTTGATGAAATATTGCTGGTTGTTGATGCCTTCCGGCAGCGTGCGCGTGTAGTCCCACAGCAGCACCTGGACGTCGCCCTTGGCGTTGGCCGTCGCCAGCGACTGGGCGTCGTTATTCTTCAGCTCGTTATCGGCCAATTGGTTGAGGAACTGGTAGGCGAAATACGCCGGCTTCTTGATGCCTTGCGTGTTCATCAGGCCGAAACCGCCGTGGAAGGCTTCGAAGCGCGGACCTGGCTCTTCAAAAATGTCGGTGAAGACCCAGTACGACATCGATTGCGCGTTGTTGCCGACCTGCTTGAGCTTTTGCAGGATGTAGGCGGCCTGGTGGTAGCTGTCATGCGTCGGATCGCTCGGCGTGTACGACGAGCTCCATTCGGTGTAGTGCAGCTCCAGCTTCGGCATCGCCGAGGCGCCGATTTCCTTGCGGTTGCGCAGCACGTCGCCGCTGATCGCCGCTTCGTCCTTGCTGAGCACGGTGCCCTTGGTGCCGAACTCGTCCAGGAAGCCTTCGCCGACGCCGTAAGTATGGGTGCTGACGAAGTCCAGCGGGACGTTGTTTTCCTTGCAGTAGGCAATCATCTCCGGGATCCAGGCCGCGCCGGCCGTGGCCGGACCGCCTACCTTGTAGCTCGGATCGACGCTCTTGACCCCGCGCGCGGCGTGGGCGTACAGCTTGAAGTAGTCGGCTTGCGTGCCGGCCCAGAAGCCGTCGAGGTTGGGCTCGTTCCATACTTCGAAGTACCAGCTGGCCACTTCGGCGCGGCCGTAGCGCTCGGTCCAGTGTTTGGTCAGCGCCTGCACCAGCTTTTCCCAGCGCTCATAGCTGCGCGGCGGCGTGACGTTGCCTTTCCACCAGAAGATGGTTTTGTCGCCGCTGGCCAAGGGCGACGGCATGAACCCGAGCTCCACGAATGGTTTGACGTCAATGCTCAGCAGATAATCGAACAACGCATCGATATATTGGAAGCTATATTCGTCATTGCCTTTGGCGTCGGTTTTATAGACGCCCATGTCATCGCTGAGCAAACCGTGCATGCGGATATATTTAAAGCCGGCGTCGCGTTTTATTTCGGCCAGTTGCTGTTGCCAATCCGCGCGCAAACCCTCGTTGGCGCGGCCGGCGCCGATCGCAAAATTAAAGGTTTTATTTAGTTTTCCCTGAACCTGATTGACGTCAAGATTGACGACGCGATCTTGTGCGTTTCCATGGACTGGCAATATCAGGGCTGCGCTGAGCAGCATCGCTGCGAGTGGTTTCAGACTCATTCGTGTCGGCTTTCTAAAGGTGGACGGACACCGCGGCGTCGGCAACGCGGCAGGATCGCCAAGCGTAGCGTCGGAAGGCTGAACACGCTAGCATGCTTCGGCGATATTGCTATGACAATGCAGATTTTGCTACGAATTTCAGAGTTGGTGTTAGCGCTAACCACGCCGCGCGGCTAGGCGCCGGGTGGGCGGGCGCACACGGTACGGAAGGCCTTCGGCGTGCATCCGTACTCCTCCTTGAACAGCTTGTTGAAATAGGAGACGTTGCTGTAGCCGACCGAATAGGCGATTTCGGCCACCGCCGCCGTTTCTTTTTCTGCCAGCAGGCGCGCCGCTTCGGTAAGCCGCACTTTATTCAAATAGCCGCTGAAGGTGTGGCCGAATTCGGATTTGAGAATATCGTTGATTTTGTTTCGATTAACACCGGTCTCGGTGACGATTTTATCCAGATCGAGTTCCGCATTCGCATAGCCGCTGGCGATAAAGCGCAATATCGTCGCCTTTTCCTTGTCCCGGTGCGGTTCGATCGATAATTGCTGATACGCCACCATCGGCATATCCTTGCGCAGCTTTTCCTGGACGTCGGCGATCAGCGCGCGCGTATGGCGGCGGAACGTCCACAGGCCGAAGCCGGCCCACGATATGGTCAGCTGGACCGCCAGCGCCGTCAGGTAGCGGTAGTCGCGGCCGGTCAGCACCAGACTGTCGATGTCAACGCGCGAATCGATGTCCTTCGGGCTCTGGAAGGTGCTGCCGATCGAGATTTTCGGCACCTGGTCCAGCTTGTACGCCTGGTGCGACAGGTCCAGCTTGAACATGTCGAACCACCATTGCGGCGTTTCCAGGCGCGTCAGGTCCAGCTCGACCGACGAGCCGTTCCGGCCGCATGAGAAAAATGCCGATGGCGCGCGGTAGGTCAGCCAGTCGCCGCGCCGGGAAACTTTTTTCTCCAAGGTCGACGCGGTCAGGCTTAAGGTATTGGCCGGGTTGCACTTCGCCAGCAAGGTCACCGACGTGTAGCGCGACAGGTCCACGTGCACCGGCGTGCCGTCGCGGCCGGCGAAGAACAGACCGACGGCGGCGAAGGGGTAGCGGGCGTCCGACGACAGTTTGAAATTGAAACCGAGCCGGCGGCTGTCGGCGTCGATGCGCGCCAGCGATTGCGGCAGGTCGGAGTCCGGCTTGACGCGCCAGGGCAGGGCGCTGTCCCGCAGCGGCAGCAGCGGCGCGCTCAGATAGCTCAGGCTCAGGCAGACGTAGCCGGCCAGCGCGCTGGCCGCGAGCAGCGCAAGAAAGCCATACAGCGTCTTTTTATAGAATTCCTGCATCGGTGGCCGGGCGCGGATGGGTTGTTTTTGGCTGAGTCATCAGGCAGGAAGCCGCCGGCCTGGCGGCGGGCGGCTTCCTGCGGCGACCGCCGGCTTACTTGATCAGCGATTCCAGCGCGAACAGGTCGGCCGGGTTTTCGCGCCGGCGCACCTCGTGGCAGACGGTGCCGTCGACGATGATCTCGGCCGCGCGACCGCGCGTGTTGTAGTTCGACGCCATCGTCATGCCGTACGCGCCGGCCGTGTGCATCACCAGCAGATCGCCGGCGGCGACCGCCAGTGCGCGGTCGCGCGCCAGCCAGTCGCCCGATTCGCAGATCGGACCGACCACGTCGTACGTCAGCGCGTCGGCGTTGCCGATCGAGACCGGCTGCATGTCCATCCAGGCCTGGTACAGCGCCGGGCGGGCCATGTCGTTCATGGCCGCGTCGACCACGCAGAAATTCTTCTCTTCGCCGTGCTTGAGGAATTCAACCCGGGTCAGCAGCACGCCGGTGTCGCCGACGATCGAGCGGCCCGGCTCGAAGATCACCTTGATGGCCTTGCCGTCGTGGCGGGCGGCGCGCCAGGCGTCGATTTTGGCGAACAGCCGGCCCAGGTAGTCGGCCACCGGCACCGGCGCCGCTTCGCCGGCCTCGCGGTAGTCGATGCCGATGCCGCCGCCGATGTCGAGGTGGTGCAGCTCGATGCCTTCGGCGCCGAGCTGGTCGATCAACTCGATCAGGCGGTCGAGCGCTTCGAGCAGCGGGGCGTCGTCCAGCAATTGCGAGCCGATGTGGCAGTCGATGCCGGCCACTTCCAGGTGCGGCAACGTGGCGGCGGTGCGGTAGGTGGCCAGCGCGTCGTCGAAGGCGACGCCGAACTTGTTGGCCTTCAGGCCGGTGGCGATGTACGGGTGGGTCTTGGCGTCGACGTTCGGGTTCACGCGCAGCGACACGCGCGCGGTCTTGCCCATGGCGCCGGCCACTTCGTTCAAGCGGTGCAGCTCGGGGATCGATTCGACGTTGAAGCACAGGATGTCGTGCGACAGCGCCAGGCGCATCTCGTCGACGCTCTTGCCGACGCCGGAGAAGATCACCTTGCGCGGGTCGCCGCCGGCGGCCAGCACGCGCAGCAGCTCGCCGCCGGAGACGATGTCGAAGCCGGCGCCTTGGCGCGCCAGCAGGTCCAGGATCGCCAGGTTGGAGTTGGCTTTCATCGCGTAGCAGACCAGCGCGTCGCGCCCGGCGCAGGCGTCGGCGTACGAGGCGAAGTTGGCCAGCAGCGCGGCCTTCGAGTACACATAGGTTGGGGTGCCGAATTGTTCGGCGATGGCGCTCAATGCGACGCCTTCGGCGTGCAGCACGCCGTCTTGATACGAAAATTGCGACATAGGAATTATTGTTGGGGTACTGGGAGAGTGGACGGAACCGGGGACGGCGTCACGGGAGCCGGCGTGACCGGACCGGGAGGGGTGTCGCTTGGCGCGACCGGCGTGAGGCTGGCCGGGGTGCTGGCGGGCGTTACCTTGGCCGCGCCGCTCTTGGCGTGCTTGGCGGTCGGGTTGGGCAGGTACAGCGGGCCGGGTTGGCCGCAGCCGCTCAATAATACGGTCAGACCCACGGTGGCGGCGCCGATAAACAAACGGAAAGAGGACTTCACGATAAAATCATGGATTGACTATAGATATTGGAGTGTAGCATGGGCGAATCAGAATTCCTGGCGCAGGCCGAAGCCACCCTTGACGCCATCGAGGCGGCCCTGGACCGATTGAACGACGACGACATGGTCGACGTCGAGTGCAGCCGCAGTGGCAATGTGTTGGAAATCGAGTTCATCGACAACGGTTCCAAGGTCATCGTCAACAGCCAGGCGGCGATGCAGGAGTTGTGGGTGGCGGCCCGCTCGGGCGGTTTCCACTACCGCCAGAAGGAGGGCCAGTGGCTCAATACCCGCGACGGCTCCGAGCTGTTCGCGGCGTTGTCGGAGATCGTCAGCGCCCAGGGCGGCGCTCCCGTCAGGCTCGGGTAACCGGCACCCCGGCCATGCCCGGGGGCGGATTGCGGCATGGTAAAATTGGCAGCTAGTTACTCTTCCTGCCCCCAATGAATCGTGCAATGCCGATGGCCGCGTCTCCCATGGCCAAGTTCCCCGCCGTCCCCGCTGTCCCAGCCGCCCACCCGAAATACCGCCCAGACATCGATGGCCTGCGCGCGGTCGCGGTCTTGTGTGTGATCATTTTCCATGCGTTCCCGAGCGCGCTCAAGGGCGGCTTCATCGGCGTGGATGTTTTCTTCGTCATTTCGGGCTACCTGATCACGTCCATCATCGTCGGCAACCTCGATCGCGGCAGCTTCAGCTTTGCCGATTTCTACGGCCGGCGGGTACGCCGCATCTTTCCGGTGCTGTCGCTGGTGCTTGCGGTGTGCTACGCGCTGGGCTGGTTCGTCATGCTGGGCGACGAATACCGCCAGTTGGGCAAGCACATCGCCGGCGGCGCCGGTTTCATCGCCAATTTCATGTTGTGGGGAGAAAGCGGCTATTTCGGCAGCGCAGCGCACACCAAGCCGCTGTTGCATCTGTGGTCGCTCGGGGTGGAGGAGCAGTTCTATATCGTCTGGCCGGCGCTGTTGTGGTTTGCCGCGCGCCGCGGCTGGCCGCTGCTGTCGCTGACCATCGCGCTGGCGCTGGTGTCGTTCGGGCTCAACGTCGCTTCGGTCCATGGGGAGGCGGTCCGCGCCTTTTATTCGCCGCAGACGCGCTTCTGGCAGATGCTCACGGGCGCGGCGCTGGCCTGCATGACATTGCGCGGCCACGGCCTGTTTGGACGCTTCCAGCCGCAGTTGATGCAGGGCGTGTTGTGGCGTAACCTGCAAGCGTGGACGGGCGCCGCGATGATCGTTGTCGGCTTGCTTCGTATCACCGAGGCGCGCGCGTTCCCGGGCTGGTGGGCGTTGCTGCCGACGCTAGGCGCGGCCTTGCTGATCGCCGCTGGCGGCGAAGCCTGGATCAACCGCGTGGTGTTGGCCAACCGCGCGCTGGTTGCCATTGGTCTGATCAGCTTCCCCTTGTATTTGTGGCACTGGCCGCTGCTGGTGTTCATCCGGCTGATCGAGCGGGCACCGTCGTCAACCTGGTTGCGCGCCGGCGCCATGGTGCTGGCAGGGCTGCTTGCATGGCTCAGCTATCGCGTGCTGGAAAAGCCGATCCGTTCGGGCGGCAACACCGGGCTCAAAAATGGTTTGCTGGTGGCGCTGATGGCGCTACTGGCCGGCATCGGTGCCGCCACCTGGTATGGCGACGGCTTTCAATTCCGCGTCCATGGCCGCGAGCAATACGCCGATTACTTCGAGAACAATCCGGCGCAGTGGCGTTTCTTTCAGCGTATTGGCTTGCCTGAAAAATACCACGTCGAATGCCAGTTCTTCGATATCGAGCGCTACCGCGCGGGCAACGTCACGTCGGTGCCGCGCGCATCGATCCCGGCCAGCTGCTACCAGCGCGATCCGGCCAAGCCGAAGGCGGTGCTGCTGTGGGGCGATTCCCACGCCGAACATTTGTCGTATGGCTTGCGCCGCAACCTGCCGGTCGACTGGCAAGTGCTGCAAGTGGCCTCGTCCGGTTGCAACCCGACGGTGGAGGCGCTGGCGCCGTCGCGCACCGACCAATGCCAGCAGAGCAACTGGTTCGCCATGCAAACCGTTTTGCAAGCGCATCCGGATGTGGTGGTGGTTGGTCAAAACGCCAGCCATACGCTGCAAGGATTCCAGCGGATCGCCGAACGGCTCAAAGGCATGGGCGTCAAGAAGGTGGTGTTCACCGGCCCGACTCCGCACTGGAGCGAGGATCTGCCCAAGTTGATGATGACGCAGCTATGGATGACCAAGCCGCGCCGTACCTTCACCGGCGTCGACCGTGCCGTCGTCGACTACAACGCCGCGCTGCAAGCCGGGTTCCCCGGCAGCGACAGCGTGGTCTATGTCAATCTGATCGACTTCCTGTGCAACCGGTCCGGCTGCATGACCTATATCGGCGACGATCCCAAGACGGGGATCACCAGCTACGACTACGGGCATTTCATGCCGGCCACGTCCGATCTGGTGGGCAGGAGCCTGCTGGTCAAGGCGGTCACCGGCGCCGACCCGCGCTGACGGCGCGTTGCCGCCCGCGCCGTCAGAACAACTCGTTCTTGACGGCGTCCTTGGCTTTCTCTTCCGCCGGCGTGCCCTGGGCGGCGCCGTCGATGTTGTGCACGCCGGTGCCCGGCGGATTCTCCGCGTAATAGTATTCGTCGCCCACCAGCATTACCCCTTCCGGCACGGCCCGCTCCTCGATCGGGATGTTCTTCAGCGCCTTCTGCATGAAATTGATCCAGATCGGCAGCGCCAGGCCGCCGCCGGTCTCGCGGTTGCCCAGGTTTTTCGGCTGGTCGTAGCCGATCCAGGCGATGCCCACCAGCTTGGGTTGGTAGCCGGCGAACCAGGCGTCGATCGAATCGTTGGTGGTGCCGGTCTTGCCGGAGATGTCGGGCCGCTTGAGCACCAGCGCCTTGGCCGCCGTGCCATAGCGCACCACGTCCTTGAGCATGCTGTCCATCAGGAAGGCGTTGCGCTCGTCGATGACGCGGTTCTTTTCGTCGCCGGCCTTGTCGGGATTGGCCTGCGACAGGATCTTGCCGTCGGCGTCGGTCACCTTGGAAATCAGGTACGGGCTGACCTTGTAGCCGCCGTTGGCGAACACCGAGTAGGCGCCGGCCATCTGCAGCGGCGTGACGTTGCCCGCGCCCAGCGCCAACGTCAGGTACGGCGGGTTCTTGTCGGCGTCGAAGCCGAAGCGGGTGGTGTACTCCTGGCCGTACTTGGCGCCGATCTTGTGCAGGATGCGGATCGAGATCATGTTCTTGGACTTGGTCAGGCCGCGGCGCATCGTCATCGGACCTTCGTACTTGCCGTCGTAGTTCTTCGGCTCCCACGCCTGGCCGCCGGTCTGGCCGGCGTCGAACGAGATCGGCGCGTCGTTGATGATGGTCGACGGCGACAGGCCGCGCTCGAGCGAGGCCGAGTAGATGAACGGCTTGAACGACGAGCCCGGCTGGCGCCACGCCTGGGTGACGTGGTTGAACTTGTTGCGGTTGTAGTCGAAGCCGCCGACCATGGCCTTGATGGCGCCGTCCTCGGTGCTGGCCGCAACAAAGGCCGACTCGATCTGCGGCATCTGCGTCAGCTCCCAGTCCTTACCCTCCTGCATCACGCGGATCACCGCGCCACGGCGGATGCGCTTGTTCGGCGGTGCTTTTTCCGACAGCCACGAGCGGCCCATCTCCAGGCCGGCGCCGGCGATCTTGATCTCCTCGCCGGAGGCGGTGACGGCGACGATCTGCTGCGGCGTTGCCTTGAGCACCATGGCGGCGACGATGTCGTCGCTGTCCGGGTGGTCGGCCAGCTCGGTCTCGATGACGTCGTCGGCCTCTTCCTTTTTAGCAGGGATGTCGACGTAGGCCTCCGGGCCGCGATAGGCGTGGCGGCGCTCGTAATCCATGACGCCCTTGCGCAGCGCCAGGTAGGCGGCGTCCTGGTCGGACTTGGTGATGGTGGTGAACACGTTCAGGCCGCGCGTGTAGGTGTCTTCCTTGAACTGTTCGTAGACCAGTTGGCGTGCCATTTCGGCAACGTATTCAGCGTGCACGCCGAACTCGCTGCTGTCGGTCTTGACCTTCAGCGGCTCGGCCTTGGCGGTCTCGAATTGCGTGTCCGTGATGTAGCCCAAAGCGTGCATGCGCTGCAGGATGTACTGTTGGCGGGTTTTGGCGCGTTTCGGGTTGACCACCGGGTTGTAGGCCGACGGCGCTTTCGGCAGGCCGGCCAGCATGGCGGCCTCGGCCACGGTGATGTCGCGCAGGTTCTTGCCGAAATAGATCTGCGCGGCCGACGAGAAGCCGTACGCGCGCTGGCCCAGGTAGATCTGGTTCATATAGACCTCGAGGATCTGGTCCTTGGTCAGGTTTTTTTCGATCTTCCACGCCAGCAGGACTTCATAAGCCTTGCGCTTGAGCGTCTGTTCGCTCGACAGGAAGAAGTTGCGGGCCACCTGCTGGGTGATGGTCGAGGCGCCCTGTTTGGCGCCGCCGGTGGCGTTGTGCACGGCCGCGCGCAGGATGCCGGTGTAGTCGATGCCGCCGTGCTGGTAAAAGCGGTCGTCCTCGATCGCCAGCACGGCTTTTTTCATCACGTCCGGGATGTCCTTGATGCGCACCAGGTTGCGGCGCTCCTCGCCGAACTCGCCGATCAGCACGTTGTCGGCCGAGAAGATCCGCAGCGGCATTTTGGGGCGGTAGTCGGTCAGCGTGTCCAGTTCCGGCAGGTTGGGGTAGGCCATCGCCAGGCCGAACACCACCAGCAGCACGGCGCCCACGCCGAGACCGAGCACCGACAGGCCGGCCATGAGCAGGAAGCGTGACGGCGATTTGCCCGGTTTTTTGCCGCCGTTCTTACCCGAGGTTTTACCCGACCCGTTGGCGGACTTGTCGGAGGAAGGGGGCGGAGCCGAATTGGAGGAAGCCATGCGGTGCGATCTTTCTGTTATGAGTGCGAAGCATTATAAGCGAGCGACTACCCCTGCGGCGCGCTCTGCCTTGCGACAGAAATACTTTCCAATGGACAACAAAACAACGGAGTTGTTGTTGCTGCCACGCGGTCGATAATAAGTGTGGCGAAACCCTCACACTGGAATAATCGTGCACAGCAGAAATATCTTTACACTTAAATTGCCACGATTTAATGTGGGAGCTTGCTTAAGCCGGACTTAGGCGTGAAGCAGCCTCGTCAAGGCTTTTAGGGCACAGCCTCTGTCGAGGCGCCGGAGACACTCGCATGATCGACTTCAAGATGCTGTTCGGGCAGGGCAGTCCGCCGCTGATGGGCCTGGATATCAGCACTTCCAGCGTGCGCGTGGTGGAACTGGCCCAGGGCGCCAAGGGCGAGGTCCGCCTCGAGCGCTACGCGGCCGAGCCGCTGCCGCGCGGCGCCGTGGTCGACGGCAACATCGAGAACATGGACCAGGTGGTCGAGGTGGTGCGGCGCGTGTGGAAGAAAAGCGGCAGCCGCGCCAGGCTGGCCGCGCTGGGCATGCCGCCGGCGTCCGTCATTACCAAAAAGATCATCTTGCCGTCCGGCCTGTCGGAGGACCAGCTCGAGGTGCAGGTCGAATCCGAGGCCAGCCAATATATCCCGTTCGCGCTCGACGAGGTCAGCCTGGACTTCGACGTCATCGGCGCGGCCGCCAACTCGCCCGAGGACATCGAGGTCATGCTGGCCGCCTCGCGCCGCGAAAAGGTCGAGGACCGGGTCGCCATCGCCGAGGCTTCCGGCCTGAAGGCGACCGTGATGGACATCGAATCGTACGCCGCCCGCGCCGCGCTCGACCGCGTCACCGCGCAATTGCCCGGGGCCGGCGCCGGCCAGGTGGTGGCGCTGTTCCAGATCGGCGCCCAGGTCACCCATATCTCCGTCATGCTCGACGGCGCCACCGTCTACGAGCGCGAGCAGCCCTTCGGCGGCAATTCGCTGACCCAGGACATCGTGCGCGCCTATGGCATGGCGTTCGAAGAGGCCGAGGCGCGCAAGAAAAGCGGCGACCTGCCTGACAACTACGTGCCGGAGCTGCTCACGCCCTTTCTCGAGAGCGCGGCGATGGAGGTCACGCGCGCGATCCAGTTCTTCTACACGTCCACCCCCTACACCCGGGTCGACCAGCTGTTCCTGGCCGGCGGCTGCGCCGTCATCCCCGGCCTGCTCGAGCTGGTGGCCGGCCGCACGCGGATCGCCAACGCCGTGATTTCGCCGTTCAAGGGCATGCAGCTGGGCGCGTCGGTGCGCGAGGCGCAGCTGCGCGTCGATGCCCCGGCCTACCTGGTCGCCTGCGGCCTGGCGCTGCGGAGGTTCGGCTGATGATACGCATCAACCTGTTGCCCCACCGCGAGGAAAAACGCAAGCAAAAGAAGTCCGCCTTCTTTGCGCTGCTGGCGCTGGGCGGCGTCATCGGCGTTGGCGTGGTGCTGCTGGTGGGCGGCTACAACGCCCGCGCGATCTCGATCCAGGGCGAGCGCAACCAGGTGCTGAAAACCGCCATCGGCGGGCTCGACAAGAAAATCGCCGAGATCGCCACATTGAAGCAGGAGATCGAGGCGCTCAAGGCGCGCCAGCAGGCCGTCGAGGATTTGCAGGGCGACCGCAACCAGCCGGTCTACCTGCTTGACGAGCTGGTCAGGCAGACCCCGCCCGGCGTTTATTTGAAAAGTTTCAAGCAGGAGGGGCAGAAGGTGTCGGTGCTGGGTTATGCGCAGTCGCAGGAGCGCGTGTCCGAGCTGCTGCGTAATCTGGCGGGCGTGTCGCCGTGGTTGGAGCGCCCGGACTTGATCGAAGTCAAGTCCACCGCGCTCGGCCAGGGCAAGACCAGCAAGAAAGTGGTCGAATTCAACTTGATGGTTTATATCAAGCGTCCGCGCGACAAGGATGGCGCGCCAGGCGACAAGGCCGGGCCCAAGCCGTCGGCCCGGTCCTAGGAGCGATGGCGATGGCGACAACAAACCTCGATCTGAACCAGCTGGGCGCGCGCCTGGCCGGCCAGTTCCGCAACCTCAACGACCGTCATCCCGGCCAGTGGCCGCTGGCGCCGCGCCTGCTGTGCGCGATCGGCGTGGCGGCGGCGGTGATGGCGGCCGGCTACTTCGGCTACTGGAGCTCGCAGTTCGAGGAGCAGGACGCCGGCGCCCAGGCCGAACTCAAGCTGCGCGACGAATACCGCTTCAAAACCGGCCAGGCGATCAACCTGGAGGCGCTGCGGGCCCAGAAGGTGCAGGTCGACCAGTATGTCGAACGCTTGCAGAAACAGCTGCCCAGCAAGGCAGAGATGGCCGCTTTGCTGACCGACATCAACCAGGCCGGCTCCGGACGCGGCCTGCAGTTCGAGCTGTTCAAGCCGGCCCAGGTTGTGGTCAAGGATTACTACGCCGAGCTGCCCATCGATATCAAGGTCACCGGCAGCTACCACGACATCGGCGCTTTCGCCGGCGACATGGCCAATCTGTCGCGCATCGTCACCCTCAACAACATGGCGCTGGGCACCGGCAAGGATGGCGTGCTGACCCTGGAGGCGGTGGCCAAGACGTTCCGCTACCTCGATCCGGAAGAAGTGCAGGCGCAGCGCAAGGCGGCCGCCGACAAGAAAAAGGCGGCGAAAAAATCATGAGTGCCCGGACCCCGCTTCGATGGTGGTTGATCACGGCGGCGCTGTCGCTGCTGGCTGCCTGCGGCGACGACGACGCCCAGCAGGTGCGCGCGTGGATGCGCGAGGTCGACGCCCAGACCAAGGTGAAAGTGCCGCCGCTGGCCGAGCCGAAGACCTTCATCCCGTTCGCCTACGCGCAGAAGGACGTGGTCGATCCGTTCAATCCGAACAAGCTGCTGGCCGAGCTGGCCAAGCTGGACGCGCGCACCGGCGGCGGGCTGCGTCCGGACGTCGAGCGGCGCAAGGAATTGTTGGAGAGCTACCCGCTCGACACCGTCAAGATGGTCGGCACCATCGAGAAGAGCGGCGTGATGCACGCGGTGCTGCAGATCGACCGCTCTGTGCACCAGGTCGTCAAAGGCCAGCATATCGGACAGAACTACGGCCGGATCACCGGCATTACCGAGGACGCGGTCAGCATCCGGGAAATCGTCCAGGATGCGACCGGCGACTGGGTCGAACGCATGTCGAAGCTGGAACTGCAGGAAAGCAAGGAGAATATCAAATGACCGCTCGAATCACGGTCCGGCGCGCGCCGGCCGCCCGCCGCGCTCCGCTATGGGCCCTGGGGTTGGTCGTGACCCTGACCTCGGCCCTGGCGCCGCAGCCGTATGCCAACGCCCAGCCGGCCACCGCGCCCACTGCCTCCTCCGCTTCCACCGTCGCCGCCAATGCCATCGAGTCGATCAGCGCCAACCAGCAAGGCGCTAATGTCATCGTCAGGATCGCGCTGAAAAACCCGCCCGACAAACTCCCCATCGGCTTTGCCATCACCAACCCGCCCCGTATCGCGCTGGACCTCGGCGCCACCGTCAACGGCACCGGCAAGACCACGCAGGAGTTCAATACCGGCGACCTGCGCAGCGTCAACGTGGTGCAGGCGGGCGAGCGCTCGCGCCTGGTCTTCAACCTCAAGCGCAGTCTGAACTACGCCACCGCCATCGACGGCAAAGCCATCATTCTCACCATCGACGGTTCCGGCGGCGTGGCCACGGCGGTCGACGCCCGGGGCCTGCCGGCTGTTGCAAGCGCCGCCGCCGCCCCGGCCGCCACGGGCCGGCCCATGCTGCGCGACCTCGATTTCCGCCGTGGCGCCAACGGCGAGGGCCGGGTCGTGGTCGACCTGCCCAACAACCAGGTGGCCGTCGATGTGCGCCAGACGCCGACCGGCGTGGTGGTCGACTTCCTCAAGACGGGCCTGCCGGAAACGCTGCGTCGCCGGCTCGACGTCGGCGACTTCGGCACGCCGGTGTCGCTGGTCACCAGCGTGCCGCAGGGCGATAACACGCGCCTGACGGTCGAGGCGCGCGGGCTGTGGGAGCAGACCGTGTATCAAAGCGACACCCAGCTGGTGATCGACATCAAGCCGATCAAGGAAGACCCCAACAAGCTCACGCAGGGCTCGCAGGGTTACCGTGGCGAGAAGCTGTCGTTCAACTTCCAGAACGTCGAGGTGCGCGCGGCGCTGCAGGCGATCGCCGACATTTCCGGCCTGAACATCATCACCAGCGACAGCGTCAGCGGCAACCTGACGTTGCGCCTGAAGGAGGTGCCGTGGGACCAGGCGCTTGACGTGGTGTTGCAGGCCAAGGGCCTGGACATGCGCAAGAACGGCAACGTGTTGTGGATCGCGCCCAAGGAGGAGTTGCTGACCAAGGAAAAGCTGGAGCTGGAGCAACGCGCCCAGATCGCCGACCTCGAGCCGCTCAAGTCGGAGATTTTCCAGCTCAACTACCAGAAGGCCGAGGCCTTCAAAACCGTGTTCGGGATCGACGGCGGCGACGCCAAGAACCGCATGCTGTCCAAGCGCGGCAGTGCCATCATCGAGCCGCGCACCAACCAGCTGTTTGTTACCGACATCGCCTCCAAGCTCGAGGACGTGCGCCGCCTGATCGCCAAGACCGACATCGCCACCAAGCAGGTGCTGATCGAGGCGCGCATCGTCGAGGCCAGCGACACCTTCACCCGCAACCTCGGCGCCAAGCTCGGCTTCGCCGACATGCGCACCATCCGTGGCGGCGACGCCGGCTACCAGATCGGCAACGGCAACACCCGCGTCGGCATCGGCGGCAACATGAACGGTGTCGGCCAGATCACCGGCCAGGTGTCGCTCGCCGAGGGCACCTTCGACAACACGCAATTCGTCAACCTGCCGGCGGCCAACATCAACGGCGTGCCGGCCGGCAGCCTGGCGATCAGCCTGTTTTCGTCGGCGGCCAACCGCTTCCTCAACCTGGAACTGTCGGCGCTGGAGGCCGACGGCACCGGCAAGATCATCTCCAGCCCGCGCGTGATCACCGCCGACAAGGCCATCGCGCTGATCGAGCAGGGCATCGAACTGCCGTACCAGGTGGCCACCAGCAGCGGCGCGACGTCGATCCAGTTCCGCAAGGCCAACCTGCGGCTGGAAGTGACGCCGCAGATCACGCCGGACGGCAACGTTGTCATCGACGTCGATGTCAACAAGGACAGCGTGGGCCAGGAGACGCGCGCCGGCTTTGCCATCGACACCAAGCACGTCAAGACGCAGGTGATGGTCGAGAACGGCGGCACGGTGGTGCTGGGCGGTATCTATCAGCAAACCGAGCGCAACACCACCAGCAAGGTGCCATTGCTGGGCGACGTGCCGGTGCTGGGCTATCTGTTCCGCACCAATTCGCGCACCCACGACAAGACCGAGTTGCTGGTCTTTATTACACCCAAGATCGTCGCCGAGCGTTTGTCCACCCGCTGACATGCGGACACGCTGACCCGGCCAGCCGTATTCGAGTGATGCACTTATTTCTGGTAAAGATAGGAACACGTCATGAAAAAATTCACGGGATGGCTGGTGATGGTGGTGTGCGCGGGCGTGCTCGCGGCGTGCGGCGGCGGTGGCGGCTCGCCCGGCGCCAACAGCGCCGGGGTGGCGCCGTCGAAGGCGGCCAGCGTGGTGCTCACGGCCAATGCGGCCACCATCGCATCGTCCGGCCTGGACGGCACCGAGGTGACGTTGACGGCCATCGTCAAGGACGGCGGCGGCAACGCGCTGGCCAACGAAACCGTCAGCTTTGCCACCAGCTCGGGCACCGTGACCAGCACCAACCGGCTGAGCAACGCCTCCGGCCAGGTGGTTGAAAAACTCAGCGTCAAGGGCGACAGCGCGCTGCGCAAGATCACCGTGACGGCCAGCGCCGGCGGCAGGACCTCGAGCCCGGTCACGATCGACGTCGTCAACGCCGTGCCGACCTTGTCGCTGACCACCGACACCGGCACCTTGGCGTCGGCCGGCACCGCCGGCAACGAGGTGACGGTGGTGGCGCTGGTGCGCGATTCCAACAACACCGTCATGCCCGGCGTGCCGGTCGATCTGCGGGCCGATTCGGGCAGTCTGACGCTGACCAGCCGCACCACCAACGCCCAGGGCATCGTCACCGAGAAACTCGGCACCGGCGCCGACGCCACCTCGCGCGCGATCCGGATCACCGCCACGGCCGCCGGCGCCGCGCCGGTCACCACCATCGTCAACGTTGCCGGCAACGGCTTGACCATCAACGCCGCGCGCACCATCAACGTCGGCGCCAGCGACGACATCACCGTCAAACTGGTCGATTCGGCCGGCAACGCGCTGGTGGGCAAGCCGGTGGTGTTCGCCTCGAACGCCAACACGCTGGTGGTCAAGGGCGGCGGCGCGGCGGTCACCAACTCCGCCGGCCAGCTGATCCTCAGCTACACGGCCAGCGGCGGCAGCGCCGACGTGGTCACCGTGCGCGCGATGGGGGAGGCGGCCTCGGCCGGCATCACCATCAACTCGTCGACGTTCGCGATCCGCTCGCTCAACGCCGGCGGCAACGTGCAGGCCACGGCCAGCATCGGCGGCTGCCAGCAGGTGGCGGTCACCGGCGGCCCGATCGGCAACGTCACCATCACCAGCTCGCGCGGCGTCGTCTACAGCGACGCCGCCTGCACGGCGCCGCTGGCCGGCACCTTACCGCTGAGCGGCGGCGCGGCGGTGGCGTATCTCAACGCCACCGGCCCCGGCGTCGCCACGCTGACCGCCAGCGCGGCCGGCCTGACCACCCAGACCGAACTGGAATTTGTCGCGCCGCTGACGGCCACGGCCACCATCTCGCTGCAGGCCGATCCGGCCGTGATCGGCGCCAACACGGCCGGCAGCACCACCCAGCAGGCCACCTTGCGCGCCGTGGTGCGCGACGGTCCGGCGCAGAACAACCCGGTCAAGAACGCCATCGTGGCCTTCTCCATCATCACCGATCCGAGCGGCGGCACGCTGACGCAGCCGTCCGAAGCGCTTACCGCCGCCGACGGTTCGGCCACCGTCAGCTTTGTGGCGGGGACCACCGCCACCGCCACCGACGGCGTGCGCATCCAGGCCCGGGTGATCGGCGGCTCCGGCGCCACAGCGGCGGTCAACCTGACCGTGGCGCAAAAATCGCTGTTCATCAGCGCCGGCACCGGCAACACCATCGGCGTGCCGAACAGCGCCACCTACCAGGCCGACTACGCCGTCATCGTCACCGACGCGGCCGGCAACGCCGTGCCGGGCGTAAAGCTGACCGCTTCGGTGTTGCCAGACCGCTACTACAAGGGGGCGCTCAGTTACAAGGCGCCCCAGGGGCCGTGGGAACGGGTGCAGACGGCCAGCTGCGCCAACGAGGACCTGAACAGCAACGGGATTCTCGATCCGGGCGAGGATTTGAACGGCAATGGCAGCCTGCAGCCGGGCATTCCGGTGACGGTCACCACCAACGTGGTCACCGACGCCAGCGGGCGCGCGCTCGTGTCGCTGGTGTACCCGCGCAACTTCGTCAATTGGCTCGACGTCAACCTGACCATTCGCGGCGCGGCATCTTCCGGCACGGAGTCTTCGTACACCTCTCTGGTACACTTGATGGGCTTGAGCTCTGATTACAGTGATCAAAACATTACGCCACCAGGCGTGGTCAGCCCTTACGGGGTGGCGACATCGTGCAGTGACCGCAACTAAGCAAGGTGCGGGCCGGCCGGTGACGTCGCCCGCAATTTAGTTGGATCGTGCATGCAAAATGTGTTTCTAGTCGGGCTGATGGGGGCAGGAAAGACCACCATCGGCCGCATTCTGGCCCGCAAACTGGGTCTGCGGTTCATGGATTCGGACCACGAGATCGAGGCCCGCACCGGCGCCTCCATCCCCTGGATCTTTGAGATCGAGGGTGAGCCGAGCTTTCGCCGGCGCGAGGCCGAGGTCATCCGCGAGCTGACCGGCCAACAGGACCTGGTGCTGGCCACCGGCGGCGGCGCCGTGCTCGATCCGGACAGCCGCGCCTTCCTCAAGGCCCGCGGCACCGTCATCTACCTGCGCACGACCGTCCACAGCATCCTGCAGCGCACCGCGCACGACAAGAACCGGCCGCTGCTGCAAACCGCCGACCCGCGCAAAAAGCTCGAGGAATTGATGGCCGTGCGCGATCCGCTGTATATGGAGATCGCCGACGTGGTGATCGATACCGGCCGACCTAACGTACAATCCATGGTCCAATCCATTTTGACCCAGTTGGAGAGACTGGCCTGCGAGGCCGCGCCCAACTGCGTCACCCAAGCGGAACCATCGATGAACGAAGAATCCACCATCCTGTTGAATGTCGACCTGGGCGAGCGCAGCTACCCGATCTCGATCGGCCCGGCGCTGCTGGCCGACGGCGCGCTGCTGGCGCGCCACGTCCACGGCGGCAAGGTCGCCATCGTCACCAACACCACCGTCGCGCCGCTGTACCTGGAGCGTGTCGAGGCCGGACTGCGCAGTGCCGGCAAGCAAGTAACGACTATCGTGCTGCCGGACGGCGAAGAGTTCAAGACCTGGCCGAGCCTGATGCAAATCTTCGATGCGCTGCTGGCCAACAAGGCCGACCGCAAGACCACCCTGATCGCCCTCGGCGGCGGCGTCATCGGCGACCTGACCGGTTACGCGGCGGCCAGCTACATGCGCGGCGTCGATTTCATCCAGGTGCCGACCACCTTGCTGTCGCAGGTCGATTCGTCGGTCGGCGGCAAGACAGGCATCAACCATCCGCTGGGCAAGAACATGATCGGCGCGTTCTACCAGCCGCGCGCCGTGATCGCCGACACGTCGACACTGGAAACCCTGCCGGCGCGCGAGCTGTCGGCCGGCCTGGCCGAGGTGATCAAGCACGGCGCCATTATCGACGCCGCCTTCTTCGACTGGATCGAGGCCAATATCGCCAAGCTGATGGCGCGCGACAAGGGCGCGCTGGCGTACGCGATCGCCCGTTCGTGCGAGATCAAGGCCGACGTGGTGCGCCAGGACGAGCGCGAGGGCGGCCTGCGCGCCATCCTCAACTTCGGCCACACCTTCGGCCACGCGATCGAGAACGGCCTGGGCTACGGCCAGTGGCTGCACGGCGAGGCGGTCGGCTGCGGCATGGTGATGGCGGCCGACCTGTCGCATCGCATGGGACTGGTCGACGAGGCCACCGTGGCGCGCGTGCGCGCGCTGGTCGAGGCGGCCGGCCTGCCGGTCAAGGCGCCGGACCTGGGCGCCGAGCGCTGGCTCGAGCTGATGGAGGTCGACAAGAAGAACGAGGGCGGCGCCATCAAGTTCATCCTGCTCAAGCCGCTGGGTGCGCCAAGCATCACCAATGCGCCGCGCGAGCTGCTGATGGCCACCCTGGCCGCCAGCGTCTAGGCGGGGGCGACGATGCTGCCCGAAGAGTACCTGGCTCCCTACGCCGCCCATTCAGCGGGCGGCGCCGGCCGCCGCTATCCGGAAACGGCGCATTCGTCGCGCAGCCAGTTCCAGCGCGACCGCGACCGCATCATCCATTCGTCGGCGTTCCGCCGGCTCGAATACAAAACCCAGGTGTTCCTCAACCACGAGGGCGACCTGTTCCGCACCCGGCTGACGCACAGCCTGGAAGTGGCGCAGGTGGGCCGCTCGCTGGCGCGCAACCTGCGCCTGAACGAGGATCTGGTGGAGGCGATCTCGCTGGCGCACGACCTCGGCCACACGCCGTTCGGCCACGTCGGCCAGGACGTGCTCAACGAATGCATGAAGGAACACGGCGGCTTCGAACACAACCTGCAAAGCCTGCGCGTGGTCGACGAGCTCGAAGAGCATTACGGCGCCTACGACGGCCTGAACCTGATGTTCGAGACGCGCGAGGGCATCCTCAAGCACTGCTCGCTGACCAACGCCCGGTTGTTGGGACCGGTCGCGGTGCGTTTCATCGACCGCACGCAGCCGTCGCTGGAGGCGCAGCTGACCAATCTGGCCGACGAGATCGCCTACAACAGCCACGACATCGACGACGGCCTGCGCTCGGGCCTGATCACCATCGAGCAGCTGGAGCAGGTCGATTTTTTCGCGCGCCTGTGGCGCGACGTGCAGCAGACCTTCCCGGGGTTGTCGGGACGGCGCGCGATCTACGAAACGTTGCGGCGCCTGATCACGGCGCTGGCCGACGACCTGATCGTCACCTCCGGCGCCTTGCTGGCCGACGCCGCGCCGAAGAGCATCGACGATGTGCGCGCGGCGCCGCCGCTGATCCGTTTCTCCGATCCGATGCGCAAGGACGCGACCGAGCTCAAGCGCTTCCTGCGCGAGAACCTGTACCGCCACTACAAGGTCAACCGCATGCGCGTGAAGGCCAGCCGCATCGTGCGCGAACTGTACGAATCGTTCATGGCCGAGCCCGTCTTGCTGCCGCCGGATTACCAGGACAAATCGGGCGACGTCGGCAAGCAGGCGCGCAAGATCGCCGACTACATCGCCGGCATGACCGACCGCTACGCCATCCGCGAACACCGCCGTCTTTTCTCGCTCGACGAGCTTTGAGTCGAATCAATCGAACACTCTTGATCATCAACGTCGTTAGGATGATCATGGGTGATGGACGAGCAAATCACCCCAATCGATAAGCGCCTTACTTCGGTGGAGAAAGCCGCTGCGACACTGAGTGCGGAGGTTTCTTTTGCGCGCGATCACTACGCGACTAAGGAGGATGCTGTGCGCCTCGAGGGGCGCGTCGCCGTTATTCAGTCCAACTACGCGACCAAAGAGAATGTGGCCGAACTGCGCACGGAATTAGGTGCGGCGGAGCTGAGACTGACTATCAAAATAGCCGATTTGGAAAGTAAAGTTCTCGCCATGGGGAATCGGCATCTGCGCTGGAGTGTTGGGGCCATCGTCGCCGTCGCAGGCGTTGTGCTTGCCATCGTTCGAACATTCCCGTGAGGTGGATATGAGCGATCAAATCTATGATCCGGAAAGAAGTTTTAGTTCTGTAGAGGCCTACATCGCAGCCCGCAGGCAGGCTACATTCGCTACGAAAGTGGAACTGATACAAATGGAGACACGCATTGCCATTGCATCGGCTGAGGCAAAAAGAGAGCTGAAATTGGAGCTCTCGGAGCTGGAATTGAAGCTGTTGCTGAAGGAGCGTGATCGCTTGCGGTGGTGGTTAGTCGTAACATGTTTCGCCGCACCTGCGGTCGCATGGGCATTTCTCAAACTTCTTTCCTAAAACATCCGCGCCTGCGCATCGCGCGCATCGCCCATCAACTCCAGCAGCAGCTTCTTGATCGGCGCCGGCAGCGCCGCGTCGGCCAGCCTGGCGGCGTCGTACCAGACGTGGCCGGCCTCGGCCGCCATCGGCACGCGCCGCGCCAACGTCACCCGGTACGGCGCGATGTGCAGCTTGTAGTGCGTGAACACGTGCGTGACCGTCGACAGTCGCTCGTGCGATTCCATCTCGCCGAACTTGCCGACCGCCAGCATCAACACGTCGTCGTCGGCCGCCGGGATGTCGTCGTCTTCCGCCAGCACATGGCCGTCAAGCTCCGGCAGCGACAGCAAGCCGCCCCAGATGCCGGTCGGCGGCCGCTGCTCCAGCAGCACCTGGCCGTTGTCGATAATCGCGAGCATCACCGAATGCTTCTCCGGCGAGGTTTTCTTCGGCTTGCGCACCGGCAGATCCTTGGTGCGGTTGGTGGCGAAGGCAACGCAGCGCGGCTGCATCGGACAGCGTTCGCACGACGGGCTGCTGCGCGTGCACAGGGTCGCGCCCATGTCCATCAAGCCCTGCGTGTACGACTCGATGCCTTGCTCCGGCAACAGCGCCTCGGCGCGGCGCCACATCATCTCCTCGGTGCGGCGCTCGCCCGGATAGGCGTCGATGCCGAACACGCGCGCGAACACCCGCTTGACGTTGCCGTCCATGATGGCCGCGCGCGTGCCGCTCGAAAACGCCGAGATCGCCGCCGCCGTCGAGCGGCCGATGCCGGGCAGCTCGGCCAATAATGCCGGGTCGGACGGGAACACGCCGTCATACTCGGCCACCACGCGCTGCGCGCACTTGTGCAGGTTGCGCGCGCGGGTGTAGTAGCCCAGGCCGCTCCACTGCGCCATGACATCCTCGACCGGCGCCGCCGCCAGGTCGCGCAAGGTCGGAAAGCGCTCCAGGAAACGCGCGTAATAGCCCAGCACCGCCGACACCTGCGTCTGCTGCAGCATGATTTCGGACAGCCAGATCAGATACGCGTCGGTGGTGTTTTGCCATGGCAGCGCGTGGCGCCCATGCTGTTTCTGCCAGCCGATCAGGTCCGATGAAAAACTCGGATCGGCAAAATTCTCAACAACTTCAACCTTCATTGTGTTCCTAAATTAGATCTTGAAAATTCACGCGGCGGCGTCGAGCGCCACGAATTCCGCGTTGATGGCGGTGCCGATGGCGGCCGCCAGTTCGGTCAGGCGCAGCTTTTGCGCATCCAGCTGTTGCTGGCTGCTTTCGAACGCCTCGATCTTTTGTTCCAGGCTGTCGGTGGCGTCGTGGATACGCTGGATCGACGCCAGCCGGTGCTTGAGCTGCTCCTTGTGCTGGCGGATCTGCGCCTCCAGCGGTGCCATGATCACCTTCAGCCACGCCTCGGCGTCGTTGTTGGCCGACTTGAAGCAGCCACGCACGCGCGAGGCGATGGTGTCGAAGAACT
Organism: Duganella sp. AC917; assembly: GCF_979258245.1. Taxonomy (NCBI): domain Bacteria; kingdom Pseudomonadati; phylum Pseudomonadota; class Betaproteobacteria; order Burkholderiales; family Oxalobacteraceae; genus Duganella; species Duganella sp. AC917. The sequence continues at coordinate 5,775,092 of NZ_OZ409848.1, forward strand.
TCTCCATCAGCACCACGCGGCTGGTCGTGATCAGGGTCGCGGTGCCGAACTGCTTGTAGTAGATCGCCTCGATCGATGCGATCTCGTCGCGGTACGGCGCCAGCGAAAACGGCATCGGCAGCGCCAGGGTCAAGCCGTGCTCGCTGGCGAAGCGGCGGTACATCACGCCCATCATCTCGCTGATCTCGACCGTCTTGCGCTCGGAAGCGTCGAGGTTGGCGCGGATGCGTTCGAAGTAGTTGCGCACCGCCTCGCGCACGCCGGTGAAAAAGCGGCTGCGCTGCATTTGCTCGCGCACCAGGTCGATATCGTCGCGCACGATGTCCATGCCGATGCTGGTGTAAAGCTCGGTCGACAGGCGGGTGAACACGGCGCGCGTGGCCTGCAGCTTGAACAGGCTGGTGTCGAATTCCTTTTTCTCGACATCGATGCGGCGCATCATGTGGGCAATCACCGTCTGGTTCTTGCCGCGCAGGCTTTTGAGCTCGTGCAGCTGCTCGACGATGCCGCGCGAGCGCGCGTTGACCAGGGCCATCTGCGCCACGCTCAGCGCGCGCAGTTCCTCGCTCAACTGCCGGCGTACGATGTCCTTTTTGGCCGGGATCAGCTCGTCGAACAGCGCCGTCTCGAGCGCCTGCAGGCGGCTGCGGTCGAGCAGGGCGCTGTCCTGCGTGATCTTGCCCACCAGCGCCTTTTGCGCTGAGACGGGAAACACCTGGCGCGCCTCGAGCGCCAGCACGTGCGCGACGTTGGCCTGCTGGCGTTCGATCTCGACGTCGACCTCGGCCTGGCTGCGCAGCTCGTCCCACATGCTGTCGATCTTGTTGAGCACGACAAGGCGGCCGGCGCCGGCGCCGATGTGGTTGCGCCAGACTTCGATGTCGCTCTTGGTCACGCCGGTGTCGGCGGCCAGGATGAACAGCACCGCGTGCGCGTTCGGAATCAAATTCAGCGTCAGTTCCGGCTCGGTGCCGATGGCGTTCAGACCGGGCGTATCGAGGATCACCAGTCCCTGCTTGAGCAGCGGATGCGGAAAGTTGATGATGGCGTGGCGCCACAGCGAAATCTCGACCTTGCCGTCCTCGCTGAGCGTGACCGGCATGTCGGGATCGTCCTCGTCGTACAGCCCGTAGCGCTTGGCTTCCTCGACCGGCACGTGGCGCGTCATGCTGACCTGCTTGAAGACCTCGTGCATGTCGGCGCCGACTTCCAGGTTCAGCGGCAGCACGGTCCAGGCCGAAGGCTGATCGCGGTAATCGCCGGTCGACAGGTTGTCGGCCCGGGTTTCGATCGGCAGCAGGCGGATCGATGGCGCGAAACTGGGGTCGTACATCAGCTCGGTCGGACACATGGTGGTGCGGCCGGCCGCCGACGGCAGGATGCGCTGGCCGTAGTCGGCAAAGAAAATGGCATTGATCAGCTCGGATTTGCCGCGCGAGAACTCGGCAACAAAGGCCACCGACAGTTTATCGTCGGCCAGCCGCGCCAGGGTGCGGGCGATGCGCTGGTCGGTCGCGGCGTCGGTCAGCGACGCGGCCGCCACCCAGGACTGGTAATTTTTCAGCGCCGTCACCACGCCCTGACGCCAGGCGCTGTAGTGCTCGAAATCCCTGGCCATCATGCTTTCCGCCCTTGTTTGAGAGTTCACTTCTGGCAGTTCACACAGTAAAAAGTGGACCGCTGCCCCTGCTTGATCTGCCGCACCGGCGCCGCGCACACCTTGCAGGGCACGCCAGCACGATCATAGACGAAATACGTCTGCTGGAAATAACCCGACTGGCCGTTGACGCTAATAAAATCGCGCAGGGTGCTGCCGCCCTGGATGATGGCCTCGGCCAGGATCTCGCGGATCGCCTGCGCCAGTTTCTCGTAGCGCGCCAGGCTGATGCGCTTGGCCGGCGTCTTCGGATTGATGCCCGCACGGAATAAACTTTCCGAGGCGTAAATATTGCCGACGCCAACGACGATATCGCCGGCCAGCAGCACCTGCTTGACGGGCGCGCTGCGCTGGCGGGTCTGATCGTACAACAATTTGCCGGTAAAGCCCGTTTCCAGCGGCTCCACGCCCAGCGCGCGCAGCAGCACGTGGTGTTCCAGCAGGCCATCGGCATCGTCATGCCACAACACGGCGCCGAAGCGGCGCGGGTCCTTCATGCGCAGCACTTGCTTGCCCTGCGGCCCCTCGACCACCAGATCGAAATGGTCGTGTTTTTCCGGCTCGATGCCCGTTTCCATCACCCGCAGGTGGCCAGACATGCCCAGGTGGATGATCAGCGTGCCGTGCTCGAAATGGACCAGCAGGTATTTGCCGCGCCGCCCTGTGCGCACCACCACGCGCCCGGCCAGCAATTGTTGCAGCTGGGCGGGAAACGGCCAGCGCAGGCCCTCGCGGCGCAGTACCACGTCGTGCACGGTGCGTCCTTCGATATGGGGCGCGACGCCGCGCCGGGTCACTTCAACTTCTGGTAATTCTGGCATGTGGATGTCAAATGAGGGCTAATCGTCGAATATCGGGGCGTGGAAAGCGGCCGCAACCTGGCTGGGGCAAAATATTTGGTTACACTAGTCAAAACACGCGATCGATGTGTTGCGCGTAGAATCATCGCCAAATTGCCGACCATTGCTGACCAGGATCTTCCCTTGAAAAACGCTTTCGCCATTGTAACCCTCTCTGCCGTGCTGTCCGCGTGCGCCATAGCGCCGCAAAAAGAGGGCGAGTCCAGTGCCGCCCCCGACCCTGCCGCCCCCGACAGCGCCGCCGCAGTGGTGGAGGCGCCCGCGCCGGTCCCGGAAGTGCTGCCTAACAATGCGCTGACCGGCGACATGCTGTTCCGCATCACCAAGGCCGAGCTCGAATTCAAGCAGGGGCAATGGCAGGGCGCGTATATCACGATGCTGTCGCTGGCCCAGCAGACCCGCGATCCGCGCCTGGCCCGCCGCGCGGCCGAGATGGCGCTGGCCGCCAAACAGGGCCAGGAGGCATTGGCGGCGATCCGCCTGTGGCGCGAGCTGGCGCCCGAGTCCGACGAGGCAACCCAGTATTTCCTCGGATTTGCCGTCGTCAACGACGATCTGAGCGAGGCCGAAGCGATTTTCGCCCATCGCCTGAAGGTCGCCCCGCCGGCCCAGCGTGGCATGGCGATGATGCAAATGCAGCAATTCATGCTGCGCGCCAAAGACAAGGCGGCCTCCTTCGCCATGCAGCAGCGCGTACTGGCGCCGTATGACGATATGCTGGAAAGCCACCTGATCCTGGCGCAGGGCGCCTTTGCCATCAACGATACCGAGCGCGCCCGCGCCGAGGCGGAAAAAGCCCAGGCCATCAAGCCCGACTCCGAGCTGGCGGTGCTGACGATGGCGCAGGTTTCCGGCGACATCGACGCCGCCGGCAAGGTGTTGACCGACTTCCTGGAGAAATATCCGAAGGCGCGCGAGGTGCGTGCCGCCTACGCCCGCATCCTGGTCGATTCCAAGCAGCTCGAGCCGGCCCGGCAGCAATTCCTGACCTTGCTGAAGGACCAGCCCGACAACATCGCCACCTTGTACGCGCTGGGTGTGATGGCGATGCAGACCAACGATCTGCCCGAGGCGGAAAAGTATTTCACGCGGTTCATCACCGTCATGGACGACCATCCGGACGACGAGCGCGACCCGTCCAAGGTGCTGTTCATCCTGTCGCAGATCGCCGAGCAACGCGGCGACTTCGACGCCGCCTACAAGTGGCTGGAGAAAATCGAAGGCGACGATCCCAAGCTGTACCTGAACGCGCGCATGAAAATGGCGACGCTGACCGCGCGCAAGGGCGATGTCGACGGCGCCCGCAAGCAGCTGGCCGCCCTGACCCCGGCCGACCCCGCCGACCAGGCGCAGATCTTCCAGACCGACGCCCAGTTGTTGCGCGACGCCGGCGACACCCGCGCCGCCTACACGGTGCTGGAGAACGCCATCAAGCGCTATCCCGACAATCCGGACCTGCTGTATGACTTTGCCCTGGTGGCGGAAAAGCTCGGCAACGTCGAGCTGATGGAAAAAGCGCTGCGCCAGGTGATGATCGCCGCGCCGGACAACCAGCACGCCTACAACGCGCTGGGCTACTCGCTGGCCGAGCGCAACGAACGCCTGCCGGAAGCCTACGCCTTGATCGACCAGGCGATGAAGATGGCGCCGGGCGATCCGTTCATCATGGACAGCATGGGCTGGGTACAATTCCGCATGGGTAAGCTGGACGAGGCCGAGTCGCTGCTGCGCCGGGCCTACGCGCTGCGCGCCGACCCGGAGATCGCCGTGCACCTGGGCGAAGTGCTGTTTGCCAAGGGCGACACCAGCGGCGCGCAAAAGATCTGGCTGGAAGCCCAGGCCAAAGACCCGAAAAACGATGCGTTGAAGAACACGCTGGCGCGCCTGAACCAAAAGCTGTGATTAAACTCTGCCATTCAAACCCGGCATTTCAACCTTAACCAATACCACTGATGACGATTTCCATTTTCCGCCGTCCTGCGGCTGCGCTGGCACTGGCCGGCGCGCTGGCCGTTCTGGCCGGCTGCGCCACGACCTCCGCGCCACGCTCGACCACCGCTGTCGCGCCGTATCGCGACACGCTCGACCTGGCCGGCCGCATCGCCATCAATTACAGCCGGGACGGCAAGCAGGAGTCGCTGAGCGGCAAGTTCACGTGGCGGCAAACGGCCGCCAACACCGACGTCAACCTGATCTCGCCGACCGGACAGACTGTGGCCGTCATCAACGTCACGCCGACCTCGGCGACGTTGAAGCGCAGCGGCGAGCCGACCCGGACCGCCTCCGACCTCGACAGCCTGACCCGGCAAACCCTGGGCTGGACCTTGCCTGTCTCCGGCCTGCGCGACTGGCTGCAGGGCCACGCGGTCGCCGCCGACGGCAGCCGCTTCACCGCCTCGCCGGCCAGCGACACGGTGGTGACCCGCGACGGCTGGAAGCTCGACTACGTGTCCTGGCAGGATGACGCGGCCGCCGTGCCGCAGCCGAAACGCATCGACGTCACCCGCATCGCGCTGGGCCAGCAGGTCGACGACATGTCGATCCGCATCGTCATCGACCCCGCCGCACAATAACGCGGCCCGTTAACACCGATCACCAATCCCGATGACCAGTCTGAAGAATTGCCCGGCTCCGGCCAAACTGAATCTGTTCCTGCACGTCAATGGCCGCCGCGCCGACGGCTACCACCTGCTGCAGACGGTCTTCCAGCTGGTCGACCATGGCGACACCCTGCATTTCACCTTGCGCGACGACGACGCCTTGCGCCGCGTGACCGCGATCGAAGGGGTGCCGGAGGAGGGCGACCTGATCATCCGCGCCGCCCGGCTGTTGCAGGCCGAAGTGCTGCGCCGCACTGGCGGCTTGCCGCGCGGCGTCGATATCGCCATCGACAAGGTGCTGCCGATGGGCGGCGGCCTGGGCGGCGGGTCGTCGGACGCGGCCACCACCTTGATGGTATTGAACTATTTGTGGGGCGCCGGTCTAACCAAGGAGGAGTTGATGGCGTTGGGCCTGCCGCTGGGCGCGGACATCCCGTTCTTCATTTTTGGCGAAACCGCGTTTGCCGAGGGCGTGGGCGAGGCGCTGCAACCGGTGAAAGCGCCTGATTGTTGGTATGTCGTCATCGAACCAGGGGTGGCGGTACCGACCGCGGCAATTTTTTGCTCAGAACAATTGACAAGGAATACCCCGGCCGTCATAATAACGGACTTTTCCAGCTACCACGAAAATCAAACTGATTTGAAGGGGTACGGAAAGAACGATTTACAGCAAGTGGCAACGAGTTTGTTCCCGCCGGTAGCAGAGGCGATAGAATGGCTCAGTGCTCACGGTGATGCCAGGATGACTGGTTCCGGTGCTTGTGTATTTTGTGCAGTGGCAACCCAGGCAGACGCCGACGCGGTACTTCAACAAGTACCCGCCAAGTGGAAAGCATGGAAGGCCAAAGCGCTGATGCAGCATCCACTCACTCAAATGTTGTAGACGGGTAAAAAAAAGATTTGGCTTAGCGTGAAATTGGCGATAAAATACTCGCCGTTGTAGCGACAAGCAGTCAGTTGCGTAGGGGAATCGCCAAGCTGGTTAAGGCACTGGATTTTGATTCCAGCATACCAAGGTTCGAATCCTTGTTCCCCTGCCATTCGTTTTCCTTGCGACACCGTCGAGGCACTAGTCTCCGGCCAAGGCAAGCATCAATGTCCGCGCCCGGCGCGGATCATTCTAGTACAGCGCCACGCGGCTTCCGCTGGCGACATCAAAAATTTCATCGACTATCTCTGGGACTCCCATGGCTTACGAAAACCTGATGGTTTTTACCGGCAACGCTAATCCTGCGTTGGCAGAAGGAGTCGCAAAAAATCTCGGCATTCCACTCGGCAAGGCAAACGTTTCGAAATTCTCGGACGGCGAAGTGATGGTCGAGATTAACGAGAACGTTCGCGGTAAAGACGTTTTCGTTCTGCAATCGACTTGCGCACCAACCAACGACAGCCTGATGGAGTTGATCCTGATGGTCGACGCGTTGAAACGCGCATCGGCAGGCCGCATCACCGCCGCCATCCCTTATTTCGGTTACGCCCGTCAAGACCGCCGCCCGCGTTCGGCGCGCGTTGCGATCTCGGCCAAAGTGGTGGCCAACATGCTGGAAAGCGCCGGCGTCGAACGCGTCCTGATCATGGACCTGCACGCGGACCAGATCCAGGGCTTCTTCGATATCCCGGTCGATAACATTTATGCTTCGCCAATTCTGCTGAGCGATCTGCAGAAGAAGAACTACCAGGACCTGCTGGTGGTGTCGCCGGACGTCGGCGGTGTGGTTCGTGCACGCGCGCTGGCGAAACGCCTGGGCTGCGACCTGGCCATCATCGACAAACGTCGTCCGAAAGCCAACGTTTCCGAAGTGATGAACATCATCGGTGAAGTCGAAGGCCGCAATTGCGTCATCATGGATGACATGGTCGATACCGCCGGTACCTTGGTCAAGGCGGCTGAAGTGCTGAAAGAGCGCGGCGCCACCAAGGTCGTGGCCTATTGCACCCACGCGGTCCTGTCCGGCCCGGCCATCGAGCGCATCGCCAATTCGTCGCTGGACGAGCTGGTCGTAACCGACACGATTCCGCTGTCCGACGCGGCCCGCGCCTGCGGCAAGATTCGTCAGCTGACCTGTGCGCCATTGCTGGCAGAGACGTTCAAACGCATCATCAAGGGCGATTCGGTGATCTCCCTGTTTATCGATTAAAGATAAACGACGCTACTATTTTTAGCGGCGCGCGCGGCAAATATGCCTCGCGCGCCGTTGTACTTCCCGGTTTCATGAGCGCAGTCAGCTCATTTTCGAAGCACCCTGGTCGCGGGGGCTTCATAACACGAGGCGCGAGCCTTGTTATTTTTGGAGTTACACATGAAAGTTGTTGCATTCAAACGCGAATTGCAAGGTTCCGGAGCGAGCCGCCGCCTGCGCAATTCGGGCCAAACCCCAGGCATCATCTACGGCGGTACCGAAGCGCCAGTGACCATCTCGCTGGACCACAACGCGCTGTACCACGCGCTGAAAAAAGAAGCCTTCCACTCGTCGATCCTGGATCTGGAAATCGACGGCAAGACCCAGCAAGTGCTGCTGCGCGACTTCCAAGTCCACGCGTTCAAGCAACTGGTTCTGCACGCTGACTTCCAGCGCGTCGACGCAGGCAAGAAAGTGCACATGAAAGTCGCTTTGCACTTCGCCAACGCCGACGTTTCGCCAGCAGTCAAACTGCACGGCGCGACCATCAGCCACGTCGCCAACGAAATCGAAGTGTCGTGCCTGCCAAAAGACCTGCCAGAGTTCATCACCGTCGACCTGACCAACATCGACGTCGGCACCTCGCTGCACATCGACGAACTGACCCTGCCAGCAGGCGTTACCGCTGTTGCAGCCGGCACCAACCTGACCATCGCCACCGCTTCGGTGCCGCCAGGTCACGTGTCGGCCGAAGCTGATGCCGCTGAAGCCGCTCCAGCAGCCGATGCCAAGCCAGCCGCTAAAGCCAAGAAGTAATATTGAACGCCGCAGCGATGCGGCGGCAATGAAGGACCCCCGCTAGCCCAAGGCCGTCGGGGGTTTTTTTTCGTTTGACCGATAATATCGTTTATTTAATTGAGCATCCCATGCCCATACGTCTCATCGTCGGCCTCGGCAATCCCGGCGCCGAATACGAACAAACCCGCCACAACGCCGGCTTCTGGCTGGTCGACAACCTCGCCAACGACGTCGGCGCGCGCCTGCAGCGCGAGACCAAGTACAACGCGATGATGGCCAAGGCCTCGGTCGCCGGCCACGAGGTGTATCTGCTGGAACCCCAGACGTATATGAACCGCTCCGGCCAATCGGTCGGCGGCCTGTGCCGCTTCTTCAAGATCAACCCGGACGAAGTGCTGGTGGTGCACGACGAGCTCGATTTGATGCCCGGCATCGCGCGCCTGAAGAAGGGCGGCTCGTCGGGCGGCCACAACGGCCTCAAGGACATCACCGCCGCGCTGGGCACGCAGGATTACTGGCGGCTGCGCCTCGGCATCGGCCATCCGCGCACGCTCAGCCTGCAGCAGCAGGTGGCCGACTTCGTGCTGCACCGGCCGCGCCGCGAAGACCAGGACCTGATCGAGCAGTCCATCGAGAAATCGCTGCAGGTGATGCCGCTGATTGTCGAAGGCAAGTTCGAGGCCGCCACGATGAAACTACATACTGTCTGAAGCCGCCGTGTCGATGGTATGCTGAGGGAACTATTTCTCCTAGACTAAGGATGCCATCAATGAAGCGCTTGCCGATCGCCGCACTCGTAACATCTTTATTGTTTGCCGTTGCTCAGACGCCGGCGCAGGCACAGGACAGCGGCGCCGTCGCCAAACAGATCGACGGCATGTATCCCAAGCTCGATGTGATCTACAAGGATCTGCACGCGCATCCGGAGGTGGCCTTCCAGGAAGTGCGCACGGCCGCCAAGCTGGCCGCCGAGATGCGCGCCATCGGTTTCGACGTCACCGAGAAGGTCGGCAAGACCGGCATCGTCGCGATCTATAAAAACGGCGCCGGCCCGACCGTGCTGGTGCGCACCGAGATGGACGGCCTGCCGATGGAGGAAAAATCCGGCTTTCCTTATTCCAGCAAGGCCCACGCCACGCTCGACGGCAAGGATACGATGGTCGCCCACAGCTGCGGCCATGACGTTCACATGACCGCCTGGCTGGGCGCGGCGCGCACCCTGGTGGCGATGAAAGCTCAATGGAAGGGCACGCTGATGTTCATCGGCCAGCCGGCCGAGGAAATCGTCGCCGGCGCCAAGGCCATGCTCGACGACGGCCTGTTCAAGCGCTTCCCGAAACCGGACTACGCGTTCGCGCTGCACTCGTGGCCGCTGGCCTACGGCACCATCGGCTATAACAGTGGTCCGGTCTCGTCGAATTCGGACGCTATCGAAATCACCTTCAAGGGGCGTGGCGGCCACGGCTCGGCGCCGGACAAGGCGCTCGACCCGATCACCATCGCCGCCCGCTTCGTGGTCGACGTGCAAACCGTTATCAGCCGCGAAAAAGATCCGAAGGAATTTGGCGTCGTGACGATCGGCGCCATCAACGGCGGCAGCGTCGGCAACATCATTCCGGACTCGGTCAAGGTGCGCGGCACCATCCGCACCTACAACCCGGCCGTGCGCGCCAAGATCCTGGCCGGCGTGCGCCGCATCGCCAACGCGTCGGCCGCGATGGCGGACGCGCCGGCGCCCGATGTCGAGCTGATCACCGGCGGCGCGGCCATCGTTAACAACGACGCGCTGGTCACCCGCACCGAGGGCGTGCTTAAGCAAGCCTTCGGCGACGCCAATGTTGCGCGCATGCCGGCCATGACCGCCAGCGAGGATTTCTCGGTGTACGCCAACGAAGGCATTCCGTCGATGTTCTTCTTCACCGGCGTCTACGATCCGAAGGCGGTGGCCGAGGCGGACAAGCCGGGCGGCAAGCCGATCGCCTTCAACCACTCGCCGTACTACGCGCCGGTGCCGGAGCCGTCGATCAAGACGGCGGCGCAGGCGATGACCTTGGCGGTGCTCAACGTGCTCGCAAAGTAAGCGGTCGTAAAACTCGCGGCTATTTGCTGGCCGAGATCCATTTGTCGACGCGCGCCTCCAAAATCGGCAACGGCAAGGTGCCGTCGCCGATCACCACCTGGTGGAATTTCTGGTAGCTGAACTTGTCGCCCAGCGCCGCCTGCGCCCGCGCGCGCAGCTCCAGGATTTTCAGCGAGCCGATCTTGTAGCTCAGCGCCTGCGCCGGCCACACCATGTAGCGCTCGATCTGGTTTTTCGCGCGCGCCTCGCTCCATCCAAGCGTGTCGGCCAGATAGGCGATCGCCTGTTCCCGGCTCCAGCCCTTGGCGTGCATGCCGGTGTCGACCACCAGGCGCGCGGCGCGCAGCATCTCCGCGTTCAAGTGGCCGTAATAGGCAACCGGATCGTCGTACAGGCCCAGCTCGCGGCCCAGGGTCTCCGAATACAAGGCCCAGCCTTCTGTATAAGCCGCGCTATTGGGGTTTTCGGTGCTGAACTTGCGGAAGTCCGGCAGATCCAACTCTTTCAACAGCGCGGCATGCAGGTGGTGGCCCGGCACGCCCTCGTGCAGGAACAGGCTGACCATGTCGACCCGGCTGTATTGCTTGGGATCGTTGACCACCGGCCAGAACACGCCCGGATGCGAGCCGTCCGCCGCCGGCGGCGTGTAGTGGTCGGAGGCGGTCGCGCGCGTCAGCTCCGGTTCCAGGTGCAATTCCATCTTCCCTTTCGGGATCAGGCTGAAGTAGGTCGGCAGCTTGGCCTGCACCGTCGCGTACAGCGTGCGGTAGGCGTCGAGCACCTGCTCGTCGGTGGTGAAGATGTTGAACTTTTGTTGCCCGGCCATCCATTGCGGCAGTTGCTTTTCCGGGCCGTCGTAGCCCAGCTTGGGGCCCAGCGCCGTCAGCTGCTGCTGGATGCGCGCCACTTCCTTCAGGCCCAGCGCGTGCACCGCGTCCGGCGTCAGCGGCAGGTTGGTGCTGTCCTTGATGCGGGCCGCATACCACGCCGCGCCGTTCGGCAGGGCGCTCCAACCGGTGCTTGCGCGGCTGGCCGGCAGGTATTCGTTTTGCAGGAAGTCCACCAGGCGGGTCAGCGCCGGGGCGATTTTTGTGTCGACGGTATTCAGGTAGGCCGCCGTCAGCTTTTGCTTGTCGGCGGCGGAGAACTGCGCCGGCAGGCGCGTGATCGGCGAATAGTAGACGCTTGTTTCCGGCGTGGCCGCGCGCAGGTTCTGGAACTGCGGCAGCATCGCCACGGTGATCGCCTTCGGTTGCACGATGCCGGCACGGATGCCCTGCTTCATGTTGACGATGGCCTGGTCTATCCAGCCCGGCAACTGCTTTAGGCGGCTCAGGTAGGCCTGATATTGCGCGACCGTGCCCAGCGGCTGCGAACCGGTGCCGTCGGCGTAATTGGCCAAGGTGCTAGGGACGTTGTCGAACTGGTTGAGCGGCAGCAGATGTTCCGGGAAGGACTCCAGCTGCATCGCGTTATTGAGTTCGTAGGACAGCAAATCGTAGGTCAGCTGGTCCGGCTCGCCGAGCTGGTCGCGCCGCACGGCCATCAACTGCTTTTGCATCTGGCGGTACAGCGTGAACTGGGCGGCGCGCACCGACGGGGAGATGGCCAGGCCGATTTGATCGTTGTAGCGGCTGTCGCCGTTGGCGGTGGCAAACAGCAGCGGATCGAATTTGCAGCGCGCCGTGTGGAACGCGGCCGCCAGCTTGGCCAGCTGTTGCTGCGCCTGGCCGGCCCGGGCTGTGGAAGTCTGTGCGGCTTGAGCGGGCAACATGCCGACGCCGGTAAAAAGGAGGGTGGTGATCAGTACCGAAGTCCGCAGCGAAGCGCGGCAGCGAGTGTGGGGCATGGACATTTCCTGGTAAGCAGATAAGCCGCCCATCAGGCGGCTTATCTTGACGTGGGCAATTGTTCTCCAGGAAGTCTAGCACTAAACAATTGACCGGGACATTGCCATCCCGCCCAGCAGATTAGTTCGAACGCAGGCCGCCGTCGACCACGCGCACGTCGTCGCCCTGGTGCCACGATGGCTGCTCGGTCTGGTGGAACTTGCGTACCGAACCATCGTTCATGCGCACCACGATGTCATAGCTCTTGTTGGCTTTGACGCGGCCCTCGATCTGGTTGCCGGCAACCGCGCCGCCGATGGCGCCGGCCACGGTGGCCAGTTTGCGGCCGTTGCCGCCGCCGACCTGGTTACCCAGCAGGCCGCCGACCAGCGCGCCGCCGACCGCGCCGACGCCGCTGCCTTCGGCGCGGGTTTCGATTTCGTTGACGGCTTCGACCACGCCGCAGTTGTTACAGACCGCAGGCGCGCTCTTGACCGGCGTGTGCTTGACGACCGGCTTGTCGCGCACAACGTCGCGCACTGGCTCGCGGACGGGTTCGCGGACTTGTTCACGCACCGGTTCACGCACCTGGTCGCGGCCCGGCGCGGCTGGTGCCGATTGTTCGACCAGCGGCTGGCCGTTGGGCGCCAGCGCCGGATCCTGATTGTGTGAATTCGACGAAGGCAGCCAGCCCATGATGGCGGCAACGCCCACGCCACTGACCAGCACAACGGCGGCTGCGGCGGCCATGATCATCGGATGCAGCTTGGAATTGGATGTGTTGTTCATTTTTCTACCTTTTATGTGTTGAGTGGCTTGTATGATTACAAGCAATTAACGCGCGGCAGGCGCATCGCGGTGACGCAGATTTCGTATCAAATGTAAGCAATTGTTCCTGAATGCATGATCGGCATGGCCGACGGCCGGGTTTTTTTGAAGACTGGCGGCGGGGGAGGTACAATTGATCCTTGAACGCTTTAAATAGCAGGAATATTCAAAAACGCCCGAGTCGGCCGTTTTTCACCAGCCGCTTGCCGGCAACATTTGATTATTAAAGGTTTTCCATGAGTCTCCAATGCGGCATCGTCGGCCTGCCCAACGTCGGCAAGTCCACCCTCTTCAACGCCCTGACCAAAGCCGGCATCCCGGCTGAAAACTATCCGTTCTGCACCATCGAGCCCAACGTCGGCGTGGTCGAGGTGCCGGATCCGCGCATGGCCGCGCTGGCCGCGATCGTCAAGCCAGAGCGCATGGTCAACGCCATCGTCGAATTCGTCGACATCGCCGGCTTGGTGGCTGGCGCCTCGCAGGGTGAGGGCCTGGGCAACCAGTTCCTGTCGCACATCCGCGAAACCGACGCCATCGTCAACGTCGTGCGCTGCTTCGAGGACGACAATGTGATCCACGTGTCCGGCAAGGTCAGCCCGCTGGACGATATCGAAGTCATCCAGACCGAGCTGGCGCTGGCCGACCTGGGCACCGTGGAAAAAGCCATCCACCGCGAAAACAAGAAAGCGCGCTCGGGCGACAAGGACGCGGCCAAGCTGCTGGCCATCATGGAGCGCATCGTGCCGCACCTGAACGAAGCCAAGCCGGTGCGCGCCATGGGCCTGGACGCCGATGAGATGGCCCTGATCAAGCCGCTGTGCCTGATCACCGCCAAACCGGCCATGTATGTCGCCAACGTGTCCGACACCGGCTTCAAGAACAATCCGCTGCTCGACCAGCTGACCGCCTACGCCGCCACGCAAAACGCGCCGATCGTTGCCATCTGCGCCTCGATCGAAGCGGAGATCGCCGACCTGGAAGACGCCGACAAGACCGAATTCCTGAACGACATGGGCATGGAAGAGCCGGGGCTGGACCGCCTGATCCGCGCCGCCTACAACCTGCTGGGCCTGCAGACCTATTTCACGGCCGGCGTCAAGGAAGTGCGCGCCTGGACCATCCACATCGGCGACACCGCGCCGCAGGCGGCCGGGGTCATCCACACCGACTTCGAACGCGGCTTCATCCGCGCGCAAACCATCGCCTACGACGACTACATCCAGTACAAGGGCGAGGGCGGTGCCAAGGAGGCGGGCAAGATGCGCGCCGAGGGCAAGGAATACGTGGTCAAGGATGGCGACGTGCTGAACTTCCTGTTCAACGTCTAAGCATTCGTTTCACCGCCACTTCGAAGCCCCGTCGAGACGGGGCTTTTTCACATCCGCGCCGGCCGCCTGGTCCTGGCGGTGCTTGACGCACCAGTCGACAAAGCTGCGCAATGCGGCCGACATGTGCCTGCGGCTGGGGTAGTACAGGTGGAAGCCCGGCATGGCCGGGCACCACGCGTCCAGCAGCCGCACCAGCGTGCCCTGGCGGGTGTGCTCCAGGGCGTAGTACTCGTGGACGAACGCGATGCCGACGCCGGCGCGGGCCGCGTCGACCATCATCTCGTCGTCGTCGAGCACCAGCGGACCGTCGACGCCGACAGCGACGTTTTCGCCGTCGCGCGCGAACTCCCAGGCATAAACCACGCCGCTGGGAAAGCGGCGCCCGATGCACGGCAAGCCGCGCAGGTCGAGCGGAGCGCCGGGGCGCCCATGCACGGCCAGGTATTCGGGCGAGGCTACCACGGCGAAGCGCAGCGGCGCGCCGATGGGGACGGCGACCATGTCCAGTGCCAGGCTCTCGCCGAAGCGCACGCCGGCATCGTAGCCCCCGGCGACGATGTCGACCAGCTGGTCGTCGGTGACGACCTCGATCGTGACGTTGGGATGGACCTTCAAAAAGCCGCCGAGCAGGGGCGCGAGCAGCAGGCGCGCCGCCGGGCGCGGCACGTTGAGCCGCAGCGCGCCCTGGATTGTGTCGCGAAAGCCGTTGACCTCGTCGAGCGCCTGGTCCAGGTCGGCGATCACGCCGCTCACGCGCGCGTACAAGTGCTTGCCGGCCTCGGTCGGCTCGACACTGCGGGTGGTGCGGTTCAGCAGGCGGATGCCCAGCCGCGCCTCCAGCGCCCGCATGGTGTGGCTCAGCGACGAGGCGGTGACGTTTCTTTCCTCCGCCGCCTTGCGAAAGCTGCGGTGGCGCGCCACGGCGATGAATACTTCAAGTTCGTTGAGGTCGTGGCGCATCAGGACGGAGTTCCGTGATTAATGAAATTTGTTCAGTGGTACAAGTGGATTTCCGCTGATTGTATTGATTGTAAGGCAAACATATCATCTTTTCTATTATTCAACGACGAAGGGAAATGATGAAACAGCGGAAATTAGGCAACGGCGGCTTGCAGGTCTCGGCCATCGGTCTGGGTTGCATGGGCATGAGCTTCGCCTATGGCGGCGGCGACGACGCGGTCTCGGCCCGCACCATCGAACGTGCCGTCGACCTTGGCGTCACCTTCTTCGACACGGCCGAGGTCTACGGCCCCTACGTCAACGAGGAGCTGGTCGGCAAGGCGCTGCGCGGCGTGCGCAACCGGGTGCAAATCGCCACCAAGTTCGGCTTCCGCATCCTGCCGCACGGCCAGGGACTGGAGCGCATGGCCGGCGTCGACAGCCGGCCCGAACATGTCCGCGAGGCGGTGACCGGCTCGCTGCGGCGGCTCGGCGTCGAGGCGATCGACCTGCTGTACCAGCACCGCCCCGATCCGTCGGTACCGGTCGAGGACGTGGTCGGCGCGATGGCCGACCTGGTCAAGGAAGGCAAGGTGCGCCACCTCGGGCTGTCGGAAGTGTCGGCCGGGACAGTGCGACGGGCCCACGCGGTGCACCCGATCGCCGCCGTGCAAAGCGAATACTCGCTGTGGAGCCGCGACCCCGAGCGCCACGTGCTGCCCGTGTGCCGCGAGCTGGGCATCGGCTTCGTGCCGTACAGTCCTCTGGGCCGGGGTTTCCTGACCGGCGCGCTGACCTCGACCGACGCGCTGGCGCCGGACGATTTCCGCCGCACCTTGCCGCGCTTCCAGGAGGCCGCCCTGCGCGGCAACCTGGCGCTGATCGGCCGGCTGTCGCAACTGGCCGCCGGCCGCGGCGTCACGATGGCGCAACTGGCGCTGGCCTGGCTGCTGGGCCGGGACGAGCGGATCGTGCCGATCCCCGGCGCGCGCGGTATCGCCCACCTCGAGGAGAACGCGGCCGCCGCCGACGTGGCGCTCGAACCAGCGGACGTGGACGCCATCGAGGCCATCTTCAGCGCGGCGAGCGTGCAGGGCGCCCGCTACGCCCAGGGCGACTTCGACCTCGTCGAGCGCTGAACCGCGGCGCGGGCGCTGTTTAGTTGCTGCGATTAATCATTTATTGGCCGTCTAGTAATTTATATTGGTCATTTCCTATGAGAAATGATAATATTCTTGTCAACATCCTTAGGAAATCCACCAACCATTACGGAAGCTGGCACCAGCTTCCCGGGAGAAGTAGTTATGGCAGTCAGCGGCAACGTACACGACCTTCAAAAACTCTACGTTGTCTATCTCGGCCGTCCCGCCGATCCCGCCGGCCTTGCTTTCTGGTTGGGGCCTGTTGAACAAAATCCCGCCAGTGGACTGGCCGCCGTAAAAACGGCCCTGTCCACTTCGGCGGAATTCGCCTATGCCATCGCCGGCTTGTCCAACGCGCAGATTGTGGACCAGATGTACGCGAACTTATTCGGCCGTCACGCCGAGATGGCGGGCCTGGTCTTCTGGGCCGATTTGCTGCAAAAGGGCAGCATCACCGTTGCAGATCTCCTGACGACGCTGGCGGACGGCGCCCGCTTCGAAGACTTGACTGCGCTGAACAACAAGATCGTCGCTGCCCAAGCGTTCACCGAAGGGCTCGATACCGGGGCTGAAATCAGCGGCTACGCCAACCCGACCGCCGCCGCGCTCGCCAAGGCGTACTTGACGACGGTCACCGACAACGCCTCGCTTGCCGTGGCGCTGGCGGCGTTGCCGCAAACCATAGCGCTGGTGACTGGCGCCGCGCCCAACAACCCGGCGACGGGGACCGTCATCGCCAACGGCACGGCGGTCGAAGGCCAGATCCTGAGTGCTTCGAATACCCTTGCCGACGCCGACGGCCTCGGCACGGTCAGCTACCAGTGGAAGGCCGACGGCGTGCCTATCAATGGGGCGACCTCGGACAGCTTCACGCTCACGGCGGCGCAGGTCGGCAAACCGATCACCGTCACCGCCAGCTACACCGATGGACTGGGCACGCGCGAATCGGTCACCAGCAACGTGATCGTGTCGGGCAACGACACGCTCAAGGGCACTGCCGGGGCCGACCAGCTTGCCGGCGGCCTTGGCGACGACACCTACGTGGTCAACGTCGGCAGCGACGTCGTTGTCGAGCACATGGGAGAAGGCACCGACCTGGTTCAGGTCGCCTATGCCGCGGCTGGCACCCACACGCTGGCGGCCAACGTCGAGAACGCGACGGTGACCAGCGCCGCGGTCGCGGTGAATCTGGTGGGCAATGCACTCGACAACGTCCTGACCGGCAACGCGGCCGCCAACTCGCTGACCGGCAACGCCGGCAACGACACGCTCAACGGCGCCGGCGGCGCCGACCGGCTGATTGGCGGCAGCGGCGACGATACCTATGTGGTGGATGTGGCCGGCGACGCGGTCACCGAGTCGGCGGGCGAGGGCACGGACACCGTGCGCGCTTCGCAGGCCACCTATACCTTGACGGCCAACGTTGAAAACCTCGCATACACCGGCACGGCAGCCTTCACCGGCACCGGCAACGGGCTCGACAACGTGATTACCGGCGGCGACGCCGGCAACAAGCTCGACGGCGGGGCCGGCAACGACCAACTCACCGGCGGCAAGGGCGCGGACAACCTGATTGGCGGCTTGGGCAGCGACACCTTCGTCGGCGCCACCGGCAGGGACACCATCGACGGCGGCGCCGGCGACGACCGGCTGCAAGGCCTGGGCAAGTTCAGCGACTATGTCGTCACGCGGCCGACCGCGACCGACACGCTGCTGACCGATGGCGCGGGCAACGCGATCACCGTGCGCGGCGTGGAAAACTTCGCCTTTGCCGACGGCGACCGGACATTGGCGCAGGTACAGGACAACGTGCCGAGCGTCTTGAACGACAAGCTGCGCGGCACCGATGGCAACGACGTGCTCAACGGCGGCCTCGGCATCGATACCTTGAGCGGCGGCCTCGGCGACGACACCTATGTGCTGCTGAACGGGGCCGACGTGGTGCTGGAAAACGCCGGCGAGGGCCTCGACCTGGTCGAGGTGGCGTTGACGGCGGCCGGCGGCTACACGATGGCAGCGAACGTGGAAAACGCCACCGTGACGGCGGCCGCGACGGTGGCGATCAACCTCACCGGCAACGACCTTGCCAACGTCCTGACCGGCAACGCGGCGGCCAATACGCTGACCGGCGGCGCCGGTAACGACATGCTCGACGGCGCCGCCGGCGCCGACAAGTTGATCGGCGGCACAGGAGACGACCTGTATTGGGTGGACGTGGCCGGCGACGTGGTGACCGAACTGGCGGACCAAGGCACGGACACCGTGAGGGCGTCGTCGGCAAGCTACACTTTGACGGCCAACGTCGAAAACCTGGAGTACACCGGCAAGGCCGCGTTCAGCGGCACCGGCAACGCCGTTGACAACGTCATCAGCGGCGGCGACGCCGGCAACAAGCTCGACGGCGGGGCCGGCAACGATAAGCTTACCGGTGGCCATGGCGCCGACAATCTGATCGGCGGCTTGGGCAACGATACCTTTGCCGGCGCCACCGGCAAGGACACCGTCGATGGCGGCGCCGGCATCGATCTGCTGCAGGGCTTGGGCAAGTTCGGCGATTACGTCGTCACACGGCCAACGCTGACCGACACCGTGCTGACCGATGGCGCGGGCAACGTGATCACCGTGCGCGGCGTGGAAGACTTCGCGTTCGCCGACGGCGACAAGACGCTCGAGCAGGTGCACGACAACATCCCGAGCCCCGGCAACGACCGCTTGCACGGCACCGATGGCGACGACTTGCTCAATGGCGGCCTTGGCGTCGACACGCTGAGCGGCGGCCTGGGCGACGACACTTATTTGATCCTCAACGCGGCCGACGCGGTGCTGGAAAGCGCCGCCGAGGGCGTCGACCTGGTCCAGGTGGCGTTGACGGCCGCCGGTGGCTACACCCTGGCGGCCAACGTGGAGAACGCCACCGTGACGGCGGCGGCTTCGATTGCGGTCAACCTGGCCGGCAATGAACTGGCCAACATCTTGACCGGCAATGCGGCGGCCAACACGCTGACCGGCGGCGCCGGCAACGACAGGCTCGACGGCGGCGCCGGCGCGGACAAGCTGGTCGGCGGCAGCGGCAACGATACGTATGTGGTGGAGGCCGCTGGCGATGTCGTTACCGAGTTGACGGGCGAGGGCACGGATACCGTGCAGGCTTCGCTGGCGGCCTACGCGCTGACGGCCAACGTCGAGAATTTAACGTACTCGGGCAAGACCGCCTTCACCGGCGGCGGCAACGCGCTCGACAACGTGATCATCGGCGGCGACGCCGGTAACAAGCTCGACGGCGCGGCCGGCAACGATCAACTAACAGGAGGCAATGGCGCCGATAGTCTGATCGGCGGCCTGGGCGACGATACGTTCATCGGCGCGACCGGCAAGGATACCATCGACGGCGGCGCCGGCAGCGACCTGCTGCAGGGCCTGGGCACGTTCGGCGAATATGTCGTCACGCGGCCTACGCTGGCCGACACCGTGCTGACCGATGGCGCCGGTAACGTGCTCACCGTGCGCGGCGTGGAAAACTTCGCGTTCGCCGACGGCGACAGGACGCTCGAGCAGCTGCAGGACAACATCGCGAGTCCCGGCAATGACAGCTTGCGCGGCACCGATGGCAACGACTTGCTCAATGGCGGCCTCGGCGTCGACACACTGAGCGGCGGCCTCGGCGACGACGCCTATCTGATCCTCAACGCGGCCGACGTGGTGCTGGAAAACGACGCCGAGGGCGTCGACCTGGTCCAGGTGGCGTTGACGGCGGCCGGCACCTATGTGCTGGCGGCCAACGTGGAGAACGCCACCGTGACGGCGGCGGCGTCCATTGCGGTCAACCTCACCGGCAATGCACTCGACAACGAACTGACCGGCAACGCGGCGGCCAATACGCTGACCGGCGGCGCCGGCAACGACAGGCTCGACGGCGGCGCCGGCGCGGACAGGCTGGTCGGCGGCAGCGGCGACGATAGCTATGTCGTCGATGCGGCCGGCGATGTCGTCGCCGAGCTGGCGGGCGAGGGCGCCGACGGTGTGCGGACGTCGCTCGCGACCTACACGCTGACGGCCAACGTCGAGGACCTGGCCTACACGGGCAAGGCCGCCTTCACCGGCACCGGCAACGCGCTCGACAACGTGATCACCGGCGGCAACGCCGGCAACAAGCTCGATGGCGGCCTGGGCAACGACCAACTCATCGGTGGCGCCGGCGCGGACAACCTGATTGGCGGCCTGGGCGACGACACCTTCATCGGCGCGACCGGCAAGGACACTATTAATGGCGGTGCCGGCACCGATGTGCTGCAAGGCCTGGGCAAGTTCGCCGACTACATCGTCACGCGGCCGAACGCGGGCGATGTCGTGCTGACCGACAAGGCGGGCAACGTCCTCACCCTGCGCGACGTGGAATCGTTCGAGTTTGCCGACGGCCCACAATCGCTTGAAAGCGTGCTGTACAACGTTCCCAGCATCGGCAACGATCGGTTGTACGGCACCGCCGGCGCCGATACGCTGGACGGCGGCACCGGCGCCGACACCATGAATGGCGGCGATGGCGACGATACCTACTTCATCGACAACCTCGGCGATGTCATTGAGGAAGGCCAGTACTTCGGCACCGATGTCGCGCTGGTGGCGCTGAGCACCGCCGGCACTTACACGCTGGGCGGCGACGTCGAGATCGCCAGGGTGACCTCGGCCTCGGTCGCGGTCAACCTGACCGGCAACGACGTTGACAACCAGCTGACCGGCAACGCGGCCGC
Organism: Duganella sp. AC917; assembly: GCF_979258245.1. Classification (NCBI taxonomy): domain Bacteria; kingdom Pseudomonadati; phylum Pseudomonadota; class Betaproteobacteria; order Burkholderiales; family Oxalobacteraceae; genus Duganella; species Duganella sp. AC917. The sequence continues at coordinate 5,796,021 of NZ_OZ409848.1, forward strand.
CAATACGCTGATCGGCGCCGGCGGCAACGATACCCTCGACGGCGCCGCCGGCGCCGACAAGCTCGTTGGCGGCAGCGGCGACGACACTTATCTGGTGGATGTGGCTGCGGACGTGGTCACCGAGCTGGCGGACGAGGGCAACGACGCCGTGCGCACCGCGCTGGCCACTTATACGCTGGCGGCCAATGTCGAGAACCTGGCCTACACCGGCAAGGCGGCCTTCGTTGGCAACGGCAACGCGCTCGACAACATCCTCACCGGCGGCAACGCCGGCAACAAGCTTGACGGCGGCGCCGGCAACGATCTGCTCACCGGCGGCAGTGGCGCCGACAGTCTGACCGGTGGCGTCGGCAACGATTCCTTCGCCGGCGCGACCGGCAGGGACACCATCGACGGTGGCGCCGATATCGACGTGCTGACCGGCCTCGGCGCGCGGGCCGACTATGTCCTCACCCGGCCGAACGCGGACGACATCGTGCTCACCGACAAAGCGGGTAACGTGCTGACGGTGCGCAATGTGGAATTGTTCGAGTTTTCCGACGGTCCGCAGCTGCTCGACAGCGTGGTGTACAACGTGCCGAGCGCCGGCAGGGACCATCTGTACGGCAGCGCCGAGGCCGAAACGCTGGACGGCGGCGCCGGCGCCGACACGATGGATGGCTATGACGGCGACGATACCTACGTCGTCGATAACCTGGGCGATGTGATTAACGAAGGCCAGTACGCCGGCACCGATACCGCGCTGGTGGCGCTGGCCACCGCCGGTACCTACACGCTGGGTGACAACGTCGAGAACGGCAAGGTGACCGCGGCCGCCTCGGTGGCGGTCAACCTGACCGGCAACGACCTCGACAATCTGTTGACCGGCAACGCGGCCGCCAACACGCTGACCGGCGGCGCCGGCAACGATACCCTCGATGGCGGCGCCGGCAGCGACAAGCTGCTCGGTGGCGATGGCGACGACGTGTACCTCGTCAACGACACCGTCGACGTGGTCACCGAGGCCGTGGAGGCGGGCCGGGACCTGGTACGCACCACGCTGGCGACGTATACGATAACTGCCAACGTCGAGCTGCTCAATTACACCGGCAAGGCCGCCTTCACCGCCACCGGCAACATGCTCGACAACGAGATCACCGGCGGCAACTTCGGCAACAAGATCGACGGTGGAGACGGAAACGATCTACTGACCGGCGGCACCGGCAATGATAGTCTGATCGGCGGCTCCGGCGCCGACCAGTTCTTCGGTGGCGGCGGCAATGACACCGTCGACGGCGGCCAGGGCGACGACCTGGTCTGGATGCAGTCGGTGGCCCACGACCAGGTGACGGTGACCCGCGTCAGCGTGACCGACACGATGCTGACCGACAGCGCCGGCAAGACCGTTACGTTGCGCAACGTGGAATCGGTGCAGTTCAGCGACGCGCGCCTGACGGTCGACGAGTTGCAATACAATCTCCCCAGCCCCGGCGGCGACCACCTGCTTGGCAGCGCGGATGCCGATATATTGAACGGTGGCCTCGGCGCCGACACGCTCGAGGGCGGCATGGGCGACGACATCTATGTGATCGCCGACAAGGCCAGTATCGTCCTTGAAAACCAGGACAGCGGCATCGACACCGTGCAGGTGGCGCTGCTCGCGGCCGGCACCTACACGCTGGCCGACAACGTGGAAAATGCCACGGTGACGGCGGCGGCCGGGGTGGCGGTCAACCTCGTCGGCAACGCCCTGAATAACGAGCTGATCGGCAATGCGGCCGCGAATGTGTTGAATGGCGGCGCCGGCAACGATACCCTCGACGGCGGCGCCGGCGCGGACCAGCTCCTCGGCGGCGTCGGCGACGACATCTATATCGTCACCGAGACGGGCGACGTGGTCAGCGAGCTGGCAAGCGCCGGCATCGACTCGGTGCTGACCAGCCTGTCCAGCTACACGCTGGGCCCCAATGTCGAGCTGCTGTTTGCCGTTGGCGCCGGCACGTTCAACGGCACCGGCAACGCGCTCAACAATGTGATGGCGGCGGCCAGCGGCGGATCGCGGCTCGACGGCGGCGCCGGCAACGATTATCTGATGGGCGGCAGCGGCAACGACACGCTGCTTGGCGGCATCGGTGACGACCTGTTCGAAGCGTCGGCCGGTGCCGACAGCATCGACGGCGGCGTCGGCATGGACATGGTGGAGGGCCTGGATTACTACGGCAACTACACCATCGTGCGGTTGAACGCGACGGATACCTTGCTGACGCACTACACCGGCGCCAAGGTCACCGTGCGCAACGTGGAGTGGCTCGACTTCCGCGACACCTCGATGACGATGGAGCAGGCGCTCACCAACAGCGTCGGCCCCGGCAGCGATACCGTCTTTGGTAGCGCCGGTGCCGACATCCTCGACGGCGGCGCCGGCGACGACCTGATGATAGGCCTTGGTGGCGACGACCTCTACAAGGTGTCCTCCCCGCGCGACATCACGTACGAGGTGGCGGGCGGTGGCCACGACACGGTCGAAGTGGGGTTCGCGACGGCCGGCACCTACGAGATGGATGTCAATCTGGAGGACGCCTTCATCAGCGGCACCGCCGCCATCAATATCGTCGGCAACTGGGAGAATAACTACCTGGTCGGCAATGCCGCCGCCAACAACCTTCGCGGGAACTTTGGCAACGATACGCTTGACGGCGGCGCCGGCAACGACACCCTGTCCGGCGAAGCCGGTGACGATATCTACGTGGTGGCCGACAGCGGCGACCAGGTCCGGGAAAACGCCGGCGAAGGTTACGACGCCGTGTTTACCACCTTGGCCGCCTACACCCTCACGGCCAATGTCGAGGACCTGGTGTACGACGGCGCCGGCGCTTTTGCCGGAACCGGCAACGGCATGGCCAACCGCTTCTACGTGGAGAAAAGCAGCAGCGCAACGGTGGACGGCGGCGCTGGCGTGGACGGCCTATTCCGCCTGAACGCATTCGGCAGCTACAGCATCTTCCGCCCGAACGCCACCGACACCGTGTTGACCGATGCTGACGGTCATGTGTACACGGTGCGCAACGTGGAAAACTTCGAGTTCAGCGATACCGGCCTGATGACGCTGGCGCAGGTGCAGCAAAACACCGCCAGCAGCGGCGCCGACAACCTGTTCGGCACCGACGGAGACGATATCCTTGACGGCGGCGCCGGCGCCGACACGATGACAGGGGGCAACGGCAGCGATGTCTATGTCGTCGACAACGTCAACGACAAGGTCGTCGAGACGCCGGAGGGCGCATACGACCTGGTGCGTGTGGCGCTGACCGGCGCCGGCACGTATCTGCTGGCCGCTAACGTGGAGCAAGCGGTCATCACGTCGGCGGTCGGCGCGGAGGCGGTCAACGTCACCGGCAACGAGCTGGATAACCAGATTATCGGCAACGGCGCCGCCAACAAGTTGCTCGGCGGCGGTGGCGCCGACCTGCTCGACGGCGGCGCCGGCAGCGACACGTTGACCGGAGGCGCGGGCGCCGACACCTTCGTGTTCAACAGCGTGGCCGGCACGGACACGGTGACCGACTTCGTGTCGGGTACGGATCAACTGCGCATCGGCCAGACTGGCCTCGCGCTGGGTAACGGCGACGCCACACTTGATGGCGCCATGCTGCGCAGCGCGCCGGGCGTCTTCGGGTCGGCGGCCGAGCTGGTGGTGTTCAGCCAGCTGATGGCGACGGCGTCGACCGCCAACGCGGCCAAGGTGATCGGCTCGGCCGAGGGCGCGTACACGGTGGGCCAGACGGCGCTGTTTGCCGTCTCGACCGCCAGCGCCACGTCGTTGTATCTGTTCAAATCGAGCGGCAACGACGCGCTGGTCTCCGCCGCCGAGCTGACCCAGGTGGCGGTGTTGGTCGGCACGCCGACGACGGCGCTGGCGGACTACATCATCTAAGGAGGCGATAGAGAAGCGGGCGCGGTCCGAAGATTACTTCAAGGCCGCGCGAAATCGAGCAGCGCCGGCAGGCACTGCCGCTGCAGGTCGTAGCGCTCGACGATGGTCTGGCGGGCGGCGTCGCGCAGAGGTTGCAGTTCCGCGCGACGTTCCAGCGCGTCGGCCACGGCCGCCGCCATCGCCTGGTGGTTGAAGAAGTCCACCAGCAGGCCGTTGCGGCCGTGCTCGATCACTTCCTCCACCGGCGCGGTGCGCGAGGCAACGATCAGGCAGCCGGTGCTCATCGCCTCCAGCAGCGACCACGACAGCACGAACGGGTAGGTCAGATAGGTGTACACCGCCGCCACCTGCATCAATTGCGTCAGCACCGCGTGCGGCACCTTGCCGACGAAATGCACGCGGCCGCCATCGAGGCGCCCGGCCACCTCGTCGAGGAATATCTGTTTCCACGTTTTGCCCTTGGGCGGAGCGGCGCCGTAGCTGACGCCGTCGCCGCCGACGATCACCACGCGCGCGTTGGGCCGGCGCTTGAGCAGATCCGGCAGCGCCCGCATGAAGATGTGATAGCCGCGATACGGTTCCAGCTGGCGCGCCACGAACACCACCACCTCGTCGCCGGGGCGCAAGGTCAGCCCGGCCGAGCGCAATTGCACCGAGGCGTGGGCGTCGGGACGGAAGCGGTCGGTGTCGATGCCGTCGTGGATGACCGAGATGCGCTCGCGGAACCAGGCCGGATGGCGGTCGCGCTGGAATCTGGTGGGCGACAGGGCGCCGTCCGCCGCCGACATCGCGTGCAGCAGATGGGTGTTGCGCAGCCGCAGCCGCTGCACGGCCGCCGCGTCCGGGCGCGAGAACTCGGGATCGAAGAAGGAGTCGCCGCCCTCGGCCTGGTAGTAGTACTCGGCGTAGATCAGCAGTTTGGCGCGCGGGAAGACGTCCTTGACGAACAGCGCCTCGCCCCAGCCCGGATGGACGACGATCACGTCCGGCGAATAGTCTTGTTCCTTGAGCGATTGCAGCGCGGCGGCGGCCGATTCCCCGCGCATTAGCTTGCCCTGCAAATCCTTGAGCTGGGACGGGGCCGAGCGCTGGGCGGCGGTCTCGACCGTGTGGCGCAGGTAGCGCACGCCTGGGGTGGCGACGCTCGGTTCGCACATGCCGAGGCCGACCACCTCGTGTCCCCGGGCCGCCAGCGCGGGCGCCAGATGCTTGAACTGGCCGGGAAAGTTCTGGTGGATAAACAGATATTTATGGCGTGCTTGCAAGGCGTGACCCCGGTGCGGGCGCGGCGGGCTGCCGCGCTGACGGCCAGTATACATTGCCGTCAATCATCAGCGCTTGTCAGCCCAGCTGTACGATTGGCGGCGCGGCGCCCTTTGTTGGGTATAATCGTCGCATTATCCGCTCGTCGGACCGCCGCGTTCGCGTTCCGCACCGCCTCATTCCCTCACTAGAAAAATACTCTTCATGGCTTCTTCCAACGATAACGTCAGCATGGCGCTGTTCTGCGATTTTGAAAACGTGGCGCTCGGTGTGCGCGACGCCAATTACGACAAGTTCGACATCAAGCCGGTGCTGGAGCGTCTGCTGCTCAAGGGCAGCATCGTGGTCAAGAAGGCGTATTGCGACTGGGACCGCTACAAGGCGTTCAAGGCGCCGATGCACGAGGCGAACTTCGAGCTGATCGAGATCCCGCACGTGCGCCAGTCGGGCAAGAACTCGGCCGACATCCGCATGGTCGTTGACGCGCTCGACTTGTGCTACACCAAGTCGCATGTCGATACCTTCGTCATCATCTCGGGCGATTCCGATTTTTCGCCGCTGGTGTCGAAGCTGCGCGAGAACGCCAAGAAGGTGATCGGCGTCGGCGTCAAGCAGTCGACCTCGGACCTGCTGGTGGCCAACTGCGATGAATTCATCTTCTACGACGACCTGGTGCGCGAGAGCCGCCGCGCCAAGCGCGACGCGGGCGAGGCCAACAAGCCGGCCGTCAAGCGTTCGCCGGAAGAAGAGCGCGGCCGCCGCGAAGAAATGGACAAGCGCCGCAACCAGGCGGTGGAAATCGCCGTCAACACCTTCGAGGCGCTGGTGCTCGAGCGCGGCGACAGCGGCAAGATCTGGGCCTCCGTGCTGAAAGAGGCGATCAAGCGCCGCAAGCCGGACTTCAGCGAGTCGTATTATGGCTTCCGCACCTTCGGCAACCTGATCGAGGAATGCAAGGCGCGCGGCCTGCTCGAATTCGGCCGCGACGAAAAATCCGGCGCCTACGTGTACCGCAGCAGCGGCGCCTCCAACGGCGCCATGCAGGGCGCCGGCGAGACGCAGGCATCCGACAATGGTAACGTTGGCGTCGAGGCGCAGGAAGCCGGCAAGCAGGAATCGCGCCGCAGCCGCGGCCGCGGCCGCACCGCCGCCGAGCGCTTTGCCGAACGCCAGGCCGAGCGCCTGGCGCAGCAGGCGCGCGCCGAACAGGACGGCGGCGACGAGAACACCGACGACGACGCGGACGACGCGGCGCCAGTGGTGGCCGCCTATGCCGCGTGGCAGACCGAACCGGAGCAGGCAGTCGACCAGGCCGAGGCTCAGTCCGACGCGCAGGGCGACGCGCAGCCGGCGTTGCAGCCATCGTCGCAGCCCGACTCGGACCGCAATCGCGGCCGCGGACGCGGCAATCGCGGCGGCCGCAAGCAGGGCGAGCGCAACGGCCAGGGCGCCGTGGCCGCCGCCGAGGCGCCTGTTGTTACGGAACTGGCGGTCGATCTGCCGGTCGCCGACGATTATGCCGACACCGCGCAGGCCGTGCCGGAGGAAGCGGCCGCGCCGGTCCCGGCGAAAAAGAAAAGCGGCGCCAAGCCGCCTGCGCGCAAGGTGAAAGCGGCCGCCAAGCCGCAGGCCGACGAGGGCAAGCCGGCCAAGGGCGGCAAGGGTGGCAAGGGCCGCAACGCCGCCGCCGAGCCGGTGGCGGCAGCGCCCGAGCCGGCCGCGCCGGTGGTGGTCGAGTCCGAAGTGGTCGAAGCGCCACCAGCTGCTCCGGCCAAGCCGGCCAAGCCGCGCGCGCCCCGCAAGCCACGCGCTCCCAAGGCCGCCGCGTCGGACGAGTGAACGCTGAACGGTAAGCGGATGAAAAAGTAAGCCCCGGCAGGGGCGGCTGTGGATCGTATAATGACAATGTTACGGTCTTATTAACCAGTGCGGCGGATGCCGCCATAAAGGTAGCCGCCTCATGCCCATCCTTTCCGCCCTGACGTTGTATCCGATCAAATCCTGCGCCGGCGTGGCCTTGCAGGACGCCACGCTGACCACGGCCGGACTGATGACCGAACAGATCTACGACCGCGAATGGATGGTCGTCGACGAGGACGGCGTGTGCATGACACAACGCGAGCATCCGCGCATGGCGCTCATCACTCCCACGCTGAAAGCCCATACGCTGGAGCTGCGCGCGCCCGGCATGCTGCGCCTGGAGATTCCGCTCGGCCTGCCCGACCCGGATCTGGCGCCGACCCTGTCGACGCAAATCTGGGAACACACCATCCTGGCCTACGATTGCGACGACCTGACCGCCGAATGGTTCAGCAAGGCCATCGGCGTGCGCTGCCGGCTGGCGCGCTTCCACGCCAACGCCACCCGCGCCGTCAGCGAGACCTGGACCAAGGGCGTGCCGGCCACCACGCTGTTCTCGGACGGCTATCCGATCCTGGTGGTGGGCGAGTCCTCGCTGGACGACCTCAACGACAAGCTGCGCGGCGCCGGCCGCGAGGCGATTCCGATGAACCGCTTCCGGCCCAACCTCGTCATCGGCGGCATCGAGGCGTTCGAGGAAGACTACGCCGAGTCGTTCCAGATGGGCGACGCGCTGCTCAAACCGGTCAAACCGTGCCCGCGCTGCCCGATGCCGTCGATCGACCAGGCCACCGGCGTGTTCGGTCCCAACCCGCTCGACATCATGCAAGGCTACCGCGCCAAGCCCGAGCTCGACGGCGCCATTTGCTTCGGCATGAACAGCATTTTGATCACCGGCGACGGCCAACGCGTGCGCGTCGGTCAGGAAATCGTCGTTACACTGGCGTTTTAATGCATTTGGGCGTCCTTTTGCATTCCCAACGGGCACAACTTGGCGTAATGTTGCAATGACATGAAAACCGGCTGAACAGTAAGGGCAACTATGACGCAAACCGCCACTGGCAAAGTAACGACGCCGACCGACCACGCAGCGCGCGCGAACGATCTGGCGGCCGAAAACCAGGCTTTGCGGGCACGCATGGCGTATCTGCTGGAACAGGCCGAACGCAACCACTCGATCATGACGCGCCACCAGGCGTTCGACCTGAATATCGTGGGCGCGGCCAACTTCCCCGAGCTGGTCGGCACCATCTTCCGGGTGCTGCCGGTGATCTCCGAGCTCGACAGTGTGACCTTGAGCCTGGTCGACGAGGGCGCCGACATCCGCGAGGTCATGCTCAAGCTCGACGTGGTGTTCGCCGATTTTCCCGATTTGATCTTCGTCGAGGAACTCGACGGCCTCGGTTTCGACCTCTGCCAGCGCGGGCCGGCCGCGCCGCCGCCCAAGCCGCTATTGGGCATGTACGACGCGCAGCGCCACGCGCGGGCGTTCCCGAACGCGCCGGCCGGGCTGCAAAGTGTGGCGCTGGTGCCGCTGCTGCGTAACAAACGCGTCATCGGCAGCCTGAACCTGGGCAGCCGCGATCCGACCCGCTTCACGCCCAGCCTGGGCACCGACTTCATCGAGCACATGGCGTCGATCATCGCAATCTGCCTTGAAAACGTCATCAGCAACGAGATGCTCAAGTACATCGGCCTGACCGACTCGCTGACCGGCGTCTACAACCGCCGCTACATCGACCGCCGGCTGCTCGAGGAGATCGCCCGCGCGCGGCGCCAGTCGTATCCGATCTCGTTCATGTACATCGACATCGACCATTTCAAGCGCGTCAACGACACTGTCGGCCACGGCGGCGGCGACGATGTGTTGCGCGAGGTGGCCGCGCGCATCAAGAACGAGCTGCGCGCCTCGGACGCGGTGGCGCGCTTCGGCGGCGAGGAGTTCGTCGTGCTGCTGATCGACGCCGACCTCGACAGCGCCGCCTTTGTGGCCGAGCGCATCCGCGCCAGCATCGCCGGCACCATGATCGCGCTGTCGCCGGAGCTGCAGTTGTCGGTGACGGTGTCGATCGGCGTGGCGTGTCTGAACCCGGGCGAGACCGAAGGCGACCCGCTGGCGGTGGCGCGCGCCTGGGTGGCCCAGGCCGACACCTTGCTGTACGCGGCCAAGGATGCCGGCCGCAACCGCGTGGTCAGCGTGCCGCCGGCGCCGGCACCCGCCCCCCTGCACCAGGATTGAGGCTGGCCGGCCGCTAGCGCAGCAGGCGGTTTTCCGCGCGGGTGACGGCGTCGGCACCGCCGCGCACCACCACCACGTCGCCGGCCTCGAGCACCGTGTCCGGCCTGGCGTCGACCCGCGTCTTGCCGCGCCGGATGGTGGTCACCTCGGCGCCCGATCCGGGCACGTCGATCTCGCCGAGCGCGCGGCCGACGGCGGTGGCGCCGCCGTCAAGCGTGACCGAGTGCAGGCGCTCGAGGTCCGCGTCCTCGCCGGCGTCGCTGACGCCGCGGAAGTAGCCGCGCAGCGAGGCGTAGCGCTCCTCGCGCGCGGCCTGCACCCGGTGCACCACGCGCCGCAACGGCACGCCCAGCATCACCAGCGCGTGCGAGGCCAGCATCAGGCTGCCTTCCATCAGTTCCGGCACCACCTCGGCCGCGCCGGCCGCCTTCAGCCGGTCGAGGTCGGTGTCGTCGTGCGAACGGACGATGACCGGCAACGTCGGCGCCAGCTCGTGCACCAGATGCAGCACCTTGAGCGCCGACGGCGTGCTGGCGTAGGTGATCACCACCGCGCTGGCACGGTAAATGCCGGCCGCGATCAGGCTTTCGCGCCGCGCGGCGTCGCCGTACGACACTTGGCGTCCGGCCGTCTGCGCCTCCTGTACCCGTTCGGGGTCGAGGTCGAGCGCGTGGTATTCGATGTTTTCCTCGCTCAGCAAGGTGGCCAGGCTCTGGCCGCTGCGCCCGAAACCGGCGACGATCACGTGCTTGCTGGTGGACATGGTGCGGCTGGCGATCTTGGTTAGCGCCAGCGATTGCATCATCCATTCGTTGCTCGACACCTTCATGACGATCTGGTCCGACTTGGCGATGATGAACGGCGCCACCAGCATCGACAGCACCATCGACGCCAGCACCACCTGGATGATGAACGGGTCCATCAGCTTGCTGCCGCCGGCCAGATTCAGCAGCACGAAGCCGAATTCGCCGGCCTGCGCCAGCGCCAGGCCGGTGCGGATCGAGACGCCGTCGGACGAGCCGAACAGCTTGGCCAGGCCGGCGATCAGCGCGAACTTGAGCAGCACCGGGCCACCCAGCAACACCAGCACCAGCCACCAGTTCTCCAGCACCAGGCGCACGTTGAGCAGCATGCCGATGGTGATGAAGAACAGTCCCAGCAGCACGTCGCGGAACGGTTTGATGTCCTCTTCCACCTGGTGCTTGTATTCGGTCTCGGAAATGAGCATGCCGGCCACGAAGGCGCCCAGCGCCAGCGACAGCCCGGCCTTTTCGGTGATCCACGCCGCGCCCAGCGTGATCAGCAGCAGGTTGAGCATGAACAGCTCCTGCGAGCGGCGCTTGACGACGATGGTGAACCAGCCGCGCATCAGCCGGTGGCCGACGAACAGCAGCAGCGCCAGTACGATGACCGCCTTGACGCCGGCCCAGGCCAGCGTTTCGACCAGCGCGTCGGGGCGCTGGCCCAGCGACGGGATCAGGATCAGCAGCGGCACCACGGCCAGATCCTGGAACAGCAGGATGCCGATGATCTTGCGGCCGTGTTCGCTTTCGAGCTCGAGCCGCTCGGTCAGCATCTTGACCACGATGGCGGTCGACGACATCGCCAGCGCGCCGCCCAGCGCGAACGAGGCTTGCCAGCTGATCTGGATGGAAGGGGGCAGCTGGGTGGCGATGGTCCAGCCGAACAGCATGGTGGCGCCTATGGTGCACACCACCTGCGCCATGCCGAGCCCGAAGACGATGCCGCGCATGGCCATCAGCTTGGGCAGCGAAAATTCAAGGCCGATGGAGAACATCAGGAACACTACGCCGAACTCGGCCAGTCCGTGGGTGGCCTCGCTTTGTTCGGCCCAGCCCAGCGCGTGGGGGCCGATCAGGATGCCGACGGCCAGGTAGCCGAGCATCGGCGGCAGGTGCATCATGCGGAAAGCCACCACGCCCAACACGGCGCTGCCGAGCAGTATCAGGGTTAATTCCAGGGGTGAAAACGTCATTTCAACATAGCCGGTAAAATAATATTTAGTTGTTTGTCGCCAAGGCCGGGCGTTATGTTTTGACTGGCAAGTTTTTTGCTTTCCCAATTCGGCTATACTTGGGTATGAGTGTAACCCATGAAAAAACAATGCTGAAAGCTTTTGACGCAAATATGGCCGGGCACGCATTGCGGCTCGCCCGTGAAACGTTGCAAAACGAGGCGGACGCCATCGCCGCGCTCAACGCCCGCCTGGGCGACGACGACAGCGTCGTGCGCGCCATTGCCCTGTTGCTAAACTGCAAGGGCAGGGTGGTGGTGTCGGGCATCGGCAAGTCGGGCCACATCGCCCGCAAGATCGCCGCGACCCTGGCCTCGACCGGCACGCCGGCGCTATTCGTGCACCCGGCCGAAGCGGCCCACGGCGACCTCGGCATGGTCACCGCCGACGACGCCTTCATTGCCATTTCGTATTCCGGCGAGAGCGCCGAACTGATGACCATCTTGCCGGTGGTAAAGCGCATGGGCAGCAAAGTCATCGCGATGACCGGCAAGCCGGGCTCGAGCCTGGCCGTGATCGCCGATGTCCACCTGAACGTGGCCGTGGCCAAGGAAGCCTGCCCGATGAACCTGGCGCCGACGACCTCGACCACGGTGACGCTGGCGCTGGGCGACGCGCTAGCCGTCGCGCTGCTGGACCTGCGCGGTTTCCGCGAAGAAGATTTCGCGCGCTCCCATCCGGGCGGCGCGCTGGGCCGGCGCCTGTTGACGCACGTGCGCGATGTCATGCGCAGCGGCGACGACGTGCCGAAGGTCGGCGCCGACGTCAAACTGACGGACGCGCTGCTGGAAATTACGCAAAAGGGCATGGGCATGACCGCCATCGTCGACGCCGGCGGCAAGCCGATCGGCGTGTTCACCGACGGCGACCTGCGCCGCATGATCGAGAAGGTCCAGGACTTCACGAAGGTGGTGATCCGCGACGTCATGCATCCGAATCCGCGCAGCATCTCGCCGGAAAAACTGGCGGTCGACGCCGTGGCCGTGATGGAGCAATTCCGCATCAATCAGATGCTGGTGACCGACGCCGACGGCAAGCTGGTCGGCGCGCTGCACATCCACGACCTGACCCGTGCAAAGGTAATCTGATGACCGAGCTGACTTATGTGGAACGCGCCGCGCGCGTCAAACTGATGATCTTCGACGTCGACGGCGTGCTCACCGACGGCAGCCTGCATTACGGCGCCGAGGGCGAAGCGTTGAAGACCTTTAACGTATATGACGGCCTGGGCATCAAGCTGCTGCAGGAGTCCGGCGTGCAAACGGCCATCATCAGCGCGCGCGTGTCGCCGCAGGTGGCCAGGCGCGCCGCCGACCTGGGCATCGGCTTTGTGCATCAGGGCGGGCACGACAAGCTGACGCCGTTCAACGCGCTGCTGGGAAAAACCGGGCTGACGGCAGAACAGGTCGGCTTCATCGGCGACGACGTCGTCGACCTGCCGATCCTGACGCGGGTCGGTTTCGCGGTGGCGGTGCCGGGCGGGCGCAAGGAAGTGATCGAGCGCGCGCATCACGTGACGGTGGCGCAGGGCGGGCGCGGCGCGGTGCGCGAAGTGTGCGAACTGCTGCTGCACGCGCAAGGCACGTACGAGCGCGTGCTGGCGCAGTTCATGGTGTGACGGAGTGTAATCATGCGTAAAAGAACAGCACATCGCTGGCAGCTGACGCTGACGATGATCATCGGCGTGTTTGTCGCCGTCGGCAGCTTTTGGCTGGTGCAGGTGGTCAACCAGTCCGGCCAGGAGCAGCAGGCGGACCAGTTCCTCAACGAGCCGGATTACATCATCGACCGCTTCAGCCTGGTGCGCATGACCAAGGAAGGCAAGCCGGCGTACATCATTTCCGGCGACAAGCTGACCCACCGGCCGGTCGACGACTCGTCCGATATCGACAAGCCGTTCCTGAACAGCCTGGCGACCCAGCAGCCGCCGATGACGATCCACGCCGACACCGCGCGGGTCGACCAGAACAACACGCGCGTCACGCTCAACGGCAACGTCGACGTGGTGCGGCCGGGCTCGCCCAAGGCCGAGGCGATGCGTCTGCAGACCAGCACCTTGACGGTGTTCCCGGACGAGGAACGGATGGAAACCAAGGCGCCGGTGGAGATGAAACTGGGCAGCACGACCTCCAGCGGCACCGGCATGAAAACCAATAACGCGACGCGCCAGCTGCAACTGGGCGGACGCGGAACGATCACGATACCGCCCAAGGCGCCTCGTTAATTAATACAAGCTAGACAGAGATATGAAGGACACGACGATGAAGAAACTGAATTTGAAGGCGATGCTGTCGGCGGCGGCGCTGCTGCTGGCCGCCATCGGCCCGGCCCATGCCGAAAAAGCCGACTCCAACAAGCCGACCCAGGTGACCTTCGACAACCTCGACGCCGACGACGTCAAGCAGATCAAGACCTTCACCGGCAACGTCGTGCTGACGCGCGGCACCTTGCTGATGAAGTCGCCCAAGGCGGTCGTCACCGAAGACCCGGAAGGCTATCAGTTCGTGGTGCTGACCGGCGGCGCCGGCGTGCAGGCGACGTTCCGCCAAAAGCTCGATGGCGCCGGCGACCAGTGGGTCGAAGGCCGCGCCGATCGCATCGAATACGATGGCAAGACCGAACTGGTCAAACTGTTCTCGAAGGCCGAGATCAAGAAGCTCGAAGGCAGCAAGACCGCCAGCCAGGTCGACGGCGAGTTCATTTCGTACGACAGCCGCCGCGAATTCTTCGCTGTGAAAAACACCGCCAGCGGCGAGAGCAAACCCGGCGCCGGCCGCAGCACGATGGTGATCCAGCCGTCCGTCAAGGCGGCCCCGGCAACCAATCCAGCGGCGGGGAAATAAGCATGGAGCCAACATGCGGTAGCACCCTGATCGTACGCGGCCTGCAAAAGACCTACGGCAAGCGCCAGGTCGTGCATGACGTGTCGCTGCAAGTCGAGTGCGGCGAAGTGGTCGGCCTGCTCGGCCCCAACGGCGCCGGCAAGACCACGTCCTTTTACATGATCGTCGGCCTGGTGCCGTCGGACGCCGGCACCATCGACATCAGCGGCGTCGACATCTCCTCGCTGCCGATCCACCGCCGCGCTTCGCTCGGCTTGTCGTACCTGCCACAGGAAGCGTCGGTGTTCCGCAAGCTGACCGTGGAAGAGAATATCCGCGCCGTCCTCGAGATCCAGAAAGTGGACGGCAAGCCTTTATCCAAGGCTGCCATTGATGAACGGCTCAATACCCTGCTGGCCGATCTGCAAATCGAAAAGCTGCGCGAAAACCAGGCGCTGTCGCTGTCCGGCGGCGAGCGCCGCCGTGTGGAGATCGCCCGCGCGCTGGCCACCAACCCGCGTTTCGTGCTGCTGGACGAACCTTTCGCCGGGGTCGACCCGATTGCCGTGATTGAGATCCAGCGCATCGTGCGCTTCCTCAAGGAGCGCAATATCGGCGTCCTCATTACCGATCACAATGTGCGCGAGACGCTGGGCATTTGCGACCGCGCGTATATCATCAACCAGGGCTCGGTTCTGGCTTCAGGCCGGCCGGACGACATCATCGCCGACGAGTCGGTCCGCCGCGTGTACCTGGGTGAACATTTCAGAATGTAATAGCGCCCCATGAAACAGTCATTGCAACTGCGCACGTCGCAGCACCTCGCGCTGACACCTCAGCTGCAACAGTCGATCCGTCTGCTGCAGCTGTCCACGCTGGAGCTGCACCAGGAACTGGAGCAGCTGCTCACCGATAATCCCTTGCTCGAACGTCTGGACGATCCGCTCGACCGCTCGCTGCGGCTGCTGTCCGACGGCGCCATCAGCCAGCAGGCGCCATCCGGCGAGGCGCCGCCCGAAGGCCCGCCGAACCAGCAGGACGCGCCGGCCCCGGCCGACGCCGACAACTACGACGGCCCGGCCGCCGATACCGAAAGTACCAGCAGCGAAGCCGATGTCGACTGGAGCGACGCCGGCCGCAGCAAGGCGCCCGACGACGAGGACGCGCGCCCGCAACTGGAGGCCAACCACTGCACCCTGCGCGAGCACCTGATGGAGCAGATGCGCGTGACCGTGCTGGAGATGCGCGACCGCGCGCTGGTCGAGCTGATCATCGACGCGCTCGACGAGAACGGCTACCTGGAGGAGCCGCTCGAAGAAATCCACGCGCGCCTGCCGGAGGAACTGGAAGTCGACATCGACGAACTGCGCACGGCCTTGTCGATGCTGCAAAGCTTCGACCCGATGGGCGTGGGCGCGCGCAACGCCTCCGAGTGCCTGGCGCTGCAGATCAAGCGCCTGCCCGGCATCGCGCTGGTGACGCGGCGCATGGCGCTGACCATCGTCGAAAACCATCTGACGTGGTTCGCCCAGCGCGATTTCAACAAGCTGAAGAAGGCGCTCGTGTGCGACGACGAGGATCTGCGCGAGGCGCAAGCCGTCATCCGCCTGTGCAATCCGCATCCCGGTTCGGCGTTCGCCTCGGACGTGTCCGATTACGTGGTGCCGGACGTGATCGTCAAGAAGTCGCGCAGCGGCTGGCAGGTGAGCCTGAATAACGACGTCATGCCGCGCCTGCGGGTCAACGCCATGTACGCCAACCTGCTCAAACAGGGCAAGGGCGAGGGCGCAATGGGGGCCCAGCTGCAGGAGGCCAAGTGGCTGATCAAGAACATGCGCCAGCGCTTTGACACCATCCTGCGGGTAGCCCAGGCGATAGTAGAAAGACAAAAGAACTTTTTCTCGCACGGCGCCGTCGCCATGCGCCCCCTTGTGCTTCGCGAAATTGCTGATACACTGGGTTTACACGAGAGCACTATTTCTCGGGTAACGACTCAAAAGTACATGCTGACGCCGCACGGCATGTTTGAGTTGAAATATTTCTTTGGTAGCCACGTCGCCACCGAAGCGGGCGGTGAAGCAAGTTCGACGGCGATACGGGCACTCATTGTTCAATTGACAGGAGCTGAAGACCCTAAAAATCCTTTATCCGACAGTAAGATTGCGGACATGCTGGGGGAACAAGGCATGGTGATTGCGCGACGGACTGTTGCCAAATATCGCGAAGCGTTGAAAATCCCTCCCGTTAGTCTCCGCAAGTCTTTGTAGTGACTTGGTCACTGTGCGCCCGGCCGCAATGGGCGCGGCACTGACCGTAAGCGACATTTATCTTTAGGAGCGTGTATGAATCTGACCATCAGTGGACATCATCTCGAAGTGACCGCGGCCATCCGCGAATACGTGCAGAACAAACTGGAACGTGTCACTCGTCACTTCGATCAAGTTATTGATATTGCTGTCATCCTGACTGTAGATAACCTTAAAGAGAAATCAAAACGGCAAAAGGCTGAAATCAACCTGCGCATGTCGGGTAAGACCGTCTACGTGGAAAGCCTGTCGCAAGACCTGTACGCCGCCATCGACACCCTGGTCGACAAGCTTGACCGTCAGGTCATGAAGTACAAATCCAAAGTTCAGCAGCACGGCCACGATGCGATCAAGCATCTCCCGGATAGCTACGAACCCGCTGCCGCCGCCCTATAACAACGGCCTCCGGCACCATCCAACAAAGGGCGCAAGGGCGCCCTTTTTTGTGTCCGCGATTTGTGTCCGGCTGCGATCTGGTGAAAATAATTTATCCCGTTTCGGCGGTAGAATGGCTTTTTTATCACGCGACGGCGGCATCATGAGCGAATTGGTCCACACCAGCATCATCAACGGCACCGGCTTTATCACGCTGGACCGGCCCAAGGCGTTGAACTCCCTGTCTTTGGTAATGCTGCGCGCCATCACGGCGGCGCTGCTGACTTGGCGTGACGACTCGGATGTCGAAGCCGTGGTCATCCGCAGCAGCAGCGAAAAGGCCTTCTGCGCCGGCGGCGACATCCGCTTCTTTTACGAGGCCGGCCGCGCCACGCCGCAAGCGGGCAGCGCGCTGATCGAAGATTTCTTCACCGAGGAGTATGCGCTCAATCATCTGGTGCACAGCTATCCCAAACCCTACATCGCGCTGATGGACGGCGTGGTCATGGGCGGCGGCATGGGCATCGCGCAGAGCGGGCCGGACAGCCGGGTGCGGATCGTCACCGAGCGCACGAAGATGGCGATGCCCGAGGTGAATATCGGCCTGTTCCCGGATGTGGGCGGCAGCTATTTCCTGTCGCGGGCGCCGGGCGGGCTGGGGCGCTATCTGGGCGTGACCGGCGTGACGATCGGCGCCGCCGATGCGCTGTATGCGGGACTGGCCGATCACTATGTGCCGTCCGACGAACTGGAGGTGCTGTACGCGATTCTGGAGGCTACCCCGGGCGCGGAGCTGGTCGAGGCGATCGCGGCCTTCGCCGAGCCGTTCAGGGGCGATGCCGGGGCAAGCAAGCTGGAGGCTGAGCGCGCGGCCATCGACCGTCACTTCGGCGCGGGGTCGGTGCCGGCGATCGTTGCGTCGCTGGAGTCGGACGCGAGCCCGTTCGCGCTTGAAACTGTGCGCACGATGGCGAGCCGGTCGCCGCTGATGATGTGCGTGACGCACGAGTTGATCGCACGCGGCGCGGCGCTGGAGATGGCCGGCTGCCTGCGCATGGAACGCGCGCTGGTGCGGCGCGTGTTTGAGCATGGCGAGGTCATCGAAGGCGTGCGCGCGCTGGTCATCGACAAGGACAACGCGCCGAAATGGAATCCGCCGTCGTTGGAGGCTGTGACGGGGGAAATGGTGCAGCGGCTATTCGAACCGGTGTGGCCGGACTATGCCCACCCGCTGCGACACCTTTAACCGTCCTCGCCGGACGCTACTGCTCGCGATGGCGCAATACCACGCGTTCGTTCGGATGGAAATACGCGGCCAGTTTCTCCGCCATGTACACCGACCGGTGCTGGCCGCCGGTACAACCCAGCGCCACCGTCAGATAACTCCGGTTGTCGGTCTTGAAGAACGGCAGCCACTTTTCCACAAACGCGCGGATGTCGCCCAGCATCTCGATGGCGCTCGGCTGGGCATCGAGGAAATCGATCACCGGCGTGTCGCGCCCGGTCAGCGGACGCAACGTCAAATCATAATAAGGATTCGGCAGCGCCCGCACATCGAACACAAAGTCGGCGTCCATCGGTACGCCCAGCTTGAAGGCGAACGATTCGAAGAACAAGGTCAGCGGCGCACCCTCGCTGGCGACCAGATCCTTGACCCAGGCACGCAGCTTGTTGGCGCTCAGTTCGGACGTGTCCACCACATGGCCCAACTGCTCGATGGCCGACAGCCGCTCGCGCTCTTCCATGATGCATTCGATCAAGGTGCGGCGCGCGGCCGGATTCTGGCCCGGGCGCAGCTCGTGCGACAGCGGATGGCTGCGGCGCGTCTCCGAGAAGCGCGCCACCAGCGAGTGCGTGTTTGCCGTCAGGAACATGACCTTGACGTCGTGTCCCTCTTCGCGCAGGCGCTTGACGTCGGCCGGCAGCGAGGCCAGCGATTCGGCGCTGCGGGCGTCGACCGCCACCGCCAGCGCCTGCAAGCCTTCCTCGGCCAGGGTCGAGACCAGGTTCGACAGCAACGCCGGCGGCAGGTTGTCGACGCAGTAGTGACCGGTGTCTTCCAGCACATTCAGGGCCACCGATTTGCCGGAGCCGGAGATGCCGGTGATGAGGACGATGCGCATGAATTTAATCTCCGCTCATGGCTTGCCGTTGGCGCTCCATGAACTCCTGTAATGTGTCGATGCCGCGCAATTGCAGTATCGTGTTGCGTACCGCGGCCTCCAGCAGCACCGCGATGTTGCGGCCGGCCGCGACGGGAATGACGACCTTGCGGATCGGCAGGCCCAGCACGTCCTCGGTCGGGAACTGGAACGGCAAGCGCTCCACTTCCTCCTCGGCCGCGCCACGGCGCACCAGATGCACGATCAGTTTCAGGCGCATCTTGCGGCGCACCGCCGTCTCGCCGAAGATCGCCTTGATGTCCAGCAAGCCCAGCCCGCGCACTTCCAGCAGATTCTGCAGCAAGGCCGGGCAGCGGCCCTCGATCATGTTCGGCGCGATGCGCGAAAACTCGACCGCGTCGTCGGCCACCAGCCCGTGCGAGCGCGAAATCAGTTCCAGGCCGAGCTCGCTCTTGCCGAGGCCGGAGTCGCCGGTGATCAGCACGCCCACGCCCAGCACGTCCATGAAGACGCCGTGCATGATGATGCGTTGCGCCAGCTTCTTGGAAAGATACACGCGCAGGAAGTCGATCACCTGTGCGGCAGGTAACGGAGTGGAGAACAGCGGGATGTTTTTTTCGTCGCAGATGGCGAGGATGTCGGGCGGCGTTTCCAGGCCCTGCGCGATGATCAGCGCCGGCGGGCCACCAGCGATCAGCTCGCCGATGACGTGGGCGCGCGTAAGTGCCTTCAGGCGCTGGTAGTAATTGATTTCCTGGTGCCCGAAAACCTGGATGCGGCCCGGGTGGATGGTGTTCAAGTGGCCGACCTGATCGGCGGCGGAGGCGACGTCGCCGGAGATCAGGCGCTCGCCGCCGGGAAAGCCGGCAAACCAGCCGAGCTGCAAACTCTCGCGATTGTCGTCGTAAAGCCTTTGTATCGTCAGCGGCGTTTGCAGCATGGGTCGTCTTTATCTCAAGGTTGGACTAAGGTGGAGCTACGTCCCTAGTTTAACCTATTGTCCAGCACCTCATGCTTGCAAGCCACTTCGGAGCCGGCTTGTCAGCCTGCCGCCTGCAGGCTCGGCATCCAGTTGATGATGCGCGAGTGCACCGATTTCGGGTCCGGGTCGGTGCTCAGCGCGGTGCGGAAGGCGTCGTCCGAGAACATCTCGGCGATTTCCGACAGGATTTCGAGGTGCTGCTGGGTGACGTGGTCCGGAATCAACAGGAAGAACAGCAGGTTGACCGGCTTGCCGTCGGGCGACTCGAACGGAATCGGCTCGGCCAGGCGGACGAACGCGGCCAGCGGCGATTTGAGGCTCTTCATGCCCTTGATGCGGCCGTGCGGCACGGCTACGCCATGACCGAGCCCGGTGGAACCGAGGCGCTCGCGCGCGAACAGGTTGTCCGAGACGGTGGAGCGGGCGATGCCGCAATTGTTTTCGAAGATCAGGCCGGCTTGCTCGAATGCCCGCTTCTTGCTGGAGACTTCCAGATCAAGCAGCACATTGTCGAGGGAGAGTATTTTGCTCAGGTTATTCATAAGACGATAAGAATGTTACGACGCACAAGGCGTGCCGCCGAATTATAGGCTTGTTTGTGCGCCGTGCAACATGAATTCGCTCGCGCCGGCGTTGCTTTGACGTCAGGCAGCCGGCGCGCTGGGCTGCCACGGGTGTTATTAAATATGCACCACAGAAAGCATTTGCTATTTATGCGTTATAAACTACGAAAACGCCGGTTTTTCGCTGCAAACCGCCGGGGTTTTCCGATTTTTCGCGTTTTTACGCCGATGCGCTCATTTCTTACAAAAGACGCATCATTGTTCACATCATTGAGCACATCATACGCCTGATTTTGGCTATTGACGTGCGCCGCGCAGGTTGGGCGGTTTCTGTGCCGTGCTGAAATTGCTGCGCCACGGATTGATGTCGAGACCGCCGCGACGGGTGTAGCGCGCGTACACCGCCAGTTGCTGCGGCGCGCATTCGCGCAGGATGTCGACGAAGATGCGTTCGACGCATTGCTCGTGGAATTCGTTGTGCTCCCGGAAACCGATCAGATATTTCAATAAACTTTCCTGGTCGATTTGCGGGCCGGCGTAGTGGATCTGCACGCTGGCCCAGTCGGGCTGGCCGGTGACCAGGCAGTTCGACTTGAGCAGGTGCGACACCAGTTTTTCCTCGACCGGCTCCTCGTCGTGCGCGGCCTTCAGTATTGCTGGCGACGGGCTGTAGTTGTCGACCTCGATATCGAGGCGGTCCAGCAGCAGCCCGTCGAGTTCGCCCATCGAGATCATGCCGAATTCCTCCGGCTGGGTGATAGTGATGTGGACGTTGGCGCCGGCGGCCTCGGTCAGGTCCTGTTGCAGCAGCGACTTGAGCGCCACCACGTTTTCCAGGCGGGTCTGGTTGAACGAATTGAGGTAGAGCTTGAACGATTTCGACTCGATGATGTTGGGCGAATCGGCCGGAAAGGTCACGCGGGCGATCGCCACCTGCGGCTTGCCGCGCTGGTTCAGCCACGAGATTTCGTAGGCGTTCCAGATATCGACGCCGAAGAACGGCAGCGTGCCGGCCAGGCCCAGCTCGTCGCGCTTGCCCTGGCGCGGGATCGGGAACAGCAGCTCCGGCGCGTAATCGGTGCGGTAGGCGGAGGTTTTTCCCAGCGGGGACAGGTCGACGGAGTTGGTCATGGCGGGCTTTGAAACGGTAAAGGTGAAATGGTAGCCTAATTTCACCCCGCGCGTTCCAAGCCCGCCAGGCCTTGCTAGCCCAGGAACAGCTTGTACACCGGATTGGCGCTCTCGTCCCAGTAGCGGTAGCCGAGCGTGGTAAGGAACTGCGCGAACGCGCCCATCTCCTCGGACGGCACCTGCAGGCCGATCAGGATGCGGCCGACGTCGCCGCCCTGGCTGCGGTAATGGCACAGCGAAATGTTCCAGTTCGGCGCCATGCTGTCGAGGAAGCGCATCAGCGCGCCCGGGCGTTCCGGGAACTCGAAGCGGTACAGCAGCTCGTCCTTGGCCAGTCCGCTCTTGCCGCCGACCAGGTGGCGGATGTGGGCCTTGGCCAATTCGTCGTGGGTCAGGTCCAAGGTCTTGAAATCATGCTCCTCGAACTTGCGCGCCAGCGCGCCCGACTCGCCACGGTCGGCGATCTGCACGCCGACGAACACGTGCGCCTCGTCCTTGTCGCTGATACGGTAGTTGAACTCGGTGACATTGCGCGGCCCCACCAGCGAGCAGAAGCGCTTGAAGCTGCCGCGCTGCTCGGGCAGGGTGACGGCAAACACCGCCTCGCGCGCCTCGCCCAGTTCGGCGCGCTCGGCAACAAAGCGCAGGCGGTCGAAATTCATATTGGCGCCGCAGGCAATGGTGATCAGCGTCTCGTTCTTGATTGGGTCCTTGGTCATTGCCGCGCGCTCGATGTAGGCCTTGGCGCCTGCGATGGCCAGCGCGCCGGCCGGTTCCAGGATGCTGCGGGTGTCGGTGAACACGTCCTTGATGGCCGCGCTGATGGCGTCGGTGTCGACGATGATGATGTCGTCGACCAGTTCGCGGGCGATACGGAAAGTTTCCTCGCCGACCAGGCGCACGGCGGTGCCGTCCGAGAACAGGCCGACATCGGCCAGGGTGACGCGCTCGCCGGCCTTGATGCTGCGCGCCATCGCATCCGAATCGATGGTCTGCACGCCAATGATCTTGATGTCCGGGCGGATCGCCTTGACGTACGACGCCACGCCAGAGATCAGGCCGCCGCCGCCGATGGCCACGAAGATCGCGTGGATCGGGCCGGAGTGCTGGCGCAGGATTTCCATGCCGATGGTGCCCTGGCCGGCGATCACGTCCGGATCGTCGAACGGATGGACGAAGGTCAGCTTCTGCTCCTGTTCCAGGGTCAGCGCGTGGTTGTAGGCGTCGGTATAGGACTCGCCGAACAGCACCACTTCGACGTCGGCGCCGCCGCGCGCCTTGACGGCGTCGATCTTGACCTGCGGGGTGGTGGTTGGCATGACAATCAGCGCGCGGCAGCCCAGCTTGGCCGCCGACAGCGCCACGCCCTGGGCATGGTTGCCGGCCGAGGCGCAAATGACGCCGCGCTTGCGCTGCGCGTCGCTCAGGTGGGCCATCTTGTTATAGGCGCCGCGAATCTTGAAGCTGAACACGCTCTGCATGTCCTCGCGCTTGAAATAAATTCGGTTCTCGTAACGCTGCGACAAGGTCGGCGCGAGTTCCAGCGGAGTTTCATCAGCGACGTCATAAACGCGCGCGGTCAGGATTTTCTTCAGATAGTCGATAGTCATAGTCTTCAAACAGTGATTCCAGAGGGCTGGAACCTTCGCCGGGGTCAAGTCTGTCATTCGGACACGAGCTGTGCTGTAACAGCGGCTACGGCACAGCTCGTGTCCGAATGACAGACTTGACCCCGGAAGGCTCCGCGGCGGGTCGATGCTAACTATCCGGCGGGTGACCGGGTCGGGCAGGGCGCGGGTCCGATGCCTGTAGGCAAGGACCGGGCGGTTCAATCGTGCGGTGTGCGGATCATTATAATGGACACTTTCTTCTCGTTAAAGAAACCGATGATCGAATCTGCAATCGCCTGGCTGCTCAACGTGCTCGCGGCGCCAGAAGTGGGCCTGACATCGGTCTTTCTCATCAGCTTTGTGTCGGCCACCCTGGTGCCGCTGGGCTCGGAGCCGGCGGTGTTTGCCGTCATCAAAGCCAATCCGGAACTGTTCTGGAGCGCGATTGCCGTGGCCACCGTCGGCAATACCTTGGGCGGTGCGGTCGATTACTGGATCGGCTACCAGGCCAAAACCACCTTCGCCAAGGAGCGCAAGAGCCGCTGGTTCCACTGGCTCGAGCGCTACGGCGCCAAGACCATGTTGCTGGCCTGGCTGCCCGGCATCGGCGATCCGCTGTGCACCCTGGGCGGCTGGCTCAAGCTGCCTTTCTGGCCCAGCCTGGCCTACATGTGCGTCGGCAAACTGCTGCGCTACCTGACCATGACGACCTTGTTGTTGTATGTGCCGGACGGCGTCTGGCACCGGATCGGGCAGATGTTGGGCTAATCTGGTGCAATGGATCGTATCGCCCGATGCGTTGGATTCTGAATTTCGTTCCGTTTTTAACGGCAATATTGAATTTTATAACACGTGATCGGGCTCATCCGCAAATTAATAGCGCAGGGCGGCCAACGCGAGAGTCCCCCCGGCTTCTAAGGCTGTTCCGACATGGTGCGTCGCAATACGCTAGAATGACACTCCCCCGGTACTGTTTACAAGTCCAATCGCATAATGAATGCTCCTGCACAAATCCAAGCTCTGCTGGCGGAAACGCCCCACGGACCGGAGGCCCAGCGTCTCCGCGAAATTCCTTATAACTACACGTCGTTTTCCGATCGCGAGATCGTCATCCGGCTGCTGGGCGAGGAATCGTGGAGCTTGCTCGACGCACTGCGCGGCGCCCGCCAGACCGGCCGCTCGGCCCGCATGCTGTACGAGGTGCTCGGCGATATCTGGGCCGTGCGCCGCAATCCGTACCTGCAGGACGACCTGCTCGACAATCCAAAGCGCCGCCAGGAGCTGATCAACGCGCTGCACCACCGTCTGGCCGAGGTCGACAAGCGCCGCCTGACCATCGACGACGACGGCAGCGAGTCGGACGCCGCCAAGCAGCGCAGCGTCAACGTGGTCAAGCTGTTGCGCGCCGCCGGCAAGGCGGTGGCCGACTTCGGCGAGGAATTCAAGCAGGTCTACGATTTGCGCAAGCGCACCTACAAGGTGCTGGGCCGTTACACCGACAAGCACAACATCTGCTTCGACGGCATGAAACGCATCTCGCACGTGACCGACGCGACCGACTGGCGCGTCGAGTATCCGTTCGTGGTGCTCACGCCCGACAGCGAAGAGGAAATGGCCGGCCTGGTCAAGGGCTGTATCGAACTTGGGCTGACCATCATCCCGCGCGGCGGCGGCACCGGCTACACCGGCGGCGCCATTCCGCTGACGCCGATGTCGGCCGTCATCAACACCGAGAAGCTGCTCAACATGGGCCCGGTCGAGATGAAGGTGCTGCCCGGCCTGGACAAGGAATACGCCACCATCTACACCGGCGCCGGCGTCATCACCAACAAGGTTTCCGAAGCCGCTGAAAAAGCCGGCTTCGTGTTCGCGGTCGATCCGACCTCGGCGCACGCCTCCTGCATCGGCGGCAACATCGCCATGAACGCGGGCGGCAAGAAGGCCGTGCTGTGGGGCACCGCGCTCGACAACCTGGCCTCGTGGCGCATGGTCGATCCGAACGGCGACTGGCTCGAAGTCACGCGCCTGGACCACAATCTGTCGAAGATCCACGACACCCCATTGGCCCGCTTCAAACTGGAGTGGACGCATCCCAGCGCGCGCGGCGAATCCAAAGGCGCGCCGTTCAAGACCGAGATCCTGGAGATCGCCGGCCGCACCTTCCGCAAAGAAGGTTTGGGCAAGGACGTGACCGACAAGTTCCTGTCCGGCCTGCCGGGTATCCAGAAGGAGGGCACCGACGGCCTGATCACCTCGGGCCGCTGGATCCTGCACAAGATGCCGAAGTTCGCGCGCACCGTCTGCCTGGAGTTCTTCGGCCAGGCGCGCGACGCGATCCCGTCCATCGTTGAAATCAAGGATTACCTCGACGGCCTGCCGGCCAAGGGCGAGCAGTTCGCCACCTTGCGCCTGGCCGGTCTGGAGCATCTGGACGAGCGCTACCTGCGCGCGGTCGGCTACGCCACCAAGTCGAAACGCGGCGTGCTGCCGAAGATGGCGCTGTTCGGCGACATCGTCGGCGACGACGAAAACGCCGTGGCCATGGCCGCGTCGGAAGTGGTGCGCATCGCCAACACCCGCGTGGGCGAGGGCTTTGTCGCCGTCAGCCCCGAGGCGCGCAAGAAGTTCTGGCTCGACCGCGCCCGCACGGCCGCCATCGCGCGCCACACCAACGCCTTCAAGATCAACGAGGACGTGGTGATTCCGCTCAACCGCATGGGCGAGTACACCGACGGCATCGAGCGCATCAACATCGAGCTGTCGATCAAGAACAAGCTGCAACTGGTCGACGAACTGCGCGAGTTCTTCGCCGCCGGCAATCTGCCGATCGGCAAGAGCGACGACGCCGACGATGGCGTCGGCGACGAGGAAATGCTGGGCGACCGCGTGCAGCAGGCAGAAGCGTTGCTGGCACAGGTGCACGCGCGCTGGACCTATCTGCTGTCCGAGCTCGACAAGCCGTTGAACGCCGTCACCGGCGAACTGGCCGCGCTGGGCCTGGAGCGCCTGCTGGCCGTGTTCGACGAACGCCTGAAGATACAACCTGACGCGACCTTGTTCGACATCGTCCAGGACCGCACCATCCGCGTGACGTGGAAACAGGAAATCCGCGCCCAGCTGCGCCAGATCTTCAGCGGCGCGGCTTACAAGCTGATCCTCGACGAGGCGACCGCGATCCACAAGCGCGTGCTGCGCGGGCGCGTGTTCGTGGCGCTGCACATGCACGCCGGCGACGGCAACGTCCACACCAACCTGCCGGTCAACTCCGACCACTACGAAATGCTGCAACTGGCGCACGCCGCCGTCGCACGCATCATGGTGCTGGCGCGTTCGCTCAACGGCGTCATCTCGGGCGAGCACGGCATTGGCATCACCAAGCTGGAGTTCCTGACCGAGGAAGAAATCGGCCCGTTCCGCGACTATAAGCTGCGCGTCGATCCGGAAGGGCGCTTCAACAAGGGCAAGCTGCTGAACCTGCCGGGCATGGAAGCGGATCTGTCCAATGCCTACACGCCTTCGTTCGGGCTGATGGGCCACGAATCGCTGATCATGCAGCAAAGCGATATCGGCGAGATCGCCAACAGCATCAAGGACTGCCTGCGTTGCGGCAAGTGCAAGCCGGTGTGCTCGACGCACGTGCCGCGCGCCAACCTGCTGTACTCGCCGCGCGACAAGATCCTGGCGACGTCGTCGCTGATCGAAGCGTTCCTGTACGAGGAACAAACCCGTCGCGGCATCTCGATCAAGCACTGGGAAGAGTTCGAGGACGTGGCCGACCACTGCACCGTCTGCCACAAGTGCGTGACGCCCTGTCCGGTCAACATCGACTTCGGCGACGTGTCGATGAACATGCGCAACCTGCTGCGCAAGATGGACAAGAAATCGTTCAATCCGGGCAAGTCGGCAGCGATGTTCTTCCTCAACGCCACCGATCCGGCCACCATCAACGCCACCCGCGCGGCGATGGTCGGGATCGGCTACAAGGCGCAGCGCCTGGGTAATGATTTGCTGAAGAAATTCGCCAAGAAGCAGACCAAGGCGCCGCCGCCGACCACCGGCAAGCCGCCGGTGCGCGAGCAGGTGATTCACTTCATCAACAAGAAAATGCCGGGCGGCCTGCCGAAGAAGACCGCGCGCGCGCTGCTCGACATCGAGGACGATAAGGTCATCCCGATCATCCGCAATCCGAAGAAGACCACGGCCGATACCGAGGCGGTGTTCTACTTCCCGGGCTGCGGCTCGGAGCGGCTGTTCTCGCAGGTCGGCCTGGCGACGCAGGCGATGCTGTGGGAAGTGGGCGTGCAGACCGTGTTGCCGCCGGGCTACCTGTGCTGCGGTTATCCGCAGCGCGGCTCGGGCGAGTACGACAAGGCCGAGAAGATGATGACCGATAACCGCGTGCTGTTCCATCGCATGGCCAACACGCTCAACTATCTGGACATCAAGACGGTGCTGGTGTCATGCGGCACCTGCTACGACCAGCTGGCGACGTATGAGTTCGAGAAGATCTTCCCGGGCTGCCGCATCATGGACATCCACGAGTATCTGCTGGAGAAGCAGGTGCGCCTCGAAGGCGTGACGGGCACGCGTTATATGTACCACGAGCCGTGCCACACGCCGATGAAGTTGCAGGAAGCGACCAAGACCGTCAACGGCCTGATCGCCACCCACGACAACGTCAAGATCGAGAAGAACGACCGTTGCTGCGGCGATTCCGGGACGTTGATGATCGCGCGTCCGGACATCTCGACGCAGGTGCGCTTCCGCAAGGAAGAGGAAGTCATCAAGGGCGCCGACAAGCTGCGCGCCGACGGCTTCGAGGGCGAGGTCAAGATCCTGACCAGCTGCCCGGCCTGCCTGGGCGGCGTGTCGCGCTACGGCGAGGACGCCGGCACCACGGCCGACTACATCGTCGTCGAGATCGCCAAGCATCTGCTGGGCGACAACTGGATGGCCGATTACGTCAAGCGCGCCAACGACGGTGGCATCGAGCGGGTGCTGGTGTGACGGCGGGGTTTGCTCACACCTGTGATTTGTGCAAGTTGCTGGCGGCGCCCGCCGAGGGCGTCGTCATCTGGAGCGACGATCAGCTGTCGGTGATCGCCGTCGATGATGCCGAATATCCCGGGTTCACGCGCGTGGTGTGGAACGACCACGTCAAGGAGATGACGGATCTGAGCGCGGCCGAGCGTGGCCGTGTGATGGAGGTTGTGTTCGCGGTCGAGTCGGCACAGCGCGCCGTGATGGCGCCTGAGAAGATTAACCTCGCGAGCTTCGGCAACATGACGCCGCACGTGCACTGGCATGTGATTCCGCGTTATCTGGATGATGCGCATTTCCCCAACTCGAGCTTTGCCACGGCGGTGCGTTCCGCTGCGCCGGAAGTGCTGGCCGCGCGCCGCGCGCTGGTGCCGGCGCTGCACGCGGCCATTGTCGAACGTCTGAACGCCTGATTGAAGCCTGATTGAAAGACCACCTATGAGTACCAAGAATCCAACCGCCATCACCGTCCACAACAAGTCCAAGGTACTCGACATCGCCTTCGACGACGGCGCCTCGTTCACCATCCCGTTCGAGCTGATGCGCGTGTACTCGCCGTCGGCCGAAGTGATGGGCCACGGTCCGGGCCAGGAAGTGCTGCAAGTCGGCAAACGCGAAGTGGGCATCGCGGCGCTGGACCCGGTCGGCAACTATGCGGTGCAGCCAACCTTCACAGACGGACACAACACTGGGCTGTTCACGTGGGATTACCTGTACAAGCTGGGTAACGAGAAGGACAAGCTGTGGCAGGATTATCTGGACCGCCTGCACGCTTCCGGACTTGAGGGCGACAGCGGCCGCGATCCCGCCAACACCCCGGCGCCGGCGCCGCATGTGCATGGTCCTTCGTGCGGGCATAAGCACTGAGACACTGACGCAGCGCACTTGCGCTTTCGGTTTTCTTCGCTAAGCTGGGAGGAAAACGGAGGTGAGTATGTGT
The DNA here is from genome assembly GCF_979258245.1 of Duganella sp. AC917. Lineage (NCBI taxonomy): Bacteria > Pseudomonadati > Pseudomonadota > Betaproteobacteria > Burkholderiales > Oxalobacteraceae > Duganella > Duganella sp. AC917. The sequence goes on from NZ_OZ409848.1 coordinate 5,825,223, forward strand.
GATGTTATTGCGGATGAAAATGGCAATGTCACATTGCCCAAGGAAATTCTAGAGCAGCTCAGAATCAAGCCCGGTGATATCGTCCGAATTACGATGTCCCTGACCGGCGCAGCGATCGTCAGGGCGCGAAATCGCAGTATCACGGACCTTGAAGGAATGCTGTACCGAGAAGGGCAAGAACCTGTTCCGGTTGAGCAGATGTCGCGTTAGCGATGATCTCACTGGACACGAACGTCTTGATCCGATTCATCGTGAAAGACGATGTCGCCCAGTGTCGGCTCGCAGCCGGACTCATCAATAAAGCCAAAGCATCAGGCCATTTAGCCCTGGTGACAACGTTAGTCGTACTGGAGTGCGAATGGGTGCTTCGTAGCGCTTACCAATATTCCAAGGCCGAAATAATCTCTGTACTTGTAAGCTTGCTCGAGGCTGGCGAGGTACGGCTTGAAAACGATCCAGAGCTTGCGCGCGCCTTGGAGATGTGGGGCCACAGCAAAGCCAACTTCGCTAACTGTCTTATTCTTGCCCACAGCCGAACCCTCGGTTGTTCACCGATGTACACTTTTGATATGCGCGCCAGCAGATTGGCCAGTTGCTCTTTGTTGAGGTAATCATGTGTGGTGTCACTTGGGCGTTATCTGGCGATGGCCGGTTGCCATGGCCATACGCTTCCTGCCACATTGATCGGCTTCGGTATCAATTTCTGCTGATAGAACACGTCCGCCACGCGCTGCTGATTAGCGGCGATGGCGGCGCTGACCGGCACCGCGCCATAAAGCGTGCGGCGCTGCCAGGTCGCCACGATATCCGCTGGCAGTCCCATTTGCGGCGCCAGCATCGCGCTCACTTCCTTCGTGTGCCCGTTGGCCCACTGGCCGGTCAGCGCCACCTGTCCCAATAGCGCCGCCAACACCTTCGGCGACTGCGTCGCGAACTTGCGCGACGCCAGATAGAATCCGTTCGCCTGCGGCAGCCCGGTGTAGTCGCTCAGCACTCGCACCTGATACGACTTCTGCGCCGACGCGAAATATGGGTCCCACACCACCCACGCATCGATGCCGCCGCTGACAAACGCCGCGCGCGCATCCGATGGCGACAAGTACACCGGCTTGATATCACTGAGCTTCAAGCCCGCCTTCTGCAACGCCGACGCCAGCAGGAAGTGCGACCCCGATCCCTTCTGGAACGCGACCTTCTTGCCTTTCAAATCCGCCACCGTGCGCGCCGTCGATTCCTTGGGCACGAAGATCGCCTCGCTGTTGACCGGCGCCGGCTCGGCCGCGACGTACAGCAGGTCGATGCCGGCCGCCTGCCCGAACACTGGCGGCGGCGCCCCCGTGCTGCCGAAATCGATGCTGCCGGCGTTGAGCGCCTCCAGCATCTGCGGACCGGCCGGGAATTCGATCCACTTGATCTGCTCGCCGGCGAAGGCCTTCTCCAGCGTGCCCTGATTCTTCAAGATGCCCAGCAAGCCGCTGCTTTTCTGGAAGCCGATGGTGATGGCCGGCGCGCTGTGCGCCAGCAGGGGGAGGGCCAGCAGCAAGCCGGCGACGATGTTCTTCATGGTTTTCCTTTATGCGCTTTCGCGCTCGATAAGTTCGCAGGCCAGCAGATTCAAACGCGTGTCCTGGCCGGACGCCGGCAGCACGCCCAACTGCTCCAGTATGCGCAGCGCGGCGATCTCGCCGATCTCGCGGCCCGGCGGGCGGATCGTGGTCAGGCTGGGAAGCAGCAGCGGCGAGAACGGGTAGTCGCCAAAGCCGACGATCGCGCATTGCCCGGGCATCTCCAGGCCGGCGCGCTGCCCCGCCAGCAATGCGCCTGCCGCCAGATTGTCGTTGGCGAAGATGATCGCCTCGGCTTGGCCGCCACGCCGCGCCGGTTTCAGCGCCAGCGCCTCGATGGCCTGTTTGCCGGCGTCGAACGGCGCCTCCGCCGTCGGCACGTAGATAGTCGGTTCCAGTCCGTGCTCGCGCATCACCGCCGCGTAGCCGTCGCTGCGGTCCACGGCACTGAGGTCGCCCGCCAGGCTGTTTTGCACAAACGCGATGCGGCGATAGCCTTTGGCGTACAGATAGCGCGCCGCCTGCTCGCCGACGGCGATGTTGGAGTAGCCAACCTGTATCGGCTTGCGGCGCGGATCGTAGTCCCACGTCTCCACCACCGGAATGCCGGCGGTGTTCAGCAGCTTTTCGGTCGCGCGGTTATGGAACCGGCCTGTCACCACCAGCGCCGCCGGCTTCCAGCCGAGGAAGGCGCGCACCGCGTTCTCCTCCTGCTTGGCCGAGAAATAGCTCGACGCCAGCAGCAGCTGGTAGCCGTGGCGGCTGAGCGTATCGCTGAAGCTCTGGATGGTGCTGGCGAAAATCGGCCCGGAGATGTTCGGGATCACCATGCCGATGATGCGGCTGTGCGACGACGCCAGGCTGCCCGCCATCAGATTGGGCACGTAGCCCAGTTGTTTGACGGCGGCGGCGATGCGCGCGCTGCGTGCGGCCGCGACGCGGCCCGGCTCCGTGAAGTAGCGCGACACCGTGATCGAGCCGACTTCCGCCAGCCGCGCCACGTCGTGGATGGTCGCGCGGCCGGAGCCACGGCGTTTGCGTGTGCTTTCCGGTTCGCTCATAGGCTTCGTTTGCGCATATTTAAAAAAGACATATCGATGGGTTTTTTAATTCTTTGACTTCAAATCGGCCCGCACCGACACTAAAAAAAGGGTATCGGTACCATTCAAAGTCTAGCAAACGTCAGGCGGGGAACTAAGTTGGTTCTTCGACGATGAAAGTGGATTTTCCGCATATGGCGCGAACGGCGCTGTCAAATCAAGGGATCGGCAATGAAGAACAACAGTAAAAATATCGGTGCGCTGACGTTGGGCGCTTTGCTTGTCAGCTCGGCGTGGGCCGGCGGGGTGGACGCGGCGGATGCGCTGGATGCGGCCAGCGCGCCGATTCTGGAACGCGCCGACAGCGCCGCCGTTCCCAGCGTGACGGTCAGCGCGACGCGCCGCAACGCCTCGCTGCAATCGGTGCCGGTGGCCGTGTCGGTGTTGAATGGCGACGACCTGGCCCAAGCCAACCGCACCAGCATCGACACCATCGTGCAGGAAGTGCCGAGCGTGACCTTCCGCCAGCAGGGTGGCAACAAGGATTCGACGATCTTCGTGCGCGGTATCGGTACCATCTCGACGTCCCCCGGTGTGGAACCCACTGTATCGACCGTGATCGACGGCGTGGTGTACGCGCGTCCGGGCCAGGCGACGCTGGATCTGCTGGACATCGAACACATTGAAATCCTGCGGGGACCGCAAGGCACCTTGTTCGGCAAGAACGCGTCGTCCGGCGTGTTGAACGTGATCGGCCGCAAGCCGTCGGAGCAGACCAGCGGCTTTGTCGACGCCTCCTGGTACGAGGGCAGCGAGAAGCGGGTGCGCGCCGGCCTGTCCGGCACCATCCAGCCGGGCGTGGTCACCGCCGCCGTCACCGCGCTGTATGCGGACTATGACGGCAATGTCGACAACCTGCACGCCGGCGGCGGCAAGGTCAATGGCTACGATCGCAAGGGCGTGCGCGCACGCGTCGATATCACGCCGAACAAGGATCTCGACGTGAGCCTGATCGCGGATTACCTGCGCTCGAACGCGTCGCCGTCCTTCACGGCCTACAAGTCGACCAGCGCACCGTTCTCGCAGGCGATCGCGCCGGTCGTCGCGTCGACCGAAAACCGCAGCATCAACACCGACATCCCAAGCGATATCCGCGATACCAACAAGGGCTTGTCCGCGCAGGTAGACTGGCGCAACGGCGGCTACACCCTGACCTCCATCACGGCGGTGCGCGACTGGGACAACCAGCAGTACACCAGCACCTCGGCTATCGGCAATGCGGCCGAAGCGGCGCGCATCTCGGCCGCGTATCCGGCAACGCGCGATATCGGCACCGTCGAATTCCGCCAGGTGTCGCAGGAGCTGCGCCTGGCGTCGCCGAAGGACCAGTTCCTCGAATACGTCGTCGGCGCCTTCTACCTGCATGGCAAGGACCGCGAAACTTATCAGCGCATCGTCACCACCACCACGGCGCCCAACACCGGTCGCGCCGACTATGGCGTCAAGAACGACAGCTACTCACTGTTCGGCGAAAGCACGTTCAATCTGACGCCGGAGTGGCGCGCCATCGCCGGCGCGCGCTGGACCAAGGATGAACTGTCGTACGACCATGTCCGCACGTCGACGTCGACGGCGGCCTTCCCCGGCGTTCAGCCCGGGGTAAGCAACAGCGGCTCGACCAGCGAGGACGGCTACTCCGGGCGTGTGGGGCTGCAGTACCAGCTGTCGCGAGACGTGAATGCTTACGCGACGTATTCGCGCGGCTACAAGGGACCGGCCTACAACGTCTTCTTCAACATGCTTGGCCGCGACACGCTGGCGCTCAAACCGGAGACCTCCGATTCCTTTGAACTGGGGCTGAAGGCCAGCGCCTTCGATCGGCGGCTGACCGCCAACGTCGCCGTCTTCAACACCAAATATTCTAACTACCAGGCCAACTTCTACGACACCGTCGCCGGCACCGTGATCACGCGCCTGATCAACGCCGGCGATGTGTCGACCAAGGGCGTCGAGCTGGATATCAATGCGCGGCCGACCCGCGAGCTGACGTTGACCGCTTCGCTGGCCTACACCGACGCGACTATCGACAGCTTCAACTGCCCGCCGGCGGCCACGGCCTCGTGCAACCTGAATGGCCAGCCGCTGCCGTTTTCGCCGAAGTGGAAGTCCTTCACCCGCGCCAACTACGCGCTGCCGCTGCAAAACGGCTTGATCGTCGACTTCTCGGCCGACTACACCTATCAGGCCAAGACGCAGTTCGACCTGTTCCAGTCGCCGGATGCGATCCAGGGCGCGTATGGCGTCATCAACGCCAGCATCGCTTTGTCGTCGACGCCAGGTGGCTGGCGCATCGCGCTGGTGGGTAAAAACCTGGCCAACAAATCCTACGCGACCAATCTGGTCACCTCGACCGGCTACGTCACGCGCGCCGTGCCGCGCGACGACGAGCGTTATTTCGGCATCACCGCGCGTAAGGAGTTCTGATGGCAGGCGCACCGACCAGGCAACTGAGCATCGCCGCCTTCATGATGCGGCACGGGCACCACGTGGCCGCGTGGCGGCATCCGAAGACGGACCTGGAATCCAATCCGTTCAAGGTATTCCGGCAGCAGGTGCAAAGCGCGGAGCGGGCTTGCCTGGATGCGGTATTCTTTGCCGACAGCCTGGCGCTGACCGGCGGCGTGCCGGCGCTGGAGCCATTGACGTTGTTGTCGGCGCTGGCCGCGTCGACCGACAAGATCGGCTTGATCGGCACCGCCACGACTACCTACAACGAGCCGTACACGGTGGCGCGCCAGTTCGCGTCGCTCGATCAGATATCGGAGGGCAGGGCGGGCTGGAACCTGGTCACGTCCGACAACGCGGCCGAAGCGGCTAATTTCGGCCGCGACCAGCATGTGGCGCACGCTGCGCGCTATGAGCGGGCGCGCGAATTTCATCAGGTTGTCACGGGATTGTGGGATAGTTGGGAAGATGGGGCGCTTATTAACGACAAGGATGGCGGCCGGTTGATCGATCCCGCCAGGCTGCGCAAGCTGGATCATCGCGGCCCGCATTTCGCCGTTGCTGGTCCGCTGAACGTGTCGCGCAGTCCGCAGGGGCGCCCGGTGGTGGTGCAGGCCGGCGGTTCCGAGGCGGGGCGCGACCTGGCCGCCGCCACGGCGGAGGTGGTGTTCACGGCGCAGCCATCGCTGGCGAAGGCGCAGGATTTTTACCGCGACATGAAGCGGCGGGTGGCGGCGCACGGCCGGGCGGCGGAGTCATTGAAGGTGATGCCGGGTTTGTTCGCCGTGGTGGGGCGCTCGCAGGGCGAGGCGGACGACAAGTTCGGTGAGTTGCAGCGGTTGATCGAGCCGAAGGCCGGTCTGGCGCTGCTGGGCCGTATGATCGGCAACTTCGATTTGTCGGGCTATCCGCTGGATGGCCCGTTGCCGGAACTGCCGCAGACGCAGGACGGCCAGCGCAGCCGCCAGCAATTGCTGATCGATCTGGCACAGGGCGAGCATCTGACGATACGCCAGCTGTACGAGCGCATCGCCGGCGGGCGCGGGCACTTCACCGTGGTCGGCACGGCGCAGGCGGTGGCCGACCAGATGCAGGCCTGGTTCGAACAGGAGGCGGCGGACGGTTTCAATTTCATGGCGCCGGCCTTGCCGGGCGGGCTGGATGATTTTCTGTCGCTGGTGGTGCCGGAACTGCAGCGGCGCGGATTGTTCCGCACCGAGTACCGTGGCACGACGCTGCGGGAGCATTTGGGGTTATGAGTTCATCGACGAGGACAAGCATGAAGTTAGCTGGCAGGATTGTGATCGCGGCATTGGCCGTATCGGCGTTCATCGCGCCTTTGCACGCGCAGGAGTACTTCGGCGACTTGCGTCCCGACGCGCCGGAGCTGGCCGCGCGCGGCGCGTTGCCGGTCGGTGTGCGCACCTTGGTCGCCGAGCACGCGGACCAGCTGGACGTGCTCCATTACAGCGATGCCAATCCGAACCCGCGCTACACCCGCAAGATCACGCTGGAAGTCTGGTATCCGGCCACGCTGGCGGCGGGGCAAAAGGAGCATACGGTTTATACCGACGTTCTCGGCTCCGGCCCCAACGACCCCGCCCGTCCCAACACCCCGTTCCAGTTCAACGGCCGAGCGGCGCGCGACGCGGCGCCGGTCGCCGGACGCTATCCGCTGGTGATCGTCTCGCACGGCTATCCGGGCTCGCGGCTGCAAATGAGCTACCTGACCGAGAACCTGGCCTCGAAGGGCTACGTCGTGGTGGCGATCGACCATCCCGAATCGACGCGCGCCGACAAGGCGGGTTTCGCCAGCACCTTGCTGAATCGGCGCCTCGACGACCTGTTTGTGCTCGACATGGTAGCGGAATGGGCCAAGCCGGGAAGCGGCAATTTCCTCGCCGGCGTGGCCGACGCCGGCAACACCGCGTTGATCGGCTATTCGATGGGCGCTTATGGTGCGCTGAATACGGTCGGCGCGGGTGTCAGCGCCGCCGCCGCAGCCTATGTCCCCGGCGGCAAGCTGGCCGTGAACCAGCAAGGCAACGCCGACTACGCATCGCGCCGCGACGCCCGCGTCAAGGCGGTGGTGGCGTTCGCGCCATGGGGCGGCGCGCACAAGGTGTGGGATGCGGAAGGCCTGGCCGGCGTGCGCACGCCGGTCCTGTTCATCAGCGGCGACCAGGACGACGTGGCCGGCTACAAGGACGGCGTGGTGCGCATCTTCGAGGGCGCCGTCAACGCGGACCGCTATCTGCTAACTTACCAGGGCGGCCGCCATAATTCGGCGCCGAATCCGCCGTCACCGGCAACATGGTCCAGCTTTGACGACTTCATGGCCTACGCCGAGCCGGTGTGGGACAGCCGCCGCCTCAATAACATCAACCAGCATTTCGTGACCGCTTTCCTCGGCGTCCACCTCAAGGCGCAGCCGCTGCAACCGTATCTGGAGTTGCCGCCGCTGGCCGCCGACGGCACCATCAAGCCTGATCCCGGCCTGTGGAAGGGCTTCCGCAAGCGCGCCGCGCTCGGGCTGGAGTGGCGTCACCTGCCCGCACGACAGGCACAATAGGCATTGAAGGGCGCGCGGGAGGGAAAATTACCTGCGCGCTTGTATAATGCAGGCAAACTAACAGGCCTGCCACCATGACAAATACCACCCATTTCGGTTACAAAACGGTCGCTGAAGACGACAAAGTCCGCGAAGTCGCCAAGGTTTTCCATTCCGTCGCCGCCAAGTACGACGTCATGAATGACGTCATGTCGGGTGGCCTGCACCGTCTGTGGAAGACATTTACCATCGCCAACGCGGCCGTGCGCCCCGGTTTCAAGTGCCTCGACATCGCCGGCGGCACGGGCGACCTGGCCAAGGTATTCGCCAAGCAGGCCGGCCCGACCGGCGAGGTCTGGCTGACCGACATCAACGAGTCGATGTTGCGCGTTGGGCGCGACCGCCTCTTGAATCGCGGGCTGTTGACCCCCACCTTATTGTGTGATGCGGAAAAATTGCCCTTCCCCGACAACTATTTCGACCGCGTCAGCGTCGCCTTCGGGCTGCGCAACATGACCCACAAGGATCAGGCGCTTGCGGAAATGCGCCGCGTTTTGAAGCCCGGCGGCAAGTTGCTGGTGCTGGAGTTCTCGAAAGTGGCGGCGCCTCTGCAGAAGCCGTACGATATTTATTCATTCAAGGTGTTGCCTTGGATGGGCCAGAAGATTGCCGGCGATGCCGAAAGTTATCGCTATCTGGCCGAGTCGATCCGCATGCATCCGGACCAGGACACGCTCAAAACCATGATGGAAGAGGCGGGTCTGGAACGGGTAACGTATTACAACTTGACGGCAGGTGTGGCCGCTTTACACACCGGTATCAAACTGTAAATACTGTAGGAATGACCATGAACATGAAAAAACTGATGATTACCGCGGTTGTCGCGGTATCCGCCTTCACGATGCTGGCCGAGGCGACCGCGCGTCCCGCCGGCGGCAATCGTTCGATCGGCCGCCAATCGCAAAACGTCAACCGCATGCCGCCGGCCGCCGCGCCGACGCCGGCTCCGCGCCAGGCCGCCCCGGCGCCAGCGCCGGCCGCGCCTAACGCGATGCCGGCCAAACGTCCGAGCATGTGGAAAGGTATTCTCGGCGGCGCGCTGCTGGGCTTGGGCTTGGGCGCTTTGTTCTCGCACCTGGGTATTGGCGGCGCGATGGCCGGCATCCTGAGCACGATGTTGATGCTGGCGTTGCTGGCCGGCGCCGCGTACTTCATCTTCCGCATGTTCCGCCGCAAGTCGCAGCCGACCGTGGCGCCGGCGGCAGCCGGTAATTTCGGCGGTGGCTTCAATGGCGGCGGCAATGCCTACAGCAACAACAATGGCAACGCCAACGCCTACACTGCGCCGGCAAGCGGCGGCACGCCGGAAATCGGTTCGCGCCTGCAGCCTGAGCAGCAATACCAGCCGGTGCAGGCCGCGCCGGCGCCGCACACCCCTTGGGGCGTGCCGGCCGATTTCGACGCCGTGTCGTTCCTGCGTGTTGCCAAAAGCAACTTCATCCGCCTGCAAGCGGCTTGGGACAAGGGCGACACCGCCGACATCCGCGAGTTCACCACGCCTGAAGTATTTGCCGAGATGAAAATGCAGATCAACGAACGTGGCGCGCAGAAGGATTACACCGACGTCGTCAGCATTGATGCCGAGCTGCTGGGCATCGAGACGACCGAGACCGAATACCTGGCCAGCGTCAAATTCGTTGGCATGATCAAGCCCGCGCCGGACGCGCTGGCCGAGCCGTTCAACGAGGTCTGGAACCTGACCAAGCCGGTCTCCGGCGCGTCGGGCTGGTTGCTTGCTGGTATTCAACAGTTAGCCTGATCACCGGGAAATCCCGGCGAACTGGTAAGATCGAGACCGCCCGCTTTCCGGGCGGTTTTGTTTTTCTGGCGTAAAGAACTTGTTTGAGCGACGACCACCGATGACCCCACCGAATTTCAGTCACTTATCCGCCCTGTTGTCCGCCGCCGCGCCGGCCAGCGCGGCCGTCAACCATTTGCTGGCGCAGGCGCCATGGGCGCGCAAGGAGTTGCAGCGCCACGCCGGTAAGGTCGCCTGCATCGACGCGGGCACCGTCGCGCTGCGCCTGCGCGTGACGGCCGACGGTATGTTCGAGGCCGCACCGGCCGATGAAGCGGCGCGGGTTACCATCAGGGTCAAATTGTCGGACTTGCCGCTGATCGCGCAAAACCGCGAGCGTGCTTTTTCGTATGTGCGCATCGAGGGCGACGCCGATTTTGCCAACGCCATCTCCAGCCTGAGCACGTCGCTGCGCTGGGAGGCCGAATCGGACCTGGAAAAAGTGGTCGGCCAGGTGGCGGCGGTGCGCATGGTGTCGGGCGCCAAGGCCGCGTTCGAGGCGGTCAAGACGGGCCATCAGAAGCTGGCCGAAAACGTCGCCGAGTTCCTGCTCGATGAAAAACAGGTGCTGATACGCCCGCAGGCGGTGGAGGAATTCTCGGCCGACGTGGTGCGCCTGCGCGATGACGTGGAACGGGCCGCCAAGCGCCTGGCCAAACTGGAACAGAAACTGGGAACCCAATGATTTTGAAATTTTTACGCCTGCTGAAAATCCTGCGGGTTGCCATACGCTACGGTCTCGACGAAATCGCCATTTCCGGCCTCAAAGTGCCGCGCACCGCCAAACTCATCGACACGATCATTTTCTGGCGCGACATTTCCGCCCCGCGCGGCGTGCGCCTGCGCATGGCGCTCGAGGACCTGGGACCGATCTTCGTCAAGTTCGGCCAGGTGCTGTCGACCCGCAGCGACCTGATCCCGGCCGACCTGGTGATCGAGCTGTCGCGCCTGCAGGACCGGGTGCCGCCGTTCGATTCCGACCTGGCCATCGCGCAGATCCGCAAATCGCTGGGCGCCCATCCGGACCAACTGTTCGCCTCGTTCGAGCGCACGCCGGTGGCGTCGGCGTCGATCGCCCAAGTGCACTTTGCCACGTTGAAAGACGGCAAGCAGGTTGCGGTCAAGGTGCTGCGTCCGGGCATGAAGAAATCCATCGACGAGGACGTCGCGCTGATGCACATCGCCGCCGAGTGGGTCGGCCGCGTGTGGGCCGACAGCAAGCGCCTGAAGCCGAAGGAAGTGGTCGCCGAGTTCGACAAATACCTGCACGACGAGCTGGACCTGATGCGCGAGGCGGCCAACGCCAGCCAGCTGCGCCGTAACTTCGCCGATTCCAAGCTGCTGATGGTGCCGGAAATGTACTGGGACTATTGTTCCAACAGCGTCATCGTCATGGAGCGCATGCACGGCCTGCCGGTGTCGCAGATCGACAAGCTGGAAGCGGCTGGCGTCGACCTCAAAAAACTGTCCAGCGACGGCGTCGAGATTTTCTTCACGCAAGTGTTCCGTGACGGCTTCTTCCACGCCGATATGCACCCGGGCAATATCCTGGTGTCGATCGAGCCTGAAACCCTGGGCCGCTACATCGCGCTCGACTTCGGCATCGTCGGCACGCTCAACGACTACGACAAGGATTACCTGTCGCAAAACTTCCTGGCCTTCTTCCGCCGCGACTATAAGCGCGTGGCCGAGGCGCACATCGAATCGGGCTGGGCGCCGAAGGAAACCCGCGTCGACGAACTCGAATCGGCGGTGCGTGCCTGCTGCGAACCGATCTTCGACCGCCCGCTGAAGGATATTTCCTTCGGCCAGATCCTGCTGCGGCTGTTCCAGACCTCGCGCCGTTTCAACGTCGAGGTGCAGCCGCAACTGGTGCTGCTGCAAAAGACGCTGCTTAACATCGAAGGCCTGGGCCGCCAGCTCGACCCCGACCTCGACCTGTGGAAGACCGCCAAGCCGTATCTGGAAAACTGGATGGCCGAGCAGGTCGGCTGGCAAGGCCTGTTGCAGCGCTTGAAGGCCGAGGCGCCGCGCTACACGCAGATCCTGCCGCAACTGCCGCGTCTGGTTTATCGGGCGCTTGAGCAACAGGGCGAGAAGCCGGCCGACAACGGCGAGCTGATCAAGGTGCTGATCCACGAACAGCAGCGCACCAACCGCCTGCTCGGCGCGGTGATCTATTTCGCCGTCGCGGTCGGGCTGGGCGTGGCGGGCTTCCAGCTGTATTCGCGCTGGCACCATTTGCTCTGATCATGGCTGACTTCGCGCAGCGCGATCCCTTGTCGCCGGCGTTCTGGGATGAACGCTTTGCGCGCAGCTTCACGCCGTGGGATCGCGGTGGCGTGCCGCTGGCGCTGCGCAATTTCGCCGCCGCCAACGCGCCGATGGTTTCTTTGATACCCGGTTGCGGTTCGGCCTACGAGCTGGCGTTTTTAGCCGCCGCAGGCTGGGACGCTACGGCAATCGATTTTTCGCCGCAGGCCGTGCGGGCCGGCAAGCTGGCCGCTGGCGAGCACGCGGACCGTGTGGTCGAGGCGGATTTCTTCGCCTGGCAACCGGCGCGGCCGTTGCAACTGATTTACGAGCGCGCCTTTTTGTGCGCCATGCCGCGCGCGATGTGGCCCAGGGTGGCCGCGCGCTGGGCGGCGTTGTTGCCCGCCGGAGCACTGCTGGCAGGCTATTTCTTTTTTGACGATGTGGCGAAAGGGCCGCCGTTCGGAATCGGCCATGAGCAGTTGGACCTGCTATTGCGACAAGATTTCGAGTGTATCGCCGACGACCCGGTCAGCGACTCCATCCCCGTATTCGAAGGCAAGGAGCGCTGGATGATCTGGCGCCGGCGACCACATGGCTAAAAATGCCAAGGAGAGACGTGGGGCGGATTAGCGTAGCGTAATCCGCCATGCATGCGCACTCGGCGCTCAGGCATCCACGTGGCGTGTCTTGGACGGCCGGGTCAGAGGTTGCCTCACCAAACCGAGCACAACCAGCAATACCATGGCGGCGACAACGGTGCGGCGGTGAACAGGTTGTTCCGGCGATCCGGCGGCGAATTTGCTTTGCGCGAAGGCAGGGGAGAACAGCGTGGCGGCCAGCAAGCCGGCGAACAGGTATTTCTTCATCATATATCCCAATCAAGGTTTGAATGCGCGTGCGTCGAGAGTCAGGACAGCATCGTGGCGGCGATTCATGGATTGGGAAATCAGCGCTGGAGTTCGGTATTAAATCATGCTTCCAGATAATTTACGAGTAAATTTTGCAAATGAAATCGATAGCATTCAGGGGCCCTGCGGGGCTTAACCAGAGGAAACAAGCTAGGGGCATGTAAAAAGCTTTATAATTCAGGGTTTTGATGATTTTTGCGGAGTAATAGATGCCGATCTACGCTTACCGCTGCGAGGCATGTGGTTTTGCCAAGGATGTCTTGCAGAAGATTTCCGACCCGCAGCTGACTGTTTGCCTGTCGTGCGGCAAGGAGTCGTTTAAGAAACAATTGACCGCCGCTGGCTTCCAGCTGAAGGGTACCGGCTGGTACGCGACCGACTTCCGTGGCGGCACGCCGCCGGCGACGGGCGTGTCCACCGGGCCGGTGGACGGTGCGGCCAAAGCCGACGCGCCCAAGGCGGACGCGGCTGCGAGCACGCCCGCCAAACCGGCGAGCGGCACGGGGTCGGCCTGAAGGATGGCAGCGGCCGGGCCGCTGCCGCCCGTCATTCCACCCACATGAGCACCCATATAAGAGTCTTCGATGCGTAAATATTTCATTACCGGCCTGCTGATCCTGGTGCCGCTGGCGATCACCGCCTGGGTGCTGAGCCTGGTCATCAACACGATGGACCAGTCGTTGCTGTTCGTGCCGGAGCGCTGGCAGCCGCACACGCTGATCGGCTTCGACATCCCCGGCCTCGGGACCTTGCTGACCGTGCTGATCGTCTTCCTGACCGGTTTGCTGACCAATAACCTGGTCGGCAACTACGTGGTGCGCATGTGGGAAAAGCTGCTCAAGCGCATTCCGCTGGTGAACTCGCTTTATTCCAGCGTCAAGCAGGTGTCGGACACCTTGTTCTCGTCGTCCGGCAACGCCTTCCGCAAAGCGGTCTTGATCCCGTATCCGCACCAGAACTCGTACACCATCGCCTTCCTGACCGGCACGCCCGGCGGCGACGTCAAGAACCATCTGGTGGGCGACTACGTCAGCGTGTACGTGCCGACCACGCCGAATCCGACCTCGGGCTTTTTCCTGATGTTGGCGCGCAAGGATGTGGTCGAACTCGACATGTCGGTCGACGCGGCCCTGAAGTACATCGTCTCGATGGGCGTGGTGGCGCCGGAAAGCGTGCCCCAAGCCATTGAAGTCGTCAGCAAGTAAAAACAGCAGCACACCGAATTCACGAGCAATCTAACCTGAACCGAGAAATAACATGTCCTCAATGCGTACTCACTACTGCGGCCTCACCACTGAAGCGCTGCTTGGCCAAACCGTCAGCCTGTGCGGCTGGGTACATCGTCGCCGCGACCACGGCGGCGTGATCTTCATCGACCTGCGCGACCGCGAAGGCCTGGTGCAGATCGTTTGCAATCCGGAACAGGCTGAAGTCTTCAAGGCCGCCGAACACGTCCGCAACGAGTTCTGCCTGCGCGTGACCGGCGTGGTCAAGGACCGCCTGGCCGGCACCGTCAACAGCAACCTGAAGTCGGGCAAGATCGAAGTCGTGTGCTCGCAGCTGGAAGTGCTCAACCCTTCCGTTGCCGTGCCGTTCCAGCTGGACGACGACAACCTGTCCGAAACCACCCGCCTGACCCACCGCGTGCTGGACCTGCGCCGTCCGCAGATGCAAAACAACCTGCGCCTGCGTTACAAGGTGACGATGGAAGTGCGCAAGTATCTGGACAACCTGGGCTTCATCGATATCGAAACGCCGATGCTGACCAAGTCGACCCCGGAAGGCGCGCGCGACTACCTGGTGCCGTCGCGCGTGAACGCCGGCAGCTTCTTCGCGCTGCCGCAGTCGCCTCAGCTGTTCAAGCAGTTGCTGATGGTGGCCAACTTCGACCGTTACTACCAGATCACCAAGTGCTTCCGCGACGAAGACCTGCGCGCCGACCGCCAGCCGGAATTCACCCAGATCGACTGCGAAACCTCGTTCCTGACCGAACAGGAAATCCGCGACCTGTTCGAGGAAATGATACGTATCGTCTTCAAGAACACGATGGACGTCGAGCTGCCCAACCCGTTCCCGGTCATGAACTTCTCGGAAGCCATGGGCAAATACGGTTCGGACAAGCCGGACATGCGCGTCAAGCTGTCGTTCACCGACCTGACCGACGTCATGAAGGACGTCGACTTCAAAGTGTTCTCGGGCGCCGCCAACATGCCTAACGGCCGTGTGGTCGGTCTGCGCGTACCGAAGGGCGCCGAGATGCCGCGTTCGGAAATCGACGCGTACACCCAGTTCGTCGCCATCTACGGCGCGCGCGGCCTGGCGTACATCAAGGTCAACGAGAAGGCCAAGGGCCGCGACGGCCTGCAATCGCCGATCGTCAAGAACCTGCACGACGCCGCGCTGGCCCAGGTGATCGAGCTGACCGGCGCCGAAGACGGCGACCTGATCTTCTTCGGCGCCGACAAGGCCAAGATCGTCAACGACGCCATCGGCGCGCTGCGCGTGAAGATCGGTCACAGCGAATTCGGCAAGAACGCCGGCCTGTTCGACGACGTCTGGTCGCCGCTGTGGGTGGTCGACTTCCCGATGTTCGAACACGACGAGGAAAACGACCGCTGGACCGCGACCCACCATCCGTTCACGGCGCCGAAGGACGGCCACGAGGACATGCTGGAAACCAATCCGGGCGCCTGCATCGCCAAGGCCTACGATATGGTCCTGAACGGTTGGGAACTGGGTGGCGGTTCGATCCGTATCCACCGCGAGGAAGTGCAATCGAAAGTGTTCCGCGCGTTGAAGATCGACGCCGACGAAGCGCGCCTGAAGTTCGGCTTCCTGCTCGACGCGCTGCAATACGGCGCGCCGCCGCACGGTGGCCTGGCCTTCGGCCTGGACCGTATCGTGACGCTGATGACCAAGTCCGATTCGATCCGCGACGTGATCGCCTTCCCGAAAACCCAGCGCGCGCAGGATCTGCTGACCCAGGCGCCGTCGGAAGTGGACGAGAAGCAGCTGAAGGAATTGCATATCCGCCTGCGTGCTGTCGAGCCAAAAGTCGCCAGTTAATTAGTCTGGCATAATGAAAAGGCGCCAACGTTCACACGTGGCGCCTTTTTCTTTGGTCCCAACCTATGCCATATAAGATACCTGAATCCGTACTGGTGGTGATTCATACCGCCGACCTGCAAGTGCTGCTGATCGAACGCGCCGACAAGCCCGGCTACTGGCAATCGGTGACCGGTTCGCTCGACGCCGTCGACGAGCCTTTGCTGGCGACCGCCGCGCGCGAATTGTTCGAGGAAACCGGCATCGTCGCCGACGGCGAGCGCATCGTGCTGCGCGACTGGCACTTGTCCAACATCTACACCATCTACCCGGTCTGGCGCCACCGCTACGCACCCGGCGTGACGGAAAACACCGAGCATGTTTTCAGCGTGGAGGTGCCGCGCGATATCGCCATCACGCTTAGTCCGCGCGAGCATCTGAACTACGCTTGGCTGCCGCATCTGGAAGCGGCCGATAAATGTTTTTCTTTTTCCAATGCCGAAGCGATTTTGCAACTTCCCCAGCAGCTTCTGAAGCAACTTGGCTAACTTGTGCCGCATCAAATAGCGGCGGACTGTGCCGCGCATACTTTGGAATTCGGAGCAAGTTCCGGGGGATGTTGTGGCGACGCTGTTGCGGCTCAGGGGTTACCGTTTCTATTTTCACCGGCGGGTCAGGGGTGATCCGCCGCACCTGCATGTGGACAAGGACCGCAAGTCCGCCAAGTTCTGGATCGAGAGCGCGACCGTGGTGCGCAACGTCGGCTTCAGCCCGCTTGAAGTGCGCGAGATCATCCGCATCATCGTCGACTACCGGTTGGATTTTTTAAGTCGCTGGAATGACTATTTCGACCATCCCTGACGAACCTAGCCGGATCGTCGTGTCCTCGGACGACAGGCAAGCCGGCAACGACGGTCCTGGCTGAGTGCTGCGGATCGGTATGTGCGGAGGCGAACGCACACGAAGCCGTGCTCGGGGTTAGAATGTTTCGTATGAAAATTCGAGTCGCCACCTACAATATCCACAAGGGAGTGTCCTCCATCCGCGCCGAGCCGCGTGTGCTGGCGCTTAAACAGGCGATCGGCCTGTTCAACGCCGATGTGGTTTTTCTGCAAGAGGTACAAGGCAAGCATGACCTCAAGGCCGCCAAATACGGGGCCGAACAGCTGGGTCAAAAGCATTGGCCCGCTGCGGCGCAGCATGAATACTTCGCCGGCGAGTCGCGGCACCTGCACGCGGCCTACGGCATGAACGCGGTGTACGATCACGGCCACCACGGCAACGCGCTGCTGAGTGCGTTCCCCATCGCCAACATGAACAACCATGACGTCTCCGACCACGCCTACGAGCAGCGCGGCATCCTGCATTGCGTGCTCAACACCGAGCACGGCCCGGTGCATTGCTACGTGGTGCACCTGGGGCTGTTCGAGGCGGGGCGACGCCGGCAGACGCAGGCGCTGATCTCGGCCGTGCGCGAATCGGCGCCGGATGGCGAGCCGGTCATCATCGCCGGCGATTTCAACGATTGGCGCAACACGCTCAGCGGCGAGCTGCGCAACGCGCTGGGCGTGGTCGAGGCGTTCGACGAGCTGGGTACCAACGCGCAGGTCGACGGCATCCTGCGCACCTTGCGCCGCAAGGCCAGCCTGAAGGCCACCATCAGCCCGGCGCGGACCTTCCCGTCGGCGCTGCCGTTCTTCCGGCTCGACCGCATCTACGTGCGCGGCTTCAAGGTCGAATCGGCCGAGGTCATGCACGGCAGCCTGTGGGCCAAGCTGTCCGACCATGCGCCCATCGTGGCGTCGCTGTCGCTGGGGTAGGGAACGCCATGGGCGCCGTCAAACTACTTGCCGATAACGAAGTCACGCTGCTCTACACCGGCACTGAATTTTTCCCGGCCCTGATCGGCGCCATCGACGCGGCGCGCCACGAAATCTATTTCGAGACCTACATCTTCGCCGACGACGAGACTGGCCAGAAAGTGCTGGCCGCGTTGTCGGCCGCCGCCCGGCGCGGCGTCGACGTGCGCATGATCACCGACTGGTGGGGCACCGGGCGCCGCAAGATCAACTGCATGCACGAGAAGCTCGAGGCCGCCGGCGTGCACCACCGCATTTTCAATCCGTGGTTCACACGCGGCATCACGCGCACCCACCGCAAGATCTGCGTGGTCGACCGCGAGGTCGCGCTGGTCGGCGGCATCAACATCAACGACGACATGTTCTGCGACTACAACCACGCGATCAGCCTGTCGGCGCCGCGCTGGGACTTCGCGGTGCAGGTGCGCGGCCCGCTGGTGGCGTCCATCCATGTCGAGGCGGATACGCAGTGGCAGCGCCTGGGCAAGATGGGGCTGATGAAACGCATCAGCCTGTATCGCGACGCGCGCAAGGTCAACAAGATCGCGGCCGCCAATATGGTGCATGCCGGCTTCGTGGTGCGCGACAACTTGCGCAACCGCCGGACGATACAGCGCGCCTACTTGCAGGCGCTCGGCCGCGCGCGTAAAACCGTGCTGCTTGCCAATCCGTATTTCGCGCCTGGGCGCAAGTTTCGCCACGCGCTGGCCGCCGCCGCCGAGCGCGGCGTCGACGTCACGCTGCTGATCGGCGTCGGCGAAATCTGGCTGCAGGATGCGGTGGCGCACTCGTTCTATCCGAAGCTGCTTGCGGCCGGCGTCAAAGTGGTGGAATATCATAAAACCCAGTTGCACGCCAAAGTGGCCGTCATCGACGACGACTGGGCGACCGTGGGTTCGAGCAATGTGGACGGCTTGAGCCTGTTTTTGAATCAGGAAGCAAACGTGATCATCAAGGATGCGGCCTTCGCGCAAAACCTGCGCCGGCACATCGAGGCGGCCGTCGCCGACGGCGTGGTGATCAGTTATGACGACTTTGAGCACGTCGGCCGCTTCCGCCGCATCGGTTACGAAATCGCGTTCGTGTTTTACCGGACCGTGATGCGGTTGTTCTCCGTGGGGAAATACGCTTGAGCGATAGTGTCAGACTGGATAAATGGCTGTGGGCGGCGCGCTTTTTCAAGACGCGTTCGCTGGCCACGGACGCGGTGGATGCGGGCAAGGTCAAGGTCAACGGCGACAAGGTCAAGCCTGCGCGCGCGGTGCGCATCGGCGACAAGCTCGACATCGACAACGGCTCCGACCGGTGGGAGATCGATGTGATGAACCTGTCCGACGTGCGGCAGGCCGCGCCGATCGCCCGCAATCTGTACGAGGAAACCGACGAGAGCGTCGAGCGGCGCGCCAACCTGGCCGAGAACCGCAAGAACTTCCGCGAGCCGACCGCCGATTTCAAGGGCCGTCCCACCAAGCGCGACCGCCGGCAGATCGGCAAGCTTTCATAACAGGCGCCACCCGCCTGTGGAGGGCTTGCCGCGTTCCCTCCCTCCATCCCTATTGCCGCACTGCAGCAATAGACTCCCACCTCTAAATGTACTGTTTGACTTTTATCCACCATTGGATAATAGTACGAGCGTTCGCAATTTTTTCACACGGAGTAAACGAAGTGGAGCAGAATGTTCTTTTCTCCATGTAACTACACCTTGGGATGCAAGTTATTAATACCTCAACTAAATTTATGCGCAAGGGCGAGCTGACTCGCGCGGCCATCCTGGATGTGGCGCTGGACTTGGCCAGCCGGGACGGCCTCGAAGGCCTGACCATTGGATTGCTCGCAGATAAGATGAACATGAGCAAATCCGGTGTGTTCGCGCACTTCGGATCGCGTGAAGATTTGCAGTTGGAAGTACTGAAGCTGTATCACCACCGTTTTGAGCAGGAAGTGTTTTTCCCCAGCGTCAAGGAGCCGCGCGGTTTGCAGCGCCTTCGTTCGATGTTCGCGCGCTGGGTCAAGCGTGTCAGCGTGGAGGTGGCCTCGGGCTGCATCTACATCAGCGGCGCGGTCGAGTACGACGACCGTCCGGGACCGATCCGCGAGGAGTTGATGGCGATGGTCGGCGCCTGGCAGGGCGCGTTGCTGCGCTGCGTGAAGCAAGCCATCGAATGCGGCGACTTGCAAGCGGACACCGATCCGCAGCAGCTGGTCTACGAGATGTACGGCCTGATCCTGGCCCTGCACCACGATGCGCGCTTCCTGCGCATTCCGGGCAGCCTTGAGCGCGCCAGCGTCGGCTTCGAACGCTTGATCGTATCGTACCGTAATGCAGAAGTACCTCATTAAACATCACGCATTTAAACTAATTTAAGTAGTCATCAGGAGAATAAACATGGGTCAATACGTCGCGCCAATCCGGGATATGCAATTCGTGCTGCACGAGCTGCTCAATGTGCAAGAAGAATTGAAGGCACTGCCGGACTACGCCGAAATCGATGCCGACATCATCAACCAGGTGCTGGAAGAGGGTGGCAAGTTCACGTCGGAAGTGCTGTTCCCGCTGAACCATTCGGGCGATCGCGAAGGCTGCAAGCACGACGCCGCGACCCACTCCGTGACGACGCCGAAAGGCTTCAAGGAAGCGTACAAGCAATACGTCGACGGCGGCTGGGCCGCGCTCGCGTGCGATCCGGAATACGGCGGCCAGGGCCTGCCGGTGCTGCTGAACAACTCGTTCTACGAAATGCTGAACTCGGCCAACCAGGCCTGGACCATGTACCCGGGCCTGTCGCACGGCGCCTACGAGTGCCTGAAGGAACACGGCACCGACGACCAAAAGAAAACCTACCTGCCGAAGCTGGTCTCGGGCGAGTGGACCGGCACCATGTGCCTGACCGAACCGCACTGCGGCACCGATCTGGGTCTGCTGCGCTCGAAGGCGCTGCCGCAGGCCGACGGTTCCTGGACTATCACAGGCAACAAGATCTTCATCTCGGCCGGCGAGCACGACATGGCTGAGAACATCCTGCACCTGGTGCTGGCCCGCGTGCCGGACGCGCCGGAAGGCTCGAAAGGCATCTCGCTGTTCCTGGTGCCGAAGTTCCTGCCGAAGGAAGACGGCTCGGTCGGCGAACGCAACCCGATCACCTGCGGCGCCATCGAAGAAAAAATGGGCATCCACGGCAACTCGACCTGCCAGATGAACCTGGACGGCGCCAAAGGCTGGATCATCGGCCAGCCGAACAAGGGCCTGAACGCCATGTTCGTGTTCATGAACGCGGCCCGCCTGGGCGTGGGCATGCAGTCGCTGGGCCTGACCGAAGTGGCTTACCAGAACGCGCTGATCTACGCCAAGGACCGCACGCAGATGCGCTCGCTGTCGGGCGTGAAGAATCCGGAACTGCCGGCCGACCGCATCATCGTGCACCCGGACGTGCGCCGCATGCTGCTGACCGGCAAGGCCTTTGCCGAAGGCGCGCGCGCCTTCACCTCGTACGTCGCGCTGCAGATCGACCGCGAACTGCACCACCCGGACGAAGAAGTGCGCAAGGAAGCGGCCGACGAAGTCGCGCTGCTGACCCCGATCGTCAAGGCCTTCATCACCGACAACGCCTGGATCGCCACCTCGGAAGCGATGCAAGTGTTCGGTGGCCACGGCTACATCGCCGAATGGGGCATGGAGCAGTACGTGCGCGACGCCCGCATCAACCTGATCTACGAAGGCACCAACACCATCCAGTCGCTCGACCTGCTGGGTCGTAAGATTCTGGGCGACAACGGCGCCAAGCTGCGCAAGTTCGGCGAGAAGATCAAGGCGTTTGTCGAAGACAACGGCACCGACGAAGCGATGAGCGAATTCATCACCCCGCTGGGCGACCTGGGCGACAAAGTCACCAAGCTCACCATGGAAATCGGCATGAAAGCGTTCCAGAATCCGGACGAAGTCGGCGCCGCCTGCGTACCGTACCTGCGCGTTGTCGGCCATATGGTATACAGCTACTTCTTCGCGCAGATGGCGAAGATCGCACTGGCCAAAGAGGACAGCGGCGACAATTTCTACAAAGCCAAGCTGGCGACCGCACGCTTCTACTTCGCCCGCCTGCAGCCTGAAACCGCAACCTTGATCCGCCAGGCACGTTCGGGCTCCGCCAACCTGATGGCACTCGACGCCGACCTGTTCTAAGAGACTAGAGGAAACGACATGACCAATTTCATCGTTAAAAAAGTAGCCGTGCTGGGCGCCGGCGTGATGGGCGCGCAAATCGCCGCCCACTGCGTCAACGCCAAAGTACCTGTCGTCCTGTTCGACCTGCCGGCCAAGGAAGGCCCGAAGAACGGCATCGTTCTGAAAGCCATCGAGAACCTGAAGAAGCTGTCGCCGGCGCCGCTGGGCAACAAGGACCACGCCGCGCTGATCGAAGTGGCCAACTACGAGGACGACCTGGCCAAGCTGGCCGAGTGCGACCTGATCATCGAAGCGATCGCCGAGCGCATGGACTGGAAGCACGACCTGTACAAGAAGGTCGCTCCGCACATCGGCGCCAACGCCATCTTCGCCTCGAACACCTCGGGCCTGTCGATCACCAAGCTGTCCGAAGGCTTCGACGCCGATTTGAAATCGCGCTACTGCGGCGTGCACTTCTTCAACCCGCCGCGTTATATGCATCTGGTCGAGATCATCCCGACCGAAGCGACCAAGCCGGAAATCGCCGACCAGCTCGAAGGCTTCCTGACCACCACCTTGGGCAAGGGCGTTGTGCGCGCGAAAGACACGCCTAACTTCATCGCCAACCGCGTCGGTGTGTTCGGCATCCTGGCGATCGTTCACGAAGCCGAGAAGTTCGGCCTGAGCGTGGACGTGGTCGACGACCTGACCGGCGCCAAGCTGGGCCGCGCCAAGTCGGGCACCTTCCGCACCGCCGACGTGGTCGGTCTGGACACGATGGGCCATGTGATCAAAACGATGCAGGACAACCTGCCGAACGACCCGTTCGCCGCCGTCTACAAGACGCCGGAAGTCTTGGCGAAACTGGTTGAAAAAGGCGCCTTGGGCCAGAAGTCCGGCGCCGGTTTCTATAAAAAGGTCGGCAAGGACATTCAACGCCTGGATTTCGCCACCGGTGAGTACGTCGCCGGCGGCGGCAAGGCCGCCGACATCATCGCCCGCATCCTGAAGGAAAAAGATCCGGTCAAGAAAATGAAAGCGCTGCGCGAATCGACCAATCCACAGGGCCAGTTCCTGTGGGCGATCTTCCGCGACGCCTTCCACTACATCGCCGTGCATCTGGACACCGTGGCCGACAACGCGCGCGACATCGACTTCGCCATGCGCTGGGGCTTCGGCTGGACCACCGGTCCGTTCGAGACGTGGCAGGCGGCAGGCTGGACGCAGGTCGCCCAGTGGGTCAAGGAAGACATCGACGCCGGCAACGCGCTGTGCTCCGCGCCGCTGCCAGCCTGGGTGTTCGAAGGCCCGGTCGCTGAAAAAGGCGGCGTGCACACGCCGGAAGGTTCGTACTCGGCCGTGTCGAAATCGTTCGTTCCGCGCTCGACCTTGTCCGTCTATGACCGTCAGGTATTCCGCGCGCCGGTGTTCGGCAGCGGCGAGATCGACGGCAAGAAAGCCGGCACCACCGTGCATGAAGACGACGACGTGCGCCTGTGGCATACCGGCGACGACGTGCTGATCATCTCGCTCAAAACCAAGATGCATGTGATCAGCCCTGGCGTCATCGCCGGCTACCGCAAGGCGTTGGCCGAAGCGGAGAAGAACTTCAAGGGCCTGGTCATCTGGAACTCGGACGCGGCCGAAGGCGGCGCGTTCTCGGCCGGCGCCGACCTGCAATCGGCATTGCCTGCGTTCATGCAGGGCGGCGCGAAAGCGGTCGATCCGATCATCAGCGAA
The DNA here is from genome assembly GCF_979258245.1 of Duganella sp. AC917. Lineage (NCBI taxonomy): Bacteria > Pseudomonadati > Pseudomonadota > Betaproteobacteria > Burkholderiales > Oxalobacteraceae > Duganella > Duganella sp. AC917. Next base: position 5,848,709 of record NZ_OZ409848.1, read on the forward strand.
CTGCAAAACACCTTCATGGCGATGAAATACTCGAACGTGCCGGTGGTGGCCGCTGTGGCCGGGCTGGCGCTGGGCGGCGGCTGCGAAATGGCACTGCACGCGTCCAAGCGCGTGGCCTCGATCGAGTCGTACATCGGCCTGGTGGAAGTGGGCGTGGGCCTGATTCCTGCCGGCGGCGGCCTGAAGGAAGCGGCATTGCGCGCCTTCAAGGAAGCCAAGGGCAACGACATCCTGCAATTCCTGAAAACCGGTTTCACCAACGCGGCCACGGCCAACGTGTCGAAGTCGGCGCTCGAAGCGCAGGCGATGGGCTACCTGAAGGAAGACGACGTCATCGTCTTCAACCCGTACGAGCTGCTGCACGTTGCCAAAGTTGAAGCGCGCGCCATGTTCGACAAGGGTTATCGTCCGCCGCTGAAGACGCCGATCCAGGTCACCGGCCGTTACGGCTGGGGCACCATCAAGGCGCAACTGGTCAATATGCGCGATGGCGGCTTCATCTCCGCGCACGACTTCAAGCTGGGCGACATGATCGCCGAGATCGTCTCGGGCGGCGACATCGACCAGGGTTCGTTCGTCAGCGAGCAGTGGATCCTCGACATGGAGCGTAAAGCCTTCCTGGAACTGCTGAACCATCCGAAGACGCAAGAGCGGATCATGGGCATGATGCAAACCGGTAAGCCGGTCCGCAACTAAGCCGCCGACCGATACTGAACAGGAAACATAATGAGCAAACAAATTCAAGACGCATACATCGTCTCCGCCACCCGCACCCCGATCGGCAAGGCGCCGCGCGGCATGTTCAACAAGACCCGCCCTGACGACCTGCTGGTGCGCGTGCTGCAATCGGCGCTGGCGCAGGCGCCAGGTCTGGACCCGGCGCTGATCACCGACGCCATCATCGGCTGCTCGTTCCCGGAAGCGGAGCAGGGCTTCAACATCGCCCGTCAAGCGGTGCTGCTGGCCGGCTTGCCGAAGACCGTCGGCGGCGTCACCATCAACCGATACTGCGCCTCGGGTATCACGGCGCTGGCCATGGCCGCCGACCGCATCCGCGTCGGTGAAGCCGATGCCATGATCGCCGGCGGCGTCGAATCGATGTCGATGGTGCCGATGATGGGCCACCACCCATCGATGAACCTGAACATGTTCACCGACGAAAACGTCGGCATGGCCTACGGCATGGGCTTGACCGCCGAGAAGGTCGCCACGCAATGGAAAGTGTCGCGCGAAGCGCAGGACGCGTTCGCCGTCGAATCGCACCGCCGCGCCATCGCCGCGCAGCAGGCCGGTTTTTTCAAGGACGAGACCACGCCGGTCGAGATCATCACCCGCACGCCTGATTTGAGCACCGGTGAAATCAAGGTCAAAACCCGCACCGTCGACACCGACGAAGGCGCCCGCGCCGACTCGACGATGGAATCGCTGGCCAAGCTGAAGCCGGTGTTCGCCGCCAAGGGTTCGGTCACCGCCGCGAACAGCTCGCAAATGTCCGACGGCGCCGGCGCGCTGCTGGTCGTGTCGGAGAAATTCCTGCGCGAGCACAACCTGACCCCGCTGGCCAAGTTCTCGTCGTTCGCCGTCAAGGGCGTGCCGCCGGAAATCATGGGCATCGGTCCGAAGTTTGCGATTCCGGACGCCTGCAAGGCCGCCGGCATCACCCAGGACCAGCTGGACTGGATCGAGCTGAACGAAGCGTTTGCCGCGCAGGCGCTGGCCGTCATCGGCGACCTGGGCCTCGACCCGGCCAAAGTGAACCCGATGGGCGGCGCGATCGCCCTGGGCCACCCGCTGGGCGCGACCGGCGCCATCCGCGCCGCGACCGTGGTGCATGCGCTGCGCCGTAACAACCTGAAATACGGCATGGTGACGATGTGCGTCGGCGCCGGCATGGGCGCGGCCGGTATCATCGAGCGCGTATAAGTCTGATCGGGTAATTAAAAAGAGGGCGCTGTCGGGCAACCACGGCGCCCTTGTCATATGGAGATAGCATGGATATTTTGAGCAGCAAGGAAAACGGCGTCCTGACGTTGGAATTCAACCGTCCGGAACGCAAGAACGCGATCACCGCCGCGATGTACCAAACCATGGCCGACGCCATCAACGAAGCAGAGCAGGATGCGGCCGTGCGCGCCATCCTGATCGTCGGCAAGCCCGAGATCTTCACCGCCGGCAACGATCTGGAAGACTTCATGAAAACGGCGCCGTCGTCCGGCACGCTGGAAGACCGCTCGGTATTCAAATTCATGATGGCGCTCAGCGGCACGACCAAGCCGGTGGTTGCAGCCGTGGCCGGCGCCGCCGTCGGCATCGGCACCACCTTGCTGATGCACTGCGACCTGGTCTATGCGGCCGATACGGCCAAGTTCTCGATGCCGTTCTCGCAGCTGGGCCTGTGTCCCGAGTTCGCCTCTAGCGTGCTGTTGACCCAAATCGCCGGCTACCCGCGCGCCGCCGAAAAGCTGATGCTGGGCGAAGCGTTCCTCGCTCAAGAGGCATTGGAAATGGGGCTCGTGTCGCGCGTACTGCCGGCCGCCGAACTGCTCGCTTTCGCGCAAGGGCAGGCGGCCAAGCTGGTGGCCTTGCCAGCCAGTTCGATCCGCGCCACCAAGCAGCTGATGAAGGCCAGCCGCAACGCACTGGTCAGCGAAACCATCACCGCCGAGAACAAGCTGTTCAGCGCGATGCTGACGGCGCCGGAGGCAAAGGAAGCGTTCACCGCCTTCTTCCAGAAGCGCAAGCCGGATTTCAGCCAGTTCACCTGATTCGATTCCGCAGGCGGAGTCATTGGCCTCTGGGAACCGGCTTCAATCTGGATTAGACTTTGGACTTTCTATCATTTTCAGCCACAGTCGGTCCGTCGAGCAGTCCTATCAATTGCGAGATCGCTTGTTGAGGGATATTGTTCAATTTGCCGTAACCTTTTAGTAAATCTAAAAAGGCTTGAATGTCCTGGTTGCGGCCGTTCAGCAGGGAGGACACGGCCGTACCGGCGGCTGTTTGTTGAGAAAGCCGGTGCTGCTCCGCCAGTTCCGGGGTGCGCCAATGTCCCACACCGTCGATGTTCGTATAGTCCGCCTCGGGGATCACCAGGCGAACATCGGCGGAGTGCTTGACGACGAGTTTGTTGGATTCGGCACTATATGCGGCAATCGGGCCGCGATTGGCGGAAGTAGCTTGATCACTGGCGCCGCCGATGGAAAAAACCTCCACCATGCGTTCCAGGAAGGCGTGATTCACCGCATGTCCACTTGTGTCCAGCTCAGATTGAATGAAGCCTGCGTCGAGCCGTGTGGTGTTTAAGGCGTCGCTGTCAGCAATTCTCTCGGCGGCAACCTTGTTAGTCGCTGACAGCTCGACGGTTCGTTGGTGCCCCTCAAGGTCGTATTGCCCTTCATGGGGCGCGGACTTACCATGTTTTCGGTAGCCGGCAAGATCACCCCCGAGCGCGTCCACGTGCTTCAAATCGATCCCATTTTCTACCGAGTAGACATACATTTCTTCCAGTAATGCACGATCCTGAGCCGTGAGGAATGGCGTTAACGCACCCGTACCATCGTTTTTGTTAGTCCTGACTTCGCCAGTGTACGTACTTTCATCTCCACCAAAAAGTCTGGAAATCAGCATTCCACGTCCGCTAATGGCGACCTCCCGCATTGAAGTGTTCGCGGCGGTCGCGGCGAACGAGCCGTTGGGATTGGAGACGGCGTTATTCGGCGATCTAGACATCTTGCTCGTAGCGCTAGCGCCTCCCTGAATTGAGGCATTCGACAGTTTGTCGACGGACGCGATGATATTGCTCCTTAAGAGATGCATGCCTGGTTAAATTTTCTTTGCCCTACTCGATGGTTAACGGCGTCTTGGGTGAAAACTTTGATAGGCCTCCCACTTAATTGCTATAGCCGTCTCATTGCTGGTCGTCGGTAGCGTTGTACGCCGGGACGGCGCCCGTTCCATTGACGATTTCATCGCCATGTCATATTAAAAACCTAAGCTTGTTCGCTCTTAAATGATCGGAGCAAGCATGACTTCATCGATTTCGCGTCGCAGTTTCCTGGCCCAGGGTGGGGTATTGGTGGGCAGTTCGGCATTGGGCGGCCCGCTGCTGCTTGGAGGCTGCGGCGGCGGCACCACCCCTATTGCAATCGGCGTCAGTGAGAACGAACGACCCAAGATGCCGTCGGGATTACAGTTTGGCGACATTACGGATAATCGGGCGATCATCTGGAGCCGCAGCGACCGCAACGCGCAGATGATTGTCGAATACGATACCAGCGACCGTTTCAACAACGCCAGCCGCATCGTCGGTCCCACTGCCAGCGACGCCACCGATTTCACCACCCGTGTCGACCTGACCGGGTTGCCCGCCGGCCAGACGGTCTTCGTGCGTGTGCGCTATGTCGATCCCAACAATTCGAAAATCGAAAGCGAAACCATCTCGGGTCAGTTCAGGACCACGCCGCCCGCCGATGGCACCCGGGCCGTGCGTTTCCATTGGAGCGGTGACCAGTGCGGCCAGGGCTGGGGCATCAATACCGATTTTGGCGGCATGAAAATCTATGAAGCGATGCGTTTGCGCGACCCGGACTTTTTCATCCACAACGGCGACACGATTTATGCCGACGGTCCGATCCTGGCCCAGGTAACGGCGGAAAACGGCCAGGTCTGGCGTAATCTTGTCACGGAAGAAGTCAGCAAGGTCGCGGAAACGCTGAAGGAATACCGTGGCCGCCATGCCTACAATATGATGGATGCGAACTTCCGCAAGTTCGCCGCCCAGGTGCCGCAGGTCTGGCAATGGGACGATCACGAAGTGACGAATAACTACAGCGCTTCCAAGGATTTATCGGCCGACACCCGCTACACCGAAAAAAGCATTGCGACCCTCACCACCCGTGGCCGTCGCGCTTTCCTCGAATACGCGCCGATGCGCTATTACAAGCAAAGCGAACCGCAGCGCATCTACCGCACGATATCGCACGGCCCGCTGCTGGACGTATTCGTCGTCGACATGCGCAGCTACCGTGGTCCGAACAGCACCAATCTGCAAACCGTGGAAGACGCCAGTTCGGCCTTCATGGGTCGTGAACAGGTGGAATGGCTGATCGCCGGACTGAAAGCCTCGACCGCAACCTGGAAAGTCATCTCCGCAGACATGCCGATCGGGCTGAACGTCGGCGATGGCAAGAACGCCCAAGGTGAAGCTTTATGGGAAGCACTTGCCAACGGCAACGACGGGCTTCCCCTCGGCCGCGAACTCGAAATGGCTCGCCTGCTCAGTAGCATCAAGGCTGTCCCCAACGTGGTCTGGATCACCACCGACGTCCACTACTGCGCCGCCCACTATTACGATCCCGCCCAGGCCCGCTACACGAACTTTTCCCCCTTCTGGGAATTCGTCGCCGGCCCGATGAATGCTGGCACCTTCGGCCCGGGCGTGCTCGACAAAACCTTCGGCCCGACTGCGGTATTCTCGAAAAGCCCGCTGATCCAGAACTCTTCGCCGTTTGCCGGCTACCAGTTTTTTGGTGAAGTCAATATCGACCCGAAGACCAAGGCGATGAAGGTCGAGCTGTTCAACCTCGACGGCGTCTCGCAGTTTGCACAGACGCTGCCGGCGGCGGGTGTTTAGAGCGTAGAGAAGTTGCGGGTACGCGGGTAGCGGGCGTCGGGCTTGGCCTGTCGGGGCAAGGTCAAGTCTAAACGCCTGCGGACTACTTGGGCCGCGGCGGCTAAGAGTTTAGCTGCTCGTCGTGGCCATTCTCTTTGGGATCATTGAGGTCCGGGGACTGCGGCGGCCAAAGACCTGCTTCGCAGCGCTGTTTGAACCAGGTTTTCATTCCCGTATCATCCAATGCGTATTCGCCTTTCGCGGATTTCCAGATGAGCGACGGCGTCTGCATGCGCAATGTCTCGATCGCGTTTTGCGCTTTTTGTGCGGTAATTTTCTCCCCCGTCTTTTCGCGATAAAAGAAGAGGGCGTCCGCATCGTAGGGCCGGAACCGGTCGCTTTGTTCAAGCATGCGCCATAGCACCGCTTGCTCAAGCGGACGCAGCGCCAAGTACGCGGATTCCATCGCGCGCTCATCGTCGGCTCTTTGCAAATCCGCCATCTCAAGCACCTGTCGCTCAAATCCCCGGGCCGGCGGATGGATGGGATTGAGGATTTGGCCCAGCGTTCTGACAAATGGTTGAGGTCTGTGCGCAAACCGTTGAAATGCCTCCCATAGCAGTGGAATGTCGACAGGCGCCAACTGAGGATAAGTGTGAGTGATCAATTCGGCGATGTGGCCAATGAAATCCACACCCAGCTGCGGCATGATAGAGATGGCAGAACCGAAAAATGGCGCGGCATTCGTGTTCAACAGTCTGAGCAGTTTATCCCGATCGGAGCCGGACATGATGAGCAGCAGGTTTGCGGCAACCGGCGTGTTGAGTTGATCGCGGGCAGATTTGAGGGCGGTCATGGCGCTCTCGCCCGGGACGCTGGTCAGCGCGTGTTGCGCCTCGTCGATAATCAACGCGACCGCTTTTCCCGAAGTTTCGCATAGCGCACGCACTGCCTCGGCCAGTGTCAGACCATCTGTCTTGCCAATTTTTGACGGGTCCATCTTCAGCCAACTGCCCAGACCGACATGCTCGATCCCTGCCGCTTTAGCCGTTTTGGCGACGATGCCTAGGTGCTTACCAAGCTCCTTGCCGATTGCTTCGGCGATGAGTGCCCCGGGGTCCCGGTTTTTGTCACTCCACAGATCGACGTAGACCACGACACGGTTGGTGTTTTCCAGCGCGGGCTGGAGCTCATTTCGCAGAAACGTGGATTTGCCCGTGCGTCGTGGCGCGGCCAGGAAGATGCCGTTGGCCGCATCGCTGAACAAATTCCCACCAGTTAAGTCGCGCACCAGTGCCTGGGTGAGTCCCGGCCTCGCAAAGTAGAAAGGATTCATGTTTATCCCGCTTTATCCGTGCTTGGATAAAGTTATCACAAACGGGATAAAGGTCAATAAAGACCGGATTCATGTCGGGTGCCGGGATTTCAGGCGTTTTCAGCTACTATGGCTAACCTTACGCAAGTGAACGCCTTGTCAATATCTCCCGGGCCGACCCGCTGACCTCATCAGGCGCAGGTACGGATCCTGCTTTATCATCAACACAATAGATTATCTCCGGCGCCTCGGCAGGACACCTGCCTTCGTCCCGTGCAATACTTACCGAAAGGCACTACCGAATGGCCATCCGTGTCGCCCTGCACCATAAAACCAACTACAAATTCGACCGTCTTGTGACGCTGTCGCCGCACGAGGTGCGCCTGCGCCCGGCGCCGCACGCGCGCACGCCGATCCTGTCGTATTCGCTGAGCATCACGCCGGCGCAGCATTTCCTCAATTGGCAGCAAGATCCGTACGGCAACTACATCGGCCGCGCGGTGTTTCCGGAAGCGACCAAGGAACTCGACTTCACGGTCGACCTGATCGCAGACATGACGGTCATCAACCCGTTCGACTTCTTCCTCGAGGATTACGCCCAACATTTCCCGTTCGCCTATCCAGACGCGCTCAAGCTTGAATTGGGCTCGTATCTGCACTTCGAGGAAGATCCCGAGGTGGTCGAGTGGATCGCCATGGCGCGCCGCGACATCATCAAAAAAGATTTGATGACGAACGATTTCCTGGTCGCGATCAACCAGCGCCTGCAGGGCGACATCGGCTATCTGGTGCGCATGGAGCCTGGCGTCCAGACGCCCGCCGAGACGCTGGAAAAACGCTCCGGCTCTTGCCGCGACAGCGGCTGGCTGCTGGTGCAGATCCTGCGCGGCATGGGCCTGGCGGCGCGCTTCGTGTCCGGTTACCTGATTCAATTGAAAGCCGACCAGGCGGCGCTCGACGGCCCAAGCGGCACCGATGTCGACTTCACCGACCTGCACGCGTGGGCCGAGGTTTATATCCCCGGCGCCGGCTGGATCGGCCTCGATCCGACCTCCGGCATGCTGGCCGGCGAGGGCCATATTCCGCTGGCCTGCACCGCGATCCCGTCGTCGGCCGCGCCGGTCAGCGGCTTCACCGATGTCTCCGAGGTGGAATTCCACCACGTGATGACCGTGACGCGCATCCACGAGGATCCGCGCGTGACCAAACCGTACGCCGACGCCGACTGGCACAAGATCGACGCCCTCGGCCAGCAGGTCGACCACGACCTGCAAGCGATGGACGTGCGCCTGACCCAGGGCGGCGAGCCTACCTTCGTGTCGATCGACGACATGGACGGCGCCGAATGGAACACCCTCGCGCACGGCGACAAGAAGCGCGAACTGGCCGGCGAATTGATGCTGCGCCTGAAGAACCACTTCGCCCCCGGCGGCATGCTCCATTACGGCCAGGGCAAATGGTATCCGGGCGAGCCGCTGCCACGCTGGGCGCTCAATATCTTCTGGCGCACCGACGGCCAGCCGATCTGGCGCAACAAGGCGCTGTTCTCGGACGAGAAAAAGGCTGACGGCTACGACGCCGTACACGCCAAGCGCTTCACCGAGGCGTTGGTCAGCACCCTCGGCCTGCCGTCCGACAGCCCGATTCCGGCCTACGAGGACGTGTTGGTACAAGCCCGCCGCGAGGAGAACCTGCCGGTCAACCTCGATCCGCTCAAGGCCGACCTGAAGTCTTCGGAGGAGCGCCGCCGTCTGGCGCGCCTGCTGGAAAACGGCCTTGGCGAGGTGGCCGGCTACGTGCTGCCGCTTAAACCCGAGGAATTGACCGACGACGCCAAGGCGCGCCTGTCGATCGCCTTGCCGACCACCTGGCGCACGTCGGCCTGGCCGCTCAAGCGCGAACATCTGTACCTGATCGAGGGCGAATCGCCGCTCGGCCTGCGCCTGCCGCTCAACGCGCTGCCATGGGTGCAGCCGGAGGACGAGGAGCCGGAATTCGACCGTGATCCGTTCGAGCCGCGCGGGCCGCTGGCGCCGGCGGCCAAGGGCGATGGCGTGCCGTCGCATGCGGAGGTCGATCTGGCCGCCCGCAAATCGGCCGCCAAAAAAGTCGACCCGGCGCCGGCGCCGCGTGAAGTGATCCACACCGCGCTGTGCGTCGAGGTGCGCGGCGGCCGCCTGCATGTGTTCATGCCGCCGCTCAAGCGCATCGAGGACTACCTGGCGCTGGTGACGGCCATCGAAACCACCGCCGCGCACCTGAACATGAAGCTGTGGCTCGAAGGCTACCAGCCGCCGCGCGACCCGCGCGTCAAGCTGCTGAGCGTGACCCCGGACCCGGGCGTCATCGAAGTCAATGTGCAGCCGGCGGCCAGCTGGAATGAGCTGGTGCACAACATGACCACCTTGTACGAAGAGGCGCGCAAGACCCGCCTCGGCACCGAAAAATTCATGAACGACGGCCGTCACACCGGCACCGGCGGCGGCAACCACGCCACCCTCGGCGGCGCGACTGTCGCCGACAGCCCGATGCTGCGTCGTCCGGACCTGCTCAAAAGCCTGATCACGTACTGGCAAAACCACCCGGCGCTGTCGTATCTGTTCTCCGGCACCTTCATCGGCCCGACCAGCCAGGCGCCGCGCGTGGACGAGGCGCGCGACGACAATCTGTACGAGCTGGCGATCGCCTTCCAGCAAATGGACAAGGTGCTGCCGACCCTCCACGAGGGCGACAAGCCGTGGATGGTCGACCGCCTGCTGCGCAATCTGCTGGTCGATTTGACCGGTAACACGCACCGCTCCGAGTTCTCGATCGACAAGCTGTATTCCCCCGACGGTCCGACCGGCCGACTCGGTCTGGTAGAATTCCGTGCGTTCGAGATGCCGCCGCACGAGCGTATGAGCCTTTTGCAGATGCTGTTGCTGCGGGCTTTGGTCGCGCGTTTCTGGCGCCAGCCCTACCAGGCCAAGTTGGTCCACTGGGGCACGGCGCTGCACGACCGTTGGATGCTGCCGCACTTCGTGGCGCAGGATATCCGCGACGTCGCGCGCGATTTGCGCGCGGCCGGCTACCAGTTCGAGGAGCATTGGTTCGATCCGTTCATCGAATTCCGCTTCCCGCGCTTCGGCACCGTGGTGTACGAGGGCGTGGAGATGGAGCTGCGCCAGGCGATCGAACCATGGAACGTGCTGGGCGAGGAAATGACCGGCGGCGGCACCGCGCGCTACGTCGACTCGTCGGTCGAGCGCATGCAGCTGCTGGTGCGCGGCCTGACGGACGGGCGCCACGTGGTCGCCTGCAACGGCCGCATGCTGCCGTTGCATCCGACCGGCGTGCCGGGCGAATATGTGGCCGGCGTGCGTTTCCGCGCCTGGAGCCCGTGGTCTGCGCTGCACCCGAGCATAAGGGTGCAGGCGCCGCTGGTGTTCGACCTGGTCGACACGTGGAGCGGACGCGCGATCGGCGGCTGTACCTACCACGTGGTGCACCCGGGCGGGCGCAGCGAGGATAGCTCGCCGATCAACGCCAACGCCGCCGAGGCGCGTCGCTTTGCCCGATTCTGGGCGCATGGGCACACGCCGGGGCAGATGTATGTGTACAAGGAAGCACTGAATCCGAGCCTGCCGATGACGCTCGATTTGCGCTGGCAGCCCGATTGAGCGCACTATAGAAGAAAAACTAGAAGAAAAGCCGATCGACCGCGATGCCTAAGCAACTGCTATCCAAATATCTGGCCGCACCGGATAGTTTCGACGAAATGCTGGACGCCTCGAAAGAGCCGCGTCCGCATTGGCGCGCCATGTTGGACGGCTTGCGCGCCGAAGCGCCCGATTTGATGCGCCAGCGCCTCGAAACGGTGCAGCGCGAGGTGCGCCAGAACGGCGTCACCTATACCGTCTACGGCGACACCAAGGGCACGCACCGGCCGTGGGACCTGAACCTGCTGCCGCTGATCCTGCCACGCCAGGAATGGGAGGGCATCGAGGCGGCCGTGATCCAGCGCGCCACCTTGCTGAACCGCCTGCTGGGCGACGTCTATGGTCCGCAGAATATGCTCAAGGAGGGGCTGCTGCCGCCGGCGCTGATTCACGGTCACGCCGGCTTCCTGCGCGCCGCACATGGCATGCGCCATCCGGACGACATCGCCCTGCATTTCTACGCGGTCGACCTGGCGCGCGCGCCCAATGGCCGCTGGTGGGCCACCGCCGACCGCACGCAGTCGCCGTCGGGCGCCGGATACGCGCTGGAAAACCGCTCCATCATCGGACGCAGTTTCCCGGCGCTGCTGCGCGACATGAAGGTGCGCCCGCTCGAAGGCTTCTTCGGCACCATGCGCGACAGCCTGGCCCAGTGGGGCCGCCGCTGCGCCGCCAATGGCGACGCCCATCCTCTGCGCGCCGGCGAGGCGCCGCTGATCGTGCTGCTTACGCCCGGCCCTTACAACGAAACCTATTACGAACAAGCCTACCTGTCGCGCTACCTCGGGCTGCCGCTGGTGGAGGCGGGCGATTTGACGGTACGCGGCGGCATCGTGTTCATGAAGACGCTGTCCGGTTTGCGGCGGGTGCACGTCATCATGCGCCGCGTCGACGACGATTTCTGCGATCCGCTGGAGTTGCGCTCCGACTCCGCGCTGGGCGTGGCCGGCCTGACCGAGGCGGCGCGCCGGGGCAACGTCCTGGTCACCAACAGCCTTGGCTCGAATTTACTGGAATCGGGCGCCTTGCTTGGCTTCCTGCCAGCGCTCAGCGAGCGCTTGCTAGGCCAGCCGCTGCGCATGCCGTCGGTGGCCACCTGGTGGTGCGGCGAGCCGGCCGCGCTGGAAGAGGCGATCGAAAAACTGGACCAGCTGGTGATCATGCCGGCGTTCCCGCAACTGCGCCAGCCGCCGGTTTATGGGCGCGATCTGAAGGATGCCGCGCGCGCCACCTTGATCGCGCAGATGCGGGCCAACCCGAACAACTACGTCGCCCACGAGCTGGTGCGGCTGTCGCAAGGGCCGGTGTACCAGCCCGGCACCGGGCGCCTGAACGCGCACTCGATCGGCCTGCGCGTGTTCGCGTGCGCCACGCCGGACGGCTATGTCGTCATGCCGGGCGGTCTGACCCGCGTGGCCACCGGGCCGGACGCGCGCGTCATCACCATGCAGCACGGTGGTGGCAGCAAGGACACGTGGGTGCAGGCCAGTTCGCAGGCGCGTCACCAGCAACCCGTTCCCCGCATCATGACGGCGCAGGATCTGGTGCGCGACGACACGCAGCTCTCGAGCCGCATGGCGGAGAACCTGTTCTGGCTGGGCCGCCACACGGAACGCTGCGACGACATCGCGCGGCTGTTGCGGGTGGCGCTCAACATCGTTTTCAACGTGCGCGCCGGCTATCCGGGCGCCGAATGGCCGACCGTCGAATCGCTGTGCGCCTGGTTCCAGCTGACCCCCATGCCGGAACCCGAGCCGGCGCAGCGACAGAGCCAACAGAGCCAGAGCCAGGATCAGCAAACCCAAAGCCAGGACCAGCAGACGCAGACCCAGAGCCAGGATCAAAGCCAGGGTCAAAGCCAGGGACAAAGCCAAAGCCAAAGCCAAAGCGTGGGCGGCACGCCGGAGCCGGAGCCAGCGCCGCCGGTGATCGCGCATGACGCCCAGATCGAAGCGGCGCTGTTGCTGGCGGTGGTCTCGCCGGACGTGCCGGGACTGGCGCGCCAGCAGCAACAGCTCTATAACACCGCCAGCCAGTTGCGCGAGCGGCTGTCGGTCGACAACTGGCGCGCGCTGAACCGGCTGGTCGAACGCGCGGGCGGCGCCACGCTGCCGTCGCAATCGGAGGCGATGACCATCCTCGACGACGCCGCCGCATCCTTGATGACACTGACCGGTTTCGGCCTGGACGGCATGACGCGCGACATGGGCTGGCGCTTCCTGTCGCTCGGTCGGCGCCTCGAGCGGCTGCAATTCCAGAGCATGGTGCTGCGGGCGGCGCTGGGCATGGACCCGGAAGGTAACCTGGACTGGGTGCTCGAGCTGTCCGACAGTATCGTCACCTACCGTGCCCGCTATCGCGCCCAGCCCGAATGGCTGCCGGTGCTCGACCTGCTGATCCTCGACGACAGCAATCCGCGTTCGATCAGTCACCAGCTGCACGGGGTCCTTGAAGGCTTGCGCAAGATCGCCAAGGTCTACGGACCTTGCGGCGAACACAACCTCGCGCCGCTGCACAGCGAGCTGCTGTCGCTGTCGCCGGAGGCCGATCTCTATGGCGGCAATCGACGCTTGATCGACCTGCTGGCGCGCGTGCAAAACGCCAGCGAAGTGATGGCCGAGCAAATCGGATTGCAGTTCTTCAGCTACACGGGCAGTACGCAAAACAAGTTCGAAACGCCATGCGCGCCCGGATACGCGCGATGACGCCATCCCAAACCCAGCAAACCGCCAGCCCGCTGCCGAATACCGCCAGCGACACGCCACTGCCGCAAACGCAGGCGGCATGCGCGCGCTACCTGGTGGTGCACCAGACCCGCTACGGCTACCAGAGCGCGGTGTCGCTGTCGCAGCAGTACCTGCACATGACACCGCGCTCGTTCGACTACCAGCGCACGGAATCGCACCGGATCGTGACCGACCCGCCGGCCGAGGACATCACCGACGGCGCCGACTACTTCGGCAACCTGACGCGCCACTTCAGCATCGCCACGCCGCACAGCGCATTGCTGGTGCACGTCGAATCGACGCTGGCGCTGTACCCGCGCCGCACGCTCGAGCAGATCGCCGACAGCGCGCCGTGGGAACTGGTGCGCGATCTGATGCTGACCGACCGCAGCGACGCCACATTGGAGGCATGCCAGTACCTGTACGCGTCACCGCATGTGAGCCTGAGCGCGGAGCTGGCCGACTACGCGCGCGAAAGCTTCGGCGCCGGCCGGCCGCTGCTCGACGCCGCGCTGGACCTGACGCAGCGGATCTTCGACGATTTCGAGTTCGACAGCACCGCCACAGACATCTCGACGCCGCTCGAACAAGTGCTCAGCGGACGGCGCGGCGTGTGCCAGGACTTCGCGCAGCTGATGATCGGCGGCTTGCGCGGCCTGGGCCTGCCGGCGCGCTACATGAGCGGTTACCTGCTGACGCACCCGCCGGAAGGGCAGCCGCGCATGATCGGCGCGGACGCGTCGCACGCCTGGGTGTCGGTGTACGACCCGGCGCTGGGCTGGATCGATTTCGACCCGACCAACCGCTGCCTGGTGCAGCACGAGCACATCGTCACCGGCTGGGGGCGCGATTTCAGCGACGTCACGCCGATGCGCGGCATCGTGCTTGGCGGCGGAGAACAGGGCTTGCAGGTCAACGTCACCGTCACGCCGCTGGAGCTGGGGTGAACCGGCGGCGGCATGCCGATAGATAGCCGAACAAAAGACATTCAGGGACAGGGATGGCGCGGATGAAGTATTGGCATATTGTTGTGACCACCATGGCGTCGACTTTGTCGGCCGGCGCGAGCGGGCAGGGCGTCGATGTCCATCTGCGGCTGTTGAAGCCCGATGCGATCGAAGTGGACTACACCTTGCCGCCGCAGTGCGCCGCCGTTCCCTTTGTCAAAAACGGGCCGGATGGCGCGAAAACGCGCGCCAATTGGCAAGCGCTGGACGACTGTGGCGCCGCCGGCGCCGATCAACTCGCGCGCGGCAAGGGTGTTTGTCCGGTACTGCGCTTCCGCGTGCCGACAGCGACCGATCTGCCGGGCTATCCGGCGGCGTTCCCTTTGGGTCAGGGCACGTATGTCCACCTGTCCAATTACGCGCTGGCCGACAGCTGCGGCAAGGTCAATTACCACTTTTCCGCCCCGGGCATCCTGATGAACGGCCGCTCCTACCAGAAAGTAGCGGAGGCCAACGCCGGCGAGGACACGGCGGCGCTGTTATTGCAGGCAGTGCAGCCACAGCGTGACGGCGAGCCGGTGGCGTGGTTCGATCCGCGCCTGTCCGACGCGACGGTGGCCCAGATCAAGCTGGTGGCAGCCGGCACGGTAAATTACCTGCACGGCGCGTTGCCGGATGCCAGTTACAAGCCGCCGATCATGGCGGCGGTGTACGCGACCAGGCCGGGTGGCCCGAGCATCGGCGGCGACGCCAGCGACGTGCTGCGGCTGACATTATTCAACTGGCCCGCCGATCCGGGTCCGACCGAAGAGGCCAGCTTGACAGTGCTGGTGGCGCATGAGTTCAGCCACCGCTTCCAGCTGCGCGACGCGGTTGACGAATATGCCGACCGGCGCCTGATCCACGAAGGCGGCGGCGAATTTTTGCGCTGGATGACCTCCGTCGCGCAAGGTTGGCTGACGCCTGCGCAGGCGGCCGCCGATCTTGATCAGGCATGGAGCAATTGCAGTCTGTACGTGGAGCGGCAAAACTGGCGTGGCATGTCGCCGCGTTTCATCGGTGGCAACCGGCTCGAGTACAGCTGTGGGCTGGCGGCCTACACCTACGTGCTGGCGGCGCGCCAGGGTGCGGGCACGGCGATGGCCCGCATCAACAATTTTTACAAGGAGCTCGGCGCCGGCGGCAAGCCGGACTTCGGCCGATCGCTCGAGTGCGGCGCCACCGTGCCGTGCGAACCACGCTGGCTGGGCCCGCTCTTGGGCGCGGACGGCAGCATGGCGCAACACTGGATCGAACTTTTCGACGCGACCGGACTGGCGACGCCGCAACCGCCAACCCAGGCGCAGCGCGACGCGATGGTGTTGCGCGCGATGGTCAAGTTAATGATGGACAATTGCGGCGGCAGCAGCGGGACGACCGAGACGCCGGAAGGGATCATCCTGGACGGCATCAAAGGCTGTAAAACATTTGCAAAAGACGCCTACGTGACGCGCATTGAAGGCTTGCCGGTGTTTGGCAACCCGGCCACCGGGGACGCCATCGCGGCAGCCTGCACAGGCCGCCAGCGGATCGAACTGGGCCTGCGGGACGGCGGAAAGCTCAATGCGCCGTGCCAGCAACCGTATCTGCGGCAAACGCGGTTCTACCATGCCGATATCGATAAGGTGCTGGCGGCGCTGACGGCGCCAACCGGGCGCGACGCGAAATAGGAATGCACCCAGTGGCAAGGCAACGTTCGTGGCGCTAGAGCTCGAACAAGTTGAGCGAGATTGATCCGGGGATTATCCAAGGAGGTTTCATGGTGTCGAACTACGCAATGACGATCGCGTCGATGGCGAAAATGGCGATGCTGGGCGCTGCTGCGACGGTATTGTTGCTGGCCAGCTCGTCCGCACTCGCCCAAGCGACATCGCGGCCTTGCAATGCCGATGGTCTGGACAACGAACGGCCGGGCCCGGCCTGCCTGCTTGCGCACGCACCGCTGGGTAAGCCTCCTGCCGATGCGCTCTATTGGAGCTTGTATAACTACCCCACCGTGGAGGCTGCCCGGGCCGAGAGCGGCAACGGCTCGGTCATCAACGCATTCGGCAAGATCTGGCTGTTCACTGTCGGGCCTGTCGGGACGCGTCCGCCCAACGGCCAGCACATCGCCGATGTGGGGCCGATGGTTGTCGACCGCAACGTTTCCTATGACGCCGAGTTCCTCCAGTCCATCTTCAGCCCCGGCATGACCGCCCCCATCCATGTGCATTCGGGACCCGAGGCGTTTTACGCGGTCAGCGGCGATACGTGCCTGGAGACGCCGGACGGCGTCCGGGTCGGGCGCGGCGCAGGCAACAGCATGACCGTGCGCGGCGGCCCGCCTATGTTGCTTATGGCTTTGGGGCCGGACCCTCGAAAGGGTTTTGCGCTCATTTTGCATGATGCTTCGTTGCCGCCCACCACCCTGGTGCACCACTGGGCGCCGAAGGGGCTATGCCAGGCGGAAAGGCGTTGAAGCCATCGGCCACCGACGCGGAGCGTCCGGCCGGACTTTTGACCAAGGGAATGTCACATGACGAGTTGAAGCGTATAGCGGACTACATCATGCCGTCGTTTCCGGCGAGCGTTTCGGACCTGGGATTTCTGTTCGGGACGCGCCATGGCGTGCCGGAGTTTTGCGAGGCTGCCCATGGACTGTGGCGGAGCGGCATGTTTAGCCGCCTGCTGGTCTCCGGTGGACGCACCGGCGCCTTGCCGTTGGCCGAGGCGGACGTGATTGCCGAGCGGCTGATGGAGCTCGGAATGCCTGAAAGCGCGTTGATACTGGAAACCGCTGCGACAAATACCGGCGAAAACGTCCGCTTCGGCATGGCAAGGGTGGCGGAAATGATGGACATCAGCGCGATTCGCAGCGTCGTCGTCATCGGTAAAATGTGCTCGACCCGGCGCTACCTGATGACGTTGCAAAAACACTGGCCGGGGTTGAGCCTGTCAGTAGCACCCGTCAATTATTTCAATATTCCCGCAGATCGCTGGCATGAACATGAGGAATTTCGCGCCCGCGTGCTCAGCGAATTCGATAAGATCCCGCGTTATACAGCCGAGGGCTTCCTGGCGGAAATCGACGGATGCGCGGAGTACCCGCAGTTGGGCTGATGAGGTCGTGTCCGAATGACAGACTTGACCCCGGTGCCGGCTTCCAGGATCCAAGGTCGTACGAACTGAAAATACGTCCGTCAAAATAATGAAGCAGGCCGGTGACCCTCCATAGTTTGATGGTAAAGCAAACCCGCAATGCGCGCTGCCTAACTGAGCGCTGGACTACACGTGGGTATGATGTCGCCAAGCGTGCCTTTCGGCGTCGCACCAACCTATCGTCCAAACCAAATGAAAACCTTTCACTGCGACAAGTGTGCACAGCAAGTCTTCTTCGAAAACACGCTGTGCTTTAATTGCGACAGCATGCTCGGCTACCAGCCGGAGCAGCGCGTCGTCAGCAGCTTCGAGGCAGCGGGGGAGGGCACCTGGCGCAGCCTGAACAAAAATGACGCGGGCCGCCTTTACAAGCAATGCAGCAACTACGTCAACCATCAGGTGTGTAATTGGATGCTCGACGCCAACGATCCGAACGAGCTTTGCGCGTCTTGCCAGTTGACCGTCGTCATTCCCACGCTCAGCAACGAGAAGAACCACCTGTTCTGGCAGCGGCTCGAATCGGCCAAGCGCCGCCTGCTGTATTCGCTGTATTCGCTGCACCTGACGCCGGTGTCCAAGGAGACCGACGAGGAAGCCGGCCTGGCCTTCCAGTTCCTGGAGGACGGCCCGGGCGAAGACGAGCGCGTGATGACCGGCCACGACAACGGGCTGATCACGCTTAATATCGCCGAGGCCGATCCCGCCCAGCGCGAGCGCACGCGCGAGCAGATGCATGAGCACTACCGCACCTTGCTGGGCCATTTCCGCCATGAGAGCGGACACTATTATTTCGACCGCCTGATTGCCGACAGCGAATGGATCGACGGCTATCGCGAGCTGTTTGGCGATGAGCGCGAAGACTACAGCGAGAGCCTGAAGAAACATTACGAGAACGGCGCGCCGGCCGATTGGGAGCAGCACTTCATCAGCACCTACGCCAGCTCGCACTCGTGGGAGGACTGGGCCGAGACGTGGGCGCATTACCTGCACATGATCGATACGCTGGAGACCGCGCACGCCTGCGGCCTGTCGCTCAAGCCGCGCAAGAAGGAGGAACCGGAAATGGTGATCACCGCGCCGCCACTGAAGATCGATTCCTTCGACGAAATTATCTCGGACTGGTTCGCGCTGACCTATGTGCTCAATAGCTTGAACCGCAGCGTCGGCACGCCCGACTCGTATCCGTTCAAGCTGCCGACGCCGGTGCAGGAGAAGCTGCACTTCATCCACAAGGTAGTGCTGGCGCAGGTGGAAAAGGACAAGCCCAAGCCGGTCGCCAAGGCCGCCGCTGCGGCGCCGAAGACGAAAGCACCCGCGGCGCCGTTGCCGCAACAGCCCCCGGCGCAGCCACAAGCGGCCGCGTGACGCCGACGACGGCCCCTGCAGGCACCCGCCGGCCTGCTCACGGCATCGCCGGCCGCGCGGTCGCGTCCTGCATGTCGCGCCAGTAGTCGCGCTCGATCCTGGCCAGGTCCACCTCCCGCGCGGCTTCGTCGAACGCTTGCTGGTGTTGCAGACCCTGACGCGTGTGCTGGAAGCAAACGTGCACGCTGCGTGTGGGGAACAGGTTGTCGGCGACGCCGACGCGCGCACGGTCGGCCGGCGTGTAGGGCCCGGCGGCCAGCAAGTAGCGCAGCATGCGTTTTTCGATGACGATGGCACTGAAGCGGCGCGCCAGCAGCTTGCGCAGGTTGATCTCGTCGCTGATGGCCGGTTCGACGGTCAACACGCCGCTGCGGGCGAGCTCGTCGAACTGCTCGCCGTACGAGTAGCCGCCCACCGTGCCGATGCGCATCGCCTTCAGCTCCGTCAGCGCGGCGGGTGTGACCGGTTTGTCCGTCAGATAGGCGAGCACCGACTGCCGGCTGCCGACGGCGCTGGAAAAGTAGCATATCTTCTCCCGCTCCGGATTGCGCAGCAACGCCACCACGCCGGCGTAGCCGCTGTCGTGCAGGCCGACCTCCATCGCGCGCTTCCACGGGAAATAATCGATCCGCGCGGCGTAGCCCATGCGCGTGGCCACAGCGCCGATCAGCGTGCCGGTCAGACCGTTTCCCGGCAGCGAACGGCTGAAAAACGGCGGCCACTCCTCGGCGGCGAAATGCAGCGCGGGCGCCTCGGCGGCCAGACCCGGCACGCAGAGCGATAGCCCTGCACAGAATTTCAACAGCCGTAACAGCTTCAAGCAGCCCCCATTGCACCGCGACGCGGTGCTCCTGTCGGCTATGCTCCCACAGATTATCGGCTGCGGCAAAATTTTGTTACCGGAAGGCGATTTCCTCCGGCAATCACGGCATGCATCGTGCAAGTGAGGCGGCCGTTGGGCGGTCGGGCCTACGGCGGGCGGACGCGTGGTCCACGTCAATGTCGCGCCGGATCCAGTACCGCGTCAAGCAGTTGCCGGCTGTCGTACGGGCTGTCCGGCAGCGGCAGATCCGGGCGCACCAGCGCTCCATCGCTCGCGCCGGACGGCCGCTGGAAGATCAGGCGCGGCACGCCGAGCGACAAGCCGCTGGCTGCCAGCACGAAATTCTGCGTGCCGCCGCTTTGCCGCGTTCGCGCCGAGCCTGGCGCGCCGGCCAACCTGGCGAAGCCGAAGTCCTGTACCACGTTGCTGAACAGGATGGCCGACGAATAGGTGTTGCGCCCCACCAGCACGTAGGTCACGCCGTTGAAACGCAACGGGTCGTCCGTTTGCGGAGGCAGCCATTTTTCTATCGTGCCGTCGATCGCATCGCCCAGTTTCTCGGTGGCGCTCTCGCGGCCTTTTATCACCTTCTTTTTGTACGTCGAGGCCCAGCGATAGGGCTTGTCGGCGATGTAGCGCAGGATGCCATCGATCCACATGTCGTCGTTGCCGCCGCCGTTGGCGCGCACGTCGATCAATAGCGTCTTGACCTTGGCGTCGCGCAGCTGGGTGAAGGCGTTTTCAGTGAAATCGGTGAACCGCTTTTTGTCCGGCCAGTAAAAAGTGTTGACCGTCATCAGCGCGGCGTCGCCGGGTAGCAGCTCGAAACGGAACTGGCGGTCGAATTGCGATTGCCCGTCCAGGTAGGCCGGTAATTTGCCGCCAGCCTTTACGCGCAGTTGGCGGCCTTCGGCAGTCAGCAAGTCGAAACTGACCGGGGCGCCGTACATTTTCCAGTACATGAAAGGCCAGCGGGTCGACAACAGATCGGCGCGGAAAGCGGGCGTGTCGCCGTGGCAGCGCTCCAGCAACTCGGCGACGACGCGTCGCGCCGGTACGCCATTGATCTTTTCTATGCGCACCCCAGCCAGCGGCGAGGCGGCGCCGCCCAGTTCGGCGCGGATGGCCAAACCGCCTTGAGCGTCTACCACCATCTCATACGGAAAAAATCCACCACCGCCGGCGAGGAAGGACTCGCTCTGGCCGCCAGCGTCGGGCTGCGTTAAGGCCAGGTGGGCGTCGGCGAACACGGGGTTGAGTGTGGCCATCACCCGCCAGGCTTGGTCGCGTGTCATCGGTTTGTCCAGTTGCGCATCGATGCGCCGGTAGGTTTGCCGCAATTGATCGGCGTCGGTCGAGAATCCGAGATCGGGATGGGTGCTGGCGATGGCGTCCTGGACGAACCGCAGGTCGGCCCGCAATTGTTCCGGCGTGAAGACAGGTGCCGTTTGCGCCCGTGCACAATGAGCGGCCAGCAGCGCGGTCGCGGCGATCACGGCCAGCAGGGCGAGGCTTGCGCGGTGGGAATTGAGCGTCATCTGGTTCCATGTGGAAAAATCATGGGATGACTGTAGTGCTTGCTGGCGGCGAAGGCCAGCGGGGCGCGACGAACGGCGGTTTTGACGGCATGGAATGCGTCATCGCCGCCGTGGCGCGGAGCATTGATCGGACGATCAATACTTGTAGTTCAAGCCCACCACGAACGTGCGCCCCGAATGCACGTACAGCAAGGTGTCGTTGCGCTGGCTATCGCGTCCATAGCGCAGCGGCGTATCGTTAAGGTTCTGGCCCTCCAGGCTGATGCGCAATTGCGGCGTGATGTTGTACGACATACTGAAGTCGATATTGGTCGACCCGTCGACCACGGTAAAGTCGTGCCCCTGCACATCGCCCAACACGTTGAGCAGATACGATGAACGATGCGCCGCCGACACCCTGGCGCTGAACAGCTTGTCCTCATAGAACAACGTCAGGTTGTGCGCCTTGGGCGACAGGCCGGTGAAGTTGGCGCGCCGCGTCAGCAGCTCGTTGGCGGCCGTGTTCGGATTGTCCACCCGGGTGATGTAGGTGATCTTCGAATCGACGTGCGTGTAGTTGGCCAGCAGGCCGAAATTGGCCCAGATCCCCGGCAGGAAGCTGAAAGGCGCCTGCAGGTTGAACTCGTACCCGGTCAGCGGACCGCCTGGCGTGTTGACCTGGCGGTTGACCACCACCGTGGTGTTGGGCAGGGTGGCGCAGGCCGGCGTGCCGCCGGTGATGCTGCAACCGCCGCCGAGCAGGATCGACTCCGGCAAGCCCAGCGTCGAGAACACCGCGCGCTCCGATACGCCCTGGATGAAGGTGCCGATATCCTTGTGGAAGGCGCCCACCGACACCATGGCGTTTTTGGCGTAGTACCACTCGGCCTGCACGTCGTAGGTCTTGGCGCGGATCGGCGCCAGGTTGGGGTTGCCGATCGTGACCGTCTGCACCTGCGTGCTGAGCGTGGTCGACGGCGCCAGATCGGTGTACTCCGGACGCGCCAGCGTTTTGCCGGCCGAGAAGCGCAGCATGACGTCGTGCGGCAACGTGGCCGAGACGTTCAGCGCCGGCAGGTAGTCGCGGTAGCTGTTTTTAAAGCGCGCCGGCTCCAGCACGCCGTTGGCGTTGAGCAGGGCGAAGCTGTCGACGTTGGTGCGGGCGTGGCGCACGCCAACGTTGCCGCGCAGCGGGATCGAGAACAGGTCGTACTTGAAGTCGGCCGCCAGGAACAGCGCCTTGATCGACTCGTCGACGCCGCGGTTGGCCTGGTTCAGGTAGTTGTAGCTCGAGCCCGGCACCTCGCTGCAATGGCACTCGATGTTGTAGACCTTGAGGAACTTGTCGAGGTCGACGGCGGCCCATGAACTGGGCACGCCGCTGGCGTCGAGGCCCTTGCCGAAGCCGCCGATCTGGCGTGTGATATCGCCCATGCCCACGCCGGCCGGCAAGGCCAGGCCGTTGCCGCCGGAGCCGATTTCGACGTTGGTCCAGCTGTTGTCGCGCTTGGAGAAGCCGGTGCGCAGGGTCAGGTTGTCGTTGAGCTCGTAGCTGGCGTTGATCTGGTTGGTCTTGAGCGTGTTGCGCGTGTGCAGATAGCGGCCGACGAACTGACCGTGGAAGGTGCCGTCGGCCTCCTGCGGCGCGAAGCTGAAGCTGTTCGGGTTGGTGACGTCGACGCCGAAGTTCATCGCGGGCACGTTGCGGTTGTTGCGGAAGTCGAACGAGTAGCCGTTGGCGTTGGGCGAGTCGAGTTGCACCGTGGTGCGTTGCGGCTCGTCCAGGTCCGAGCGCGACTGGCCGGTCAGGAAGTCGATCTTCAGGCGGTCGGTGACGTCGTGGCGGCCCGACAATACGTGCTGGCGGAACAGCGTCGAGTAGACGTCCAGCAGCCCCTCGCTGCGGACGTCGACCGCGTTGAACTTGCCGTAGTCCCAGCTGCCGGCGTCGTTGAAGTGGCTCTCCAGGATCGACGTTTGCGGCTTGCCGTTCGATTGCCCGAGGCTGCGGCCGAACGAGATGGCCGAGATGTAGTTGTCGTAGCGCTTGTTGTTGAACTTGCCGCCCAGCAGATCGAGGTTGAGCTCGGTGCTGGCGTTCGGACGCCACTGCAGCGAGCTGGTCACGCCGGAGCGCTCGTACTGCGTCATCGAGCGGCGGTAGCGCGGAATGCGCGGCGCGAACGCGCCCGAGCCGGGCAGCGGATTGGCGACCGTGCCGCCGTAGTTGTCGGTGCGCGACATGACGTCGTTGTAGGCGGCCAGGTTGGACGTGCGCGGCACGCCGAAGCCGCAATTGGCGGCGTTGATGCCTTTAATGGCGTTGTTGGCGGGGTTTTGCGGCGTGTAGCCGGCCGGCGCGCAAAAGCCGCCGTCGTTGCTGGCGCTGAGCAGTTCGACCGCCTCGTAGCCTTCCTCCTGCACCGTGCGCTTCGAGTAGGCGGCCGAGATCAGCGCGCCGAACTGGCCGTACGGCGTCTTCCAGCGGTCGGACAGCAGCGCCGTCATGCGCGGACTGTATTTTTCCGACAGCGAATTGTGCATCTCCTGTGCGCCCAGGCTGAAGGTGCGGCCCTTGAAGTCGAACGGACGCGCGGTGCGCAGGTCGACGGTGGCGCCAAGCGAGCCTTCCTCGACGCTGGCCTCGGAGGTCTTGCGCACCTCCAGGCTATTGAACAGCTCCGAAGCGAACACGCTGAAGTCGAAACCGCGCCCGCGGTTGGTGCTGCCGTTGATGTCGGAGGCGCCGGTGGCGGTCACGCCCTCGATGCCGTTGATGCGCACGCGCGTGAAGCCGGCGTTGAGGCCGCGCACGGTGATCTGCTTGCCCTCGCCGCCGTCGCCGCGCGTGAGCGATACGCCCGGCACCCGTTGCAAGGATTCGGCCAGGTTGGCGTCGGGGAACTTGGCAATGTCCTCGGCCTTGATGACGTCGATGATGCCGTCGCTGGCGCGCTTGGTGTTCAGCGCGCTGTTGAGGCTGGCGCGGAAGCCGGTGACGACCACGACGGAGTCGGCGGCCTGCGCGGCCGGCTGCGCCGGTTCGGTCGGCGCGGCGGTTTGCGCGCGGGCGGGAGCGGCCATCGCGGCCAGCACGCCAATGACGGCGAGCACGGATGGTTTGAGCGGACTAAGGGCGTTCCGGTTCTTCATGCGTATCCTTTTGGTTTTTTATGTTGCTGTGTGGATGTCTCTCCCTGCTAGGGAAAATCGATCATATGCGAGTTCAACGCGGGAAAAATCAGCGCTGCGGAAACGATCAGGTAGTTGATTTATTGAAGGATTTTGCGGAGTCCAGCGTTGCTTGCTAACTACAATGCGCCGCACGGGACCCTCGTCGGGCGTTATCAGAAAGAGTTGTATTTTTTTCAAATAAGCCGCTAGAATAGCTTCCTGGAAACTTTATCAGGCCGGGAGCCGTATGGAATTGGTGTACAAGAACGAAAGAGCGCTGTTCGGCATCATGCTGGCCGTGTCGCTAGTCGTCTGGGCCGGCCTGCTGGCGGCGACCATGGGCATGGCGCTGGTCTATTTGCTGCTGTTCTTTATCACTTATTGTTTCGCGCAGTCGGCGCTGGTGTCCTGGCTCAAGGGCACCGGCGTGCGCATCACGGCCGAGCAGTTTCCCGACCTGCGCGAGCGCATCGACGCCTGCTGCCGGCGGCTCGGCCTCGAGCAGGCGCCGGAGGCCTACCTGCTGCAAATGGCCGGCAGCCTGAACGCCTTTGCGATACGCTTTCTCGGCAACAACTTCATCGTGCTGTATTCGGACGTGGTCGACGCGCTGGAGGACCGCCCGGACGCGATCAATTTCTATATCGGCCACGAGATCGGCCACCTCAAACGCCAGCACCTGCGCTGGTCGGCGCTGCTGGCGCCGGCCTCGATTGTTCCGCTGCTGGGCGCGGCGTACGCCCGCGCGCGCGAATACACGTGCGACCGCCACGGTTTCCACGCCTGCGACGATCTCGACAGCGCACAGGCTGGCCTGTCGGCGCTGGCGGCGGGCGGCAAGCGCTGGCGCCAGCTGAGCACGGCCGGCTACGCCGCGCAGGCGCAGCAGTCGTCCGGTTTCTGGATGTCGTTCCACGAACTGGTCGGCGACTATCCGTGGCTGGTCAAGCGCATGGCGGTGGTGCGCGGTCTGGCCGGCGGCAACGAGGTCGAGCAGCCCGGCCGCCACGGCCTGGCCTATCTGCTTGCGCTGTTCGTGCCAAGGCTGGGCGTTGGCGGCGCCGGTTCGCTGCTGGCGGTGCTGGCGCTGGCTGGCGTGCTGGCGGCGGTGGCGGTGCCCGCCTACCAGGACTACACCACGCGCGCGCGCATGACGCAGGTGGTCGGCGTCGGCAAGGAGGCGACGGCGGCGGTGGAGCGCTATTTCTATGCCCACGGCAGCGCCCCGGCCACGCTGGAGCAGGCTGGCTACGCGATGGCCGATCCCAACCACGTGGTGCAAAACATCACGGTCGACGTCGCCAACGGCGCGGTGCACGTGTTCCCGGCCGACCTGAACTATCGCGGCAAGGCTATTGCGTTCACGCCGAGCCTGGACGAGAATAAGCGCGTGGCATGGCGCTGCGGCAGCGACGGCATTCCGGCCCGGCTGCTGCCGCCCGATTGCCGCGAGTAGCTGGCCGATCCGCCACCCCCCATCGAAGGACGCACTTTTGACCACACCGCTGGAAATCGCCGCCAATGCCGTCATGGCGTTATCCATCGTGCTCGCCGGGCGCAACAATATACATTCGTGGTGGCTGGGCGTGATCGGCTGCTCGATGCTGGCGGCGCTGTTCTATAGCTCCCGGCTGTATGCCGACGTCGCGCTGCAAGGCTTCTTCATCGTCACCTGCCTGATCGGCTGGCGCCAGTGGACCGGCGGTGGCGGCGGGGCGCTGCCGATTTCCAACGCGCGGCCGCTGCTGGTCGGCTCGATGGCCGTGGCCGGCCTGGCCGCCACCGCCGCCTACGGCCTGATGCTGCAGGCCTGGACCGACGCCTACGCGCCGTTCATCGACTCGGCCGTGCTGATGTTCAGCATCATCGCGCAACTGCTGCTGATGGGGCGCCGGCTGCAGACCTGGCCGTTCTGGCTGCTGGTCAACACCGTCTCCATTCCACTGTACGCCAGCCGGGGCTTGTACCTGACAGCCGCGCTGTACGTGGCGTACTGGCTCAACGCGCTGGCCTCTTGGTTTTTCTGGCGCCGGCAGATGCGCGGCCAAGAGGCTAACCTACAACTAGGTGCAGAGAAATTACGATAAAGAATCGACTTTGACCGGCACGCGCTCTATCATTCATTTCCAAGTGGAAAAAATATGGAGCGCAAAATGCAATGGTTCTATGATCTTAAAATAGGCAAGAAGTTAATTCTGGCGTTCGCGGTGGTGATCGCGCTGACCTGCTTTCTCGGCCTGTTCTCGATCACCCAGCTGACCAAGGTCAACCAGGCCTCCACCGACATCGCCACCAACTGGATGCCGGCCGTGCGCTACCTGGGCCAGGTGCAGAACTCGATGTCGCGCTACCGTATCTCCGAATCGACCCATATTTTGCTGTCCGAGGATGCCGAGATGGCCGCCACCGAGAAGTCGATGGCGACCCGGCTCGAAACCCTGGGCAAACAGCAGGCGTCTTACGCAACGCTGGTGTCGGAGCCGGAGGAAAAACGCATCTACGCCGAACTGCAGAAAACCATGGAGATTTATCAGGCCGAAAGCAAAAAGCTGACGGCGCTGTCGCGCGCCGGCCAGAAGGACGAGGCGCGGGCGCTGTTCCGTGGCGCCTCCAACAAGGTGTTCCGCCAGGTCAACGAGCAGCTCGACGCGCTGGTCAAGATCAACGACGACGGCAGCATGGCGTCCGACACCTCGGCCGCGCAGACGTTTTCGCTGGCCCGCAAGCTGATCCTTGGCACCTTGGTGGCGCTGATCGTCATCAGCCTGGTACTGGCGACGACCGTGTCGCGCGCGGTCGCCGCGCCGCTGCAGGAGGCGGTGGTGATCGCCCGCCGCGTCGCCGAGGGCGACCTGACCGGCCACATCGTCAGCAACAGCAAGGACGAGACCGGGCAATTGATGCTCTCGCTCAAGGCCATGAACGACAGCCTGCTGCGGGTGGTGGGCGAGGTGCGCGGCGGCACCGACACCATCGCCACCGCGTCGGCCCAGATCGCCAGCGGCAACCTCGACCTGTCGAGCCGCACCGAGGAGCAGGCCAGCTCGCTGGAAGAGACCGCCTCGGCGATGGAGGAGCTGACCTCGACCGTCAAGCAGAACGCCGACAACGCGCGCCAGGCCAACCAGCTGGCGCAATCGGCGTCCGGCACGGCCACCGACGGCGGCCAGGTGGTGGGCGAGGTGATCGCCACGATGGAGGCGATCAGCGCGGCCTCGCGCAAGATCGTCGACATCATCAGCGTGATCGACGGCATCGCCTTCCAGACCAACATCCTGGCGCTGAACGCCGCCGTCGAGGCCGCGCGCGCGGGCGAGCAGGGGCGCGGCTTTGCCGTGGTCGCCAGCGAGGTGCGCAACCTGGCCCAGCGCAGCGCGGCGGCGGCCAAGGAGATCAAGCAACTGATCGACGATTCGGTGACCCAGGTCGACAGCGGCACGGCGCTGGTGCAGCGGGCCGGCACGACGATGAGCGAGGTGGTGGCCAGCGTGCGCCGCGTCAGCGACGTGGTGGCCGAGATTTCGGCCGCCAGCCACGAGCAGAGCACCGGCATCGAGGAAGTCAACCGCGCCATCACCCAGATGGACGAGGTGACGCAGCAAAACGCCGCGCTGGTCGAGGAGGCGGCCGCCGCCGCCGGTTCGCTGCAGGAGCAGGCCGCCAATCTGGCGGCGGTGGTCAGCGTGTTCCGGCTGCGCTAAAAAACAATCCGGTCAACAGTTCGACCGTGGACGCCGCCGGCCATCAGGCCTGCGGCGTTTTTCTTTGGTGGTTCGCGCTGCGGAAGGCGCTTGGCGTGATGCCTGTGCGCTCGCGGAAGGCCGTGGCGAAATTGCCAGCATTGTTAAATCCGATCAGCAGCGCGATGTCCTGAACATCCATGTCGGTGTCGCGCAGCAGCTCTTCGCCGCGCCGGATGCGGGCCTCGCGGATGAAGGCGAACACCGTCATGCCGGTTTGCTCGCGGAAGATCTGGGACAGCTTTTCGCGGTAGGTGCCGACGCTGCGGGCGATCTCGGCCAGGCCCGGCAGGCTGGCCAGGTTGTCGTCGATCAGGCGCTTGACGGCCGCCACGATCACCGCGTCCGGATCGCTGTCGCCCCCGCCCGCTGGGACGGCCGAAGCCGGCTCGGCGTCGTTGGAGGCTTGCTGGCCGCGGTCGCTGACCCGGCGCGACAAGTTCAGGTGTACCTGGATGCGGGCCGCCAGTTCGCCCGGCGAAAACGGCTTGGAGACATAGTCGACGCCACCGATCGACAGGCCCATGATGCGCTCTTCGTCGGCGTCGGCGCCACTCAGGAAAATCACCGGGATGTCCTGTGTCACAGGGTTGGCTTTGAGCAACCTGCACGCCGTGTAGCCGTCCATATTAGGCATCCGCACGTCCAGCAGGATCAGGTCCGGCTGATTGGCCAGCGCCAACTGGTAGCCCTGCAGGCCGTTGAAGGCCACCGACACCTTGTAGGGCAGTTCGCTGAGCAGGTCGACCAGCACGCGCTGCTCGAACGCGGAGTCGTCCACGATGAGGATTTTGCGCTGCGTACTGTCGCTGGCCGTCGGCATGGTTCACCTTGCTTGGTTGATAAATTCTTCACGCCCTGTTGCGTATTATGCCTATCTTTTAAAAATTTTTAATAGTTTTCTACGCTCCCAAAACCGTAGTCACTTGCAGCAAAAGCGCGGTTTTTTTAGATCATCAATAATTGGTTCAGGTGTTGAGGGACGGAAATTGTCCTGTACAACACACTTAGGCACCGTCGCTCAATTGTTAATTATGGGGGCAGACATGAAAACCAGGCGCACATCCCGATGCCGCTGCGCGCGGCCCGGTTGTGGTCCGTGGTGGCAGGCCAACACCCCATGTCGACCGGTTGATGAAGCTTGTGTTTCAGAGGGAAAGTACTTAAACCGCAGGGCAAAAAAGAGGAGACGAAATTGACACCAGAAAAATCACACATGGTCACAGGGGTTTGCTCGCAGAAGAGTCACACGTTGTTACAGCCGGTATGCGCGTAAGGCGCATCGCACGCTGTGTTGTCACCCATTTCCTGTTCATCTGAACCGAGGAGTTACACATGAAACATACCGATTTCGGCCGCATGCCTTGCCCTATCGCCCGCAGCCTGGGTAAAGTTGGCGAATGGTGGAGCATTCTGATCCTGCGCGACGCCTTCTACGGCCTGTCGCGTTTCGACGAATTTGAAAAAAGCCTGAAGATCGCCCCGAACATGCTGACCCGCCGTCTGGCCGGCCTGGTCGAGGGCGGCCTGATGGAACGGCGCCAGTACAGCGCCCGTCCACCGCGCTATGAATACCTGCTGACCAAGGCCGGCCGCGACTTCAAGCCTGTCTTGCTGGCCTTTATCGCCTGGGGCAACGACCACCTGGCACCGGAAGGCGCCAGCCTGCTGGTGGTGAGCCGCGAAACCGGCAAACCGGCCGATCAGGTGCTGGTCGACGCCAACAGCGGCCTGGCCATCAACGATGAAGACTATATGTTCGCTCCCGGCCCGGCCGCCAGCGACACCATGCGTACTCGTTTGATCGAGATCAGCAAACACGCTTCCTAAGCGTTGTTATACCCCTACAAGGCGCCGGCTTGCCGGCGCTTTTTTTATTTGTGGCCGTGCTTTTTAGGGCCGTTCTTGCATAGCCGTAAGGTGCGTCCGCCCTTGTCCAGCCTTTGTAAAATTAGTTCCTCGTCATCTTTTATGAGGAACCCGTCATGAACAACAAGATCAGGATCGCCGTCGCCTCGTGCCTGGGGCTGCTGGCCGCCGGCGCGGCCTTTGCGCAAAATTTGGGCAAGGACGACCAGCGTTATCTCACGGACATGGCGCAGGCCAACGTCAACGAGGTGGCCGCCGCTACGATCGCCGTGCAAAAAGCCACTTCTCCCGACGTCAAGTCCTTTGCCCAGAAGATGGTGGACGACCACACGAAGGGCTTGCAAGAGGTAAAACAGGTGGCGCAGGCCAAGAATGTGACTCTGCCGTCCGAGCCCGATGCCAAGCACAAGAAGATGGCCGACAAGCTCAACTCGTTGAGCGGCGAGGAGTTCGACAAGGCTTACATTGCCAACGCCGGTGTCAAGGACCATAAGGTCGCCCACAAACTGGTCACCGACGCCCAGCAAAAGGCGAAGGATCCCGATGTCAAGGCGCTGGCGGCCAAGTTGCAGCCCGTCATTGATCAGCACATGAACGCCGTGCCGCAGGTCGCGGGCAAGGGCGGGGCGCCTAGAGCGCAGTAATGACAGTGTCGCAGCCGGTTGGCGGCAGCCGCCGGCGCGTCTTTAAAATTTCCACCGGGAACTGAAATCGCTTTGCAATCAGGCACTTGGAGCCGTGCGGCGGAGGTGCCTGAAAACTGTGGAATAATGCTGTCACAGCGTTTAAGTGCGTGCGGGCAACTAGCCCGTCGGATGAAACACAGTCAAAGGACGTCACTTGGTGGAGATGTTTGCGCTCGATGAGGAGCTGGCGCGGTGGGAGGCGGTGTTGCCGGAAATTTCCGGCGCGGCGCGCCTGCCGTTGCTCGTGGCGCTCGCCTGGCATCTGCGCCAGCGCGACCCTGCGCGCGCCCGCGCCCTGTCGGCCGACATCGCTCCGCTGCTGGGCGCGCTATCGCCGGACGAGGCGCTGGTGGTGCGCGGCCGTCTGCTGCTGATCGCCGCCGAGGCCGAGTGGCTCGAAGGCCAGCTCGACACCGCTCAATACCAGGCCGAACAGGCAATGTCGCTGTTCGAGCAGGCCGCCGCCGGCTGCGCCGCCGATTCGGCTCCCGTTTCAGCTTCCGACTCCGCTTCCCCATCCATGTCCGCCGCCCCGGCGACCAGCGCGTCCGCCATGGCGGACGGAACGTGGGCAGCGTCGGCCTGCGCGCGCGCCGACGCTTGCTGGGTGCTGGCCTGGGTCTCCAACGACCGCGGCGACAGCGCGGCCGGCGAGCGCTGGCTGGCGCTGGCCGGCGAGGCGGCCCGCGCCGGCGGCGATCCGGTGCGGATCGACGTGATCGACGCCGCCGCCGGCATTTGCGCGGCGTTTGGCGACTGGCGGGCCGCGCAGCAGCGATGGGACGGCCGCTTCGGCGCCGATCTGGGCGGCCTGGCGCCGATCGCCGCCGGCTGGGTCAGCGACTACTTCGGCACCTGCGCCTTCCAGGGCAGCGAGTATGGCCGCGCCATCGGCCATCTGATGCCCAGCTTTGAAATGGCGCTGATCACCGGCCAGATTCGGCGCGCCATCATCATCGCCACCAACATCGGCAACGGCTTCACCAGCCTTAACGCGCACGAAGCGGCGCTGGAATGGATGCAGCGCGGCCTCGACCTGGCGCGCCCGGCCGGCTGGCCGCTGTCCATCGGCATGTGCCTGATGCAGACCGCCGAAACCTTGCGCCAGCTGGGCCAGCGCGAGGCCGCGCAGAGCCTGCTACGCGAGGCGCTGACCATACTGGCGCCGCTGTCCGGCTCGCGCGCGTACGCGGTGGCGCTGGAATACCAGGGCGACCTGGCGCTCGACCTGGGCAACCACGCGGCCGCGCTCGACAGCTTCACCCGGCTGGCCGCGCGCGGCGACGCGCTGGCGCAAAACGACTTCCAGAGCAGCGCGCGGCGCGGCCAGGCCCACGCGCTGTCGCACCTGAACCGGCCGGACGAGGCGCTGGACGCCGTCTGCGGCGCGCTGGCGCTGGCGCGCGAGCATGGCGACGCGCTGGGCCAGATCGCCGCGCTCAATGTGCTGGCCGACATCCACGCCCAGCACGCCGCCCACGGACTGCCCGAGCCTGACCTGATGATGGCGCCCAACCCGGTGCTGCACTACCTGCTGCTGGCGCTGGAGATCGCCGCCACCATCGACGGCTATACGGTGCCCGGCGTGCTGCTCGACGCCACCGCGCGCGAGTACGCCGCCATCGGCGACCACGCGCGCGCGTACGCGATCGCGCTGCGGGCCGGCGCGGCGCGCGACCAGACCCACAGCCAGCAGGCCACCAATCGCGCCATCGCCATGCAGGTGCAATACCAGACCGAGCGCGCGCAGACCGAGGCCGAGCACCATCGCCAGCTGGCGGCGGCCGAGGCGCAGCGCGCCGAGGTGCTGCAGCAAACCAGCGCCACGCTGGCGCACCTGAGCGCGATCGGCCAGGAGATCACCGCGCACCTGGACGCGGCGGCGGTGTTCCGCGCGCTCGACCGCCACGTGCACGGACTGCTCGACGCCACGCACTTCGCGATTTTCCTGCTCGAGCCGAACGGCGTGTGGTTGTCGTGCGCGTTCGGCGTCGAAGCGGGCAATCCGCTGCCGGAGGTGCGCTACTCGCTGGCGGACCCGCGCGCCAACTCATCGCGCTGCGTGCGCGAGCGGCGCGAGATCCTGATCGAACTGGGCGAAGCCGGCCTGACGCCGAACCTGATCCCGGGAACCCTGCCGACCTTGACGTTGCTGTTCGCGCCGCTGCGCGTGGGCGAGCGCGTGCTGGGGGCGATGACGGTGCAGTCGCTGCACGCCAATGCCTACGGCGAGCGCGAACGGCTGATCTTCCGCAGCTTGTGCGCGTTCGGCGCGATCGCGCTCGATAACGCCAGCGCCTACCGGCAGGTGGCGGCGACCCTGAAGACGTTGAGCGCGACGCAGGAGCAGCTGGTGGAAAAAAACCTGGAGCTCGAACGCGCCTACCAGGCGCTCGAGGAGGTCAGCCTGACCGACCAGCTGACGGGCCTGCGCAACCGCCGCTTCTTCCTGCGCAACGTCGACGCTGATGTGGCCATGAGCTTGCGCGGCTACGACGGCGGCCAGCATCGCGGCCAGCAGCCGGCCGGCCGCGAGCCGCATGCGGCCCACGACCTGGTGTTCTTCATGGTCGACATCGACCACTTCAAGGAAGTCAACGACCGTTACGGCCACGCCGCCGGCGACGCCATCCTGGTGCAGATGACCGAGCGCCTGCGCGAAGTGTTCCGCGAATCGGATTACGTGATCCGCTGGGGCGGCGAGGAGTTTCTGGTGCTGGCGCGCGCCACCCACCGCGACGACGCGCGCGTGGTGGTCGAGCGCATGCGCCGTGTCGTCGCCGAGCGCGAATTCGTGCTGCCGGACGGCGTGCGCCTGTCGAAGACCTGCTCGATCGGCTTCGCCTGTTTCCCTTTCCTGCCTTCGCAACCGCGCCTGCTGTCATGGTCGCAGGTGGTGGAGCTGGCCGACCAGGGCCTGTACATCGCCAAGCGCTCCGGCCGCAACGCCTGGGCGGCGTTGTACGGCACCGAACGCGCGCGCGCCGACGGTCTGTTCCCGCGCTTGATGCACCGGCTCGACGAGGCGTTGAGCGAGGGCGAGGTGCGGCTGGTCAGCAATCTGGAAGGACCGCTGTCGCTGGGCGGCGAGCGCCGGCGCGTGGGCTTGTCGAGCGACCTGGAAACCTGAGCCGGCCGGACTACGCCGGCGGCGCCTCCACCACCACCTCGAAGTTGAGCGAATTGGCGATGTAGCATTTGTCGTGGGCTTCGTGGTGGATCGCGTGCAGTTCATCGTCGCCGGGCGGCGCGGTGCCGGCAAACACGATCGCCGGACGCAGCGCGATACGCGTCATCGCCATCTTCCCCTGCGCGTTCTTGCCGAGCGTGCCGACGGCGCGGTCGGTGTAGCTGTCGACCGTGTGTCCCCGTTTGGCGGCGATCGACAGGAAGAACAGCATATGGCAGCTCGACGCGGCGGCCACCAGCGCCTCCTCCGGATCGACGGCGGCGGCGTCCGACATCGGCAGCGGCACCGACAGCGGCGACGACGACGCCGGCACGACAGCACCGCCGTCGAAGCGCCACGTGTGCGCGCGGCTGTAGCGCTGCCCAAGGAAATCCTGTCCATCGCGTTTCCATTCCAGTGTTGCCTCGAATTGCATGCAAAGCTCCTGTCGTTAGCGTCGATAAGGGCTTCATTCTAACCCGCTGGCCGGCGGCGCCTCCCGGTTGCTATACTTGCCCTCCCGATGACCTGCGATCTCGATGCGATGACCAAAATCCGCTGCGGCTGGGCCAATCCGGCCAACCCCCTGTACCTGCACTATCACGACACCGAATGGGGCGTGCCGTGCCACGACGAGACGCGCCTGTTCGAGATGCTCAATCTGGAGGGCGCGCAGGCGGGGCTGAGCTGGGAGACCATCCTCAATAAACGCGAGAACTACCGCGCCGCCTTCGACCAGTGGGACGCCACCAAGATCGCCGCCTACGACGCCGCCAAGGTGGCCGCGCTGCTGGCCGATGCCGGCATCGTGCGCAACAAGTTGAAGGTGGCGGCGGCGATCACCAACGCGCAGGCTTACCTGCGCTTGCGTGACGGCGGCGGCAGCCTCGATCAGCTGCTGTGGTCTTATGTCGGCGGTAAGCCCATCGTCTTGGGCGACGATCCTCGCCCCGCCAAGACCGAACTGTCGGACCGCATTTCCAAGGATTTGGGCAAGTTGGGGTTCAAGTTCGTCGGCTCGACCATCATTTACGCCTATATGCAGGGCATCGGCATGGTCGACGATCATGATCCGGCGTGTTTCTGCCGGAAGCGGCGCAAGTGACGACGGCAAGCGCGCCACGGCGCGTCGTACTCGATACCGACTTCGCCGACGGCGCGCGGTTTCTGGCCGCGTGGGCGGCGGCATCTTCGTCCGCGGGCGCGCCGCTGCACTACCTGGCCATCGCGCCGGCGCTGCCCGAGGCGGCGCGCATCGCCGATGCGCGGCTGCGCGACCAATGGCCGCTGAACGTGCCAGGCTTCCACCGTATCGTGCTCGATGACGGCCACGTCACGCTCGATCTGCTGGTTGGCGCGCTCGACGCCGTATTGCCGCAAGTCGAAGCGCGGGTCGACGACTTCCAGATTTGCTCGTGTGCGCCGGATTTTGTCTCGGGCTTCGCGCGCGGCCTGGCCAAGCTGGCCGCGCCGCAGGCGACCTTGCACGCGCACGCACCCGACGAGTCATTGGTATGGGCGCTGACGGCGGCCGGTTTCGCCTGCGACGCCATCGCCGGCTCGCGCGATGTCGGCGCGGTGTATCGAAGCCGCAAGCCGGCGCCGCCAGCGCCACAAGAACCGCAGCGGCGCGCCATCGTCATCGGCGCCGGCCTGGCCGGGTCGTCGGCCTGCCATCGCCTGTGCGCCCATGGCTGGGAGGTCACGCTGATCGAGCGCCACGCCCGGCCGGCGCAGGAGGCGTCGGGCAACCTGGCCGGCATCTTCATGCCGCTGCTGTCGAAGGACGACAATATTCCGACCCGCTTGAGCCGCGCCGCCTATCTGTTCGCGCTGCGCGAGTGGCGTCGCTTGGGTGGCGTCGGCAAGGCCTTCGACGGCGCCGATTGCGGCGTGCTGCAACTGGCGCGCGACGCCGCGCACGCCAGGGTGCAGCAGGACGTGTTGGCGGCATGGGACTATCCGCCGGAGTTCGCGCGCTGGCTGACGGCCGCCGACGCCGGCCGCTTGCTCGGTGGCGAGACGCCGCATGGCGGCTGGCTGTTCGAGCAGGGCGGCTGGGCGCGGCCGGCATCGCTGTGCGAGGCCATGCTGGACGCTTGCGGCGAACGCCTGCGCCGTCTGTTCCATACGCAGGCGCTGGCGTTGCGGCGCATCGACGGCGAGTGGCACGTGCTGGCAGCTGACGGCGCGACGATTGCGCGGGCGCCGACGGTGATCCTGGCCGGCGGCACCGGCGCGGTCGACATCGCGCAGGCGGCGCAGCTGCCGTTGTCGGCGCTGCGCGGCCAGGTCACGCACCTGACGCTGGACGATCCCGGCTCGGCGGGCGCCCCCCGGCTGCCGCTGGTGGTGTGCCGCGAGGCGTACGTGACGCCGGCCGCCAACGGCATTGTCTGCGCCGGCGCGACCTACGACAGCGACGACGATCCGCAACTGCGCGCGGACAGCCAGCTGGAAAACCTCACCCGGCTGGCGGAGATTGTTCCGGGTGACGCCGTCGCGGCGCTGGCGGCGAGCGCGCCGCTGGCGGGCCGGGTCGGATTCCGCTGCGCCGCGCCGGACCGCTTGCCGCTGTGCGGCGCCTTGCCCGACCACGGCGCCGCCGGCCGCCTGGAACGCCTGCGCGACGTGCCGCGCCACCCCGGCCTGTATGGCCTGCTGGGTTACGCGTCGCGCGGCCTGATCTGGGCGCCGCTGATGGCCGAGTTGCTGGTCAGTCAACTGGAGAACGCGCCGCCGCCGCTGGAGGCGAGCCTGGTCGCCGCGCTCGATCCGGGCCGCTTCCTGCTCAAAGAGCGCCGCCGCAGCCAGTGATCGGCAGTGCTCCCGACGCCACACCGGCGTTGCGCTTGCGCAAATATCATGCGCACACTAGCGACGCCGGCGTTGGCTAGGCTATATCCCGCAGGATATAATCAGCCTTTGAACCGGGCGCGAGCACCGCACAAATGGACGAAGACCAAGCGCAGCACTACGAGGGATCGCCAGAGCTGCTGATGTTCCTGGCGTCGACGGTGCACGACATGAAGAACTCGATCAGCGTGCTCAGCGGCACTCTGGAGAACCTGATCGCCGCCTCCACCCCCGCGTCCACCCCCGCCGCCGCGCCGCCTTCCTCCAGCGCCGGGCAACCCCAATACGAGCAACTGGGCCAGATGCTGTACCAGACCCGCCGCCTCAACGACAACCTGATCCAGTTGCTTGCGTTGTACAAGGAGGTGGGCAAACCCGGTTACCCGTTCGATCCCGCCGCCCATCGTGTCAGCGAGTTGGTCGACCAGGTCAGGGGCCAGGCGCGCATCCTGCTGCAATCGCGCGGCGTCACGCTCGACGTCGATTTTCCGGCGGACGCCATCTGGACCTTCGACGAGGACTTGATCATCGGTGTGCTGGTCCACGCCATCAACAACGCCATCCGCTACACGCGCGACCGCGTGCGGCTGGCGATCCGCATCGACGGCGATTATCTGGAGTTGCGCGTCGAGGACAACGGCGGCGGTTTTCCGCCGGCGATCCTGGAAGCCGGCGCGGACGCCATGAAGACCGGCGTGAACAAGGTCAACTTCCTCAGCAACAGCAGCGGCCTCGGTCTGTACTTTTCCAGCGAAGTGGCGAAGATGCACAAGCATCGCCAGCGCCACGGCGGCATCGCCCTGGAAAACAGCGGCGCCCTGGGCGGCGGCTGCTTCATCCTGCGGCTGCCATGAGCGCGGAAACCCAAGCTGTCGGCGAGATCGACTGGGCCGAGAAGCGCTATCTGCTGGTCGACGATTTCGTCGGCATCCGCCAGCTGCTGCGCGAATCGCTGCGCAACCTCGGCGCCAAGCATATCGACCAAGCGGCCAGCGGCGGCGAGGCGATCGTGTTGCTGTCGAAGACGCGCTACGACGTCGTCATGTGCGACTACAACCTCGGCGACGGCAAGAACGGCCAGCAGGTGCTGGAGGAGGCGCGCCTGCGCAACCTGATGCTGCCCAGCAGCGTGTGGCTGATGGTCTCGGCCGAGAAAAGTGTGGAGTCGGTGATGGGCGCGGCCGAGCACCAGCCGGACGCCTACATCATCAAGCCGATCACCGAAGGCGTGTTGTTGACGCGCCTGAACCGCGTGTGGAACAAGAAGCAGATCTTCCGCGAGATCGACCAGGCCTTCGCCGACAAGGACTACCTGCGCGCGGCGCGCCTGTGCGAAGAGCAGATCGCGCTCTATCCGCTGCACGAGATCGACCTGCAGCGGATGAAGGCGACCTTGCTGCTCAAAAGCGGCGTGCCGGAACAGGCGCGCGCGGTGTACGAAAAGGTGCTCGAGGAGCGCGACTACAACTGGGCGCGCTGCGGCCTGGGAAAGATCCGCATGAGCGCCGGCGAACTCGAAGCGGCGCAGCAGATGTTCCAGGCGGTGATCGCCGACAACCGCTTTTACATCGACGCCTTCGACCAGCTGGCGCTGTCGTACCAGCAGCAGGGCAAGCACGAGGAAGCCTTCGGCGTGCTGGAAAAAGCCGCCAAGCTGTCGCCCAATTCGGTGCCGCGCCAGCGCGCGTTCGGGCAGACGGCGCTCAAGCTCGGTAATATCCCGGTGGCGGAAAAAGCCTTCCGCAAATGCATAGAGATGGGCGAGTACTCGGTGGCCAAGACGGTCGACGCGTATTTCGGCCTGGCGCGCGTGTGCGGCCAGAAGAACGACACCAAGGAAGCGATACGCTTGCTGAACGCGGCGGTCCACCAGTTCGGCGGCGACCAGGTCACCTTGCGCGCCAAGATCACCGAGGGCCTGGTGTACCACGAGAGCGGCGACTTCCGGCGCGCCCGCAAATCCGGCGACGAGCTGGAAGCGCTGCTGGCCGACGACAGCAAGCAGCGGCCGGACAGCACCACCTGCCTCGATATGGCGACCTTGCTGTTCGCCGTCGGCGTCAAGGAGGCGCCGGTGACCTTGCTGTGCTACGTGGCGCGCAACAACCATGACAACGCGCCGCTGCTCGAGGAGGTGCAGAAGATTTTCGACAAGGCGCGCATGGGCGAGGAGGGCGTCGAGTTGATCAAGTCCTCGCGCAAGGAGGCGGCCGACATGATGAACACCGGCGTGCTGCTGTGGAAGACCGGCAAATTGATCGAGGCGGTCGAATGGATGCGGGTGGCGCGCAAGGCGCTGCCGCACAATATGCGCATCCTGTTTAATTCGGCGCAGATCCTGATCTCGCAACTGCACCAGACGGGCTATGTGCGCGAGCTGGCGGAGGAGGCCATCGGCGTGTTGATGCACGTCGACGCGATCGCGCCGGGCCAGCTGCGGTTCGCGCAGTTGATGGAGCAGCTGGCGATGCTGGCGCCGGTGTCCGGCGTGGTGGCGGCGGCGGCGGCAAGCGAGTACGAGGCCGCCAACGGCGCTATTGCGGACTGACGCCGAGCGACGCCGGCCAGTTCCCGGTGACGGATGGGCGCAACAGCGAACTTGTTTCCGGGTCACCAAATGATTACACTGAATCGCGGCGCAGCCCTGTCTGCGCCTTGAAATAAAGGGCAAAACCATATGCGTGATATCGCAAAAGAAGTGTATACGAAGATGAAAGTAGGCAGCGTGGCCTGGATACGGCCGGTCGCCGCCAAGGGCGATACGCTCGACAGTTTTCAGTCCGCCCACGACAGCGCCAAGCTGCTCGAAGAGGAGGGCTTGATCGATATCGAAAAAGTGCAGCGCCAGGAAGACGGCATGGTGGACGCCATCCGCATCCAGCGCCTGGCGTAAGGCCTGGCGCTGGCGGCGGGGCGCCGTGTACCGGCTAAGGCTTGTCGGAACCGGGCTTGCCGGCCTTCGGCGGCGCGGCTTTGACCGCGGCTTTTTTAGTGGCCGGCTTGTCGCCGGCCGCCTGGTCGGGCGCGGCCGGGTTGGTCGACGTGGCGCTGGCCGCTTTCGCGCTGCCGCCGTCGGCGTCCTTCGCGGCGGGCTTGCCGGTGGCGCTGGCGGCGTTGGCGAATTTGACCGCCGTATCGGTGGCGCGCGCGGCGGCATCGGCCATCATCGATTCGGATGCCATGGCCGTCGATACCGCCTGCTTGAACTGATCCTGCAGCATATTCCACCACACGGCGGGATTGGGCATCTGCGCGGCGGCGGCGTCCGGGACCGGCTTGGGCGGCGACGCGGCGTCCGGCGCCTTGGGCGCGGCTTGTTGGGCCGGCGCCGGAGCAGGTGCGTGCGGCCATGACGGCGTGCTCGCGGGCGCCTTGTCGGCTTCCCGCGCATGGTGGAAGAAGGCCGAAGCGTACGGATTGGATTCGAAGATCGACTTGTCGTTGGCGCCCGTGTTGACCGCCGCCGCCAGGCTGGCGCCGACCGATTTGAGCGTGGCGATGGTCCCGCGCTGCACTTCAAGCGCCTGGATGCTGCCGCGCAGCATACTCATGTTGAGGTTCAGCCAGGCCTCGACGGCTTTCAGATCGTTGATCTTCTTGTCCAGTTCCTCCACCGACAGCGTCGGCGCGGTGAGTCCGGGCACGCTCATGCTGCCCCACAGGTTTTTGACGAAATCTAAAGTATCCGTCATCACTCCGGCGCCCGGGATGTGCGGCATTTGCGTATTGGCCATATCTGTCTCCTGTGGATTTTAGCTTTCAGCGTAGCAGATATCCGGGCCGCATTCAAAAAGATTTTGACAACATTTCCATCGGTGCGCGGCGGTGGACCGATGGCTTTGGCCGAACACGTTAAACTAGCGCCATGACGATTGTTTCCTACCTCTTTCAACGCCGACGCCTGCTGGTCGTCTGCGCGGCCACGCTGGCGCTGCATTTGGCGGCAATCGACTGGGCCGGCAACCATCTTGGATCGTCCGCGCCGCGCACCTCGCCCCATCCGCCATCGGTGATGACGGCGCAATTGCGACTGACGCTGCCGAAGCGCGTCGAGAGCGCGCCGCTGGTCGACGTCAAGCCGCTGGCGCCGCAGGAGGCGCCGCGTCCGCGCGTCAAGCGCCCGCCGCCGCCGAGGGAGCTGCCGCCACCGCCGGAACCGGCGCCGGCGACCGACGCGCTGCTCGCCATCGCCGCCACCCCGGTGGCGGGCGGTGACGCTGCGGCGCCGGGTGATGTTGGCGGTGGCGGCGGTGATGGCGGCGACGGCGCGCCGGCTGGCGGCAAGCGCGCCGGCCAGTCCCAGCCCGGGGCGGGCAAGGCGCAAACCGGCACGCCGCCGGCGCCCGCCGAGACGCCGACACCGGCGCCGGCCGTGCCGGCCGAGGTCGCTCCGCAGGGCACGCGGCGTTATAAAGTGCATCTGCCGCCGTCCGCCAAGTTCGACATGGCCGTGGCGCGGGTGGACGCCGACGGCACCAAATGGGCGGGCTCCGCGTCGATGACGTGGCATACTGACGGCAGCCGTTACGACGCCTCGCTCGAAGCCGGTGTCAGCCTGCTGGTGACGCGCGTCAACTTGTTGGTGCTGCGCAGCGAGGGCGTCATCGACGACTTCGGCATCGCACCGGTCAAGGTCACCGAAAAGCGCACGCGCCGGGCGGAGACCGCGACCCATTTCAACCGCGACCAGGGCACCATCACGTTCTCCGCGTCCGAGCGCAGCTATCCGCTGCTGACGGGGGCGCAGGACAAGGCGACGGTGCCGTTCCAGTTGGGCGGCATCGGCCGCGCCGACATCAACCAGTTCGGCGGCGATATCGACCTGCAGGTGGGCGACGAGAAGGAGGCGACGATCTTCCGCTTCCAGCTGGTGGGCGAGGAAGAACTCAACACCAAGATGGGCAAGCTGGTCACCTGGCACCTGACGCGGCCGCCCAAGCCGGGCACGTATTCGTCGCGGCTCGACATATGGCTGGCGCCGGGGATGAACTGGTACCCGGTACAGATGCGCAACACCGAATCGAGCGGCGCGCTGACCACGCAAACCGTCTCCAATATTACGATCACAGAATCTGGAAAATAACATGCAAAAATCCCACACCGTCCGTTTGCTGAGCGCCGCCGTGCTGCTGGCCCTGTCCGCAGCCGCCATGACGGGCGCCCGCGCGGCCGACGACACGCCCGGCCCGCATCCCAGCGCCAAGCGGGCGCACAACGCGCCGCCGTCGGCGGACCTGAGCTACAACATCACCGCCAAACAGCACGGATTGACCATCAACGGCACGGCCGGCGTGCAGTGGCGCGCCGGCGACGGCAAATACTCGCTGGTGGTGGAAAGCCGCGCCGCCATCTTCGGCAAGATCCTCGAAACCCGCAGCGAAGGGCTGATCGACGACTACGGCCTGGCGCCGGTGGCGTTTTATGAAAAGCGCTTCCGCAAGGAGGCCAACACCATCAGCTTCAAGCGCGACACCAAGACCATCAGCTTCAGCGTCGGCGACGAGACGTACCCGATCAAGGGCGGCGAGCAGGATCGCGCCAGCATCCAGTGGCAGATCGCTGCGCAGGCGCGGGCTGCGGCGGACAAGTTCAAGCCGGGCAGCGAATGGGCGTACTTCGTCGCCGGCCGCCGCAATGCCGAGCAGTGGAGCTTCAAGGTCGCCAACGTCGAGCCGGTGCAGACCGGCTCCGGCGAGGTCAGCGCGGTGCACCTGGTGCGTCAGCCGCTCGACGACGACAAGGGCTCGCAGGTCGACCTGTGGCTGGCGCCGTCGATGGACTGGTATCCGGTACGGGTGGTGTTCAAGGACGCCGACGGCGATTTCGTCGACCAGACGCTGGATAAAGTTGCCAAGAAATAATTATGTGTGTGGCCCCGCGTGCCCGGGGCCGTATACAAATGGCGGACCTGACCCCGCCCGCCTGCTATACTGACGCCCCCGCGATGATGATGCTTTGTTGCACTATTTGCAATCGCGTTGCGACCAGAATGGCAGAGAATGATTGAACCTATAACAAGTGAGTCCGCGTCCGATCCGGCGCTGGACCAGCAAGACACCCAAAGCAGCCTCCAGGCCCACTTCAAGCCGAACATCTCGGCCGACGAAATCGAGCAGGTCTACCACCTGAAACGCGCGCAGCCGCTGCTGCAAGTGTTCACGGCGCTGTTCCATGGCGGTTTCGACGGCGTGCTGGTGCGCCTGCTGGTGCTGCGCGAGCTGGCCTCCGACACCGCTTCGGCCAGTTTCAGCCGCGCCGACATCAACACCCGCCTGGCCTATCTGCTGCCCGAGAGCCTGGAGACGGTGCTGATGCGCCTGCGCACCAACCAGTTGCTGGCATGGGACGCGCAGCATGCCGTCTACCGCGTCACGCCGATGGCGCGCAACGTGCTGTCGGCGATCGATGCGCTGCTGGCGATGGGCAAAGAGGAAGATCCGGCCGACATGGGCTATCTGCTGTCGCAGGTGGCCGGCGCCCAGGTGATGGGCGGCGTGACCGTCGACCAGCTGCAGCATTTGCTGGGCCGCCTGGTCGAACTTACCGAGGAATTCTCCGACGCCATCGCTTCCGGCTCCGAGTTCCGCCTGCGCGCTTCGCAGGCCAAGTGGCACATGGCGTGCGACTGGGTCGAGAAGGGCTCCGAGATCCTGCGCGCCATCCTGGCCGACGAAAACGCCGACAGCGCCACCCACCGCGCGGCGCAGGCCATCGGCCGCGCGCAATCGGCGCTGCTGAATATGCAGGGCATGTTCTCGCGCGCCCTGAACCAGATCGAGCGCCAGCGCGTGCACCTGGGCCAATCCGGCCTGTCGACCACCGACATCAAGCGCTGGCTGCTGCTGCACGAGGACCTGGCGTCGCTGGCCGAAGGCGCCATCGACCAGCCGGTGGTGCCGCTGTTTATCACCCCGGCCGAGATGATCGACGTCGCCGAGACCGAGCTGTTGTCCGACCGCGCCGTCAGCGCCGTCTCCGGCGGCCTGCCGTCCGGCGAGGACGCGCCGACCACCATCAGCGACGGCCCGGCCATGCAGCAGGAGCTCGACGAATGGCTGTCACGCCTGTCCGACTTCGCCACCCTGGCCAAATTCCCGGCCGCGGGCGCCGCCGGCGAGCCGCCGCCATCGATCCCGGTGCAGGATTCGCTCCTGCCGGCGACCTTCGCGGTGGCGTCTTACCGCGCCTCGCTGCTGCCGTTGCTGGGCGACGCCGACGAGGCGCGTTTGCAGGGCGCCACCGGCGACCTGGCGCGCCTGCCGGTCACCTTCAACCCCTGCGACGAAATGGTGCAGCTGCCCGATTTGCACGTGGCGGCGATGTCCCTGGCCTCCCTCTCACTTTCTTTGAAACCGGAAGGCGACAAGTCCGATGAATGACGATTCCCAAATCCTGATCGCGCGCCTGCTGACGCATCAACACCTGCGCCGCGACGACAAACTGGTCAAGCGCGTGCTGTCGGACGAATTGTTCCGCGCCGAAGTCGACGCGCGCCTGCTGGCCACCGGCCTCAAACTGCTCGACAACGTCTACGCCGACCATGTCACGCTGGCGCTGCACCGCGCCATCGAACCGAAGATCTTCGGCGCGCGCGATGTCTGGCAAAACAATAACTTCGGTCTGTCGCGCGATGGCGTGGCCTTGCTGGTCGTGCTGTGGGCGCAGATCATCCTGCCCAAGCGCGAGCGCCAGGAGACCCACCAGCACGCGGACGATGAGCAGAACGACATGTTCGGCATCGAGAAGCCGCTGCCGCGCGCCGAGGACACCTCGATCGGCATCGCCTACAAGGCGCTGCTGGCCGACTTCGGCGACAAGCTGGGCAAGAAGACCCGCCTCGATATGAACCTCGGCATCCTGGCGAAACTCGGCTTCATCGAGCGCCGTGGCGACGTCATCGTCGAAGGCCCGCTGCTGGACCTGATGATGGACACCGACCAGCTGAAGGAGCGCATCATCAACGGCGCGCTGGCCGACGTCTTCAAACGTTCGCCGGCGCAGGTCATTCCGGTGCCGCGCCGCACGCCGCCGATCGCCGCCAACGACGACGAACCGGTTGCGGAGCCGGTGGCCGACGTGGAAGACGACGTGCCGGCCTTCGACATCCCGGCCGACAGCCCGCCAGACGCACCGTCCGCCGAC
Organism: Duganella sp. AC917; assembly: GCF_979258245.1. Lineage (NCBI taxonomy): Bacteria > Pseudomonadati > Pseudomonadota > Betaproteobacteria > Burkholderiales > Oxalobacteraceae > Duganella > Duganella sp. AC917. The sequence continues at coordinate 5,893,524 of NZ_OZ409848.1, forward strand.
GACACCGACCTGCCCACCAAGGACTAAACCATGTTTCACATCAAATCGTTAGAACTGGTCCACTGGGATTACTGGCAGCGCATCAAGAACATCCCGCTGGACGCCAAGATCATCACCATCGCCGGCCAGAACGGCTCCGGCAAGACCACCTTGCTCGACGCGCTGCGCACCTTGTTCGGCCTCGATTGCTCGATGGGCCGCACCTACAAGCACTACGCGCGCCACAGCGGCCAGCAGACCGCCTGGCTGCGCGCCGTGGTCGACAACAAGAACGTCGGCAAGCAGCTGTCGAACCGTCCGTTCCGCAGCTCCGGCTTTTTCAGCGACGACGAGGTCACGCTGTTCTGCCAGATTCAGAAGAACGGCGGCGACTGGAAGCGCCAGTACCTTATGCGTCCCGGTAACGTGCAGATCGAAGACATCGGCGAAGCCGGTAACGACTGGCTCGGCGTCGAGAACTACCGCAAGCGCCTGGCCAACGCCGGCCTGTCGCCGGCGATGGCCAAAGTGCTGGCGCTCGAGCAGGGCGAGACCGACAAGTTGTGCGAATACGCGCCACGCCAGTTGCTTGACCTGGTGTTCCAGGTCTTCGGCGACAAGGAAGTGCTGGACGCGTACGACGAGGCCAAGCGCCATCAGCGCGACACCGAAGTCGAACTGAAACGCTTCGAAACGGAGCTGGAAGCTTCCAAGACCAACCTGGAAGGCCTGCGCCTGCGCGTGGCCAACTACCACCAGTGGGAAGACCTGAACAAGGAACGCCGCAACCTGCAGGAAGAGGTTCTTCCGACGCTGGAATACCACGAGGCGCGCGAAAAGCACGGCAACGTGAGCCGCCAGTTGCGCGAGGCGCGCAAGCCGCTGATGCAGGCCGACCAGCAGATCACAGACAAGCGCAACCAACTGGCGGCGCAGGCCAAGGCCCTGACCGACGCGCAGCAGCACGAGACAGTGCTGGAGCAGGAGTCGACGTCGCTGCAAACGCGCCTGACGCACATCAACGGCAAACTCAAGCCGCTCGACAGCCTGCTGGAGCAGAAAGTGCGCCTGCAAAAGCTGGCCGCCGATTCCGGCGCCGACCTGGCCGAAGTGGCGCAGCAGCTGCAGGAAAAGGAAATCGAACTGGCGCGCCAGCGCAATGCGCGCGACGCCATCGCCGCCAAGATCGCCGGCGAACTGTCGACCATCTCGGCGTTGCAGGGCAAGACCGCGATGCCGGAGCCGGAAGCCCAGCGCACCATGCGCCGCGCGTTGAACGACGCCGGCATCGGCCACGCCATGCTGTCCGATATCGTCGAAGTGACGGATGCGCGCTGGCAGGGCGCGATCGAAGGTGTACTTGGCGGCTATGCCTCGGTGGTGCTGCTGGATAAATCCAGCGACGCCTCGTCGGCCTACCGTCTGGCGGAAAAAGAACGCTATCGCCACTTCATCGTGCCGGACCTGGTCAACGCGCCAACCGTCAAGGACGACAGCCTGATGTCGGTGGTGAAGTTCTCGGCCAAGGTTCCGGCCTGGCTGGTGGAGCAGCTGTCGCGCATCACGCGCGTGGACACCGTCGATGCCGGCGCCAAATTGGGCAACCACGAAGAGTGGATCACGCCGGACGCCTACCACCGCGAACGCCGCGGCGGCCGCTCGCTCTTCGTCGAAGCTTCGCGCTACCGCTTTGGCTCCGCTGGCCGCACGCAGCGTATGGAAGCGATCCAACGATCGCTGCCGGCGCTGGAGGCGCAGGAGGACGCGCTGACGTTGATCGTCTCGAAACTGGCATCGGAAATCAGCGCGCTCAAAACCCGCCTGGCCGGTGTCGATGCCGCCAAGGAACTGGCCGCGCGCCAGGACGAATTCGACGAGGCGGCGCGCAACGCCGTGCCGTTGAAGGAAGAACGCACCGAGGTCGGCACCCGCCTTGGCGAGCTGCAAAACCTGATCAAGAACGCGGTTGTCACACGCACCCGCGCAGACACCACGTGGCAGAACGCGCGCTTCGCCTTGTCGGAAGCGGAAGCCGGTATGCGCCTTAATAACAAGCGTCAGATCGAGCAGCGCGCCGATCATGCGCGCGCCTTGCTGTCGTTGCGCAAGGCGTGGCGCCATCTGCCGAAAAGCTGGCGTCGTCCGGAACGCCGCCTGCGCCTGGTCGGCGATCATCAGAACGCGCACCAGGTCAATCTGCGTATCCACAGCCTGGAGGCCAGCCTGGCGCGCAGCGACTGGGAACTCGATGCGACGGTCATCGACCAATACCAGCGGCTGAACGATCAGCTCAGCGGCCGCCAGTCCGAGACCGAGGAGCGCCGCTACCAGAACAACCGCGCCATCGAGGCCACCGGCAACGCCCGTGGCGCTTATATGGAGCGGCTGCGCTACACCATCAAGACCTACTCCAAGAACATCAAGGAGCTGGGCGAGCTGGCGGGCATCGAGGTGCACTCCGACCCGGTGCGGCTGGAGAACGACGACACGCAACTGGCGCAGGCCGGCCTGCACGTGCGTTTCAAGTTCGACGGTAAAGGCATCATCGGCATGAACGACGGCGAAGCGTCCGGCGGCCAGCAGGTGATGAAATCGCTGGTGTTGCTGATTGGTTTGCTGAAGTCGGAAGACGGCTCCGGCGGCTTCGTGTTCATCGACGAACCGTTCGCCCACCTGGATATCCGTAACATCCAGCTGGTCGGCGAGTTCCTGAAGAACACCGACGCCCAGTATCTGATGACCACACCGCTGACGCACAACACGGACGTCTACGATCCTTCCGAACTGACGCTCATCACGAGTAAAAAGAAGAAGGATACCGAGTGGGCGCAGCCAATCTTCGTGCTGCAGCGCCGGACCGACGGCGCCGCCGCCAAGGTGGCCTAGCCGGCAGGCGCGATGCCCAACAGCTCGTCGAGCTGGCGGGCGAGGGCGGCGGCGGTTTCGCTGCCGCGCGCTTTCTGCACCGCCTCGATGTAGGGGTGGCGCAGTTCGCGCAGTTCGGCGACGCTGCTGGCTTTTTCCACCTTCAGCTGCAAGGTGAAGCCGCGCAGGCCGATGGTATTTTTGATGGTCTTGTTGTAGAAATCATAAATCAACTGGAACTGCGCGAGCTGCGCGGGGCTCGGCGCCTGCACTTGCGGCGTTGGCGCGGTGTCGGCCAATGCCGCTTCGGGCAGCGCGGGTTCTTCGGCCAGGGTAGCGTAGCTGGTCGCCAATACGATGTAGCCATGCTCGAGCAATTCGGCAAGCGCGCTAGCGCCTAGCCCCAAGCCCGCCACATTGCGCAGCAGCTCGTCCTCGGTGCGCCGGCCATCGATCAGGACCAGCAAGGTGCGCAGACGCGGCGCAAGCTGATATTTGCGCGTCGCAATCTCCTCCTTGCCCTTGGCGGTCTTGTCGTAGATAGACGTATTCATGGTCATGCAAGTTATTGCTGTGCGGATACTTCAGGATAGCACCGTTTGCATCCGGTCCCGCTGCGTAACGATAGCACTGTCGTTTAAAAGGCGTGGCATTTTTATACGCTTTCATCGCCGCCATCGTCGCTTGCGGCATCGTCCGGCGTCCATTCAAGGATGTCGCCGGGCTGGCACTCGAGCCGCTCGCAGATCTTCTCCAGCGTCGCAAAGCGGATGCCCTTGACCTTGCCCGATTTGAGCAGCGACAGGTTCTGTTCCGTGATGCCGACGTAGGCCGCAAGCTCGCGCGATTTGATCTTGCGGCGTGCCAGCATCAGGTCGAGATTGATCAGTATCGCCATCAGATGAAGCTTTCGTTTTCCTCCGCCAGCCGGCGGCCTTCCTGCATCAACCGCGTGATCAGGTAGAACAGCGCGCACACCAGCATCAGCATCAGCTGTTCCGAATTGACGCCCACCGTGAACTCGAGATGCCCCTTGCGCCCGCCCCACAACGCCAATGCGCGGGCCGGCGGCTCGATGATCGACAGTATCGTCGACAGCAACGTGGCGCCGGCAAACATGCGCAGGTGGCCGATCGACTGCGAAGTGAACAGGTCCTGGCGGCGAAAGTTCAGCAACAAGCGGTCAAGCCGCCACAGTCCGTAACCCAAGGTCAGCAGCGCCGGTAGCGCGATCAGCGCGCACAGCGCGCGCTGGCCGGGCGTCATCGCCAACTTGGCCGCCGAGTCGACGCCGGTGGCGGTCATGTTCACGACCACCGCGCCGACTGCGGGTTCGAAGGTGGTCCACGCCAGGACAAAAAACATGGTTTGTATGCAAAGGAACAGCCACAGCAGCGACCGGATAAAACGTGTATTCATCGTCACCTCCCAAAAAACTTATCGTTTTACAGTAAATACTTATTGTTGTATATTTAATTCTACCTTTAAAAACGAAAGCTGAAAATGAGAAATGTGGTGATCGCCGGCCTCGCGCTGGTCTTGTCGACGGGGTGCGCGGTGCAAATTACCGAGCGCAATGTGATCCGTCCGGACCGGCCGGGCGATGCGCGGCCGGAAGGCATGCTGGACGCGGCTGCCGCGCCCGCATGGCGGCTGTCGCCGGTCACGCTGCCGGTGGCCGGTGGCGAGTTGGCCGGCGTGGCCGCCAGCCGCGGTTCCGCATCGCCAGGCGACGCGATGACGGTGCTGTATTTCGGCGGTAACGCCTTCCATCTCGACCAACATGGCCGGGGTGTGCTCGACGCGGTCGCGCCCTGCGGCGTGGACGTGGTGATGGTGGACTACCGCGGCTATGGCCGTAGTACCGGCGTGCCGACCATCGCCGCGATGCAGGCCGACGCCTTGCAGACTTTTGATTTCGTCAACGCCCGGCATCCCGGCAGGGTGGTGCTGCACGGGCAGTCGCTGGGCAGCTTCATCGCCGCCTATGTGGCGCGCCAGCGGCCGGCCGCGCGCGCGCTGGTGCTGGAATCTACCACCACCAACGCGCGCGATTGGGGCAACGCCATGCTGCCCTGGTATGTCTGGCCGTTCGTGCGACTGGAGTTGAGCGAGCCGCTGACGGACATCGATAACGTGGCGGCGGTGGCGGGGTACGCCGGGCCGGCGCTGGTGCTGGAGGGGGCCGACGACAAGGTCACGCCGCCGCGCCTGGCGGCCAAGGTGTACGAGGCGATGCCGTCGCGGTCCAAGCGCATGCTGGTGGTGCCCGGGGCGGGGCATAACGACGTGTTGTCGAGTCCCGCCACGCAGCCGGCGTATTGCGCGTTTATCCGGCAGGTGGCGATGCTGTAGGCCTGGCGCCTATTTGATGTCGAAGATGTCGATCGGGCGTGGCAGCGGCTTCTGGCTTTTGTGCCAACGCACCAGCAGCAGGCTGTAGGTAACGAAATAGCCGGCCAGCAGGCCGAACACCACCGCCGTGACCGGGTTGCCGAGGAAGTCCGGGTCCAGCGCCAGGCCGTCATGCATATGCAGGTACGCTTCGAACAGCCGGTAGATCAGGCGGCTGACGAACAACATCGTCACCAGCAGGGGGATGCGGCGGTCCGGCGTGTAGAAAAAGCCATCCGGCTTGTTTTCCAGGCGCGTCAGGCGCAGGTTGCGCTGGCCCAGCAGCGCGCCGGCGACGGCGCCCGCGACCAGTGCGCCGAGCGCGATCCATTTGCCGATCAGCAGGCCCAACATTACCAGCAGCACCAACGACATCACGCTCGCCATTGTGTAATGGCGCCACAGTTCGGACTTGGTGCGGACCATCATTTTTTTGAGCCGCGAGTAAATACGCCACACCGCCAGGGGAACCAGCAGTAGCAACGTCAGCGTTGTCATTTCCATAGTCTATCCAGCCGCGTCATTCGAAGAACTGCGATTGTACGCGAGACTGCGGCGCGGCCCCAGCGTGGCTGCGCACCGGCATTCCCTGTTGCGCGTTGCAGCATGGCGTTACAGATTGTCACGACTGATTGTGACGATGACTGTCACCAGATGCCTGCACGCATTGACATTCGCGTCCGGCATAAGCACACTGAACCTCAGCAGCCCCTGCCTCTGGACCGAAAGGACCTCCATGAACAAACAGATCCCCATGCTGCCCCTGAATTTAGGTTTGATGGCCGCCTCGCCGCAGGCCGGTGCGCAGGAGGGCGGCTACCGTTTGCCGCCGGCCGCACTGCAGGCCATCGTCGATGCGCCGCGCGCGCCGGCGCTCAGTCTCAGTCCCCAGCGCGACCTGGCCGCCGTGGTGCAAACGCCGCCCTTGCCGGGCATCGCCGAAGTGGCGCAGCCCGAACTGAAACTGGCCGGCCTGCGCATCAATCCGCGCACCTGCTCGTCGTCGCGCTTCTCGTTCGGCACCGATCTGGCGCTACTCGATATCGCCACGCAGAAGGAAACCCGGATACGTGGCCTGCCGCGCGGCCTGCGGCTTTCCGACCTGGCCTGGTCGCCGGACCAGCGCCACCTCGCCTTCACCCACATGGCCTTCAAGGGCGAGCGCGGCGCGGTGGAACTGTGGCTGGTCGATATCGCCACCCGCAAAGCCAGCCGCCTGTCGGCGCAGCCGCTGTCGGCGGTGCTCACGCGCGGCTTCAACTGGCTGCCCGACAGCAGCGGGTTGCTGGTGCACTGGCGTCCGACCGGCATGGGCAAAGCGCCCGTGTCGACCGGCATTCCGTCCGGCCCGATCCAGCAGGACAGCGAGGCCGATGGCGCCATGCGCCAGCTGCGCACCTATCAGGATTTGCTCAAGAACGAGGACGACGCGCGCCTGTTCGAGCACTATGTGACGGTGCAGATGGTGCTGCTCGATTTGCACGGCAAGGGACGCATGATCGGCGCGCCCGGCCAGTATTCGCGCACCTCGATCGCGCCCGGCGGCGAGTACCTGCTCACGCAAAGCATCACGCGGCCGTATTCGTATATCGTGCCGGCCAACAGCTTCGGCGAGCGGGTCGACGTGCGCAACCTCGATGGCGATTTGCTGCACACGGTGGCGAACCTGCCGCTGGAGGAGGGCCTGCCGCCGGGGAACGACGCCGTCTCCGACGGCGTGCGCCATGTGTCGTGGCGGGCCGACGCGCCGGCCTCGCTGGTGTGGGCCGAGGCGCAGGATGGCGGCGATCCGGCGCGGCCGGTGGTCGACGGCATCCGCGACCTGGTGTATCTGCATGCGGCGCCATTCGCCGAACCGCCGAAGGTGCTGGCGCGGCTGACGATGCGCTATGCCGGCATCGCTTGGGGCAGGGAGGATGTCGCGCTGATCAACGAGCGTTGGCACAAGACGCGCGACTACAAGCAATGGATGATCGCGCCCGGCCATCTGTCGACGCCTCCCGAACTGATTTACGCCGGTTCCTACGAGGACCGCTACAACAGTCCCGGCTCGCCGGTGATGCGCGCCGACGCCACCGGTTTCCCGCGCTTGCTGATCGGGCCGGGCACCACCATCCTGCTCGACGGCGCCGGCGCCACGCCAGAGGGCGACCGTCCGTTCATCGACCGTCTGAGCCTGACGACCAAGCAGAAAACGCGGCTGTTCCAGAGCGAGGCGCCGTATTTCGAGAACGTGGCGGCGGTGCTCAACGACGACGGCACCTCGCTGCTGACGACGCGCGAGTCGCCCACCGAGCGGCCAAATTATTTTCTGCGCGACCTGACCAAACCGGCCGGCAAGCAGCTGCGCGCGTTGACCGATTATCCGCATCCGACGCCGCAGTTGAAGGACGTGCGCAAGGAGCAGATCCGCTATCCGCGCAACGACGGCGTCGAGCTGACGGCCACCCTGATGCTGCCGCCGGGGTATGAGCAGGAGCGCGACGGCCCGCTGCCGCTGCTGATGTGGGCTTATCCGCAGGAGTTCAAATCGGCCGGCGCGGCCAGTCAGACCACCGGTTCGCCGTACCGTTTCAACTCGGTCAGTTACTGGGGGCCGGCGGCCTTCCTGGCGATGGGGTATGCGGTGCTGGACAATCCGTCGTTCCCGATCGTCGGCAGCGGCGAGGAGGAGCCCAACGACACTTATCTGCCGCAGCTGGTGGCGGACGCGCAAGCGGCGGTGGACGAAGTGGTGCGGCGCGGCGTGGCCGACCGCCATCGCATCGCCATCGGCGGGCATTCTTATGGCGCCTTCATGACGGGCAATCTGCTGGCGCATACGCGCCTGTTCCGCGCCGGGATCGCGCGCAGCGGCGCCTATAATCGCACGTTGACGCCGTTCGGCTTTCAGTCGGAGGAGCGGCCGTTCTGGCAGGCGCAGGCCGTGTACCAGGCCATGTCGCCATTTAATAACGCCGACAAGATCAAGGATGCGATGCTGCTGATCCACGGCGAGGAGGATAGCAATTCCGGCACCTTCCCGTTGCAGAGCGAGCGGATGTTCCAGGCGATCAAGGGCTTGGGCGGGACGGCGCGGCTGGTGATGCTGCCGAAGGAATCGCACGCGTATCGGGCGCGCGAATCGATCCTGCACATGCTGTACGAGACCAACGCCTGGCTGGACAAGTACGTGCGTCAGGCGAAACCGGTGTAATCGGCGGGCGTCGTAGAATGGACGCCCGCCCTTTTACTGGAGTGCAGATCATGGAATTCGTCACCTCCCACCGCGCGCCCGATCCGTTGCCGGACGATGACACGGCGCCGCCGTCACCGTCGCATGTGCCACAACCGGTGCCGCAGGACGACCCGGTCCCCGACCACAATCCGAGCTGACCCTCCGGGCGTTTGGTCGTTAGTCAACCGGCTAGTCGAACGCCCAGGTGTACAACACGTCCAGCGCGTTGTTGGTCCCGGTCTGGAACTGCAAGGTGATGCGCGGATTGAGCTTGTAGCGCAGCTTGACCAGACTGGTGGCCGTTCCCGCGCCTTGTTCGAAACTGACGTAGGCGCGCGACGAGATGCGCTTGCCGATCGTGACCACCGTGTTCTGCAAACCCGTCGCCGCGCCGGCCGACGACGTACCGGACGCCTGTCCCACACCCAGTTCGTCCAATCCCAGTTTGCCCGCCAGCTTGCCCGTGCCGCCACCGCCGCTGCCGCCGAACAACGCGCCGGCGGCGGTGCTGAGCAGCGCCATGTCGTTGCCGGCCGTGTTCTCGATGCCGTGGCCCAGCACCAGCCATGACAGCTTGTCGCTGTCCGGCACCGTTGGCGTCGACACCAGCTTGGCCGCCGGCGCCAGCGCCGTGCCGCGCACCTCCACACCAGCTTCGACATTGGTTTCGCTAAGCTGCTCGCCCTCGGGGCGACGGCGCACCGCCAGGATGTTCAGGCCCGGATTGTCATAGGCGCCGGTGAAGTTGATGACGCCGCGATCGATCGCCAGCTTCTGGCCATACGCCGCATACGTCCCATCCACCACGCGGATGCTGCCGTTCACGCGCGGCGCCCGGCGGTCGGTGATGCGGATGCGCACCGCGCCGGCCAGCCGCGCGTCCAGCCCCTTGCCCTGCAGCTTGAAGGCGTCGCCAAGATCGGCTTCGACATCGACATTGAGCGGCATGCCTTGCGCCGCCTTGGTCTGCGGCGCGTCCTTGCCGACGATGACCACGTCGTTGCTGATGGTCGGCCCGCCTTCGCCCGCCAGCTCGATGTTGGCGCGGTCGGCGCGGAATTTGCCGTCGAGCTGGAAGCGCTTGGCGTCGCGCGTCAGCGAGCTTTGTCCGCTGACGACCAGGATGCGGTCGGGACGCGACAGCAATTCCAGCTTGTCGGCGGTGAGCTTGAGCGCCATGGTGGCCTCATTGCCGGCGTAACGTATCCAGCCGTCGGCCAGCGCGCGGCCCTGGGCGCCGTCAAAGCTGAGCTTTTGAAGCTGCAACTGGTCGCCGCCCAGGCGCGCCTGCAGCACGCCGTTGCGCAGCTTGATGCCCTGGTCGGGCAGGTTGACCACCAGTTTTTCGCCGTTGATGTCGCCATTCAGCTGCGGCGCTCCCAGCGTGCCGCTGCCGGCAATGGCCAGCTTCAGGGTTCCATCGATCTCCAGTCCCGGTTGGCCGGCCAGCGGCGCGAGCCAGGCCAGCGAACCCATATTGGCGTTGCCTTCCAAGGTGAACGGGCTGTCGTCGCCCAGGCGGCCTTCGCGCAGCTGCGCGCTGCCATCGATGCGCGCCTGGCCCACGCGGGTGCCATCCACATCGAGCCGGGTGCGCAGCGTGCCGTTGTTGACGTCGACGCGTGCATCGAGCTTGGTCAGTCCCAGCGCCTGCGACAGGTCGGCGCCGATGATGGTCAGGTCGCCCTGTTCTCGGAACACGTGGACCGAACCGCCCAGCACCGGGGCGCTGGTCTTGGTGCCCGCTTGCAGATTCAGACCCCAGTCGGCGCCGATGGTCAGGTTGCCGCGCACGTTCTCGCGCCAGGCGTCGGACAGCTGGCCCAGATAGTTGACCGGCACGGCGTTGGCCTGGCCCTTGCTGCGCCACGCGCCGCCGTTTTTCTCGACGCTGTCGATGCGGATCGCGCCATCACGGATCTTGATGGTGGCGTTGGTCAGCGAGATTTTCTCGGGACGCGTCAAGCCGGCGACGCCGCTGCCGTCCGGCGCCACCAGGCGCAGTGGCGCCGGCGCGACCAGGTTGAGCGCGAAGCGGCCCTTGTTTTGCAGCGAGTCGATGGTACCGGTCCAGGCGTCGTCGGCCCAGGCGCCCTTGACGCGCAGCGAGGCGTCGAAGCGCGGATTGCTGGCGCTGACCTCGATGGTGTGGCCGCTGCGCGAGCCGCTGGTTTGCAGGCGGGCCTTGTCGATCTTGATCGATGGCGATTCGTAGAGCGTGATTTCGATGTCGCTCACCAGCGGCACGTCGGCCGTGACGTCTCTATTCCCTTCGCGATTGGCCGCGCGGCGCGCGCCGGTGGAGGCGCTGGCCGGCACAGTGGCGGCCATGGCCACCGTATTGCCCAACGTCGCGCTGCCGCGGATGGCGGCGATCTGCTGCTGGCCGGGCAGGCGCAGGGCGCTGCCGTCGAGCGTGAGCGCGATCGCCGGCCGTGCGCTGGTGCCGGACAGCGTGCCGCTGGCGCGCAGCGCGCCGCCGAACGGCGGTCCGAGCGCGGCCAGTTGCGGCGCTTCGAGCTTCCATTCCAGCTTATCGAGCGCGCTGCCGAAGCTGCCCTTGGCCACCAGCCGGTTGGTGGCCAGGCGCAGGTCGATGTCGGCGTCACGGATTTCGTCCTTGCTGGCCGTCAGTTTGGCGTAGCCGGTCAGCGGTGCGCTGGCCAGGGTGGACGGCTGCAAGGTCAGGTTCAGGCCCGCGCGCCAGTCGGTCGACAGTTGCGCGTCGGCGGTGAAGGTGGCGTTGATGGCGCCACTCTGCGCCGCGCCGAACGCCGCAGGGTTGAGGCGCTGCACGGTGCCGTTCATTTTGACTTCGGGGATTTTCTTGGCGCCGGCCAGCGCCACGTTGCCGCTGGCGTGGATCAGGCTATCGGGCGCGGGACGCTTGGCCGAGGCCAGCCCCAAGCCTTTGGCGTCCGCCTCGAAACTGCTGCGCGGCGCCTGCATGGTGCCGGTGACGACGCCACTGGCGTTGATCGCGCCCAGCAGATCGCTGCTGACGGCCGACAGCTGACGCGCGTCGACTTTCCACAGAAGCTTCTCGCCCGGCGCGCCGAAGCTGCCGGTGATCTCGGCGTTATTTTTCGCCATCGTCACCTTGGCGTCAATGCCGCTGATATGTTGTGCGTCGGCCTTGAGCTTACCGTTGCCGGTCAGCGGTTGGCCGAACAATTTACTTGGTTTGATCTGGAAATCGGCGGCAACCTGCCACGCCGGCGCGATGGCGCCGCTGGCGTTGACGTCGGCGTTCAGATCGGCGACCGGGAAACCGGTGCCCAGTGCGGAAGGATCGAAGTGGTCGGCGCGCAGCTTGGCGCTGAAGGCCTGCTTGTCCTTCAGGGCCAATTGACCGGTGGCGCTGATCGTACCTTTCTTCGCTTGCAAGCGTGCCTGTTGCAGTTGCAGCATCGCGTCGGCCAGGGTGGCCTGCACATCCAGCTTCAGGCCGGCCTGCGCCAGGTTGGCGTTCAGGGTTTGTTTGGTTGGCGTGCTGGAAAGCGCGATGTCGCCTGCCACCGTCGTTTTGTTGGCGCTGGTGTGCAGGTGGCTCAGATCGAGGCGGTCGGTGTGCAGTTTGAAGTTGGCCGCGTCGATGCCCGCGTCGGGCCCCTTGCGCTGGACGTCGCCGCCGCCGGTGAAGTGGCCGGCCGCGCCCAGGTCCAGCAGCACGTTTTCCAGCAGCGATGCGGTCAAGGTGCCACCCAGGCGGCCGCTGAAGATTTGCAGCGGCAGTGCCTCGCGGTCGATGGGGCCGGCCTTGTCCTGGTTCACCAGCGCGAACTGGCCGGACAGCTTCTGGTCCGGCGTGATCGCCGCCGTGACCTTGAGGTTGAACCTCGCCGCCGGCAGGCCGGCTTCGAAGCCGGCCGGGTTGACGTCGCGCGCGGTCAGGTCGATGGCGCGCAGGATGATCGGGTCGAAGGGCGCCAGCGACACGGTGGCGTCGCCGCTGGCCGGACCGGCTTCGCCCTGCGCCTTGAGGTTGAGCAGCGCCAGGCTGCCGCCGGCGCTCACGTTCAACTGGGCCGGGACGGCGGCCGCGCTTTCGGCGGGTTGCGCCGGTTTGGCTCCGGCGGACTGCTTGACGGCGGGGGCGGCCGCCTGTGTCAGCGAGGCCTTGCCTTGCAACGCGAACGGCTTGGTGGCAGCGATGGTCAGGTCGGCCTTGGCGTTGCCGAACGGCGTTTTGGCCGATGCGTCCTGCAGGTGCCAGCTGGTCTTGTCGCCATACAGTTCGAAGCGCAGGTTCTCGATCACGTTGGTGCCGGTGTCGCTGACCAGCGTCAGTTTGTCGAGCCGGGCGTCCGAAAGACTGAGGCGGAACGGCGCGGCCAGCGATTCGGGCATCTTGGCCGGCTCGGACGAGTCTTTGCTTTGCACCGTCAATGCGACGACATGCAGTTCGCTGATCGCCAGGCCTTCCGAAAAATACTGCAGCGGCGACCAGTTGATGTCGATGTTCTGCGCGGTGATGACGCTGTCCTTGCCACGATAGACCAGCTTACCGATATGCATGCGGTGGTACAGCGATCCGCTGACGTCGGTGACGGCGATGGTGCCGCCGCTGGCCTTGGAGACGCGCGCGACCAGCTGCTGCAAGGTCGATTCGCGGCCCAGCAGCCAGAAGGCGCCGGCCAGCAGCACGACCAGCACCGCCAGTGAAATCAGGACGCGGCGCGGCCAGCGGCGTGGACGCGGACTAGCGGGAGCGACTGCGGAATCGGGACCGCCAGGCTGCTCGGTGTTGTTATGGTCGGCCATCAGAAGGTGAATCCCAGCGAGAAGTGCAGACGATATTTTTGAACCGCGTGTCCGTACGCGACATCGACATTGATCGGACCCACAGGACTTTTCCAGCGCGCGCCGATGCCGTAGCCGGACTTCGGATGCAGCGCGCTGAAGGTGTCGCCGGCGTTACCGGCATCGTAGAAGACCGCCGCGCCATACTGCGGCTTGAACCAGTACTGGTATTCGGCGCTGGCGGTGGCCAGATAGCGGCCGCCGACGGTGGCCTCGCCTTGTTTGACGCCCAGCTCCTGGTAGGCGTAGCCGCGCACCGACTGGTCGCCGCCGGCGCGGAACAGGTACACGGCCGGCACGCCGACCTTGCTGCGCGAACCGAGCGCGCCAATTTCCGCGCGCAGGATGATGTTCGAGGTGGTGTTCAGCGGCAGATAGTAGATGCCGCGCGTGTAGGCGCGCACGAAAGCCTCGTCGGTCAGGATCGGCAGCAGCGCGCCGCCCACCTGCGCGTTGAGCGCGTAGCCCTTGGTCGGCATCAGCAGGTTGTCGACCCGGCGCCAGGTGACGGCGTAGGTCACCGGCAAACTTTTGCTGGTGACCGATTCCTGGCCGACCACGGTCTTGGTCTCGCTCAGCAGCTCGAGCGAGATGCTGCGTTCGAGCAGCGGCGTGCCCCATGCGCGCTTGCCGGCGATACTGGTGACGGCCGTGACTTCGCCCTCGATGTCGCTACGCTCGTACGAGGCCCCGATGCTATGGTTGTAGCCTTCCGGCGTGACCGGGAAGTAGAAGTCGCCGCGCGCGGTCTGGCGCTTGGTCTCGAGGGTCAGCGCGCTTTTCAGGCGCAGGCCGAAGATCGCCAGGTCGTCGTACGTCAGCGACGCGCGGTTGCCGGTGTTGGTGCTGTAACCGAGACCGGCGCTGACGTTCTTGCGCTTGTTCTCGGTCACGCGCACCAGCAGCGGCAGCGGCGCCATCGAGGCCGCGTTGTCCGAGCGCGGCATCGGCGCGGGTGCCGCTTCGCCGGGCTCGGCGCCCGCAGGCGGGGTGGTGGCGGCGGCCGCCTCCAGTTGCTCGTTGAGGATGGCGCTCATGTCGGCGCTTACTTCGACGCTGCTGAAATAGCCGGTGTCCTGCAGGCGCGATTGATACGACTGCAACGCCGCCTCGCTGTAATAGTCGCCCGGATCGATCTGGTTCAGATTGGTGATCACCGATTCCGGGTAGCGCTTCAAGCCTTCGATGCGCAACTCGCCGAAGCGCAGCTCTGGACCGCTGTCGAGCACCACGCGCAGGTTGGCCTGGTGGCTTTCCGGGTCGATGGTGGCCTGGCTTTCGAGCAGCTGGGCGCGCGGATAACGGGTTTGCACCACCTGGCGCAAGATCGCGCGCTTGGACGCTTCCCAGTCGTCCTGGCGGAAGATTTCGCCGCGTTTCAGCGGCCAGCTGCCGCGCAGGGCGTCGGCGTTGAACTGGTTGCTGGCGCGCTGGTCGGGATTGGGCGAGAAACCCTGCAACACGATGTCGACCTCGCCCACGCGCACCGGCTGGCCCGGGGCGACGGTGACCTGCACCGCCAGCGGCGCCGCATCACGGTCGAGCTTGACGCTGACCTCGGGCGAGTAATAGCCGGCCGTCGCCACCAGCGTGCGGATTTGTTCCGGCGTGGTGCGCACCAGCCGGAACAGTTGTTCGCGGGTCATGCGGGCATTGCCGCGAAAACGCATCAAATCGAGGTTTTTGGCCAGCAGATCGTCCAGCGGCTCGGGCGCGTCGATCTTGACGTCATACTTGATGCCGGCCGACACCACCGGGGCGGGGCTGGCAGCGGCCGCTTCCGCTTGCGGGGCCGCCTGGCCTTCGTCCGCAGCGGTGGAAGGGGCCGGCGTCTGGTCCGTGGTTTGTCCAAAAGCCGGACCGGCATTCATCAGCGCGCCCGTGGCAAAAGCCAGTAACACTGTAAATGCTGCGTGGCGGCAAGATACTTTTGGCGCAAGTTGTGCCAAAATTCGTGATCTTGCCATTTTTTTTGCAGGCGATGCCGGTAACATGAGACTCCATCAGGGTGTGCGCTAGGCGCCATGTTACCGGATCGCCCTTAAAGATGGCGTACATATAACATCGTGTTACCCCTGAAAGAAAATGTCATGCTGCCTACCGATTCCGCTCTGGTGCTTTTTAGTGGTGGACAAGATTCCACCACCTGTCTGGCCTGGGCGCTGAAACACTACGCGCGCGTTGAAACCATCGGTTTCGACTACGGCCAGCGGCACGCCGTGGAACTGACCGTGCGTCCCGACGTCATCGCGCGCCTGCGCGCCCAGAACCCCGGCTGGGACGCCAAACTGGGCGAGGACCATATGATCGACCTGTCGCTGATCTCGCGGATTTCGCAGACGGCGATGACCCACGATATCGCCATCGAAACCCAGGCCAACGGCCTGCCCAACACCTTCGTCCCGGGACGCAACCTGCTGTTCATGACGGTCGCCGCCACGGTAGCCTACCGGCGCGGGCTGACGGTGCTGGTCGGCGGCATGTGCGAGACCGATTTCTCCGGCTACCCGGACTGCCGCGACGACACCATGAAGGCGCTGCAGGTGGCGCTCAACCTGGGCATGGACACCCGCATCAAGCTGGAAACGCCGCTGATGTGGCGCGACAAGCGCCAGACCTGGGAGCTCGCGCAGGAGCTGGGCGGCCAGCCGCTGGTGGACCTGATCCGCGACGGCACCCACACATGCTACCTCGGCGAGCGTGGCGCGCTGCACGATTGGGGCTATGGCTGCGGCACCTGCCCGGCGTGCGAACTGCGCGCGCGCGGGTATCGGCAGTTCGTGCAGGCGGAAGGTGAACCGGCCGTGTGAGCCGCCGCTTGTCGCGCCATCATTATTGAGTGAAAACCAAGTGCTAAATTGACACAGCGCTTTTGTTGTCAACTTGGACTGGACCCTGTTAGGATAAGGATGAGTTCGTTAGCGAATGCAACTTAGCCAGGGGAACACCCTCGATGTCGTACGCACACCAGTTGCAGGTCCCAGGTTAACCGGACATGGCCGATATCCAGGCACAGTTGCGCCGGCTGGTGCAGGTCCTGCTGTCGCAGCGCGTGCTGCCGGCGCTGGTGCTGGCCGGCAGCCTCGGGGTCACCGCCTTGCTGTGGCAGGGCGCCAGCGCCGACGCCGAGCAGGAGGCCCAGGCCGACTTCGACGGCCGCGTGCGCGAACTGGTCAACCAGCTCGACCAGCGCATGCAGACCTATGTCCAGGTGCTGTACGGCGTGCAGGGCCTGTTTAACAGCTCGCTCGAAGTCGACCGCGACGAGTTCCGCACCTATCTGGCCGGGCAGGAGCTCAGTCTGCACTTTCCCGGTGTGCAGGCGATCGGCTACATCGAGCTGATCGGCGCCGGGCAGCGCGAGGCGCACGAGGCCCTCGTGCGGCGCACCGACTATCCGCACTACCATGTGGTCCCGCCGGGCGCGCGCCCGTGGTACGCGGCCACCCTGTTCATGGAACCTTTCAACGACAGCAACCGTCGGGCGATCGGCTTCGACTCCGCGTCCGATCCCGTGCGCCGCGCCGCGCTGGAGCAGGCGCGTGACTCCGGCATGCCGGCGATGACCGGCCGCATCGGCCTGGTGCAGGACCAGGGCCAGCAGCCGCAGGCCGGCTTTCTGATCATGCTGCCCTTGTACACTACCGGCCAGCCGGTGCGCAGCTGGACCGAGCGGCGCGCCGCCATCAAGGGCTGGGTGTTCGCGCCGGTCCGGGTGGCCGACCTGATGGCCGGGCTCGGCAGCGTCCGCACCGCCGCGCTGGACGTGGAGATCTACGACGGCGACCGCGTGGCGCCGGAGGCGCGCATGTACGACAGCGCGCCGGCCGCCAGCGCCACCTCGCACGCTAGCCTGCAGCAGATCGCCGTCGCCGGCCACCGCTGGACCCTGCGCATCTCGCTGTTGCCGGGGAAATCGGCGCGTCCCGACCGCGCGTCGATGATCGCCGCGTTCGGCGTGCCGCTCAGCGTGCTGGCCGCGTGGCTGGCGTGGATGCTGACGCGGGGCCGGGTGCGCGCACACCGGGCGCTGGCGCGCAGCCGCATCCTGGCCGGGGAGCTCAAGGACGGCCAGGCGGCGCTGATGGTGCTGGCCGACAGCGCGCAGGCCAGCCAGGCGATGTTGCGCAGCATTCTCGATTCCACCATCGACGGTATCCTGGTCGACAACCTGAAAGGCTCGGTGCTCAATTCCAACCGCCGTTTCCGCGAATTGTGGAGCGTGCCCGAGTGCCTCGACTGGCAAGCCGACGGCGCCGTGCTGATGCGCCATATGGATGAACAGCTGTACCATTCCGGCAGCGGCGCGCGGCTCGACGACGACCAGCAGATGCTGCTGCCGGGCGTGCAGCGCGGCATGCCGGTCGAGGCCCAGCACGAGTTGCTGCGGCTGAAGGACGGGCGGGTGATCGAGCAGCACACGCGCGGCTTGCGGCTGGGCAGCGAACCGGCGCGGCTGTGGTCGTTCCGCGACATCACCGAACGCACCCACACCGAACGGCGCGAACAGACCCGGCGCCACGTGCTCGAATTACTGGCCACCGGCGCGCCGCTGCCAACCATCCTCGAGAGCGTGGTCAAAGGCGTCGAGGCCGACAACGAGGACTTGATGTGCTGCGTGCTGCTGCTCGACGATTCGGGCGAGCACCTGCTGGTGACCGCCGCGCCCAGCCTGCCGGCCTTCTTCATCGCGGCCGTGCACGGCACATCGGTGCACGCGCTGCACAGCGCCTGCGGCGAGGCGGTGCGCACGCGCGGGCGCGTGGTGATCGAGGATATCCGCAACGCGCCGTCGTGGATGGCGCACCGCGACCTGGCCGTGCAGGCGCGGCTCGGGTCGTGCTGGTGTGATCCGATCTTCGGCGCCGGCGGCAATGTGCTGGGCAGCTTCGCCGTGTTCCACCCGGAGCCGCGCCTGCCCAGCATCGCCAACATCGCGCTGATCGAGCAGGCCGCGCGGCTGGCCGGCATCGCCGTCGAGCAGGCGCAGGTGGCCGAGGCGGTGCGCGCCGGCGAGGCGCGCTTCCGCAGCCTGTACGACCACGCGCCGGTGGCGCTGTGGGAGCAGGACTGGTCGGCCGTGCGCGGCGCGCTGGCCGAGCTGGCGCAGTCCGGCGTCGACGACATGGAGCGCTACCTGAGCGCCAATCCGAGCCAGGTGCGGCGGCTGGCGTCGCTGGTGCGCATCCTCGACGTCAACGCCTCGGCGCTGCGGCAGATCGGCGTCGAGCCGGGCAACAAGGACATGTCGGCGATCACCCTGGCGCAGAACTTCGACGCCGAGGCCATGCCCGGCTTCGCGCGCGCGGTCACGGCGCTGGTGCGCGGCGAGCGCTTTTTTTCCTGCGAGGGCAGCTTCGAGCGGCTCGACGGCGTTACCCGCCTCAACGAACTGACCTTGCTGGTGATGCCGGGCCACACCGACAGCCTGGATTTCGTCATCGTGTCGACGCTGGACACCACCGAAAAACGCCGCATGCACGACGAGCTGCGGGTGCTGGCGACCACCGATTTCCTGACCGGGCTGCCGAACCGGCGCGAATTCATGACCCGGCTGGCCGAGGAGCAGGAGCGGCTGCAGCGCGACATCGGCGCCTGCACGGCGGTGCTGCTGCTCGATCTTGACCATTTCAAGCGCATCAACGATGAATACGGTCACGCGGCCGGGGATGCCGTGCTGCGCCAGCTGAGCGAATTGATGCGCCAGGACCAGCGCAAGATCGATATGCGGGGCCGCATCGGCGGCGAGGAGTTCGCGATCCTGCTGCCGGGCGCCAGCCTGGGCAAGGCGGCGGTGTTTGCGGACCGTCTGCGCCAGCGCATCGCCGATACGCCGATGTGCCTGGGCGACGGCTTACAGCTGACGGTGACGGTGAGCATCGGCATCGCGGTGATGGGGGGCAAGCAGACGGGCGGCGACGCCGCGCTGGTGCGGGCCGATCAGGCGTTGTACACGGCCAAGCGCGGCGGGCGTAACCGGGTGGTGCTGATCGATGTCGAGGCGGATCGGCCGGGAGTTCAGGTCCCGGCCGCTTCCGGTTGAAAGGGGGAGTAACAGTCAGACCGCGTGTTCCATCGTGGCGCGCAGGCGCTGCTTGCGGGAGCGGCTGCTGAAGTACCAGTACACGCCGATCGGGATCAGCAGCGGCAGCAGCAGGGGCGAGATCGCCGCCGCCAGCAGTACGCCGGCAAGCACCAGCGAGCTGACCAGGACGATGCCGACGCCGGCGAACACCAGGCCGACAAACACTGCCGCGCACGTCATTGCCAGCGCGCCGATCAGCAGGCCGCCGGCGCCCAGCACGATGCCGAGCAAGGCGCCGAACGGACCGCCCATCTCGTCGCCGTCGACGTTGACGGTCATACCGTCGCCGAACACCGCCTGGCACACCGACACCGCCAGCAGCAGGATGAAAACGCCGAGTACCACTTTTTTGGTGTTGCTGGTTTTGCTGGTTTTGCCGAGTTTGCTGTCCATGATCGATCCCTTGGTGGTTGTTGTTCGTTTGCCGTGTCGCGTTGGCATGGTTGAACTGTAGCGATGCGCGCCGCCGCCGGCCATCGGATTGCGACGGAACGGCGGATTTGCGGGATGGAACGACGCCGGGCGGCGACGAGCGGCGCGCCGGCTGGATGTTAAAACGATAGCCGATCAGGAAACAAATATCCGCTTGTTCCTTGATTTAAAGATATCCCTGCCTATACTGATAACCTGACTTGCGCAGGGAGGGCTTTACCATGGCATGGCTAGCAATAAGCGAGGGTCAATCGTTACCTTCGATCCTGAACCGGACAACGCGCCAACGCAGCGCACGGCAACGCTCCGGCGGCGGCCCCAAAGGTCCGCCATCGGCGCCGCCGACCATACCGCCTATCATCATCACGCCGTTCAGCTATCACAAGCCTGATCCGGCGATCGATCCGCGCGTCACACCGCTCAAGCCGCCGATCATCCAGCGCCATCCCGGTATGACGTGCTAGTGGGCTCAAGGGCCGACGGGGACGAATACCAGCAAAGGATCGTCGGTCAGGGCCAGCAGCATCATGCCGTCGCCTGACACCACCATCTGGCGCTGGCGCAGCGCGCGCGCGTATCCGGCGAACTTCACGGTGCTGAGCAGCGTGCCGTCGGCCGCGTACACCCAGACGTCGGCCGCCGAGTACCAGCCCGAAATGCCGCAGTAGATGCGGCCGTCGCTGCCGACCTCGACGTTGTTTGGATAGGCGTCGCCGCCGGGCAGGAAGCCGATGAAGTCCAGCTTGGCCGCGCCGATGGTACGGCACGCGTATGGCGCGCCGCTGGCGGCGTACACGCGGTCGCCGTTGGCCGCCACGGCGATGTCGGCGCCGTTGGAGGCGTTGCCGAGGAACCAGCCGGAGCCGGTCTGGGCCGAGAACAGCGAGCCGCCGCCCACTTCCGAGTAGTCGATGGCGTAGCTGTAGACGGTCGCCGGGCTATAGCCTTCGTCCTGCACGTACAGCCGCTTGCCGTCGGCCGATGCGGCCGCCGCGCCGATCCCCATCGGGCTGGCGCCGACCGCCTTGCCGTTGCTGAGGTAGGCGGTGCGGTCGGCGGCCAGTACCACTTCCACACCGTTCGGACGGATCACCTGCAGATGCGAGCCGACGACCACCGCGCTCGCCAGTGCCCAGCTCGACGCCTTGCGCTGCGCGGCCAGGTCGACCACCACCATGGTGGCGTTGGCGGTATCGTAGACGTACAGGCGGTCGCCGTTGGGGCTGACGGCCATGTCGCCCAACGCGGCACCGACACCGGCAATGGTGGCGATGCGCTGGGCGGTATAGACGTTGTAGACGTCGATGGCGGTGCCGCCGTTGTGCGCATACGCGTACGGACGGATCGGGTCGGCGACCAGGCTGCCATAACTGATGCTGGTCTTGACCATTGCCGCTGGCGCGGCGGCGCCGTTCCACAGGGCGACCCGGATCGGCTCCGGCGGCGCCACGGTGGCGTCGGTCGAGCTGAGCGTGACGGTGGCGATGTGCAGCGTGTCGCTCGCCAGCGCGGCAGGGTCGGCGCGCAGCGAGAGCGTGTTGCCGGTTTTGGACACGCTGAGCCAGGATTGATTGCTGCTCGCGCTCCACGGCGCGGCCAGGGCCATGTTGTCGGACACGGTGAGCGTGCGCGTCAGGCGCGACCAGCCCGGCGTGGCGACCAGTGCGACGCCGGTTTCGGCGGGCAGCAGGCGATGCTTATCCTTGTTGATGGTCAGCGTCAGTGGCTGGCGGACGGTATCGCCATTGACCTTGGCCTCCGCGGTGAGCACGACGCTGGTCGCGCCGGAGCCCGCCGCCGCTTGCGCCGCGCTGAAGGTGATGGCGGCGCCGGTTTGGCCGACGTTGCCGCTCGCGCTGTTGGCGCGCGCCCATGCCGGCATGCCGGACAGACTCCATGGCCAGCTATTGGCGCCGGTGTTGAGGCTCAGGTTGACGGTCTGGCCAGCGCTCCAGTCGCGTCCATAAGGCCCGCCCAGCGTGACGCTGGCGGCAGAGAGCGACAGCGTGGGCGCGGTCAGGGTAAGGGTGACGGGCACCTGGCGCGGGTCGGCCGACGGCGACGTCAAGCGTACGCTGCTGCTGTAACTGCCGCTGGCCAGCGCGCCTTTGGATGCATCGATCGACAAGGTGGCCACGCCGGGCGTGGTGCCGGTGCCGGGCGTGACGCCGAGCCACGGATTGGCCGCGCTGGCGCTCCAGGCGCCGCCGGCCGGAATGCCGTCGATGTTAAACGAGATCGCCTGCGGCGTGATCGGGGCGCCGTTGACGGCGTTGAATTCGACGCCCGACTGGGTAACCGAGAAAGCATGCGACAGCACGGTCAGCGCCACCGGCAGCGTAACGTTCTGGCCGTCGGTGGTGCTCACTGTAATGGCGCCGCGATGGACGCCGGGCGCCAGCGCCGCTACGTCATAGACGACATTGAAGAAGCCGTTGCCGCTGCCGCTGTTGCCGCTCAGCTGGATCCAGGCGTCGCTGGCGGCGGCGCGCCACTCGCGACCGCCGGCCTGGACCGACACGCGGACCGCTGCCGGGGTGGGCGCGCCCTGATTGGCCACCGTCTCCAACGGCTGCGTCGCCATGGCGGAGAGCGCCGGCAGCGAGGCCGGACCGACCGTGATGGCATACGGCAGCTGCATCGGTGAACCGGGATACTGGCTGGCGCAGCCCGAGTCGCGGCAGACCTTGACCGTGAAATTGCCGTTGTAGGCGCCGACGGCCAGTGAGGGCGAAGTGTGCAGCACGGCGGTATAGGCGGTTGCCGAGGTGGCGCTAAATTCCAGCTGGGGCAGCAGCACGCCCTGGGTATCCGTTACGTAGGCAAAAACGGTCGGGCTGGTGAAGTCCGATGGTCGGTTGACGGTGGCGTTGATAGCGATAGTGCTCGACTCGCCCGCCTTTAGCGCCGCCGTGACCGTCGCCGGCGAAAAACTGAGCGTCGCGCCCGCTGTTGGCTGGGACGGTGTGGCGCCGCCGTTGTTGCCGCCGCCGCCGCCGCCGCCGCACGCGGCCAAGGTGGCCAAGCTGGCCGCTAGCGCATAAGCGCGCAAAGTAGTGTTCACAATAATTCCCTGGTGGACCAGGCTCGATGGCCTGTCTTATTTTATAAAATCAACAACTATAGCATTTCATTGCCACAGTGTCTATGTAAGTTTCTTGGTTGCAGGTTTGGTTTCGCCCCGCCTGTCCGGTTGAGGAAGGGGATCGTTGGCTGGCTATTGTTGTTCGGGTGCTGGCCGCTTATGATTCCACCCCCGACCCAATTCAACACGAGCCCCAAGCATGAGCAACGACTACCCGGAAGATTTCGATGAACAGCCCGCCGACGACGCCCCGATCCAGGAGGCGCGCGTGTGGCAGGGCAATGGCTGGACCGCGCGCGTGATCAAGAACGACGACGACGAGGGCTGGGCGGTCGCGATGATCAAGGACGGCGAGCCGGAGCCGGCGCTGGTCGGTCCCTGGACCATGGGCCGCGACAAGAAAAATCCCAAGCCGCTCGACGTCAACGCCTTCAACACCCTGGTCAAGACCGCCAACGAGGTGATCCGCCGCCACGAGCAGCAGTTGCACGCCCAGTTGCACAAGAACGTGTTCGTCAGCACCGACGACGGCCAGGTCAAGGTCGCGCTCGATATCGTGCCCGACGAGGACGACGCCTACGCCACCCTGACCGCGTTCGACCCCTACGGCGAGCAGATCGCCCAGGTGCGCGTGGCGCCGACGTTCAAGCTGAGCGTGACCAGCGCGTCGGCATGGATCGAAAAAGGCTACAAAAAGCCCTGATTGGCGGTAAACCACGGCCCGAACGTTGCTTTCTGCGACAAGCGCTGGCCGCAGGCGGCGTTGACCTGATAGTATTTCCTCTGTGCATCAATCCCACTTAGGAAATTCGATGGAAAGTCGTCTCACCCGCCTGGAAGCCGTTCAGTCGATGTTGCTTGAAATCGGGCAGAAATCGAGCACTTGCACCGATATCAGCGAGTTTTTGCAGTCCGTGCACGCGGCGCTGGGCCGCATCATGTACGCGGCCAATTTCTTTGTCGCGCTGAGCGACCACGAGGGACCGGTCAACCAGGTGCGCTTCGTGTATTTCGTCGACGAGGTCGACGAGCCGCCCAGCCGCGACGAGTTGTTCGAGCTCAAGGCGGGCGAGTCGCCGACGGCGGCGGTGGTCACCAGCGGCAAGCCGATCGTCATGACGGCGGCCGAACACGTCTCCAAGCGCGAGGACAACGCCGGCTTCGGCATCGGCACCATCGCCGAGCACTGGATGGGCTGCCCGCTGCTGGACCAGAACCACCAGGTGTTGGGCGCGATCGTCATTCAAAGCTACGACAAGCTGCACACCTTCAGCGAAGAGGACCAGGCGCTGTTCGCGCTGATCGCCAACCACGTCTCGAGCGCGCTGCGCGGCCTGCAAAGCATGGACCGGCTCGAACGGGCGGTGCAGGAGCGCACCGCGCTGCTGGCGCACGAGGTGGCCGAGCGGCGCCGCGCCGAGACCATCCAGCGCGCGCTGTACGAGCTGGCCAACCTGTCGGCGACGACCGCCGGCGGCAATGTGCTCAACACGCGGCTGCATGACATCATCAGCGAACTGGTGCCGGCGCGGAACTTCCTGATCGCGATCTATCATCCGGACACCGAGGAAGTGAGCATCCCGTATTTTGTCGATGAAAAAGATGACCAGGCGCCGGTCAAGCGCTTCGATTTCGGCATCGGCATGTCCTCGTACATCCTGCGCCACAAGCAGGCGGCCATGCTCGACAAGGCTGGCTTGAACGCGCTGGTGGCCGCCGGCGAGATCGCCCAGCCGCTGGGCAACGTCGATATCGCCAGCTGGATGGGCGCGCCCATGCTGCTGGGCGACCAGGCCTATGGCGTGATCATCGTGCAGAGCTACGACGCCGCCGTCATCTACACCCAGGGCGACCTCGACATCCTGGCCTTCATGGCCAGCCACGTCGCGGTGGCGATCGCGCGCATGCAGGCCGAGCGCGAGATTCGCCGCGCCAAGGACGCGCTGGAGGAGCAGAACGCGGCGCTGGAAAGCGCGCTGACCTCGCTCAAGGACGCCCAGGGCGAATTGGTGCGGCAAGAGAAGCTGGCCTCGCTGGGGCGCCTGGTGGCCGGCGTGGCGCACGAGATCAACACGCCGCTGGGCATTTGCGTGACGGCCACCAGCCATCTGGTGGAGGAGCTCAAGCTGACGCGCGAGGACATGGCGGCGGGCGTGCTCGACGAGGATGGGTTGAACCAGTTCTTCGACATCATCGACCAGTCGCTGCGCATCATGACCACCAACACGCAGCGGGCGGCGGCGCTGGTGCGCAGCTTCAAGCAGGTGGCGGTGGACCAGTCGTCCGACGATATCCGCAGCTTCAACCTGCGCAAGTACCTCGATGAGGTGCTGCTGTCGCTGCAGCCCAAGCTCAAGGGCAAGCCTATCGCCGTCGAGATCGACTGCGAGGACCGCATCGAGATGGCCAGCTTCCCCGGCGCGGTGTCGCAGATCGTCACCAACATGGTGGTCAATTCGCTGGTGCACGGTTACGAGGAAGGGCAGCCGGGCAAGATCAAGATCACCGGCAAGCTCGATGGCGATGCGGTCGTTTTCGAGTACAGCGACGATGGCATCGGCATGGACACCGGCACGCTGGCGCAGTTGTTCGATCCGTTCTTTACGACCAAGCGCGGCTCGGGCGGCAGCGGGTTGGGCGGGCACATCCTGTTCAATCTCGTGACCGGTGCGTTGGGCGGCACCATCAAGGTCGCCAGCGCGCCGGGCATGGGCCTGCACTACAAGCTGCGCTTCCCCAAGATCAAACGAAAATAAGAGGTCGCTGACATGGTTTTTAATTCGATGGGTTTGCGTTCGATTCTTTTGGCCGCGATTTTTGTTGTGGCGCACGCGCATGCGGTGGCCGCCGAACCGAAACCGGCCGATACCGAGGCCGCCGTCCGGCAAGCGGACGACGCCTACTGGGGTGCCTATAATCGCGCCGATCCGGTTGCCATGAACGCCTTCCTGGCCGACGATGTCGAGTTTTACCATGATCGTGGCGGCACGCTGATCGGCAAGAGGGCACTGGCTGCCGTCAACAGCGAGATGGGCAGCGGCGACCATACCCTGCGCAGGGAGGTGATTGCAGGCACCGTTAAATTTTTCCCGATGCGCAAAGACGATGTCGTCTACGGCTATCTGTCGACCGGCGAACACCAGTTCATCGTCGTACCAAAGGATAAACCCGAGTTCCTGGCCGGCAGGGCGATTTTCACGCAACTTTGGGTCTTGCAGGGCAAAGAGTGGAAGCTTTCCCGCATCTTCAGCTACGAACACGCCGACGCGAAGTAATGATGCTTCGGTACTGAGCGAAGTGTCGGGGCGGCGCAATCCGTAACATGGACGTTTTCCGGGTGGCACCCCTGCCGCCCCAGCAAACAGAAAACGTCCATGCATCCATCCAACGCGGTTGCCGCAGCCAGCCATCCCGATCCCTATCCTTATTACCGCCAGTTGCTGGCGGGTCCCGACCTGTATTTCGACGCCGGCCTGCGGCTGTGGATCGCCAGTCGGAACGACGTGATCCGGCAAGTGCTGGAGAACCCGTTTTGCCTGGTGCGCCCGGTCGCGGAGCCGGTGCCGGCGGCGATTGAAGGCGCCAGCGCCGGCGCGATCTTCTCCCGCTTGATACGCATGAACGACGGACGCGGACATGTTGTTCCCAAGCGTGTCATCGGGCAGGCGCTGGCGGCGGTGGATGCGGCATCGGTCGCCAGTGACACCGAACGCCTGGCGGCGCGGCTGGCGCTGCGGCACGGGTTGGCGGACGGCGCCGCCATCACGCGCTGGATATTCGATTTGCCCACCTATGTGGTGGCCGAGCTGCTGGGCACCGGCGACGCGGAACTGCCGCTGGTGGCGCAGTCGGTGGCCGAGTTCGTGCGTTGCCTGTCGCCGTTGTCGACGGCCGAACAACTGAGCCAGGCGAACACCGCCGCGCAAGCCTTGAACCAGCAATTTTCCGGGGTTGTGCGCTCGGGCGCGGTGACGCGTGGCACGCTGCTGGGCGAGCTGTGCCGGCGCGCCGCCGACGAGGGCTGGCGCGCGCAAGAGGCTATCGTCGCCAATGTTATCGGGCTGCTGTCGCAAACCCATGAGGCCACCGCCGGACTGATTGGTAATTGCATCGTGGCGTTGCTCAGGCAGCCTGGGCTGGAGCGGCGTTTGCGCGCGGAGCCGGGGCTGGCGGCGGCGCTGGTGCGGGAGGTGGCGCGCTTCGATCCTCCGGTGCAGAATACGCGGCGCTTTGTCGCGCAGGCGACGGGCGTGGCAGGCGTGACGTTGCAGCCGGGCGATGCCGTCTTGCTCCTGCTGGCCGCAGCCGCGCGTGACGAGCACGTCCATACGCGGCCGGATGCGTTTCTGCTGGAGCGGCCGGATCGTCCGCTGGCCGGGTTTGGACATGGGCGTCATGCTTGTCCGGGGCAGAGTTTGGCGTTTGTGATCGCTACGGTGGCCGTGCGGCATTTGCTGGCGTTGCCGGCGGCGCTGGCGCGGGCGGGACTTGGCTGGGACTATCGGCGGTCGGCCAATGCGCGCTTGCCGGAGTTCTTTGATGTCGGATCGGAGGAGCAGTGATGATCGCTGTTATTTTTGAGGTTGTGCCGCATGCGCACGCGCGGCAGCAGTATCTGGCGCTGGCGGCGGATCTGGCGCCGCTGCTGTCCGGCATCGATGGCTTTGTGTCCATCGAGCGGTTTCAGAGTTTGAGCCAGCCGGACAAGATTCTGTCGCTGTCGTTCTGGCGCGATGAGGAGGCGGTGCGGCTGTGGCGCAATACGGAGGAGCATCGCGCCGCGCAGTCGCAGGGCAGGGCGGGGGTTTTTGCCGATTATCGGTTGCGCATCGCGGGTGTGATACGCGACTATGGATTGGTTGAGCGGGCGCAGGCGCCGGAGGATAGTCGTGTTGCGCACGGACCTGCCGGAGCCGCGAACTGAGCTTGGCGGATTACGCTGCGCTAATCCGCCGTACGTCATTCCGGGGTCTATCTCGGGCTATTTGGCGTCATGCGGGTTAGCGTGTCGTTTACCCATGTCATCAGCTTTTCGTCGTCGGCCATGTTGCCTTCGTAGCGTACCGCCGGGACGAACGGTTCGCGCGTGGCCTGGAAAGCGGTGTAGATCGCCGACGGGACGACAATCGCGCCTTGGCCGCTGGGCAGCTTGTGTTGGCCGTTTTCGCCGTACGGCGAGTAGCCGATGGTCGGTTCGCCCAGCAGCACCGTGTCGGCCATCGACGCGATCTGCTGCACGAAGTTCATGCAGGAGCTGAAGCAGCCACGGTCGATCACGGCGGCCACGCGCGGACCGCCCGGCCGGCGGCTGACCTTGGCGGCGATGGCCGCAGCTTCTTCCCTGCTGGTGTAGTCGACCTGCGCCAGTGGTTCGTGCCTGGCCAACGATGCTTCGAGTTTCAGGATGACTCGTTCAAACTCCGGCTTGGAGGCGGCAAACTCCTTGAGCCCGGCATAGCGCCGGTACAGGTCGATGGTGGCCTGGTCGGCGGTCAGCGATTTAATGTAGGCCGCCGTGTTGCCCAAGTTTTCGCCGTACGCCTCGCCGTACAGCGCCTGCAGGGCGCGGTTGCCCCAGCTGGAATCGCCACCGCCGTTGCCGCGCAGGTCGAAGACGATCCAGCCGGTGTTCTTGAGAGCGGTCAACTTCGGGTACAGCGCGGTGTAGGCGTCGCCGGAGGACCCGCCGTTGAAGTCGGGCATGCCCACCCATTGCTTGTCCGCCGCCAGCCGGTAGACGCCGACCGGCCGCGCCTTGGCCTGGTAGCTTTTGCGTACCGCGTCGAGGCGCTCTTTGCCGATGCCGTCGTCCAGCGCGCGCAGCGGCAGCGCGTATTGGCGGGTGCTGCCGTCGGCGTGCTGGAAGAGGCATTGCTTTGGCGTCCAGCCGAGGCCGACGTCGAACATCGATTTGCGCGCCAGCTCGCTCAGCGTGGTGGTGTACTCGAGGCTGTGATTGCTGAACGGCGCGACATTGCTTTTCAGGTAGGTGCCGGTCCAGACGTTGTCGCAGCTCTGCACGATGGCGCCGCGCGGCGGCAGCGCTTGCGGCCAGTTGGGTTCCGACCAGACCACGCGGAATTTGCCGTCGACGTGATCGAGCACGATGCCGGTCCAGGCTTTGGTCGTCAGGCCGAGCTGGATGGCGGTATGCGGATCGCCGAAGCCGTTGATGAAGCGCACCAGCGCACGCTTATAGTCCTGCTCGGTCTTGGCGTCGGCCGCTTCCAGCATACCGGTGCGGGCGCCGGCTTCCAGCGGCGCCGTGACATCGATCTGACCGCTGACGCTGCCCGCGTGGCCGCTGCGCACCTTGTCGATGGCGAACTTCATGTCGGCCTGGGCGATGGCGTTCCAGTCGGTAGCGCCAAAGCACGGCGTGGCGAACGCGGCCAAGGCCAGGGGCAGAAGGCGGAGCTGGTGCTTCTTGTAGACAGTCATGAATGGTGACATCGGCAAAGTTGAGTTGACAAGATAGTAACCGATATCAGTTCCGCATCTGCGAGGGTCAAGTCTGTCATTCGGACACGGCCCCAGGCGTAGGCTGTTGAGCTTGTGTTCGAATGACAGACTTGACCCCGCTGGTTGTTGAGCTTGTGTCCGAATGACAGACTTGACCCCGCTGGTTACGCTGGTTATTCGCTAGCCGGGCTGGACCATACCTTCATCGTTTGCACGGACAGCAGTTTGCATTCGCCACTGACGTTGACGTAAGTGCGCATGAACTGGTAGCGGTTGCTGCGCCAGGTTTTGCCGTCGGCGTTCCATTGCTCGACCGTGCTCAGGCCGCGCAGCACGACCGTGTCGCCGGCAATGTGGGCGTGGACGTCGCTGGTGGCGCGCGATTTGTGCACGACGGCGGGCTTCTTCGAACGCTCCAGCACCACCGCCTTGCCTTCCGTCTGCGACGCCAGATTGTGCACCCACACGTAATCGTCCGCCAGCCAGCGGTCGAGGAAGGCGACGTCGCCGACGCGCAGCGCTTCCTCGTACTGCCGGTCGCGTTCGATCAGGTCGGCGGTCGGCAGGCACGGCGCGGCGAGCGCGTTCAGCGACAGCGCGCACGCCCACGCCAGCAGACCGGTTTTCATTTCGACGGCACCTTGGTGATTTCCACTTCCCAGTCGATGCCCGATTCGATCTTGTGCTTGGCAGCGTAGTTGCCCTGGCTGATGGCGATGGCCACGTCCAGCAGGCTGTTGAGGTAGACCAGCGGCTTGCCCTTGGCGACGCCGCCGAAGGTGTGCTCGAACGGTGCGATCACTTTGTCGATCTGCTTGCCGTTGTGCAGGATGCGCACTTGTACCTGCTCATGCAGGCCGACCTTCAGTTCGTCGAACAGCGCCTTTGGAATGTTGGTCCAGACGTTGCCGTACTTGACGTCCAGCACCGGGATGATGCCGCGAATGGTGTTGCCCTGGCGGACGGCCTTCTGGTAGGCGATCTTGACCACCGACTCGCTCGGCAGCACCGGGCCGACCTGCTCGAAGGTGATGGCGCCCGACGCCAGGCGCGCGCCGACGTAGGCGTACACATCGCGGCCGTGGAAGGTGTAGGACTCGCCGGAGCCGGCCAGGCGGTTGACCTTTTCGTCGATCTCGCGCAGTTCGGCCACGCCGTCGCGCTCGGCGATCAAGGTGAACTGGCCGTTGTCGGGACCGACGAAGTAGCGGCCTTCCCTGGTCTTGAGCACGACCGACTTGCGCGCGGTGCCGACGCCGGGGTCGATCACCGAGACGAACACGCTGCCCTTGGGCCAGTAGTTGGCGGTCTGGTACAGGCGGTAGCCGCCGAGCCAGATGTCGTAGTCGGGGATGTTGTGGGTCAGGTCGGACACCTGCAAGGTCGGGTCGACGCCAAAGGCGACGCCGTGCATCGCCGAGACGGCGCCGTCGGAGGTGCCGAAGTCGGACATCAGCACCAGCGCGTTTTTGGCGTCGGCGGGGGCCGCGTGGACTGCGGCCTGGGCCGTGAGTAAAGCGCCGAGGCAGGCGGTGGCGAGCAGTTTGGAGAGCTTCATGTTGTTCCCGAATTAATGTTGAGCTTAGAAAGTGTAGCGTACGCGGCCGTAGAAATAGGCGCCGTTGAGCCCGATCGGATTAATAAAATTGTACGGCAACGCGCCGCCGTAGGTGGCGTTGTTGGTCTGGCGCACGCGCTGCGGGTAGCGGTCGAGGATGTTGTCGCCGCCGACGGCCAACGTCAGCTGCTTGGTCAGCTTGTATTGCGCCTCCAGATCCAGCGTCCAGACGGCGCCGAAGCGCTGGGCGTTGACGCCGTCGATGACTTCGGCGTCCTGGTCGTACGAGAAGTCCTTGAGCGGACCGAAGCGCGTGGCCTTCGCTTGCAGGCTCCATTGCGCCGCCTGCCAGTCGGCGCTCAGCACCAGCTTGTTCCTGGGCGAGGCGTTGCGGATGCGGAACAGGCTCATGTCGGTCAACAATGTCAGGTCGGGGTCGATCTGCGACAGCGCTGCCGAGCTCTGGCGCGCCTTGTCGATGCGGGTCTTGTTCAGGTTGAGCGCTGCGTTCAAATCGAGCTTGCCGCCGGCGAACGGCAGGTCGTGGTTGACCACCGCGTCCAGGCCGGTGGTGGTGGTGTCGAGCAGGTTCGCCAGGTAGGCCACCGACTGGATGTCGGTGCGGCCGATGCCGGCCAGGTAGGCGGTGGCGGCGTCGCTTTGCAGGTCGCTGGTACGGGTGATGCGGTCGCGGATCTTGATGCGGTAGGCATCCAGCGTGACGCTGGTGCTGCGCTGTGGACGCCAGGCGGCGCCGATCGACAGGTTGGTCGACTTCTCCGGTTTGAGCGATTCGGCGCCAAACGCGCGCGCCAGCGGGTCGCTGGCCGGCAGCAGCGAGGCCGTTTGCAGCGCGCTGCCGTCTTGGTTGAAGTTCAAGGTCGAGAAGCGGAAGCCGGTTTGCACCAGCGCCGGCGCGCGGAAGCTGTTCGACAGCGAGCCACGGAACAGGAAGCCGTCGCTCAGTTTGTAGCGCGCCGACAGCTTGCCGGTGCTGGCGCTGCCGAAGTCGCTGTAGTCCGAGTAGCGGGCGGCCGCGCCGAGCAGCAGGCGGCTGGTGATGTCGCTTTCGATGTCGGCGTAGACCGAGCGGATCGAGCGGCTGCCGTCGAACGCGTCCTGCGGGCGCAGGCCCGGACCGGCCTGCGCGCCCGGTGGCGCGAACGGTTCGGTTCCGGCGGCGTACGACGCCGGGTCGCCCGGCGAGCTGTGGTAGCTCTCGCGCATGTACTCGGCGCCCAGCGCCAGGTTGACCGGCGCGCCGATGCCCAGGTCCAGCTCGCGCGTGACGTCGGCGTTGACGGCGTTTTGCTTGAAGTCGAAGGTGGCCAGGTGGAAGCTGGTCGGGCTGGCCGCGCCCAGCGAGGCGTTGACCGAATTGGACAGGTCGTAGTCGAACTTGTTGCCGCCGTGGCGCGCGCTCAGGTCCCAGTTCCAGGCGCCGCTGGCCAGGCGCAGGCCAGCGACGACGCTGGTGTCGGTCATGTCGCCGTTGGTGTTGGGACGGTAGCCGTTCGGGTAGATGGCCGCCACGTTGGACGGGTCGCCCGGGTAGCGGAAGTAGGCGCTGCCGTCGGACTTGCGTTTGTTGACGGTGGCGAACGAGTAGGCATCGATACCTGCGCCCGCGCCCAACGGCACCAGCGCGTTGTAGAACAGGTAGTGGTTTTTTTGCTGCGAGTCGCCCGATTTGAACACCACCTGGCCGTCGAGCGCCAGGTCTTGCGGCGTCGCGTTCCACGAGGTCCAGCCGGCGTCGCTGGCGCCGGCGCGGTTGGTCGGGTTGCGGTCGCGCGTTTCGGCGCCGAAGCGCATGAAGCCGGCGTCGCCCACCGGCACGCCGTAGTCGGCGCTGACGATGGTGGTCTGGCCGTCGGTCTTGGTGTCGTTGGTGGGCTTGAAGTCGGTGTGGTTGGCGCCGTAGCTGACCGAGGCCGAGCCGCCGGCGCGCGCCTTTTTGAGCACGATGTTGATGACGCCGGCGACGGCGTCGCTGCCGTATTGGGCGCCGGCGCCGTCGCGCAGGATTTCAATGTGGTCGATGGCGCCCGGCGGAATCGCGTTGACGTCGACCGGCACGGTGCCGGCAAAGCTGCTTTCGGTGTCAAGCACGGCGCTGGCATGGCGGCGTTTGCCGTTGATCAGCACCAGCACCTGGTCGGGCGCCAGGCCACGCAGCTGGATGCCGCGCACCGAGTCGGCCGCGCCGCTCGATTCGATGCGCGGGAAGTTGATCGACGGCGACAGGCTTTGCAGCGCGGCGCCGAGGTCGCCGCTGGCCAGCGCGGTTTCCACCTCGCGCTGGCCGAAGCGGTCGATCGGCACGGCGCTGTCGAACACGGTGCGGTTGCGCGCGCGCGAGCCGACCACGGTGACCTGGTCGATGGCGGCGGTGTCAGCGACGGGCGTGTCTTGCGCCTGGGCGGCAGGCAACGAGGAGAGCAACAGCGCGCAGGCGATGACGCTGCGGCGCAGGGGCAACTGGGGGCGGGTGTGGCGCGGCATGACGGATTCCTTGCTTGGTCTGGACCAGTATCTTACGAGCAAGGAATTCGTTTCAACAACAACCGATTGCAAATATGCTTATGCGGCTTAATCCGGGAAGCGCTCGTTGATGGCGACGGCCTGGTCGATGTTTTGCACCAGCAGGTCGACATACACCGGGTCGAGGTGCTGGCCGGCCACCTCGCGCAGGTGCTCGACCACCTTCTCGATCGGCCAGGCGTCCTTGTAACAGCGCTTGTGCATCAGCGCGTCGAAGACGTCGGCGACGGCGACGATGCGCGCGTACAGGTGGATGTCGTGGCCCTTCAACCCCTGCGGGTAGCCGCTGCCGTCGAATTTTTCATGGTGCTGGTGGGCGATGACGGCCGCCGCCTTGAGGATAGGCCGCTGCGAGCCGTCCAGGATCGACAGGCCGACCGTTGGGTGCTGCTTCATGATTTCCCATTCGGCAGCGTCGAGCTTGCCCGGCTTGAGCAGCACCGCGTCCGGCGTGGCGATCTTGCCGATGTCGTGCATCGGCGCGGCGTGGCGCAGCACGGCCGT
Source organism: Duganella sp. AC917 (assembly GCF_979258245.1). Lineage (NCBI taxonomy): Bacteria > Pseudomonadati > Pseudomonadota > Betaproteobacteria > Burkholderiales > Oxalobacteraceae > Duganella > Duganella sp. AC917. The sequence continues at coordinate 5,927,452 of NZ_OZ409848.1, forward strand.
CTCGTCTTCCGGCATGCCGGCGGCGGTGGCCAGCAGGTGGCACACCTCGGCCATGCGGCGCACGTGGTTGCCGGCCTCGTTGGAGCGCGATTCGACCACGTCGCCCAGGCGCAGGATCAGCTCGGCCTGGGTGTCGGTGATCTCCTGGGTCAGCAGGATGTTGTCGAAGGCGATGGCGACGCCGGAGCAGAACACCTCCAGCAGCTTGGTGTCGATCTCGGAGATTTCGTCGACGCCCTTGAGGATCAGCAGCGAGGCCTTGCCGCTGTTGTTGGGGAAGTAGCCGATGTAGGTGTCGCCCTCGACGCGCGAGATCTTGTTGCTCTTGGCCGCGTCGAGCTGGGCCAGCACGGCGTCGCTGAGCAGGGTGCCGTCGTCGTCGCCGATCTGCGCCAGCACTTCGTATTCCTGTTCGCCGCCGAAAGCGGTGGCGCCGCGCAGGCGCAGCAGCATGCTGTGCTCGAGGCGCAGCAGCGCGACCACTTGCTGCAGCAGGCCGTTGGCGAAGTCTTTGAGGTTGCGTTGCTGGAAGATGTGGGCCGAGGCGGCGATCACGCGTTCCAGGCCTTCGCGGTAGTTGGCCTGGGCCCGGCGGGCGTCCTCGACCTTCATGATGTCGCGGTAGGCGCGCAGCGCGGCAAAGGTGGTGGTGAACAACTTTGTGCGGTCGAGCTCGGTCTTCTCTTTGTAGTCGTTGATGTCGTAGTTGACGATCACCCTTTCCTCGGGCGCCTGGCCGGGCTGGCCGGTGCGCAGCACGATGCGGGTGAACTGGTTGTCGAGGTCCTGGCGCATCCAGCGCGCCACTTCGAGCCCGCTGTCCTCTTTTTCCATCACCACGTCGAGGAACACCAGCGCGATGTCGGTTTCGCGCGCCAGCACTTCCTTGGCTTCGGCGCCGCTGTAGGCGTGCACGAAGCTGAGCGCGCGGCCGTCGAGGCGGAAGCGGCTCAAGGTCAGTTTGGTGATGTCGTGGATGTCCGGTTCGTCATCGACCAACAGAACTTTCCACGGCGCTAACTTGGGCGAGGCAGATGACAAAAAGGACATAAGGGAACGTTCCGCTAAATGACGTATGGATTAGTTTTCGATTGTAATCGTCTCCAACGCCATTAACAACAAGCAATAAAATTTCCTGTTGCTTTGCACAACACTATCGGGCGGGAGCGGCGTGGTGTTGGTTTCACGTAACACTACGTATATGCCGAACAATACTTTGATTCCGACAATTTTGCTATCCCGAAGTGAAAAATTTTAATCGGGGCGGGCCAGCGCGGGTATTGGTAACAAATCGATTCAGGCGCGGCGGGGTCGGCGGAAAAGGTCTATATTTATTAGTCGAAGATCCGAACCGAATTCGTGAAGGAGTAGCAAAATGCGCCTGATGACCAAACCCTTGCTGGCCGCCGCCCTGTCGCTGCTGGCCAGCGGCGCCGCGTGGGCGGACGTGAGCGTCACGTTCGTCAAGCCGGAGGAATTTACCGACATGCCGCGCAGCCAGATCGAGCGCGAGCGCCTGCAAAAGGATTTCGCGCAGTATTTCGCCTCGCTGAACAAGCAGTTGCCGGCCGGCCAGAACCTGAAGATCGAGGTGCTCGACATCGACCTGGCCGGACAGCTGTGGCCGCGCCGCAGCGGTGGCGAGGATATCCGCATCATGCGGGGCGGCGCCGACTGGCCGCAGATGCACCTGCGCTATACGCTGGAAGAGAACGGCCAGACCTTGCGCAGCGGCGACGAGCGCCTGTCGAACATGAATTACCAGCAGCGCATGGGCCGCCATTCGGACAGCGACGCGCTGCGCTACGAGAAACAGATGATCGACGAGTGGTTCGGCAAGACCATCGTGCCGAAGGTGGCCAGCCGCTGAGCCGCCGGGCCGGCCGTCAGCCGAGCCGGTTGACCTTGGGGAAGTGGGCCAGGAAGGCCGGCGGCATGGTCGCGACCCGGCCGCTCTGGAAGTTGAAGAACACAAAGCCATACTTGGCCATGGCGATCAGCTTGCCGTCTGCCGGGCGCGTGACCCGGAACACCAGGTCGCCGCCGTACTGGTTGAAGTCCATCACCCCCACCTCAAACAGCAGCAGGTCGCGCGCGTGCGCCTCGGCCCGGAACGTCGTCGCCAGGTCGGTGACGATGGTGCCCAGGCCGTCGGCGTCGATCTCCGGCGCGCCGAAGTGCGCCAGGAACAGCGCGCGCGCCTCGGACAGCATCGACACCATCGAGTCGTTGCCCAGATGGTTGGCGGCGTTGATGTCGGTGCTGCGCACCGTCATGCGGGTCTCGAAATAGAACTGGTCGTCCGGGAAGTCCAGCGTCAGGCGTGCCATGGCGCCCCTTTACAGCTGTTCGCCAAGAAACACCAGCGTGTGGCCGTGCGCCTGGGCGGCGGCGCGCTGCTGGTAGCTGTCGCGGTGGTTGCAGTTGAAGCCGTGCTCGGCGCCCTCGTAGACGTGGATCTCGACCTGGTCGTTGCTGTCGAAGCGTTCGGCGATGCTTTTGACGGCGTCGGCCGGGATGTGGCTGTCGGCGCCGCCGAAGTGCATCAGCATCGGCGACTTGATCTGGTCGGCGCGCTCGAGCGAATTCTGGATGCCGCCGCCGTAGTAGCACACGGCGGCGTCGACCAGGCCGTTGGCCAGCGTGTGGTACGACAGCTTGCCGCCGAAGCAGAAGCCAACCGAGGCGACCTTCTGGCCGCCGACGGCGTCGAGCGCGCGCAGCGACTTGACGGTGGCGGCGATGTCGGCCTGGGCCTTGTCGACGTCGGTGGCGTTCATCAGTTCGACGGCGCGCTTCCAGCCGTCGCCGTCGTAGGCCAGTTCGATGTGGGCGCCCTCGCGCCAGAACAGATCCGGCGCCAGCACCACGTAGCCGTCGGCGGCGTACTGGTCGGCGACGTTGCGGATGTGCTGGTTGACGCCGAAGATTTCCTGCAGCAACACGATGCCGGGGCCTTTGCCCGAGCGCGGCAGCGACAGGTAGGCTTCAAACTTGCCGTCGGCGGTGTCGACGTCGATCCACTTCGAATTGGTTTCCATGGCGTTCCTTGTAGGGGCAGAAAGCGGCCATCGTACCTTGTTTCGCGCGCCCTTGCAGCGCGCCCGGTTGGGTGGCGCGGCGGGCAGCGCTCAGTACGCCTCGCGCCGGTAGATCACCGGGCCGGAGCGGTAGATGCCGAAAGTCAGGTGGCCCTGGCCGCTCGGCAGGTAGGGGATCAGCGTGCCCAGGGACACCTCGGCGGTGCCGATGGTGGTCGGCGCCGGGTTCGGCGGCGTGACGCGGAAGGTGCCGCTGCCGTTGACGAGGTCGAGCTGGTTTGGCGGCATGGCGACCCGCATCGAACCGCACTGGGCGGTATTAAGTCCCTTGTCGCACTTGCTGAAGACCGCTGCGGTCGCGCTCAATGGGGCGCTGACCTTCATCTGGGGGTTGAATACCCAGCCGACGTTGGCGCCCATGTAGTACTCGGCCGCGGCGCCGACCGGCTGGGCGGCGGCGGGGGCGCCGAAGCTGTTGCCCAGTGCCAATCGGCCGCTGACCACCGTGAGCGGCGCTTCGACGGAGACGGTGCCGCGGTTCGAGGTGGCATCCTCGCTGTCGGACGCGCGCAGGGCGACGGTCACGGGCGCCACTTTGTTCGGGTAGACCGCGCCCAGATCGACCTTGGGCAGATTGCCAACCGGGTCGGCCGGCATGCCGACGCCGGCGCTGAAACCATAGCGGGGCAGGGCGGTTCCGCTCCAGAGCACGGTCGCCGTGGGGACGCCGGCGGCCGTCACCGCCGTCAGCGTGATCGGCCTGGCCGACGCGCCGGTGTAGTTTTTAGAGAGAGCGGCCGAAGCGCCGGGGCCGGTGTAAGCGAGCACCTTGACCAGGAACGGCTGGCCGGCGTTGATGAAGCTGCCCGCCGCGTCCGGGCACGGCCGGTTGATGGCGGCCAGGTTGGCGCAGCTCATGACGCGGGCGTCGGGCCGGCTGGCCGGCAGCGCGTCAATCTCCGTTTTGGTCATCAGCACGGTGTCGAAATGGTCGGGGATGAAGCGCTGGGATGCGGTCTCGCCGGTGGTCTTGAAGCCGGTGCTGGCGTTGTTCATGTAGTAGCCGCTGAGCCGCTCGAGCCGCGCGGTCAGCTTGACCGTGCCGGTCTCGTCGAAGGTATAGGTGTCGGTGGCGACGCCGTTGACGATGGGCTGGGTGGGGTCGGACAGCTTGCCGGCAGCGATGGCCGGGGCGATCACGACCGGTTCGATGACGACCGGTTCGATCTTGATGTTCTCGGGCGTGAGCTCCTTACCGAAGTTGGTGGTGACGTCGCCTTTCTTGTTGACGGCTTTGACCGTCAACGTAAACGGTTCGCTCGCCTTGGCGAACACGCCGGCGGCCAGCGCCGGCGCGGTCGCCACGCGTTTGGCGGTGAGCGTGAAGCCGGCCGGGGCGGCGGTGAACGTGACACTGTCGGGGCTGCTTGCGCCGAGGCCGCCCGCGAGGTAGGCGGCCTTGAGCGCGACGGTGCCGACCTCGGCATATTGCAGGTTGGCGGCGGCCGCGCCGTTGGCGTCGAACGCCAGCGGCACGCCCGCGCCGGCGCCGCCGCAAGCGACCGCGATCGCGCTGGCGGCGTTCTTGTCGCGCAGCCACAGCGGCACATTGGCCGCCTTGGCCGCGGTCGGATTGCTGTAGGTGCAGCTGAAGTTGACGTTGACCGTTTGGTTGGCCACCAGCGGCACGCAACTCTTGCCGCCGTTGACCGATTTGAGCGCCTGCACCGTGACACTGGCGTCGGTCATGGCGACATGGTCGGGCGCCGAGATGCTCAGGCCATCGTCTTTGAACACCATCTGGCACGGGGCGGCGCCGTTGGCGCTGTTGACGCAGGTGCTGGGGTTGGCGCCGCCGCTGGCCGACAGGATGGCCGTGCCGGCCGTGGTCTGGCGCACCGAGGCGGCGTTGTTGGTGCCGCCGCTGATGGTGAAGACGCCGCCGCCAGGCTGCAAGGTCACCTGGGTGGCGCCGTTGTAATGGGGCGCCGTGCAGGCGGCGTTGGCGCAGGCGGTCAGCGTGACCGGTTCTGGCTGGCAGGTGAGGGCGCTGCCGCCGTGGCTGATCTGGATGTGGTGGGCCTGCGAGGCGGGCGGGGCGCCGCAGCTGGGCTGGTAGTTGCTGTCGGCCTTGGTGACGCAGCTGCAGCCGACCGCGCCGGGACCGGTGCAGGTGATGGTCTTGCCGACGGTGGCGCCATAGTCGAGGAAGATGGCGTTGACGGAGGCGTTGCCGTTGATGTTGTCGCCGGAGGCGTGGGTGGTGACGTTGCGCGCCGACAGGTCGCCGTTGATGGTGGCGCCCGAGCCGATGTCGACGTCCCCCTTCATCGTGACATTGCCGTTGACGATGACGTTGGACGCGGCGATCGTCAACGTGGTGCCGGTGAGGTTGCCGTTGACGGTGTTGCCACTGCCAATCGTGAGCGAGGTGCCGGCGTTGATGTCGCCCTTGATGGTGACGCCGGAGGCGTTCAGATCGACCTTGGGCGAGTCGATCTTGCCGGTGACGCTGGCGCCGCTGCCGACCACCAGCGAGGTGGTGGCGGTGATGTTGCCGGTGACGATGGCGTTGGCCGCGCTCAGCTCGACCGTGGGGGCGTTGATGTCGCCGGCCAGCGTGCTGCCCGAGGCCAAGGTGAAGGCCGAGGCGACGATGTTGCCGGTGATGGTCGAGCCGGAGCCGGTGGTGACGGCGCCGCTCCTGCCGCCGTTGACGCCGGCGATGCCGGTGATGCCGCCCTTGATGGCGCTGCTCGAGCTCAGGTTGACGGTGCCGCTGGCGGCGATGCCGCCGTCGATGCGCAGGCTGGCGCCGGCCGTCACCGTCGCCGCCGACAGCGTGCCGGTGATGGTCGTGCTCGAGCCGAGGTTGGCGTCGCCGCTGAGGGTGACGTTGCCGTTGATGCGGGTCGACGGTCCGCCGGTGGTGATGGTGGCGGCGACGACGTTGGCGGTCACGGTTTGGTCGTTGGCGCCCAGCAGGAAGGCGTCACTGGCGCGCAGCGTGCCGCCGGCCACCTGCGTGTTGGCGGTCTGCAGGCCGCGCAGGTCGAGGTCGCCGGTGGCGCGCAGCACGGCGCTGCCGCTCATCTTCAGTACCTGGAAGTAGGTGAAGGCAACGTCGGTGCCGACCACCACCGTATAGCCGCTGGCGATGGTGATGTCGTTCGCTTGCGACAGGGTGTCGCAGGTGTAGGTGGTGTTGGCGCGTTTGCAACCGGTGACCTGGCCGCCATCGAAGGCGTCGGTGGCGGCGCGTGCGCCATTGGCCGCCGACAGCAGCGCCAGCGCCAGCGTCAGCCAGAAGGCCGGCACCAGCGAAAGCGGCAGGCGCGCGAGGGCGACGCCGGCACGCCGCAGCGCGGGCGTCGTGAATAAAACGACAAGCCTGAAGAAATTGAAAGTCATACGCCACCCGAACATGCCTGTCAGCATTATAGGGCGTTTCAGGTGTTGCTCTGTGGCATATATCAGACGCCGGCCAGATAGACCGGCGCCCGGTTGCGCCGTCGTTAGCGCTTGACCTTGCCGAAGGCGTCGCCGGCCTTCCAGGTCTGCATGGCAGGGGCGTTGGCCACCGCGTAGCCCAGGTTCAGCGTGAATTGCGCCTGCTGCACCATGCCCGACAAATCCCACTCGGGGCGGTACTCGTCGCTGACCTGATGGTAGTCCTTCTTGAAAGCGACCAGCTTGGCGCGCGAAGGCTCGAGGTCCTTGACGAAGGTGAAGTGGCCGTCGCCGGAAAACACGGCCGAGCCGACGTTGAACGCGGGCACGCCGGCCTTGGCAAAATTGAAATGGTCGGCGCGGAAGAAGGCGCCCGACAGGTCGGGAATGGCCGGCGCCAGGGTCAGGCCCATTTTCTTGGCGACCGCGCCGGCGGTGTCGTACAGGCTGCTGCGCTCGGCGCCGGCGACGCCGATGTCGCTGGTCTTGCCGACGAAGTTCATGCTGTCGAGGTTGAGATCGGCGGTGGTCTTGTCGAGCGGCCAGGCCGGGTTTTGCACGTAGGCGGCGCTGCCCAACAGGCCCTGTTCCTCGGCCGCCGGCCACAGGAAGATCTGGGTGCGTTTGGCCGGATGCTTGACCGCCTCGGCGGCCATCACCAGCAGCGCGGCGGTGCCCGACGCGTTGTCGATGGCGCCGTTGTAGGTATGGTCGGTCTTGTCGTCGCGGCGCACGCCCTCGTCGATGCCAAGGTGGTCCCAGTGGGCCGAATAGATCACCGCCTGTTCTTTCAGCTTGGCGTCGGTGCCGGGCACGATGCCGGCCACGTTGAACTGTTCGATCTGGCGCACGGCGCTGCGTACCTCGGCGTGGGCCTTGATCTTCAGGTCGACCGGCGTGAAGTCGCGCCGCTCGGCCTTGGCACGCAAGTCGTCCAGGTCGAAACCGGCGGCGGCAAACAGCGCGCGCGCGGTGTCTTCCTGCAGCCAGCCCTCGACCGGGTTGCCCTTGCCGGCCAGGTGGAAGCGTTCGTGGCCAAAGCTGTTGGCCGGCACGCTCCATGGATAGGAGGCCGACGGCGTGGTGTGGATCAGCAGCGCGCCGGCCGCGCCGCGCCGCACCGCCTCTTCGAACTTGTACAGCCAGCGTCCGTAATAGGTGTAGGCCTTGCCGGCGAAGCGGTTGGGCTCCTCGGCGGTCGGCTGCGGGTCGTTGACCATCATGACCAGGATCTTGCCCTTCACGTCGACGTCCTTGTAGTCGTCCCACTTTTCCTCCGGCGCGCTGGCGCCGTAGCCGACGAACACCAGCGGGGCGTCGACGGTGACGTCCTGCTTGCCGCTCATGGTGCCGAACACGATCTCGGTGCCGGTCTTGGGCGCGATGGTCTTGCCGCCGGCGTCGAAGCGCACCAGGCTGCCGGGCAGCAGTTTGGTGCCCTCGATCTTGACGGACTGGCGGTAGCCGCCGCCGGCCAGCGGTTTGAGGCCGATGATGGCGGCCTGCGTCTCCAGATAGCGCACGGTCAGGTCGCCGCCGCGCTGGCCGGTGCCGCGGCCTTCGAACAGGTCGTCGGCCAGGAAGGACAGGTGGGCGCGCAGCGGCGCCTCGGCGATGACCGGTGGTTGGCTCGGGGACTGGGCTTGGGCCGTAGCCTGGAAGGCGATACCGGCGGCGAGGGCTAACACTGTAAGACGCATAGGGGTTCCTGGGTTGTGTGGCTTGGGGTGCTCGGGGTTCTTGTGGGTTGTTCGGCTGACGCGGGATATCTTACTGGATTTTCGACCGTTTGTAAGCGAGTGTAAGAGTCGGTAAGAGGTTGTAAGGACGGTCAACTCATCCGGATCGCGGCCCGTTTTCTGCTCATGCGACACGGGATGGTCCCGCTGCCGAAACCAGAAAAAGGAAACACATCATGACCAAAATTATCGCTTCCCTGATCGCCGGCCTGTTCGCCACCGCAGCCTTCGCACAGGCGCCAGCCGCCGCTCCCGCCACGCCTGAGACCAAACCAGCCGTCGCCGCCGAAGCAAAGACCACCACCACCAAGACCGAAGTGAAGACCGAAGCCAAAGCCGACAAGCACGGCGCGCACAAGGTCAAGACGGTCAAGGAAACCAAAGAATCCAAAGTCGCTGCCCCCGCTACCTCGACGGCTACGACGGTTGAAACCAAAGAAGTGAAAGAAGTGGCAGTGAAGAAGTAAAAAAAAGGGTCAGTTTTACTAAAATAATTTAAATAATTTACACCGTTTTAAGAGGATTTATATCATGAAGAAGATTACCGCTACCCTGATCGCCACCCTGTTCGCAGGCGCCGCCTTCGCCCAGGCCCCTGCAACCCCGGCCACCCCTGCAGCACCGGCAGCTCCGGTCGCCGCACCCGCCGCAACGCCAGCCGCACCGGCCGCGCCGCATGAGCACACCGCGGCAAAGAAAGCGCATCACAAGAAGGCCAAGGCTGAAAAAGCTGCCAAGCCAGCGCCTGCGGAGCCGGCAACTCCGGCGGCTCCAGCTGCTCCAGCGCCAGTCAAGTAATCAAGTCGCAGGCATCATCAGCTAGCGCATGACGTGCCGCCCCGGACCTTCGGGCCTGGGCGGTGCAAGAAAAAAGAGACGGGATACGCCCCGTCTCTTTTTTTTATCGGTTCAGCTCCTCCAGCAGCGCGCGGTGGAACGCGGCCGGATCTTCCATCTGCGGCGCGTGGCCCATGCCCTTGAATTCCACCAGATGCGCATTCGGGATTTGCCTGGCGACCTGCTTGCCCAGCACCTCGTACTTGCCGATTTTCGCCTTGACGGCCGGCGGCGCGATGTCGCTGCCGATGGCGGTGGTGTCGGCGTCGCCGATGAGCAACGAGGTCGGCACCTTCAAGAGCGGAAATTCATAGACCACTGGCTGCGTGTAGATCATGTCGTAGATCAGCGCCGAGTTCCACGCCACGATTTTCTTGCCCGGCCCCGCGTTCATCCCGGCCAGCATGTCGACCCAGCGCTCGTACTCCGGCTTCCAGCGTCCCACATAATAGGTCGATTTCTCGTAGGCGCGCACGCCATCGGCCGTCATCTTCAATTCGCGTTCGTACCATTGGTCGACGCTGCGCGCCGGCACGCCCAGCGCCTTCCAGTCTTCCAGGCCGATCGGATTGACCATCACCAGCCGCGACACCGCTTCCGGATACATCAGCGCATAGCGCGTGGCCAGCATGCCGCCGGTCGAGTGGCCGACGATGGCCGCCTGTTTGACGCCGATGCTCTTTAACAGCGCCTCGGTGTTGGCGGCCAGCTGCTGGAAGCTGTATTGATAGTGTTCCGGCTTGCTCGAGGCGCAGAATCCGATCTGGTCGGGCGCCACCACGCGGTAGCCGGCCGCGCTCAGGGCGGTGATGGTCTGTTCCCAGGTCGCGCCGCAGAAGTTCTTGCCGTGCAGGAGGACCGCCGTCTTGCCGTTGGCCTTGGCCGTGGGCGCCACGTCCATGTACGCCATCTGCAGGTCCTTGCCTTGCGACGTGAAAGCGTAGTACTGCAGCTTGTGCGGGTAGGCGAAGCCTTCGAGCTGGGGGCCGTAGGTGGCGGCGAGGGCGGGGGCGCTCGCCACGACAGCGGCGGCCAGGATGGCGGAACGGATGGACGGCATGGCATTCTCCAGGGGCGGGGGAGCGGCCAATATAGGGCGCGCACGATAGGACGGCAATCCAGAACAGTCGGATCAGCCTTAATTTGCCCTTAATTTACCCGCAAAGCAGGCGTTTTCACCCAAAAAAAGGCTGAAACCGGCGAGACAGAGTAAACTACGCCCAAATTTCTTTCGCAATTAGGCGATTCGAACATACTTGTGAGTGACGCCATGTCTGACACCCCAACCTCCCCCATCACCCTTTTTGCCGATCTGAACCTGAGCGCGCCGCTGATCAAGGCCCTCAAGGACGTCGGCTACGAGACGCCGTCGCCGATCCAGGCCGCCACCATCCCGCTGCTGCTCGAGAACCTCGACGTGCTGGGCCAGGCGCAGACCGGCACCGGTAAAACCGCCGCCTTCGCGCTGCCGATCCTGTCGCGCATCGACATCAAGCAAACCTCGCCGCAGGCGCTGGTGCTGGCGCCGACCCGCGAACTGGCGATTCAAGTGGCCGAAGCCTTCCAGACCTACGCCGCGCATATTCCCGGCTTCCACGTGCTGCCGATCTACGGCGGCCAAAGCTACGGGCCGCAACTGTCGGCGCTGCGCCGCGGCGTGCACGTCGTCGTCGGCACCCCGGGCCGCGTCATCGACCACCTGGACAAGGGTTCGCTCGACCTCTCCAAACTGAAAACGCTGGTGCTCGACGAGGCCGACGAGATGCTGCGCATGGGCTTTATCGACGACGTCGAGCGCATCCTGCAGGAGACGCCCGACAGCCGCCAGACCGCGCTGTTCTCGGCGACGATGCCGTCGGCGATCCGCCGCATCGCCAACACCTACCTGCGCAGCCCGAAGGAAATCACCGTGGCCGCCAAGACCGGCACCGCCGAGAACATCCGCCAGCGCTACTGGCTGGTGTCGGGCATGCACAAGCTCGACGCGCTGACCCGCATCCTGGAAGCGGAAAACTTCGACGGCATGATCATCTTCTCGCGCACCAAGCTCGGAACCGAGGAACTGGCCAGCAAGCTGCAGGCGCGCGGCTTCTCGGCCGCCGCCATCAACGGCGACATCCAGCAGGCGCAGCGCGAGCGCACCATCCAGCAGCTCAAGGACGGCAAGATCGACATCCTGGTCGCCACCGACGTCGCCGCGCGCGGCCTGGACGTCGAGCGCATCAGCCACGTGGTCAACTACGACGTGCCGCACGATCCGGAAAGCTATACCCACCGCATCGGCCGCACCGGCCGCGCCGGCCGCAGCGGCGAGGCGATCCTGTTCATCACGCCGCGCGAGAAGAACCTGCTCAAATCGATCGAGCGCGCCACCCGCCAGCCGATCGGCATGCTCGAGCTGCCGACCATCCAGGCCGTCAACGACGTGCGCATCGCCAAATTCAAGTCGCAGATCAGCGAAACCCTGGCCCAGGGCGAGCTGGAACAGTTCCAGTCGCTGATCGAGGACTTCGAGCGCGAACAAAACATCCCGGCGATCGAGATCGCCGCAGCGCTGGCCAAGATGGCGCGCGGCGACGTGCCGCTGCTGCTCGATAAGAAGCAGCAGACCGCCGCCGCCACCTGGGACGAACGCCCGGGCCGACAGGTCGGCTTCGAGCGCCATGACCGTGGCGACCGCCCCGACCGCCCCGACCGCGGCGATCGTGCTGATCGCGGCGACCGTTTCGACCGCGGCGACCGTTTCGACCGCGGCGACCGCGCCGAGCGTCCGGACCGCGCCGACCGCTTCCCGAAAAAGGAACGCGTGGTGCGCGCCGCCGATCCGGGCATGCAGACCTTCCGCATCGAAGTGGGCTACCAGCACGGCGTCAAGCCGGGTAACATCGTCGGCGCCATTGCCAACGAGGGCGGCATCGACTCCAAGCACATCGGCCGCATCGAGATCTACGACGACTACAGCGTGCTCGATATGCCCGACAACCTGACCGGCGACGTGCTCGATCACCTGGCCGGCATCAAGGTCGCGGGACAGCAGCTGCGCATCAGCCGCGATGGCGGCGACGGCGCCCCGGCGGCATCGGCCCCGGGTTCGGCGGCTTCGACCGCTCCTGCCCGTCCGGCGCCGGCCAAAGCCGCCGCCCCGGCCCGGGCGCCGGCCGCCGCGCAGCCAGCCGCCCGCGCGGCCGACAAGCCGGCCGCCTCGCCGCTGGCGCGCGCCGCCCGCGTCGACGCTACGGAACTGGACGACGCCGCGCCGAAGAAGAAAAAGGAAAAGCCGGGCAAGGTCTCCTTGCCGATGAGCGCCTTCCGCATCGAAGTGGGCAGCAACAACGCCGCCACCCCGTCCAACATCGTCGGCGCCATCGCCAACGAGGCCGGGCTGGAGGCCAAGCACATCGGCCGCATCGAGATCTTCGACACCTACAGCATGGTCGAGCTGCCTGACGGCATGCCCGACGAGCTGTTCAAGCACCTCGGCAAGGTCTGGGTCGGCGGCGCGCAGCTGAAAATCAGTCACGCGGACCGCATGCCGCCCGAATCGGGCAAGTCGACGCCGCCGAAGAAAAAGCCGGCCGGCAAGAAATACTAAAGCGGTGCGGGCGTCATGCCCGTCGCTGTCAACACACCAGAACGGGGCCGCGAGGTCCCGTTTTTGCATTGCGCCGCACCGATCTTGTTGTTGCACAGACAAGGTGCGCGCAGCTGTTGCGTTGCACCAAAACAAAGCTTGACCGGACGCAAACCCGACCCCGGAAAAACCCCGCATGAATCACTCTCATAGGAGAAGCTGCTCGACGGCAAGGCTGGCCCGCTTATTGCATATGTGATAGCACATCCCTATAAAAGGTGCGCAATGCGAGGCGCCTCCACCTGGAGACAAGTCGTTTAGATCGGAGCATTGAGATGACATCATTCAGGAAGCTGTGGAACATCTTTGTCGATTCGCTCAAGCCGCAGATGCTGCGCGAGCATAATCAGGCCGGCCCGTACGCGATCATCGTCGATACCAAGCCATTTACCGTCAAGGGGCGCTGATGTTACTGCGGAACGATCTGCTGCACTATACGCATCCGTCTCCGCGCACCGTCCGCATTTTGTGGATCGCTCCCGAGCAGAGCCACGCCTATGTCTTCGACGTGGCGGCCCGCTCGGCCGATGTAGAACTCGTCCAACTGTCGGTGCTGCACGCCGACATCCGGGCCGGCCGCGCCAGCGTGCTGCCGGCCGACCCTTATCTGATGGTGGTCAGCCAGGACCTGCTGCCGCCGAAGCACCTGCAACTGCGGGCGCGCGCCTGGGAGATCATCGAACCGCTGGTGGCGCTCGAGCCGGGCATCTACGAGGCCCGCCAGCGCGGCCAGCTGATCGCCCGCGCCACCGGCACCCATGGCGTCTCGCATCCGACCATCTACCGCTACCTGCGCCGCTACTGGCAGCGCGGCCAAACCCCCAACGCGCTGCTGCCGGACTACTGCAATTCGGGCGGCAAGGGCAAGGTGCGCCAGGCCTCGGCCGGCATCAAGCGCGGACGCCCGCGCAAGAACGGCGCCGACGAAGGTCCCGGCCTGAACGCCGACGAGGAGATCCGCCGCACCTTCCGCGTCGCCATCGCACGCTACGCTGCCGGCCACGCCAAGTTTTCGCGCCTGGGCGCCTATGAACAGATGCTCGACGAGTTCTTCGTCGAGCGCCGCATCGACGAGGAATCGGGCCGCGTCCTGACCACGCCGGCCGCGCGCAGCGCCGTGCTGCCGACGTTCGGCCAGTTCAACTACTGGCTCGACCACGACGACGACCGTCCGCCCGAGGTGGCGCGCCGCAGCGACGGCGCGGCCGCGCCCTGGCAGCCCGCCGCCGGCGTGCCGTCCTCCGTCAACGGCCAGCCGGCCGCGCTGTCGCCGCAGACGCTGCCGCCGGGCCGTCCCGGCGCCGGCTTCTACCTCGACGCCGTCTGCGCCGAGGTGCGGCTGGTCTCGCGCGCCGACCGCCGGCAGGCGATCGGCCGCCCGCGCATCTATCTCGCGCTCGATTCGTTCAGCCGCCTGGTCACCGGCGTCTATATCGGCCTGGGGCCGGCCAGCTGGCCGCAGGCGATGCTGGCGCTGGCCAACTGCGGCGCCGACAAGCAGCGCTACAGCCAGCAGTTCGGCCGCCGCATCGAGGCGGCGCAATGGCCGTGCCGCCACCTGCCCGAAACCCTGTTCGCCAACGCCGCGCTGACAGCCGCCCGCGACGGCGGCGAGGGGGGCATGGACCCGGCCTTGCTCAACAACTTCAACCTGCGCTGCGTCGCCGTCGACGACGGCCCGGGCGACTGGAAGGCGGTGCTGGAAAAACGCTTCCGCCTGCTGGCGCCGGACGACGAGGGCGCGCCGTGCCGGCTCGACGGCGTGCTCGATCTGGAGCAGTTCACCCGCATCGTCATCGACTGCATCCTGTATTACAACAACCGCCACCCGCTGCGCCATGCCGGCAACGCCACCCCGCGCCAACTGTGGGACTGGGGTGTGGCCCATCGCGGCGGCAGCCTCAAAACCTATCCCGAGCACCTGATCCGCTGCAGCCTGATGCCGGTGGCGGCGGCGCAGGTGGGCACCGACGGCATCCGCCTGTTCGAAAGTACTTACACCTGCGCGCGCGCCATCAACGAACGCTGGTTCGACCGCGCGCGCCTGCGCGGCCCGTGGAGCGTCAAGGTGGCCTACGATCCGTCCAACCTGGACATGATCTACCTGCTCGATCCGGCCGCGCCGATGCAGTTCCACGCCTGCCACATGGACGACGCCTGCGCCGCCCAGCGGCACCTGTCGGCCGAGGAAATCGCCCGCCTGCCGCGCGGGTCGGCGGCGTCGCCCGCACCGCTGTCGTCGGCGCGCGGCGGCGCGCCGGTGCTGGTCAGCTTCGCGGGCTGAGTTTCCGTCTGTTTGCGCGCGGCGCGGTCCAGCGTCGTGCATCCTCCGATTCCCTGTTTCGATGCCTGCCACTTGCTGGTGCGCGCCGCCGCCGCACGCCGCCGCCGGCCCGCCATGCCCACGCTCGCGGGCCGCGCCGCGCGCCGAATAAAGTCCGTTTCACGCAAATAAAGTTCGTCGCCGGTAGCGCTTTTCGCGACGGCTCAAGTGTGCCGCCTTCGGCCATGTAAAAACATTGTTCGATAACGGGAGCCCTGATGGCATAAGGCTTTCCTTCGGCATGAAGCATGTTTGTTTTGTTTGTTCCGTATGGCACGCGCCTTGCTAGATTGGAACTATGGGCAAGCAAGTGACCCAAGGTATTTCAGGCAGACTGGTGAGGAAAGCAGATGGATAGCAAAACAGTAAAACCGTTTAAATCGTTTAGTTCGATTAGTTCGATTAGTTCATTCACCCGCAGGGACTTTCTGTACCGGGCCGCCGCCGTCGGCGGCACCGGCTTGCTGTTAAATACCATGAACGCCTGGGGCATGGGCATCGGCTCGGCGGCATCCGCGCCGCCCGCGCTGAGCGGCAGCGGCAAAGGCAAGAAGGTGCTGATCCTCGGCGCCGGCCTGGCCGGGCTGACCGCCGCCTATGAGCTGGGCAAGCTCGGTTACCAATGCCAGATCCTGGAGGCGCGCGCCTTCGCCGGCGGCCGTTGCCAGACCGCCCGCAAGGGCTTCAGCCTGACCGAGTTGGGCGGCGACAAACAGACCTGCGAGTTCGACGAGGGCCAGTACATCAACCACGGCCCGTGGCGCATCCCGCTGCATCACCAGTCGACCCTGCACTACACGCGGCTGTTCGAGGTGCCGCTGGAAGTGATGGTCAACGAGAACGACCACTCCTATGTATATTCCGAAAACGCCGGTCCCTTCGCCGGCAAGCGCCTGCGCATCAAGGAGGTCAAGTCCGACATGCGCGGCCACGTCGACGAAATGCTGGCCAAGTCGATCAAGAACAACCAGCTCGACGCCGAACTGACCGAAGACGACAAGCGCCTGCTGCTCGACTATCTGGCGCACGAGGGCCAGCTGGCCGGCGCCGACCTGAAATACAAGGGCCGCACCGGACGCGGGTTCGCCGTCTATCCCGGCGCCGGCATGGAGCCGGGACCCGGCAAGCAGTCCGACCCACTGGGCTTCAAGGACCTGCTGGCGTCCAAGCTGGGCAACGTCTACAGCGCGGTGCAGGACTTCCCGATGCAGGCCACCATGTTCCAGCCGGTCGGCGGCATGGACGCGATCCCGAAGGCATTTGAAAAGCGCGTCGGTAAAGTGATCCGCTACCGCGCAGAGGTGCAGACCATCCGCCAGAACGACAAGGGCGTGACGGTGGCCTTCAAGGATACCGCCACCGGCAAGGCTTCCAGCGTGACGGCCGACTACTGTCTGTGCACGATCCCGTTGTCGGTGCTGCGCCAGATCGACACCGATTTCTCCGACGGTTTCAAGAAGGCCGTGGCCACGGTGGCCTACGCGCCGGTCGGCAAGATCGGCCTGCAGATGAAGCGCCGCTTCTGGGAAGAGGACGACAACATCTACGGCGGCCACGTGCTCACCGACCTCAAAGGCATCAACACCATCTCGATGCCGTCCTACGGTTGGCAGAAAAAGAAGGGCGTGCTGCTCGGGTATTACCAATACCAGACGGCCGCCATCGAGGTCAGCGCGCTGACGCCGACCGAACGCGCCGAATTCGCCGTCGCCGCCGGCCAGAAAATCTTCCCGCAGTACCGCGACGAATTCGAGAACGCGTTCTCGGTGGCGTGGCACCGGGTGCAGTACAACCTGGGCGGCTGGGCCGAGTGGACCGAGAAGACCCGCGCCGCCGCCTATCCGACGCTGCTTGAAGGCGAGGGCAGGATCATGCTGGCCGGCGAGCACCTGAGCTACCTGACCGGCTGGCAGGCCGGCGCCATCGAATCGGCGTGGCAGCAGATCGCCAAAATCCACGCGAGGGCCAGCGCATGAGGGACACGTTACTAAAGGCCGCGATGACCATCGTGGCGGCATTCGCGGCGGCCGCCACGGCGCCGTCGCAGGCGCAGACGACCGCGCCGGACGGCAAGGCGCTGTTCCTCAAAAACTGCGCGGCCTGCCACCAGGCCACCGGCAAAGGCATCCCGGGCGCGTTCCCTGCGCTGGCCGGCAACAAGTTCGTCACCGGCGACCACGCGGAGGTGGCCGGCGTGCTGCTCAAGGGGCGCGGCGGCATGCCCGACTTCAGCGAGAACATCAGCGACGCCGACATGGCCGCGATCCTGACGTATGTGCGCGCCAGCTGGGGCAACAAGGCCGACGCGCTGACCGAGGCCGAGGTGCTCAAGCTGCGCGACGCGCTGGGCGTGGCCCATTTCGGCAGCGCCGAAATGTCGAACAAACACTGATTACAACCAAAGGAAGACGAGACCATGACCAAAGCATTGAGCCACGTAGTCGCCGCACTGTTGATACCCGCCGCCGTCGGCCTGTTGTCGGCATCGCCGGCGATGGCCGCCACGAAGGCGCCGAAGATGGAGGAGAAGGCCGACATCGTGCGCCACAAGATTCCCGGTTCGGACTTTCCGATCGCGCTGGCGGTGTCGATCCCGCCGACGGCCACCATCCACTTCATCAGCGGCCAGGTGCCGGCGGTGATCGACAAGACCGCCGCGCCGGATTCGCTGGCCGCCTTCGGCGACACCAAGGCGCAGTCCGAGACGGTGCTCAAAAAGATCAAGGAGATCCTCGAGGGCATGAAGCTGGAGATGTCCGACGTCGTCAAGATGACCGTCTACCTGGTCGGCGATCCGGCCAAGGGCGGCAAGGGCGACACCAAGGGCTTCATGGAGGCCTACACCCAATACTTCGGCGGCGCCCAGACCAACCTGCCGGCGCGCGCCGTAGTGCAGGTGGCCGGTTTGAGCAATCCGGGCTGGCTGGTCGAGATCGAGGTGGTGGTCGCCAAAAAATAAGGTTTTCAGTTTCAGGTTCGGGTTCAGGTCTTACTTAATTTTCTTATAAATCAACTGGGGATTTAAATATGCACAAGGCCACACTCAAGATCGGCGTCGCAGCCGTGTTGTCCACCCTGGCGATCGGCGCCGCGTACGCCGCGCCGCCATCCGCCGACGCCGCCGCCGAGTCTGTCGACGCGGCGGCCGCGCCGGACGCCGCGTCGGCCGGGTCGGTGATCGTCACCGGTACCCGTTCGAGCGGCATGAAGGCCGAGAACAGCGCCTCGCCGATCCAGGTCCTCGACTCGGCCTCGCTGATGCGCACCGGCCAGCCGGACTTGATCCAGGCGCTGGCCCAGAACCTGCCGTCGTTCACCGCGCAAGCCTTCGGCGGCGACACCGCCAACCTGACCCTGTCGGCCCGCCTGCGCGGCCTGAGCCCGAACAACACGCTGGTACTGATCAACGGCAAACGCCGCCACGGCACCGCCAACCTGGCCGTGCTGGGCGGCCCGTACCAGGGCGGCGCCGCGGCCGACCTGAACTTCATCCCGGTGTCCGCGATCGACCATATCGAGGTGCTGCAGGACGGCGCCGCCGCCCAATACGGCTCCGACGCCATCGCCGGCGTGATCAACATCATCCTCAAATCGAACGACCATGGCGGCACCGCGTCGGCCACCGGCGGCGGCTACTGGGACGGCGGCGGCAAGACCGTCGGCGGCTCGGCCAATGTCGGCTTCGAACCGTTCAAGGACGCCTTCCTGAGCGTGACGGCCGAATCGAAATACCACGACTACAGCGACCGTGGCGGCATCGACCCGCGCCTGCTCGACGCCGGCAACCTTGCCGCCGCGCCGGGCATGACGTCGATTCCCGGCTACCCGTACCTGAACAAGATCCAGGGCGACGCCCAGTACCACCTGCAGGTATTGGCGGCCAACTTCGGCTGGGACGTCGGCAAGGACGTCCAGATCTACAGCATCGCCACCTATGGCGAGAAGGTCGCGCGCGCCTACGAGAACTACCGCCTGCCTACCCGCATTCCGAAGATGTACCCGCAGGGCTTCTCGCCGAAGGAAAAGATCAACCAGAAGGACTTTGGCTGGACCGGCGGCGTCAAGGGCAAGCTGGCCGAGTGGAACCTGGACCTGAGCACCACCTATGGCCGTGACAAGTCCGAGATCGGCGTCGAAGATTCGGCCAACGCCTCGCTGTTCGCCGACACCGGCTTCTCGCCGACCACCTTCAAGGCCGGCGCCTTCATCGCCAGCCAGCTCACCACCACGTTCGAGTCGAGCCGCGAATTCGATGTCGGCTGGAGCAAGCCGCTGACCTTTGCCGCCGGCGTCGAACACCGCATCGACAAGTACGAGATCCAGTCCGGCGACGCCGCCTCGCGCTACAAGGAAGGTTCGCAGTCGTATCCGGGCTTCTCGCTGACCGACGCCGGCCGCCATCGCCGCACCAACAAGGCCGCCTACATCGACATCGCTGGCAATCCGATCAAGGACTTGACGGTCGACCTGGCGGGGCGCTACGAGCACTTCTCCGACTTCGGCAGCGCCAGGGTCGGCAAGCTGACCTCGCGCTACGAGCTGACCCCGATGGCGGCCGTGCGTGGCACCTTCAGTAACGGCTTTCGCGCGCCGACCCTGGCCGAGTCGTACTACTCGGCCACCAACGTCGGCCCGACCAGCGCCTTCGTGCAGCTGGCGCCCAACTCGCCGGGCGCGCGCCTGGTCGGCGTCGACGGCTTGAAGCCCGAGGCTTCCACCAACCTCAGTCTCGGCATGGTGCTCAACCCGGCCAGCAATCTCAATATCACGTTCGACGTCTACCAGATCAAGATCCGCGACCGTATCGTCGGTTCGGGCGCCTTGTACGGTTCCGGCGGCGCGGTCAACTCGCCGGCCGTCACGGCGGCGATCCTGGCCAACGGCAACGTACTCGATAGCACCGTCAGCCAGACCGGTATCAACATCTTCTCGAACGCGGTCAACACCCGCAGCCGGGGACTGGAGTTCGTCACCACGTTGAACGAGAACTACGGCGGTTATGGCCGCGTGGACTGGTCGATCGCGGCCAACTACAACAAGGTCGAAGTCACCAAGATCAATCAGGCGCCGACGCAGCTGCTGCCGCAAACGCTGCTCGACAAGACCGCCATCTCGAACCTGGAGACGGCCTCGCCGAAGCTGCGCGTCAATTTGGGCGCGTTGTGGAAGATCGGCGACTGGACCATCAACCTGCGCGAGGCGATCTACGGCAAGTCGAACGACTACGGCAGCGAAGATGGTTCGGTCTATCACAAGACCGAGATCAAGGCCAAGGCCATCACCGATCTGGAAGTGGGCTACAAGGTCAATCCGGCATGGTCGGTGGCGGTGGGCGCGAACAATCTGTTCAACACCTACCCGAACGGTGTCAATCCGGCGCTGCTGGCCGACCAGCGCGCCGCGCTGGACAACGCCGCGGTGACGGTGCTGCCGTCGTTCTCGCCGTTCGGCATCAACGGTGGCTACTACTACGTTCGCGCCAACTACAAGTGGTAACTGCCTGACGGCGCGTTTTTTTGGCCACGACCGCCCCAAGGGGCGGTTTTTTTATGGTGTAGCATGACGCCTTCACACCAAGGAGCGACGCATGTTGAAAACAATGGGCAGAACCCTGCTGGCCGCCGCCATCGCCGGTAGCGCCGGCGCCGGGGCCGCCGCGCCGATGACCCTGCAGGACTACCTGGCCCTGACCGGCCCCGCCCCCAGCCTGCACGTGGCCTATGGCGGCGCGCCGTCCCAGTTCGCCGAATTGTTTGCACCGAGCGGCGACGGCCCGTTTCCGGTCGCGGTGGTGATCCACGGCGGCTGCTGGACCAAAGAGTTCGGCGGCATCACGCAAATGCGCAACATCGCCGGCGACCTGCTGCGCCAGGGTGTGGCGGTATGGAACGTCGAATACCGCCGCTTCGACGAGGCGGGCGGCGGCTACCCCGGCATGTACCACGACGTCGCCACCGCGGTGGACCGCCTGCGGGCGCTGGCGCCGGCGCACCGCCTCGACCTGTCGCGCATCGTGCTGGTCGGGCACTCGGCCGGCGGCCACCTGGCGCAATGGGCCGGCTCGCGTTCTCGCCTGCCGCGCACCAGCCCTCTGTACATGGCCGATCCGCTGCCCGTACCCACCGTGATTAGCTTGGGCGGCCTGGCCGACCTGCGCAACGAGGCGGCCTTGATCAAATCCAGCTGCGAGCGCGACACCGCGCAGCTGGCCGGCACGCCGAGCGCCGCGCGGCCGGACGTTTTTGCCGACACCTCGCCGGCCGAGATGCTGCCGTCCGGCGTGCGCACGGTGCTGATCCACGGAGAATTCGACACCGTGTCGCCGGCAAGGGCCGGACACGATTACGCGCGCCGCGCCATCGCCGCCGGCGACGCGGCCGAGGTGATCCTGCTGCCGGGGGGAAGCCACTACGACGAGGTGGCGGCGACGTCGCCGTCGTGGTCCATCGTCTCGGCGCAGATCCGCAAGGCGCTCGGCATCGGCCTGCCGCCGGCGGAACGCTAGTACTCGGTCGACTTGCGGGCGTCGCCGCGCACCCGGTCGGCCGGGTATTTGTCGGCGTTCAGGGCGATTTTCTCCAGCGCGGCCGCGCGCAGGTCGACGCCGCTCTTGTCGGCCAGTTGCACCAGGTAGAGCAGCACGTCGGCCAGCTCGTGGCGGATGCCTGCGCGTTTGGCGTCATCGAGTTCGGCGTCGGCGCCGGTGTTCAGCCACTGGAAATGCTCGGCCAGTTCCGCCACCTCGACCGACAGCGCCATCGCCAGGTTCTTCGGGGTGTGGAACTGCTCCCAGTCGCGCTCACGGGCGAAGGCGCGCGTCAGCTCGCGCAGCTCGGTCAGGGTATCCGGGGAAGGGGAGGCGGGTGTGGTATCCATGGCCGCCATGTTAGCACCATCCATTTTGCGCTTCAGCCCCCGTTTTCGACGGTTTGTCGCATGACGCGCGCGCGGACCGTGGTCGCTGGCTATAGTGGCAGCACTATATAACTTCACGGACACCCGAACATGCGCCGCTCAGCCATCGCCTTCGCCACCATCGCCGCCTTCTCGACGCTTGCCACGCTGGCCGGCTGCGCTGTCATCGTCATCCCGGACGATGGCAATATGCAGTACAAGTCGTCCTTCGGCGGCAGCGCGGTCGAGGGCAACGGCCAGGTCGCCGTCGAGCGGCGCGACGCCGTCGTCGGCGCCAATGTGGACGGCATCGATATCAACGGCCCGCTGCAGGTCGAGGTGCGCGTCGGCGAGGCGGCCTCGCTGCAGGTCGAAGGCGACAGCAACCTGCTGCCGCTGCTGCGCACCGACGCCAGCGGCGGCACCTTGCGCGTCTGGGTCGAAGGCAGCGTGCGGACGGCCAATCCGCTGCGGGTGGTCTACACCACCGCGCAGCTGCGCCAGATTCATTCGAACGGCTCCGGGCGCCTGTCGGTCAGCGGCCTGAATGGCGGCCCGCTGGTGCTGGGCCAGAACGGTTCGCGCTCGGTGCAGTTGGCGGGCAATGTCAGCCGGCTGGAGGTGCGTTTGAACGGCTCCGGCAGCATCGACGCGGCCGGCCAGCAAAGCGGGTCCACGCTGGCCAGCCTGAATGGCTCCGGGCGGCTCAACCTGGGGAACCTGCGCGGCGACTCCCTCAGCCTGGACCTGCACGGCTCCGGCGGCGTCAACGCCAGCGGCAGCGTGCGCAGCATGATCGTGCGCCTGTACGGCTCCGGCAGCGCCGATCTGGCCGGCTTGACCAGCCAGAGCGCGGAACTGAGCACGCATGGTTCGGGCAGCATCTCGGCCGCCGTCAGCCAATCGCTGGTGGCCGACGCCAGCGGCTCGGGAAGGGTCACCGTCTACGGCAACCCGGCGCAGCGCAGCGTCAGCGGAAAGCGCGTCAGCGTACTGCAGTAAGGACCATCGGTCCTACGCGGCGGCTGTATTGTTTGTCAGCTGGTCGATCATCGCCGCCAGCGGCATCGGCCGCGCATACAAATAGCCCTGCAGGCACGGGCAGCCGTGGCCGATCAGGAAATCGGCCTGCGCCCGCGTTTCCACGCCCTCGGCCACCACGTGCAGCCCCAGATGGCCGGCCATCGCCAGGATCGACTGCACCAGCGCGGCGCTGCTGGCATCGTCGGGGGCGTCGATGATGAAGCTGCGGTCGATCTTGAGCTCATACAGCGGCATCTTCTTCAGGTACGCCAGGCTCGAATAGCCGGTGCCGAAATCGTCGATCGAGAAGCGCAGCCCCAGCGCCGCCAGCTGGTGCATGCGGCCGACGGTTTCCTCCAGCTTGTCGATCAACAGGCCCTCGGTCACCTCCAGTATCAGCCGGTCGGCGGGCGCGCCGGTGTCGGCCAGGGTGCGCTGCACCAGCGCGACGAAATCGGGCTGGCGGAACTGGCTGGGACTGACATTGACCGACAGCGGTATCGACACGCCGGCGCGCTCCAGCAGCAGCAACGCCTCGCAGGCCTGGCGCAGCGCCCACGCGCCGAGCGCCAGTATCAGTCCCGATTCCTCCGCCACCGGGATGAAGACCGACGGCGGCACCATGGCGCCGCCGGCCAGTGGCCAGCGCATCAGCAACTCGCCGCCGATGGCGCGGCCGTCGCGGTCGACCTGCGGCTGCACGTGCATTCGCAGCTCGCCGCCGGCCAGCGCGGTGGCCAGGTCGCGTTCCATCGACAGCCGGTGTTCGACCGCCGTCTGCATCGCCATCTCGAAGAAGGCGATGCCGTTGCGGCCCTCGGCCTTGGCGCGGTACATCGCCGTATCGGCCTCGCGCAGCAGGTCGTGCGCGGTCTGTTCCAGCTCCTGGCCCTGGCGCGGTTTGGGCAGCATTGTCACGCCGATGCTGGCGGTCGAGGTGTACAGCTGGCCGTCGATCTCGAACTCATGGCCGATGGTCAGGCGGACTTTTTCGGCTACCGCGCGGGCGGCACGGGTGGCGCTCTCCAGATCGTCGGCCAGGTGCGCCAGCACCACCACGAATTCGTCGCCGCCAATGCGCGCCACAGTGTCGGCCTTGCGTACCAGCTGGCTCAATCGCTCCGCCGCCTTGCACAGCAGCGCGTCGCCGATCGCGTGGCCGCGCGCGTCGTTGATGGTTTTGAAGCGATCGAGATCGACGAACATCACCGCGCTGAAGGTGGCGCTGCGCGCGGAACTGGCCAACAGCGTGTCGATGCGGTCCATCAGCAGGCGGCGGTTGGGCAGGCCGGTAAGCACGTCGAAGAACGCCAGCCGCTCCAGCGAATCGGCGCCGGCCCGCAGCTCGTCGAACGAGCGCGCCAGCTGCTGCAGCAACACGGCGCAGGACAACGTCAGCACCGCCGTGATGAACATGAAATTGATCGAGATGATGGCCGACTTGAGAAACGCATGGTCGGGCATGCCCTCGATTTGCAGCTTGGCGTTTTCATCGAACCCGAGTACCATCACCGCGAGACCTGCCAACAGCAGCATCCACAGCGCCGGGCGCAGTCCGAGCAGCAGGGCGGCAAGCACCGGAATGGCCATCAGGTAGATCTGGCTGACCGGCCCGATCTTGAGCAGCAGGCCGACGCCGACCAGGAAGGCGACCGCCAGGAAGTTGAGCACGCGGATGGTGTAGGCGAGGCGGCGCAGCAGCAGGATGGCGCCGAGCCACGACAGCGCGATAACGTCGATGACGACGATCGACCACATGCCCTCGCTGGCGGCCAGCAGCATGCTGGGTACGGCCGTGCCCAGTCCGAGCAGGAACACGATCAGCAGCAGCCTGGCGAAAATCCGCGCCCGCCAGTGCGCTATGTCGTTCGGCGCAGCCACGTTAGCCGTCCCCCCAGGTGCGATGGATCTATTGTTATTGGTGGTTTCCGATCCTGATGGTACCCGCAATCGCGACCCGTGTCACCGGACCGGCGGGCCCGTTTCAGTCCCCGGCGGTGACGCTGCCGATGCCAGACACCGATTTGTTGACGGTTTTCGGCTTGCCGTAGTAGTTCAGGGAGCCCATGCCCTTGGCCACGGCGTTGAGCAGATCGCTGGCGTAGACGCTGACGCTGCCCACGCCTTCGAAATTGACATCGACCCGCTCCGCGTGCAGCGCGTGGGTGTCGACCTGGCCCACGCCCTTGGCGTTCAGGCGCAGGTACTTGACCTTGCCGCTGGCGACCAGTTGGCCGGCGCCCAGGTAGCCGATGTCGAGGCGGTCGGTATTGACCTTGCTGATGATGGTTTCGCCGGCGCCTTCGACCTTCACGCGGCTCAGGGTGGGTACCGTGATGATGATGCGCGGGTCGCCCCTGGAACCGGTGTAGCTCTGGTCCGGCATGGAGATCTGCAGTTCGTTGTCGACCACCGCGGTCTTCAGATCGGCGACGAACTTGTCATCGCCGCGCACCACCACCGACTGCGTCTTGCCCGCTTCGACCGTCATCGCGAACGCGCCCTTGGCGTTGACGGCGATGAACGGCGGCAGCGCGCGGGTCGACTCGGCCGCCAGCGCCGGGGCGCTGACGACGTACAAGGTGGAGGTCAGGGCGGCGATCAGGGCGGTGGTCAGGACAGCGGAAGCGGTGCGGCGCATGGTGAATCCTTGATGGTTTGTTCAATGGTTACTTATTTTGATAACGTTGATTTTACTGAACTTGGCCACCGCGACCGACATCTTTGCGACGAACTGCAAGAAAATGTCGATGTGTTGCGCTGCGGCTACGTTTTGCGGCGTGACGCCGTCCCGCCGCGACCCGCTAGCGTCCGGCAAGTCACGTGCAAAGGGCGTATGATCCCGGAGAAACCGCACCGCATCGAGGACCACATGACACCCACCGCTACACCAAAAAACGCGCAATCGCGCCCCGGCACTGTTTTCCGCGTCGTCAGCGGTAATTTCATGGAGATGTTCGACTTCTTCCTGTTCGGGTTCTACGCCACCGCCATCGCCAACGCCTTTTTCCCGGCCGGCGACGAGCTGGCGTCGCTGATGATGACCTTCATGACCTTCGGCGCCGGCTTCCTGATGCGGCCACTGGGCGCCATCTTCCTCGGCGCCTATGTCGACCGCGTGGGCCGCCGCAAGGGGCTGATCGTCACGCTGGCGCTGATGGCCATGGGTACTTTGCTGATCGCCTGCGTTCCCGGCTACGCCACTATTGGTTATGCTGCGCCGCTGCTGGTGCTGACCGGCCGCCTGCTGCAGGGCTTTTCCGCCGGTGTGGAACTGGGCGGCGTCTCGGTCTACCTGGCCGAGATGGCGACGCCCGGCCGCAAGGGCTTCTACGTCAGCTGGCAATCGGCCAGCCAGCAGGTCGCCGTCGTGGCGGCCGCCGCGCTGGGCTTTGGCTTGAACAAGTGGCTCACGCCGGCGCAGGTGGGCGAGTGGGGCTGGCGCGTTCCGTTTTTCGTCGGCTGCATGATCGTGCCGGTGCTGTTCGTAATCCGCCGCTCGCTGCAGGAAACCGAGGAGTTCAAGGCCCGCAAGCACCGCCCCGAGGTCAGGGAGATTTTCCGTTCGATGTTGAACAACTGGGCGCTCGTCATCTCCGGCATGATGCTGGTCGCGATGACCACCGTGTCGTTCTATCTCATCACCGTCTACACGCCGACCTTCGGCAAGAGTGTGCTGCACCTGACCACCAGCGCGGCGCTGATCGTCACCCTGTGCGTCGGCGTGTCCAACTTCATCTGGCTGCCGGTGATGGGGGCCTTGTCGGACCGCGTCGGACGCCGTCCGTTGCTGCTGTGCTTTTCGGCGCTGGCGATCCTGACCGCGTATCCGGCGCTGCACTGGCTGGTCAATGCGCCCAGCTTCGCCCACATGCTGGAAGTGGAGTTGTGGCTGTCCTTCCTGTACGCCAGCTACAACGGCGCCATGGTGGTGGCGCTGACCGAAGTGATGCCGGTCGAAGTGCGCACGGTCGGCTTCTCGCTGGCGTACAGCCTGGCGACGGCGGTGTTCGGCGGCTTCACGCCGGCGATCGCCACGGGCCTGATCGAATACACTGGCGACAAGAGCGCGCCTGGTTGGTGGATGACCTTTGCCGCGGCGTGCGGCCTGTGCGCCACCTTGGTCCTGTATCGTCGCCAGCGCATGCTGGGCGCCGATACCCCGGCCGGCCGCATGGCCGCGTAAGGCGCCGTCACATTATCGGTCGCGCGCGGCCTGCCGCCGTCAGGTGCGCAGGCGCGCGAACAGGCGTTCGATATCGATTTCCTGTATCAGCAGATTGCCCTGGTTGGCCTTGATCAGGCGCGGCGCCAGCGCCGACTGGTCCGATCCCATCGGCGATTCGGTCATGTCGGCGGTATCGAACTGCTGCACCGAATGAAGGTCGTCGACCAGCAGGCCGATGGTGCTGTCGCCCAGGTGCACCAGCATCACCTGGCTGTTGTCGGTCACCACACCGGCTTTGCCCGTCGCCAGCAGCGCCAGATCGAACACCCACACAAAATGCTTTTTACCGCCTGCCAGCGGCACGTCCAGCATGCCGACCCGGGCCGGATTGTTGCCGGCGGCTTTTTGCACCTTGGCGAAGGGTACGGCCTCCTGTATCCGCGCCGCCTTCAGCGCCATCAGCGTGCGGCCGGCATAGAAGATGGCGAAATCGGGACCGGTGTCGCTGCGGCGCTCGATCTGCGCCGGCGGCGCCGGCATCGCCGATTTGTCGCGCACCTGGCCGAACGACTCGATCAGCACCGACAGCACCGGCTGTTCGATATCCGCGTTCGCGCCGGCGCGGAATTCGCGATAGCCTGAGGCCCGCGTGCACGCGGCGATCACATATTGGCCGCCATGCAGCATGATGCGCGAGACGCTGTCGCCGGCGCCGTTTTCGGCCGCCGCCAGCAGGCTGGCGTCCAGTGCCAGCGTATCGCCCGGCGGACAGGCGGGATCCGTGGACGACAGGATGCAGCGATCCGGTGTGATGAAGAAGGCGTGCATATTGCGGCGGCCGGCGACGCCGCTGTGCAGCATGTTGAGCAGCTCGGGACGCGAATCGAACACGATGCCGATGCCGCCGACGACCGTGGACGTCTGTTCCGGATGGCGGATCGCCGCGTGATAGATGAAGGTCGGCTCGCCGCCGTACAAGGCCGATGGCGCGAACGGTTCGGGATAGTGATCGAGGTCGCTGCGCAGCGCGCAAACGCGGCCCAGTGTGGCGCTATCGACCTGGGCGCCGATACTGGTCGGCCGGCCATCGCCCTCGCCGGTGCTGGCCACGATGCGGCCGGTGCGGTCGTAGACGAACAGGCGCGCGTACACGGTGTACAGGCTGTTGATGTGGGCCAGGACATCATTCATCGCGGCGGCTTGTTCGGTCGACGGATAGGCCAGGCCGCGCCGCAGCTGCGCGCTCAACGCCCACCAGCGGCAATCGTTGGCGCGCTCGTACAGATTGCGGTCCAACATATCGACCAGCAGCCGCGAAGTCAGTTCGGCCTCGCTGATGCTGGCCGTGAGCACCGTCTGGTACAGATCCTGGATCGAGCGTGAAAAGATCGCATCGCTGCGGCCACCGGTTTCGGTAATCTGATCGAGGACGGTATTGAGCTTGTTGACGTTGCCGCTGTGATGCCCGTGGCCTTCGTTCGCGGCGCTGGTGACCTTGCCGTTCCAGACGATGCGTTCGATGGTGCGGGTGGTGCGTGTCACCGCGCTCATTAACTCATGAAGGGTAGGGCTGAATGCCTGCGCGTGCGACAGCAAGCCTTCGATCAACTGCGGATCGACACCGCCCAGCGCATCGGCGGCGGCGTTGCGGAAGGCCAGATCGACAGGCATCATCAACTGTCCCTTCCAGCCGGCCGGGCCGGGATAGCCCTGGTAGCCGTCGGAGCGGAAAGTGCGCACCAGGTATTCGCGGCCGCCGAACATCAACAGCTGCGACAGGCCGTCGACGTTGGTCGGCACCTTGACGCCGGCCGGTATCCACAGCGGATCGGCGCTGCTGATGACGCGGTCCTGCGCGTCGAGCAGCAGCATGTTGGCGCGGTGCGACGGATCGCGGTAGGACGCGAAGATGGCGTCCATCTCCTGATCGAAATTGAAGCACAGGCATAACACGCCGGCCGGCTCGCCGCTGTCCGGATGCAGCATGCGGTGCGAATACACCAGCGCGCGCGGTTTGCCGGGCCGCAGGTCGGTGGCGCGGAAGGTCTCTACGTAACCGGAGGCGGCAAGCGTCGCGGCCAGCAGCGCATCGCGGCTGTGGTTCACCGGCGTGGCGGGATCGGCCTGCACCAGCACACGCCCGTCCAGGTCCAGCAACAGGATCTCGTCGTAGACGGTGTATTTGTCGCGGTAATCGGACAGGCGTTGGCGCGCCGCTTCGAGGCCGACGCCGTCCTCGCAGTCATCGCCGATTCCGGCGACAAAGCGGCACAGATCGACATCGGTGGCCAGGAATCCGACATCGGCGGTGCGCTCGAACAGGTTGCGCACCAGGATATCGATCGCGTAGCGCGCCTGGGTGCCCAGGTCGGCCAGCACATGGCGCACCTTTTCCTGCACCAGATTGGCGATCAGCGCGCTTTCGAGCTGCGCGAAACCGGTGCGCGTGGCCACCATCGCCGGCAGCAGCAGGCGGGCCTCGGCCGGGCAGTTCATCTTGGCCGACGACTCGATCAGCTGCCACATTTGATTCAGTTCGCGCAGCGACAGTTCGCAGCGCGCGACGTCCGGCATATACGGCAAAAAGGTGTCGGCGCTTGCGGCTGGTGGCGTTTTCATATCCCGGATCCGACATAAAAAAGTATTTCCACAGCAATTTTTATGCCAGACGGGAAAGTGGCGAAAAAAAACGCCATCGGGTGTGGATGGCGCTGGTTTTGGATTAAGCCTTGTTACTGAGGCAGGATTTCATGAATGTCTTGCGGTCGTCACCTTTTTTCCCGGTGGCGTCGGCATTACATTTTTTCATCTTGTCTTGCTGCGTCAGTTTTGCTTCCGGCGCCGCGGCTGCGGGTTTGGCGCTCAGACATTGCTTCATGAAGGCTTTGCGCTCATCGCCTTTTTTTCCGGTCGCATCGGCGTTACAGGTTTTCATTTTGCTTTGCTGGGCTGTCGGTTCGGCGGCAAACACCGCGCCGCTCAATGACAGGATCAGGCTGGCAACGAATAGTTTTTTCATCATGGTTTCCTCTGCGGTCGAAATGCGAATGGTCGGGCCCGTGGCCACATGAAGACTATAACTGATGTTGCTGCTGCCAGGACAGTTTCCACGTGCCCGGCAGATTACGGCTCGGTAATTTTCGCTATCGTTCGACAAATACGGCGGTGGCGCGCGGGGCGACGGTGAAGCTGCCGCCGGCGCTGTCGTAGTCGCCGGTGCGGGTTCTGCGCAACACGTGGTGCAGCGTCAGCCTGCGGCCGGCCAGTTCCGGGATGGCGATCGTTTTGCCGACTTTGTCGACGTTGAACACCACCACCACCGATTTGTATTTGGCGTCGCCGCTGCGCAGCGGGGCGCGACCGTCGATGCTCATGACGATCAGGCCGGGGATCTGCGCCGGTCCCGTGTTGTGGAAGCGCAGCCGCTTCGATACCTCGTCCCCGGTGGGCAGGCGGAACAGGGCGCTGTCCTGGCGGATCTCCAGCATGTCGTTGACGTAGTCCTTCGCGCTGACGATGGCGTTGGTGTCCGGCTTGATCAGCGGGTTGGCGAGGATGGGCGACATCAGCGGCCAGTTTTCCTGGTTGACGCCAGCCAGCGGCAAGCCGACGCCGAAGCCGTTCGATTGGTAGCTGTAATCGAGCTTGTTGAACCAGTCGCCGGCGTCGTAGCTGTCGCGGTCCATCGATTTGGAGCGCAGGATTTCCTGTCCGGCGTGCAGGAACGGTATGCCCTGAGACAGGATGTTAATCGCCGCGCCGAGATTCTGCACCCGCACGCGGTCGGCCATGCTGGTCGCTTGCGGCAGCTTGTAGGCGTTCAGGTCGAACAGCGTCTGGTTGTCGTGGGCCTCGATGTAGTTGATGGTTTCGGCCGGGTTGGCGGCGAAACCGGCCTGCTGGCCGAAGTAGTCGATCTGCGAGTTCTTGCGCCAGGCGCCGGTGCGGTCGATGAAGCCATAGTCGCGCAAGGTGCCGGACAGGCCGACCTTGACCAGATCCCCAAGCCGCAGCAAGTCGTCCTTGGTTTGCGTGGATTGCGCGTTCGGATCGTAGAAGGCGCCGTTGATGAAGCCTTGCTGGTTGATCAGGCTCGCGCCGCTGTCGCAGCAGCCGCCTCCGCGCACCGCGTCGCGCAGCCTGTCGTTGAAGGAGCCGATGCCCGAACCGTACATATTGGCCTGGCGCGCCTGCACGAAGCGGGCGTCGTTGCCGACGGTGCCGAAGTTCCACGCCTCGCCGTAGATGTAGATGTCGCGCTGGGCGGCGGCGTTGACGGCCGCCTGCAGCCGCTTCATCACCGGCAGCGGCGTGAAGCCCATGATGTCGAAGCGGAAGCTGTCGACCTTGTAGTCGCGCGCCCAGGTGCTGACCGAGTCGATCATCAGCTTGGCCATCATGGCGTTTTCCGAGGCGGTGTCGGCGCAGCAGCTGTCGTTGGTGATGCCGCCGGCCGCATTGAGGCGGTAGTAGTAGGTCGGGACGATTTTGTCGAGCACCGACAGCGGCCCTTGCTGCGAGGCGCTGGTGTGGTTGTAGACGACGTCCATCACCACCCGCAGGCCTTGTTCGTGCAGGCCCTGCACCATTGAGCGGAACTCGCGTACGCGGACCGCGCCGTCGTTGGCGTTGGTCGCATAGCTGCCTTCCGGCGCCGTGTAGTGCACCGGATCGTAGCCCCAGTTGAAGCAGTCGGCGCCACGCGTGGCTTCCACCGCCGCTTGCTGGTCGGGCGCGTTGGGCGCGGCGTTCGGTATCGACGGCGTGGTGCAGCCGGTTTCGTTGACGCTGGCGTAGTCGAACGACGGCAGCAGGTGGATATGGGTCAGGCCGGCCTTGCGCAGTTCGCGCAGGTGGCGCATGCCGTTGGAGCCTTCGTCGGTGAAGGCCAGGTATTTGCCGCGATGGGTGGCGGGCACGCTGGCGTCGCTGGCGCTGAAGTCGCGGATATGCAGTTCGTACAGCGCGATGTCGGTCGGCTGGTCGAGCCGCGGCAGGCTGTGATGGTCCCAGCCGCCCGGTTTGAGGGCCGCGCTATCGAGGTTGGCGACGAAGCTGCGCTGGCTGTTGGCGCTGACGCTGAGCGAGTACGGGTCGGTCACGGTGTTGTTGACGATCGTATTGCCGGCCCAGCGCGAGAGCACCTGCACGTTGTAGGTGTAGTAGTAGCGATTGACCCAGCTGGCGTCCGGCGCGGTGTAGCTCCATACGCCGTTGGCGCCATCGCGCACCATGGCGCGCGTGGCGATGCTTGGGCTGTTCGCGTCGGGATAGATATTCAGGCTGACCGCCTTGGCGGTCGGCGCCCAGATGCGGAAGGTGGGAGCGCCGTTGCGGCTGTAGATCAGGCCCAGCGAGGCCTTGGCGGCGCCGGCGAAGACGTCGTCCAGCATGCCGCTGGTTTGCAGCGAAGTCACTTGTATCAGTTTGCCGGTGGCGTCGAATTGCGCGATCGCAAACTGGTTGCTGGCGCGGGCGGCGATGCCGGCGGCGTCGGTGCTGGACATGGTCAGCGCGGTGGCGCCGGCCAGGTGCGGATATTTTTCACGCAGCGCCGCCGGCAGGGCGCCGATCGGGTTCAGGGCGATGCTGCCATCGGCGCCTGTGACGCCAGCGGGGTTGGACCCCAGGCCGCCGTTGGCCGCGTAATACAGTTTATAGCTGCCGCCGGCGGGCACGCCGGGCCAGGCGAAGGTGGTGGCGGACAGCCAGTGCGCGCTGGCGCTGTTCAGATTTCCGAGGCTGATGGCCGGCTCGGTATTGTAGACGGTGCAGTCGCCTTCCAGCATCCAGACTTCCTGGCCGACGCTGGCGATGTTCGCGTTGAAGGTGGCCGATTGATCGTTGCCGCAGTTTTTATTGCCGCTGCCGTCGGTGACGAGGAAGGAGATCGCGGCTTTCGCCGTGTCGACCGGGATGTCGACGTAGCGGCCGAAGGCGTCGCTTTGGGTGAACATGAAGCGGCCCGTGATCCAGGCGGGGCTGGGATTGGTCGGGCCTTCCCAGGAGTAGACGCCCCATTGCGCCTCGTCGCCTTGGGCGCGGTGGTAGTGCATGCGGATGGTGCCGGCGGCTTGCGGGCTGGCCGCTGCGCCGATGGTGGTGCTGGCCAGGGTTTTTGCGGTTGGCGTGGCGGTGGCGTCGGTGTCGCCTCCGCCGCAGGCTGCCAGTGCGGCCAGTATCGCCAGTGCCGAAATATATTTCAGGCGTGAAAGTAAACTACAGTGCGTTGTCATGCGCGTCTCCATTGTCTGTATGGTGTGGTGGCCTCCGAACGTCTGTGGAACGGATGGCTGTGTAATATTACTACTTTAAGAATGTGAAAGTGATAAATATTTTTGGCACAAAAAAACGCCGCTATCGAGCGGCGTTCGGGGTGGGGCTGGTAACCGCTATGCGGCTTTGACGGACTCCGGGCGCCCGCAGTAACGCTGCACGTAGGCCTGGTGCGTCGGCAGTTGCACCACCGTGCGGTCGACTTTGGACTTGATGTTGCCGAGGAATTGCTTGAGCTCCTCGTCGCCCATCAGGTCGGCCGTCTGGTGGTGCGACCGGGGCATGATCCCCTGGCCCAGCATCACCTGTATCCACGAGTTTTCGGCGAACAGCTCGTCCGGCACGCGGAACACCCGGCCCGTGTCGCGGAACAGATCGATGCGGTGCTGGAGCGAAGCGGGGATGCTCATCTCGCGGCAGTCGATCCAGAACTGCGAGTCGGTGCGGTTGTTGACGTGGTAGTGCAGGATGATGAAGTCGCGTATGTGCTCGATCTCGCGCTGGCACTGGGCGTTGTATTCGTCGATGTCCGACTGGCGTACGCCATCGGCCGGGAAGATCTGCATCAACCGCACCACGCTGCGCTGGATCAGGTGGATGCTGGTCGATTCGATCGGTTCGAGGAAGCCGCTCGACAAGCCGATGGCGACCACGTTGCCCTTCCAGGTTTGCTTGCGCTGGCACGGCTTGAACTTGATCACGCGCGGTTCGATCAGCGTGCGTCCTTCGACGTTGGCCAGCAGCTGCTTGCGCGCCGTGTCGTCGTCCAGATAGCGGCTCGAATAGACGATGCCATTACCGACCCGGTGCTGCAGCGGGATGCGCCATTGCCAGCCCGCCTGGTGCGCCATGGAGCGCGTCAGCGGCACGGCGTCGTCGACCGCTTCGGTTTGCACCGCGATGGCGCGGTCGCAGAACAGCCATTGCGACCAGTCCTCCATCGGTTCCTCCATCGCGTCGCCGATCAGCAGGCCGCGGAAGCCGGTGCAGTCGATGAACAAGTCGCCTTCGATTTCCTGCCCCGATTCGAGCACGATCGAGCGCACGTCGCCGTTATCGCGTTTGGTGTAGCGGACGATCTTGCCCTCGATGCGCTGCACGCCGCGCGGTTCGCTCAGGCGGCGCAGATACTTGGAATAGCGGCTCGCGTCCAGGTGGTAGGCGTAGTTCATGCCGTTGTTGGGCAGGTGCGCGAAGCGGTGCTCCAGCGACGCTTTCAGCTCCAGGCAGTAGTCGCCGTAGTCGCCGGCCAGCCCGCGTTCCACGCCTTTGTGCCAGAAGTGCTGGAAGCCGGCCGTCCAGTGATCGACGCCGGTGAAGCCGAAGGAGTGGATGTAGTTCTCCTTGACGTTGCGCCATTGCTCGAACGAGATGCCCAGCTTGAAGGTGGCCTGGGTCTCGGCCATGAATTCCTGCTCGTTGATCTCCAGCAGATTGTGGAAGTTCATCAGCGTCGGGATGGTCGCCTCGCCCACGCCGACCGTGCCGATTTCGTCGGACTCGATCAGTTTGATGTCGAGGCGCTTGCCCAGCACCTTGGCGATGCCAGCTGCGACCATCCAGCCGGCGGTGCCACCGCCGCAGATGACGACCCGGCGCACCGGTTGCCGATTGGTTGAGTCTTTGTTTTGGTCTTGCATTTTGCCGGTCTCCTTATCGGTTCAGCTTTTTTAGTATTTGGGCGCGCAGCGCACGCGCGCCATCTGCCGTCAACGGCGCCAGGACGTGGCGCGCCGCTTCGGGAATGTGTTCCGCCGTTTCTTCGTCGGCTTCGAATATGTAGTGACGGAAGACTTCCTGCCACGCCTTACGTTGTTCCGGCGGCAGCCCGCGCATCGTCAGGAAAGCCGTCATCAGGGCGTTGGTCGGCGTATCCATGAATTCCGGCGTGCGCTGCCACCAGTAGTTGACCAGGACATTGAAGGCGTCCAGCGCCTCGATGTGGTGCCACCACATGCTGGGGATGAAGAGGGCGTCGCCCGGTCCGAGCACCGCGCTTTGCGCATGTTCCAGCGCCTCGGCGTAGCGCGGGAACTTGTCGAAGTCCGGCTTCAACATGTCCACCAGGCTGATGGCCTGGCCGGCCGGCGTGAAGTCGAGCGGGCCGATATACAGGTTCTTCAGCTGCTCCGGCGGGAACAGCATGAAGCGCCGGTGACCCGCAGCCACCACCGCCAGATTATCCGGCACGTCGTAGTGGGCGGCGATGCGGGTGCGGTTGCCGATCCAGATGCTCATCAGGGCATCGCGGCCGCCGAGATCGAGGTCGTTATGTTCGCGGAAGCCGGGCAGGCAGGTTTCGACGCTGGTCGAACCCACGTACACCGTCGGCGGCCTTTCCATATCGCGCTTGACGCGGATTTCATCGAGCACGCCGGTCAGCTTGGCGTGCACCGGATAGAAATTGAAGCCGCTCATGTCTTCGTTGTAGAAGAAGCGGCCCTCGGCCTCCGGTGGTCCCAGCATCGCGCCGACCGTGGCGTCGCCGTAGAAACGGCGCAGGTAAGCGTCGCCCTGCTCGTGCGATTCGCGCGCCGCCCGCACCATCGGCCAGCTCGCGGCCAGGCCGCGCAGCACGAGCGGCTGCGTGGCGGTCAGGATGTCGTCGGTCAGCTGGTGCGGGCCGACGCCGGCGATTTCGCGTATCGCTTTAGGCATGGAGCGCGTTCTTGCGGTCGATCAGCGCGCGGAAATTCGACAACGAGGCGATCACCATATAGATGGCGTGCAGGTGGCCGCCGGCGTGCAGTTTGGCGATGACGTCGCCACTGAGCGCGGCCAGCCGGTCCTCGTTGATCGTGTGGAAGCCGGCCAGGCGGTTTTGCGAACCGTCGTCCAGGCCCACATCGAGCACGAAGCTTTCCAGCAGCTCGTGTTCGACCAGGGTGGCCACGAACAGTGGCGTGTCCTGCATGCCGTTGTGGATCGCCGCCAGCAGCGAGTTCACGCGCTCCAGATAATCGGTGGTGCCGCCGTGCGGCTTGAAGACTTCTTCACCCTCGCTGTCGCTGACGCGCGGGTTCTCGATGTCGATATGTACCGTGAGCTCCTGGCCATCCGGTCCGCCCAGGCCAATCAGGAAAGGCTGGCGCTCGACCAGCATCGGGATGTAGACCGCGTCCCAGCGCTCGCCCTGCAGGAACAGGTTCTCGCCCTCCTGGAACCCGAGCAGCGCGATCGGCTCGAAACCCACGCCGTCGGTGGTCTGGCGGAAGACGATCGGGTAGCACGCCTGGATGTTGCGGAACTCGGCGGGGAAGGTGGGCGCGGCCATCTGCGCATCGCCGAAGCGTGCGCCGCGCCGGGTGATCACGCGCAGGTTCTTGTGCTCGACGTTGTTGAGTAATACTGGTTTTGGCATAACTTGTCTCTGTTGGTCATTATGTGCGCAGGCCGTGGCGTTTGATGTGCTCTATCAGCTCGCGATTGGTGGGAAGTGCGTCCAGCATCTTCTGTGTCAGGTTGGCCGCCTCGCGGAAATAGCCGTCGGCCATCGCCGCTTCGTGCGGATGTTGCTTGGTAAATTCTGTGGTGTGGCCCATGCCGTACAAAATGTACTGGTAACTGGCCGACGGGAACACTTCCTCGATGCGGTTGAAATCGCTGCGCGACGGCGCGCGGTGGCGCCACAAGGTCAGCAACTCGCCCAAGCGCTCCGGCACGGCAGCGGTGTTGTCGCGCCAGTAGGCGCTGTCGCGGCGTTTGCTCAGCACATAGTGCAGCTTGAGGAAGTCGATTACCCGCTCCCAGCGATAGGTAAATTGTTCGTTGAAGCGTTTGGCGACGATGTCCATCGCCGCCCGCGTGGCGGGCATGTCTTCGCTGACCATGGCGACCGACATTTCCACCAGCGCCAATGCGGACGCCTCCAGCGGCTCGATAAAGCCGGCCGACAAGCCGATGGCGACGCAGTTGCGATGCCAGAATTTGGCGCGGTAGCCGGGTTCGAAGGTCAGCTTGCGCGGCGCGGGGATGTCCTCCGGCCCGCCGGTTGCCGCGATATAGGCGCGCAATTCGGCCTCGGCCTGGTCGTCACCGATGTGCGCGCTGGAATACACGTGGCCGACGCCGCGCCGGGTCGGCAGGCCGATGTCCCAGATCCAGCCGGCGCTTTGCGCGGTCGACGACGTTTGCGAGGCGATTGGATAATTGGCCTCGGGGTAGGGGAGTTGCACGGCCAGTGCCGAGTCGTTGTACAGAACATGCTTCTGGGACACGAAGTCGATATCGTAATGCTTGCCCAGCAGCAGCGACTGCATGCCGGTGCAGTCGATGAACAGGTCGCCTTCGAGCGCGCCGTGGCGTTGCGTTTGCAGCGAGGCGATATCGCCGTTGGCGGCCGAATTGATGCCGGTTACATGGTCAGGCACATAGCGCACGCCCAAGTTTTCCAGGCAATGCTTGCGCAGGAACAGGCCGAATTTGCCGGCGTCCAGGTGGTAGCCGTAGTTGGCCACAGCGGCGAATTCCGGCGTGGCCGCCTGCTTGGGCGCCTTGCCGCGCGCACACAGATGCGGCTGGTAGCTGACCAGGTCGGCAAACGGCACGTCGGGATGCTGCGCCAGCCAGTGTTCCGGCATGTTTGCTTCGCCGTAGCCTTGCGGCAACACAAACGGATGGAAATAGTAGTCGCGGTCGGCGCCGGTGCACCAGCGGTTGAAGCGCGAGCCCTGCTTGAAGGAGGCGTCGCATTCGCGGAAAAAATCGGCTTCGGACACGCCTATGCGGCGCAAGGTGTCGCGCATGCTAGGCCAGGTGCCCTCGCCGACGCCGATCGGCGCGACGTCGGGGGATTCGATCAGGGTCACCTGCAACCCTTCGGACGGGGCCGCACCGCCTGTCGCGCGATGTTCGGCCGCGATCAGGCCGGCGGTCAGCCAACCGGCCGAGCCACCTCCCACTATCACTATCCGGCGGATCAAGTCATTGGCCATTGGAACGTCCCAGATCATTGCAGAAAGTATAACCGACAAGGCCGCTGACGGGCAGCGGCCTTTTCCTTCGAGGGTTGTAATTACACTACATTAATACGGATTATTAAAACTTATAGCGCGCCCCGATCATGTAGCGCGGACCGGCCTGGGTGACCGATTCCACCGCCTGTTTGGTGCGGCCGTGCACCCGCTGGATCGAGTTGCCCGCGTTGATCACCTCGAATTGCAGGCTGATGTTTTTGTTGAGGTTGTAGCCGACGCTCAAATCGATCTGCCCGTACGACTCGGTGTACTGCGGGTTAGGGCCGTAGGAGTCGAAGGTCGACGACAGGAACTCGCCGCGCCAGTTGTAGGCCAGTCGCGCGGTCCACTTGTCGTTCTCGAAGATGCCGACCACGTTGGACGAGTTGCTCAGCCCCACCAGCGCGAACTGCTCGCCCAGCCTGGCGTTGTCGTACTTCAGGCCCGAGTTCACATACGTGTAGTTGGTCGAGATGCCGAAGCCGCTGCTGCCGAACATGTGCTGCAAGTTCACCTCGATGCCGTCCAGGCTGGCTTTCTTCTGGTTGGCGAACGAGTTGATCTTGAAGTTGGCGATCGGATCGTTCGGTTGGCCGACGATGGTGCCGGTGGCGTTGCCGGTGCCGTTGTCGTCCGGTCCGCGCGTCACACCCGGCGCCGTCGGATGGTTGCGGAAGATGTAGTTGCGAATACATGTGGTGTCCGCCGTCGCGCAACCATTGGCCAGCGCCTCGTTCCACAGCGCGCCGCCGACCGGCGTGTGCAGGTTGAACGGCGTGGCGTTGAAGGTCGACTGACCCGCGTAGTTGGTCAAATCCTTGCGGAAGTAGCCCAGCGAGAAGAAGTTCTGCTGGCCGTAGTACCACTCGTAGGACAGGTCCAGGTTTTTCGACTTGACCGGTTTGAGCGCCGGATTGCCCTGGTTGCCGCTGCCGCCGTCGACCCGCGCCAGCGAATTCAATGTGGTACCGCCCTGGATCTGGTCGTAGCGCGGCCGGCCTATGCTTTGGCCATAGCTCAGGCGCAGTTTCTGCGTTGGCGTCAGCTCGATGTCCGAGTCCAGGCTCGGCAGGATGTTGTGGTACTTGCCGGTCAAGGTGGTGAAGGTTGGCGCGCCAAAGGCGACCGGCAATTCGTTCTGCGATACCCAGCTGATGCTCGTGGCGGCGGGCACCAGCGCGGTCGAGGTGACGTCGGTCTTCTCGTAGCGCACGCCAAGGGCGGTGCGGATCGGCAACGCCGTGTCCCAGTCGGTATTGAACTGGATGTAAG
This sequence comes from Duganella sp. AC917, assembly GCF_979258245.1. Classification (NCBI taxonomy): domain Bacteria; kingdom Pseudomonadati; phylum Pseudomonadota; class Betaproteobacteria; order Burkholderiales; family Oxalobacteraceae; genus Duganella; species Duganella sp. AC917. The sequence goes on from NZ_OZ409848.1 coordinate 5,967,061, forward strand.
CGGACTTCGATTTTTCCTCGACGCGCGAGTCGTTGTCGAAGGTGCTCTTCGGCAGGTACAGCGCCGGCAGGCCGGACGCCGTGGCCGCCAGCTGGCGCACCTGGCCGAAGTTAAACGTGTAAAACTGGTTGAACAGCGCGGGATTGTCGCTGCCGTCGATCTTGTCGAAGTACTGGCGGATGGTGTCCTTGTGCCAGACGTTGCTTGGATAGTCGGCCGCCTTGGTGGCGCCGCCCCAGGTGTCGCGCTGGTTGTTGGAGAAGGCCGAGCGGTTGTCGACCTTGGTGGTGCCGGCGCCGAATTTCAGTTCGGACGCCTCGAACACCTTCCACGCGCCCTTGACCTGGGCCTGTTCGACCTCGCCGCGCATGTAGGAATTGTTAAAGTTCGAGCCGGTGACTTGCTGGCCGGCCTTCGTGAAGTCCACGCCTTCCATGCTCAGCACAGGGAAATCCTGGCTGAAGTCGGCGGTGGTGGTGCCACGGCTGAAGCTGGCCGTGCCAAGCGTGTTGCTCGAGCCGAACGGGCTGTCGGCGCCGGAGGTGGCGGTCGAGCGGTGCGCGTCGAGCTCCAGGCGCAGGTCGTTGTTCGGCTTCCACACGGCGTTGAAGCCGAGCGATTTGTTCTGCGTCTTGGTGGCGAAGTCGGCGCCGCCCATGGCCACGTCGGACGTGCCGATGGTAGGATCGGTGGCGTTGCGCGGGATGATCTCGGAATAGCTCAGCGGGCTCGACACCGGACCCTTGGTCCAGGAGCTGGCCGACGGGCCGAAGTTGAACCACGCGCTGATATCGTTGCGCTTGGTCTGTATCTTGTTTTCCGAATAGGTGTAGTCCAGCGTCGTGACCAATTCCTTGACCGGCTTGAACTGCAAGGTCAGCTGGCCGTTGGTGCGCTGGCGTTTGACGCCGTTGAAATTGTAGTTCAGGTTCTGCGGCACCATGTAGACGTCGTTCGGGCCGGGGCGGTTGGTGATGTTTTCCGAGCCGGCGGCGCCCGGTTGCGGGATCGAGCCCCAGCTGTTTTCGTCGCCGCGCACCGGGCCGTGCCAGCCGCTGGAGACGGCGGCGGTATTGTAGCCCAGGTTGCGTTCCTGGTAGCTGCCGGTGATGGCGATGCCGAATTTTCCGTCGGCGAAGGTGTTGCTGTAGATGCCGGACAGTTCCGGCGTGGTCGAGTTGCTGGCCTTGACGTCGGCCGGCAGGTTGTCGTTCGAGGTGTCGTACACGCCCTTGACGCCGAAGCTGGCATGCAGGCCGGGCCGGTCGAACGGACGCGCCGTCATGACGTTGACGGTGGCGCCGATGCCGCCGGTCGGGGTGTCGGCGCGGCTGGTTTTATACACTTGCAGCTGCGAGATCGCCTCGGACGCCAGGTTGGCGAAGTCGAAGGCGCGCCCGTTCAGGTCGCCCAGGTTGGAGGTCGGCATCTGGCGGCCGTTGAGCAGCACCATATTGAAGTCGGGGCCGACGCCACGCACGGTGATCTTCGAGCCTTCGCCGATCGAACGGTCGATCGATACGCCGGAAATGCGCTGCAGCGATTCGGCCAGGTTGGTGTCCGGGAACTTGCCGATGTCCTCGGCGACGATGCCGTCGACCACGCCGTCGGAATTGCGTTTCAGGTTCATCGACGAGATCAGCGCCTGGCGCAGGCCCGTCACCACCACGCTTTGCACCACCGGCGCTTCGCCGGCGACGTCGACCGGCGCCGCCTGAACGCCGGCCTGGGTTTGCGCGAACGCCGGCAGGGCAGTGGCCGAGGCCACGAAGGCGCCGGTCACGGCCAAGGTCATCAGTTTTTGTCGTGTCTTTGGATAATGCATGTTGTCTCCAGTGTTTTTATAAGCCGCTCTCGCGTTGCCTGCTACCCCATCATCGCCACTTTTCCAAATATCCCAGCAATCTTGGAAAGGTTTCCATTCGATACTGGCAAATATAGCATCGTTCGTTTTTTAAAGTCAATTTGGAATGACATGGAAACGCGCCGGGTTTTCGTTGACAGGGCAAAACAAGCCGTGCACCATATGGGAACGTTTCCAAAATGAGACACTTAGGATGATAATCCGGTTTTTTTCGACGCTGGCGGTCGCGTTATTGCTGACCCAGCCGACGGCGGCCGCCGATCAGGGACAGGCGGCCACCCCGGCCGAATTCCGCTGGCCCAACGGCGCGCGCGCCGCCGTCAGCCTGGCGTATGACGACTCGCTCGACTCGCAGCTCGACATCGCCCTGCCGACACTGGACAAATACGGCCTGAAGGCCAGTTTCTACCTGCAGTTGTCCGCGCCCTCGGTCGGGCAGCGCATGGCGGCGTGGCGCGCGGCCGCAGCGCACGGCCACGAGCTGGGCAACCACAGCCTGTTCCACCAGTGTTCCGGCAAGGCGCCGGGGCATGAATGGGTGCGACCGGAACGCGATCTCGATACCGTGAGCGTGGCGCAGATGGCCGAGCAAGTCCTGGTCGGCAACACCATGCTGGCCGCGATCGACGGCCGGCGCGAACGCACCTACACCGTGCCCTGCGGCGATACGGTGGCCCTAGCATTGGGCGGCCGCGCCAGCTATTTGCCGGCCATCGCCGGGCAGTTCGTCGCCATCAAGGCCGGCGGCGGACCAGCGGTGACACCGTCGATGGCCGCGCTCGACCCGCACGCGGTCAACGTGCTGGCCCCCGAGGGGTTGAGCGGCAAGCAGCTGATCGCGCTGGTGCGCGAGGCGGGCGAGCGGGGGACGATGGTCAACTTCACCTTCCATGGCGTCGGCGGCGATTACTTGGTGACCACCGCTGCGGCGCACGAGGAACTGGTGCGCTACCTTGCCGAAAACCGGGACACCTACTGGACCGACACCTTCCTGAACATCATGACTTACGTAAAAAAGCAAAAGTGACGACTCGTGGCCACCATTAAAGACGTAGCCCGCCTCGCCGGCGTGGGACTGGGGACCGCCTCGCGGGTGGTCAGCGGCAAGGGCTCGGTATCGCCGGCGACCATCGCCAAGGTGCGGGCGGCGATCGAAGCGCTGGATTTCCGGCCGTCGCACGCGGCGCGCTCGCTGCTGTCCGGCAGCAGCCGCATGATCGGCGTCTACATCCCGGTGCTGAGCGGGACGTTTTATACGCCCATCCTGCAAATCATCGATACCGAGCTGCGTACCGCAGGCCTGCACATGGTGGTGGCGTTCGGCGTCGGGCTGGGCGGCGCGCGGCAGCAGGCGATCGAAGGCATCGAGTTTCTCATCGAACGCGGCTGCGACGGGCTGATCCTGATGACCAACGTGCTGCTGGAGGAGGACATCGCCGCGCTGGGCGCCAAGCAGCATCAGGTAGTGCTGCTGAATCATCACTTCGACAGCATCGCCGGGCAATGCTTCACCGTCGATCACCAGCTTGGCGGACGGTTGGCGGCGCGCGCCTTGCTCGATCATGGACATCGGCGGATCGCCGTGGTCTCCGGGCCGTCTAGTTTGCCGGACAACGTGGTGCGTATCGACGCCTTCATGTACGAGCTGGCGGCGCACGGCATCGACACCGGCAAGGTATGGCTGGTGGAGCGCGATTTTTCGCCGGCCGGCGGCTGGTCGGCGGCCAAGGAGCTGATCGAGTCGGGCTACGCCTGCACCGCGCTGTTCTGCGCCAACGACGAGATGGCGGTCGGCGCGTTGTCGTATTTCCAGGAGGCGGGAATTCATGTGCCGAGCGAGCTGTCGGTGATCGGCTATGACGATACGCCGAGCGCGGAGTTCGCGGCGCCGCGCCTGACGACGGTGCACATGCCGTGGCGCGAGATGACGCAGAACGGGCTCAATGCGCTGCTGAACGGCTGCTACGATTTGCAGCGGCCGGTGACGCATCAATTCCCGGTGACGATGACGTTGCGCGCATCGCTGGCCAAGGCGGGCGGCTGATCGCGCCGCCGCGTCTGGCGACACGCCATGGCTACTAAACCCCGCTTCTGTCTGGAGACCGTCGGGCGGATTAGGCGGAACGCCGTAATCCGCCATCTTTGAGCCGCCGACTACGCATGCATGGCGGATTACGCTACGCTAATCCGCCCTGCGTCTCTCCATGGGGGAGCTTAGTTCGACGACGATTCATTGGCGCCCGCCGAACCGCTGGTCGAGCCGCTCGCCGAACCGCTGGCATTCACCGAGGGTTTCGCCGCCATGGCGGTCGCAACGCCGTTGCCTGCCCCTGCCGCTGCCGCCTCGCGGCTGCCGTTGACGGCGCCCGAGGCATTCGCCGCACTCGACCGCGCATAGTCACGGGTGCTGTCCACCTGTGTCCCGGCGGCGTCGCGCAACGGACTGGCCGCGCCGCGCGCGCCTTGCACAGCGCTGCTGGCGATCATGCCGGCGCCGCCACTATCCGCGCCGATCGCTCCGTGCGCTCCACCGCTGGCGTTGCCGCCGCCCTGGCCGCTCGCGTTGCGGGTCTCGGCGGCGCTATTACGGGTCTCGGCGGCGCCATTGCGGGTCTGCCGCAACTGGTCCGTATCGATCGTCCCGGCGGCCGAACGCGTGAACGAGCCCATGCCACTCATCTGGCCGCCAATGCTGCCGGCGCCGCCGACCAGGCCGCCCACGCCCGCGCGCCCCAGCAATTGCGCATGCGCGGAGCAGGCGACGCCGATGGACAGGGCGATGATCAGTTGTTTTGCAATGGTGACGTTTGTCATGATGTTCTCCTTGTTAGCGCCGCGGACGATCCGCAGCTGTCATAAGGAAAACGTCCAGGCCCGGCCGTTTAATCCATCACGATGAAAATATTTTTGAACATTACCGAAACGCCGAGGGATCGAGGCGAAACGCCGCGCCCACCACGCCGTAGCCGATTTCGTTGCTGACGGTGCCGGCGGCGACGCCGGACGCGGTTTTCGCCACGGTGGCCACCGCCCGCCCGGCCGCTTCCACGCCGGGCCGGTCCAGCAGGCCGGCCAGCAGCGCGGCGACGATGGGCGAGGCGAACGATGTGCCCCGCACTGTGCGGTAGGGCGGCGCGCCGATGGCGGCGCTGACCATCTGGTTGCCGGGCGCGGCGAACATCACCTGCGGCCCGCGCGCCGCCTCGGGCAGCGGCCGGCCTTTGACATCGACTCCGCTCACGCCGACCACGCCCGGATAGCTGGCCGGATACAGCGGCGGCGCGGCGGGACCGTCGTTGCCGACCGCTGCCACCAGCAGATGGCCGCGTTGCACCATGCGTTTGACGACTTGTTCGAGTATCCGGTTGGGCGGTCCGACCAGGCTGATATTCACCACCGCCACTTGCTCCCTGGTCAGCCAGGCCAGTGCGCCGGCGATCCGCGACGCCGAACCGCCGGTGGCGCTGTCGCAATAAATGTCGGCCGCGTACAGCCTGGCGTCCGGCGCCACGCCCGTGAAGCGCGAGGCGGCGGCGCGGCCGATCATCAGCGCGGCCACCGCCGTGCCGTGCGGGTTCGGATGGCTGGCGCCGTCGCACCCCCAGGGGACGATGGCGGCGTCGCGAAACACTTCGTGGTCGCGCGCGACGCCGCCATCGACCAGGCCGACACGGGCGGCGCCGGGCTTGCCGGCCGGCACCGCGCTCGCGGTACCCTGCGGCGCCACCGTGGCCGGGGTGTCCGGCGCGCTGGCGCTGCCTGTATAGATATGATTGAAGTCGTAGACGCCGTCGGGATCGGCCGCGCGCAGGCGCTCCAGCATGGCGCCCGTGTCGGCGCCGCCGGGAACGCGCAGCACGGTGACGGCGTCGTCGCCACCGTCGTTGAGGACGATCAAGCCGGCGGACCTGGCCGCCGCGATGCCGGCCGGGCCGGGCGACCATGCCAGGATCTCGTGCCGGACCACCGGTTCGCCACGCGGATCGGCCTCCAATGCTTCGCGGTGACGCTTGAGCAAGTCGCCGACCTGGTCCAGGCGCAGCGCCCGTAGGTCGATCGTCTCGGCGCGTTGCAGCAGACGCCGGCCCGGCTCGCGCAGCACATTGCCGTCGAGGCCATCGCGCAGCGGAACTTGCGGTAATTGCGGCAGTTGCACCTGCGGCAGGCGCAATTGCGCTTCGGCGGTGCCGACGGCAAGGGTACACGCCAGCGCGAAAACCAATCGCAGCCGTTGCACGTTAGGTAGCATTCTGTTTAGCATAATGGACGGATGATAGTATAAGGATTGGGCTTCCGATGAATAAACGAACGGCACAGGGATTAAAATCCATCGCCCCGACGTTTACCTGGTATCCATGACCGCAAACGCCACCATCAACAACGACATCGCCGCCTTGCTGCCGCGCTTGCGCCGGTTCGCCCGCAGCATCGTCTACAACCGGGAGGATGCCGACGACCTGGTGCAGATTGCCGTCGAGCGGGCGCTGGCGCGCAGCGCGCAATGGCAACCGGATACGCGCCTGGACAGCTGGATCTTCCGCATCATGAAAAACGCGTGGATCGACGAGGCGCGCTCGCGCATCCGGCGCGACAACCTGTTCGCCCCGGCGGAGGCGGGCGAGCACGTCGGCGACCAGGCGGCCGAAGCGCAGCAGCAAAGGATGGCGATCGAAAAGGCGGTCGGCATGCTGTCCGAGGAGCACCGCATGGTGGTGGCGCTGGTGCTGGTTGACGGCATGCCGTACAAGGAGGCATCCGAAGTGCTGGAAATTCCGATGGGCACCCTGACCAGCCGCCTGGTGCGTGCCCGCGCGGCATTGCAGGAAATATTATCCGATCAAAAGAGGACCGCGACATGAGCTTTTCCGACGAAACCCTGATGGCCTACGCCGACGGCGAACTGGCCGAGCCGGCGCTCAGCGAGGTCGAGCGCGCGGTGCGCACCGATCCGGCCGTCGCCGCCAGGGTGGCGCAGCATCAGGCGTTGCGGGCCGACGTGTTCGCCGCCTTTGCCGGCATCGCCGACGAGCCCGTTCCGCCCAGGCTGGTGGCGGCGGCGTTGCCGGGCAAGGTGGCCGATTTGAGCGCGGTGCGTGCCGCCCGGGCCGGCGCCGCGCATCATGCGGCAACGTCCCAGGCAGCCGGGCAGGCGCAGCGTGGTCGCTGGTCGTGGCCGGAATGGGGCGGCATGGCCGCCGCGCTGGCGATGGGGGTGCTGGTGGGCAGCGTGGCGCTGGGCGGTGGCGCCGCGCGGGAAGGCGCAACGGCCATCGCCGTGGCCGGCGCCGATGGTGCGCTGGTGGCGCAGGGGCCGCTCGCGGTGGCGCTGTCGCAGCAATTGGCTGGCACCAAGGGAGGGACGGTCGATATCGGTGTCAGCTTTGCCGCCACGGATGGCGCGCTGTGCCGCAGCTTTATAATGCGTCAGTCGGCCGGCCTTGCCTGCCGCAGCGGCGAGCAGTGGAAGCTGGTGATGATGACGGAGCCGGCCAAGGGCAAGACCGGCGCCTATCGTCAAGCCGGCAGCGCCATGCCGTCGGCCGTGCTGGAGGCGATCGACGCGCGCATCGCCGGCGCCGCGCTCGATGCGCAAGCCGAGCAGGCGGCCAGGCAGCGCGACTGGAAGCGCTGACCGCTTCCGCCCATCAGCCGAAGCGGTTGGCCGCCGCGTAGCCGGCCACTGCCGCCGCTGCGGACAGCAGGCCACCCCAGACGATGTCGATCAACGTCAACCCGAGCGGCCAGGCTTTCAGGACCGAGTAATTGGTGAGGTCGTAGGTGCCGTAGGCGACCAGGCCGAGCAAGCCGCCAAACAGGGCGGCGGTTTGCCAGCTGCCCGCGCGCAGCGCCGGGGCCACCGCGAAGACCACCACGCCGACGGCGAACAGCAGGTAGAAGGCGGCGGCCGACGCCAGCCTGGGCTGGGCCAGCAGCAGGTCGCCGAGGGCCGCCTTGTAGGCCGGCCCCATGTAGAACGTCAGCCACAGCGCATCGATTGCCAGCAGCGCCAGCAGCGCGGCACCGTAGCCGAACAGCCATTGCTGCGTGTTGAGGGAAGTGACGGCGTTGTCCATGCGGTGTCCTTGGTTTATTTCAGCAGTTTAAGCAGGGCTTCGGCGGCGACTTCGGACGACGCCGGATTTTGTCCCGTGACCAGCAGGCCGTCGGTGACCGTGTACGGCTGCCAGTCGCCCAGCTTGGAATACATGCCGCCGCGCTCGCGCAACATGTCCTCGACCAGGAACGGCACCACCTTGGTCAGGCCGACCGCCTCTTCCTCGGTGTTGGTGAAGCCCGTCACCTTCTTGCTGTTGACCAGCGGCTTGCCGTCCGGACCGTTCACGTGGCGCAGCACGCCGGGCGCGTGGCACACGGCGGCGACCGGCTTGCCGGCGGCGATCATCGCTTCGATCAGCGCGATCGAGTCGCGGTCCTCGGCCAGATCCCACAGCGGCCCGTGTCCGCCCGGATAAAACACGGCGTCGAAATCGGCGGCCGACACGTCGGCCAGTTTGCCGGTGTTGGCCAGCGCCGCTTGCGCCTCCGGATCGCCCTTGAAGCGTTTGGTCGCCTCGGTCTGCGCATCGGCCTCGTCGCTCTTCGGGTCGAGCGGCGGCTGGCCGCCCTTAGGCGACACCACCGTCAGCTTGGCGCCCGCTTCCTTGAGCGTGTAGTAAGGCGCGGCGAACTCCTCCAGCCAGAAGCCGGTTTTCTTGCCTGTGTCGCCCAGTTGGTCGTGCGAGGTCAGTACCATGAGAATGTTCATATGTGTCCTTTGTATCGGTTAAAAGTCCAGCTTGTCGCCGGGATTGATGGCCATGACTTTGGTTTTTCCGTTGCCCAGCGCAGCGCTGTATTCGGCAGGCGTGCCTTTGAGCTGCGGCGTGGTGCCGTAGTGCATCGGGATCACGTAGCGCGGGTGCAGCCATTCGCGGGTCGCCATCGCGGCGTCCTTCGGGCTCATGACGAAATGGCCGCCGATCGGCATCAGCGCCAGATCCGGCTTGTAGTAGTCGCCAATGAATTTCATGTCGCCGAACAAGCCGGTGTCGCCCATGTGGTAAATCTTGAAGCCGTTTTCCAGTTCGATGATGTAGCCGACCGGCTCGCCGCCGACGTGCACCTCGTCCTTGCCGGTGGCCGGGTTCTTCCAGCCCAGCTCCGAGCTGTGTTCGGCGTGCACGGCGGTGATCTTGATGTCCGGGCCGAGCGGCGTGACGGTGCCGCTCTTGCCGAAGCGTACCGCTTGCGCGGCCGGTAAGATCTCCAGTGCCGCCACCGATTGCATCAGCCCGGCCGGGCCGTAGACGGGCACGTTGTTCAGCTTGGCCAGCGCAGGGGCGTCGGCAAAGTGGTCGTTGTGGCCGTGCGTGACCAGGATCAGGTCGACCTTGCCCAGCGCGTCGAGGTTTTTGTAGGCGGCCGGGGTTTTCGGGTTGCTTGTCAGCCAAGGATCGACGACGATGACCTTGCCGCCGGGCGTGGTGATCTTGAAAGTCGACTGCCCCAGCCACTGCACTTCGGTCTTGTTGCCCGCTTTTTCTTGGGCCGACGCGGCAAAGGCGGTGGTGAGCATCAGCGTTGCCGCGATGGCGCGCAGCGTCTTCGATGTGCCTGACATGGAGTGCTCCTCAAGTTAATCTGGGTGAATGTTTAGCATACGCCACATGCGAAGAGCGCGTCACACTGTCGAGCCAAGGTCCATACTGTCCAAAATCGCTCATTTGGAGGTTGCATGTTACGTCGTTCATTTCTGGGAATGCTGGCGCTGCTGGGCGCAAGCCCCGCCGGTGCTGGTGAAACGGACAGCGCCGCACTCTGGCGCCGACTGAGCGAAGGCGGCCACGTGGTGTTGATCCGGCACGCGGCGACCGTTCCGGGCATCGGCGACCCGGAAAACTTTAAGCTCGGAGTGTGTGCCACCCAACGTAATCTGTCGGATAGTGGACGGCAGGACGCGCGCCGCATCGGCGCGGCCTTCCGCGAGCGGGCGGTGCCGGTGTCGCAGGTGCTGTCGAGCCGTTGGTGCCGCTGCATCCATACGGCGCAACTGGCATTCGGGCGCGTGCGGCCGGAGCCGATGGTCGATTCGATGTTCGACGACGATGACGCCGCGCGCCAGAAGAAAGTGCACGCGCTGCGCACTTATCTGTCCGCGCACAAGGCGCCGGGCAATCTGGTGCTGGTCACCCACGACATCAACATCCGCGTGCTGGTCGGCGAGAGCCTGTCGCAGGGCGAGATGGTGGTGGCGCTGGCGCAGCCGGACGGCACGCTCAAGTCGGTTGGCGTGTTGCCGTTGCCCAAATAAAAAAGCCGCCACCGCGTTTGCGGTGACGGCTTTTTCGGTTGCCTGCCCGTTCAGTCGGGTCAGCGTATCGCTAGTTGCCGCACTTCCTCTTTGACGAAGTGCGACTCCGCCGACCACACCGCGCAGGCACGGGACAGCAGCTTGGCCTCGGCATCGGCCAGCACGCCGTCGGCGTCGGCGATGTTCCACATGGCCCGCAGCAACTGGCGGCGCAGCGCCGGGTCGTGGATCTCGCCGAGCAGGGCGTCGATGGTGGCCTCGTCCAGCACCACGTGCTCGTGCTTGACGGCGGTGGTCAGCATGTCTTTGCACAGATCGTCGACCAGGTCGTGGAAATTGTCGATATCGATGTCGATGTACTCCAACAGCCGCGAACGTTGCAGCGCCTGCAGTTCGGACGGCGCCATATTGCCGTCAACTACCATGCACAGGGCCACGAGTCGGCCAGCGGCGCTGGCGCTATCGGTTTCGTAATGTCGCATTGTCTTACTCCTTCAAAATTAGTTTATTTCTTACGTGTCGCATACAAGCTGGCGACGACGCTACCTGCGATCAGCAAAGCCACCACCGACAGCGAGATGTGGACCGGGATGTGTATCCACGGCAGCAACAGCATCTTCAAGCCGATGAAGCACAGCACCAGTGCGAGGCCATATTTGAGCAAGTGGAACCGGTCTGCGATATCGGCCAGCAGGAAGTACAGCGCCCGCAGACCAAGAATCGCGAACATGTTCGACGTGAACACGATGAACGGGTCCGACGTGATGGCGAAGATGGCCGGGATCGAATCGACCGCGAACACCAGGTCGGTCACCTCGATCAGGATCAGCACCAGGAACAGCATCGTCACATAGCGCTTGCCATCTTTCTTCACGAAGAACTTCTCGCCGTGATCGGCCTCCGACACCGGCAAGTGGCGCCGCGCAAATTTCAGCACCGGGTTGTTCTTGACGTCCGGTTCATCGTCGACCGCCCTGATCATCTGGACGCCGGTGTACAGCAGGAACGCGCCAAACAGGTACAGCACCCAGCTGAATTCCTTCACCACCCACGCGCCGGCCAAAATCATGATGGCACGCATGACGATCGCGCCCAGTACGCCGTAGATCAGCACACGCCGCTGGTACTCCGGCTTGACCTGGAAGGCCGTGAAGATCAGCAGGAAGACGAAGACGTTGTCGACCGACAGCGCTTTCTCGATCAGGTAGCCGGACAGAAACTCCAGCGATTTTTGTTCCGCGATCTCCGCGCCGACAGTGCCGTTCAAATACCACCACAGGCCGCCGTTAAACGCCAACGCCAGGCTGAACCAGCCCAGCGACCATGCGCCCGCCTCGCGCAGCGTCACCTTGTGCGCCTTGTTGCCGCCGAAGACCCACAGGTCGACGGCCAGCATCAGCAGCACGAAGGCGACGAAGCCCGCCCACATGGGGGCGGTGGCGATGTTCTCGATTCCAGTCATGCGACTCTCCGCTTAATTGTTATGCCGCTCGTCTTTGTCGTCGGACTCGTCGTCCGCCGGCGCCAAGGTGGCCACTTTGTCGTGGGTGAATTCCCGGCTGCGCGACAGCTGGCGGGCCAGCGCGCGGTCGGCGCGTTCGGCGGCGCGGTCGATCGCGGCGTACATGTCTTCCTCGGTGTCCTCGATGACGACGGTCTTGCCGTTGTCCAGGCTGATCTGAATCTTGCAGCGCTTGTCGCGGCCGCCGCGCGGACCGTTGATGTCCGACAGCCACACGGCCAGGCGGCGGGTTAGCGCCCAGCCCAGCGACGTTTCCAGTCGGCGATACACGTAGGCGCGCAGGCTTTCGGTCAGGACCAGGCCGTTCGATTGGATTGCGATGTTCATGATCATTTCCTTTCTTGGTGGATGACAAGACCCATGATAGGGGCGCCCAATCATTCGTACAATTCGAATATACTTGGTTAAAGCATCGAGAAAAGCGATCTATTGAAGGAATGATAATGGCCACCTTGAACTACAAACACCTGCGTTACTTCTGGATGGTGGCGCGCAGCGGCAGCATCGCCAAGGCCGCCGAACAGCTGCATTTGACGCCGCAATCGATTTCCGGCCAGCTCACCGAATTTGCCGACGCCCTCGGCGTCGAGCTGTTCCGGCGAGTAGGGCGGCGGCTGGAACTGACCGAGACCGGCAACCGGGTGCTGCGCCACGCCGAGGACATCTTCAGCGCCGGCGACGCCTTGCTGGAAGTGGTCAAAGATCAGTCCGCCACACAAATCACCACGTTCCGGGTAGGGGTTTCCGATTCGGTGTCGAAGGCGGTCGCCTGCCGCTTGGTGGCGCCGGCGCTGGAGCTGGCCGAACCGACCAGGCTGATCTGCCGGGAGGGACGGCTGGCCGCGCTGCTGGCCGACATGGCGGTGCACAAGCTCGACCTGATTATCACGGACCGCGCGATGCCCAGCCATCTGAGCGTGCGCGGCTACAACCACCTGTTGGGCGAAAGCGAACTTGGCGTGTTCGCGGCCACCTCGTTGGCGGCAACCTTGAGCGGCGCGTTTCCTGAGTGCCTGAACAACGCGCCGCTGTTGTTGCCGGGGGAGGATTTCGCCATTCACGCCAGGCTGATGCAGTGGCTGCACACGCACGTGCCGCGTCTGCGCGTGATTGGCGAGTTTGACGACAGCGCCATGATCAAGGCGTTCGGGCAGTCGGGGGCGGGGCTGTTCTTCGCGCCGGCGGCGATCGCCGATGCCATCTGCGCGCAATACGGCGTGATGATGATCGGCACCATCCCTTCGCTGCGCGAGCAAGTCTATGCGATCACGACCGAGCGGCGCATCAGCCACCCTGCCACGCAGGCGATACGCCAGGCCGCGCTGGAGACGCTGTCGGCATGACGCGCAACGGAAAAGGGCTGGGTTCTGCATCAGCAAAACCCAGCCCGTCGCAATCGTTAAGACTTTAAGACTTATTTAGGCATGACAACCGTGTCGATGACGTGAATCACGCCGTTGTCGGCGGCGATGTCGGTCTTGGTGACGTGTGCCTTGTCGACCATTACTTTGCCGTCTTTGGCAGTCACGGTCAGCGATTCGCCTTCAACAGTCTTGACCTTGCCTGGTTTTACATCGGCGGCCATCACTTTGCCTGGCACCACATGGTAGGTCAGGATCTTGGTCAGCGCGGCCTTGTCTTTCAACAGGGCGTCGAGCTTGGCCTTAGGGATTTTCGCGAACGCTTCGTCGGTCGGTGCGAACACGGTGAACGGACCTGGACCTTTGAGCGTGTCGACCAGACCGGCAGCCTGCACAGCCGCCACGAGGGTGTTGAACGAACCTGCCGATTTTGCGGTATCGACGATATCTGCTGCGCTAGCCGCGCCGAAAGCCATGGTGAAAGCTGCTGCGATCAAGATCTTCTTCATGTAAATCTCCTTTGAGTGAACCGTTTTTCGAACCGGCATGTGCACAATTTATAGGTCAACGGCGATCTTGTCCGCTATTTGTCGTACTGTGCGGCGTGAAATGCGGTTCAACTACGGTTCAGTTGGGTTGTTGACGCTGATGTCCGCAGCCAGGATCTCGGCGCGCAGGTCGGGCTGGTCTGCAGCCAGAAGCGGTGAGGGCAGAACGGCGGCAAGCAGGAAAACGGTCGCGGTCGGTAGTTTCATCGGGGTCCCCGGAATTGAGGTTTGCGTGGATATTCGTGAGCTTTGCCGACAAATGAACTGCTATTCTCATCCACGGTATCGGGCAGCTATCCCGATCGATACAAGCAAAATAGACTTCCTCATGAATAATACTTTCAACATGTCCGTTCCGCATCTTGAGACCGAACGACTGCTGCTTCGCGAATATCGGCGTGCGGACTTTGGCGCATTCGTCGATCATTTAACGGATCCCGTGAGCTCGGCCCATTTCCCGCCGGCTGACCGCGATACGGCATGGCGGATCTTCGGTTCGCAGGCCGGACTGTGGCTGATTGATCGCGCCGGATGGTGGGCGGTTGAGGACAGGCAGACCGGGCAACTGGTCGGCAGTGTCGGCGCATTCTTTCGCGAGGATTCAACGGTGATGGAGCTTGGCTGGAACACCTATCGTGCGTACTGGGGGCGAGGATTCGCGAACGAAGCGGCGGCTGCGGCCCTGAATTATTCGTTCCAAATTCGACGCGAGCCGAAAGTCCGTGCGCTTATCGCTTCAGCCAACGAATCATCTCTTCGCGTCGCGCAGCGCCTTGGACTGACGTATGAGTCGGATGTCCAGATGCACGGCAAGCCAATCGGCGTTTATACGCGTGAGCGCGAAGGCTCGCAAAGTCTTTGAGTCGCTGCCCGCCCGATAGGCGGGCACCTTAAGATTCGGTTCATCCAAACGCGTCAAGCTCGGCGATGTTTTCCGCCATACTGGCGGCAACTTCCTCTCCGAGTCAGCCAATGCGCATTTTGTTAGTCGAAGACGACACCTCCCTGGGCGAAACCATTCTCGCGTGGCTGCGGCTGGACCAGCACGCGGTCGACTGGGTGCAGCGTGGCGATTCCGCCCAGACCGCGCTGATGACCCATCGCTACGATTGCGTGCTGCTCGACCGTGGCCTGCCGGGCATGTCCGGCGACGCTTTGCTGGCCGAGCTGCGCGCCACCGGCAACGCCGTGCCGGTCATCCTCATCACCGCCTTCAACGCGCTGGCCGACCGGGTCGAGGGACTGGACCTGGGCGCCGATGACTACCTGGTCAAGCCGTTCGAGCTGGAGGAGATGTCGGCGCGCATCCGGGCGGCCGCGAGGCGAGGCGTGCACCAGGTCAGCAATGACCTGGTGCACGCCGACATCGCACTCAATATCGAGACCAAGCAGGCCAGCCTGGGCGGCCAGCCGGTGGCGTTGACCGCGCGCGAGTACCACGTGCTGTATGCGCTGCTGCTGCGCAAAAACAGCATCGTCACCCGCGCCCAGATCGAGGAAACGCTGTATGGCTGGGGCGATGAGGTGGAAAGCAACGCCATCGAAGTGTACATCCACAATCTGCGCAAAAAACTGGGCGCCGACAGCATCGTCACCGTGCGCGGCCTCGGCTACCGGCTGAAGAATCATGGCGACTAAGCCGACAAAGGCGGGCGGTGCGCCGTGGTCGCTGCGGCGGCGCCTGCTGGCGGTGATTGTGGCCGCCAGCACCGTGCTGTGGCTGGCCAGCCTGGGCATCGTTACCGTCATCGCCTGGCACGAGACCAATGAGGTGTTCGACGACGCGCTGGAGGAATCCGGCTACATGATCATGGCCGCCACCACCGAATGGAACGAGCGCGGCCTGCTGGCGTCGGCAAGGCCGGGCGGCGCGAGTGGCCGCAAGGTCGACATGCAATACCAGATCGTCGTCGACGGCCGGGTGATTCAGCGCACCAGCGGCGCGCCGGTCCGGCCGTTTGTCACCGGCTTTGACGACAGCCACGGCTTTGCCGATCCCGAGGTCGACGAGCGCCGCTGGCGTGTGTTCATCGTACGCGACGACGAGCGCCGCTTCGAGGTGCAGGTCGGCCAGAAATACAAGAAGCGTTTCGATATCCTGGGAGAACTTGCCGAGTCGCTGTGGTTGCCGGTGCTGGGGTTTCTGACCTTGCTGGCGCTGGTGTGCTGGCTGTTGACCGGCCGCGTGCTCAAGCCCTTGCACCGCACCGCGTCGGCCATCGCAGCCAAGACGCCCGACGATCTGGCGCTGGTGCCGACCGCCGGCCAGCCGCGCGAACTATTGCCGATCGTGACGGCGTTGAACGGCGTGCTGGGCCGCCTGGACGCGGCGCTGCAAGCGGAGCGTCGCTTTACCGCCGATGCCGCGCATGAACTGCGCACGCCCCTGGCCGGGCTGCACATGCGCGTGCAACTGCTGCAGCGGCAGCATCCGGATCTGGCGGTATCCTTCCAGAAGCTGCGCCAGGATATCGCGCGAATGACGGGGCTGGTCGACAGCCTCCTGGCGCTGGCGCGGCTCGACCCGCTGGCACGCGAGCAACTGGTGCGCGAGCCGGTCGCGCTCGCGCCGCTGTTCGAGCGGCTGCTTGCGGCCCACGCCGGCGAGGCCGAGCAGCGCGGCATCACGCTGACCGCGCGCTGCGATCTGGACAAGCTGGA
The DNA here is from genome assembly GCF_979258245.1 of Duganella sp. AC917. Classification (NCBI taxonomy): domain Bacteria; kingdom Pseudomonadati; phylum Pseudomonadota; class Betaproteobacteria; order Burkholderiales; family Oxalobacteraceae; genus Duganella; species Duganella sp. AC917. The sequence goes on from NZ_OZ409848.1 coordinate 5,983,328, forward strand.
CGCCAACCCGCAGATGCTGGAGATTATGCTGCGCAACCTGATTGACAATGCGCTGCGCTATTGCCCTGCCGGAAGCCGTGTCGAGGTGGCGGCGAGCAGCATCGCCGGCCGCGACCGCATCACCGTGCGCGACGACGGCCCCGGCGTCGACGATGCCAGCCGTCAGCGGCTGACGGAGCGGTTCTTTCGCGTGCTGGGACAGGGGCAGGGCGGCAGCGGACTCGGCCTGTCGATCGTCAAGCGCATCGCCGACCTGCACGGCATCGACATCGTGTTCGGCACCGGCCTCGACAGCCGAGGTTTGGGCGTCACGCTGCATTGGCCGGATCGATGAGGCACAGCAAGAACAGGATTCTTTAAGATACGGTTAATGTCCAATCGGTGTAATGCGTCTGTGCCTGCAACAAACCGCAGGTTCCGATAACGACACACCACCACAAAGGACAAGACCATGAAACGCATACTCCAAATCTCTTGCATCACCACCCTGCTGGCCGGTTCGGCCTTCGCCTTCGCCCAGACCGGCGGCTACGCCGGACCGTCCACCAACGCCGCGCCGGCCGGCTATTCCGGCCCGTCGAGCGTGCCTGTGATGACCGCCAAGGATCTGCTGGCCAAGGGTAAGGACGACCAGTACGTCAAGCTCAAGGGCAAGCTGGTCAACCACAAGGGCGGCGAGGAATACGAGTTTGCCGACCAAAGCGGCAAAATCACGGTCGAGATCGACGCCAAGCGCTTCCCGGACGGCGTGAAAATCGACCAGAACACGCTGGTCGAGCTGACCGGCGAGTTTGATAAGGAAACCATTGGCGAATCGACCTTGGACGTCAAGCAAATCAAGGTTGTGAGCAACTAAGCAAGCTGTGCGCGCGGTGTGCACGTTCGCTGGAATATTCTTGCCGACGCGTAACAATAACTGTATCTTGTGGGATCGTATTTGTTAAATTTCCACTGGAGCAGGTAATGTCACGTCAAGAAGTCACAGCCGAACAGGTCGCCGCAGCGGCCGATGAGTTACAACGCGATGGCACGCGGGTGACCATCGAGGCGGTTTGCGAGGCGCTCGACGGCGCCTCCGTCAATGCCGTGCACAAGCATCTGACGGCGTGGCGCGCGCACAACGCCAAACCGGTCGAGCCGCCCAAGCTGGATATTCCCGAGCCGATCGCCATCGCGCTGGGCAAGTGGGCCCAGCAATTGGCAGAGGAGGCCGGTGCCGGCACGCGCGAGGCGCTGGCGCAGTCGGAAGAGGATCTGGAGGTCTTGCTCAAGTCCGGCGAGCAGTTCGAAGCCGAGCGCGAGGAGTTGCTGGCCACCCTGGCCGAGCGCGGCGAGGAGATCGACCAGTTGCAGGCCGAGCTGCGCGACGCGCGCCGGATCGCCACCGATGCGCTGGTGGGCAAGGCTAAAGACCAGTTGGCCATCGAGGGCAAGGACAGCCAGTTGGCCGACCTGCGCGCGCAGATCGAGCGCAACGTGGCGGCCGCCGCCGCGTTGTCGGACGCGCGGCTCAACGCCCAGATGGAGTTGGTCGGCGCGGTCACGGCGCGCGACAATTTCGCGGCGGAGATCAAGGATTTGCGGGCGCGGCTCGCGGCCCGCAGCGGCGAACCGCGCAAGGCGGAATAACCCGCGTCACTGCGGAAAGCATCCCGGTGCGGCTTTCACGCAACGTTTTGTTGCGTGGCCGCAGATTTTTTTTGTGCCCCGCCGCGCATGGCGGGCTCTTCCCTCATCAGGCGCCACCCCGGCCGCCGATACGCACCGCATCCAGCTCTTTCCCAGCCTCCACGCCCGGCGACCGACCGCAGCGGGCGCGGCCGGCCGCGACCAACATCATGACTCAGAGCATGTTGTCATAACGGTTTCGGTATCAGAACACGGAAAAATTTGATTGGTTTGCTCTTGGTTCGCTCCTTAAGATTAGTTTCGCAGCACAAGAAAACATGCTCGCGCACTAAATCATTTACAAAAATTATAATTTCGGAGACAAACACATGAGCGTACCTGCCACGGGGACTCGCCCCCAATACCATCTGAAAATCAAGCTGTCGGTCGCCGTCCTGGCCGGCGCCGGCATCCTGAGCAGCGCCTCCGTGTGGGCGCAAGCGGCCGCCGAACAGACGGCGCCGATCGACACCGTGGTCGTGACCGGTGTCAAGGCCTCGCTGATCAAGAGCCTGGCGATCAAGCGCACCAACGACCAGGTTGTGGAATCGATTGTTGCCGAAGACATTGGCAAGCTGCCCGATAACAATGTCGTCGAAGCGCTGCAGCGCGTGACGGGGATCCAGGTCACCAACCGCTCAGGCGGCGAGGTCGGCACCTTGTCCATCCGTGGCCTGCCCGACGTCCAAACCACCTGGAACGGCCGCACTATTTTTACCGCGTCCGGCACCCAGGTAGCGCTGCAGGACATTCCGTCGAACCTGGTTCGCCAGATCGACGTCTACAAGACGCGCGACGCCAGCCAGTTGGAGGTTGGAATCGCGGGCCAGGTTGACGTCAAGTCGCTGCGCCCGTTCGATTTCAAGGGGTCGAAAGTTTCGCTTTTGGCGCGTGAGACCTATCTCGATCCCGCGAAAAAGGCGAACCCGCAACTCAGCGCCTTGTTAAGCAACCGCTGGGAAACCCCGTTCGGCGAAGTCGGTGCCCTGGTCAATCTGTCGGCAAGCCGGACGAAGTACCGTAATGAAAGCGTGACGCCAGGCGCGATGGTGCCGTTTGTCAGCCCCAATGCCGCCGAAGTCCCCGCCGGTTACACGCCCTTGCAGCGCATCACCGACACCAGCATCTGGACACCTGGCACCCGTACCGGTTTGCCGACGGCAGCCGGTTCTACGCTCGATTTCAACGGCAAAGCCTATCCTTACTACCTGTCGCGTGACGCCGTTTTCCAGAGCGACCTGCAGGGCAAGCGCGAGCGTCCCGCCGCCAATCTCGCCTTGCAGTGGAAGCCGAACAGCAGTTCGGTCTACACCTTCGAATCGATGTACAGCGGTTATCGTGACAAGGCCTTCAACCAGTTGTTGTTCAGCTTTGCCGACTGGTGGGGAGATCTCGGCAGCAACCCTGCCGGGACGATTACGACGTTCCCGGGAACGAACATCATCAAGAGCCGCAATGTCGGTAGCGTCTATGCCTTCAACAGCGGCGACTACACCACATCGGCGACCGATTCCCGCGTGTATGCCCTGAACGGCAAGTGGGATATCGGCGACAGGCTGAGGCTGGATGGTGATCTGTCGTACCAATCGAGCAGCTTTCAATCGGAATTCACAGCCACCCGGATTGATCGCGTCGCGCCTTCCATCAACGTCGACTTCAATGCCGGCGGCGGCAACACGGCGTTCGGCTTCAACAACAACAATGCCGACCTGACCGACCCGACCAAGTGGAATGTTGCGCAGTTCTACGATACCGCCAACCGCAACAAGGGGAGTGCCGCGACGGCCAATCTGTCGGGCGTCTACGATGCCGACTGGGGTGTGCTCCAGACGATCCACTTCGGCGGGCGCCTCGACGAACGCAAGGCGTCGGAGGCCAACCGCAACCAATCGGGCACCTTGAACCGCAACCTTGCCTCGCTCGGTCCGGAGTATTCCTCCACCAACTCGAACTTCGGCACGGATATCTCGAACGTGCCGCGCTCATGGGTGGAGCCCAATGCCTACTACATCCGCGACCATATCGACGACTGGCGCAAGATGTTCAGCTCGACCGATCCTAATTTCCTGACGACGGACCAACTGAGGCTGCAGAAGACGTTCCAGGTCGATGAAAAGACGAGCAACTTGTTCCTGATGGGGAATACCCAAAACGAGCTGTTTGGCAATCGCCTGCGCGGCAATTTCGGCGTGCGATACGTCAAGGTCGACACCGACATGACTTTCTATAAGGTTGATGCCACCACCAAGGTGGTCACGCCGACCACTGCCAGCAAGTCGACCAGCAAATTCCTGCCCAGCGCGACCTTGATTTACGATCCAGCCAAGGATGTCGTACTGCGCGCGAACTATGGGCAAACCCTGCGCCGCCCGAACTTCGGTAGTTTGAATCCTGTCCTGCAACTCGGTGACGACGTGACCAGGGTGGGTTATGGCTCGGGCAGCGGCGGCAATCCGGACCTGGAACCGACGCGCTCGAAGAACCTGGATCTGACGGCCGAGTGGTATTTCCAAAAGGACAGCGCACTCTACGGTACTGCGTTCAAGCGCAAGATCGAGGGTCTGGTCGTTGACTTGCGCCGCAGGGTGCACGTCGATCCGGCAAACGACCCGTTCCGCAACTCGACCTCGGGCGGCGACCATACGAACGGCTATGACTACGTCATCAACTCGCCGGTCAACGCTTCCGACGGCACGATCAGTGGCGTTGAGCTCGGTCTGGTTTACTTCCCGAAATGGTTGCCTAGCATGCTGGACGGCCTGGGGTTCCAGGGCAGCTTTACGAAACTGAAGTCGTCGCAGAACGTGCCCGAGGTCAATGATGCCGGCGACGTCGTCGCCCAGCTCGAGACACCGTTCTTCGGCGTGTCCAACAGGTCCTACAATGCCACTTTGGCTTACGAAAAGGGCCCGGTCAGCGCGCGCTTGTCCTATGTGTGGCGCTCCGGCTTCCTGTCCACCAACGAAGCGGCGCAGTTTGCCAATCCCCTCGGTATCTGGCGTCGTCCGGAAAAGAGTGTGGACATGCAAGTGTCGTACAAGATCAACGACAACATGTCGGTCGATATCAGCGGTGTCAACCTGACCAACGAAATGCAGCAGCAGTATTACCACTTCGGCAGTGCGGGTAATCCGCAGACGACCAGTTTCGGTACGCTGCAGATCGGACGTTCGGTCGCGGTTGGCCTGCGCTGGAAGATGTAACGATGTAGTAGTCGCCGCAAGGGGGCGATTTCATTTGCGCGTCGCGGACTTCGGTCCCCGGCGCGTTTTTTTTGCGGCAAGCAGCTGGTGAATTTCGAAAACGGTGCTGCGCAAATTCACACTATTGCCAAGCAATAAAGCGAGTAGCATTCCGACCATTATCGGAGAATATAATAATGAGACATTTACGTGCGGCCACCCTGGTCGCGTTGCACCTCGGAGGCGTGACGGCCATTGCGGCCGTTGCTGCCGATCACGCGGAACCCACCGCTACCGTCAACGTCACCGGCGGCCAAATCGCAGGCACACGCGCCGGCGCCATGCGCACCTACCTCGGCGTGCCCTTTGCCGCGCCGCCGGTCGGCGCGCTGCGCTGGCGGTCGCCGCAGGCGGTGGTGCCGTGGAAGGGCGTCAAGCAAGCGACCAGCTTTTCCGCCGCTTGCGCGCAGACCGCCGTGTGGGTGACCCACCCGAAAAGCGAGGACTGCCTGTACCTCAACGTCTGGGCGCCGGAGAAGGCCGACAAGCTGCCGGTGATTGTGTGGATACACGGCGGCGGCTACTACGGCGGTACCGCCGCGCAAGCCGGCTTCGACGGCGCCAACCTGGCCCGGCACGGCGCCATCGTCGTCACGCTGAACTACCGCCTTGGCATTTTCGGTTTCTTCTCCCACCCGGAACTGTCGGCGGAGTCGCCGGAGCGCGCCTCCGGCAACCAGGGCTTGCAAGACCAGATCGCGGCGCTGCGCTGGGTCAAAAGCAATATCGCCGCCTTCGGTGGCGATCCGAACCGCGTGATGATCGCCGGTGAGTCGGCCGGCGGCACTTCGGTCGGGGTGCTCATCGGCTCGCCGCTGGCCAAAGGCTTGTTCCACAGCGCCGTCGCCGAAAGCGGCTATGCCTTGTCGCTCAATGCGGACGACCAAGCCCGCTTGGACCGCCGCGGCGCCGAAGCCGAAGGGCTCGCCTACGCGAAAGGCCTCGGCGCGATGAATCTGGCGAAACTGCGGACGATGGGCGTTGAGCAATTGCAGAAACCGGCATGGTCGGCGCGGGCGATAGTCGATGGCCACGTGTTGCGCGAAGATCTGATCACCAGCTACCGCCAGCGCCGTCACAACGACGTCCCGCTGCTGGTCGGCTGGAACGCCGAGGAGGGCAAGGACCTGGCGCCGGAGATCCTGGACACCACCGAGTTCACGGCCGCCAGGCACCGCGAGCTGGTTACGACCTTGCTCGGCTACGCCCCGCCGGCAACATTGCTGGCGCGTTATCCCGGAGCCACCGATGCACAGGCGAAAGCTTCGATCGATCAGCTGACCAACGACTGGTGGGCTTGGGGCATCCTGTCCTGGGCCGATTTGCACGCGCGCCATGCCCGTTCTAAGTCGTACGCCTACTATTTCGCGCACCAGCCGGCCGAGCCGGCGACGCCATGCGGCTATGGCTGCGGCGCGGGGCACGGCGCCGAGATCCCGTACGTGTTCGACAATCTCGACAAGGATGGCCGCGCGTGGACCACGTCCGACCGCGAGCTGGCGGGACGGCTGGCCCGCACTTGGGTCAATTTCGCCGCCACCGGCCGTCCGGAAGGGAAGGGCCTGCCGGCCTGGCCCGCTTACGACGGCACCAACGCGTCGCTGATGCTTATCGGCGACAAGGCCGAACTCAAACGTTATCCGCTGCCCGACTTGTCGGTGTTTCCCGCGATGTTCAAATAGGCGCGCCTGGATCGATCCTGCCTAACTCTTGCCCAATCCTGTCGTTGAAAATAATGTGCTGGCGAAATCCGCACGAGGACGGCTAGACTGGCAAGGTGAGATTTCGGGAGCGCCAGTGAAAGCATCAGAGCAGAAGGACCGTCCGGTCGGCGAGCAGACCTTGCCCGTGCGGCGCCGCATCCTGGCCGATTGCGAGCGGCTGGACTGGCGCTCGCCGGTCCTCGAGACCGGCATTCCGGGTCTTACCTTATATCGGCTGACCGAACCGTCCGCAGCGTTTTCCAGCATCTACGAGCCCAGCGTATCCTTGATCATTCGTGGCCGTAAGCGGGTGGTCGTCGGCGCGGCGGTCCTGGACTATGACGAATCGAACTTCCTGCTCACGGCGATCGATCTGCCGACGACGGTGCAGATTCTCGACGCCAGCGACGCCGAGCCCTACTACGCGGCATTGCTGCGGCTGGACCTGGAATGCCTGCGCCGCATCATCGTGCAGCACGATGTGCGCGCCAGCGCGCCCCAGCGCGGGGAGATGGCCATCGCGGTGGGGACGGCCACCACCGGGCTGTTCGACGCGCTGGCCCGCCTGATCGGGTTGATGGACACGCCGCGCGACATCCCCTTTCTCGCCACGCACATCCACGAGGAGATCCTGTACCGGCTGCTTAGCGGAGAGCAGGGCGCCTACCTGCGGCGCATCGCGCTGTCCGGCACGCAGACCAACCGGGTGGCGACGGCGATTTCGTGGCTCAAGGAAAATTACATGGCGCCGCTGCGCGTCGAGCAACTGGCCGAGATCGCGCGGATGGGCGTGTCGACCTTGCACCACCACTTCCGCGCCATGACAGCGATGAGCCCGCTCCAGTACCAAAAGCACTTGCGCCTGCATCATGCGCGCGAGTTGATGCTCAGCGAGGCGGCCGATGCGGCCACCGCCGCCTTCCGCGTGGGTTATGAAAGTCCGACCCAATTCAACCGCGAATACCGCCGCATGTTCGGCGCGCCGCCGCTGCGGCACATCAAGGCCATCCAACAACTCAACGTTCAACGCGAACCGGCGCAGTGATTGTTGTATTTTCGAACCAGAACGGTGCGAAAGTTTTTAAATTCACGGGGTCTTTAACGTTTAGCCATCGAAAATGCACCAAATTGGACATAGTATCTTGCTGTACCGAAATACAAATCTTCGCCGACCACGTCCATAATTCCGCAAGGTGACTCATGAAAATCTCGAATCTCAACATCGGCAAGCGACTCGCGCTGGCCTTCGGCGCCATCTGTTTGATGCTGGTGGCCGTCACGGCGCTCAGCGTGACCATGATAGGCAAGGTCAATGAAAGCACCCATTTTATCGCCAACGACCGCATGCCCAAGATTGAAACCGCCAACGCGCTCAATCGGAACATCAGCGACATCGCCATCGCCCTGCGCAACATGATGCTGACGGATGAGGCGGCCGACCGCCAGCGCCAGGCCGAGCTGATCGCCGGGCTGCGCCAGGAATCTCAGAAGAACCTGGACACGCTCGACCGCACCTTGCAAATCCCGCAGGCACGCACGCTGCTTGCTTCGATGATCGAGTCCAACGCCAAGTACGTCAAGGGCCAGGAGGACTTGCTCAAGCTGATCGCCGATAACAAACCTGAAGAGTCGCGCGCCTATCTGTCGAGCCAGCTCAGACCGGTGCTGGGCGCGTACAAGAAGGCGATCGCCGAACAGATCGCGCTGCAGTCACAGGCGGCCAACAATGCCGCCACCGAGGCGCAATCGACCTATGTCACCACGCGTAACATCATGATCGGACTGAGCGCGGCGATCCTGGCGCTGGCCGGCTTGCTCGGCTACGTGATCACCGTCTCGATCACGCGTCCGGTGGCGCAGGCGCTGCGCGTGGCCAACACCGTCGCCGCCGGCGACCTCACCAGCCGGATCGAGGTCGACCGGGGCGACGAGCTGGGCCAGCTGCTGCAGGCACTCAAAGCCATGAACGACAGCTTGGTCGACACCGTCAGCACGGTGCGCAGCGGTACGGAAACCATCGCCTCGGCGTCGGCCCAGGTCGCCGCCGGCAGCCAGGACCTGTCGTCGCGCACCGAGCAGCAGGCCAGCTCGCTGGAGGAAACCGCGTCGTCGATGGAAGAGTTGACCTCGACCGTCAAACAAAACGCCGACAATGCGCGCCAGGCCAACGCACTGGCCGAGGCTGCATCGACGGTGGCGCGGCGCGGTGGCGACGTCATTGGCCAGGTGGTCGAGACCATGGGCGAGATCGACAATTCGTCGAGCAAGATATCCGACATCATCGGCGTCATCGACGGCATCGCGTTCCAGACCAATATCCTGGCACTGAACGCTGCGGTCGAGGCCGCGCGTGCCGGCGAGCAGGGACGCGGTTTCGCGGTGGTCGCCACCGAGGTGCGCAACTTGGCGCAGCGCTCGGCGGGCGCGGCCAAGGAGATCAAGGCGCTGATCGACGATTCGAGCCTGAAGGTCAGCGCCGGCAGCGTGCTGGTGCGCCAGGCCGGCGGCACCATGACCGAACTGGTCGAAAGTGTGCGGCGCGTGACCGATATCATGGCCGAGATCACATCGGCCAGCGCCGAGCAGACCTCCGGCATCGAGCAGATCAACCAGGCGATCGTGCAGATGGACGACGTGACCCAGCAAAACGCCGCGTTGGTGGAAGAGGCGGCCGCCGCGTCGGAAGCCATGCAGGAGCAGGCGGCGCGGCTGGCCGACGTGGTCAGCGTATTCAAGCTGGCGGCGAGCGCGGCCGGACCGGCCATTGCGGCGCCGGCACGCCCGCCACGCGTGTCGTCGGCCCAGCCGGTTCGCAAGGTCGCCGCGCCGGCGCAACGTCCGCCGGCCCGCGTCAAGGAGCCGGCAAAGAAGATTCCGGCGGCGTCCGTCTCGGCGGCCGGCAAGGGTGATGACTGGGAAGAGTTTTAAACCGGCGTGCGACATCCGCATTGAACGCTTAGACCAGCGTTGGAAAACTAGCGGCGCTGGCGGTTTTCTTGCCTGTAGCTGCGCTTCGGATGGATGACCAGCCGCTTGACCAATTTGTCGAGCCCCTTGCTGTGATACAGATCCATGCACTTGAGGAAATCGAAGCGGACGTCCTTAATCTCCGCTTCGACCAGCGGGTTGGCGTAGTCGCGCGCCAAAAACTCGTCCACCAGCGCCTCGACGGCCTCGGGACTTTTCTCCATATCGAAGTAGGTCCAGTCGCGCAGCGCGCTGACGCTACTGCCGGCGTCGGTGGCGGCGCCTGGATCTTTCTCGTAGGCCTTCGCCAGGCAGCTTGCCAGCACCATGTCCTTGAAATTCTGCGCATAGGTGCGCGCGCCGGCCTGTGGCGAATCGGCGTGTTGATCGGCGCCGAGGACCGGCGCCGACAGCACGGTGCAAGCGAACAGCGCCATGAAGCGGAGCGATGTCATTGCAGGGACCAGAAGTTGGCGCGGTCCGTGCGATAGGCCGCGCCGGGTTCGTTGAAATAACATTTGTCGTAGCAGGCGCTACCGTCGTAAAGCGTGGCATGCCCCAGCGCATCGGTCCAGCCGGTCACCTCGAACAGGACCAGGCCCTGGCGGCCGGCCAGGATGCCGCCGCCGGCTGCGGGCATTTCCACGACCTCGGGTTTGCCCCATTGCCGCGTTAGATAGGCGATCAGGTCGCGCACGCGGAAAAAGTACTGCCGCTTGTCCTCGCCGGACACGGTTTTGCCCCGTATCGCGGGCAGTGTCAGACCGGCTTCCCCCAGGATATAGCTCATGCGCACGGCGCAGGTGTTTTCCCAGCGCTGGGCCGGATTGGGATTGTTGATGTTCTTCGCCACATAGCCGCCGATCACCTCCGCCACCTTTGCTGCGGAATTGTCGTGGTCGTAAATCCGCAGCGAAGCGGCCCAGGCATCGTTGAAACGGGGACGGGTCATGCCGTGCTCCTTGGTTGAGGTTGTGCAGGATCGGACGCTTGCCGATTATCCGCCATCTGCGCGCACGGGCGAAAAAAAAAGCCCGCCGCAGCGAGCTTTTTGCCATTCTTGACCCTCGTCCGGAACGGGTTAGAACTGGTTCATCGTGTTGTCCTTGCCGGCCGCCTTCAGTGCCGCCTCGCCGCTGAAGTAATCCTTGTGGTCGTCACCGATGTCCGAGCCGGACATGTTCTGGTGCTTGACGCAGGCGATGCCCTGGCGGATTTCCTTGCGCTGCACGCCGGCCACATAACCGAGCATGCCCTGCTCGCCGAAGTAGTCCTTGGCCAGGTTGTCGGTCGACAGCGCGGCGGTGTGGTAGGTCGGCAACGTGATCAGGTGGTGGAAGATGCCGGCTTCGCGGGCGGCGTCGGCCTGGAAGGTGCGGATCTTTTCGTCGGCCGTGATCGCCAGCTCGCTCTGGTCGTATTCCACGCTCATCAGCTTGCTGCGCTCGTACGACGACACATCCTTGCCGGCTTCCTTCATCGCGTCGTAGACCTGCTGGCGGAAGTTCAGGGTCCAGTTGAACGACGGGCTGTTGTTGTAGACCAGCTTGGCGTTCGGGATCACCTTGCGGATTTCGCTGACCATGCCGCCGATCTGCGAGATGTGCGGTTTTTCGGTTTCGATCCACAACAGATCGGCGCCGTTCTGCAGCGAGGTGATGCAGTCGAGCACGCAACGCGCCTCGCCGGTGCCGGCGCGGAACTGGAACAGGTTGCTTGGCAGGCGCTTCGGACGCAGCAGCTTGCCGTCGCGCTTGATGATGACGTCGCCGTTGCCCAGCGCGTCGGCGGATACTTCCTCGCAATCGAGGAAGGCGTTGTACTGGTCGCCCAGGTCGCCCGGTTTGGCGGTCACGGCGATCTGCTTGGTCAGGCCGGCGCCGAGCGAGTCGGTGCGGGCGACGATGACGCCGTCGTCCACGCCCAGTTCCAGGAAGGCGTAGCGGATGGCGCGGATCTTGGCCAGGAAGTCCTCGTGCGGCACGGTGACCTTGCCGTCCTGGTGGCCGCATTGCTTCTCGTCGGACACCTGGTTCTCGATCTGGATGCAGCAGGCGCCCGCTTCGATGAATTGCTTGGCCAGCAGATAGGTCGCCTCGGCGTTGCCGAAGCCGGCGTCGATGTCGGCGATGATCGGCACCACGTGGGTGATGTGGTTGTCGATCTTGTCCTGAATGGCGGCCTTGGCCGAACCCTCGGCGGCGTCCAGCTCACGGAACAGGCCGCCCAGCTCGCGGGCGTCGGCCTGGCGCAGGAACGTGTAGAGCTCCTTGATCAGCGCGGTGACGGCGGTTTTCTCGTGCATCGACTGGTCCGGCAGCGGGCCGAACTCGGAGCGCAGCGCGGCCACCATCCAGCCCGACAGGTAGAGGTAGCGGCGGTCGGTGCTATTGAAGTGCTTCTTGATCGAGATCATTTTTTGCTGGCCGATGAAACCGTGCCAGCAGCCCAGCGACTGGGTGTACTTGGACGAGTCGGCATCGTAGGCGGCCATGTCGGCGCGCATGATCTTGGCGGTGTAGCGGGCGATGTCCAGGCCGGTCTTGAACTTGTTCTGCGCGCGCATGCGGGCGGCCGACTCGGGGTTGATCGCATTCCAGGCGCTGCCCTGTTGTTCTTTTAAACCGGCTACTGCCTTGATGTCGTCTTGATATTGGGACATGTCTATCTCCTGAAAGAAAAAAAGCGCGTTTGGGGAAAATCGTTGAGTTCTGGTATGTCGTCAAGTGCGAACCGCATGACTAAATAGTAGGGCATTTTGGTGCGATGCATCAAGGTCTTATATAAGACATAGGACATAAACTTATTCGTTTATTTTCAAAGGCTTAGTTTCTGAATTTTGGCATGTGAAACCGATTTTCAAAAAATGATATGGTTGAGCCGCTGGCGATTGCGGCGCGATCCCGCGATGTGAAACTGGGTTTCAGCTGTTGAGTGGAGCCGGGGAGGGGAGAGCGAAAAGCATGCGCCACTGGTGACGCATGCATGGGAATTTGTTGGAACGTGGACGGTTGACTAGTAGCTCAGGATGACCAGCGATACGGCCTGGCGCGGCAGTTGCATCTTCACCACAGCATTGCCATCCGCCGTTTTCAGCGTCGATGTGGCGCCCACTTGCGCGAGTTCGCTGGCTTTCTGCAACGCGGCGATTTGCACCGGTGTCGGGTTGGCCGGCCCGCCCATCCGCTTCCATGCGGTGTAGGAATTGCTGGTGTCGTTGTCGACCCGGAAGTGGCGCAGCTTTACCTGCTTGGCGGGAATACCAGCGATGCGTAGTTCCACCGGCGAGCCGGCGTCGATGACGTCGTCGTCGTGGTAGTTCCACACCATCACCGCGATGCTGTGTTTGTCCCTGGTGGCCAGCGCATTGATGTCGGTGCCCGCGCCGCGCACGCCGTCGGCCATGATGCGCGCGGCGTCGTAGGCCTGGTCGCCACCGACCGCCACCCGGTCGCCCGTCATTATGCCGAACATGCGGAACACGTTGAGCACCGGCTTGTTGACGCCGTTGGTGGCGAGGTCGCGGAAACCGGCAAACCAAGGCTGGTCTTCGAACTCGAACGACCAGTTGACCGCGCCGATCAGATTGACGCCGCGCCGCGCGGCCAGGTCGAACTCGCGCGCGATCGAGGCGGCCGTATAGCTCGAATACAGGGTGCCGTTGCGGTAGGCGTTTTCCGGGTTGGTCTGCATGCCGCAGGCGGCGCAGCCTTCCGGATCGGATTCGCCGATGATCACCGGGATACCTTTGAGCTCGGGATATTTTTCAACCAGCGCAAAGCCCTCGTCGAGGCGTTTGAAATGGGTGTTCATGCCCATGCGCACCACGCCTTCGACCAGCTTGGGCGAGCCCTTGGCGTGGAAGGCCACGAAGTCCAGCGGCGAACCGGTCTTGCCGGTCGCGTGGTTCTTGCCGCGCAGGCAGTGCTCCAGAAAGTCGTCCATGAAGCGTCCTGCGCCCGCCGTGTGCGGCCCGCCCATGCGCGCCGTCGGCAGCGCGCGCTTGACGGCGTCGGCCGCGTAGTCGTACATCTTGAAGTATTCGAGCTTGGTATCGGGCGCGATCAGGTAATGGCCGTCTGGTTCGTTCCACACTTCCCAGTACCAGCTTTCCACTTCCTTCTGGCCGTAGCGCGCCACGCTGTGTTTGACCCATTGGTAGATCAGCTCGGCCCACTTGTCGTAGTCGTTCGGCGGCGTGGCCCAGCCGGTCATGATCTCCTCGTAGCGCGTGCCGGGCTTCCATTGATGCTGATACGGGTGCGGACGCTGCGACAGCGCCTGCGGCATGAAGCCTATCTGCGCCAGCGGCTTCATCTTGCGTTCGACATAGGTGTCGAAGATCTGGTCGATGATGGTCCAGTTGTAGACCGGCTTGCCGTCCTTGTCCTCGCTGTACATGCCGGTCGAGCCCCACTTGAGCGCGTAGCTGCCATCGCCCGAGGTCATCAGGTTGTGCGCGCGCACGTACACCGGGACCGGGCTCAGCGCGGCGATATCGCTGAGCAGCTTCTTGCCGTTGGGGGCGGTTGTGTAGTTTGGTTCGTCGTAGCCGAACCAGGCCCAGATCGGCGTCATCGGCCCCTGGACCGTGGCGGCGTCGATGGTCAGCTTGACCGGGACGGAAGGGGCGGGGGCGGATGGCGGGGCGGCAAAGCACAGTTGCGCGCCGGCCGCCAGGCTAAGCGCGGTGAGTAGTCTCTTCATTGTTATTCTCTCGTCGAAACGGGTTGTTGGGCGACGGTAGGCCCATACCGCTCGACGGTCCAATGAAATTTCGATCAGATGGCATACCGAATCGGATATCGGAACCCTGGCGTTCGGTATTGCACCGCTAGTACAGGTCGTTCCGCACCGAGTGATCGTAGTGCTGGTTGATCTGTTCGATTTGCGCATCGTCCATGGCCGCTTGCGGGTTGTCGCGTTTGCCGAGGGCGGCGATTATTTTGCCGACGGTCGGCAGCGCGGCAGGACCGAGTTGAGAATCGGCGCGCCATAATTTTGCGCGGTTGATGGCCTTGCCGCAATGTAGCAGCACCTGATCGATCCGCACCACGGTCGCGGTCTTCGGTGGGCGGCCGCCCTCGGCCAGCCGCGCCAGCAATGCGGGATCGGTCGATAGCTCGCCCCGGCCGTTTATGCGCATAAAGATTTCCAGCCCGGGGAAGATAAACAGCATGCCGAGGCGACCGTCCTGTTTTATATTGCGCAGCGATTCGATGCGGTTGTTGCCCGGCCAATCCGCAAAGGCGACCGTGTGCGCATCGAGCGCGTGCACGAATCCGGCGGGACCGCCGCGCGGCGAGGCATCCAGTCCTTGTTCGCTGCCGGTCGCCAGGCAGAAAAATGTCGCCGCCTTCAGATACTCCAGGTGGAAATCGACCAGGTGGTCCAGCACCGCCTTCTGGATCATCTCCGAGGGTGGCGCGTACAGGGCGTCGAGATCGACGGCTTGCTGGTCTATGGTGCTCTCGGGTGTACCGTCGGCTGTTTGCATGCTTTGCTCCCTGGTGGCTAAAACTCCAGAGTAATGCGATTTTGGTGGCGGCTGTACACCATCGATGCCATTCAATGTCAAAATGCGGCCATGGCCAAACTATCCATCAACCGTCACGCCAGCAATTCATCGGAAGGCCCGGTGGTGTTCGTCGTCGAGGGCCGCCAGAATGAAGAGCTGGTGACCGAACCGCACCGGCATTCCCGTGGCCAGCTGTTCGCGTCGATGCAGGGACTGTTGTCGGTCGGCGTGGAGGACGGCGTCTGGATCGTGCCGGCAATCCACGCGGTGTGGTTGCCGCCGCATCATTTCCACTCGGGCCGGTCGCACGGCCCGTTTCATGGCTGGAGCGCCTATGTGGCCGAGGAGGCATGCCATGATTTGCCGCGCCGTCCGTGCACGATCCGCACCTCTGGCCTGCTGCGGGAAGCGGTGCTGCGCGCGAGCACGTGGCCGGAAGGCCAGTGGAGCGAGGCCAGGCAGCGCATCGTCGAAGTGATCCTCGACGAGATCCGGACCCTGCCGATCGAGCCGTTCGGCTTGCCGCTGCCAACCGACGTTCGTTTGCAAAAGATCGCGCAGGCGCTGATCGACGATCCGGCCGACGATCGCGATCTGGACAGTTGGGCCGACTGGGCCGCCATCGGCGCGCGCACCTTGAGCCGGCGGTTTGTCGCCGAGACCGGATTCAACTTCACCGCGTGGCGGCAACGGGCCAGGTTGATGCGCTCGCTGGCGATGCTTGCCGAGGGCATGCCGGTGCAGGCGGTCGCGTTCGATCTGGGCTATTCCAGCGCCAGTGCATTCATCAGCTTGTTCAAGCGCACCTTCGGCGACACGCCCGCCGCATACCGGCGCGGATAGAACCACACGCGGCTAACGCATGAGCCGATTGTCATGCCAGCCTGCATCGACCGCCGATTGCCGCCGTCCGCTGCGGCCGAGTGTGCCGTTTCGGTAAGTTTGGCGCGATACGTTCGTGTGTAAGGCAACTCACAGACCGGGCGATAGACCCTCCCTAAGCTGAAGCTTTCGTCATGCCAGAGGATCATCATGAATAACTACAACCCAGACACAGCCGAGTCGTCGGTGGCGCTTTGGGGCGGTCTTGAATGCACCGTCAATCGCGTACGCGATCAGTATTTCAGCCAGATGGAGCGCAACGGCCACGCCGACCGTTTGGCGGACCTCGAGCGTTTCGCTTCGCTCGGCGTCAGCGCCATCCGCTACCCGGTTTTATGGGAACGCACCGCGCCGGGCGAGCTTGCCGACGCCGACTGGAGCTGGTCGGACCTGCGCTTGCCGGCCTTGCGCGAACTGGGCGTCACGCCTATCGTCGGCCTGCTCCATCACGGCAGCGGCCCCCGCCACACCAGCCTGTTGGACGAGGACTTTCCTGAAAAGCTGGCTGACTACGCGGGGGCGGTGGCGAGCCGGTATCCCTGGGTTGAATACTACACGCCGGTCAATGAACCGCTGACGACCGCGCGCTTCAGCGGCCTGTACGGCGTTTGGTATCCGCACGCGAAGGACGACCGCAGCTTCGTGCAGGCGCTGCTCAACGAGTGTCGCGGCACGGTGCTGGCGATGCGCGCGATACGCCGTGTCAATCCGCACGCCTTGCTGGTGCAGACCGACGACATCAGCAAGAACTACGGCACCGAACCGATGGAGCCGCTGGTGAAATTTTTCAACGAGCGGCGCTGGCTCACGTGGGATTTGTTGTGCGGCAAAGTCGACCCCGGCCATGCGATGTGGGACTATCTGCTGGGCACCGGCATCGGCGCCGAGCAGTTGCTGTGGTTCCGCGACAATCCCTGCCCGCCCGATATCATCGGCGTCAACTACTACGCCACCAGCGAGCGCTGGCTGGACCACCGGCTGCACCGCTACCCGGTGGCCTATCACGGACAGTATCGGGGCCAGACGTATGCCGACATCGAAACGCCGCGTGTGCTGGCCACGCCGACTCCGGGCGTCGGTCCATTGCTGGCGGAGGTGTGGGAGCGTTACGGCTTGCCCGTGGCCGTCACCGAAGCGCATATCGACGCCAACCGCGAAGACCAGTTGCGCTGGCTGCTGGAGGTATGGAGCGCGGCCAACCGCGAACGCCGCGCCGGCGCCGACATCCGCGCGGTCACCGTGTGGGCGTTGCTGGGATCGTACGACTGGAACTGCCTGGTCTCCGAATGCCGGGGCTATTACGAGCCGGGACCGTTCGACGTGCGCGGCAACGGCCCGCGACCAACCGCGCTGGCGGCAATGATGCGCGAACTGGCCAGTGGACGGCCGTTGTCCCATCCGGTATTGCAGGGACGTGGCTGGTGGCGCCGGCCGGAGCGCTTGCTGGTCAAGCCGGTCGCCGCGCCGATGGCGGTGGCCGACCTGAGCGGGCTGTTCGATGTCGGCCGCGACAATTTCGTCCAGCCGATCCTGATCGTCGGCGCCAACGGCGCGCTCGGCAGCGCGTTCGCCCGCCTGTGCGAGCGGCGCAACCTGGCCTATCACATCGTCTCGCGCGCCGAGATGGATATGACCGATCCGGCAGCGGTCGAGGCGACGATCGTGCGCTACCGGCCGTGGGCGGTGATCAACGCCGCCGGCTACGTGCGGGTCGACGAGGCCGAAATCGACCCGCAGCGCTGCTTCCGCGAAAACACCCTGGCGCCGACGATATTGGCATTGGCCTGCATCCGCAACGACCTGCGCTTTGTCACGTTCTCGACCGACCTGGTGTTCGATGGCCGGGCCGAACGCCCTTACGTCGAGAGCGACGCTGTCGCGCCGCTGGGCGTGTACGGCCGCAGCAAGGCCGAGGCCGAGACCCGCGTGCTCGACACCCATCCCAACGCGCTGGTGATACGCAGCAGCGCGTTCTTCAGCCCGTGGGACGAGCGCAACTTCGTCGGCCAGGCGCTCGACGCCATGCGCGCCGGCAGGCCTTTCGCGGCTGCGGACGACATGGTCGTCTCACCGACCTACGTGCCGGACCTGGTGCATGCCTGTCTGGACCTGTTGATAGACAAGGAAAAAGGCATTTGGCACCTGAGCAACGCGACCCCGGTCACGTGGGCCGAACTGGCGGCGATGGCGGCGTGCGCGGCCGGGGTCGAGCCGGCGAGCTTGCACAAGGTGCCGGCCCAGCGCTTGCATGCGCGCGCGGCGCGGCCTGCGTACAGCGCGCTGGGGAGCGAGCGGGCGGTGCTGCTGCCGCCGCTGTCGAGCGCGCTCGAGCGTTACGCCGCGCTGCATACCGATCCGGACCGCTATATAACCGCGCGCTCGAACCAGTAGCCCGCGACTTGCCCGACACGCCTGGCCGCCCCGGCCGGGCGGCAGAACGGCCGCTTCAAACGCCCGGGTTCGATGTCCGGGCGATTGAAGCGGCCGTCGTTGATTGTTCCAAATGATCGATGCGGCCTTATTCCGGCTTGGCCTGGTGCGCCTGCAGATGCTCACGCAATTGTTGTCCGCTGGAGTGCGTGTAGTCCTTGTTGACCTCGTTCTTGATCAGTGCCTTGACGTGCGGGTCCATGAACGAGCGCAGTGCGCCAAGGAATTGCGGCGAAGCGGAGATCACCAGGTTTTCGAAGCGGCCTTCCTGGTGCGCTTTCAGCAGGTAGTTCGAGATATCCTTGGCGAACTGCTCCGCTTCCTGCTCGGCCGGCGTGTGCGCCGGTTGGTAGGCTTTGTTCGGCGCGCCGACTTTGCCGTTGTGCGCAAAGCCCACCCCCTGGGTTCCGCCGATGTTGTGGCCGCTGTTGGTGGCGGCGGTCGGCCCGATTTTGTCGGACTCCGTTTCCAGCACGCGCAAGCGCACGGCGGAGTTGACCATGTCTTCGATTTCTTGCAATGGTTTGGCCGGGTCGGACTCTGAAAAGAACCGTGCGCGGCCGGCATTGGCGGCGATAATCCAAGTCGTTTGCATGCTACCTCCTGTCAACTATTACGATCATATTGAATGGTGGTGCAACGCCCGGCGCAGCGGATTTCGCCGCGCGGCGATGCGTGTGAAGTGAGTATAGGCGTGCTGAAAAAAAACCGCGCAGCCGTGGAAGTTGTTTCGCGCGGAAAGGATTTTCTTCTATTCAGATCGCTGGTGATCGAGGCGTGACTGCCCGGCTTGCAAGATGATGGTTACATACAACATATATTTCTAACTGTTTCATGATGGTCACGTAAGGATCATCGATAATTAACAGTTCACGATCTATTTACTATCATCTCCAGCATCCGGCTTCCCCTATGATGCGGCGTCGATTCATGGTTTCCCTAAGCAAAATAACGATGGATCCAAAGCAATTCGCTACATTTGTCGACTTTTCATATGTAAAAAAATAGTTATAAATTTAGATAACGCGATGCTAGAGTTGGCTTTCCAACATCATTCGTCATTTAACATTTACGCCAGCTGAAAAGGGATCAAATGAACAGCAAGCTTTTGATAATGTGCGCCGCCTTGGCGGCCGTGACCTGCGGTGCGCAGGCCATCAACGTGCCCGTTGCGGCGCCGCTGACGAAACCGCGCGTCGCCGCCGATCCGCGCATCGTCGATCTGGGCGTTGCCGCCGCGACGGATGTGAAGACCATTTCCCTGTCGCTGGCGCTGCGCAACGCCGATCAGCTCGACGCCTTCATTGCTGGTCTGAGCGATCCGGCCAGTCCCAACTTCCGCAAGTTCATCACGCCGAAACAGTTCGCCGCCGCCTACGGGCAAAGCGCGGAGTCGGTCGCGGCGGTGCTGTCCTACCTGAAGTCCAAAGGCTTCACCGTCAACAAGGTCTTCGGCAATAACTTGCAGATCACCGCCACCGGCACCAACGCCCAGATCGCCGCCGCTTTCGGTTCCACCGTACACAGCTATTCGTTGCTGGGCGCGCGCTACCAGGCGCCCGCCACCGCGCCGACCATCCCTGCGGCGCTGGCGTCGGTGGTGAAATCGGTCAGCGGCATCAGCACGAAATCGCGGTTCAATAAACGCTCGACCGCGCTGCCGCGCACGGGACCGCTGGTCAACGACATCAATATCAAGGTCGCCGGCGCCATTGGTGGTTCCGCCGGCGAGTACACCACGGTCGATCTGGCTGCCAAGTACAACATCAACCCGCTGTATGCGCGCGGCATCACCGGCGCCGGCAAGACTGTTGGCATCGCCACGCTGGCCGGTTATCTGCAATCGGACGCGTATGCTTACTGGCATCAGCTGGGCCTCCCGGTGAGCGCCGACCGCATTGTGGATGTGCTGGTGGACGGCGGTCCTAACCCGTCCGATGGTCCCGGCAGCGACGGCGCTGGCGAAACCACGCTTGACGTGCAGCAGTCCGGTGGCGTGGCCCCGGGCGCAAAACTGCGGGTGTATCTGGCGCCGAACACCGACGCCGGCTTCATCGACGTGTTCGCGCAAGCGGTGGATGAAAATCTGGTCGACGTGCTGTCGGTCAGCTGGGGCAGTCCGGAAGTCTATTCCGACGACGCCACCCTGGCCGCCTTCCATACCGTGTTCTTGCAGGCTGCGGCGCAAGGCATTCCGGTGATCGCCGCCAGTGGCGACTCGGGCGCGTTCGACATCAACCGTGGCTTGCCTTACCCGCAGTGCACCACCTTGCTTGGCGTTGATTTCCCGGCCGCCGATCCGCTGGTGCTGGCCGCCGGCGGCACCACGCTGCCCAACACCTCGCCGCACAAGTTCGGCAACGTGACGGTGCCGACCGAGCGCGCCTGGGGTTGGGATTACCTGAAGAACTACATCGTCACCCACTACGGGACCGACTTGTATTATTCCGACTATCTGGCCGTGGGCGGTGGCGGCGGCGTCAGCGCCCTGTACGGCGTGCCGTCGTTCCAGAAGAACCTGCCTGGTGTGCAGAAAACCGCCGCGGCCCAATCGCTGGTGTGCGAAAACTCGGTGTTCAACAATGGCCCCGGCTATGGCGACTACCTCGATGTCCCGGCCAACATCGCCGGCCGCAACTTGCCCGACGTGTCGCTCAATGCCGACCCGTACAGCGGTTACGCGGTCTACACCAACGGCGAATGGTCGACCGGTTCGGGCGGCACCAGCTTTGTCGCGCCGCAATTGAACGGCATCCTGACGTTGATCAGCGCCGGCTTGAACGGCCGCGTCGGACCGATCAACCCGCAGTTGTACGCCGCCTTTAAAACCTACGGCTACGGTCCGGGCTCGCCGTTCAAACCGATCACCGCCGGCACCAACCAGTATTACCAGTCGACCGCCGGATACAACCCGGCCACCGGGCTGGGATCGCTGGACGTGACCGCGCTGGCCAAGGTGCTGGGCGTCAAATAACCACCAAGTAAGCAGCCGCAGCGGCGAGTGCCGCTGCCTCCATATAACTTTCTAAACGGATCGCAAATGAAATTCCTAAAACAACTGATCGTAGCCGCCACGCTGGCCTTGTGCGGCGCCGCCGCGCACGCCGATATCTTCATCCCCAAGGATATCGGTCCACCTGGCGTGTTCAGCAATACTTGGACCTTCGCCGGCGCTAACGATACCGCGCACGTCGCCGGCACCAGTTTCGCCGACATCTTCCTGTTCAACGTGCCGGACGCGCAGAATATCTCGGTGTCGATCACCTCGCTGCTGCAGGTCGGCTCGCCCGGCGTGAGCTTTGCCGGCCCCGACAGCGGCTTCGCCATCTTCGACTACAGCGACAAGACTACGCTGTACGGCGTCGACGGCACCAATGTCGGTTCGGTCACCGGTGCGCCGTTGTTCCTGAACTCCGGGACGTATGGCTTGTTTGTCGCCGGCACCTACCTGGTCAACGGCGGCGCCTACGGTGGGCAGATTTTCGGCGCACCGGTGGCCGCAGTGCCGGAAGCATCGACCGTGCTGATGCTGCTGGTCGGCATGGTGTTCGTCACTGGCGCCGCGCGTCGCCGTCGCGCTTGAGTCGTCGGGTTGTTGCGACAGAAGGCCGCGAGCGATCGCGGCTTTTTTTATGTCAGCGTGGCGGCAAGCCGCGCGAATTGGCGCAGGGATCGTTTTCGTCGGGGATATGGCGCAACTTGCTGGTGGCGGTGGCCGGCGGTGGAGGCGCGCAGCGCTGGCCGGACGCGGCGCTCGATGCTGCTGTGGACGGGGCGGGCGACGCTGGCTCCTGCTTGGCCGGCGCGCAAGCGGTCAGGCATAGCAGAACCAGCGACGTTGATGCGATAGAAGAAGAAACCACGTTTGACTCCTTGTTCCATACAGCATAAAGCAAAAACGTCTGCTGAACAGCGGAATTCCTATAGCGCGGTGTCGCCGTGGCGGGCGGCATCGGTGGTCCGCTCTACGTTGATAACCGCGCCGAGCGTGGTCCAGACTTTATCGCCGATCGCCATGACCGGCGTAGTGGCCGAAACCTTGCCTTGCGTTTGCAGTTGCGACAGCGTGTCGAGCGATACCGGGCCTTGCGGATTGCGGTCCTGATCGAGATACGAATACTCGGTGACCATATTCTGCTTCATCCTGGTCTGCGCCGCGTTAACGGCGACCTTGCCATGCTCTACGGCTTTATTGCTGACGGTACGCAGCACAGTGGCTGTTTGCGAACCTACTGCGCCGAGCAATTGCTTGACGCGTTCGCCGTCGTCATTGTTCATGGAATTGAGCATGCCCATGTCTTGCGGTTCGCCGCTGTGCAAGTCCAGGTACGGAGCACTGCGGAATCCCAGCGCCGCGGAGTAAAACACGTGCGGAATGGACGTGCGCTTGGTGTTGTACGCCCGCGCTGCCTCGTTGTAGCGTTCGCGTTGCCGCTCCAGGTCGTTTTCGACGTTGTAGATGGCGTCCATCAAGGTGTTGTACTGTTGGCTCGACTTCAGATCCGGATAGCGCTGCGCCAGGCCGTTAATCGCCGACACCATCGAGTGCGAATCCTGCTGGATCTGGGCGATATTGGCCGCCGAGATGTCGTCCGAGATTTTCAAATGCACAAATTTTTCGGTATCGGCATAGCCCTTGACGGCTTCGATCAACTGGTTTGTCAGGCTCACCTGCTTGCGGGCGGTCACGCCGATGTTGGAAAAGGCCGCCTTGACGGCCTCCGACAATGCGCGCAACTGGTTGTACCCGAACAGCGCGATGACAGCGAGGATGATGACGGTATATATCGCGAGCTTGATGATTGTACCGATGAAATCGAACAGTGCCGACATGAGGACATCCTTTGTTATTGATTGGGAGCGAAGCGGCGATTCCGGTGGAACAGCCTGCTGTAGCCAATATCACACGCCACCTCGTCATTCGTTGACGAAAATGTACGTAATCATAACATTGCACTTCCTGCAGGTCGCTGTGCGACGCACGAGGTATCGAAGAGAGGGGGGCTTTTCTTTCCACAAACAAAAACGCCAACCTGCATGGGTTGGCGTTTTTGTTTGATACTGTTCTTGGTGGCCCGGGGCGGAATCGAACCACCGACACAAGGATTTTCAATCCTCTGCTCTACCAACTGAGCTACCAGGCCAAGGCGCGCTATTGTAGCAGTCCTGTCTGGATTCGCCAAGTCCCCCGTCCAGCGCCCCCAAGTAACGCCCCAGCGCGTCGTCCAGCGGGGGCATCAGCTGGCCGCGTTCGCTGCCCAGCGCGCTGAACACCGGTTGGGCGGCGCCCATGTCCAGCGCGGTGGCCGGGCGCGCCTGCAGCCGCGCGGTCGATACCCCGGCCAAGTCCGCCGCGCGCCGCGCCAAGTCGGCCCAGCTCAGCGCGCTGCCGCTGCTCAGGTGCCAGATGCCGCACTCGCCGTCGATCAGCAGGTCGAGGCAGGTGTCGACCAGGTCCGGTACATACGTCGGCGAGACGATCAGGTCGCTCGCGGCGGTGAACGGCTGGCCGGCCGCCAACGTCCGCAGCGCGCGCGTGACGAAATTATGCTTGTCCCACGGGCCGAAGAAGGCGCTGGTGCGCACCATCAGCGCGCGCGGGTGGACCGCCAGCACGCGCTGCTCGGCCTCGGCCTTGCTCTGGCCGTAGACGTTGAGCGGGGCGACCGGGTCGCTTTCGACATACGGGCTGCCCTTGCTGCCGTCGAACACCAGGTCGCTGGAAAAACTCAGCAGTTCGATGGCGTGGCGGGCGCAGGCGGTCGCCAGGATCACCGGTCCCCTGGCGTTTTCGCGCAGGCAGCGGTCGACGTCCTGCTCGGCCCGCTGCACGCGGACATAGCCGCCGGCGTTGACGATGGCCCACGGCCGATAGCGGCGGATCGCGGCGTCCACGGAGGCGGGGTCGGCGATGTCCATTTCCTGACGCGTCAGCACGTGGCAGGCCAGGTGGCGCTCGGCGCACAGCCGGGCGAAGGCGCCGCCCAGTGTGCCGCTGGCGCCGCTGATCAGGATCGGCCGGCCCGATTCCGGGGGCGTCGTTAGCTCCGGCACCAGCGACGGCCCGAACGGCATCGGCGGACACACCAGCCGCACCGGCCGGCGCCACCAGCCCAGCCCCCGCAGCACCGGGCTGGACGGCTCGCGTCCGGTGGCCAGTTCGCGCATCAACGTCGCCAGCGCGGTCGGCCTCGGCTCGGGCCCGCGCAGGTCGTAGGCGCCGTTTTCGTAGTAGCCCTTGCGCTCGGTGACCAGGCAATTCCAGTCGAACGAGCCCAGCAGTGACCACACGGTGACGGCGCGCACGTCGATGCCGTCGCGCCGCACTTGCCCGGCGGCCTGCCAGATTTCCAGCAGCCAGCGCAACTGGTCTTCGCGGTTGGCGTCGATGTGGGCTTCGGTGACGGCCAGCGGCAGGCCGTAGCGGTCCCAGGCCTCCTGCAGCAGCGGGCCGATGCCCGGGCGCGGCGTTTCCAGCGCGCGGGCGGCGACCACGTCGGCATAGCCGTCGGCGCCGACGTCCTGCGGCGGGTAGTGCTCGGCCCGATGGTCGAGCCAGCGCTCGCTGGTGATGTAGTAGTTGATGCCGATGACATCGGGCGGGCATGGGTTGTCCCGGAACCATTGCAGCTCGTCGGCGCTGGCGCCGCTTTCGCGCAGGTAGTCCCACAGCGCGTGGGCCGGGCCGACCATGCCGCACAGCAGGTCCCAGGGCAACCAGCGGCGCTCGTTGTAGAACTCGGCCTGCCAGGCCATTTCCGGCGTGCTGTAGGTCTTGCCGAGGTCGTCGGTCTGTACCAGCCTGGCCTTTGAGTTGACGGCGCGGATCGCCCGCATCGACAGCACCACGCCCTTGCATTGGTTGAGCAGCGCACGCACGAAGGCGCGGTCGCTGCGCTCGTGCGGATACCACAGCCCGTACAGGCCGCAAAAGCGCGCCGTGGTGCACGGTTCGTTGACGGGCGTGTACTGCTCGAGCCACGGATAGCGGCGGGCGACCGCGCCGGCGTAGGCGGCCAGCTTTTCGGGGAAGGCGGGATCGAGCAGGCTGGTGTCGCGCGGGCCGCTGCCGTGGTGGACCAGGCCGGCGATGGGGGAGATGCCCAGGCTGCGCAAGGCCGGCAGGCGCTCGTCCGTCCATGACCAGTCCGCCTTGTCGAGGCCGTCTGGCGCGACCAGTTCCCACAGCACGGGATAGCGCAGCGAGGTGATGCCGAGCGAGGCAAAGCGGTCGAGGTCGCTGATTCTGCCGTCGTGGCCGTTCTGTTCCATTTGGCTGAAATAGTTGTCGCGCACCCGGTTAACGGTCGCCTCCAGACCGCCCCAGAGCTCCAGATCGTTGTTTGTCGTCATAACGTGGCTGAGTAGTCGAACTTGCAATAAGTATGGACAAGAAAATCTGACCCCGGCGCAGCCTTGAATACCGGACACTTTCCTTGACATCGATTATGTCGGGGTATTAATTTCATCGCTGTGCTATCTATTTTGCAATCAACTTCGACGGGAGCGGTATGGGACGAGCGGCATGGTGGTTGGGTGCGGGGTTGGCGGTCTTGGGCACGGCCTACGGCGCCGAATTGACGCCGGTGCAAAAGCAGATGCGCGAGGTGTATCAGGAACTGGTCGAGACCAACACCACCAATTCGGTCGGTTCGTGCACCGTCGCCGTCACCAAAATGGCCAAGCGCCTCAAGGCGGCTGGCTACAAGGATGCCGACCTGCGCATCGTGGTGCCGCCCGGCGGGGCGGCCAAGGGCAACCTGGTCGCGCGTCTGAAGGGCGACGGCAGCGCCAAGCCCTTGCTGCTGCTGGCCCACATCGACGTGGTCGAGGCCAAACGCGAGGACTGGACCCGCGATCCGTTCAAACTGATCGAGGAGGACGGCGTGTTCTACGCGCGCGGCGCTTCCGACGACAAGGCGATGGCGGCGGCCTTTGTCGCCAACATGATCCGCTACAAAAAGGAAAAGACCGCCCTCAAGCGCGATCTGGTGATGGCGCTGACCTGCGACGAGGAACTGGTGCCGAGCAAATTCGACGGCGTCGAATACCTGCTCAATCACCACCGGCCGTTGATCGACGCCGAGCTGGCGCTGAACGAGGGTGGCGGCGGCATGTTGGACAAGGACGGCAAGCCGGTCCGCCACGGCATCCAGGCCGGCGAGAAGGTGTATCAGAGCTTCCAGCTGGAGGTGACCAATCCGGGTGGACACAGCTCGACGCCATATCGCGACAACGCCATCTATCATCTGGCCGACGGCTTGTCGCGCCTTGGCAAATTCGCGTTCCCGTTCAAGCTGTCGGACGTCACGCGCGCGTACTACGAGCGCATGGCCGGCATCGAGCAGGGGCAGGTGGCCGCCGACATGAAGGCGATCCTGCGCGAGCCGCCGGACGAAGCGGCGCTGGAGCGCCTGTACGCGCTCCATCCGAGCCACAATTCCACCGTGCGCACCACCTGCGTGGCGACCAGGGTCGATGCCGGCCACGCCGACAACGCCTTGCCGCAGCGCGCACGCGCCACCGTCAATTGCCGCATCCTGCCGGGAGAGCCCATCGACGAGGTGCAGGCGACCTTGCAGCGCGTGCTGGCCGACGACAAGATCAAGATCACCCGCATCGGCGAAGGGGTGGTAAGCCCGATGCCGCCGCTGACGCCAACCCTGATGAAGGCGGTGGAAGAGATCAGCAACGACATGTGGCCGGGCGTACCCGTGATCCCGACAATGGCGACCGGCGGCACCGACGGCCGCTTCCTGAACAACGCCGGCATCTGGACCTATGGCATCAGCGGCATGTTCCACGGACCGGAAGGCTCCGGCGCGCATGGCCTCAATGAGCATATCCGCGTGAAGTCGCTGTACGACGGCCAGGAATACCTGTACCGCCTGGCCAAGCGGCTGGCGACGGAATAGGGCGCCATCTTATTCTCCCGAGGGCGGCAAAGGGCCATGGCAAAAAGGTCGGCGGCCGCGCCATATTTGCTATGCTAGCGTCTTTCCGCATTCCGGCGCCGCAGCGCTGGCGGCGGAGCCTATTTACGGAGTAGCCGATATGGTCTCGTTACAAGAGCAGTTTTTGAAAGCCGGCCTGGTCGACAAGACCAAGGTCAAACTGGCCAACCAGGAAAAGAGCAAGCAAAAGAAGGTCGAACGCCGCACCGGCGAGCAGACCGTCGACGAAGCGCGCATCGCGGCGCTGGAAGTGCAGCGCAAGAACGCCGAGCGCGCGCGCGAAGCGAACGCGCAGCGCGACGCCGCCGCCAATCAGAAAGCCATCGTTGCGCAGATTGCGCAGATGGTGCGGCAGAACCGCCAGGACAAGGGCAAGGGCGACATCCCCTACAACTTCACGCATGGCACCAAGATCGAGCGGATTTTCGTCTCGCCGGCGGTGCGAGAGCATCTGGTCGCGGGCCGGCTGGTGATCGTGGTGATGAACGGCGCGGTGGAGCTGGTGCCGCGCGTGATTGCCGACAAGATCGCCGAGCGCGACGCCTCGCTGGTGGTGCGGGTGAATAAAACCACCACGCCAGTGGAAGAGGACGACCCGTACGCAGCGTTCCAGATCCCCGACGATTTGATGTGGTAAAAACCCGGGGGTCATCCCGAGACGATGATGCGCCAGCGCCAGGGTTTGATGACGGCCTGGCCTTCGTCGCCGGACAGCTTGTATTTCTGGAGTACGCCGGTCGGGTTGACGATCACCTGCACCGTGTTTTTGCCCTGCTGGCGGCGGAACGCGAATAGCTGGTCGTTGATCACGTCGAGCACCTGCATCGTGCCGCCGGCCTTGCCGTTCCATAGCGCGGGATTCTGCTTCTTGAGCTGATTCAGGCCCGCGTAGAAGCCTTCCAGCTCGGTGGTCTTCCAGTCGATGGCGTCCTTCTCGAAGAAGGCCAGCTTTTTTTCCAGCTTCGCTTCCTGACCGTTGTACACCAGCGGCATGCCGGGCAGCGTGTAGCTCAGCACCGCCATCGCGCCGGCTGCGGGGCCGTACAAATCCTTGTCCGTGCCTTGCCATGAGTTGATGTCATGGTTGCTGGTGAACTGCAGCCGGTAGGCGTCGCGCGCGTAGCTTTTCGCCGGGTTGGCGACGTACGCTTTCAACTCCGCGGCCCCGGCCTGGCCTTTTCCAATCTTCTGCATGATGCCGTTCAGCTGCCAGTCGTAGCTGGCGTCGAACGCGCGCGCGTGCAGCGCCGGCTCGTCCGCTTCCGCCAGCATGAACACCGGTTTGATCTTGTCCAGCTTCACGCGCGCCTGATCCCAGAATTCGGTCGGCACCATGCCGGCGGCGTCGGCGCGGAAGCCGTCGACGCCCGCTTCGCGCACCCAGTACGCCATCGCGTCCGTCATGGCCGTCCACAGCGCCTTGTTGCCGTAGTCCAGACCGACGACGTCGGCCCATTCCTCGGTGGCGCCGCTGTCGTTCTTGAAGCTGACCGCGTGGATCTCGCCCTTGTCGTTCTTCTTGTACCAGTCGGCGTGCTCGCTGGTCCACGGGTGGTCCCAGGCCGTGTGGTTGCCCACCCAGTCGAGGATCACGTGCATGCCCAGGCCGTGCGCCTGTTTGACCATGCGCCGCAGGTCGTCCATGCTGCCGAACTCCGGGCTGACCGCCTGGTAGTCCTTGACGGCGTAGTAGCTGCCCAGCGCGCCCTTGCGGTTCTTGTCGCCGATCGGGTGGATCGGCATCAGCCAGATCACGTCCACGCCCATTTGCTTGAGGCGCGGCAGCGTGGCGGCAAAGGCGTTCAACGTGCCTTCCTTGCTGTACTGGCGAAGATTGACTTCGTAGATGTTCGCGCTGCGCGTCCACGCCGGATGCTTGACGGTGACCTCGGACGGCGCGATTTTCTGCGCGCCCGCTTGCAGCGGCGCTCCAAGGGTGCAAATCAGCGCTGCCAGCGGCAGCAAGGTGGCAAGTCGTTTCAATGTCAGTCCTTTTTGAGCGTGCGTTCAAACAGCTGATAGATGCGGCGGTATTGGTCGTACCAGCTTTCCGCGTGCACGTAGGCGTGACGCTCGAGCGGGTAGGAAGCCAGTTCCCAGTTGTCCTTTTTCAGTTCGATGAAGCGCTGCGCCATGCGCACCGAGTCCTGGTAGAAGACGTTATCGTCGATCATGCCGTGCGCGATCAGCAGGTGGCCTTTGAGCTTGTCGGCGTATTCGATCGGCGACGATACCTTGTACGCTTCCGGGTCCAGTTCCGGCGTGTTGAGGATGTTGGCGGTGTATTCGTGGTTGTAGGTGGTCCAGTCGGTGACGGGACGCAGCGCGGCGCCAGCCTTGAACTGGTCCGGTGCGCGCAGCAGCGCCATGAAGGTCATGAAGCCGCCGTAGCTGCCGCCGTAGATGCCGACGTTTTTGGCGTCGCCCTGGTGGTTGGCCACCATCCAGTTCAAACCGTCGATGTAGTCTTCCAGTTCCGGATGGCCCATCTGGCGGTAAATGGCGGTGCGCCAGTTGCGGCCGTAGCCGAGCGATGCGCGGTAGTCCATATCAAGCACGATGTAGCCTTTTTCCACCAGCAGGTTGTGGAACATCTGCTCGCGGAAGTAGACCGGGAAACGCTGCGTGACGTTTTGCAGATAGCCGGCGCCATGCACGAACATCACGACCGGATATTTTTTGCCCGGCTCCAGCGTGGCCGGACGATACAGCTTGGCCCATACCGGATCGGCGCCGTGCGTCGACGGCACCGCGACGATTTGCGGCGTGATCCACTCGCGCGCCTTGTAGTCGGCGTTGCGGGTGTCGGTCAGTTGTTTGGCGGCGCCGCCGCTGCTATCGACAGTGGCGATTTGCGCCGGCATGTAGGCGGTCGAGTAGCGCACCAGCAGCTTGCGGCCGTCCGGCGACAACGTGAAGCTTTCCACGCCGCCCAGCGAGGTCAGTTCCTTCAGCGCGCCGCCGGTTGTGCCGCTGGAGCAGACTTCATAAGTGCCCGGCAGTTTCGGGTTGCACAGGAAGTAGGCGGTCTTGCCGTCGGCCGACCATTCGACATTGCTGGCTTCCCATTTGCCCGAGGTTAGCGCGCGCGATGCCGCACCTGCGGTGGCGGGTTGCAGATAGATATGGGCGTAGCCGCTTTCCTCCGACTGGTACCACAACGTGCTGTTGTCCGGCTGCCAGCCGAAGCCGTTGCCACGATTGTTGACCCAGGCCGTATCGGTCAGGCGATGCACCGGTTGCAGCTTGGCGCCGGCCAGGTCCACGGTGGCGATCCAGCGGTCCTTGTTGTCGATGGATTGCGCCATCACGGCCACTTGCTTGCCGTTGTCGCTCCAGCGAATCGATTCGTCGCGGCTTTCGAAGCGCACGTTGCGATTGCCTTTGAGCGCATCGAGCTTGCGCGCGGCGCGCATCTCGGCCAGCGGATCGACGTTGATGCCGGGCAGGGCGTCGAACGACAGCTCGGTGACCTTGCGCGTGGCCAGTTCGATCAGCTTCAGTTGGTGCGGCTGCGGGCCTTCGTCGCTGACGCGTTTGCGTTCGTCGTCGGTTTCCTCGTAGCCCGATTCGGTCACGTACTTCGGCAGTTTGCCGACGCGTCGCTTGTCGCCGTCCTTAGCGCTGGTGACCACCAGCAGGTAGCGGCCGTCCGGCGACAGCGAGCTGGTTTCGATAACGACCTTCTCGCCCAGGTAGATCGCTTGGGGGGCGCGGGTGGCGTCGGCGCCGCGCTCCTGGTTGCGGCGCTCGCGCAGCGCGTCGCGCTCTTCCTTCTGGCGCGCCAGGGTCGAGAGCAGGCGCAGTTGCAGGTCGCGGCGCGCGCTGGCGTCGGGCGCGGCGTCCGGGTCCTTGGCGGTGCGCAGCACGGCCACCGGCGAGACCAGGCGCTCGGCGCGGCTCCAGCTGAACCAGTCGCTGCCCACGCGGAACTGCACGCCGGCGCCGTCGGCCGTGTATTGCGGATCGGCGGCCGGCGTGGTGCCGCGCAGGATTTGTGTCAGCGCGCCGCTTTTCAGGTCACGTTCGAACAGGTCGCCGTTGCGCAGCAAAATGGCGCGCGTGTGATCGCGGTTGTAGACCGGATTGGCGCTGTCGAGGTTTGCCAGCTGCTTGTCGTCGACCAGTTTCGGCGCGCCGGCGGCGATCTGGAAGGTGTCGCGCAGCGGCGAGCCGGCGCGCTTTTGCTTGAAGTAGACCTGGCGGCTGTCCCAGCCCCACCATGCCGATTCCACCGGGTTGCCGATCCAGTCAGGATTGGCCATGGCCTGGTCCAGCGTGATCGGTGTCGGAGGCGCTACAGTGGCGGCGTGCGCCGCGAAGGTCGTGAACGCCGCAGCCAGTGTGGCGGCCAGCGTGGTGGAGAAGGGCAGGACAAAACGCATGGATGGTTCGCTTTGAAGTTGGGTGAACGGGAGCGCCGGATTGCGACGCGTCCACGATTCTAGCCCAACAGTCAGTTACGAGCCATCTTGTCTCTCAGTCCATCCTTGGCGTCCGGGCCGCCACGGCGCGGCGCCATGCGCAGCGCCAGCAGCAGGATCAGCCCCGCCGTCAGGAACATGCCGATCAGCGCGGCCAGCATGGCGGCGCTGTCGCCCCATGCCAGCACGCGCGCGCCCAATGCCGGTCCGACGGCGCCGCCCATCGTCGCCAGGCCGCCCACCAGCGCGATGCCGATGGCGGCGCGCTGGCGGTTCAGCAGGTCGGTGAGGATGGCCACCAGCAGCGGCAGCGCCGACGAGATGCCCAGCGACGCCAGCGACAGGCCGGCCAGCGACCATGCCAGCCCGTTGTCGGCGGCGATCGCCAGACCGAGGCCGCCGGCGGCCAGCACGATGCAGGCGATGAAATGGCCGCGCCGCTCGCGCCGCCGGTCCGAGTCGTAGCCGATGGCGATCATGCCGACGATGCCGGCGATACCGGGGATCGCCACCAGCAGGCCCGGTTGCAGCGGGCCGCCGGCGCCCCAGCGCTGCATCAGCGCCGGCGCCCAGTGCGCCAGCGCGTAGCTGGCGCTGGCCAGCAGCACGTTGGCGAGGCCCAGTAGGCAGATGGCCGGATCGCGGAGCAGCGACCAGATGATGGCGAACGGCGACGGCGGGTCATCCTCGTCGTCGTCTTCATCGATGCCGGCGGCCTTGGCCAGTGCCGCCTCGTCGCGGTTCAGATCCTGCCTCACCATCTGCTGTTCGAAACCCGATAACCATTTGGCATCGTCCGGATGGTCGTCGAGGTGGAAGTAGGCGGCGATGCCCAGCAGCGCGGCCGGCAGGCCTTGCGCCAGCAGCAGCCACTGCCAGCCTTGCATGCCGCTGTGCAGATGCAGCGCCTGCTGCATGGCGCCCGACAGCGGCCCGGCGACGATAGCGCCGACCAGCGTGGCCGAGGTGAACACCGCGAACACGCGCGCGCGCCGCGACGCCGGATACCAATACGTCAGATACAGGATCACGCCGGGGAAGAAGCCGGCTTCGCACATGCCGAGCAGGAAGCGGATCGTGTAGTACTCGAGCGGCGTGCGCACGAAGGCGCCGGCGGCGGTGGCCGCGCCCCAGCCGAGCATCATGCGCAGCAGGATTTTGCGCGTGCCGAGTTTTTCCAGCAGCAGATTGCAAGGCACCGCAAACAGCGCGTAGGCGAAGAAGAATACGCCGGCGCCCCAGGCGAAGACCTGGTTGCCGAAAGCGAGGCTGTCCTGGATGTGGCGCTGCGCGAGGTCGACGTTGACGCGGTCGATGTACGCGACCACGCAGCACAGCATCAGCAGCGGCAGCAGCCGCCAGCTGATCTTGCGGTAGATTGCATCCATGCCGGCAGCGCCGCGCAGGTGCAGAAGCGTGGCGCCATGGTTCACGATGCGGTGGCAAGAGTGGTCTGCATGTAGCCGATATTAGCCGCGCCTAAATTCTTAGGCAAGCGTTTGGCGCAATGGGGAACTCAAAACAACAAAGCGCCACGATGGCGGCGTTTTCACGCACCATCGTGGCGCAGGGAGGAGGATTAGATGCGGACGGCGCTGGCGCCGAGCGCGCGGTCGTTGTCGCGCGCGCTATAACCGATGCCGCCGACGTTGCGGCGCGGCCGCAATTCGGGCTTGGTGGCGGCGTCGCCGTCTTCCTGCGCCAGGAATTGGGTGCCGATCTCGAACCACTCGTCGCTGGAGATGACTTTTTGCGCCAGCGGCAGCAGCTCCTGTTCTTCCTTGTCCAGGCGCTTGAGCAGATTCTGGCAATACAGGTCGATGGTGCGGCACAGGAATTTGCCCTGAGAGGCGCTGCGCCGCATCGCCCGGCGCAGGCATTTGTGCACCGCGTTGAGCATCGCGCCGCCCAGCCGGCTGAGCGTTTCGAGATCGTTCATCAACGCCGCGCAACTGGCATCGGCCGCGCGCACGGCCGGCATCAGGCAGGCCTCGACCTTGCGCTGGTGGCGCGCTTCGGCAAAGCTAGTCAGCTCCTTGAGCTGGGATTCGATGAACACAGGATCGATCTCCTGCGGGCGGCGCGCGATCGACTGCACATGCTGCAGCAGCCGCGCGATAAAGTGGCGTTCTTTTTTCTGTTCGATGGAAAGTGTCAGTAAGACATAAGTGGCAGTTAGCATAACGTTTCCCGTATTCGTCTGACTTCGGCTGCGCGGCAAGCGAGGAGTGACTGCAGCCAGCGCGGGTAGAGGGTCTACCTTAGCGCTGAGCTCAGCTCATTCAACGTCGATTTACAATTGTTCACAACTAGTAAGAAATCATTAATTGTGCTGCAATAATAAGTGTCAACTTCGGCGTCCAACTTCGAAGATTACCGGCGGGGAAAACGCGTTATACACCTGCCATGCCGGTGATTACTGATGCGTACTCAACCTGACTGAGTGGGAAATTATGCGCCGATTTTCCTGAGCCGTGTGAGCGTTTGCGGGTCACTATCAAAAAAAGTTTTGTATCAAACCGCGCCTGTAATGGCGCGGCTTGCTTTGTTGCGGTGCGGTGGAATCAGCCCGCCGGCGGCGTGCCCAGATAAGCGCCGCGCGGTGCGCCGAGGCCCTGCTTGACCTGCCTGGAGATGTCGTCGACCAGCACTTCGTCGTCACCGTTTTCCAGCGCGGCGACGATCAGGCGCGCGACCTCGGCCGGCGCGGTTTTCGCCGCTTCGATCGCGGCCACCATGTCGGTGTCCATGTAACCCATGTGCGCCGCCAGCACCTGGGTATTCTGCGCTTGCAGCTCGCCGCGCAGGCCGTTGGTCAGCGCCCACGCCGCTGCCTTGGAGACGCTGTAGGTGCCGGTGCCCGGCAGCGTGATCCACGCAAGCGCCGACAGCACGTTGACGATGGCGCCGCCGCCATTGTTCTTCAGCGCCGGTGCGAAGGCCGAGCTCAGCGCCATCGGGCCGAAGAAATTAGTGTCCAGTTCCTGTTGCATCACCGCTAAAGCATTGGGCGCGGTCAGATCGGTGCCGGTGAAGATGCCGGCGTTATTGATCAGGATGGTCAGGTCGGGAATCGCGCGGACGGCGGCGGCGATGTCATCGGCATTGGTCACGTCCAGCTTGATCGGCGTGACGCCAGGCAGGGTGACCGACGCCGGATTGCGGGCGCCGCCGTAAACCTTGCGCGCGCCCGCTTTGAGGGCGGCTTCGGCCAATGCTTTGCCCAGGCCGCGATTGGCGCCGGTGACGAGGACGACGGAGTCTTTGACGTTCATGATAATACCTTTCAGTAGCGGTTCAACTTACAATATGACCGGTCATCTTAAAACCGGAGAAAAAAAACGATTACACGAGAATCTGGTTCAACAGCACGTCGACAAAGCGGTCCAGCGGCGCGCGGTCTTGCTCGGCCTTGGCGCGCAGTACCGCTCCTTGCCAGGCATCGACGGCAAAGTTGGCAAGCTCAACAGCCGGGCGGGTGCTGGCGATCGCGCCTTCCCGCTGGGCTAGTGCGATGACTTGTTCCAGCATCGCGCCCATCGACGCGAACGACTGCCGCGCCTGTTGGCGGACTGCCGGCACCTGGTTCGACAGCTCCGTGCTGAAATTGCCCAGCATGCAGCCGCAGTTGAATTCGCTCGCCGCGTTGGAGGCGACCATCAAACCGAAGTAG
This sequence comes from Duganella sp. AC917, assembly GCF_979258245.1. NCBI lineage: Bacteria > Pseudomonadati > Pseudomonadota > Betaproteobacteria > Burkholderiales > Oxalobacteraceae > Duganella > Duganella sp. AC917. Next base: position 6,018,789 of record NZ_OZ409848.1, read on the forward strand.
TCGCGCAACCTTTGCAGCGGCGGCAGCGAGGCATCGCCCAACACGGCGCCGATCTGTCCGGCCTGCTCGGTGTATCGGCGCAATACCTCCACCCCCAGCTCGTCCTTGCTGGTGAAGTGGTTGTAGAAAGAACCTTTCGGCACTCCGGCCGCCGCAGTGATGTCTTGCACACTGGTGGCGTTGAAGCCCTTGCTGTGAAGCAGGGTGAGACTGGAGGCGACGATTTGTTCTTTGACATTGGGTTTGGGCATACGCGTAATATGACCGGTCGTCTTAGATAAGTCAAGCGTTGTTTCGTCGCTGACGTAATTATTGTTTCATAGACAAATGTTGAATACCAACTATATAGTTAGCGTACCGATGGTGAATATGGATTGTCTACTGTGCGTACCAAAGCCAAGGCCGGGATCGGCGTGTCGTTACTGTCATTGCTGTCCATCCTGTTGCCGGGTTTGACGGTGAGCGCGTCGTTGCGGGCGGCGCCGCTGGAGCTGACGGTGTGCATATTCGACCAGCCGTTTTCGCCGATGACGTTTCCGGACGGCTGCGGTCAATCGCTGGAATTGCTGCGGCGCGCGTCGGCGCTGCAACCGGTGGCGATCCGCCGCCTCGTGGCGCCCCGGTCCCAGTGCATGAACCGCCTGCGCAAAGGCGAGGTGGATGCCATGCTGGCCGCCTTCACGCCCGAGCGCGCCGCGTTCGGCGCTTATCCGATGACGGGCGCGCAGCCCGATCCGGCACGCAGCGTGGGCGAGTTGAACTTTGCCGTATCGCGCCGGCGCGGCGGCACGGTCGCCTGGGACGGCCAGCGCTTCACCGGCCTGGGTCGGCAGCCGGTGGGGGCGCAGCCGGATCTGCTGCATATGCCGATGTTGCGCGAAATGGACATCGTCGTCGACGAAGGCGCCTCGAGCGTGGAGCAGGTGTTCGCCAAGCTGGCCGGCAACCGGGTGGCGGCGGTGGTGACCGATCGCGATGAGGGCGCCGAGCTGATCGCGCGCAAGTACCGGGGACAGATCGACATGCTGCCGGCGCCGTTTCAAAAAACACCTGTCTACCTGATGGTCAACCAGGCGTTCTACCAAAAGCACCAGCCGCAAATCGAGGCTTACTGGCTGGCCATCGCCCAGGCGCGCAACACGCCGGGCTTCCGCCAGTTCGTCACCGACTTCCCCAGGCACCACTAGCAGCGGCAGCGCTAACGTTGCGTAAAGTAACAGTTTACTTGCCGTCGCGCGAACTTGGTATGATGCTCGGCGACCGGCCACCAGCCGGTATTTTTCTACAACGTCGGAGATCCCCGAATGAGATTACCCCTGCTGCTGCTTGGGACCGCTGTTGCGGCCTCCAGCGCCATGGCCGCGCCGCGCGGCTTCACCGTGGAAGACCTGGTCAACATGGAACGGGTCGGAAGCCCTGCGCTGTCGCCGGACGCTACCCGCGTCGTCTACACCGTGCGCGCCACCAATATGGACAAGAACCGCGGCAACACGCAATTGTGGATGCTGGACCTGCGCGCGCCCAAGGCCGCGCCGGTGCGCCTGACCCAGGCCGACGCCAGCAGCAGCGATCCCGAATGGTCGCCCAACGGCGACGCCGTCTATTTCCTGTCGGCCCGTTCCGGCTCGTCGCAGGTGTGGCGGCTGCCGCTGGCCGGCGGCGAGGCGGCCAAGGTCACCGACCTCGCGCTCGACGTCGACAACTTCCGCGTCTCGCCGCAGGGCGACCGCCTGGCGCTGAGCCTGGCCGTGTTCCGCGATTGCGCCGACCTGGCCTGCACCAAAGCGCGGCTGGACGCCAATGCCAAGGACAAGGCCAGCGGCAAGCTCTACGACAAGCTGTTCGTGCGCCACTGGGATACCTGGGCGGACGGGCGCAACAACGTGCTGTACTCGGCGCCGATCGACGCCAGCGGCAAGGTCAGCGCGCAGCCGGTCAGCCTGAGCGGCGCGCTCGACGGCGACGTGCCGTCCAAGCCGTTCGGCGACCGCGACGAGTACCGCTTCAGCCCCGACGGCAAGACGGTGGTGTTCGCCGCGCGCATCGCCGGCAAGACCGAGGCATGGTCGACCAACTACGACGTCTACACGGTGCCGGCCACCGGCGGCGCGCCGACCAACCTGAGCGCCGACAACCAGGCCTGGGACACCAAGGCCAGCTACTCGCCCGACGGCAAAACCCTGGCCTACCTGGCGATGGACAAGCCGACCTTCGAGGCCGACCGCTTCCACCTGGTGCTGGTCGACGTCGCCAGCGGCAAGAAGCGCACCGTCGCCGATAGTTGGGATCGTTCGATCGCGGACTACCGCTGGACGCCGGATGGCAAGGCGCTGCTGGCGACCGCCGACGATGTCGGCCAGCATCCGCTGTTCCGCATCGACGCCGCCAGCGGCAAGGTCAGCAAGCTCACCGGCGCCGGCTCCGTCAGCGCTTTCGATGTTGCGCGCGACACCATCGTCATGGCGCAGACCAACCTGTCGTCCGGCGCGCAGTTGTACAAATTTAAGCTCGGCGGCAGCGGCGAAAAAGCCACGCAGCTGACCCAATTGAACGAGGCCGCGCTGGCCGATGTCAAGTTCGGCGAATCCGAGCAGTTTTCGTTCGCCGGCGCCAACGGCGAGACCGTCTACGGCCACGTCATGAAGCCGTGGGACGCCAAGCCCGGCGTCAAGTACCCGATCGCCTTCCTGGTGCACGGCGGACCGCAGGGCAGCTTCGGCAACTCGTGGAGCTATCGCTGGAACCCGCAGGTGTACGCCGGCGCCGGCTATGCCACCGTGTTCATCGATTTCCACGGCTCGACCGGCTACGGCCAGAAGTTCACCGATTCGATCAGCGGCGACTGGGGCGGCAAGCCGCTCGAGGATTTGCAGAAGGGCCTGGCGGCGGCGGTGCAAAAATTCCCGTGGCTGGACCGCGAGCGCAGCTGTGCGCTGGGCGCGTCGTACGGCGGCTTCATGATGAACTGGATCGAAGGCAACTGGTCCGACGGCTTCAAGTGCATCGTCAACCATGACGGCGTGTTCGACACGCGCGGCATGGCGTATGCCACCGAGGAACTGTGGTTCACCGAGTGGGAAAACGGCGGCACGTATTACGACGTGCCGGAAAAGCACGAAAAGTTCAACCCGGCGCTGCAGGTGAAGAAGTGGAAGACGCCGATGCTGGTGGTGCAGGGCGATCTGGATTTCCGGATTCCGACCTCGCAGGGTCTGGGCACGTTCACGGCGCTGCAGCGCCAGGGCATACCGAGCAAGCTGCTGGTGTTCCCGGACGAGAACCATTGGGTGCTGAAACCCGCCAACTCGGTGCTGTGGCATCACACCGTGATCGACTGGCTCGATACGTATTTGAAGAAATAAGCTAAAAAATAAGCTGTGCCGGATCGCCCGATCCGACGCCCGACGCCCGCCCACATCGCGGGCGTTTCCATATTGAGGGATGTGAACATGAAAAAAAGTATGATCGTCGCAGCGCTGGTGCTCGCTTATGGCGCGGCCATTGCCGACACCGCCGCCGCAGCCAACGCCACCGCCGCGCGCGCCGAGAACGCCTACCTGTCGCAGGAGGACGCGGCCGCCCGTTCGGCGCGCGTCAGCAATGTCGACTACACGCTTGAATTCGCGCTGACCGGCAAGGAAACCTTCTCCGGCACGACAACGCTAACGTTCGACCTGAGCGACGCCAGCCAGCCGCTGACCATCGACCTCGACAAGGCCACCATCGGCAGCCTGACCGTCAACGGCAAGGCCGTCACGCCGCAATACAACCAGTGGTTCATCACCGTGGCGCCGGGCGATCTGAAGGCCGGACGCAACACCGTCGCCATCGCCTACACGCGCTTGCACAGCACCAACGGCGAGGGCTTGCACCGCATGGTCGATCCGGTCGACGGCCGCGTCTACACGTATTCGCACTTCGAACCGGCCGCCGCGCACCAGATGTTCGCGCTGTTCGACCAGCCGGACTTGAAAGGCACCTTCCAGGTCAGCGTCACCGCGCCGGCCGACTGGGTGGTGTCGTCGACGATGCGCGAATCGGGTGTGGCCGAGGTCGATGGCGGTAAGCGCTGGACCTTCCCGCGCAGCAAAAAACTCAGCCCGTACAACTTCTCGATGCACGCCGGCCCCTACAAGGTGTGGGAAGACAACAGCGGCCCGTATCCGATGCGCCTGTTCGCGCGCCAGTCGGTCGCTGCGCAAGTCTCGCCCAAGGACTGGTTCAGCTACACCAGCCGTGGCCTGAAGTTCTTCGATCAGTACTTCGGCGTGCCCTACCAGTTCGAAAAATACGACCAGCTGCTGGTGCCGGACTTCCTGTACGGCGCGATGGAAAACGCCGCCGCGATCACCTTCGCCGAGCGCGCCTTCCTGCACCAGGACGAGATGACGGCCGCGCAGCGCGAGAGCCTGGCCGGCGTCATCATGCACGAGATGGCGCACCAGTGGTTCGGCGACCTGGTGACCATGAAATGGTGGAACGGCCTGTGGCTCAACGAGAGCTTCGCGTCCTTCATGGGCACGTTGGCGACGGCCGAGGCTACCGAGTTCAGCCACGCCTGGCAGAGCTTCTATTCCAACGCCAAGCAGCAAGCGTACACGCAGGACCAGCGCGTCACCACGCACCCGATCGAAACGCCGGTGCCGTCGACCGCCAACGCTTTCGACAACATCGACGCGATCACCTACTCCAAGGGCGCCTCGACGTTGAAGCAGTTGCGCCACCTGCTGGGCGAGGAGGTGTTCCGCCAGGGCGTGCACAACTACCTGGTCAAGTATTCCTACCAGAACGCCAGGCTCGACGACTTCATCGGCAGCCTGGCCCAGGCCGCCAACCGCGACCTCGGCCCATGGACGCGCGAATGGCTGTACGAGCCGGGCGTGAACACCATCGCCGCCGAGTTCAGCTGCGCCGGCGGCAAGATCAAATCGTTCAGCCTGCATCAGAGCGCGCCAAGCGCGGCCATGCCGACCCTGCGCGAGCAGCGCGTGCAGATCGGCCTGTTCAATCTGGGCAAAGACGGCATGTCGCTCGGCAAAAACGTCGCGGTGACCTACAAGGGCGCCGCCACCGCCGTGCCGGAACTCAAGGGCGAGGCCTGTCCGGACCTGGTGTATCCGAACTACCAGGACTGGGGCTACGCGAAGGTGCAGCTGGATAAGAAATCGTTCGCCACCGCGCAGGCGGGGCTGAACAAGGTCGACGACCCGTTGCTGCGGTCGATGCTGTGGCAAAGCCTGTGGGACAGCGTGCGCGACGGCAAGCTGCCGCTGAACGCCTTCCTGGGCACCGTGCTGACGCAGGCGCCGGGCGAGAAGGATTACACGCTGCTAGGCAACATCCTTGGCAAGGTGGCGCAGTCCAGGGCCTATCTCGACGATATGGGGCCGCAGGCGGCCGCGTACCGGGCCAAGGTGGGCGCCCAGCTGGAGCAGATGGCGTTCACGGCGACCGGTGCCGCCAGCGCCGACAAGAATTTCCAGCGGCGCTGGTTTGCCACCTTCGTCGGCGTGGCCAGCAGCCAGAAGGCGCTGACGCAACTGGCCGACATCCTCAGCGGCAAGCTGGTAGTGCCGGGCCTGAATGTCAGCCAGGACGTGCGTTGGGATATCGTCAACCGCCTGAACCGGTTTGCCTTCGCGGGCAGCGAGGCGCTGTTGGCGGCCGAGCAGGAACGCGACAAGTCCGATAGCGGGCAGGCCGCCGCGCTGGCCGCGCGCGTGATCCGTCCGGACGCCAAGGTCAAGGCCGAGTGGCTTGCCAATATCGGCGATCTGCAAACCAAGTTGCCGTTTTCGAAGATCCGTCAGGCGATGGGGGCCATGTATCCCGCCGGCCAGGGCGCGTTGAGCGAGCTCAGCGCTGATCAGCGGTTGTCGACGCTGGGGCAGGTCGACAAGGTTGCCGGTCCGGTCTTTATGCGATCGTATGCGGAGACGATGATACCGGCGGCGTGCACGCCGGCCAGCGTAGCGCGCTTACAGGCGGCGATTGTTAAATTACCGGACTTGTCGACCGGAACTAAACGTTCTCTTTTGGTAAAACATCAGGAAGATGAGCGTTGTGTTTCCATAAAGAAAGCAATGACAGTATTTTAGTTGCCCCTGTCGTTACGTCACAAAGCCAGCCATGCGCTGGCTTTTTTTTCGCCTGAGGCCTTTGTCGGAGGATGAAAGCGACAAGCGCGCAGATGGCTGAATAATGCAGGAATTTAGTTCATTCCGATAGTTTTTTCGACGTTGGTTGGTTTCGTTTAGGATTTCTTGTTTTGTAAAAGAACAACAGAAAAGTGATGAAATCTGCACAATTTCGTGACAAGTTGATGACGTCGCTTTCATAGTGCGGGCCGGATTTTGTTTGGTAAATATTTATGATTAGTGAATAATAACTCTTAATCTTAAGTTACCGAAAATGTGTTGTTTGTTTATATTCATTGTTACCTACAAAGAGTAGACATAGGTCCCACGGGCGATCCGACCGGCGGGCCATGGCGCCATTACTTTCATCAAAAGGGCAGTGAAATGAACCACACGAAGCAAGCGCAACTGAAAAAATTCACCGGCGCCATCCTCGGCGCCCTTGCGCTGATGAGCGCCACGCCAGCCATGGCTGCCGTGATCGATTTCGAATCCATCGCCCCGTCGATTTACGCCGGCACCGAGACCTTGAGCGAGCACGGCTACACCATGACCGTGCTCGACACTCCGGCCGCCGGCCCGGACGGCACCGGTTTCGCCGGCGCCGTCGGCGACGGCAACGACCCCTACCTGTGCGCGATCGCCGCCTGCCCGACCGGCAACACCAGCCACTTCTACCTGGGCGTCAATGATGGCGGCCTGAAGGTGGCGCGCGGCGACAACGCGGCCTTCCAGGTGTCGAGCATCGATTACGCCTTCCTGGCGCCGCTCGGCGGCCTGCCCAGCTATTCGTATGGTCAGCTGACGTTGCTGGGCACGCGCACCGATGGCGCCACCATTTCGGTCGCCTACGATTTCCCGCTGCTCAATGCACAGGGCAATTCGCCGTTCGTCACCACCGCGCTGACGGCTTTCGGTAATGTCAGCCTCAGCAGTCTGGTCATTCGTTCCTGCCTGTTCGACGGCGCCGGTGGCTGCTACAGCCCGCTGGCGGGCGCCGAGAACCAGGCCCAGTTCGCTTTCGATAACCTCAACCTCAGCGCCGTGGGCCCGGTCGCGCCTGTGCCGGAGCCTGAGACCTACGCCATGATGGGCCTGGGTCTGGGTCTGGTGGGCCTGATGTCGCGCCGCCGCGCCAAGTCGCGCGCCGCCGCAGCCGCTGCCACCACGATCAACGCCTGAGCAAGGAACACATTACATGAAACTCCGTCCTATTTCCGCCGCCGTCCTGCTGCTGACCACCGCCCTGATCGGCGCCGGCCCGGCCAATGCCGAGTCCGTGCGCCGCTCGTATATCGTGCAACTGACCGACAAGCCGGTCGCCACCTACACCGGCCAGGTCGCCGGCCTGGCCGCGACGATGCCGGCCCAGGGCCAGCGCCTCAATGTCGACGCCGCCTCGGTGCAGGCGTACATCAACTATCTGGATACCAAGCAGAGCGAGGTCATCAGCACGATCAACGCCGCCGAGATCACCCATAAATACGACGTCGTGTTCAACGGCTTTGCCGCCAAGCTGACCGACGACGAGGTGCGCGCGCTCAAAAAGAACAGCGGCGTGGCCGCCATCACGGCCGACTCCCTCATGGAGCTCGACACCAGCTACACCCCGACCTTCCTGGGCCTGGACCAGCCCGGCGGCCTGTGGGAGCAATTGGGCGGCAAGGGTCTGTCCGGCGAGAACATCGTGGTCGGCATCATCGACGGCGGCATCTGGCCCGAGAACCCGAGCTACGCCGACCGCGTCGACGGCGACGGCAATCCGAGCCATAGCGGCTCGACCTTGGTCTACGACGCGCCGCCAGCGACATGGAAAGGTAGCTGCGACACGGGCGAGGGCTTCGGCGTGGCCAATTGCAACAACAAGCTGATCGGCGCGCGCTACTTCAAGGAGCCTAACCTGGAATTGCACTGGACCGAGTTCCTGTCGGCGCGCGATTCGGTGGCCGGCACCGAAGGCCATGGCGGCCACGGCAGCCATACCTCCAGCACGGCGGCCGGCAACGCCGGCGTGACCGCCGTGACCGGCGGACTGAACTTCGGCAAGGTCAGCGGCATGGCGCCGCGCGCCCGCATCGCCGCCTACAAGGTGTGCTGGACCGATGCCGGCACCGGCAAGAACGGTTGCGCCCCGTCCAACAGCGTCGCGGCCATCAACCAGGCGGTCAAGGATGGCGTCAACGTCATCAACTTCTCGATCGGTTCGAGCGCCGGCGGTGGCTCGTTCGCCGACGCGACCGAACAGGCCTTCCTCGGCGCGACCGCCGCTGGCGTGTTCGTTTCGACCTCGGCCGGCAACCAGGGACCGGGCGCGACCGCGCCGGCACCGGTCGGCCACATCAGCCCATGGCTCGCTTCGGTCGGCAACTCGACCCACAACCGCCTGTACCTGGCCGACGCCGTCACCGGCAGCGGCGCCAAGCTGACCGGCGCGTCGAGCAACGCCAACACGCCGACCTCGCCGCTGGTGCTGGCCAAGGACGCCGGCCTGCCGGGCGCCGATCTGGCCCTGTTGAACCGCTGCTATGGCGCCAGCGACGCCGTGGCGCCGCTGCTGGACCCGGCCAAGGTCGCCGGCAAGATTTTGGTGTGCGACCGCGGCGGTAACGTGCTGGTCAACAAGAGCGCCAACGCCAAGGTGGCCGGCGCGGTCGGCGTGGTGATCGCCAACATCGAAGGCAGCGCGGCGACCATCATCAACCAGGCGCACACCGTCTCGACGGTGCATATCGCCAAGGAAAACACCGCCATCCTGAAGAGCTACATCGCCGCCAATCCGAACACGGCGGTCGCCTCGCTGGGCAACCTGCGCGCCAGTTTCGATCCGACGATCAAGGCGCCGATCATGTCGAGCTCCTCGTCGCGCGGCCCGAACGTGGCCAACGCCAACATCCTCAAGCCGGACATGACCGCGCCGGGCACCGACATCCTGGCCGCCGTCACCGCCGACCTGACGCGCGCGCAGCGCGACGCCGTGGCCGCCGGAGCGCCGGCGCCGGTGACCGACTGGGCCTTCTACAGCGGCACTTCGATGGCCTCGCCGCACGTGGCCGGCGTGGCCGCGCTGCTCAGGCAGCTGCATCCGGACTGGACGCCGTCGGCCATCAAGTCGGCGCTGATGACCAGCGCCACCGACACCTTCAGCGACGGCCTGACCTCCAAGGTCGCGTGGGACACGTCCGCCACCAACGCCGGCACCTTGCCATGGGGCCAGGGCGCCGGCCATATCGCGCCGAACTCGGCGGCCGATCCCGGCCTGGTGTACGACATCGCGCCGCTCGATTACGCGCGCTTCCTGTGCGGCCAGGGCTTGATCTACACCACCGCCCAGTGCACCTCGATCGGCGGCGGCATCGCCGCGTACAACCTGAACCTGGCATCGCTGACCGCCGCCAACGTGCTCGGCAACCTGACCTTGACGCGCACCGTCACCAACGTCGGCAAGACCACCGCGACCTACAACGCGACCGCTTCGCTGCCGGGTTTCACGGTGGCGGTGCAGCCGTCCACGCTGGTACTGGCGGCTGGCGCCAAGGCCAGCTACACGGTCAAGTTGACCCGCAATGGTGCGCCGCTCGACACCTGGGCATACGGCGTGTTGACCTGGAAAGACGGCACCCATGTCGTGCGCAGCCCGCTGACGGCGCGCGCTACCGGCCTGTCGGCGGCGGCCAGCGTCTATAGCGAGGCGACCACCGGCAGCAAGATCGTCACGGTCGGCACCGGTTTCGCCGGCGCCATGAGCGCGGTCAAGGGCGGCTTGCTGCCGGCTACTCGCGAGACGCGCACCATCGCCACCGCCAATACCAACCAGAGCAACGCGGCGCTGTGCCAGGCCGGCGCCGCACCCGGCGTCAACCTGCATCCGGTGACCATCCCGGCAGGCACCATGCTGGCGCGCTTCTCGTTGTTCGATGCGGACACGACAGGCGCCGTCAGCGGCGATTCGGACCTGGATTTGATCCTTATGCGCGGCAACACGCCTATCCTCAGCAGCGGCAGCGACACGGCCAACGAAACCATCCAGATGGTGGCGCCGGCGGCCGGCGACTACAACGTCTGCGTGATCGGTTACCGTCCGAACGGTGGACAGGCGACTTATGCGTTGTCGAGCTGGGTGGTGCAGCCTTCGACCGCCGGCAACCTGAAAGTCGTTCTGCCAAGCACGGCCACTGTGGGCGGCACCGCCAGCGTGGGTATCAGCTGGTCCGGGCTGGACGCCGGCAAGCGCCATGTGGGCGTGGTGAACTATCTGCTGGGCGGGGTCAAGCAGGGCGCGACGGTGATCGATGTCGATACGACCGATCCGTTGCCGCTGTTTAAGAACTCGCGCACCAAGGAGGCGCTGGCGTTCTAAGCGTTGGGATGTGGTGGTAAAAAACCCGCGAGGCCTGTTGGGCTTGCGGGTTTTTTTGTTTGGTCTTGCTGGTTAGGCCGTTGGCGGAGCTTGGCGGATTACGCTTCGCTAATCCGCCCTGCTTGGATTGGTGGTGCTGCCGCCGCCCGGATTGAGGGTGCACTGGCCGGCGCGGCAGACGGCGCCGGGGTCGCTGATCATCGAGCAGGTCGACATCATTTGGTCGCGCTTGTCGTCGGCGCGGCGGGCCGCGCTGTGCTGTTCGACCAACTCCTTGAGCATGGCGCCATCGTTGTTTTTGCTCGACCAGGCGATGTAGCGCTCCGGACCGCCGCAGGCCTTGGAGCCGGCACCGATCGTGTGGCATTGGCTTTGGGTGTCGCAACTGGTGTCGGCGTTTGCGGCCTGGATTTTTTTCCACAGCGTTTCGGTCTTGCCGGCCACCGGCGCCGGTGCGGCGGCCGCCGTCGAAGAGGCGGGCGGCGGCGCGCTGCCGCAGGCGCTGGCGGCAGATATCAACAGGCTTGCCGCGGCAAGGCGTAGGGGGCGGAATGGGATAGTCATCATTTCATCATGATCCATTCGTCGCGGCATTACAAGGGCTCGCTCAATCGTGCTTTGCGGGCGACGCCGTCTGGGCCGAACAGGATGACAAATTCAGCAGTGACCGGTGTGCCGCCTTCCGCCTTTGCCGGCGGCTTCGCGCTGGGATATTGATAGCGCCAGACCTGATAACCGCTGGCGAAGCTAACTTCGATGGCCGGGCCGAGCGCGGCGCGCATTTGCGCAGTCGTGCGATGGCTGTCGGCGACGGCCACGCCGCCGGGGCCGGACGGGTCGTCCATGTAGTCGAACGACACCAGCGTATCGTCGGGCCAGCCCCGGTCCCAGATCGGCGCATAGAAGCTGCGGTCGAGCAAGACCTGGCAATCGCAGAAGGGCAGGGTGTCCGGGGTTTGCGTGCCGCCCGCGTACAGCATGGAAAACGGCAATGTTTCAGTGCGCGCACCGTCGCGCAGCGTGACGCCGAATAGCGGCCGCTCGGCGAAGAACAGGTAGTTGCCGTCGACGGAGGAGCAGACGCGGTCGGGATCGGTGAGCAGTTCGCCCAGCCAGGCGAATACGGTGGCGTTGTTCGACAGCAGTCCCGCTTCGGCGCCGACCTGGCATTCAAGGCGCAGGTCGCCGAGGCGGCGCATGCCGGGCGGCACGTTGGGACTGCGCACCTGCGCGCGCCAGGTCAGGGTGCTTGTCTTGCTGCTGGCAATTAGCGCCGCGTCTTCGCGCAGCGCCTGGTTGTTGCGGTCGAGGGTAAACGTGTGATCGGGCGCCACCGGTACCGGCAGCGTGACGGCGTCGCCGACCACGCGCAAGGTGATGCCGTCGAGCCGCGTGGTCGGCAGACGCGGCAGCAACTGGAAGCGAAGGGAGGCCTGCGGCGCGAGCGCGCGGTTGCGCTCGAACCGGTCCATGCCGGCGATCATTTTTCGATAGGACTTGTCGACCGGATCGCGGGTGGCGCTGACGGTGACGCGGGCCGGGGCGTCCTGACCGGCGGCGCCGCCGGCAAAGCCGGCCAGCGCCGCCAGGAGCAGGTAGCGAAGCAAGCAGCGAAGGCGGCAGCGGTGTGGGGCGTATGACAATATCTTCTCCGGCAACATCTTTCGATGTTAGCCCCGGGGCTCGTTTGGCGGCGCACCGCTCGCGCCGCCGCGCCGCCGCGATTATTGGTGTTCGAGTTTCCAGGTGCCCGATGCCGCGCCGGCGGACCAGGCGCCGCTGATGCCCAACAGCGATTCGAAGGCGCCGCTGAAACTCGGGCCTTTGACACCATTCACGGTCAGGTAGAAAGTGCCTCTGCCGCTGACGTCGATGTCGCCATGAACGATGAACTGACCGTCGCCGCAATCCGCGTCGAGCTTGCCGGTCTCGCTCACTTGACCTTGGCACTGCCCACTGTATGTGCCTGCATACGATCCGGCCCAGGGACCGGCGAAGCGCTCGATATTCAAATTCCGGCGTCCCTGCTTGGCGCTGGCGTAGCCGATCAGTTCACCACTCGAGATAGAGCTCGCTTTGCTGCCGTCGGTCGACACGTGGTTGATACGGCTGACGGATTTGATGAGCCGATGGGTCGACGTTTCCCACCAAACGGTTTCTTCGCGCGTTTCGGTATAGCCCGGGTATGTTACCGGGAGGCCCGTCGAGACGATCTTGACCGTGTCGAAGGTGCCGGCGTTGACCGTGACGGTTTCCAACGCTACCGCCTTGTTGGTCATTTTTACCTCGTTCTCGAAAAAGCAGTTGCCATTGTCGACGTGGCTGTAGTTTTCGCTCCATTCGGCCCCGACCTTCAGATCTTTCGGTGCGAGGTAGCTGACCGCCGTGTAGGTAACGCTGCAACCCTGATCCTTGGTCGCCATCAGCGAGCCGTCGGCTCGGTAGCGAAATTCCGTGCTGGGCGAGGTTTGAGTCGCCAACGCGACAGTCTCCGCCCATGAACCGTCGTTGCCGACCTGGCGCACCGCATTGGTGTAGAACCGGGTGGCCTCGGGCGTCGACGGCACCGGCTGCTCGCCCGTGGTGAAATTAAGTCCTTGTCGGTACGAATAAAAATCGCCGGCGGTCGGTACCACATCGACCACCGGACGGGTGTCGACGACCGCAGCGGGCGCGCTGGAGGCGCCACCGCCGGAGCCGCCGCCGCCGCAGGCGGAAAGCGTGGCGGCAATGGCGAGCAATATACTGAGATGTTTCATGATGACCCAGGCTGCCAGGCCGGCGGAGTGCCGGCGCAAAAGGCGGCCATCGTAGCAGCCTGACAATGAATTGTCTAATTTTTAATTTCTGGCTTGCATCGGCTGTTGCTCTTCGATCCAGCGCAGCAGGTCGCGGCCGAACACGCGGGTGCGCGCGGTGTCGACTTGGCGCCGCTTGTAGGCGTCGTGGCTGGCGGGGCCGGCCAGGCTGCGCTCGTAGCTGGCCTGGTCCATCAGCTGGATCTCGTACTCGAAGAAAAAGCCGACGTCGTATTCCTGCTCGCCGCCGGCGCCAATGTTGGGATGGTCCGGCTGGACGTGGATCATCTTGCGCACCGTCACCTGAATGCTGTTGAAGCCGCTGCCGCTGTGCGGGTTGTCGCAGCGCGTCTGCGGCTGCGCCAGGTCGGCCAGCTCGGCGTCCATGGTGCGCAGCAATTCGAACGGATAGTCGTCGCTGTGCTCGATCCGGGCGCGGTATTTATTGAAGATCTGCTTGGCCGCCTCCAGGTCGAGCAAGGTGTTGCGGGTGCGCTCGGCGTCGACATTGGTGACCGATAGCAGGTGCGCGCGTTGCAGGCTGCGCAGCGCCAGCAGGCATTCGAAGCGGGTGGCGAACACCAGCCGCACGCCGAGGTGGTCGAAGATGTCGGCGGCCAGGTAGGCGGCCTTTTGCAGCAGCTTGAGCAGGATGCTCTTGCGGCCCTTGTTGTCCTTGCGCTCGTAGTGCAGCATCGGCAGGCAGACCTCGCCGTCGGTGAGGAAGTGGCGGTCGCCGTCGTGGCGGATCACCTCGTCGAGCGTGGCGAACACCTGCGCGCGGATGGCGTGGAAGTGGCGCAGCTTGAGGTTGTTGTCGATGTAGAAGATGCCGTGCATGACCTTGAGCACGGCGCACGACCACATGCGCCGCACATCGACGTTGTTGCCGCGCAGCGAGGCGTACACCAGCAGTTGCAACGGATCGTCGGGATGGCTGACCTCGTCCGGGATCAATCCGGCCTGCTCCGGGGCGAGGAAGGTGCAGGCGAGGAAGTCGACCGCCTCGCGGTGGGCGCGGGCAATGATGGCCGGGGCGGCCGGCTGCTCCAGGTCGAAGCCGTACTCGCGCACGAACTGGCGCGCGTCGTGGAGGTTGCGCAACGCCAGCGCGCCAAGGTCGATGGCCGACACGCCGTTGGCGATGGCGTTCAGATAGCTCCAGTTCAGCGAGAACCTGCCGCCGCTTTTCAGCGAGGCTCGTAGTTCGGTCATAGCGTCCTGCAAAGGCTGCGATGGTCCAGTATTGCAGCCTGTTCCGCGAGCGTCAATCGATACCACCGGTTACCGCCGACAGTGTCTCTTATTGCCAAATGGCAAATGATTAGGGTTTTCTTTTTCGCAAGCTTATAATGGCGGCCTTGATTTTTCGTTTTCAATGCTGAGGAATGTCATGCAAGCGCTGCACATCCGCCTGGCGGCCTTCGACGCCTGGTTCGCCCGCCGCACAGCCTGGCTCAATCATCCGCGCGCCGGTCGCCTCGTCGTGGCGCTCGTTCCCGTGCTGTTCGGTCTGATGTCGGTCTGGCTCGGCCAGGACGACGGCTGGGACATGCGCAACTATCATTTGTATAACGCGCATGCGTTGATGACCGGGCGCATCGGTGTCGATCTGGCGCCTGCCGGGTTCCAGAGCTATTTCAATCCGACCATCGACCTGCCGTATTATTTTCTGAACCGCTGGTTGGCGCCGCCGCTGGTCGGTTTCGTGCTTGGCGCGCTGCACGGGCTGAACTTCGTGCTGTTGGCGGGCATCGCGCGCGCGCTGGTTGGCAAGCACCAGCGCCTGGTGTTGCTGCTCGCCGGCGCCTGCATGTTCGCGCCGGGATTCTTGAGCGAACTCGGCAACACGATGGGCGACAACCTGACGGCGCTATTCGTGCTCGGTTCGCTGTACATGGTGCTGCGCCACTGGGATGGGCTGCCGCAATGGCGCGCCGCGACGGCGCTGGGAATGGCCGGCGCGGGCGTGGTCATGGGCATGAGCGCCGGACTCAAGCTGACCAACGCGACCTATGCCGTGGCGCTGTGCGTGGCCTTGCTGACGGTGCCGCTGCCGTGGTGGCAGCGCTTGCGGCTGGCGCTGGTGGTCGGCGTGGGCGTGCTCGTCGGCATGGCGGCCACGGCCGGCTGGTGGTTCGTCAAGATGTGGAACACCTTTGGCAATCCGCTGTTCCCGCAATTTAACAACATCTTCCACAGCCCGCTGGCGACCGAGAGCGGCGTCATCGATTTCTATTTCCGGCCGGTCGGCTGGATCGAAAATTTGCTGTGGCCGTTCATCTTCGCCTTCAACCCGCGCCGCGTCTCCGAGGTGTCGATGAAGCTGGCGCTATGGCCATTGCTGTACCTGTTGCTGGCCGCGTTCGCCGTGGCCTGGTTGCTGCGCCGCGCCGGGGCGGGCGCCAACGCCGGCCGTCACGCCGGCCAGCCGCGCACCGCGCCGCTGTCGCTCGATCCGCGTGGGGCCTTCACGCTGGTGTTTTTTGCCGTCGCCTACGTGGTCTGGATGCGCATGTTCAGCATCTACCGCTATCTGGTGCCGCTCGAACTGCTGGCGCCGCTGATGATCTGGATCGTCTGGCGCTACCTGGCTCCTTCGCGGCAGCGGCTGGCGGGCCTGGCGCTGGCGTTGCTGGTGATTGGCGTTTTTCCGATTGCTAACTGGGGACACCAGGCGTGGGGCGAGCGCGCGTTCAGCGCCGAGGTGCCGCCGTTCGCGACACCGGCGCAAAGCATCGTCTTCCTCGCCCAGCCCAATCCGCCGTCGGCATGGATGTCGATCTTTCTGCCGCACGAGGTCAAGGTCATTTCGGTCGGAACCGGCTTCCCCCAATCGCCGGCCTGGCAGGCGCTGCGCGAAAAGGCGATTGCCGAACGTGCAGGCCCGCACTATGTGCTGTTCGCCGCCAGCAGGAACGATCGCGACGGCTCGCGCCTGCGCAAGCTGGCCGTCGCGCAAGCGTTGGGCATGACCGACAGCCCGTCCGGATGCCGCAAGCTGGCCTGGCTGCTCAAACGCACGGTCGAGGTGCGCAACCTGCCGGACGGCGGTTGCACCTTCGACCTGCCGGCCAAGTACCGCCTCGACCTGGCCGCGCTCGATCGCGCGACCGTCGAAACGATCGCGCAAAATCTGGCGCAGTACGGGCTCGAGCTTGATGCCGGCAGTTGCGCGACCCACCAGGCGGCCGTCGGCAAGGAGCCTTATCCTTACCGCATGTGCGGCGTAACGGTGCTGCCGAAATAAGCGGGCCGAACAAAGGCGCGAAAAAAAGCGCGCAAAAAAGGTCGTGCGGGCGACGGCGGCTTGTGTTTAACCCTAAAATAGCAGGAAGCTAATATTGTAGGAGCCGGCATGTCCTTTCTGATCGTTCTCGCCGCACTGGTGTTCCTGATGTTGGCCGCCTATCGCGGCTACAGCGTCATCCTGTTCGCACCGGTGGCCGCGCTTGGCGCCGTGCTGCTGACCGATCCGGGCGCGGTGGCGCCGGTGTTCAGCGGCATCTTCATGGACAAGATGGTCGGCTTCATCAAACTGTATTTCCCGGTGTTCCTGCTGGGCGCGGTGTTCGGCAAGCTGATCGAGATGTCCGGCTTCTCGGAGTCGATCGTCGTCGCGGCGATCCGCTACATCGGGCGTACGCGCGCCAACGCCGTCATCGTGCTGGTGTGCTCGCTGCTGACATACGGCGGCGTGTCGCTGTTCGTGGTGGTATTTGCGGTGTATCCGTTCGCCGCCGAGCTCTATCGTCAGAGCGACATCCCCAAGCGGCTGATGCCGGGCGCCATCGCGCTGGGCGCGTTCTCGTTCACGATGGACACCTTGCCGGGTACGCCGCAAATCCAGAACATCATCCCGACCACGTTCTTCAAGACCACGGGCTGGGCCGCGCCATGGCTGGGCACGATAGGCGGCATCGCCACGCTGGCGGCCGGCCTGGCCTTCCTGGAATGGCGCCGCCGCGCGGTGATGGCCACCGGCGAAGGCTACGGCGTCGAGGATAAGGCCAAGCCGGCGTCCGCCGATGCGGGACAGACGTCCGCGCGCGGGTTGCCGCATCCGCTGCTGTCGGTGGCGCCGCTGGTGCTGGTGGGCGTGGTCAATTTCGCGCTGACCAAAATGATACCGGTCTGGTACGGCGAGAGCTACGCGCTAACCGCCGACGCCTTGCCCGGCCTGCACGCGCCGATCACCACGCCGATCAAAGCGCTGATCGGCATCTGGGCGGTCGAGGGCGCGCTGCTGCTGGGTATCATCTTTGTGGTCGTGACGGCTTTTGGACGGGTGCGCGCCGCCTTCGCCGAAGGCACCAAGGCGGCCGTCGGCGGCGCGCTGCTGGCGGCGATGAACACGGCGTCGGAGTACGGCTTTGGCGGCGTCATCGCGGCGCTGCCGGGTTTCGTTGCCGTCAGCAACGCGCTCAAGAGCGTGCCGGATCCGTTGGTCAACGCGGCGGTGTCGGTGACCACGCTGGCCGGCATCACCGGCTCCGCCTCGGGCGGCATGAGCATCGCGCTGGCGGCGATGTCGGACCAGTTCATCCGGGCGGCCGAGGCGGCGCAGATTCCGCTGGAGGTCATGCACCGCGTGGTGGCGATGGCCAGCGGCGGCATGGACACCTTGCCGCACAACGGCGCCGTCATCACCTTGCTGGCGGTGACCGGCCTGACGCACAAGCAATCCTACCGCGAGATTTTCGGCATCACCATCATCAAGACGGTGGCGGTGTTTTTTGTGATCGCGGTTTACTACGTGACCGGGCTGGTTTAAGGGGCACATCCGGCGCCAACGCCGGCGGATACTGCTTCTGACAGTTGGTGCAATAGAAACTGCGGCGCTTGGTCTTGCCCAGATGGCCTTTGTGGAACGGCAGGTCGCAGCGCGGGCACACGCGTTTGGTGTGCGCCAGCCAGTGCTGCTTGAGCACGAAGGCTTTCTTCCATTCCAAAAATTCGAAGCTGTACACGCGCGCCTGCGCCACCAGCTCGCGCAGCTTGGCCGCCGGCAGCGCGCCCACCGTCGACAGCGGATGGACGCGGATGCGGAACAGCACTTCGTTCTTGATGATGTTGCCGACGCCGGCAAAAATATCCTGGTCGAGCAGGGCGTCGCACACCAGCGTGTCCGGCGCCGCGCGCAGTTTTTTGAGCGCCGCCGGCGCCGACCATTGATCCGACATGACGTCGCCGCGCCAGTCGTAGTTGCTGTCGAGGTCGCCTTCCAGCGTCTTGACCGAGCAGGTGTAGAAGTTCAGCTCGTCCCCATCGTCAAATAGCAGGCTCAGGCGCGCTGTCGCGTCCTTGCGCTCGTTGATCCGGTAACTGCCGAACATCAGCAGGTGGATGCGCAGCGCCAGGTGGGGCAGCTGGATCAGGAAGTGCTTGCCCCAGCTGCGCAGGTCCAGCACCTGCTGGCCGCGCAGCGCGTCCATGTCGACGCCCTTGGTGTTGCCGCTCGCCTGCACGATGGTTTTGCCGATGAAGCCGGCCGTCTGCTCGCGCATGATGACGATCGATGGTCCTTCAGGCATGGAATGCTCCCGTTCGCAATGAAGGATCAGTGTGCCCGGGCGCTCGGCAGCGCACCGTTCGCCAGCCCACCGAGCGCCGTTCGATTGCTGGACTTGTGGTTTCATGGCAGTATTGCCGATCTGTTTCCCATGCAGGTTTATCTTGAAAGGTTTATCTTGAAACATTCGCTGCTCATCACTTCCCTGCTTGCCGCCGGCCTGGCGCAAGCGGCCACCGGTCCCGAATTCAGCCCGCAGAAATTGTCGCAGGACGTCAAGGTGCTGGCGTCCGACGAATTCGAAGGACGCGGCCCGAACACCGCCGGCGAAACCAAGACCGTCAACTATCTGGTCGAGCAGTTCAAGGCGGCCGGCATGCAGCCGGGCGGCGATCCGGTCAAAGGCAAAAAAGGCGAGCGCAGCTGGACGCAGGACGTGCCGCTGGGCCGTTTCGAGATCAAGGGCCCGGTCAAGCTGTCGGTCAAGGACGCCAAGGGCAGCCAGGAGCTCAAGCAGGGCGACGACCTGGCGGTGCGCGCGTCGATGAGCGGCCTCAAGCTGGTCGATTTCAAGAACGCGCCGCTGGTGTTCGTCGGCTACGGCGTGACCGCGCCGGAGCGCAAGTGGGACGACTTCAAGGGCGTCGACCTGAAGGGCAAACTGGCGGTGGTGCTGATCAACGATCCCGATTTCGAGACCGGCCAGGGCGAGTTCGGCGGCAAGGCGATGACCTACTACGGCCGCTGGACCTACAAGTACGAGGAAATGGCCAAGCGCGGCGCGCTGGGCACCATCATCGTGCACGAGACCGCGCCGGCCTCGTACGGCTGGCCGACGGTGAAGAATTCCAACACCAATGTGATGTACGACATCGTGCGCAAGAAGCCGGCCGAGGCGCACGCGCCGATGGAGGCATGGATACAGCACGATCTGGCGGTCGATCTGTTCAAGCGCGGCGGCCAGGATTTCGCGGCGCTCAAGAAGCTGGCGCAGACGCGCGACTTCAAGCCGGTGCAGCTCAAGGACGTGACCCTGTCGGCCAACTACGCAGTCGACGCGCAGGTGATCACGTCGAAAAACGTGGCCGCGCGCATCGTCGGCGCCAGCAAGCCCGACGAGACGGTGATCTACAGCGGCCACTGGGACCACCTCGGCGTCGGCCTGGCGGACGCCAAGGGCGACAAGATCTACAACGGCGCGGTCGACAACGGCACCGGCCTGGCTGCGCTGCTGGAACTGGCGCGCGCCTACGGCAAGGCGCCGGCACCGGCCCGCAGCGTGCTGTTCCTGGCTGTCACGGCCGAGGAGAAAGGCTTGCTGGGCTCGGAATACTACGCGCAGAATCCGCTGTATCCGCTGGCGCAGACGGTCGGCGTGATCAATATGGACGCGTTGAGCCCGCAGGGCGTGTCGCGCAACTTCACGATTTCCGGCAGCGCCAAGGTCGAGCTGCTCGACCAGCTGGTCGCCAAGGCCAAGGAATGGAACCTGGTCTACTCGGCCGATCCGAAACCGGAGGCCGGCTACTTCTTCCGTTCCGACCACTTCCCGTTCGCCAAGCGCGGCGTGCCGGCTATTTCCTACGGTTCCGGCAACGATTTCGTCGACGGCGGACTGCGCGCCGGCAAACAGGCCGAGGAGAGCTACACCACCAACAACTACCACCAGCCGTCGGACGAATGGAGTGCGGCCTGGTCGTTCAAGGGCATGGCGCACGACCTGGGCATGTTGTACTCGCTGGGCCGCGATCTGGCCGAGTCGAAGGCTTGGCCGAACTGGGCGCCGGACGCCGAGTTCCGCGCGGCGCGCGATGCGACGGCGGCCAAGCGTAAATAGTTTTATATTTAACTAAAATGCAATAAAATGGTTGCGCGCCGGCTATCATGCCGGCGCGTTTTTGCAGGGACGCACATTACAAGGCTCATTCCCATCACGAGGAGATACCGCATGACCATGTCCACACGCCGTACCACGATCGCGGCGTCCGTCGCGATGTCGATTGCCTTGCTTGCCGCTAGCGCCGTGCAATCCGCGACCGCCGCCGAAGCGGCGAAGCCCGCAGCGGCTAGTAAGAGCACACCGGCCAAATCCGACATCGCCATTCCCGATATTCCGTACACCAAGTTCGTGCTGAAGAATGGCCTGACCCTGCTGGTCCACGAGGACCACAAAACGCCGGTGGTGGCCGTCAACACCTGGTACCACGTCGGCTCCAAGAACGAAAAACCCGGCAAGACCGGCTTCGCCCACCTGTTCGAACACCTGATGTTCAGCGGCAGCGACAATTTCAACAAGACCTACATCAATTCCATGCAGCAGATCGGCGCGACCGACCTGAACGGCACCACCAATCCCGACCGCACCAATTACTTCCAGAACGTGCCGACCTCGATGCTGGACTTCGCGCTGTTCGCCGAGAGCGACCGCATGGGCCATCTGCTCGGCGTGCTCGACAAGAAAAAACTGGACCTGCAGCGCGGTGTCGTGCAGAACGAAAAGCGCCAGGGCGAAAATCAGCCTTACGGCGTCACGCGCCAATTGCTGACTGAGAACACCTGGCCGGCCGGCCATCCCTACTCGTGGACGACGATCGGTTCGATGGCGGACCTCGACGCGGCGTCGATGATCGACGTGCAAGACTGGTTCAAGGCCAATTACGGTCCGAACAACGTGGTGCTGGTGCTGGCCGGCGACATCACGCCCGAACAGGCGCGCGAGAAGGTTGAGAAATATTACGGCGACATTCCGGCCGGCCCGCCGCTGGCCAAGCACAAGGAATGGATCGCCAAGCGCACCGGCACCCATCGCGGCACGGTCGAGGACCGGGTGCCGCAGGGCCGGATCTATCGCGTATGGAATGTGCCGGGCGCACACACCGCGACCGAACCGCTGCTCGACCTGGCCGCGCAAGTGCTGGGCGGCGGCAAGACATCGCGCTTCTACAAGCGGCTGGTGTACAAGGACCAGTTGGCGAGCGACGCCAGCGCCGGCAACAACAGCTCGGAAATCGCCGGCCAGTTTTATGCCGTGTTGACCGCGCGCCCGGGCGCCGATGCCGCCAAAATGGAAGCGATCGCCGACGAGGAATTGCGCGCGCTGATGAAGTCCGGCCCGACCGCCAGCGAACTGGAGATCGCCAAGACGGCGATTTTGGCCTCGTACACCCGCATTGTCGAGCGCGTGGGCGGATTCGGCGGCAAGAGCGATTTGCTGGCCAGCTGCACCACCTACACCGGCAATCCGGACTGCTACAAGGTGTATCTGGCGGCGGTCAAGGCGGCCACGCCGGCGCAGGTCAAGCAGGCGATGAACGCCTGGCTGTCCGACGGCGACTATGTGCTGGAAGTCAAGCCGTTCGCCACCAATTTTGCCACCACGGCCGCGCTGGACCGCAGCAAACCGCCGGCGCTGGGCAAGGCCGAATCGCTGAACCTGCCGCCGATGCAGAAGGCCACGTTGTCGAACGGCCTGAAGGTGGTGCTGGCCGAACGGCATGCGGCGCCGGTGGTCAACCTGTCGATGATGGTCGATGCCGGTTACGCCTCCGATTCGCAGCAATTGCCGGGACTGGCAAGCCTGACGACCAACATGCTCGACGAGGGCACGGCCACGCGCAGCGCCGCCAAAATCAGCGAGGAATTCGAATCGCTGGGCGCAAACTTCTCCGTCAGCACCAATCTCGACGGCGCCTTCGTGCAGCTCAACGCGCTCAAGGCGACGATGCCGAAGGCGCTGGACGTGTACGCCGACGTGCTGCTGCGTCCGGCCTTTGCGCAAAATGAGCTGGACCGTTTGAAAAAGGACCAGCTGGCCGCGATCCAGCGTGAAAAAGCCAATCCATCGACGATGGCCTTGCGCGTGATTCCAGCGCTGGTGTATGGCAAGGGCCACGCCTATTCGCTGCCGCTGACCGGCAGCGGCACGGAGGCGGCCGTCGCCCGCATCGGCCGCGACGACCTGGTCAATTACCACCAGGCCTGGTTCAAGCCCAACAACGCGACCTTGCTGGTGGTGGGCGACACCACGCTGGCCGAGATCACGCCGCTGCTGGAAAAAGCCTTTGGCGGCTGGAAGGCCGGCGAGACGCCGAAGAAAAACATTGCCCAGGTGGCGCCGTTCGACAAGCCGGTGGTCTATTTGATGGACAAGCCGGGCGCGTTGCAGAGCGTGATCTACGGCGTGCAGCTGGCGCCGCCGCGCAACTCGCCGGACGCGGTGCAGCTTGGTGTGGTCAACAACATCTTCGGCGGCAACTTCGGCTCGCGCATCAATATGAACCTGCGCGAGGACAAGCATTGGTCGTACGGCGTGCGTTCCAGCCTGTCGCCGGCGGTGGGCCAGCGTTTGTACCTGAGCACGTCGCCGGTGCAAAGCGACAAGACCAAGGAGGCGCTGCAGGAACTGGTGCGTGAATACGGCGACATCGCCGGCGCCAAGCCGATCACCGCCGGCGAGCTGGGCGAGGCCAAGAGCAACGAAACGCTGGCGCTGCCGGGCTCGTTTGAAACGGCCGGCCAGCTGGCCGGCGCCTACGGCACCATCCTGCAGTACAAGCTGCCGGAGAACTACTACAACACCTTCACCGAGACGGTGCTGGCGATGACGCCGGAGCAAGCCAACGCGCTGGCCGCGCGCACCATCGCGCCGGGCAAGCTGGTGTGGGTAGTGGTGGGCGACATGAGCAAGGTCGAGAGCGGTGTGCGCGAGCTCAAGCTGGGCGAAGTGCGCAAGATCGACGCCGACGGCAATCCGCTGTAATTGCGCGCCGACAAGGCCGCAAAAAATCCCCGCCGGCTGTGACGCCGTCGGGGATTTTTTTTGGCCGCACACCGGGCTGCGGTAGGAAAATCAGCCTGCGGCCGCTGTTGCCTGTTCCGGTTGATGCGACACCTCGAGGATGCTTACCCGCACCTGTTGCCCGTCGGGACGCGGCCAGTCGATGGTGTCGCCGACGGACAAGCCCAGCAGCGCGGTGCCGACCGGCGTCAGGATCGAAATCGCGTCGGCGGTGGTGGCCAGGTCTCTCGGATAGACCAAGGTCAGGCGCAATTCCTCGCGCGGGGTGTCGATCTGGAAACGTACGGTCGAGTTCATGGTGACAACGCCGGCCGGCATGTCCTCCGGCGCTACGATCTCGGCGCGGCCGAGCTCCTCCAGCAGGCCCTCGTGGGCGGCGGCCTGGGCGGGCGGCAGGGCGTCGAGCAGGATCTCGAGCCGTTCGGCGTCGAGCGATGAGACGATGATTTTCGGTTGCATGATGATGGCTCCAGGTAAGTGGTTGCAGATAAGCGAGGCACGGCGGACGTGGCACAGCCGCGTGCGGGGGCGATCGCGTGTCAGGTTGTCGCTATGGGGTGGCTCGGCAGTGCGAAGAAGACCGGGAAGTCTCGCGAGGCGCTTACCGAGCCCGGGAAAGGCCGGCGGAGTCTCGCACCGTTGGGGCGGCCGCAGGCGATGCTCCCTCGTTCAGGGACGAACAATGATTCCTCGCGGAAGTGCGGAACATGTTCATGATGGAATCGATATCGAGGGTGCCTGGAACCAGTATATACCAAGCTCCGGCAGGGCGCGGGCCGCTACGTGCGCGTGTCAAACCGCCGTGCTGGCGGCGCCCGATTGCCACGCGCGCAACTTGCGAATAGCCTCTTCCTTGGACTTGGCTTCGATCTCGATATAGGGCGCGTGCACATAGCAGGCCGGCATCACGTCGATCAGATCGGCATGCTGCCGATCGTTGAAGCCGTCGCGGCCGCTGGAAATATGCACCAGCTGCTACGCCGGATCGGACCAGGTCGCGCGCGCCTTTGCCTGCATCTCGGCCACGCTGGGGTCGTCGTCCGGCGGCAGCTCCAGCAGGCGCTTGCGGGTGACCGTGCGGTATCGCACATCTTTCGACTGGGTGATGCAGACCAGTCCGAGTTGTGGATGCATGGTGTTGCTCCTTGGCGAGGCTGTCGTCGTGTCACCAGTGTAGCAATGAGAGGCCGACAGCCGCGCCATGTTGCTTACTCCATGGCCTCCTTCAATCCCGGCGCGAACTCGGCGCCGTGCTTGACCTGCGCGGTCGACGGCTTGAGCGCTTTGCCGATCGGTTCGGCGCGGCCGCTCAGGCACTTGGCCAAAAAGTTTTCGGTCACCGCGTTGAAGGCGATGTTGTTGACCGGCCGCGCGAAGCCGTGGCCCTCATCCGGGAACACGACGTAGGTGACCGGAATGTTCTTGGCCGCCATTGCCGCGACGATCTGGTCCGACTCGGCGATGTTGACGCGCGGATCGTTGGCGCCCTGGCCGATCAGCAACGGCCGCTGGATGTCGCCGGCGAAGTTGAGCGGCGAGCGCTCCTTCAGCAGCGCCTTGCCGGCGTCGGTGGTCGGGTCGCCCATGCGCTTGTAGAACTGCTGCTTGCCCGCTTCCCAGTACGGCGGGATCGTCTGCAGCAAGGTGAACAGGTTGGACGGGCCGACGATGTCGACGCCGCAGGCGAACGTGGTGGGCGTGAACGCCAGCCCGGCCAAGGTCGCGTAGCCGCCGTAGGAGCCGCCCATGATGGCGACCTTGTCGGCGGTGGTGACGCCGCGCTTGACCGCCCAGTCGACCGCGTCGATCAGGTCGTCGTGCATTTTGCGGCCCCATTGCAGGTCGCCGGCCGAGATGAAGTTTTTGCCGAAGCCGGTCGAGCCGCGGTAGTTGACCGACAGCACCGCGTAACCACGGTTGGCCAGCCATTGGTGGTAGCCGTTGTAGCCGTAGCCGTCGCGCGCCCACGGGCCGCCATGCACCAGCAGCACCATCGGCGCCGGCTTGCCTGGCTTGCCCGCGGCGTCGGCGTTGGCCGATTTCGGCAGGGTCAGGTAGGACACCAGCGTCAGGCCGTCGCGCGACTTGATCTCCTGCGGATACATTTGCGCCAGCGGCGCGCCTTCCAGTTCCGGACGGGTCACGTACAACTTGGTCAGGCGTTTGCCCTTGCGCTCGTACAGCCAGGTGGCAGGCGGCGCCGAGACGGAATCGACCGTCACCAGCCATTTGTCGTCTGCCTCGGTGCGCGTGCCCACCGTGAACTGGCCGTTGAGGTTTTTCTTCAGGAAGTCGAGGTCGGCCTTGAGGGCTGGGGTCAGCGCGACATATTCCTGCTTCAGGTAGTCGACGCTGTAGGCCTGCACCGCGCCGGTTTTGGGATCGTACAGCGCGTTGGAGATATCGGCCCGCGCATCCTGCGCCAGCACCGTGGTCTTGCCGGTGGCGACGTCTTGCGCCACCAGCGCCGAGGTGTTGCGGCCGCGGGAATCGGTCCAGTACAGCGTCTTGCCGTCGGCGGTGAACGTGAGCGGCGCCGTGGTCTGCGAGTCGTCCAGGCCGACGTCGGCCAGCGGTTCGCCATCGGGCTTGCCGTCCTTCAAGCGGAAATAGGTGGTGCCGCCGTCGGGACGGGCTTTTTCGGCCACGCGCAGGTTGAGCTGCTCGTCGGCGATGAAGCCGGCGTAGCCGTCGTTTTGCAGCAGCAGGGTCAGCTTGCCGGTGGCCGGTTCCAGGACGTAGACGTCGTGCCAGCGCGCATCGCGGTTGTTCAGGCCGATCAGCACGCGGTCCTTGACCTTGTTGCTGTAGGCGATAGGCCGCACGCGGGTCTTCTCAAACGGCGTCAGGCTGGTTTGCTTGCCGCTGGCGATGTCGACGCCGTACAGCAGGAAATTCTCGTCGCCGCCCTTGTCCTGAACGAACATCAACTGTTTGGAATCGGGCGCCCAGATGACCGTACGGATGGGGCGGGTTTTTTCTTCGGTGAGCGGGCGGGCCTTGGACGGGTCTGCTGCCGGCGCGACCCATACGTTGAGCACGCCGTCGCGCGGCGCGATCCATGACAGCCACTTGCCGTCCGGGCTGAGGCGCCCGCCGGTTTTGCTGGGATTGCCGAAGATTCTGGTGCGCTCGATCAGCGGCACGTCCGGCGCGGCGGCGTCCGATGGGGCGTTGGACTGGGCATGGACCGGCAGCATGGTGGCGAGTACGGCGGCGGACAGCAGGTAGCGCTTCATATGGACCTCATCGTTGTGGAAAGAATGAAAAAATCACAAGTCGATGATAGGCCAATATGAAGTTGCCAGGTTGACCATGCGACAGAACGCACAATCCGGGGTGTGGACGGGGTTTTACAGGCGTGGATCTTACGTGTCGTGTTCGCCGTTACGACACGATCCCTTGCTCGATGCGGCACAGCGTATCGAACACAAGCTCGTACCCGGCCGGGGTGTCCAGTAGCGAAAGAGGCGTCACCCCACCCAAGGATCTGATTTCCTGAGTGAGCCAGCATTTGACCGATTGCTCATCCTCAAAGACGGCTAGCGCGCGCAGCCATACTTTTTCAGCGCGCCACTTCATCGTGTTTTTGGATAGCTTGTCCATATTAAAAGTCGGCCTAACTATGGTTTAGCCGAAAAGTTTGCCCCGCAGTAGACTTAGACCTTGCTCCAGCAATTCGTTCGGCGGAACCTGGCCGCCGGGCGTGAGCTTGTCGATAATTTGTGGCAGCAACTGGGCCAGGCCGGTGGCAGCGTGTTCGGGATCGACGCCGGCGTGCTGGGCGATCTGGCCGACCTTGTCGGCGCCCAGCGCGTCGGCGATCTGGTTGCCGGATACGGGGGCGTTCTCGCCGGTGCCGATCCACGACGCGACCTGGTCCGCGATGCCGCTCGATTGCAGCTGCTGCAGGATGCCTTGCAGGCCGCCGGCGTTGTTAATCAAGCCCATCACACCGCCGAGCAGATCGCTTTGGGAGACGGAGTCCTGCCTCTGGGCGCCCAGCGAACCGATGACTTGCCCTGCCAGTTGATCGAGTAATCCCATCATGTGCTCCTTGAGGTGGTGGTTGGAAACGCGGAACCCCGCATAAGTGTTATGACCATTAGAGCACAAGTTTCTTCAAGCGGCTTACCGAGTCGGGCCAGGTTCGATTTCGAGGGAAGTCCCGTAAGTGTTAAGGACCTTCATTACCTCGGGATCTCTTGCGTGCTTTTTCTTCGCTGCTCGCAAATAGGCATCGATTCCCTCACATTGACCGAAGTCCTGGCAGTCGCTTTTCCATTGCGCGAGATAGCGCACGTCGGCTGGTAGCACATGCGCTTGCTCGTCTGTCCGGCGATCCCGGCAGGCATTGGACCATCGCTCAACTTTCATAGCGCTGATTTGTTCGCCTTGTGTCTGCACACGCAGGCATGCCTCTCCCTTGACGTACTGTAGAGTACAAAAGGGCCGTCCGACACTGCAGTAATCGACTTCCAGGTATCCATTCTGGACAAGCAACCTATCAAGTGCCATGTATTCGCCAGAAGACGCATGGGAACCCGGATCTGGCCTCCAACCCGCTGCGTGGAGCCGTTTCCGTGCATCGACGAATTTTTCGTCAACCTGTGGCATAGCTGGATCAGCTTGCGCGAGCGAGGCGAAGCCGATCAGAATCGTCAGTGTGATTGCGATTTTAATCACTTGGTCGTTCCTCCGGCAGCTTTATATGCCACCTCGAAGCGATCGAATTCGGCATAGGGTTGGTTGTAGCGGCCGGGCTTTCCTCTTCCCTCGGGCAGCGCAGCCCATTGTTTCGATGCTTGAGAGAGTCCAGCCTCGATGTCTCCGTCTTTAATCTGATCAATGACGCCACGCCCCTGAAGCATTGATACTGCGATGAGGTCTTGCGTCTCCGGCGTAAAGTCCGTCAGCCCCATGCGACGTTCACCGTGATCTTGCCACGTGATTTTGTTGATTTGATACATGCCTGAGGCCGCGGTCACGCCACCGCTCCCCGGACCTGGGTGCGTCGAGTAGTCGGTAAAGCGCCAAGGGTCTTTTTTCTTTCCCTTCACCGCGCCGTATTTGAAGTCATACCCGCC
The DNA here is from genome assembly GCF_979258245.1 of Duganella sp. AC917. NCBI lineage: Bacteria > Pseudomonadati > Pseudomonadota > Betaproteobacteria > Burkholderiales > Oxalobacteraceae > Duganella > Duganella sp. AC917. Next base: position 6,047,478 of record NZ_OZ409848.1, read on the forward strand.
GCCTTCCGCATCGGCAACGGCCTTGAGAAACGCCTGGATGTTGGGATTCTTCAGATGTTCCCTCATCTCGGCCAATCGCTGTTCCTTGTTTCGCTTGATACGCACCACCTTTGATTCTGCATCTTCGCGTGGAGTCGTGTTTCTGGTCGCACGATGATGAAGGGGGCGGCCGGAAGGAGAAGTGATGGTTGTCGTCATTTAGCCCTCACAAATAGATGTCAACGGTTTCTGCTTCCATGGTGGTCGTAAGCAGATGAGTCCTTCCTTCCGCGTCCGTAACGCCGAACTCCAACTGGCCGTTTGCCCGCCGTATCGCATACTCGGTGTTCGGCATAGGCACACCGGTATCCTCATCACACAACAGAAATCTCTCGTCGAACAATCTTTCATCACTACTCCGCGTCAGGGGGGGCTTGTTGGGAGGATGTCGACGTTTCCTCGTTGCCGGGACCACTGAGCTGTTGGCATCGGAGAGACTGCTTCGGCACCAGACGCGGCGGAGTGGGGCATCCGCAGAGGCAGAGGTCATCTTCCAACGCCACTTTTTTGCCGTTCCAAAGCTCGGGAATACGTGGCTCCATGCAACGTATTTTCCCTTGGGATTTGCAGGCAGGGCAGAAAATCAAATCGTTTTCGAGAGCAATCGGGGAACCGTTGATGCTGCCATGACTAGATGCCGAAATGACCTTGCCGCCCGCCGTGGTGGTTGCCCCTAGCGTAATTGTGTAGCGCTTCATACTTTCTCCCCACACGCACAGTGCATGGCCAATAGGAATTATTTGGCTGACCGTAACAACGTAGTTTGCGCATTCGCAGAAAACATCTAGTTAGCAGGCCTGTGTTGCAGTTTGCGTCAACGTTGCGAATTGACGTGGCCGAGGCGGCACTCGTGCATGTTCAACGCTAGATGCGTCACGCCGACGTGCAGGGACATGTTGGTCTGCTTGCGTGGCGATGTTCCGGAAAGTGCTGTTAGAATTTGCAATCGTCATCCGACCCAACTTGCAGGAGCACCCTAATCCTACCTTTATTAGTCAGAACGGCGGTTCGCCTGCCCAAGCTAACGGCCGCTGTCGCATTATTGGTGCTGGCAGCACTGGCCGGCACCATGGCCTATACCGGTTTCCTTGTCGTCGGCGTATTGGCCGATCAACTTGGCACGGGCCGGTTCGTCGCAGGCCTGCTGCTTGCCGTTCTGTTTGCGAGATTCCCCTGGATCAGGAAAGGTAAGCCGCGCATCGTTGGTCTGCTGCCTAAGCCGGTCCGTCGCCCGCTCATCGTGAGTATTCTGGCACTGTGCTTGTTGCACTTTGTGTGGCAGGGCGACTACGTGGCCGCGCTGTCCATCGGCGTCACGACGGTGTTTCTTCTGACCTTGCCCTGGTTGCGGCGCGCGATATTCGATCGCTTGTTCGGGTCCGTCTTCAAATTCACGGGCCGCAACCCTGCCAAGTCCACCGATGACACGGTGATCGATGACGAATTCACGGAAAAGAAAGAGTAAGGGACGGGCTCGCTGCTAGCCAATGACCAGCAGCGGTCCGTCACTGGTTTAATTGTCGCGGGTGAATACCCAGGTTCCGGTGCCGCCGGCGCCGTCGGACCAGGTGCCGCTGATCTTAGTCAGGGATTCGGCTTGGCCCGTGAACTTCGGTGTGTTTGCGCCGCCAGCCGGCAGAGCGAAGGCGACTTGGCCGCTGTTACTGATCGTCCCTTCCGGGAAGAATGTGGCTACGGTGGCGGTGCCTTCCGCGCAGCGGGCGTCGATCACTCCGGCGGTAAAGATGTAGGCGAAGCAAGTGCCGCTCAGCTTGCCTGAATAGCTTCCTTTCCAGCCTTGACCGGCGAAACGCTCGGTGACCGGAACTTGGCGTCCCGATCTGGCATGCGACAGACCGACTAGTTCACGCGTGACCACGTCGCGATCGTAGCGGGTGCCGGTGGCCGGGTCGGCCAATTCCTCGGCGATGCGTTTCAGTTCGACGCCGGTCTCCTGATCAAGCCAACTTGTGACCTTGGTGGTGAGCTTCTCCCTCACACTCGGCGTTCCAAAGGGATCTGGTGACGTCGTCTCGTCGATGACGGTGGCGACCAGTTTGTACGCGGTAAAGGTGCCGGCGGCGACGGTGACGCTTTCGATCGCCACAACCGTGCCCTTGCTGGCGAGTTTGCTGGTGCTTACGCCGCCTGCCGAGCCGCAATCACGTGTAAACGACGTGCTGTTGTCCCACGTCGCATTCAGTGCCAGTTGCGCTGGCGGACCGTACGTCCCCGCAGCGTAGGTGGCTTTGCAGAACAAGAACCTTCCCGCTTGATAGCTCCCTTTAAGCGTGGCGCTGCCGTCGAACCAACCGGTGTATTGGTCGCCGTACAGCGTCTTGACGGTTGCGCTCGTACCTGACACCGCAGTGGTCAATTCCGTTTCGTATTGGGGATCGTAGGGATATTGGGACGTGACGTTCGTGATGGTGTAGCCGCCCAGTTTGTAGGTAGCGGAGTCGCCAACGCTTGGACTGGTTTTATCGACCGCGGCCACGGGACTGCCACCGCCCGCGCTACTATTGGCGCCCCCGCCACCCCCGCCGCCACAGGCCGCCAGCAGGCAAGATAAAAGGATGGTCGATGTGTTGCGGATCATAAGGTTCCCTGGAAGTGGCGCCGTGCTGTGCGGCATTGTTGATTATATTTTTGATATCTATGGGCGCGAAAAAAATCCGCTATCGAAGCGGATTTCTTTAATCTTGGTGGCCCGGGGCGGAATCGAACCACCGACACAAGGATTTTCAATCCTCTGCTCTACCAACTGAGCTACCAGGCCAAGGAGCAGAATTATAGCAGGCCGAAGCGAAATTGCAAGGAACAATTTCTCGCGCACACAAACGCTATAATGGGTGGATGAATAATCCATCGTCCCCGCCGCGCGTTATCGAGAGTGACATTTGCATTGTTGGCAATGGCGCGATTGCCAAGACCACCGCGCTGGGCCTGGCCCAGTCCGGCCTGAGCGTGGCTTTGCTATGCCCGCCGTCGTCTTCCGCGCCGGCCGCCGCCGATGCCGGCTGGGATGCGCGGGTCTACGCCCTCAATCACACCGCCCGCGATCTGCTGTCGTCGCTGAAGGTGTGGGACGCGCTCGACGCCGCCCGCGTGGCGCCGGTCGACGCCATGATCGTCCAGGGCGATGGCGCCCGCGCCGGCGACCTGTCGTTCGACGCCTACGGCGCCCACGCCGGCACCCTGGCGTGGATACTGGAAGACCGCAATCTCGGCCAGGCGCTCGACGCCGCCCTCAAATTTTCCCGCAATGTGACCCTGGTCCATGGCCGCGCGACGGAGCTGCTGCGTGGCGACGACCACGCCACCGTACAACTGGACGACGGCGCCAGCGTCAAGGCGCAGCTGGTGGTGGGCGCCGACGGCGCCGATTCCTGGGTGCGCGGCCAGTGCGACATCGGCCTCGATTACCGCAGCTACGCCCAGCGCGCCGTGGTGACCAACTTCGCTTGCGAAAAGCCGCACCATGGCGCCGCCTACCAGTGGTTCACCGGCGCCGAGGGCATCGTGGCGCTGCTGCCGCTGCCGGGGAACCAGGTGTCGCTGGTGTGGTCGGCGCCGGACCTGCTGGCCGACCGGCTGCGCGAGGAATCGGCCGCGCAGATCGCCGAGCGCCTGGCCGTCTACGCCGCCGAAAAACTGGGCGCCCTGACGCCGCTGCAACCGGAGCTGGTGCGCGATTTCCCACTGCGCCTGCTGCGTCCCCACGCGATGACGTCGCCGCGCGTGGCGTTGGTCGGCGACGCCGCCCACGTGGTCCATCCGATGGCCGGCCACGGCATGAACCTCGGCTTCGCCGACGTGGCGCAGCTGATGAAAACCCTGGACGAGCGCGAACCGCAGCGCGGCGTCGGCGACGACCGCGTGCTGGCCCGCTACGAGCGCGCGCGCAAGGAAGACGTGCTGCTGATGCAGCTGACCACCGATGGCCTGGCGCGTCTGTTCGGGGCCGACCTCGAACCCCTGCGCGTGGTCCGCAATTTGGGATTAAACTTGTTGGATAAATTACCTGTGCTGAAGCGCCGCCTGATCTCTCACGCCATGGGCAAGTGAGTGAAAAACGCGGCGGCATGGTCTGTCAGTAGTCACCGGAGATGTCATGAAGAAAAGTAAGTTCGTTTTGCTGTTGTTGTCTGTGATGATGGCGTCTTGCGGTCAGGCCCAGAACGCGCCGACCGAGGAAGAGATCAAGAAGCTGGTCGAGCCGCGCCTGGGCGAAGGCGTGAAGGTCGATTCGGTCAAGGCCACGCCGTACGCCGGCCTATATGAAATCCGCATGGGCAATGAGATCCTCTACACCGATAAAACCGGCACCTATGTCTTCAACGGCCATATCTTCAACCTGACCACGGGCACCGATCTGACGCGCGAGCGTATCGACGACATCAGCAAGATCAAGTTCTCCGATCTGCCGCTGGACAAAGCCCTGAAATCCGTCAAGGGCGACGGCTCGCGCGTGATCGCGGTGTTCGAAGACCCCAACTGCGGCTACTGCAAGCAGTTCCGCAAAACCACGCTCAAGGACATCGACAACGTCACCGTGTACACCTTCATGTACAACATCCTGCGCGAGGATTCGTTCACCAAATCGGCCGGGGTATGGTGCGCGACGGACCGCAACAAGGCCTGGGACGACTGGATGTTGAACGGTAAGATGCCGGCAACCGCAGCCGAATCGTGCGCCAATCCTAACCAGGAGGTGCTGGCGCTGGGCCGCAAGCTGGGCGTGTCCGGCACGCCGTCGATCTTCTTCGCCGACGGCTCGCGCATTCCGGGCGCGGTCGACACCAAGGCGCTCGAGGCGAAGTTCGCCAAGCTCAAACAGTAAGCCTTACCGTTCTATCAGGGGACCCACGCGGTCCCCTCACTATACCTATAAGCACCATAAGCGGTTTCCCTCCAGGAGAATTGAATGATCACCTTGAATATCAACGGCAAGGACGTGCAGGTCGACGCCGATCCATCGACGCCGATTTTGTGGACTCTGCGCGATAACCTGAACATGACCGGCACCAAATTCGGTTGCGGCGCGGCGCTGTGCGGCGCCTGCACCGTGCACCTGGCCGGTGAACCGATCCGCTCCTGCGTGACGCCGATTTCGGCGGCCGTCGGCCAGAAGATCACCACCATCGAGGCGATGGAAAACGACAAGATCGGCAAGGCCGTGCAGGACGCCTGGGTCAAGCTCGACGTGCCGCAATGCGGCTACTGTCAGAGTGGCCAGATCATGAGCGCCACCGCGCTGCTGCGCACGAACAAAAAGCCGTCGGACGCGGACATCGACAACGCCATGAGCGGCAATATCTGCCGATGCGGCACCTATCAACGCATACGCGCCGCCATTAAAGACGCCGCCAGCACCATCGCTTAAAGGAGCACCGTATGCGTATCGAATGGCTGAATCAGGAAAATATGGCCGCGCTGGCCCCCGGCGCCGGCTTCGCGACAACCACCGGCGGCGTCTCGCGCCGCGGCTTCATGAAGGCCGGCGCGGTCGCCGGCGGTGGCCTGGTGCTGGGCTTTTTCCTGCCCGGCGCCGGCCGCCTCGCCAACGCGCAGCAGCCGCCGGCCAAGGTCTACGAACCGAACGCCTTCCTGCGCATCGCGCCGGACAACACGGTGACGGTGCAGGTCAACCGCATTGAAATAGGGCAGGGCGTGCAAACCTCGCTGCCGATGCTGATCGCCGAGGAGCTCGACGCCGACTGGTCGAACATGGTCGGCGCGCTGGCGCCGGCCGGGGAGCAGTACAAGGACCCGCTGTTCGGCATCCAGATCACCGGCGGCTCGGGCAGCATCGCCCACTCGTATATCCAGTACCGCGAAATCGGCGCCAAGGCGCGCGCGATGCTGATCGCGGCGGCGGCCGAGCAGTGGAAGGTGCCGCCCGAGCAGATCAAAACGTCGAAGGGCACGTTGACCGGCCCGGCCGGCCAGACGGCAACCTATGGCGCGATGGCCGATGCGGCCATGAAGCAGCCGGTGCCCGCCAGCGTCCAGCTGAAGGACCCGAAGGACTTCACCATCATCGGCACACCGGTCAAGCGTCTGGACGCGGCCGCGAAATCGAACGGCACGCAGCAATTCGGCATGGACTTCAAGGCGCCGGACAGCAAAGTGGCGCTGGTGGCGCGGCCGCCGGCGTTCGGCGCCAAGGTCGCCAAGTTCGACGCCAGCAAGGCAAAAGCCATCAAGGGCGTGATCGAGGTGCTGCAAGTGTCGACCGATCGCGGCGGCAGCGGCGTGGTGGTGGTGGCCGACGGCTACTGGCCGGCCAAGATGGGCCGCGAGGCACTGGTCATCGAGTGGGACACCAGCGGCGTCGAGAAAGTCAGCAGCGACAAGCAGCTGGCGGAATTCAAGACGCTGGCGCGTAAAGCCGGCACGCCGGTGCGCAAGGCCGACACCTCCAAACTGGCCGGCGCGGCCAAGAAGATCTCCGCCGTCTACGAGTTCCCGTACCTGGCGCACGCGCCGATGGAGCCGCTCAACTGCGTGGTCGACCTGCGCGCGGACGGCTGCACGGTGTGGGCCGGCACGCAGTTCCAGACCTTCGATCATGGCGCCATCGCCGCCACCGCCGGCCTGAAGCCGGAGCAGGTGGTGCTGAACACGATGACGGCCGGCGGTGGCTTTGGCCGCCGCGCGGTGCCGAGTTCCGACTATCTGGTCGAAGCGGTCAACATCGCCAAGGTCTGGAAGGCCGCAGGCAAGACCGAACCGGTCAAGGTGGTGTGGAGCCGCGAGGACGATATCAAGGGCGGCTACTACCGGCCTTCGCATGTGCACCGCGCCGACATCGGCATGGATGCCAAGGGCGGCATCGTCGCCTGGGACCACGTCATCGTCGGCCAGTCGATTATCACCGGCACGCCGTTCGAGGCGGTGATGATCAAGGACGGCGTCGATTCGACGATGGTCGAGGGCATGGGCGAGCCGTACGAAGTGCCGTTGAACCTGAGCGCGCACGCGGTCAAGGCCAACGTGCCGGTGCTGTGGTGGCGCTCCGTCGGCGCGACCCACACCGCCTATGTGATGGAAACGCTGATCGACGAAGCGGCGCACGCGGCCAAGGTGGACCCGGTCGCCTACCGCAAAAAGCTGATGGGCGAGAAGGGCAAGCGCCACATCGCGGCGCTGGACCTGGCGGTGGCCAAGTCCGGCTACGGCAAGAAGGCTTTGCCCAAAGGCCAGGCGTGGGGCGTGGCGGTGCACGAGGCGTTCGGCACCGTGGTGGCCTACGTGGTGGTGGCGTCCGTGAACAAGGACGGCTCGCCAAAGCTGAACAAGGTCACCGCCGCCGTCCATTGCAACACGGCTGTCAATCCGCTGACAATCGAGGCGCAGATCCAGGGCGCGGCACTGATGGGGCTTGGCATGACATTGCCCGGCGCCGCGATTACGATCAAGGACGGCGTGGTGGATCAGCAGAACTTCAGCGATTACACGGTGGCGCGCATGACCGACATGCCGGTGATCGATGTGCATATCGTGCCGTCGAACGATCCGCCGACCGGTATCGGCGAGCCGGGCCTTCCGCCGCTGGCGCCGGCCTTCGCCAACGCGTTGTTCAGGTTGACCGGTAAGCGCCTGCGCAAGCTGCCGTTCGATTTGAGCACGGCCAAGGCGTAGATAACATGGCGTTGACGGGTATTTTGCTGGCGGCCGGACGGGGAAAACGCTTCGATCCGTCCGGCGTTCAAAACAAACTGCTGCAACCCGTCCACGGCGCCGCTGGCGACGCGGTGGTCGTCGCCAGCGCGAAGAACATGCTGGCGGCGCTGCCGCGCGTGCTGGCGGTGGTGCGGCCCGGCGACGACAAGGTCGCCGCGCTGCTGGGCGCCCTCGGATGCCAGGTGCGCGTCTGTGGCGACGCCGATCTGGGCATGGGCGAGTCGCTGACGACGGCGATCGAACACACCAAGGGCGCGGAAGGCTGGGTGATTGCGTTGGGCGACATGCCTTACGTGCGACCGGAAACCATCCGCGCGCTGGCCGCCACGGTGGAGCGGGGCGCGCGCATCGCGGCGCCCGTGTTTGAGGGGCGGCGCGGCAATCCGGTCGCCTTCAGCAGCTTTCATTTGCCCCTGCTGCTGGCGCTATCGGGCGACCAGGGCGCGCGCGAAATCCTGAAAAGCCATGCGGTGAACGAGTTACCGGTCGACGACGCCGGCGTGGTGCGCGATATCGATACGCCCGGAGATTTGCGCGGCGATGTATAAACAACAGGACCTCAACACAAGGACCGAGATGAAGAAACCGAACAAGAACCCGGCGATCGCTTACAGCATCGTCGGCCAAGATCTGGCGGCGCACCTGTTTCACGTCACGCTGACGGTGGACGCGCCGGCGCCGGACGGCCAGATCTTCGCGCTGCCGGCGTGGATACCGGGCAGTTACATGATCCGTGAATTTTCGCGCAATATCGTGCGCATCAGCGCGGAGTCGGACGGCGAGCCGGTCGCGCTGACCAAACTCGATAAACACTCGTGGCAGGCGGCGCCACAAAAGGACCCGCTGAAAAGCGGCCCGTCCCCGCTGACCTTGCGGTACGAAGTCTACGCCTGGGATTTGTCGGTGCGCGCCGCGCATCTGGACCAGAACCACGCCTTCTTCAACGGCACCAGCGTATTCCTGCGCGTACTGGGACAGGAAGACCAGGCGCACGTGGTCGACATTCAGCGTCCCGCCGACGAAGCGGCGCAAAGCTGGCGCGTGGCGACGTCGCTGCCGGAGCTGAAGGCCAAGCGTTATGGTTTCGGCACGTACATCGCCGCCAATTACGATGAACTGATCGACCATCCGGTGGAGCAGGGCGATTTTGCGCTGGCCACCTTCAAGGCCCACGGCATCCCGCACGACATCGTTATCAGCGGCCGGGTGCCGAACCTGGATTTGGCGCGCCTGAGCGCGGACCTGAAGAAAATCTGCGAAACCCAGATCGCTTTCTTCGAGCCGAAATCGAAGCAGGCGCCGATGGACCGTTACGTCTTCATGACCCTGGCGGTTGGCGACGGCTATGGCGGCCTGGAGCATCGTGCCTCGACCGCGCTGATCTGCGCGCGCGCCGATTTGCCGAGCACGACGGCGGTCAACAAGGATATCAGCGACGGCTACCTGCAATACCTCGGCCTTTGCAGCCACGAGTATTTCCACACCTGGAACGTCAAGCGCATCAAGCCGGCGGCGTTCGCGCCGTACAATTTGCAAGTCGAGAATTATTCTCCGTTATTGTGGCTATTCGAGGGATTCACCAGTTATTACGACGATTTGATGCTGGTGCGCGCCGGCCTGATCGCCGAACCGGCCTATTTCAAGTTGTTGGGTAAAACCATCGGTAGCGTCCTGCGCGGCAGCGGCCGCACCAAACAAAGCGTCGCCGATTCAAGCTTTGATGCTTGGGGTAAATATTACCGTCAGGATGAAAACGCACCGAACGCTATCATTAGTTATTACACGAAGGGTTCGCTGATCGGCCTGGCGCTGGATTTAAGCATTCGCGCTAAAACCGGCGGTGCGAAATCGCTGGACGACGTCATGCGCGCATTATGGCAGCGGTATGGGCGCGATTTCTATAACGGCGGCGGACGCGGCGTGACGCCGGCCGAAGTGGAAGCGCTATTCGATGAAATCAGCGGCGGGCGTTTTAAACCATTCTTCGACAAATATATACGCGGTACCGAGGATGTACCGCTGGCCAAGATGCTGGCGCCGTTCGGCGTTAAATATAGCGATGAACGTAAATCGTCGAAACCGAGCCTCGATGCGAATATCGGCCGCGACGGTAATGACTGCAAATTGTCGAGTGTGCATGAGAATGGCGCGGCGCATCTGGCCGGTTTATCGGCCGGGGATTTATTGGTGGCGATCGATGGCTTACGTGTGACTGCGACCAATCTTGAAACGCTGCTTTCGCGCTATGGCGTGGGCTCGACCGTGGAAGTGCACGCCTTCCGCCGCGATGAATTAATGACTTTCAGTATGACACTGCAAGGCGACCGGGTGCCCGGCATCACCCTGGCGCTGGACCCGGTCGCCAAGAAATCCACCGGTCCCCTGCGCCCCAGCGCCGCGCGCTAACCACCGCAATCGCCGCCACCGCCGCAACGGCTCACCGTTTTGCTGGCGCTGGCGGTTTCTTTTCGTTCATTGCATGCTAAATATTGGCATGTAACCACCAAAATTCGGCACGTGCGTAGGCATAGGTGTCAGATTTTTGTGCAGCGCAGCGTTTTTCGCGAGCTTAATTTTCCGGCAACTGTGAAACTGGTTTAAAATTTAACCATAACTCTCCATTGGTCAGCTACCGATCCGCAAGTTATGCCACTCGATCCCGCCACTATCGTTTTGCTGTCGACCGTGATGGCCGTTGCGATGAGTGTCGTCCTGTATTCAGCACACTCGAGTTTTCCCCGAGAAATTAAAGGGCTGAAACAATGGTCGATCAGCCTGATATTGCTGGCGTTCGGGTCGGGGATCTACGCCTCGACCAGCGGCCTGCTTGGTAATATATTGTCGCCCTTGTGCGCGAACGCCGTTATTTTATGGGGACTTGGTTTTGGGCTGATCGGCACGCAAATGTTTTACAGCCGTGAGTGTTCGTGGTGGTTATTTCAGTTCGTTTGGATTTTGGGAATGATCGCAAGCGGTTACTACGTGATCGTTAATCCTGATTACTCCGGGCGTCTCGCCATCTTTTCGATTCTGGCTTTTGTTTTATATTCCTATCAAGTAGTGCTGATATGGGGATATGGCGAGCGTCATTTCTCGACCATGTTTTTTGGTTTGCTGATGTTGTTCCAGTCGGTGGTGGTGTTGATACGCGGGGTTCTGGCAATGACCCACAGCAGCGAAGATATGAATCTGTTCGTGAGCGGCACGCATCAAAACCTGTATCTGCTCACCAGTCACTTCATGACGCTGCTATTAACGGTGGGATTCATGACTGTGGCCACGCGCCGCTTGCAAGTGATACTGGAGCGCCGCTCGACGCTCGATCCGTTGACGCAAGTGCTGAATCGCCGGGGTTTCACCGAGGTCTATGCCAAGGAACACGCGCTGATGCGCCGGGAACAGACCGTCATGACCATGCTCAGCATCGATCTGGACTACTTCAAGGCGATTAACGATTGCTATGGACACTCTACAGGCGATAGAGTCCTTGCCGACGTGGCGTCGGTGATCGCGAAGGCGCTACGTGCCTCCGACCATGTTGCGCGGTTCGGCGGCGAGGAATTCATCGTGTTGCTGCCGGCTACCGGGCTGGAGCGGGCGCACCATGTCGCGGAGCGCATCCAGACCGTGCTCAGGGCGCCGCGTTCGGAAACGGATAGCGAGCAGAGCGCGGCGGCGGCCGCCTTGCCGCCCTATACGGTCAGCATTGGCATCGCCTGCCAGGTCAGTCCGGATGAGGATTTGGACAATATTTTGCTGCGTGCCGACCGGGCGCTATATTGCGCCAAGGAACGCGGCCGCGACCGCATAGAGATCGCCGCCGAGGCGGTGTTACCGCTGCACGCGTCGGCGTGATGTCCGCCTGAATTCGCCGAACTGGCCGCTTAATTGAACAGGCGGTGCAGCTCGGCGCCCGGATCCGGCGCGCGCATGAAGGCTTCGCCGACCAGGAAAGCGTGAACATTGGCGTCGCGCATCAGCTTGACGTCTTCCGGCACCATGATGCCGGATTCGGTGATCACCAGTTTTTCGGGCGGAATGCGGTCCAGCAGACCGATGGTGGTCGCCAGCGACGTCTCGAAGGTGCGCAGGTTGCGGTTGTTGATGCCCACCAGCGCGGTGTTGAGGCGCAGGGCGGCCGTCAGTTCGTCGCCGTCGTGCGTTTCGACCAGCACGCCCATGCCCAACTCGTGGGCGCAGGCTTCCATTTCCGCCATCAGGCCGTGGTCCAGCGCGGAGACAATCAGCAGGATCGCGTCCGCGCCCATCGCGCGCGCTTCATAGATCTGGTAAATGTCGACCATGAAGTCCTTGCGCAGCACCGGAATCGCGCAGGCGGCGCGCGCCTGGCGCAAATAGGCCTCGGAGCCCTGGAAGAATTGTTCGTCCGTCAGCACCGACAGGCATGCGGCGCCGTTGGCGGCGTAGCTGACGGCGATGTCGGCGGGGCGGAAGTCCGTGCGCAGCACGCCCTTCGACGGCGACGCTTTTTTCACTTCGCTGATCACGCCGGCGGAACCGGCGGCGATTTTCCCGCGCAGGCTGGCCTCGAAGCCGCGCAGGTCGGCGCGCAGTTCGGCATTGCCTTCGACGTCGGCGCGCAGGCTGGCGAAGCCGCGGTGTTTTTTGGCGGCGGCGACTTCGTCGGCTTTGACCGCGAGGATTTTGTTCAGGATGTCGGACATGATAGACCTAGGATGATTGTTGTTCCGCCAGCGCCAGGCGCAGGCCGAGTGCGACGAAAAGGCCGCCGGTGACGCGGTTGAGCCAAAGGGCGACCAGCGGCTTGACCTTGAGCCGCGCGCTGGCGAAGGCGGTGAAGACGGCCAGGCCGTTACACCATAACATGCCGTTGATATTGAAGATGCAGCCGAGGATGACGAACGCCAGCGGCTTGCTGGACGAATCGGCCGAGATAAACTGCGGTACGAACGCCAGGAAGAACAAGGCCACCTTGGGGTTCAGCACATTGGTCAAAAAACCCTGGAAGAAGATCCTGCGGTAGGGCAGACGCGCGGCGGCGGTGGCGGCGGCCAGGGCGTCATCGGTCTTCGCCTCGGCCTCGCCGCGCAGCCTGGCGCGCAGCATGCCGATGCCGACGTAGATGATGTACGCGGCGCCCACCCACTTGACCACCGTGAAGGCGGCGGCGGACGTCGACAGCAGCGCCGACAAACCCAGCGCGGCGGCGAAAATATGGATCATGGTGCCGGCGCCGATGCCCAGCGCCGCGGCCGAACCGGCGCGCCAGCCCTGGGTCGCGCTGCGCGTCATGATCAGCAGCGAATCGGGACCGGGCATGATGTTGAGCAGCAGGCCGGAGATGATAAACAGCGTCAGGTCGTGGATGCCGTACATGAACGCCGCCCTTTAGTTGGTGGAGCCGAGGCTTTGCGTGACCTGCACGAATTGCTCGATCTTTTTCAGCGCATCGCCGGAGTTGATGGCCACGCGCGCGCGCGCCAGGCCGTCCTCGATCGAGCTGGCTACGCCGGCCGCGTACAGCGCCGTGCCGGCGTTCAGCGAGACGATGTCGAACGCCGCGCCGGGCTCTCCGCGCAGCGCTTCCATCATCTTCGCCTTCGATTCGGCGGCGTTGGCCACCTTCAGGTTGCGGCTGGCGATCATCGGCAGGCCGAAGTCTTCCGGATGGATTTCGTATTCGCGGATCTCGCCGTCGATCAGTTCACCGACCAGGGTGCCGGCGCCCAGCGACACTTCATCCATGTTGTCGCGGCCATAGACCACGATGGCATGCTGCGCGCCGAGGCGCTGCAGCACGCGTACCTGAATACCCACCAGGTCGGCGTGGAAAACACCCATCAGGATATTGGGCGCGCCGGCCGGATTGGTCAGCGGTCCCAGGATGTTGAAGATGGTGCGCACGCCCAGCTCCTTGCGCACCGGCGCGGCGTGCTTCATTGCGGCGTGGTGGTTGGGCGCGAACATGAAACCGATGCCGGTCTGCGCGATCGATTGCGCGATCTGCTCGGGCTTGAGGTTGATGTTGGCGCCCAGCGATTCGATGACGTCTGCGCTGCCGGACGACGACGACACGCTGCGCCCGCCGTGCTTGGCCACGCGCGCGCCGGCCGCCGCCGCCACGAACATCGACGCGGTGGAGATGTTGAATGTGTGCGCGCCGTCGCCGCCGGTGCCGACGATGTCGAGCAGGCCGGTGGTGTCGGCCATCGGCACCTTGGTGGAGAACTCGCGCATCACTTGCGCGGCGGCGGCGATCTCGCCGATGGTTTCTTTTTTCACGCGCAGGCCCATGGTCAGGGCCGCGATCATGGTTGGCGACATCTCGCCGGACATGATCTGGCGGAACAGGTGCAGCATCTCGTCGTGGAAAATCTCGCGGTGTTCGATACAGCGCAGCAGTGCTTCTTGATGGGTGATAGCCATGGCAGTTCCTTCTTTATTTTAACGCGCGATGGGGAGCCGGCCCCCGAGGGGCGGCGCGCCGCTTAACGAACCAGGAAGTTCTTCAGCAGTGCGTGACCGTGTTCCGACAGGATGGATTCGGGGTGGAATTGAACACCCTCGATGTCGTACTCCTTGTGGCGCACGCCCATGATTTCACCGTCATCGGTCCATGCCGTCACTTCGAGGCAGGACGGCAGCGAGCTGCGTTCGATTGCCAGCGAGTGGTAGCGGATCACCGTGAACGGGGAGGGCAGGTCCTTGAAGACGCCCACGCCCGTATGCGCGATTAAAGAAGTTTTGCCATGCATGACCTGCTTGGCGCGTATGACTTTGCCGCCGAACGCTTCGCCGATGGCCTGGTGGCCGAGGCACACGCCGAGGATCGGCTTTTTGCCGGCGAAGTGCTTGAGCACCTCGATCGAGATGCCGGCTTGCGACGGGTCTTTCGGACCCGGCGAGATGCAGATATGGTCCGGGTTCAGCGCCTCGATTTCAGCGATCGTGATTTCATCGTTGCGGTACACGCGCACATCCTCACCCAGTTCGCCGAAATACTGCACGATGTTGTAGGTGAAGGAGTCGTAGTTGTCGATCATTAGCAGCATCTCAGAACTCCCCATCCAGGCCATCTTGCACTTGTTCGGCGGCGCGCAGCACGGCGCGCGCCTTGTTTTCGGTTTCCTGCCATTCCATCTCGGCCACCGAGTCGGCGACGATGCCGGCGGCGGCCTGCACGTACAGCATGCCGTCCTTGATCACGCCGGTGCGGATGGCGATGGCGACATCCATCTCGCCGCCGAACGACAGGTAGCCGCAGGCGCCGCCATAAATGCCGCGCTTGGAGATTTCCAGCTCGTCGATCACTTCCATCGCGCGCACTTTCGGCGCGCCGGTCAGGGTGCCGGCCGGGAAGGTGGCGCGCAGCACGTCCAGGTTCGACAGGCCGTCTTTGAGCTTACCCTCGACGTTGGAGACGATGTGCTGCACATGCGAGTATTTTTCGATGACCAGGCGGTCGGTGACCTTGACGCTGCCGATCTCGGAGATGCGGCCCAGGTCATTGCGCGCCAGGTCGATCAGCATCACGTGTTCGGCGATCTCTTTCGGATCGGCCAGCAGTTCCCTGGCCAGTTCGGCGTCGCGCTCCGGCGTCGAACCGCGCGGACGGGTGCCGGCGATCGGGCGCAGCGTGACTTTTTTCTCGCCGTCCGGGAGGGTTTCGTTGCGCACCAAAATCTCCGGCGACGCGCCGACGATCTGCATGTCGCCGAAATTGTAGAAGTACATATACGGCGACGGGTTCAGCGAGCGCAGTGCGCGGTACAAAGTCAGCGGCGAATCGACGTAAGGCTTGCGGATGCGCTGGCCGATCTGCACCTGCATCAAGTCGCCGGCCATCACGTATTCGTGGGCCTTGGCGACCGCCTTCAGGTACTCCTCTTTCGGGAAGTCGCGGATGGTTTCGGTGCGCACCGAGGCGCTGGTCACCGGCGCGTCGACGCCACGGCGCAGCATCATGCGCAGGTCCTTCAGGCGCTGGCGCGCCTTGCTGAAGGATTCCGGCTGTGTGGTGTCGGCGTACACGATCAGATACAGCTTGCCGGAGAGGTTGTCGATGACGGCCAGTTCCTCGGTCACCATCAGCTGGATGTCGGGCAGGCCCAGATCGTCCTTCGGCTGCGTGTTGGCCAGGGTTTTTTCGATGTGGCGCACGGTGTCGTAGCCGAAGTAGCCGGCCAGGCCGCCGCAGAAGCGCGGCATGCCAGGGCGCAGCGCGACTTTAAAGCGCTTCTGGTACGCCTCGACGAATTCGAGCGGATTGCCTTCATGGGTTTCGATCACGGCGCCGTTCTTGACGATCTCGGTGCGCGTGCCGAAGGTACGCAGCACGGTCGTCGCCGGCAGGCCGATGAAGGAAAAGCGGCCGAAACGCTCGCCGCCGACCACCGATTCAAGCAGGAAGGTGTTCTTGCCGGCGTTCTGGGTCTGGGCCAGTTTCAGGTACAGCGTGAGCGGAGTTTCGAGGTCGGCGAAGGCTTCGGCGATCAGCGGGACGCGGTTGTAGCCTTCGTTGGCCAACGATTTGAATTCGAGTTCGGTCATGTCTTGTCTCCATGCCGCCAACATAGGGGTGTGGGTTGGCGGTGGGTTGTCAAAAAACCTGTCGGGTGCGCGTGCACGTGCGACAGCAATCAGTTCGGCTTAGTTTTGCCAGGATTGCCAGCGTCGCCAAAGCCAGGCCTCAATCGAGCCGGTTTGGTTGACATTGTGTTTTTTGATGGAAGACATTCGGTCAGGTGTGGTTCAGCTAAAGGTTAATTTTGCGAACTAATACGGCTTGCCGCTTCGAGCAGCGTGTCTACTATACCATCGGAATCGATCCCGTGTATAGACTGTCCGTGATTGTAGCCATAGGGCACCGTCAACACCGGGCAACCCGCAGCCCGGGCTGCTTGCGCGTCGTTCGAGGAGTCGCCGATGGCCACCACTTGCGCTGGCGGCAGATCGAAATCGGCGCACACGGTTTGCAGCGGCAGCGGATCGGGCTTCTTGCGCGGCAAGGAATCGCCGCCGTAGACCACGTCGAAAAAGCCGTCCAGGCCCTTTAGCTTGAGCAGCGGCGTGGTGAAGGCGATCGGCTTGTTGGTCACGCAGGCCAGGCGCAGGCCGTTGGCCTTCATCGCCGTCAAGCCTTCGATCACGTCCGGGTACAGCGTGCTGTGCTGGCCGTTGATGCCCAGGTAGTGTCGCTGGTAGGCGTCCATCGCCGCGTCGAAGCGTTGCTCGACGCCGGCCGCGTCCGCCTGTAGCGCCAGCACCGAGCGGATCAGGTTTTCCGAACCTTTCCCAACCATCAGCGCGATCTGCTCTTGCTCGATGGAATCGAGGCCCAGTTCGTCAAGCATGCCGTTGATCGCCACGTGGAAGTCAGGAATCGTATCCAGCATGGTGCCGTCGAGGTCGATGATTGCGGCGCGTACGCCTGCCAGCACGCTCATCTTAAATCGCCGCCAGGTTGGCGCGCATGGCGTCGATGACGGCCTTGTAGTCCGGCTGGCCGAAGATGGCCGAGCCTGCCACGAAGGTGTCGGCGCCGGCGGCCGCTGCCGCCGCGATATTGTCGATCTTGATGCCGCCGTCCACTTCCAGCATGATGTCGCGGCCCGAGTCGTCGATCAGGCGGCGCGCTTCGGCGATCTTTTTGAGCGCGTGCGGAATGAAGGACTGGCCGCCGAAGCCCGGGTTGACCGACATGATCAGGATCATGTCGATCTTGTCCATTACGTGCTCCAGGTAGCTCAGCGGGGTGGCCGGATTGAACACCAGGCCGGCCTTGCATCCGTGGTCGCGGATCAGTTGCAGCGAGCGGTCGATGTGCTCGGACGCTTCCGGGTGGAAGGTGATGATGTTGGCGCCGGCCTTGGCGAAGTCGGGAATGAGGCGGTCGACCGGTTTGACCATCAGGTGCACGTCGATCGGCACGTCCACATGCGGGCGGATGGCCTGGCATACCAGCGGGCCGATGGTCAGGTTCGGAACATAATGGTTGTCCATCACGTCAAAGTGAATGATGTCGGCGCCGGCGGTGACGACGTTGCGTACCTCTTCACCCAGACGGGCGAAGTCGGCGGACAAGATGCTTGGAGCGATACGGAAATTGGACATGACGTGAGGCCTGCATTAAAAAGATGCGCTATTTTACGCTGCCCGGCCCGGCCGCGCCCGTTTTCGGCCGCGTCTTCCTTGCACCGGTTGCGGATTTGCGGTGCAATGGGCTCCCGACGATATACAATCGCAATTGATCTTTTTACGACCCCACGCCTCAGCCTTAAGGAATTTCGATGGCCACTTATGAATTTACTGTGTCGGTCAGAACCCAGTACCTGCCGGATCAATCCGATCCGGAACGCACCAATTTCGTGTTCACCTATTCGATCACGATCAAAAACACCGGTACCGTGGCCGCGCAACTGATCTCGCGCCACTGGGTCATCACCGACGCCAACAACCACATCGAAGAGGTACGCGGACTGGGCGTGGTCGGCCATCAGCCGCTGCTGCAGCCGGGCGAACATTTCGAATACACCAGCGGCACCGCGTTGCAAACCCAGCAGGGCTCGATGGTCGGCGAATATTTCTGCGTGGCCGAGGATGGCCACCAGTTCGAGGCCAAGATCCCCGAGTTCGTGCTGTCGCTGCCGCGCACGCTTCACTGATCCGCGTGCTTGCCGGCCGCGCGGCTTCTTCCCTTATTTCGGATCGTTATCCTGTTCAGGCGGGGGCAACTTTTTGGCTTTGCCTTTGCCCTGGTACATCGTCCACCAGACGATGAATACCAGCAGGAAAAACGCCACGCATGCTTCCAACATCAATACCCACATAGCTATCCTTATGTCATTTACACGTCGTAGTCTACTCGTTCCGCTGTCCGTCGTCGCGCTTTCGCTGGCTGCGTGCACCACCACGCCGATCCCGCCGCAAACGCCGGCGGGCCAGCCGACGCCGCCAAGCGTGCCCGCCGTACCTTCCGCACCCGCCACGCCGACGGCGCCTGCCACGCCGCCCGCTCCGACCGCGCTGCGGATGGTGCCGACCACCTTTGCCGCGCTGCCCGGCTGGGACCGCGATGATGTGCGCGCCGCCTGGCCGGCCTTCATGTCCTCGTGCACGGTGCTGGTCAAGCAGCCGATGTGGAAGGAATCGTGCTCGATCGCGCGCAGTGTCGACGCCGCTGACGACAAGGCCATCCGCACCTTCTTCGAGTCGTTCATGGTGCCGAACCAGGTGATTGCGCCGGACGGCGCCACCGATGGGCTGGTCACCGGTTACTACGAGCCGCTGCTGCGTGGCGCCCGTAAAAAGGGCGGCCCGTATCAAACGCCGCTGTTCAAGGTGCCGGAGGACATGATCACCGTCGACCTGGCCGGCGTCTATCCCGAGCTGAAGGGCATGCGCCTGCGCGGCAAGCTGGTCGGCAAGAAATTGGTGCCGTACGCGACCCGCGCCGAGATCGAGAAGGCCGATTTCACCGGCAAGGAATTATTGTGGGTCGACGATCCGGTCGAAGCGTTCTTCCTGCAGGTGCAGGGTTCGGGCCGCGTCCAGCTGACCGACACGCAGGAAACCGTGCGCGTGGCGTATGCCGACCAGAACGGTCATCCGTACAAATCGATCGGCAAGTATCTGGTGGACAAGGGCGAGTTGACGCTGCAGCAGGCGTCGGCGCAGGGCATCAAGGCCTGGGTCGCCGGCCATCCGACCCGCATGCAGGAGCTGTTCAATGCGAACCCGAGCTATGTGTTTTTCAAGGAAGAGCGGCTGCCGGACCCTAAAGTCGGTCCTAAGGGCGCGCAGGGCGTGCCGCTGACGCCGCAGCGTTCGGTGGCGATCGATGCCTCGCAGCTGCCGCTGGGCGCGCCGGTGTTCCTGGCCACCACGCAGCCGAACAGCGATATTCCGCTGCAGCGCCTGGTGATGGCGCAGGATACCGGTGGCGCGATCCGGGGCGCGATCCGCGTCGATTATTTCTTCGGCTTCGGCACCGAGGCGGCCGAAAACGCCGGCCGCATGAAGCAGCGCGGCAATGTCTGGGTGTTGTTGCCCAAACAGCCGTAACCGCTGACGCTAGCGCAACACCAGCACCGGCAGCGTGGTGTTCGCCAGCACCTTGTCGGTCTGGCTGCCCAGCAGCAGTTTGTTGATGCCCTTGTGGCCGTGCGACGCCATCATGATCAGGTCGCAGTCGAATTTTTTCGCCGCCTCGACGATCTCCTCGTACGGGGTGTGCGACACTGAAATCACCCCTTCGAATGGAAGGTCGGCCGCGCGCGCTGCCGCGGCCACCTTGTCGATATAGCTGCGCGCGGCTTCCTGCATCTTGACGGCAAGCTCGCCGGAATCGATCACGCCGCTGCCGTCGCCCAGCGTCGCCAGCGGCAACGGCTGGATCACGGTGACGCCGACGATCTTGGCGCGATTCAGTTTCGCGAACTCGACCGCTTTCGCGGTCGCCTTGTCCGACAGCTCCGAGCCGTCGGTCGGCAGTAGTATAGTTTTGAACATGGCGCACTCCTGGCAGGATCGTTGATACTGGAGTCAGCCTAATGGCTTGGCCGGATTTCCGGCGCACGGTAGGGACGATTACGTCGGGGCCACCGCCGGCTGTTCGGCCTCGCGCAGCGACGCTGACATGGCCATGCAAGCGGTCAGTACGATGGCGCCCACCGCCACGCACGCCAGGCCGGTGCGGACGCTGAAATGTTCGCCGATATAGCCGGCCGTCAGCGCGCCCAGCGGCGCCACCGCGATGGTCAGGAAGCGCATCGTCGACACCATGCGGCCGAGGTAGGCGTCCGGTGTGACTTTCTGCCTGACGGCCATATAAGGCATGACAAACAGCATCACGCCGCAGTCGAGGAAGAACGACAGGGCCGCGCACGCCACCGCGCTGGCCATCGGGTAGCCGAACAGCCCCGCCGGTATCATCGGCATCAGCGTAAAGGCGACGGCGGTCAGGCCGATGCCGATCAGGATGGTGCCGTTGGCGCCGAAACGCTGGCTCAGCGGCTTGAGCAGCATCGAGCTGGCCAGCACGCCGAGGCCGCCGACCATTTGCGCGGCCCCCAGCATGCCCGCGCTCATGCCCAGGTCGCGCGTGGCGAACAGCACCGCCAGCGCCGCGTAACCGTAAAACAGCATGTGCCAGGCGCCCACGCTCCAGGCCAGGGTGCGCAGCAATGGCTGCTTCCAGATGAATTGCAGGCCGTCGCGGATGTCGCGCAACGGGTGTTTGTCGGACGGCGCCGGTTGCGGATCGTTGGCTTTCAGATTGCGCAGCAACAGGATCGACATCACGAAACCAAAGGCGTTGAGCAGCACCGCGTAGGGCGCGGTGAGCCATTGGATCAGCACGCCGGCCAGGCCCGGCGCCAGCAACCGCGAGGCCGAGTCGGTGGCGGCGAATTTTGATTGCGCGTCCATCAGGCGCTCGCGACCGATCAGGTTGGTCAGGAACACCTGCTCGGCGCCGCCGCCGACAACATTGCAGGCGCCGGTGGTGAAGGCGACCGCGTACATCCATTCGACCGACAGCACGCCCATCCAGTAAGCGGCGGGGATGCTGAACAGTGCGGCGGCCTGGATGGCTTTGCTCGCCAGAAGAATCGGCAGCTTGCGATTGCGGTCCAGCACCACGCCGGCCGGCAGCGCGAACAAGGCGAACGGCATTGCCGCCGCCGCGCCCAACATGCCCATCTGCGCCGGCGTGGCCTTGAGCAGTAATACGGCGCACAGCGGCACGGCCAGCGCGCCGACATAACTACCGAAGCCGTTGAGGATGGCACTGAACCAGTAACGCAGAAAATCGCTGTTGCCCAGCAGAGGGTCAGCGGCCAGCTTGTCGCGCAGCGGGCGGCGCAGGGAGGTAAAAATGGGAAGCTCGCCGAAGTAAGTTGCCAAGGTTCAATAATACCAGCGGCAAGGATAGGAGCTACAATCGACCCCATAATATTCCATCGTGGAGGAACAACCATGCAATATGAAGACCTGATCGTTGAAGTGCACGGCAAAGTGGCGTTGATCCGTCTGAACCGTCCAAAGGCGCTGAACGCGCTCAATGACCGCATGATGAACGAACTTGGCGAGGCGTTGTTCAAGTTTGATGCCGATCCGGCAATTGGTTGCATCGTCCTGACCGGCAGCGAGAAAGCCTTCGCGGCCGGCGCCGACATCGCCGCCATGGTTGACTATACGTATGTGGATACTTATCGCGACAATTACATCGGCCGCAACTGGGAGCACATCCTGCGCGTGCGCAAACCGGTGGTGGGCGCCGTGGCCGGCTACGCGCTGGGCGGCGGCTGCGAGCTGGCGATGATGTGCGACTTCCTGATCGCCGCCGACACCGCCAAGTTCGGCCAGCCGGAGATCAAGATCGGCGTCACCCCCGGCGCGGGCGCCTCGCAGCGCCTGCCGCGCGCGATCGGCAAGGCCAAGGCGATGGATATGCTGTTGACCGCCCGCACCATCGACGCGGTCGAGGCCGAGCGTATCGGCCTGGTGTCGCGCATCGTCCCGGCCGACAAGCTGATCGAGGAAACGCTGGCCGCGGCGACCATCATCGCCGCCATGCCGACTTCGGTGGCGATGATGGTCAAGGATGCCGTCAACCGTGCCTTCGAGGTGCCGCTGACGGAAGGCGTGGGTTACGAGCGCCGTCTGTTCCACGCCGCGTTCGGCACGCCTGCTCAAAAAGAAGGCATGAAGGCGTTCCTGGAAAAACGGTCGCCCAATTTCGATGGCCTGTAACTGTAAGGTGGACGCTAGACTGTCATGCGCATCCTGATTATTGAAGACAATCCCGACATTCTGGCGAACCTGTACGCCTTTCTGGAGGCAAAAGGGCACGTGCTCGATTCGGCCGCGAACGGCTACGCCGGCCTGGCGTTGGCGGCACAGCACGAGTACGACGTCATCGTGCTGGACGTCATGCTGCCCGGCATGACGGGATTGGAGCTGTGCCAGAAGCTGCGCAGCGAATTGCGCGACGCCACGCCGGTGCTGATGCTGACGGCGCGCGATACGCTGGAAGACAAGGTCGCCGGTTTCGACAGCGGCGCCGACGACTATCTGGTCAAGCCGTTTTCGCTGGTCGAACTCGAGGTGCGCCTGAATGCCCTGCTGCGCCGCGCGCGTGGACAGACCACCGGCGCCGCCGTGCTCAGCGTCGGCGACTTGCGCTTCGATACCGAGAATTTCGAGGTCAAGCGCGCCGGCACGCCGCTGGTCCTGACCAAGACCGGATACACCATTTTGAAATGCCTGATGACGCAAGCGCCGAGGCTGGTGCCGCGTGAATTGCTGGAGCAGGAAGTGTGGGGCGACGACCGTCCCGACAGCGACGCGCTGCGCACGCATATCCACGCGCTGCGCCAGGCGCTCGACAAACCATATGAATTCGCCATGCTGCGCACCGTTCCGGGCATCGGCTACAAATTGCTAGCCTCCGATGCCACCGTTTAAATCCCTGCGCCGCCGCATCGTCGTCGCCTATCTGACCTTCGCCGCCGCCGGCATCCTGTTTTTCGCCGTCATCGCCGCCGTTGCCGTCGAAGGCATCGAGGTAAAACTGGTCGACGAGCGCCTGCAGGAAGTGGCCGCCTGGGCATCGCCGCGCCACGCCGGCGGCTTGCCGGTGGAAATGCCGGCCGGCCTGAGTTTTCATCACGGCGCCGAGATCCCGCTCTCTTTGCGTGAATTGCCCGAAGGTGCTACCGAGATCACGGTCGATGGCGTCGATTTGCATGTCTGGTCGGGGCACGACCAAAGCGGACCGTACGCGGTGGTCGACCATGCCAGCGCGTACGAAAAAATCGAGGTCGTGGTGTATGGCATGTTTGCCATCGGGTTTATTGGGTTTTTGATTTGCTCGATGATGTTCGGGGCGTACATCGGCAACAGCCTGGTCGCGCCGATCATGGGGCTGGCCTCGGCGGTGCAGGCGCGCCGCAAGGACCTGCCGTTGCAGGACAGCCCTGACGAACTGGGCATCCTGGCGCGCGCGTTCTCGGCACGTACCAAGGAGTTGACCGAAGTTCTCGACCGCGAGCGTTTCTTCACCGGCGACGTCAGCCACGAGTTGCGCACGCCGCTGACCGTGATCACGGGCGCGGCGGAAATCCTGATGACGCAGGCCCATGCCAATCCCGCCATCCAGGCCGCTTCCGAGCGCATCTATCGCGCCGCGCGCGACGCCTCGGATTCCGTCACGGTGCTGTTGCGGTTGGCGCGCTCGCCGGACATGCTGGAGATGACGTCGGTGTCGGCCGCCGGGCTGGCGAGCGAGGAAGCGGCGCGATGCCAGAGCTTGACGGTGTCCAAGCCGTTGGAGCTGCGCTATGCCGGCGGCGACGATTTCATGATTTACGCGCCGCGCGAACTGTTGATTGCCGCCATTGGCAATCTGGTGCGGAATGCATGCCTTTACACCATGCAGGGCGAGGTGGTGGTGCGCCTGGCCGGCCGTTCGCTGATCGTCGAGGATACCGGTCCCGGCTTGCCGGCGGCGGCCCGCGCGCGTCTGGTGAACGAGGCCATCCCCATCACGGCCAGCGGATCGTCGGGCACCGGACTCGGCTTGGGCCTGGTGCAGCGCATCTGCGCCTATCTTGGGGCGGATCTTGAGTACAGCGAGCGCGCCGGCGGTGGCAGCGTGTTCGAAATTCGATTTCCATGAGGCATTTAACGTAAATTTAACGCATCTTTGACGCGGAGTTGACTGGCGGGTGACTAAGGTGGAGGCTGGAATTGAGGAGTCTCCGTTGAACGTACATCCGAATTTAAGTCTTAGTCATCATCGCGCGCGGTTGCTGCCGTTATTGCGCGTCAAACCGTTCCTGGCATCGCGGCACGTCCATGTGCAACACTTGACCCTCGCTGCTGCCGCTTTCTTTGTATTGGTGTACAACTTTAGCTTTTGGCAAATCTTCTTTGTTGCCACTGGCGGTGTGCAACTGGCCAATGTGCCGCTGTATCTGGCGTCGTTCACGCTGCTGACGTTGGCGTTCAACGCTTTCCTGACTGTCTTCAGCTTCCGCTACGTGATCAAGCCGGTGCTGATCCTGCTGTTTTTCGTCACCGCGTCCAGCAGCTATTTCATGAACCGCTATGGCATCGCCATCGACGCTTCGATGTTGCAGAACGTGATGGAAACCGATGTCCACGAGGCCACCGAGCTGCTTAGCGTAAGCCTGGTGCTGACGATCGCGCTACTGGGTGTGTTGCCTTCATTGCTGGTGTATCACCTCAAACTGGAGTTTCCGCCACTGCGCCGCGCGCTGCTGATCAATCCCGCCGTGATCGTCGTATCCCTGCTGGTTGCCGGCGCGCTGATGATGGTGTTTTTCAAAACCCTGGCGCCGGCCGTGCGCGAGTACCGCCAGATGCGGTTTCTGCTGACGCCCACCAATGTCATCCAGGCGGGCAACTCCTTCGTCAAGCATAAAATGGCGCGCGCGACGGTTATCGCGCCGCTCGGCAGCGACGCCATGAAGGGTACCTTGTGGGCGCAGCAAAAGCGCCGCACGGTCACCATCATGGTGGTCGGCGAAACCGCGCGGGCGATGAACTTCTCGCTCAATGGTTACAAGCGCGACACCAATCCGATGTTGTCGCGTCAGGCGGGACTGCTCAATTTTAACAATGTGCAATCGTGCGGCACGGCTACGGCCATTTCCGTTCCCTGCCTGTTCTCCGGCTTCGCCCGTGTCAATTATTCCGAGGACAAGGCGAAGGCGCAGGAGGGGTTGCTCGACGTGCTTAGCCATGCCGGCTTGCAGGTGCTGTGGCGGGACAATAATTCGGGTTGCAAAGGCGTGTGCGACCGCGTGACGTATGAGGACATGTCGAAGCCGAAGGCTGGAGATCCGTTCTGCAATGACGAGGAGTGCTTTGACGAGCGCATGCTGCAGGGCCTGCCGGAAATCATCCGCGACGCCAAGCAGGACCTGGTCATCGTGCTGCACCAGAAGGGCAGTCACGGACCGGCGTACTGGAAGCGCTATCCGCCCGCGTTTCAGCGTTTTGGGCCGGTATGCACCAGCAACGAGCTGGAAAAGTGCTCTCGCGAGTCCATCGTGGCGGCCTATGACAACACCATCGCCTATACCGACCATTTCCTGAGCAAGACCATCGACGTGTTGCGCGCGGCCGGCGCCGCCGACAATGTCGACACCGCGTTCATGTACTTCTCGGACCACGGCGAATCGCTGGGCGAAAAGAATATGTACTTGCACGGCGCGCCGTATTTCATCTCGCCGGACGAGCAGCGCCATGTGCCCTTCATGCTGTGGCTGGACCAGGGCTACCGCGACCGTTTCAACCTGGACCAGCGCTGCCTGGAGGCGCGTCGTGGGCAGGAGTTCTCGCACGACAATGTGTTCCATTCATTCCTCGGCATGCTGAACATCAGCACCGCCGTCTACAATCCTCGACTTGATATATTCCATGCCTGTACGCTCGCTAACCAGTCTTAAACAACGCGGCGCGCTGCGCACTATCGACAGTGCTTTAATACTATCGGGCATCTTAATCCTCTGGATCGGTAACTATACCGATATCGACTTGGCGCTGGCCGACGCCATGTTCGACCGCGCCAGCGGCACGTTTCCCTGGCAGCACGCCTGGCTGGCCGAGCGGTTCAATCACGGCATATTGAAGACCATCCTGCAGGTAATGGGCGTGACGGCCGTTGCCCTGGCCGCATGGGATTGGGCACGTCCGCAGTCCCGCTGGAACGGACCGCGCCGGGTCGGCCTGCGCGTGCTGGCGTTGTCGGCGATCCTGGTGCCAAGCTGCATCAGCGTATTGAAACATTTCAGCGATTCCCATTGCCCTTGGGACTTGCAACGCTACGGCGGCCACGAGCCCTATGTGCGGCTGCTGGAGTTTTTGCCGGCCGGCGTGTCGCCGGGGCAGTGCCTGCCGGGCGGCCATGCGTCCAGCGCTTTATGGCTGGTGGCGCTAGCCGTGTTCTGGTTGCCGCATCGTCCCCGGATGGCGGCCGCCGTGGGCTGCGCGATGCTGGCGTTTGGCCTGGAGGTCGGCTGGATGCAGCAATTGCGCGGGGCGCACTTTCTGACGCATACGCTCTGGTCGATGTGGATCGCGGTTTTCGTCGTCGACGCGCTCTACCGCGCGCTCAGACCGGCGGAGCGCCGTGCGGAATTGGCCTGATTCGGGAAATTAGGTCACAATCCCGTGAGTTGTCGCTTTGACCAAACACGGGAGTACTATGAACGAGCAGATTGCCAGGGAGGTCGTCCTGGTGCGCGCCATCGAATTGGCCGACCAGAAAAAAGAGGTGCTCAGCGAAGATGACCGCATGTACGCCAGCCGCAGCGCGCGCGAACTGGCGCAATGGCAGGCCTCGGACAAGCATGCGGACGTGACGCCCGACGATTTCCTGCAGCAACGTTCGGAACAGATACTGAAACGCCTTGCCGAGCGCACGCCGGCGTTTGCCGGTTTCGCCAGGCGCTCAACCGGCTTGCGGGCGCTGGCGTGGTTGCTGCCGCTGCTGGCGCTGGCGCTGGGCGCCGCGCTGGACCGCATCACCGATCCGCACCGCGTCGATCTGCTGTCGGCGCCGCTTCTGCTGATCATCGTCTGGAACCTGCTGGTGTATCTGGGCTTGTTGATCAGCCTGCTCATTCCTGCGCGTGCCACCGGCGGGCCGCAGTCGGGCCTGATCCGCCGCCTGAGCGTCGGCAAGCTGGCGGTGCCGCGCAAGGTGCCGCCGGTGCTGGCGACCGGATTGCTCGGTTTTCTGGGCGAGTGGTCGCAGCTGAGCGCCAAACTGACGACGGCCCGGCTCAGCCGTACCATCCATCTGGGCGCGGCCATGTTCGCGCTCGGCGCCGTGCTCTCCTTGTATGGCCGTGGACTTCTGTCCCAGTATGCGGCCGGCTGGGAGAGTACCTTCCTCGACGCCACCCAAGTGCATAGCCTGCTGTCGTTTTTGTTTGCGCCGGCCATCGCCGTGTTCCCGTTGCAAGGATTCACGCTGGCCGAGATCGCGGCGCTGCGCTTCCCGCAGACCACGGCGCCCGAGGGTGGCGCACGCTGGGTCCACCTGTACGCGGCAACGATCTTCCTGCTGGTTGTGCTGCCGCGTCTGGTGCTGGCGCTGGTCGCCAACTGGCGCGCGGCGCGGCTGAGCCGGCGGTTCCCGATCGACCTCGATCAGCCGTATTTCCGCAAACTCAACGAAACCATCGGCGCGGGCAGCGGCGGCATGCTGCGCGTGTTGCCGTTCAGCTTTACCGTCGATGAGGCCCGGCACCGTGGCTTGGGGCAGGTCGCCACCATGCTGTTCGGCGAACAGGGTCGCGTAATGCTGCGGCCGTCGACCTCGTACGGCGAGGAGCCGCAGGAGGTGCTGCGCGACGTCGACCTCAACGATCCTGGCGTGACGATGACGGCGGTGCTGTTCAACCTGACCGCCACGCCTGAAAAGGAAAACCACGGCGCCTTCCTCGACTACCTGGTCAAGGCGACGCCGCGCGGCGTGGCCGTTCTGCTCGACGAGTCCTCGTATGTGGAGCGCATGGGCCAGGCCGACCAGCGCGGTCTTGCCGAAAGAACCGCCCTGTGGCAGGAGTTTTGCCACTTCCATCAGACCACGGCGACCGTCGTGAATCTGCTTGACCCGTCCATCCACCCGCTCGACGCCGGCGTCGGGCTGAAACTGTCGGCTGCCGCATGAGTGTTTCTATTGAAAAAAACGCCGCAGACGCGGTGCACATCCAGTTCGCGCTGATTTCGCATACCAACAACGGCAAAACCACCCTGGCGCGCACCCTGGTCGGCATGGATGTCGGCGAAGTGCGCGACGCCGCGCATGTCACCATCTTCGCCGAGTCGCACACCTTGCTGACGACGCCGCAAGGCGACAGCCTGCAATTGTGGGATACGCCGGGCTTTGGCGATTCGGTGCGGTTGCTGAAGCGGCTGGGGCAGTCGGGCAATCCGATCGGCTGGTTCCTGCGGGAAGTGTTGGATCGCTACCGCGACCGGCCGTTCTGGCTCAGCCAGAATGCCTTGCGCACCGCAAAGGAATCCGCTGACGTCGTTCTTTATCTGGTCAACTCCTCGGAAAATCCGAAAGATGCTGGCTATGTGCCGGCGGAAATGAAGATATTGGACTGGATCGGCAAGCCGGTGGTGGTGCTCCTGAACCAGACCGGCCGGCCAAGGCCGGCTGCGGAAGAGCAGGCCGAGCAGGCGCGTTGGCGCGAGCATCTGGCCCAATATCCGGCGGTGCGCGAAGTGCTGGCGCTGGATGCCTTCGCCCGCTGCTGGGTGCATGAGCGCGTCTTCTATGAAATGGTCGGGAAATTGCTCGATACATCGCAGCAGGCCGGTTACGCCCGTTTGTTCGCGACGTGGGAAGCGGCCAACGCGCGCCGCTACGATCACGCAATACGGTTGCTGGCCAAACAGTTGGCGGCGGCGGCGCGCGATCGCGAGGTGGTAGACGCCGTGCCTTCGAGCATGCTCAAGTCGGCGTTGAAGGTGGTGGGCATCGGCAAGAACGAGGAACAGCAGCGTCAGGACCGCGCGATGGGCAATCTGATCGCCCGACTGAACCAAGCGACGGTGGAGTCGACGCGCGAAATGCTGATCCTGCACCAGCTCGACCCAACCGATGCCGGCAAGATCAATGAGCGGGTGCGCGAGAACTTTGCCGTGCGTGCTCCCATAGATAAGGCGCAGGCGGGATTGCTGGGCGCTGTGATTTCAGGCGCGGCGACTGGATTGTCCGCCGACGTGATGGCCGGCGGTTTGACCCTTGGCGGCGGCGCATTACTCGGCGGCGTGATCGGTGCGCTGACCTTTGCTGGCGCGGCCTGGGGATTCAACTCCAGTACGGACCGCAACCAGCCCGCCGTGCAATTCACGGATGCCTTCATGCGCAATCTAGTGGTTGTTGGCATTTTGCGCTACCTGGCCGTCGCCCATTTTGGTCGCGGACGTGGCAACTTCGTGGAGAACGAGGCGCCGGCCTTCTGGCAGGAAGAGGTCGAGCAGACTGTGGCGAAGCATGATGCCGCGCTGATCGTATTGTGGAGCGACCTGCGCCGGGACAAGGCCGACACCGAGGCGGCTACGGCGTTGATCAAGCAGATAGCAAGCGCCACCTTGATCCGACTGTACCCGGATGTTGCGGCTGGGCTTTAAAAGTCCTTGCGGGAACTCTCGCCCCTTGCTATAGTTCGCCCCCTCGCAGAACGACGCACACAAAACAGCGTGTTGCAGAATGAAGCGGGGAAAATGAAGTGCTTGACGAAATGTTCGAAACGCTTCATAATCTTGCCTCTTCGCTGATGAACACAACGCTTCTTCAGCAGGCAGCAAGCAGTACCGAATTGTAGTTCTTTAAAAATTAACAGTCGATAAGTGTGGACGTTTGATGAAAGTGCACATGCAGCCTTCGGGTTGCATGAAACTTAAAATATCAAATGTTCACAAGAAGTAATGAAATAGGCGCTACGCAAGTAGTGGCCTGTCAGTATTTTGAGTGAGCGACCTCTTAGCAATAAGAGTGCCGGTAAAACGGCAAAAGTAACAGAGATTAAACTGAAGAGTTTGATCCTGGCTCAGATTGAACGCTGGCGGCATGCCTTACACATGCAAGTCGAACGGCAGCGCGGGGCAACCTGGCGGCGAGTGGCGAACGGGTGAGTAATATATCGGAACGTACCCTGGAGTGGGGGATAACGTAGCGAAAGTTACGCTAATACCGCATACGATCTAAGGATGAAAGTGGGGGATCGCAAGACCTCATGCTCCTGGAGCGGCCGATATCTGATTAGCTAGTTGGTAGGGTAAAAGCCTACCAAGGCATCGATCAGTAGCTGGTCTGAGAGGACGACCAGCCACACTGGAACTGAGACACGGTCCAGACTCCTACGGGAGGCAGCAGTGGGGAATTTTGGACAATGGGCGCAAGCCTGATCCAGCAATGCCGCGTGAGTGAAGAAGGCCTTCGGGTTGTAAAGCTCTTTTGTCAGGGAAGAAACGGGTCTTTCTAATACAGAGATCTAATGACGGTACCTGAAGAATAAGCACCGGCTAACTACGTGCCAGCAGCCGCGGTAATACGTAGGGTGCAAGCGTTAATCGGAATTACTGGGCGTAAAGCGTGCGCAGGCGGTTTTGTAAGTCTGTTGTGAAATCCCCGGGCTCAACCTGGGAATGGCAATGGAGACTGCAAGGCTAGAGTTTGGCAGAGGGGGGTAGAATTCCACGTGTAGCAGTGAAATGCGTAGATATGTGGAGGAACACCGATGGCGAAGGCAGCCCCCTGGGTCAAAACTGACGCTCATGCACGAAAGCGTGGGGAGCAAACAGGATTAGATACCCTGGTAGTCCACGCCCTAAACGATGTCTACTAGTTGTCGGGTCTTAATTGACTTGGTAACGCAGCTAACGCGTGAAGTAGACCGCCTGGGGAGTACGGTCGCAAGATTAAAACTCAAAGGAATTGACGGGGACCCGCACAAGCGGTGGATGATGTGGATTAATTCGATGCAACGCGAAAAACCTTACCTACCCTTGACATGGATGGAATCCCGGAGAGATTTGGGAGTGCCCGAAAGGGAACCATCACACAGGTGCTGCATGGCTGTCGTCAGCTCGTGTCGTGAGATGTTGGGTTAAGTCCCGCAACGAGCGCAACCCTTGTCATTAGTTGCTACGAAAGGGCACTCTAATGAGACTGCCGGTGACAAACCGGAGGAAGGTGGGGATGACGTCAAGTCCTCATGGCCCTTATGGGTAGGGCTTCACACGTCATACAATGGTACATACAGAGCGCCGCCAACCCGCGAGGGGGAGCTAATCGCAGAAAGTGTATCGTAGTCCGGATTGTAGTCTGCAACTCGACTGCATGAAGTTGGAATCGCTAGTAATCGCGGATCAGCATGTCGCGGTGAATACGTTCCCGGGTCTTGTACACACCGCCCGTCACACCATGGGAGCGGGTTTTACCAGAAGTAGGTAGCTTAACCGTAAGGAGGGCGCTTACCACGGTAGGATTCGTGACTGGGGTGAAGTCGTAACAAGGTAGCCGTATCGGAAGGTGCGGCTGGATCACCTCCTTTCTAGAGTAGCACTGAGTTAGCAATAACTCGCCATCAAGCGTTCACACTTATCGACTGTCAATATAAAGAACAGCATTTGGGGCTGTAGCTCAGCTGGTTAGAGCACCGTGTTGATAACGCGGGGGTCGTTGGTTCGAGTCCAACCAGCCCTACCAGTTTTACCCTAGTAGTAAATCTCAGGGGGATTAGCTCAGCTGGGAGAGCACCTGCTTTGCAAGCAGGGGGTCGTCGGTTCGATCCCGTCATCCTCCACCAAAAGTTCAAATGCAAGCAACGCGCACCGCGTATGTTTATGTTTGATCTTTTAGAGATCAAGTGCTGTACGTTCTTTAACAATCTGGAAGAAGTAAGTAAATTTTTATTGATCGCGACACCGACAGGTGGCGCGATGG
This sequence comes from Duganella sp. AC917, assembly GCF_979258245.1. Taxonomy (NCBI): domain Bacteria; kingdom Pseudomonadati; phylum Pseudomonadota; class Betaproteobacteria; order Burkholderiales; family Oxalobacteraceae; genus Duganella; species Duganella sp. AC917. Next base: position 6,079,690 of record NZ_OZ409848.1, read on the forward strand.
GTAATGATTGTATGTATCAACAAACGCAACAACGTAGTACTTCTTATTTCTATAACCGCTCCTTTGTTTAGTCGCAAGGGGCTAACGTTATAGGGACAAGTGAATAAGTGCACATGGTGGATGCCTTGGCGATTACAGGCGATGAAGGACGTAGTAGCTTGCGATAAGCTGCGGGGAGCTAGCAAACAAGCTTTGATCCGCAGATTTCCGAATGGGGAAACCCGGCCTTTTAGGTCATTGCATACTGAATACATAGGTATGCAAAGCGAACGCGGCGAACTGAAACATCTAAGTAGCTGCAGGAAAATAAATCAACCGAGATTCCCAAAGTAGTGGCGAGCGAAATGGGAAGAGCCTGCACGTTTTAGCATGACGCATAACAGAATCCACTGGAAATTGGAGCCATAGCGGGTGATAGCCCCGTATGTGAAATGCGATGTGTGGAACTAAGCGTGCGACAAGTAGGGCGGGACACGAGAAATCCTGTCTGAATATGGGGGGACCATCCTCCAAGGCTAAATACTCGTAATCGACCGATAGTGAACCAGTACCGTGAGGGAAAGGCGAAAAGAACCCCGGGAGGGGAGTGAAATAGATCCTGAAACCGTGTGCATACAAACAGTAGGAGCGGACTTGTTCCGTGACTGCGTACCTTTTGTATAATGGGTCAGCGACTTACATTCAGTGGCAAGGTTAACCATATAGGGAAGCCGTAGAGAAATCGAGTCCGAACAGGGCGATAGTCGCTGGGTGTAGACCCGAAACCAAGTGATCTACTCATGGCCAGGATGAAGGTGCGGTAACACGCACTGGAGGTCCGAACCCACTAATGTTGAAAAATTAGGGGATGAGCTGTGGGTAGGGGTGAAAGGCTAAACAAACTTGGAAATAGCTGGTTCTCTCCGAAAACTATTTAGGTAGTGCCTCAAGTATCACCATCGGGGGTAGAGCACTGTTATGGCTAGGGGGTCATCGCGACTTACCAAACCATTGCAAACTCCGAATACCGATGAGTGCGAGCTTGGGAGACAGACGTCGGGTGCTAACGTCCGGCGTCAAGAGGGAAACAACCCAGACCGCCAGCTAAGGTCCCAAAGATTGGCTAAGTGGAAAACGAAGTGGGAAGGCTAAAACAGTCAGGATGTTGGCTTAGAAGCAGCCATCATTTAAAGAAAGCGTAATAGCTCACTGATCGAGTCGTCCTGCGCGGAAGATGTAACGGGGCTAAGCCAGTCACCGAAGCTGCGGATATGCGTAAGCATATGGTAGGAGAGCGTTCTGTAAGCCTGCGAAGGTGTCTTGTAAAGGATGCTGGAGGTATCAGAAGTGCGAATGCTGACATGAGTAGCGATAATGGGGGTGAAAAGCCCCCACGCCGTAAGCCCAAGGTTTCCTGTTCAACGTTCATCGGAGCAGGGTGAGTCGGCCCCTAAGGCGAGGCAGAGATGCGTAGCTGATGGGAAGCAGGTTAATATTCCTGCACCGTCGTATGATGCGATGGGGGGACGGATCGCGGAAGGTTGTCTGCCTGTTGGAATAGGCAGTTTCTGGTTCATAGAAGGCGCTTAGGCAAATCCGGGCGCGTAATTCAAGGGACTGGGACGAGGAACTTAGGTTCTGAAGCAATCGGAAGTGGTTCCAAGAAAAGCCTCTAAGCTTCAGTCATACGAGACCGTACCGCAAACCGACACAGGTGGGCGAGATGAGTATTCTAAGGCGCTTGAGAGAACTCGGGAGAAGGAACTCGGCAAATTGGTACCGTAACTTCGGGAAAAGGTACGCCCTTGTAGCTTGGCTGATTTACTTCAGTAGGGTGAACGGGTTGCAATAAACTGGTGGCTGCGACTGTTTAATAAAAACACAGCACTCTGCAAACACGAAAGTGGACGTATAGGGTGTGACGCCTGCCCGGTGCTGGAAGATTAAATGATGGGGTGCAAGCTCTTGATTGAAGTCCCAGTAAACGGCGGCCGTAACTATAACGGTCCTAAGGTAGCGAAATTCCTTGTCGGGTAAGTTCCGACCTGCACGAATGGCGTAACGATGGCCACACTGTCTCCTCCCGAGACTCAGCGAAGTTGAAGTGTTTGTGATGATGCAATCTACCCGCGGCTAGACGGAAAGACCCCATGAACCTTTACTGTAGCTTTGCATTGGACTTTGAATCAATCTGTGTAGGATAGGTGGGAGGCTTTGAAGCGGGGACGCCAGTTCTCGTGGAGCCAACCTTGAAATACCACCCTGGTTCATTTGAGGTTCTAACCTTGGTCCGTTATCCGGATCGGGGACAGTGCATGGTAGGCAGTTTGACTGGGGCGGTCTCCTCCTAAAGTGTAACGGAGGAGTTCGAAGGTACGCTAGGTACGGTCGGACATCGTGCTAATAGTGCAATGGCATAAGCGTGCTTAACTGCGAGACTGACAAGTCGAGCAGGTACGAAAGTAGGACATAGTGATCCGGTGGTTCTGTATGGAAGGGCCATCGCTCAACGGATAAAAGGTACTCTGGGGATAACAGGCTGATTCCTCCCAAGAGTTCATATCGACGGGGGAGTTTGGCACCTCGATGTCGGCTCATCACATCCTGGGGCTGTAGCCGGTCCCAAGGGTATGGCTGTTCGCCATTTAAAGTGGTACGTGAGCTGGGTTTAAAACGTCGTGAGACAGTTTGGTCCCTATCTGCCGTGGGCGTTGGAAATTTGAAGGGGGCTGCTCCTAGTACGAGAGGACCGGAGTGGACAGACCTCTGGTGTACCGGTTGTCACGCCAGTGGCATTGCCGGGTAGCTAAGTCTGGAAGAGATAACCGCTGAAAGCATCTAAGCGGGAAACTTGCCTTGAGATGAGATTTCCCAGAGCCTTGAGCTCTTTGAAGGGTCGTTCGAGACCAGGACGTTGATAGGTCAGGTGTGGAAGTGCAGTAATGCATTAAGCTAACTGATACTAATTGCCCGTACGGCTTGTCCCTATAACCTTAGCAGGTTGTGGTGAATAAGAAGTGCGTTGAAACGTTCGTTGATACACAACTTCATTACCCCATTTACTTACTTCTCCAGATTCAGGGCGACGCGAATGCGCGCAGCCCAGTACAAGTCAATGCCTGATGACCATAGCAAGTTGGTACCACCCCTTCCCATCCCGAACAGGACCGTGAAACAACTCTGCGCCGATGATAGTGCTGCAACCAGTGTGAAAGTAGGTTATCGTCAGGCTAGTTATATTAAAAAGCCCCACCAGCCAGAACGCGCTCAAGATCGCGTTCAGTGCCGGTGGGGCTTTTTTCCGTCCCTATTCCCTGTCATACCTGCGTCACACGCGCTCGCTAGACTTGCCTCTTTTTCACTTTGAGGCGGTCCAGCATGAAAACTCTTCCTTTATTGTCGCTCGCTGTATTCTCCGTCCTGGCCGGCTGCGGTGGCAGCGACAACGAGGCGCCCGCGCGCCCGTCGATGACCGGCGTGTTCCTCGATGGCGCGGTGGAAAACCTGGACTATGTCGCCGGTACCGCCGCCAAAGCCAGCACGACTTCCAAAGGCGAGTTCACGTGTTACGCTGGCGACACCGTCAGCTTCAGTATCGGCGGTATTGCCCTGGGCAGCGCACCGTGCGCGGCCACCATCACGCCGCTGCAACTGGCTGGCGTTACCGACATCAAGGACGTCAAAGTGATCAACCGCTTGCTGGCCCTGCAGCTGCTGGATGAAGATAGCGATCCGTCGAACGGCATCAAGCTCGCCGCCGACGTGAAGACCGCGCTGGCATCCAAAAGCGCGGACTTCGGCGCGTCCGCCACCACTTTCAATACCGCCATGACCGATAACCTGAAAGCCGCCGGCGCCAAGTACGCCGCCCGCACCGTCGACGACAACCGTCGGGCCCTTGTGCGTGAGCACTTCGAAGACACGCTGGCCTCGACGGTCGGCACGCCGGTCAACGAATCCTTCACGCAAAAGAATCAGCTGGGTGATGTCGCCGTCAGCGTGACCCGCTATCAAATCCAGGCGGCCAACAATTTCTACATCCCTTACGAGGGCAGCAACGCCAAGGTCAAGGAAGACTTTCCGCTGGGGTTCCTGCCATCGTACGGATCGTCGATCGCCTTCAAAGGTCTCAACGCCAATGGCGACCTGGAGTTCTACGGCCTGACCGACCGCGGCCCCAACGGCGACGGCCCGAATCTGCCGTCCTTGAGCGGCACCGGCGTTACCGGCGCCAAGATCTTCCCGTCGCCAAGCTTTACGCCCGCGTTTGGGCTGATCACCGTCGGAAAATCCGGCGCGGTGCTGACAGCGTCCACGCCGATCAAGGTGTCGGCCAACATCAACGCCTCCGGCCTTCCGGTAGCACCCGGCGCTGTCGGCAATTCGGCCGAGCTGCCGGTGATGGACGTGATGAAATACGACGCCAGCAGCAAAGCCACCTTCAACGCCGGCGGGCTCGATTCTGAAGCGATCGTGCTCGACAAGAAACGCAACGTGTTATGGGTGTCGGATGAGTATGGTCCGTTCATCGTCAAGATCGATCCGGCCACCGGCATCATCCTCAACAAGTACGCACCCGGCAGCGGTTTGCCGGAAATCTTCCTCAAGCGCCGTGCCAATCGCGGCATGGAAGGCATGGCACTGGACACGTCCACCGACAAGCTGCACGCCTTCCTGCAAAGTCCGCTTAGCGACGGCAACGCGCCATACGCGGTGACCGGCAAGAACGAGGCAGTGGAACGCTACGCGCGCTTCACCCGTTGGGTTGAGTTCGATCCGACCACCGGCACGTCGGGCAAGATGTACGCCTATCCGCTCGATCGCGCCGACTACCAGGATGGCCGCACCGGCAACGCCAAGCTGGGTGACGTGGTCGCGCTCGGTAACGGCAAGTTCATCGTGATCGAGCAGGGCGCCGCGCCCGGCGGCAAGGTATTCAACAAGCTGATGCTGGTGGAGATCGGCGCAGCCACCGATATCGCGGCGGCCGCCTACAACGCGACAACATCCGATCTGGAAAAGAGCAGCATGGGCGGCGCGGCCGTCAATGGCGCCGACTGGAAGTCGGTGGTGACACTGAAGAAAACGCAGTTGCTCGACCTGAACGCAATTGGCTGGCTGGCGGAAAAAGCCGAAGGTTTGACCATCGTCGATGGCAACACGCTCGCGCTGGTCAACGACAATGACTTCGGCCTCAAAACCAAAGTCTACGATGCGGCCGGCGTGGCGGTGGACGATGCCGATGTCACCAAGTGCAATGTCGACGCGAACGGCGTGATCATCACCAGCAGCGCATCCGGTTGCAACGCCGCCAACACGATCCGCGTCGCCCGTGGCGACGACCGCGAGCGTCCAAGCCGTCTGTGGCTGATTAAGTTCAGCAAGGCGCTGACAGCCTTCTAACGCGTCACGATCTTGTCATAATTTTATGGGATATTGAAAGTTTGCTTACTACAATATCCGGGACAAATTATGACGATCACGCTGCCGAAAGCTTCCTCCGCCATCCAGGCCTTGCTGGTCGCGGCGACCTTGCCGCTGACCATGCAGACGGCCTTCGCGGCCGACTTCACCATCGGCGGCGCCAGCAGCACCGTCCGCACGCTCGGTAAGGACGACACTGGCACAGTGACCGCCGCCGGCTCCCTGACCGTGGGCGGCGGTGCGGTGGCGGTGACCGTCACCGGCAACAACGCGACACTCAACAACCAGGGCGCCATCCGCCAGACAGGCAGCGGCCGCGCGATCCGCGACAACGCCGGGGCCACCGGCCTGGTCATCATCAACGGTAGCGCCACCAATGGCGCCGCCCTGATGCAGACCGCCGACGCCGACGTGATACAGATGAACAAGGCCAACGCCAGCGTTACCCTGAACAACTATGGCTCGATGATCTCGCTCAACGCCAGCGCCGGTGGCGCGCAGGCGGTCGACTTCAGCTCGATCACCGGCGGCGCCAACGTCGTCAACAACTTCAGCGGCGGCCTGCTGCAGGCGACCGAGGCCGACGCGGTGCGCGCCGGCGTGAATGGCGTCGTCAACAACAACGGTACGATCCGCTCGCTGACCACCAGCGGCGCCAGCAGCGATGGTGTCGACGCCCAGGGCAACACTGGCATCAAGATCGTCAACGGCGCGGCCGGCCTGATCGAAGGCGGGCGCCACGGCATCACCGGCGGCCAGGACAATGCCGGCGCCAGCTTCGTCATCGACCTGACCAACCTGGCCGGCGGCGTGGTTCGCGGCAACAACGGCTCCGGCGTCAATCTGGACGGCTTCAACAAGAACCAGACCGCCAATATCGTCAACCACGGCAGCATCATCGGTCGCGGCATCACCGGCGATGGCGACGGACTGGACGTGGACGGTCTTGCCACCATCACCAACACCGGCATCATCCGCTCGGTCAACGCCTTCAGCGCGCCGGCCGACGGCTTGGCTTACAGCGAAGGCATCAGCTTCGGCGGCGGCGTCGTCACCAACAGCGGCACGATCGAGGGATTGGTTTCGGCGGGCAATACCAACGCTGTCGGTCGCGGCATCACCCTGGCTGGCAACGATCTGAGCAACGGCACGCGCGAAGGGCTGTACGGCAACGCGACCATCACCAACCAAGCCGGCGGCCTGATACGCGGGCAGAGCGATTCGGCCATCGTCGCCATCGGCGCGGCCAGCGGCCATACCGTCACCATCCTGAACCAGGCGGGCGCCATCATCCAGGGCGGTGGCGCGGTCAACGCCGCCATCAAGACCGGCGCCGACAAGACCGTCATCGTCACGGGCGGCAACATCAGCGGTGCCAGCAGCGGCAAGGCCATCGAAATGGGCAGCGGCAACAACAGCCTGACCATCACCGGCGGCAGCATCAGCGGCAGCATCAATGGCGGCGTCGGTGGCGCCAACACGATGGTGGTCCAGGCCGGCGGTAGCTTCGCCTACGCCGGATCGATTTCCAATTTCAACAGCGTCGAATTTAAAAGCGGCGACGTGGTGCTGTCCGGTGTAAGCACCTACTCCGGCACCACCGTGCTGAGCGGCGGTACCCTGACCCTGGACGGCGCCAACCGCATCGCCGCCGGCAGCCAACTGATCCTGAACGGCGGCGCGCTACGCCTGACCAACGCGGGCGCGGACGGCCAAACGTTTGCCAGCTTGTCGTTGCTCGACAACGCCTCGGTGCAACTCGGTGCTTCGTCGCTGACCTTCAACGGCCTGGGCGCCGTGGTCAGCGGCAAGACGCTGTCCTTTACCGAAGCCGCGACGGGCGGCTACGCTTTCCGCCTGCTGGGCGACTACTCGAGCGACACCAGCTTCCTGGCGTTGATCGGCATGACCAGTATCAACGGCCAACGGGCGATATTCCGCTTCGACGGCGCCTATACCGATGTGACCGCCGCAGCCGTGCCGGAACCGGCCACCTACGCTATGTTGTTGGGTGGGCTGGGCCTGATCGGGACCATGGTACGCCGTCGCAAGCAAGGGGTTTAGCCGATATCAAAGCGCACGGGGCGGCGGGTTGTTACCTTCTGAGGGGTGAACCTCGAAGGAATTTCCCATGGAATATGCGCAGCTGACCCCCGGCCGCCGTTTCGCCCCGTTGCACAGCCTGTTGTATTACAGCCAACGCATCGTCACGCGGCCCGCACTGCGCCGCATGGTGGTACGCGCGCTGAGCGGCGCATTGCGCGCGCGACAGGGATCGGGAAAAGAGTTGTACGCGAATACGGCGCAGGAGCAGACGGCGCTGGCCGACCTGTGCGGCAGCGGCTACGCGCCGCTGGGAAACTTGTTGGACAGCGCGCAATGCGACGACATCAAGGATTATCTCAAAAACAAGGTCTTGTTTGACCGCGACCGTGACCGCGCCTCGTTCACGCTGATGCAGGCGCCCGCCGGTGTGCGCGTGGCCGACTACCACCTGCGCGACGTCATTGCTTGTCCGCATATCCTCACGCTGGCCAACAGCCCTGCGCTGCTGGGACTGGCTGCCCGCTATATGGACTGCAAGCCGACGATTTCCGCGCTCGGGCTGCGCTGGTCGTTTCCGGTGCAAGGGGATTGCAGCGCGTTGCAGGCGTTTCACCGCGATTCCGAAGACTGGCGTTATCTGAAGGTGCTGGTCTACCTGACCGATGTCGATCTCGACGCCGGGCCGCACGTTTATCTGCACGGCAGCCATCTGACCCAGGCGCCGATGCGCCTGCGCTTCTACAGCGACACCGAAATCGCCAGCACCTACGGCGCCGAGAAGCTGTTGACGGCGATCGGTTCGCGCGGTTTCTGTTTTGCCGTCGATACCGCCGGCATCCACAAGGGTACGGCGCCGGCGCGGCAACCGCGCCTGATGCTGCAGATACAGTACTCGCTGCTGCCCAGCTACGCCTACCAGTATGCGCCCGAAATTTACCAGGGGCCGCTGATCTTCGATCCGTATGTGAACCGCTTGATCGTCAAGCCGCGCGGCTAGCCGTGCCTCTGCTGATACTTTCGCCATCCTCCTTGCGCAGCGACCAGAAGGTCAACGACGACAGTATTGTCACCACTGCCAGCGTGAGGAAGGCGTAGTGCAGCGCGGAGGTCAGCGCCAGGCGGTTCGACTGCGGCAGGTCGCCGAGGAACCAGCCGGTGATCAGCGAACCTGCGGCCAGGCCGAAACTCACCGACAACTGCTGCATCGAACTGGCGATGGTGCTGGCCATGCTCGAATCGGCGTTCTCCACATCGGCGTAGGCGATGCTGTTCATGCTGGAGAACTGCAGCGAATTGAAAAAGCCCAGGCAAAGGCTGATCATCACGATCACATACAGCGGCGTACCCTGATGGACCAGCGAGAACATGCCGATGGTCAGACCGATCAACAGCGTGTTCACGGTGAGCACCTGGCGGTAGCCGAATCGGGCCAGCACGCGCACCGAGATGAACTTCATGCCCATCGCGGCGGCGGCCGACGGCATCATCAGCAGGCCCGATTGCCATGCCGGCAGGCCGAGGCCCAGCTGGTACAACAGCGGCAGCAGGAAAGGCAGGCCGCCAACACCAATGCGCGTGATGAAGCCTCCCATCACCGACACCCGGAAGGTGCGTATCTTGAACAGCGTTAGCCGCAGCAGCGGGAATTTGGCATCCTTCGCATGCCACACGTAGGCGGCCAGCAGGCTGCCGGCGATCAGCAGCAGCACCGTCGCCGACGTCGCATCGAGTTTATGTTCGCCGAAGACCTCCAGCAGCCATGACAGCAGCGCCACGCCGGTGCCGAAGAGGACCATGCCGATCAGGTCCAGCGGCCGCACGCCGTCGCCACGATAGTCGGGCATGTAGCGGTAAGCCAGGAAAATCGCCGCCAGGCCCACCGGTACGTTGACGAAGAAGATATCGCGCCACGTGAGCCAGTGGACGATCAAGCCGCCGACGGTAGGGCCGAGCAAGGGGCCGATCAGCGCCGGGATGATCACGAAGTTCATCGCTGCCAGCAGCTCTGCCTTGGGGAAGGTGCGGATGATGGCCAGCCGTCCGACCGGCATCATCATCGCCGCGCCCAGTCCTTGCAACAGCCGCGCGGCCACCAGCATCGGTGAATTGAGGGACAGCCCGCACAGCACCGACGCCACCGTGAAAATGGCCACCGCCGACATGAATACGCGCCGGGTGCCGAAGCGGTCGGCCATCCAGCCGCTGATCGGAATCGCCACCGCGAGGCTGAGGATATAGCTGGTGACGACCGCTTTTAAGCTCAGCGGTGTGACCTGCAGGCTGACCGCCATGCTGGGAATCGCCGTGTTGACGATGGTCGAGTCCAACTGCTCCATGAACAGGGCAGTGGCGACGACCCAGGGCAGATAGCGCTTGGCGGCGGAAGTATTCATGCCTTCAATTGTCACATAAAAGGCAAGGTTGGGTCATTAGGCCGGAATGTATGGGGCGCGAGGTATTTCCTCGAAACCGGCTCCCCAGCGGTCCTCGAACATGATCTCGCTCAGCGGGCGGCGCTGGTCCCAGCGCTCCAGCTCCAGCATCGGCGCGGTGTAAAATTCCTCCACCTGCCCCACGCACAGCACCGCGATCGGCTGGCTGCCTTCCGGCATGCCGCAAATCTCGCGCAGCCTTTGCGGATCGAACATGGACACCCAACCCGCGCCGATACCTTCGGCGCGCGCCGCCAGCCAGAAATTCTGCAGCGCGCACGCGGCCGACGCCAGATCCATCTCCGGCATGGTCCGGCGGCCGAATACATAATGCTCACGCTTGTCGACCAGGCCGACCACCAGCACCTCGGCGCAGGCAAGTATGCCTTCCACTTTCAGCTGCATGAACTCCTCCGCGCGCTGGCCCAGCGCTTCGGCCGTTTTGATGCGTTCTTCGTTCACGTGTTGATGGATGGTGGCGCGCAGCTGCGGATTGGCGATGCGGATGAAACGCCAAGGCTGCATCAGGCCGACGCTGGGTCCATTGTGCGCGGCGGCGATAAAGCGCAGCAGTTGGCCTTCCTCCAGTGGTCCCGGCTTGAAGTGGCGCACGTCGCGCCGCTCGCGTATGGCGCGGTAGACGCCCCCGATCTCGGCGTCCGAATAAGCATGCCGGTTCATGGCGTTTTCTTCAGCGCGATCAGCGCGTCCAGCAGCGGCTGCGTGGCGTCGGCGATGCGATCCAGACTGGCCTCGCGCAGCGCCGAGGTATCGACGGTATGGTCCGAATGCAGACCGGCCCAGCGCAGCAGCGCGCCGCTGGCTTCGGGCGTATCGAACAGGCCATGCAGGTAGGTGCCCAGTATCTGGTCATCGGCCGACCGCGCGCCCTCCGGCCGGCCGTCGATCAGGAAGGCCGGCGATGCCAGCGCGGCGCCGGTCGAGGTGCCCATGTGGATTTCATAGCCTGCCACGGTGGCGCCATCGGCATCGAAGGCGCAGGTGCCACGGACTTGCTCCAGGCGTTTGTCGGCAGTCATTTCGGTGACCATGTCGAGCAGGCCGAGGGCGGGCGAATCGCCCGCCTTGCCCTCGATGCCAAGGGGGTCGGTGACGCTGCCCCCCAGCATCTGGAAGCCGCCGCATACGCCGATGACCTTACCGCCGTAGCGCAGGTGGCGGTCGATCTCCTTGGGCCAACCCTGCGCGCGCAACCATTCCAGATCGCCGCGCGTGTTCTTGCTGCCGGGGAGGATGATCAGGTCGGCCTTCGGGATCGGCTCGCCCTGGCGCACGAAATGCAGATCGACGTCGGGATGGGCGCGCAGCGCGTCGAAGTCGGTGTGGTTGCTCATGCGGGGAAGGCTGGGCACCACCACGCGGAAGGCGCCCTTCGACGCCTGCACCGGCTGCACCGCATCCTCGGCGTCGAGGAACAGGCCGTGAAGATACGGCAGCACGGCGAGCACCGGCTTGCCGGTCTGCCGCTCCAGCCATTCCAGGCCTGGCTCCAGCAGTTTGATATCGCCCCGGAAGCGGTTGATGACGAAACCGATGGTGCGGGCACGCTCGCTCTCCGACAGGCACGAAAGCGTACCGACGATATGCGCGAACACGCCGCCGCGATCGATGTCCGCCACCAGTACGACCGGACAATCGACCTTTTCGGCAAAGCCCATGTTGGCGATGTCGCGCTCGCGCAGATTGATTTCCGCAGGGCTGCCGGCGCCCTCGACGATCACGCTGTCGTACTGCGTCAGCAGGCGGTCGTGCGATTCCAGCACCGCCTGCATGGCCACGGTTTTGTACTGGTGGTAGTCGCGCGCATTCATCTCGGCGCGTACCTTGCCATGGATGACGACCTGCGCGCCGATGTCGCTCGATGGCTTGAGTAGCACCGGATTCATGTCCGTGTGCGGCGCCAGTCCGGCGGCGATGGCCTGCAGCGCCTGCGCGCGGCCGATCTCGCCGCCGTCGGCGGTGACCGCGCTGTTGAGGGCCATGTTCTGCGGCTTGAATGGCACCACGCGCACGCCCTGGCGCTTGAGCAGCCGGCATAGGGCGGCGACCACGGTGCTCTTGCCGGCGTCGGATGTGGTGCCCTGTACCATCAGGGTCGAATAGGGAAAACTCACGTTAATTCTTCCTGTGCTGGCGCGCCAGTTCGAGTTTTTCGCACAGTGCGGTGGTGCCGGCGACCATGCGCGGACCGGCGCGGTTCAGCAGCTCGCCGTCGAGCGTAAAGAGGTTGTCGTTGCGGACCGCCTTCATGGTGGTATATGGCTTCCACAACGCGACGCCGCCGTAGTCCTTCTCTGCGGTGCCGAAGACCGCCTCCGGGTCGGCTTGCAGCACCGCCTCCACGCTGACCACCGGCGCGGTGGTTTTGAGGTCGGCAAAGATGTTGACGCCACCGCACAGCCGCATGGCGTCGCTGACGATGGACGCGCCATTGAGCGTATAGAGCGGCCTGTCCCACACCTGGTAGAACATCTTTACCGGCGACCGGTTGGAGTACTGCTTGGCCAGCGACGCGAACTGCTTGCGGATGTCGGCGGCGGCGGGTTGCGCGACGCTTTCGGTACCCATCAACTGGCCGAGGCGCAGCAGGCTATCGGAAATGCCATCCAGCTTCAGTGGCTCGCTGTGGAAAATCGGAATGCCCAATTGGCGCAGCGTCTCGATCTGGCGCTCGGAGCTGCCGTGCATCCAGGCGACGATCAGGTCGGGCTTCATGGCGATCACCCGCTCCATGTCGATCTGGCGGTTGGTGCCGATGCGCGGCAGCTTTTTTGCCGCCTCCGGGAAGTCGCTGTAGGTGACGGCGCCAACGATCCTGTCGCCACCGCCGGCCGCATACAGCAGTTCCGTCACATGCGGCGCCATTGCGATGATGCGCTGGGCCGGCTTTTGCAGCGTGATGACGTTGCCGTCGTCGTCGCGCACGCTGATGGGGGCGGCGCTGGCGTCAGTGGTGCAAACAGATGCGGCGATGGCGGCCGCGAACAGACAGCGTGTCAGCGCGAGGTGGTTGGTCTTCATTGACTTGTCTTCATTGGTTGGTCCATTCGGTTAATGCTGTTTGCAGGCGTCGCCATCCCGCTTCGTCGGGCGGCAGGCCAAGGCGAACGCCTCGCGCGGCGTGCTTGAACAGCCGCACCCAGATGCCACGTTCCGCCATGTGCTGCCAGAACGCCTCGGGGCGCTCCTCGCCCCACCACTGGAACAACGGCGTGCCGTTCGATGCGATGCCGTGTGCGGCCAATAGCTGACGCAGGCGTGCACCGCCGGCATTAAGTTGTTCGCGCGCGCCCGCTTGCCATTGGGTGTCGCGCAGCGCGGCAATGGCGATGTGCTGGGCCGGGCCGCTGATGGTCCAGGGGCCGAGCAGGTCGCCCAGGCCGCGCAGCAGGTCCGGGTGGGCGGCCACGAAGCCAAGGCGAATGCCGGCGAGGCCAAAGAATTTCCCCACCGAGCGCAGGACGATCAGACCCGGCATGCCGCTGCGGGCTGCGACGCTGTTGTACGGCGATGTGTCGCCGAAAGCCTCATCGACGACCAGCCAGCCGCCGCGTGCCGACAGTTGCCCGGCCCAGTCCAGCAGCCTCGCTGACGGCACCGTGGCGCCGGTGGGATTGTTGGGATTGACGATGACGACGACATCGCTGACCGCCACCGCCGCATCCAGTTCGTCGTAGGGCGTTTGGGTCAGCGTGTGACCGTGATCGTTCCAATGGTGCGCGTGCTCCGCGTACGAAGGCGCGGTGACGGCCACCCGCGACGGCTTGCGTAGCCGGGGCAGCGCTTGTATCGCCGCCTGCGTGCCGGCCACCGGCAGCATCAGCGGGGCGCCGTAATAGGCCTGCGCCGCGCGTGCCAGTTCGGGATCGGCTTCCGGCAGCCGGTGCCACGCGTTGTCCGGCAGCGGCGGCGCCGGATACCAGCGCGGGTTGATGCCGGTCGACAGATCGAGCCAGTCGTCACGGCCGAAACGCAGCGCGGCGTCGCGCAGGTTGCCGCCATGTTCAAGCATGTGCGTACTCTAAAATAAAAGCCGCGACCAGCGCGCAGGACAGCCACAGCGCCGTGGTGCGGACCACCAGATGCCATGCGCGGGCGATATCGGCGCCGGTGGCAGGTTCCCCTTGGCCCAGCGGGGGCCGTTCTTCAATCTCGCCGTCGTAGATGGCCGCGCCGCCCAGTTGCACGCCCAGCGCGCCGGCGCCGCTGGCCATGACCGGACCGGCGTTCGGGCTGCTCCACGCCGGTGCTTGCGCGCGCCAGCATGCCCAGGCGCGCCGTTTTCCTTGCAGTCCTGGCGCCAGCAGCACATAGGACAGCGCGGTCAGGCGCGCGGGCAGGTAATTGAGCGCGTCGTCGAGGCGCGCGGCGGCGCAGCCGAATTGCAGCAGACGGGGAGTGCGGTAGCCCCACATGGCGTCGAGCGTATTCGCCATGCGGAACATGACAGCGCCGGGACCTCCGGCGACGATAAACCAGAACAGCGTGCCGAAGACGGCGTCGTTGCCGTTTTCAAGCAGGGATTCGGCGCTGGCCTTGGTCAGTTCGATTTCGCTGGCGCTGGTGGTGTCGCGGCTGACGATGCGGGCCGTCAGCAAGCGGGCGTTGGGCAGATCTTCCCGCGCCAGCGCCTCGGCGATCGGCAGGTTGTGGTCGCGCAGGCTGCGCAGGCCCAGCGCGAAGTAGAGCATGACGGCGTGCAGCGCATACACCAACCAGGCGCTCAGCGGCGCTGCCAGCCAAACCAGCAAGGCGGCGATGGCGGTCAGCGGCAGCACCGCCAGCGCCCAAGCCAGCACGCCGCGCCAGAAGCGCAAGCCGCCGCGATTGAGGCGGCGTTCCAGCGCCATCGCCAGATTGCCGAAGCCGACCAGCGGATGCCAGCGGCGCGCCTCGCCCAGTAAAAAGTCCAGCAATACGCCGGCCACCATCAACACCGCAACGGCGTAAAAGCTCAACTCTGACAGCACGGCTATCCTTTTAATACCAGCGGCAGGCCGGCGGCGACGAACACCGCGCGGTCGCAGATCGCCGCCACCGATTGATTCAACCGTCCCTGCTCGTCGAGGAAGCAGCGCGAGATGGCGCCGGCCGGCATGATGCCCAGTCCAACCTCGTTCGATACCAGCACCACGTCGCTGGTACATTTGATCAACGCGCTGGCCAGCATGTCCTGCTGCTCGTGGAACAGCGCCGGCAGCGCGATCTCGCCGACCTCCGGATACTGCTCGCCGCTGCTGAATAGCAGGTTGCTGAGCCAAAGCGTCAGGCAGTCGACCATGATCAGGCGGTCGGGGGACGACCATCGCAGCAGCTGGTTGCCGAGGGCCAGCGGCTCCTCGACGGTGGTCCATTCGCCGGGCCGGCTGGCGCGGTGGTGGGCGATGCGGGCCGCCATTTCGGCGTCGCCGGCGGTGGCGGTGGCGATGTAGACGACTTCCTTGCCTGAATCTACGGCCAGGCGCTCGGCGTAAGCGCTTTTACCGGAGCGTGCGCCGCCCAGAACGAGTGTGCGTGTCATACCGGACTCCTTGAAAACAGGGCGGCGACGGCCGCCGGGTTGGATGGGAAGTAAGCGTGAAAATACGAAGCGGTGAGCGATCCTGCGCGATACCAGGCTTCACCTTGTATTGCGGAGGGATGTTTAATAGTATGCGCCGCCGGCTCCACTGTTGTCGCTAATTTGGAGTAATGGAACGTGTGGCCGCGCAGGATACCCTGTTCCGTGGGGAGAGCTTGCGGTCCGAGGCCGGCCAGGCGTGGCTGCATTGCCACAGTGCCGGTCAGTAGGCCGGCCATCGGCCAGATCGCTCCGGATTGGTCGGCCAGCGTATCGGCCAGCGCCATCATGCCGCCGCATTCGGCGACGATGGGGCTACCCGCCGCGTGGACGGCGCGGATGGACGATTTCCAGGTGGCCGCCAGCGACAATGTCTCGGCGTGCAGTTCCGGGTAGCCGCCAGGAAGATAGACCGCGTCGGCGCCTGCGGGCACCGGTTCGTCTGCCAGCGGTGAGAAGAATGTCAAGGTCGCGCCGAGGGCGCGCAGGGTGTCCAGATTGGCGGGGTAGAGAAACATGAATGCCGGATCGCGCGCGATGGCGATGGTTTTCCCGGCCAGTGTCGCAGGCGGTTGCGGCACCACGGGCGCCGGAAGCGCGATGTCGATGGCGCGCAGCCGGTCCCACGCTTCTTCGTCGAACACCAACTGGTCGGCCAACGTGTCGAGCAAGCCGTCGATGTCGCCCACTTCCCCCGGCAACACCAGGCCAAGGTGGCGTTCCGGCAGCGATCTTGTCTGGCGCGGCATGGTGCCGAACAACGGTATATCGCGCAGCGACGCAGCCACCATTTTGGCGTGGTTTTCGCTGGCGATGCGGTTGGCGATGACGCCCGCCATGTCGACCGGTCCATAGTCGCGCAGGCCGTGCACCAGCGCGCCGGCGGTTTGCGCCATCGACGAGGCGTCGATCACCGCCATCACCGGCACGCCGAACTCGCGCGCCAGGTCGGCGGACGACGGCGTGCCGTCATACAGTCCCATGACGCCTTCGATCAGGATCACATCCGCTTCGGCGGCCGCCTGCGCCAACTGCTCGCGGCACTGGTCCGGGCCGACCATCCACAGATCGAGTGTGCGCACCGGCGCGCCGCTGGCGCGTTCCAGCAGCATCGGGTCGATGAAATCCGGACCGCACTTGAACACGCGCACCCGCTTGCCCAGCCGAACCAGCTTGCGCGCCAGCGCCGCCGTCACCGTGGTTTTACCCTGGCCGGAAGCCACGGCGGCAATCAGAAGGGCCCTGGTCGTCATTACCATTCGGTCCCGAGTTGCGCGCCGATGCCGGCCTTGAACGCGTGTTTGACCACTTCCATTTCGGTCACGGTGTCGGCGATGGCGATCAGCTCCGGCGGCGCGCCCCGGCCGGTGATGACGACGTGCTGCATCGGCGGACGCGCCAGCAGATCGTTGATCACCATTTCCACGTCCAGGTAGCGGTACTTCAGCGCGATATTGAGTTCGTCGAACACCACTAGGCCGATATTCGGATCGGCCAGGAATTTCCTGGCCTGTTCCCACGCCAGCAGCGCTTTTTCGGTATCGCGCTCGCGGTTTTGCGTCTCCCAGGTATAGCCTTCGCCCATCGTGTGGAAGCTCACCTCGTCCGGGAAGCGGCGCAGGAAGGCTTCTTCGCCGGTCTGCATCGCGCCCTTGATGAACTGCACCACGCCGACCTTCATGCCGTGGCCCAGCGCGCGGATCACCATGCCGAAGCCGCTCGAGCTCTTGCCCTTGCCGTTGCCGGTATTGACGATGATGATGCCGATCTGTTTATCGGCGGCGGCGATCTGCGCGTCGATGATCGCCTTCTTGCGCTCCATGCGCACGCGATGGCGTTCGTTGAGCGCCGCTGTCTCGGCGCTGATGGTCGCAGTGCCGTCTGCGCTGCTGTCTTTATTCTGGTCGGTCATTGCTGGTCCTCGGTGGGGATGAAGATGCTGCGTTTTCCGTGCTGGATGATGTCAATCGGGTGGCCCAGGTATTCGCTCAGGAGATCGGCCCGCATCACGTCGGCGGTGGTGCCGGCCAGCCAGCGGCCGTCGCCCATCAGCAGCAGCGCGTGGGTCGAGACGCTGTGCGCCAGTGTCAGGTCGTGGCCGATCATGACGGCGGTTTTTCCTTGTTCGCGGCACAACTGCGACAACAGCTTCATGACGCCGACCTGGTGTCCCAGATCGAGCGCGTTGGCCGGTTCGTCGAGCAGCAGCAACGGCGTGTCCTGCGCCAGCATGGCGGCGATGGCTACGCGCTGGCGCTCGCCGCCCGATAGCGTGCGCACGTCGCGCGCGGCCAGTTCGGCCACCTCCATGGCCTCCAGCGACTTCATGGCGATGGCCTGGTCCTCGCCACCTTCCCAGTAGCGGTTGTCGTGGTAGGGATGGCGCGCCGATAGCACGGTTTCGATCACCGTGTAGGCAAAAGCGTCGCTGCGGCTCTGCGCCAGGAAGGCGCGCTGGCGCGCCAGTTCGGCCAGCGGCCAGTCGTTCAACGCCCGTCCGCCGATGGCGACATGGCCGCCATCGGTCGGGCGCAGCCCGGCGAGGGTGCGCAGCAGCGTGCTTTTACCGGCGCCGTTGCGGCCGATGACGCTCCAGCATTCGCCGTCGCGGACCATCCAGTTCAGGTCTGCAATCAGCTGGCGCTGGCCGATTTTCAGGGAGAGGTCGTGGGTGCTGATCATATTATTTACGCAGCCGATGCAGCTGGTACAGGAACACGGGCGCACCGATCAAGGCGGTGACCACGCCGA
This sequence comes from Duganella sp. AC917, assembly GCF_979258245.1. Taxonomy (NCBI): domain Bacteria; kingdom Pseudomonadati; phylum Pseudomonadota; class Betaproteobacteria; order Burkholderiales; family Oxalobacteraceae; genus Duganella; species Duganella sp. AC917. The sequence continues at coordinate 6,097,903 of NZ_OZ409848.1, forward strand.
CGGGCAGCTGCTGCGGCGCGATGATGGTGCGCGCCAGCGTATCGGCGAGCAGCAGGTAACTACCGCCGGCCAGCGCCGCCGCCGGGATCAGCAAGCGGTGGTCGGGACCGACCGCGAAGCGGCAGGCGTGCGGCACGATCAGGCCAACGAAGCCGATGCTGCCGGCGCTGGTGACGGCGCTGGCGGTCAACAGGCCGGAGGTGAAGAACAGGCCTTTGCGCAAGGCGCCGACGCGGATGCCCAAGGTGGCGGCGGCTTCCGCGTGCAGCGCCATGACGTTCATGGCGCGCGCGTTGCGCAGCGCGAAGAGCAGCGCACCGGCCAGCACCACCCACGGCATCCAGCGCAGGGGCGCCCCGGACAGGTCGCCGATCATCCAGAACACCATCGTGCGCAGGCGGCTCTCCGGCGCGATCGACAGCATCAGGGTGACCAGCGCCATGCAGGCGGACGACAGGATCACGCCGGTCAGCAGCAGCAGGGCGGTGCCGCCTTCGGCCGCCGCGCCGCCGCGCAGGTCGCGCCGGGCCAGCATGTAGAGCATCATCGAGACCACCACCGCGCCGGCGAAGGCCGCCGCGTCGACCATCCACGCGGCGCACATGAACATCAGCGCGGCCAGCGCGCCAACCGAGGCGCCGGAGGATATGCCAAGGACATAAGGATCGGCCAGCGGGTTGCGCAACAGTGCCTGCATCATGACGCCGGCCAGCGACAGCGCCGCGCCGGTGACGAAGGCGGTGATGGCGCGGCTCAGGCGCAGGTCGAGCAGGGTGGCCGACAAGGTGGTGGTCTGGCCGTGCAGCAGATCGTTGACCGCTGCGGGAATGTCGGAAAGGGGAATCGCGACCGAACCGGTCATGCCCGAGAAAACCAGGCTGGCAAACGCGAACAGGGCCAGGCCGGTCAGGGTGACGGCGGCGCGCTGCTGCAGATTGCGTGAGAAAGAATGCATGCACTACTTTCGGAGAGTGGGAAGCACTGGCAGATTACAGTATTACAAGCTTAAGCAAGGCTTAGCGATAACCCCGTAATCCGCCCCACGTGTTTTCGTGTCTATTTATAACCGTAGCGAATACCCGCAAACACCTTCGAACCCGGCGTGTTGTAGTACCGCGCCAGATCGTACTGCTTGTCGCCGATGTTGTTCCAGCGGACCAGCGCCGACCAGTCGCGCGAGAAGGCGTAGGTCGCGTACAGGTTCACCAGACCGTAGCCGCCCAGGCGATTGCTGTTGGCCGCGTCGTCATAACGGTTGCCCGACACTTCCAGCTCAACGCCGGCCTTCAGCGCGCCGATGCCATAGTCGGCGGTCACGTTGCCGTGCTTTTTGGAGCGGCGCTGCAGGCGCTTGCCCGTCGTCTCATCCTTCGGGTCCTGCAGATCGAGGTTGGCGGCGAGGTTGATGCCGGCCAGCTTGGTGGCGGCCGACAACGTGATCCCCTCCAGCGTCGCGCGATTGACGTTGTAAGCGCAGCCGCTTGGATAGCCGGCGCGGCCGAACGGGCATGGGTTGATGTTGACGAGCATGTCCGTCAGGCGGTTGCGATAGTAGCCGGCGCTCAGCGCGTTCACGCCGTCGTCGTAGCGCAGGCCCATTTCGGCGTTGCGGCCTTTCTCCGGTTTGTTGTTTGGATTGCCATACTCCGGGAAGTACAACTCGTTATAGGTCGGCGCGCGGAAGCTGGTGCCGTAGCTGGCGGTGGCGCGCAGCGCCTGCGTGATGTTGTAGCCGTAGCCGAGCGAGCCGGTATTCTGCGAGCCGTAGACCGTGTTGTCGCGGCGGACGCTCGCGCTCAGAAGATTGGCGCCGCGACGGGCGTTGTACGAGGCGGCGAACGAATTGGTATCGCGCTGGCGGTTCAGCACACCGTTGGAGCCATTGCTTTGTACCTTCTCTTCGCGGTGCTCGTACAGCAGTTGCAGCATATCGGCGCCGATCTGGACGTCGTTCTGCCACGTGATGAAGCTTTGCTTGGTCTTGATGCGCGCATAGCCGGCGGCGGTGGCATTGGTGTAGTTTTCGCCTTTGTCCTTGGTCTCCGAGTATTGCAGCAGGCTGTCCCAGACCGGCAGCAGTTGCGCCTTGGCGTAGACGCTGGCGGTGTCGATGACGTTCTTGCTGCGCACGTTGTAGGAGCCGGCACGCAGGGCGTCGTACTGCGAATCGAGTTTGCTATGCATGAACAGCGCGCCGGCCTCGTAGCCCTTGGCCAATTGCAGGCTGAATTGACCGGAGACGTTTTCCTTGTCGTAGCCGTCGTCGTCCGGGTTGTACGAGGTCAGGCCGGGGCGGGAAGTCGAAAAGCCGTCCGACTTTTCCTTGCCGGCGCTGACCGCATAGCCGAAGCTGTGTTCACCGCCGGTGGCGCCCGATACCGTCACGTCGGCTTCGCGCGTCTTGTCGCTGCCATAGCCGGCGAACGCCGTCACCGCCGGTGCGCCCTGGCCCTTTTTGGTGAAGATCTGGATCACGCCGCCGATGGCGTCGGCGCCATACAATGAGCTCAGCGAGCCATAGACGATTTCGATATGGTCGATCGCGGTCAGCGGGATGGCGCTCCAGTTGGCGGCGCCGGTGGTGGACGAGCCGATACGCACGCCGTCGACCAGCACAATGCTTTGATTGCTGTTGGCGCCACGGATGTAGACGTTCGACGAGCTGCCCGCGCCGCCGTTGCGCGTCACTTCGATGCCGCGCTGGCGCTTGAGCAGGTCGACCACGGAGCCGGCGCCGGCTTCGGCGATTTGTTCGGCCTTGATGGTCACGGTGTCGCTGATGATGTCGGCCAGCGGTTGCGGCGTGCGCGTGGCGGTCACCACGACGGTGTCGGCGGGCGCCTCGTCGGCGTAGGCGCCGGTGTACGTGAAGGCGGCGGCCATTGCCAATGCCAGCGAGGTCAGTGCCGCCGGGCGGGAGGTAGTAAAGGACATGATTTATTTTTCTGTTAGAAGCAACCGGCCTACTTCCCCGTGGGCCAGATTGAACGGAAGCGGAAAACCGAGAGCTGCGCGCGCACATCCCGTTCGCCCACTTCCACCTGCTTTGGCCGGTATCCGGGCTGGCAAGTTAGACCATCTCACCTTCCCATGCGGAGCACAGTGGTTGTCAGAGCTGGTTTGTCGCGCGTCGCGCGACACTTGCTTACCGTTGCGGGGGCAGCACACGTGGGCCGCAGGGCGGCTTCGTGTTTCCCGTTTAACTGCGCATCCGGACGGACGCGCGGGCACCAAAGCCGGTCATTATACGGGTTTGGTGGGAGACTTGATAACTAGTGAAAAATAAACCACTGAATTGCCCCTGGCTTTTTTGCTATCATTATCGCCACCTTGGCAGGTGGTTCACCTGCCGTTGCTGGAGTCTCCATGTTCGACCCTCGTCTTGCCCCGCCATCCGCGCCGGTGGTTTTGCGCCCCATGGTCAATCCGCGTCCGGTGGTGACCGTGGTGCCGCTTTTCGACGGCCACCAGTGCGTCATCGTCGATAACTTCATGACGGAACCGGAGACGATGGTGGAATACGCCGCGCTCCAGCGCAGTGAGTTCGTCGACTCTGCCGGTAATTACTATCCCGGACCGGAATTGACGTTGACCGGACGTTTCGTCGCCAGCGTGCAGGAGGCGTTTCTGCTGCATGCGCGCGCGCCGCTCAAGGCGCGCCGGGTGCTCGGCATCACCAGCCGCCTGTCGCTGGTGACGCGGCGTCCGGAGCAGCTGTTGCAGGGCCAGCGCATACCGCACCGCGACTCCTACAATCTGGACGACATGGAGGGTGTCGGAGCGATGGTGCTGTATCTGTTTAAAGACGAGCGGCTAGGCGGCACCAATTTTTTCAAACCCAAGGTTCCGCTACAGGAGATCGACGCAATGCTGCGCGAGTTGAAGCGCAAGGACATGGCGGGGGAGTCGCGGGTGCCGACCGCGCCGGCGACATTTGCGATTGCATCGGACGAGCATTTTGAGAAGGTGCTGACCGTTGCGCCCAAGTTCAACCGGGCGATCTTCTACAACGGAGAGTTGTTCCACTCGGGGCACATCACGGCGCCGGAGCTGATGGTCGACGATCCGACGGTCGGCAGATTAACGGTCAACGCGTTCTTCAAGCTGCGCATGGCCGCGACCTAGGATCAGCGTGGAACCGTAGGCGATATGGTGCGGCGTCCGGGCCGCCTGCAGGGCCATCTCGTGCTGCGCCAGGCCGGCGTCGCAGGCCGATAGCAGCCGCATGGCGCCCGCGTGGCAGATAACGATCGCCTCGCCGTCGGCGCCGAGCTGGCGCTGGAGGTCGGCGTGGAAGGCCGCGATCCGCGCCGCCATCCGCAATACGCTCTCGCCGCCGCCCGGTTGGTAGTTGACCAGATCGGCGGCCCAGGCGTCGACGTCGGCGCGCGGAATGTCATCCCAGCGGCGCATCTCCCAGCCGCCAAAGTGCATTTCCACCAGTCGGGCGTCGAAGATCGGATCATTCGACAGACGCTCCGCAAGTCCGGCACAGCGGCGCAATGGACTGGAATAGACCGGCAAACCCGCCGGCAGTTGCGGCGCCAGCGCGGCGAGCGTGCGTTCGAGCTCCTCGGGAGCGACTTCCAGATCGGTGCTGCCATAACAGACGCCCGCCGTGACAAGCGGTTTGGGGTGGCGCACCAATATCAGTCGCATGGCTTAGAAAAACTCAAACTGCGCGCTGGTGTGAAGACCCGCGAGCACGCACAGATAGAAGATCGCTTCGGTCACCTGCTGCACCGCGCCCAGGCAATCGCCCGTGTAGCCGCCGATGCGACGCACGAACTTCCGCGCCAGCCAGATGGTCGCCGCCAGCGCGAAGGCGAGTCCGCTGATCAGCATTGTCCACGACAGCCAACCGAGATATATAAGCATCAGCGCCGGCAGCAGGGCTGTGACGGCGGCGATGGCGAATTCTTTGGTGCTCATTTTCTGCGCCATCGCCTTGGCCTTGCCCTCGGCGCGCGCATAGTCCAGCCGCCAGATCAGCGAGACCGCCATCAATCGCGACATCGGATGCGCCACCAGCAGGGCCGCCAGCACACCGAACGGCGGTATGCGGGTCAGGGTCGCGCACTTCAGCAGCAGAAGGCAGAAGATACCGATCGCACCATAGGCGCCGATGCGCGAATCCTTCATGATCTCCAACACACGTTCCTGTGTCATGCCGCCGCCGAAACCGTCGCACATGTCGGCAAAGCCGTCTTCATGGAAGGCGCCGGTGACGTAGATGCCGGCGGCGACCGACAGGATGACGGCGATCACCGGAGGGAAGAACTTGAAGGCGACTGCGTAGACTGCCCCGGTGATCAGCGCGACCACCACGCCAACCAGCGGGAAATAACGCGACGCCTGATTGAGCCAGGCGGGATCGAAGCCCACCCAGCGCGGGATCGGCAGGCGCGTAAAAAACTGCAGCGCGGTGAAGAACAGTCGGAGTTGGTGCACTGAGCCTGCCCCTTACTCGGACTTCTCGCTGACCTGGGCCGATTCGAACGTCGCCATCTGGTTCAGGAAGTTGACTGCCGCGTGCAGCAGCGGCAGCGCCAGCGCGCAGCCGGTGCCTTCGCCAAGCCGCAAGCCGAGATTGAGCAGCGGCTTGGCGTCCAGCGCGGCCAGCATCTCCCGATGGCCGTTTTCGTCTGAGCAGTGCGCGAAGACGCAGTAATCGAGGATGGCCGGCTGCAGGCGGGCGGCGACCAGCAGCGCGCTGGTGACGATGAAACCGTCGATCAGCAGCACCTTGCGCATTTCGGCCGCCTTCAACATGGCGCCCGCCATCATGGCGATTTCCAGTCCGCCGAAGGTGGCCAGCACGTCCAACGGTTCGGTGACGGCGTCGTGCCGGGCCACCGCCGCTTCGATCACGCGCTGTTTGTGCAGGATGCCGTCGGCCGAGAGTCCCGTGCCGGCGCCGACGCAATTTGCCACCGGGATGGCCGTCAGCTTGTGCATCAACGCGGCGGCGGCGGTGGTGTTGCCGATGCCCATTTCGCCAAAGCCGACCACATTGCCATGCGATTCGGCCGCCAAAACCATGCCGGCGGCCAGCGCCGCCTCGCAGGTGGCGTGGGTCATCGCCGGTTCCTGGGCGAAGTTGTGGGTGCCGTTGGCGAGCTTGCGGTCGGTCAGGCCGTCGCGCGGGCCGAAGTTGTGATTGACGCCGGCGTCGATGACGCGCAGGTCGCAATTATTCTGCGCCGCGAAGATATTGATGGCAGCGCCGCCGGCCAGAAAATTCTCCACCATTTGCCACGTTACGTCCTGCGGGTAGGCGGAAATGCCTTCGGCGACGATGCCGTGATCGGCGGCGAAAACCAGAATGGCCGGCTGCGTCAGCGCGACTTCGCGGGTGTTCTGTATAAGGCCGATCTGTTTGGCCAGTGATTCCAGCACCCCCAGACTGCCCAGTGGTTTGGTCTTGTTGTTAATAGCTTTGTCGAGCAGTGCGCCCAGCGCATCGTTATGAATAGGGGAGATTGTTGGAAGAATGAACATGGCCTGCTTAGCGATCGATGAATTTGTTATTTTACCCTTGTCAGCAGCGGCGGCCCTTGCTATAGTTCGCCCCCTCGCAGAACGACGCACACAAAACAGCGTGTTGCAGAATGAAGCGGGGAAAAATGAAGTGCTTGACGAGATGTTCGAAACGCTTCATAATCTTGCCTCTTCGCTGATGAACACAACGCTTCTTCAGCAGGCAGCAAGCAGTACCGAATTGTAGTTCTTTAAAAATTAACAGTCGATAAGTGTGGACGTTTGATGAAAGTGCACATGCGACCTTCGGGTTGCATGAAACTTAAAATATCAAATGTTCACAAGAAGTAATGAAATAGGCGCTACGCAAGTAGTGGCCTGTCAGTATTTTGAGTGAGCGACCTCTTAGCAATAAGAGTGCCGGTAAAACGGCAAAAGTAACAGAGATTAAACTGAAGAGTTTGATCCTGGCTCAGATTGAACGCTGGCGGCATGCCTTACACATGCAAGTCGAACGGCAGCGCGGGGCAACCTGGCGGCGAGTGGCGAACGGGTGAGTAATATATCGGAACGTACCCTGGAGTGGGGGATAACGTAGCGAAAGTTACGCTAATACCGCATACGATCTAAGGATGAAAGTGGGGGATCGCAAGACCTCATGCTCCTGGAGCGGCCGATATCTGATTAGCTAGTTGGTAGGGTAAAAGCCTACCAAGGCATCGATCAGTAGCTGGTCTGAGAGGACGACCAGCCACACTGGAACTGAGACACGGTCCAGACTCCTACGGGAGGCAGCAGTGGGGAATTTTGGACAATGGGCGCAAGCCTGATCCAGCAATGCCGCGTGAGTGAAGAAGGCCTTCGGGTTGTAAAGCTCTTTTGTCAGGGAAGAAACGGGTCTTTCTAATACAGAGATCTAATGACGGTACCTGAAGAATAAGCACCGGCTAACTACGTGCCAGCAGCCGCGGTAATACGTAGGGTGCAAGCGTTAATCGGAATTACTGGGCGTAAAGCGTGCGCAGGCGGTTTTGTAAGTCTGTTGTGAAATCCCCGGGCTCAACCTGGGAATGGCAATGGAGACTGCAAGGCTAGAGTTTGGCAGAGGGGGGTAGAATTCCACGTGTAGCAGTGAAATGCGTAGATATGTGGAGGAACACCGATGGCGAAGGCAGCCCCCTGGGTCAAAACTGACGCTCATGCACGAAAGCGTGGGGAGCAAACAGGATTAGATACCCTGGTAGTCCACGCCCTAAACGATGTCTACTAGTTGTCGGGTCTTAATTGACTTGGTAACGCAGCTAACGCGTGAAGTAGACCGCCTGGGGAGTACGGTCGCAAGATTAAAACTCAAAGGAATTGACGGGGACCCGCACAAGCGGTGGATGATGTGGATTAATTCGATGCAACGCGAAAAACCTTACCTACCCTTGACATGGATGGAATCCCGGAGAGATTTGGGAGTGCTCGAAAGAGAACCATCACACAGGTGCTGCATGGCTGTCGTCAGCTCGTGTCGTGAGATGTTGGGTTAAGTCCCGCAACGAGCGCAACCCTTGTCATTAGTTGCTACGAAAGGGCACTCTAATGAGACTGCCGGTGACAAACCGGAGGAAGGTGGGGATGACGTCAAGTCCTCATGGCCCTTATGGGTAGGGCTTCACACGTCATACAATGGTACATACAGAGCGCCGCCAACCCGCGAGGGGGAGCTAATCGCAGAAAGTGTATCGTAGTCCGGATTGTAGTCTGCAACTCGACTGCATGAAGTTGGAATCGCTAGTAATCGCGGATCAGCATGTCGCGGTGAATACGTTCCCGGGTCTTGTACACACCGCCCGTCACACCATGGGAGCGGGTTTTACCAGAAGTAGGTAGCTTAACCGTAAGGAGGGCGCTTACCACGGTAGGATTCGTGACTGGGGTGAAGTCGTAACAAGGTAGCCGTATCGGAAGGTGCGGCTGGATCACCTCCTTTCTAGAGTGGCACTCTTCATTAAGCGTTCACACTTATCGACTGTCAATATAAAGAACAGCATTTGGGGCTGTAGCTCAGCTGGTTAGAGCACCGTGTTGATAACGCGGGGGTCGTTGGTTCGAGTCCAACCAGCCCTACCAGTTTTACCCTAGTATTAAATCTCAGGGGGATTAGCTCAGCTGGGAGAGCACCTGCTTTGCAAGCAGGGGGTCGTCGGTTCGATCCCGTCATCCTCCACCAAGAGTTCAAATGTAAGCCACAAGGTTTAGATTTGATCTTTTAGAGATCAAGTGCTGTACGTTCTTTAACAATCTGGAAGAAGTAAGTAAATTTTTATTGATCGCGACACCGACAGGTGGCGCGATGGGTAATGATTGTATGTATCAACAAACGCAACAACGTAGTACTTCTTATTCCTATAAACGCTCCTTGTAGACGCGCGGTCAGCGGCGCAGGGGCTAACGTTATAGGGACAAGTGAATAAGTGCACATGGTGGATGCCTTGGCGATTACAGGCGATGAAGGACGTAGTAGCTTGCGATAAGCTGCGGGGAGCTAGCAAACAAGCTTTGATCCGCAGATTTCCGAATGGGGAAACCCGGCCTTTTAGGTCATTGCATACTGAATACATAGGTATGCAAAGCGAACGCGGCGAACTGAAACATCTAAGTAGCTGCAGGAAAATAAATCAACCGAGATTCCCAAAGTAGTGGCGAGCGAAATGGGAAGAGCCTGCACGTTTTAGCATGACGCATAACAGAATCCTCTGGAAATAGGAGCCATAGCGGGTGATAGCCCCGTATGTGAAATGCGATGTGTGGAACTAAGCGTGCGACAAGTAGGGCGGGACACGAGAAATCCTGTCTGAATATGGGGGGACCATCCTCCAAGGCTAAATACTCGTAATCGACCGATAGTGAACCAGTACCGTGAGGGAAAGGCGAAAAGAACCCCGGGAGGGGAGTGAAATAGATCCTGAAACCGTGTGCATACAAACAGTAGGAGCGGACTTGTTCCGTGACTGCGTACCTTTTGTATAATGGGTCAGCGACTTACATTCAGTGGCAAGGTTAACCATATAGGGAAGCCGTAGAGAAATCGAGTCCGAACAGGGCGATAGTCGCTGGGTGTAGACCCGAAACCAAGTGATCTACTCATGGCCAGGATGAAGGTGCGGTAACACGCACTGGAGGTCCGAACCCACTAATGTTGAAAAATTAGGGGATGAGCTGTGGGTAGGGGTGAAAGGCTAAACAAACTTGGAAATAGCTGGTTCTCTCCGAAAACTATTTAGGTAGTGCCTCAAGTATCACCATCGGGGGTAGAGCACTGTTATGGCTAGGGGGTCATCGCGACTTACCAAACCATTGCAAACTCCGAATACCGATGAGTGCGAGCTTGGGAGACAGACGTCGGGTGCTAACGTCCGGCGTCAAGAGGGAAACAACCCAGACCGCCAGCTAAGGTCCCAAAGATTGGCTAAGTGGAAAACGAAGTGGGAAGGCTAAAACAGTCAGGATGTTGGCTTAGAAGCAGCCATCATTTAAAGAAAGCGTAATAGCTCACTGATCGAGTCGTCCTGCGCGGAAGATGTAACGGGGCTAAGCCAGTCACCGAAGCTGCGGATATGCGTAAGCATATGGTAGGAGAGCGTTCTGTAAGCCTGCGAAGGTGTCTTGTAAAGGATGCTGGAGGTATCAGAAGTGCGAATGCTGACATGAGTAGCGATAATGGGGGTGAAAAGCCCCCACGCCGTAAGCCCAAGGTTTCCTGTTCAACGTTCATCGGAGCAGGGTGAGTCGGCCCCTAAGGCGAGGCAGAGATGCGTAGCTGATGGGAAGCAGGTTAATATTCCTGCACCGTCGTATGATGCGATGGGGGGACGGATCGCGGAAGGTTGTCTGCCTGTTGGAATAGGCAGTTTCTGGTTCATAGAAGGCGCTTAGGCAAATCCGGGCGCGTAATTCAAGGGACTGGGACGAGGAACTTAGGTTCTGAAGCAATCGGAAGTGGTTCCAAGAAAAGCCTCTAAGCTTCAGTCATACGAGACCGTACCGCAAACCGACACAGGTGGGCGAGATGAGTATTCTAAGGCGCTTGAGAGAACTCGGGAGAAGGAACTCGGCAAATTGGTACCGTAACTTCGGGAAAAGGTACGCCCTTGTAGCTTGGCTGATTTACTTCAGTAGGGTGAACGGGTTGCAATAAACTGGTGGCTGCGACTGTTTAATAAAAACACAGCACTCTGCAAACACGAAAGTGGACGTATAGGGTGTGACGCCTGCCCGGTGCTGGAAGATTAAATGATGGGGTGCAAGCTCTTGATTGAAGTCCCAGTAAACGGCGGCCGTAACTATAACGGTCCTAAGGTAGCGAAATTCCTTGTCGGGTAAGTTCCGACCTGCACGAATGGCGTAACGATGGCCACACTGTCTCCTCCCGAGACTCAGCGAAGTTGAAGTGTTTGTGATGATGCAATCTACCCGCGGCTAGACGGAAAGACCCCATGAACCTTTACTGTAGCTTTGCATTGGACTTTGAATCAATCTGTGTAGGATAGGTGGGAGGCTTTGAAGCGGGGACGCCAGTTCTCGTGGAGCCAACCTTGAAATACCACCCTGGTTCATTTGAGGTTCTAACCTTGGCCCGTTATCCGGGTCGGGGACAGTGCATGGTAGGCAGTTTGACTGGGGCGGTCTCCTCCTAAAGTGTAACGGAGGAGTTCGAAGGTACGCTAGGTACGGTCGGACATCGTGCTAATAGTGCAATGGCATAAGCGTGCTTAACTGCGAGACTGACAAGTCGAGCAGGTACGAAAGTAGGACATAGTGATCCGGTGGTTCTGTATGGAAGGGCCATCGCTCAACGGATAAAAGGTACTCTGGGGATAACAGGCTGATTCCTCCCAAGAGTTCATATCGACGGGGGAGTTTGGCACCTCGATGTCGGCTCATCACATCCTGGGGCTGTAGCCGGTCCCAAGGGTATGGCTGTTCGCCATTTAAAGTGGTACGTGAGCTGGGTTTAAAACGTCGTGAGACAGTTTGGTCCCTATCTGCCGTGGGCGTTGGAAATTTGAAGGGGGCTGCTCCTAGTACGAGAGGACCGGAGTGGACAGACCTCTGGTGTACCGGTTGTCACGCCAGTGGCATTGCCGGGTAGCTAAGTCTGGAAGAGATAACCGCTGAAAGCATCTAAGCGGGAAACTTGCCTTGAGATGAGATTTCCCAGAGCCTTGAGCTCTTTGAAGGGTCGTTCGAGACCAGGACGTTGATAGGTCAGGTGTGGAAGTGCAGTAATGCATTAAGCTAACTGATACTAATTGCCCGTACGGCTTGTCCCTATAACCTTAGCAGGTTATGGTTGAATAAGAAGTACGTTGAAACGTTCGTTGATACAACTTCATTACCCAGTATTGAGATACTGATTACTTACTACTTCCAGATTCAGGGCGACGCGAATGCGCGCAGCCCAGTACAAGTCAATGCCTGATGACCATAGCAAGTTGGTACCACCCCTTCCCATCCCGAACAGGACCGTGAAACAACTCTGCGCCGATGATAGTGCTGCAACCAGTGTGAAAGTAGGTTATCGTCAGGCTAGTTATATTAAAAAGCCCCACCAGCCAGAACGCGCTCAAGATCGCGTTCAGTGCCGGTGGGGCTTTTTTCCGTCTGGACGACGGCTGGCAACTTGCCAGCCGCATCAGAGTTTAAGCTTCGCGTTGCTTGTCCTGTCGGAGCCATGCCTTGGTATTTGTTGTCGGGATACCTCGTACGGCGTTGTAGGAGGTCGCTTTATCCCACGACATGCCGTCGCCGCTTGCAAACGCAAGCCGGTAGCGCATCATGCCGTCCCCCGGATGCCGGTCTAGTTCCGCGATTAACCCACCGACAGTCAATAACTCACGTCGAAAACGACGCCCTATGACCTCATCGACCACATCGGCGAACTCACTATAGGAGAGGGTATCGCTGGCGACATATATCACTTTGTTCACTATTCTGGGACGTTCGAGCAAAATCTCTGTCGTAAGTTTGCCAATATCTTCGGGTGTGGTGACGGTCACCTTCGTGTCCCACGATCCCAGTCCCCGCACGATACCTTCGTCGAAATCGACCAGCCCAAAAGCCGGCTCGAAAAGGAAGCTAGTAAACATCCCGGTCGATACAATCACCCATTCGGTCCGTACCTGCGCTCTCAACAAACTTCTTACATCGTATTGCTCGTCGAAGACTGGCTGGCCGCTACCCTTTCCTACGACATCGTAGTTCACACCAAACTGCCACGGGAAATACCTTGCAACGCCAGCCTGCAGTACCGCTTTGGTCAACCTGATTTGCGTGCCCGGCCCGGCGACGAAACCGGTGCAATTGATCACGGTGTGGAACCGGCTTAATAGCGCGATCAAATCCGCGTCCGCGCGGCCGACAAGATCGAAAGGAAGGAGCTGGACATTCGCAGCCCGCAAGTCCTTGTAATTCTGCGCCTGTTTCGGTGTGGGCGCTGCGACCGAGTTCGGCGACACCAGAACCGCAAGGGAACTTTCCGGCTTTCCTCGGCGTTGAATGAGCTGGCGTAAGACCGCCATGCCGAGTTCTCCAGCGCCGAGCACCAGCATATTATCGAGTTCAATGTAGTCGAGGTTGTCGTTCATGGCGAATCCTTATTAGGTACGGTGGTTGAAAAGTGGAAGTATAGGAATCGCCATCGACCGCCGTAAGCCGTGCCACCGGGCTTTGTGAATTGCTAAAAATGGGATAATCGATTTGTTTTAGCGAGAGGGGATTTATTTGGACAGGTTACGCACGATGCAAATTTTTTCACGCGTTGTCGAAGCGGGAACGTTTGCCGGGGCGGCGAAGACGTTGTCCATCCCCCGTTCAACGGTGAGCAGGGCGATTCAAGACTTGGAATCCATGTTAGGGGTCAGCTTATTGCAGCGCACGACCCGCAGCTTGCGCCTGACATCTAATGGCAGTTTTTATTACGATCACTGCGTGCAGATGCTGCGCGAAATCGAAAGCGTTGAGGCCGCGTTCTCCGACAGCGCGAACTTGCCACGTGGTCAGTTGCGCGTCGACATGACCTCATCATTCGCAAGGGCGGTCGTGCTGCCTTCCATCGACGTATTTCTGGATCGCTATCCAAACCTCGACTTGGTGCTTACCTTGGGTGACCGCACTGTGGACCTGATCCAAGAGGGCATCGATTGTGTCGTGCGCGCGGGCACACCGCAGTCGTCCGCTCTGCTTGTGGCCAGAAACATCGGAAGTTTCGAGTGGGTTACTTGCGCCTCGCCCCGCTACATTGAGCAATACGGCGTTCCGTCATCACTGACTAGTCTTGCGCAGCATAAGGTGGTCGAATTTCATTCCGGGCGTACCGGGCGGGCTATGGACTGGCGTTTCACAGCGGACGAAGGCGAGCAGGTAATCGGCATGCGCGGCAGACTTGCCGTGAACGACACAGATGCCTACATCAGTTGCGGACTGGAGGGGCTCGGACTGATACGCATCGCCAGCAACCTGGCCGCGCCCCACCTTGGGGCAGGCCGCCTGGTCCGGGTGCTTCCGGAGCAAAGCGGACCAGCCGTTCCCCTCTCGGTGCTCTACCCCCGCAACCGCCACCTTTCTCCTTCAGTCCGAGCTTTCGTCGACTGGATGGTCGTGCTAGCGCGCGATTCGACCCAAATCGGCCCATAGAAGCGGTCCCATGCCGCAGCGAAATGCCTGCGCCCCGACGTTTCTGCATTACAATATAGTCAATATTGGAGTGCAACCCTATGTCAGTGTTCGCGATGCGTACGGCGCGGTTTTGCTGCCTGCTTCTGCTGGCATTCTGTTCGCTCGTCCGTGCCGCGCCCCTCAGCCTGCGGTTCGAGCACTTGGGCGTCGAGCAGGGCCTGACCCAGGAGTCCGTCACGCGGGTAATCCAGGACCGCAAGGGATTCATCTGGATCGGCACGCAAGCCGGCCTGAACCGCTTCGACGGCTACCGCGTCACTGTCTTCAAGAACGACCCCGGCAATCCGCACAGCTTGCTCGACAACTATGTGCAGGCGCTTCACGAAGACACACACGGTCGCTTGTGGGTCGGCAGTAAAGGCGGTCTGGATCGTTACGATCCGTCCATAGGCGGCTTCGTCCACCAAGCCATCAAGCCCGGTCACATCGCCGTCACCAATATCATCGGCGACGGCAAGGACGGCTTGTGGCTGACCACTAGCGAGGGCCTGCAGCATCTGGATATCAATACTGGCCAGGTGCGCACGCTGCGGCATGCGCCGGCCGACCCGGACAGTATCTCCGATGACCACGTCAATGCGGTAGCGCGCGACCAGTCCGGCAATCTGTGGATCGGCACCGCCAGCGGGTTGGAAATGCTGCCTCAAGGCGCCGCCAAATTTCTTCATCTGACGCCCCAAACCGTTTCCACACCATCGAACAACATCACCTCGCTCTCGGTGGGGCCGGACGGGGTTGTGTGGGCTGGCGCCATGGCCGGCCTGCAGGCCTGGCGGGTCGACGGCGCCACGCCACGGCGCTTGCCGCCGGCGGTATCGCAGCCATTCGGCGATCTGCGTGTCAACGTCCTGATGCACGACAGCGACGGTATCCTGTGGGCCGGCACCCAGGCGGACGGCCTGAAACGGCGTGACCCGGCCACTGGCGAGTTCCATAGCTACCGTTGGGATAGCCTGAACCGCCACGGCATCGGCGACAACCAGATCACCGCGCTGTACCAGGACCGCACCGGCACGCTGTGGGTCGGCAACTGGTACACCGGTGCCGATTGGGTTGACCTCGACAGCGGTGGCTTCGAGCGCTACACGGAGTCGTCCGGGGTACTGCCCGGCGTAACCAACAGCAAGGTTCGCGCCATTGTCGGCGCCGGCGACAACAAACTCTGGCTCGGTTCCGGCGAGGGCCTGACCAGGCTGGACGTGACCAAGCGCACGATCGAGTCCTGGCACCGCGACGAGCGCGACTCTGGCACCCTGCCCGGCGACGTGGTCATCGCGCTGGCCACTGACCTCAAGGGCCGCTTGTGGGTGGGCACCTCCACCGGCCTGGCCCGCCGCGATCCGGTCACAGGCCGCTACACACGGGTGCCGTTCGACGCCGATCCGAACTCGCTGTCGATCCAGCGGCTGATGGTCGATCGGGCAGGCGTTATCTGGGCCGGCACGCGCAGCGGACTGCACCGCGTCGATCCGGACACCGACGCCGTCACCGTCTACCGGTCCGACCCGGACAATCCGGACAGCGTCGACGGCCGCGTCTACGCGTTGCTGGAGGACCGGCAGGGCATCCTGTGGATCGGCACGGAGAACGGCTTGAACCGCTTCGACCGCGCCACCGGTAAATTCCGCCACTACCGCCACGACCCGAACCGGCCGGACAGTCTGAGCCACAAAAGGGTGCCGTTCATTTTCGAAGATAGCAAAGGCGTGCTGTGGGTCGGCACTGCCGCCGGCCTGTGCAAGGCCCTGCCTCAGCCTGACGGCGATATCCGTTTCCGCTACTATCCGGGCCAGAACGGTGGCGTCGTCGATCCGATCGGCGGCATCCTGGAGGACGACAGCGGCCGGCTATGGATCAGCAGCACCGCCGGCATCGCGATGTTCAGTCCCGACAGCGGCTTTTTCAAGCAATACACGGCCAAGGACGGCCTGATCGACGGCTCGTACTTCATCGGCGCGGCACACAAGGGGACGGACGGCACGATGTACTTCGGCGGCCTGGCGGGCATGACGGCGTTCAAGCCGGCCGCCATTCATGACAACCCCCGCCTGCCGCAGATCGCCATCACCGACTTCTTCATCTTCAACGAATCGATTCTGAGCGACGTGCGGCGTCCCGACGTGCTGCCGAAGGGCCCGCTGGGCGAGGCCAAAACGCTGACGTTGAGCCACCGCGACGTCATGTTCTCGATCGAATTCGCCGCGCTGCATTTCGCCGATCCGCAGCGCAACCGCTATGCCTATCAGCTTGAGGGGTTCGATCCGCAATGGGTGACGACCGACGCCGGCAAGCGCTTCGCCACCTACACCAACCTCGACCCGGGCCACTACACATTCCGCGTGCGCGCCGCCAACAAGGACGGCGTCTGGAGCCCGGAGCCGGCGGTGCTCGAGCTGATCGTCACGCCGCCATTGTGGAAGATGTGGTGGTTCCGCGTGCTCATGGCCGGCCTGGCGGTGGGCGCGGCGTATTTGCTGTTCCGCATCCGCATCCGCATGCTGATGCGGCAGAAGCAGGCGCTCGAGGAGGAGGTCGGCAGCCGCACGCGCGAGCTGGTGCTGCAGAAGGAGTCAATCGAACGCCAGCGGCAGGAGGCCGAACTGCAGAAGGACAGCGTGGAGATGGCGCACCGGAATATCTCGCTGCTGTCCGATATCGGCCGGCGCATCACGGCCAATCTCGACAGCGAGGCCATCATGTCCATGCTCTACCAGCAAGTGCACGCGCTGATGGACGCGAGCGTGTTCGGCATCGGCATCTACCGGCCGGAGCAGGAGCTGATCGAATATCCGTTCGCGATGGAGAAGGGCAAGCGCTATACGCCGTACACGCGCAGCATGCTGGAGCCGAACCAGCTGGCGGTGTGGTGCATCAACCATGCCGAGGAAGTTTTCATCAACGACCTGGAAACCGA
This sequence comes from Duganella sp. AC917, assembly GCF_979258245.1. Classification (NCBI taxonomy): domain Bacteria; kingdom Pseudomonadati; phylum Pseudomonadota; class Betaproteobacteria; order Burkholderiales; family Oxalobacteraceae; genus Duganella; species Duganella sp. AC917. The sequence goes on from NZ_OZ409848.1 coordinate 6,115,022, forward strand.
GTACGCCCACTACATCGCCAACTTGGCGCTGGTGTCCGGCGTCGACAATATGGGCACGCTTGAAGACGGCTCGCTGCCGACCGAGCCGCGCTCGCTGATCTATGTGCCGATTTCGGTCAGCGGCCAGGTGCGCGGCATCATCACCGTGCACAGCTACCGTGCGCACGCCTATCACCGCATCGATGTCGACATGCTGACCACGCTGGCCTCGTATGTCGCGGTGGCGTTCGCCAACGCGGACTCCTACCGGCAGTTGCAGGACACCCAACAGCAGCTGGTCGAACGGGAGAAACTGGCGGCGCTGGGCTCGCTGGTGGCGGGCGTCGCGCACGAGCTCAACACGCCAATCGGCAACAGCCTGGTGATCGCCAGTACGCTCGAGGACAAGACCACCGAGATCGAACTGCGCCAGAACGGCAACGTGCTGCGGCGCTCCGACCTGACGCAGTTCATCGACGCCGCGCGCGAAGCGTCGACCTTGCTGATGCGCAGCTTGCGCAATGCGGCCGAGCTGGTCAACAGTTTCAAGCAGGTGGCGGTTGATCAGGCCAGCGCCAAGCGGCGCCATTTCGACCTGCACCAGGCCAGCCAGGAAATCGTCACGACGATGAAGAACCAGATCCGCAAGGCGGGCCATCAGGTCGATCTGGAAATACCGGACGACATCGAGATGGACAGCTTCCCCGGGCCTTACGGCCAGGTCATCATCAACCTGATCAACAACGCCTTGCTGCACGCGTTCGACGGGCGCAGCGGCGGCGTGATACGGCTGTGGGCGGTGCGCTTGGGACCGGAGCGGGTGCGGATTGTGTTTCAGGATGACGGCGCGGGCATCGCCATCGAGCACCAGGCGCGCATTTTCGATCCGTTCTTCACCACCAAGCTGGGCCAGGGCGGCAACGGACTGGGACTGAGCATCACGTATAACATCGTGACGTCGCTGCTCGATGGCACCATCCGGGTCGACAGCGTGGTGGGAGTGGGGACGCGGTTCACGATCGACCTGCCGCTCAAGGCGAGCCTGACCGGGGATTGACCCACCGCATTCCCACTGCTTAGTGCGTTACACGCCCCAGATGATGCTTTCGTTTTCCTGTTTGGCCGAGCGCAGCATCTCCAGCAGCGGATAGGCGCGCGCGTGGAATCCCACGCGCTGCATGACGGCGTGTTCGACCGTCTCGTTCTCTTCCTTCTCGTGCGCGTGGATGTCGTGCTCGACATCGTTTTCAGGATGGAGTTTGCTTTCGGCCACTTCGTGCTCGAGCACCGACAGCGCCTGTTCGGCTTCGGCGGCGGTGATCACGCCGCGCGTGGGATTTTTATGCAGCAGGTCGAGGATGCGCTGGGCGTGTTCCTGATACATCAGGACTTCGGGGCTGGATTTGGATTTGAAGGCAATTAACATGATGCGCTTTCTTAGTATTATTGATCAAAGGTATTACGGTGCGCCGAATGACGAAGCAGCGGCATGCCGTTGCTGTTCACATTAGGACGCCATGGAAACTTTACAAGAGACGAGCTCATCTGTCTGGACGTTAGCGCACGTCAATTAAGTGTCTTCTAAGCAAAGCACCCGGTTTCAGGTCAATTTGAAGGAGCTGAACCAGGTTTCCACGGTGTCACGCACGATGTTTTTCTCGCGGCCCATGACGATGACCTGGTAAATGCGCGTGTCTTTGGCGATGAAGCGCCCGATCAGCAGCATGGGTTCGCCGTTCCGGCTTCCCTTGGCCTCAACATCGATCACCGTCTGCCGGTTGGCTGCGGACGCCGCACTTTTGGTCACCGTGGCGCCGATGTTTTTGACCAGCGCCGTTTTCATCGCTTCGAGCGCCGCCGGGGTGCGTGCCGCGTCCGCCAGTTGCGCGCTGCCGACCGCGAACACCACGCCGTCCACCTCGGTCGCCGTCATCGTCATCTTCACATCGACGTCGTCGAGCTTGATGTCGCGGGTCTGGCTGGCCGGCTTGCCGGGGAACAGCACCGCGTACGGCGCGTCGTTGCTGCGGTAATCGCGCCAGTCGTATTGCGGACTGCAGGCGGCCAATGCGGCCGCCATCAACAGCGCCAGCGAAATCTTTTTCATGATGCCTTCGCTTTCTTGTTTTTGCGTTCGTCTTCGTCGCGCTTCCACTCGTCGATATGCGGCTCCTGGCGCAGCACGCGGGACGCCGGATCGACAGTATAGTGCGCGTTGGCGGCCAGCGGCAGTTCGCCGCGTCCATCGCTCATCGGCAGACGAACGATGCGCTCGCCCTGGTCGTCGATGACGCGCACCTCGAGCGGCATCGGAAACGCACCGCCGTCCTTGAGCTTCCAGTGTAGTTGCAGCGTGCCGCCGTTGCGCGTCTCCACCAGTTCCGGCAGCGCCGCGTGGTACAGGTAGGCGTCGAAAAACCAGCCCAGGTCGCGCCCGCTCACCTCGTTGGCGATGGCGGTGAATTCTTTCGTGCTGCTCCAGCGCGGCTGGAAGTTGCCGGGAGCGGGCCGCTCGGTTCCATACACCATGCGGCGCGTGGCGCGGAAGAAGGCGTCGTCGCCGATCAGGTTGCGCAGCGTGTGCAGGATCAGCGAGCCCTTGGTGTAGATGTCGTTGCCCGGACCGCCGCGCTTGTCGTCGTAGACGTCTTCGATGCGCTGCGGTTTGCCGCCGACCACCGGCACCTTGTTGCGCAGCGACTTGCGTTGGTTGAACAGCTCGGCCTGGAATTCCATCTCGCCGCGCAGCCATTGCAGGTACAGCGGCTGCATGTAGCTGCCGAAGCCCTCGTGCAGCCACATGTCGTCCCAGTCGGCGTTGGTCATCTGGTTGCCGAACCACTCGTGCGATAGTTCGTGGTGCAACAGCCAGTCGTAGCCGTAAGGCGACTTCAGGTAGCCGTTGCCGTAGGCGTTGATGGTTTGATGTTCCATGCCAAGGTGCGGGGTTTCGACCACGCCCATTTTCTCGTCGCCGAACGGGTAGGGGCCGATGCGGCGTTCGAAGAAATCGAGCATCGGCGCGAACTCGGCGAACAGCCCCCTGGCCTGCGCTTCGTGTCCTTTCAGATACCACATGCGCAGCGGGATGGTATTGCCGTAGCGGCTGGCGTAGTCGCCCGACAGCATGTGGTAGGGACCGATGTTGAGCGCGATGCCGTAGGTGCTGGGATTTTTGGCGCGCCAGTGGTAGGTGCGCCAGCCGTCCTTTTCGTCCATGCCGACCGCCACGCCGTTGCCGGCGACCACCAGCGGCGCCGGCACGCTGATGTGCAGGTCGATCAACTTGGCCTTGCCCATCGGATGGTCGATGCAGGGCCAGAACAGGTCGCACCCTTCGCCCTCGACGGCGGTGGCGATCCACGGCTGGCCGTCCGTTGTTTTGCTCCAGGTGAAGGCGCCGTCCCACGGGGCGCGCCTGGCCACATGCGGCACGCCGTGATAGCGGATGCGCACGGTGGCGCGGGCGCCGGCCGGCAGCGGCGTCGGCAAGGTTAAATAGAGGCGTCCGTCCGGATTGCTGATTGCCGAGCGCGCCAATTCCACGCCGTCGACACTGGCGCCGTCGACCGGCAGGTTGCGGTCCAGCTCGACGGCGAGGCGGGTCAGCGGGGCGGTGGCGAGCTCGTTGGCGACAAAGGTCAGGGCAGCGTCGCCGGTGATGCTTTGCGTGGCCGGATCGACGCGCAATGACAGATCGGCTTTTTCAAACGTGACCGCCAACTGCTCCGGCGCGCGCGGGCCGCCCGAGCCGGCGGTGAAGTCGGTCAGCGGAAGTTGCGTCGTGGCGCAGCCGGCCAGCAAGGCGCTGGCGGCGAGATACAAAGGCAGGCGTGTCATGCGTATTCCAACGGTCGGATGTCGATCAGGCAATATAGCAGCAACGCCCATGTTCCGGAGCGCCGACGCGGGAGTGTGGACTGGCAGCCTCAGCAATAACCGCCGGGCGCGGGGGCAACCTTCGATTTTTTATTTACTATTGGCAATTTCCTTGATCTTCGATAAGATGTGATTATCAATTGTTGGTTCTGGGTCAGTGATGGCCCTGTTCAGCTTCTTGCCTTCCGTCCCCAGGCCCCCGGGACAAGCTCTCACCCTTCGCGTCCAGATTCCTGCCGCTTTTCGCGCAAGCGACCTCATGCCGCCAGTACCGGCGTCGATGTCGTTTGTCACTGACATCGCTGCCACCGCAGCTCGAAAACGGAAAATATAATGAAAATCACTAACTTAAAAATCGGAACCCGACTTGGCCTTGGCTTTGGCGTGGTCGTTGTTTTACTGCTGGTCGTGTCTTTCATCGCCATCAGTCGGATCGCCATGATCAATAAGGCGACGGATGAAATCCTGAATGACCGTTACGTCAAGGTCACGGTGGCCCAAGATATCCAAACCGAGGTAAACGTGCAGGCGCGCTATCTGCGCAACGCCATTATCGGTGCGGCGGATCCGGCCGAAGTGACGGCTTCGCTGGCCAAGCTGGACGCGTCGGTGAAAAAGAATGTCCAGAATCTCGCGAAACTGAAGAGCCTGCTGAATACGGAAAAGGGTAAAGCGCTGTTCGCCACATTGATCGAGCGCCGCAATGTCTATGCGAGCACCCGCGACGCTACCGTCAAGCTTTTGGTGGACGGCCAGCCGGACCTGGCCGGTAAATACCTGCTCAAGGAACTGGTTGGGCCGCAAAATGCCTTCTTTGAGTCCATCGACGCGTTGGCGGATTTCCAGGAATCGTTGATGAAGAAGTCGGGCGAGCAAGCCGAGGCCGATGGCGCTTTCGCCGTGCGCGTGACGGTGGCACTGTCCGCGATTGCCGCCATCGCCGCCGCGCTGATCGGCTGGCTGATCACGCGCTCGATCACCATTCCGGTGAACCACGCCGTCGCACTGGCGCAAACCGTCGCCGCCGGCGACTTGAGCAGCCGCATCGAGGTGCAGAGCAAAGACGAGATAGGTTCGTTGATGCAGGCGCTCAAGGATATGAACCACAGTCTGAACAGCATTGTCGGCCAGGTGCGTGTCAGCACCGACGAGATCGCAACGGCCACCGGCGAGGTCGCCACCGGCAATATGGATCTGTCGTCGCGCACCGAGCAGCAAGCCAGCGCGCTGGAAGAGACCGCATCGTCGATGGAGGAACTGACCTCCACTGTGAAGCAGAACAGCGACAACGCGCGCCAGGCCAACCAGTTGGCGGTCTCCGCCGTCGAGGTGGCGCGCCAGGGAGGCGTGGTGGTGGACGAAGTGGTCACCACGATGGGGCAGATCAACGAATCGGCCGCCAAGATCTCGGACATCATCGGCGTTATCGACGGTATCGCCTTCCAGACCAACATCCTGGCGCTGAACGCGGCGGTGGAGGCGGCCCGCGCCGGAGAACAGGGCCGCGGTTTCGCGGTGGTGGCGTCGGAAGTACGCAATCTGGCGCAGCGCTCGGCGGGTGCGGCGAAGGAGATCAAGACCCTGATCAATGACTCGGTCGAGCGGGTCGACGCCGGCAACCGGTTGGTGGCCAAGGCCGGCACCACGATGACCGAGGTGGTTGCCAGCATCCAGCGCGTGACCGATATCATGGGCGAAATCACCGTTGCCAGCCGCGAGCAGGAAGTCGGCATCGAACAGATCAACCAGGCCGTCACTGAAATGGACACCGTGACGCAGCAAAACGCCGCCTTGGTGGAAGAGGCCGCCGCAGCGACCGGCGCACTGGAACAGCAGGCCGCGCATCTGGCGCAGGTGGTCAGCGTGTTCAAGCTCGATAACGGTGCGCGGACGGCGCCGCCGCTAGCAGTGCAGGCATCCTCGCCGGCGCGGCGGTCGGCCCCACGCCTGGCGCTGGCCGGCTGAGCACTGCCGCCGCGCACGGCGGCGCCCCTCCCTGACGACACGCCTGAACGGCGCGGCCTGGCCGCGCCGTTTAACGTTTGCGGCTATCAAAGCGCATGCTGACGCTCCACAACAACACGCAGCCGCTCCGCTTGCTGTGACGCAATATGTTCTACCGCCGTTGGATCAACATCGAACGATTGCAGTGCCAATTGATCCCAACGGAAACTATCATGAACATCTCTAACTTGAAAATCGGAACGCGGCTGGGCCTGGGGTTCGGCGTGGTGGTGGTGTTGCTGGTGGCCGTGGCGCTGGTCGCGATCACCCGCATCAACCTGATCAATCAGGCGACGGACCGGATCCTGGGCGACAGCTTCGTCAAATTGACGCTGGCCCGGCAAATCCAGACCGAGGTCAATGTGCAGGCGCGCTTGCTGCGCAACGCCGTCATTGGTGCTGCCGACCCGGCCGAAGTACGGGAGCAGCTGGAGAAGATGGATGTGTCGCTGAAGGCGAACGAAGAGTACATCGTCAAGCTGAACAGCCTGCTGACGCTGCCCAAGGGGAAGGAATTATTCAAGACACTGAGTGAGCGGCGCGACGCTTACACGGCGGTGCGCAACGCCCTCGTCAAGCTGATCAAGGATGGACAGCCGGAGCAGGCCGGGAAATACGTGAGCAAGGAATTACGAGCGGTACAGACCCCGTATTTCAGCGCCATCAACGCGATGGAGGATTTTCAGGAATCGCTGATGAACAAAGATGGTGAGGAAATCGCGGCTGGAGGGGCGTCGGCCGTGCGATTGAGCGTCATCCTGTCGGCGACCGCCGCCATCATGGCGGTGCTGATCGGCTGGTTCATCACGCGGTCGATCACGGTGCCGGTCAACCGGGCCGTGGTGTTGGCGCAGACCGTCGCCGCCGGCGATTTGAGCGGCCATGTCGACGTGCAAAGCAAGGACGAGATCGGTGCGCTGTTACGGGCGCTGAATGACATGACCGGCAGCCTGAACACTATCGTCGCCCAGGTGCGCGCCGGCAGCGACGAGATCTCGACCGCGACGTCGGAAGTGGCCAGCGGCAACCTGGACCTGTCGTCGCGCACCGAGCAGCAGGCCAGCGCGCTGGAAGAGACGGCGTCGTCAATGGAGGAGCTGACCTCCACCGTCAGGCAAAACAGCGACAACGCGCGCCAGGCCAATCAGTTGGCCGTGTCCGCTGTCGACGTCGCGCGCCAGGGTGGCGCGGTGGTCACGGAAGTTGTCACGACGATGGGTCACATTCATGCGTCGGCTGGCAAGATCTCGGACATCATCGGCGTCATCGACGGCATTGCCTTCCAGACCAACATCCTGGCCCTGAACGCGGCGGTGGAGGCGGCGCGCGCGGGCGAGCAGGGCCGTGGCTTTGCGGTGGTGGCCTCGGAAGTGCGCAACCTGGCGCAGCGCTCGGCCAGCGCGGCGAGGGAAATCAAAACCTTGATCAACGACTCCGTCGAGCAGGTCAACGCAGGCAATCTGCTGGTGGCCAAGGCCGGCACCACGATGACCGAGGTGGTCGACAGCATCCAGCGTGTCACCGACATCATGAGCGAAATCACGGCGGCCAGCCGCGAGCAGGAGGTCGGCATCGAGCAGATCAACCAGGCCGTCAACGAAATGGATGCGGTGACTCAGCAGAATGCCGCGCTGGTGGAGCAGGCGGCGGCGGCGACGGCGGCGCTGGAGAGCCAGGCATCGCATCTGACGCAGGTGGTCAGCGTGTTCAAGCTTGAGCAGGGACGTGCCGCGCCGCCGGGCCAGCAGCCGCAAAAGCGGCCGCCACCCCAATTGGCGCTGGCGACGATTTGACGGCGGCTACGACGACAATCGCTGGTTGTGCACCTTGCCGGCGATGGTGACGTTCTTCAACACCAGATCCTTGACGTTGTACAGATACGCCGGTTGTTTGGCCACCGGCGTGCCGAAATCGCAGTCGCTGATGGTGACATTACTCACCGGCAGAATCTGCGGCTTGCCCGGCCCGTTGTAATTGACCGCCACCGGCCCCAGTACGACGATCGGCTGATAGCACGAGAACTTGCCGTCCCCGGTCTGCACATTGCCCACCGTAATACCGGAGATATGCACGTTGGTCACCAGCGGCGGCCGCGTACGGATGGTATCGTCGAGCGGACTGTAGTCACAGTCGAACGTGATCACGCCCCCGGCGCCCGCCGCTACCGTCTTCTCCGGAATCCCCGAGCCAGGCGTCGGTTTGTAAAACGCCGGCGTGGTGCGAATGCCGTTCGGTATCTGCACATTGCGCACGTAGAAATTGCGCAAAAAGCCGCCGCGCGCCATATTGGTTTTCAGCCGGATGGCGATGTTAAGCGGATCGGTCTTCCAGTTGGCGTTCTCGAACACCAGGTTTTGCGCATACACATTCTGGATGCCGCCGGACATGATGCTGCCCAAGGTCAACGCGCCATGGCCGCTGTGCATGCGGCAATTCTGCACCACCACGTTCTCGCACGGGCCGAACTGCGTATCCGTACCCTTGCCGGAATCGATGGCGATGCAATCGTCGCCGGTGTTGAATTGGCAGCCCTCGATCAGCACGTGGCGGCACGATTCCGGGTCGAAGCCGTCGTTGTTGGCGCCCATGCTGTTGGCGTAAATGCCTTTCACGTGCACATTGGCGCAGTCGACCGGGTTGTGCTGCCAGAATGGCGTGTTGGTGGTCTGGTAGCCGGCCAGCAGCACATCGGTGCAACTGATGAACTGCACCATGTGCGGCCGCAGAAAATGGCCGACGCCGAAGATGCGCTGTTTGGCCGGCACGCGCGCCTCGCTCAGCGCCCGCAGGTAGTGTGAATCGGACAGGAACCACGGATCGTCGCCCTCGATGCGCTTGGCCTCCTCGGCGGACAGATGCGGCGCGATTTCGGTCAGCGGGCGGTTGCGCGGGTTCGGCCTTTCCTGCACCTTGCCCACGGTGAACGGCACGTGCACCTCGCCCTTGCGCTCGCGGCCCTTCCACGACCACCAGCAGTCGGCATCGCCGGGGAAGGGCAGGCCGGCCTGGCCGTCGAGGATCGAAGTCCAGTCCTCGCCGGTCAGGGCGATGTTGCGCTGGCCGTGGGCGTACACCAGCGATGAATAGTTGAGGCAATCGTTGCCTTCCCAGCGCGTCAGCGACAGCTTGCCGTTGGCGCCGCAGTCGAATTCGCCATGGCGCGCGTAGTCGAGCGGATTGGCGGAGAAGTAGACGTGCGCGCCCTTGGCCAGATGCACGTGGACGTTCGACAGCAGCACGATCGGCCCGCCGCACAGCCAGTTGCCGGCCGGGATCAGCACGCGGCCGCCGCCGGCCTTGTGACAGGCGGCGATGGCGGCGCTGATGGCCGGATAGCAATCGGTCGCATCCGGCGCCGGCGTGTGGATATCGGCGCGGTCGCTGGAGCCGACCCAGGCGTTGATCGGCACCACCGCGCACGCCTTGCCGCCGAACGCCGTGATGACGAAATCCTCCTTGCGGAAGGTGAGCGGTTTCGATACGCGGTCGATGATGGCCTGTGCCTGGCGCCAGGGATCGTTGGGGGTGGCCGGGGCCGCGAGCAACTGCGCCGGCAGGCCGCCGGCCAGCGCCAGGGTACCGCCCGCCAGGGTCTGCATGAAGTTGCGGCGGGCTGCGTGGGTGGTTGAAGTGATCATCGTCATCCCGCCTCAGGTGTCCAGGACCGTCGAGATGGTCTTGCCGGCGATGCGCACATTGTTCAACGTCAGTCCCTTGACGTTGTGCGTGAACCATGGCTGCTCGGCGTTACGTGGCGTGCCGAAGTCGCAGTCGATGATGGTGATGTCGGTCAATGGCAACACCGGCGTGCCGGGCTTGCCGTTGAAGCTAGTCGCCACCGGTCCCAGGATCACCATGGCCTGGTAGCACGACACCTCGGCGCCGCCGATCTTGACGTTGCCCGCCTTGACGTTGGAAATGTGCACGTGCGACACCGACGGCGGACGGTTGCGCACGTCGTCGTCGGCCGGCGCGTAGTCGCAGTCGATGGTGATCAGGCCGCCGCCGCTGGTCGACACCGTCTTCGGCTTGATGACCGAGCCGGGCAGCGGATTGTAGAAACCCGGTGTGGTCTTCACGCCGTTGGGCACGGTCACATCGCGCACATAGAAATGGCGCAGGAAGCCGCCGCGATTCATATTGGTCTTCATGCGGATCGCCGTGCCGAGCGGGTCGCTGTCCCAGTGGACGTTGCGGAACTCGATGCGTTGCGCGTACACGTGCTCGATGCCGGCGGCCATCTCGCTGCCCAGGGTCACGCCGCCGTGGCCGCTGTTCATGATGGTGTCCTGGATCACCATGTTGCGCGTCGGACCTTCCGCGATGTCGCGGTTCTTGCCGGATTTGATGGCGATGCAATCGTCGCCGGTGTTGAATACGCAGCCTTCGACCAGGATGGTGTCGCACGACTCGGGATCGAAGCCGTCGCTGTTGGCGCCCTTGCTTTCCATGCGCACCTTGCTGAAATGGACATTGCGGCAGTTGACCGGGTGGTGCAGCCAGAACGGCGAATCGAGCAGTTGGTAGCCTTGCATCAGCACGTCGGTGCAGCCGACGAATTCGACCATGCACGGGCGCAGGTAGTGGCCGATGCCGAAGATGCGTTTGGCCACCGGCACGCCGGCCTCGGACAGCGCCGGCAGGTAGCGCGAATCGGTGCGCCAGTCGGGCCGGGTGCCCTGGATCAATGCGCGCTCGGCGTCCGACAGCGACGGCGCGATCGCCGCCAGCGATTCCGGATTGGCCGGATTGATCTTGCGCCCGTGCATGGGCGCCTGCTTGTTCTTGCCGCTCCAGTCCCACCAGGAACCGCCGCCGGTGTCGAACGGCACGCCGGCCTGGCCGTTGAGGATGCTGGTCCAGTCCTCGCCGGTCAGCGCGATGTTGCGCTGGTTATAGGCGTAGATCATCGGCGAGAAGTTCAGCACATCGTTGCCCTGCCAGCGCGAAATCACCAGCTTGCCGTTCTTGCCGCAATCGATGTCGCCGTACTTGGCGTAGTCGTTCGGGTTGGCGCTGAAATACACTTCCGCGCCGGCCGCCAGATGGACGTTGACGTTGGACAGCAGCACAATCGGCCCGGCGCAGTACCAGGCGCCGGCGGGAATCAGCACGCGGCCGCCGCCGGACTTGTTGCAGGCGGCGATGGCGGCGGCGATGGCCGGATAGCAGTCCGGCGACTTGGCGACCGGCGACATGCGCTTCAGTGGCTCGTCACCGCCGGTGGTGGTGATCTCGGCCAGCTTGCACGGTTTGGCGCCGAACTTGGTGATCGGAAAGTCCTCCTTGCGGAACACGAGCGGCTTGGCGAAACGGTCGATGATGCGCTGCGCCGCAGCCCAAGGATCGGCTGATGCGGCGGCGGAGGCGGGCGTGGCCTGGCCGAACGCCAGCGGCGCGGCGCCGCCCAGCATGGCGCCGGCCGAGGCCGCACGCAGGACGTTGCGGCGTTGCGGGTTCATTACTTGTGTCATTTTATTCGTCTCCATCATTGCGCCGTGACGCGGAAGTAATCGACATCCAGGCTCGACGCCTTGGCGCCGGCGTTGCGGGACGTGCCGTCGCCGACGCTGAACAGGCCGATCTGCGCGCCCACCCAGCGCCCCTTGCTGATCTTGAGCGGCTGGCCCACGGTCTGGAAGGTCACATTGTCGGTGCTATAGGCAAAATTGGCCATCGCGTCGGCGGCCATGGTCATGCGCAAATACAGCGACGACGGGGCAGCCGGCAGCACCACGGTCGCGGTTTCCTTGCAGCGCACCACGGCCGGGCCGCAGGTGGTGTAGACCAGCTGGGTGGCGTCGGCCGTCTTGCGCAGGCCCAGCCACGCATATTGCATGGCGTTGACGATCAGGCCGGCGCGGTCGCCGTTGTTGGCGTCGTTGAGCTGAACGCGCGTGTTGACGACAAACTCCGGCGCCGGCGGCTTTTGCGCCAGGATCGACGGCGCCGCGCGGACATAGTCGGCAGCCTGCGGCGCCGCCTGCGTGAACAGGCGCAACTGGCCGGGGCGCTCGGTGAGCGTATACCACCGGGCATTGCTGTTGGCGTTCCACTGCCATTGCAGGCCGAGGCGCGCGCCGTCGAATTCGTCCGAGGTCGGCGGCGTCTTGATGGCTGCGCCGGCGACCGGCTTGGCATGGGTGAGTACAGGTTGTCCGGCGCCCGCGTTGGGACCGGTTTCGCCGATGATCGGCCAGTCGTCGACCCAGCGCATCGGTTGCAGATGAACCACCCGGCCGTAAGCGTGCTTGTCCTGGAAATGGAGGAACCAGTCGTTGCCGTCTTGCGCCCGTACCCAGGCGCCCTGATGCGGGCCGTTGATTGCCGTCTTGCCCTGTTCCAGCACCGTGCGCACCTCGTACGGCCCATTCAGGGTACGCGAGCGGAACACCGACTGCCAGCCTTCCTCGACGCCGCCGGCCGGCGCGAACACATAGTAATAGCCGTTGGCCTTGTAGAACTTCGGCCCTTCCAGCGTCTTGTAGCCTTTGATCGCGTTACCGTCGATGAGCGTGGCGCCCTTGGTATCCAACAGTTTGCTGGCGTCCGGCGCCATGTTGCGCAGGGTCAGGATGTTGTTGAAGCCGGCCCGGCTTTTGGCCCAGCCGTGCAGCAGATACGCCTTGCCGTCGTCGTCCCACAGCGGCGTCGGGTCGATGATGCCTTTGCCCGGCAGCAGCAGCCTCGGCGCGCTCCACTGGCCGTCGAAACGGTCCGCCGTGATGACGAAGATGCCATGATCGGGGTCGGGGTAAAAGATCCAGAACTTGCCGTCGTGATAGCGCAGGCACGGCGCCCAGACGCCCTCGCCATGGCGCGGCACGGTGAAGCGCTCGGATGGCACCAACGCCGGCAAGGCGTGGCCCACCAATTCCCAGTTGACCATGTCCTTCGAGGTCAGCAGCGGCAGGCCCGGCGAACTATTGAAGCTCGACGAGGTCATATAGTAGGTGTCGCCGACGCGGATCGCGTCCGGGTCGGAATAGTCGGCGTGCAGCACGGGATTCTTGTACTGGCCGTTGCCGAGATCCGATACCCATGGTGAGGAGGCCGGCTTGGCCGGCGCGTCGGCCAGGCCGGTTTGGCACGCGGCCAGCGCGAAGGGCAGCAGCACGGCGCCGGCGACTTTGTAGCGGTTCATTGTTTTCATGTTACTGGTCATGGCATCAGAAAGTGTATTCCGCACGCAAGGTGTAGGCGCGGCCGATCGGTTTGGCGATGTTTTGCGCAAACACCACGCGCGAGCTCAAACGCTGGTTCGACAGCGGCGGTTCTTCGTTGAACAGGTTGTTGACGCCAAAGGTCACCTTCAGATTGTCCGAAAACTTGTAGTTGGTGCTCAGGTTATACAAGATGTAGTGGTCGATCACGTTGTAGAACGGCTGCCCCGGCTTTTGCGTCGGCAGCGCGTTGGTATCCTCGTAGCTGGAGGTGTAGGACTGCGTCAGCTGCGCGCCGAACCTGGCGTAGTTCCATGAGAAGCGCAGGTTGTGCTTCCATTTGAAGATGTAGGTATTGGCGGAGGTCGAACCGGTCGCCAGCGCGCCCGGACGGCCGACGCTGTCTACCCAGGCGCCGCCGGCGTCGTTCTGGCCTTCGTACTGGTCGACATAGGTGCCGTCCAGGTTGACGCCGAACTTGCCCCATTGCTTGGTCGGCACCACGTAGCGGAAGCTGACGTCGACGCCGCGCGTGTGCAGGCCGCCCATGTTCATGCGGGTGACGACGATGTAATCGAGGGTGCCGTCCGGATTGCGCGTGAACAGGTTGTTGTAGCGGTTGACGTCCGAGAAGATGGTGTCTTCGGTGATCTGCGCGATGGTGCCCTTCATCTTGATGTCCCACACATCGAACGACAGCATCATGTTCTTGACCGGTTCCAGCACGATGCCGGCGGTGTAGGTGCGCGATTTTTCCGGTTGCAGGTCCGGATTGGCGCCGGTCAGGGTGGTCAGCTGGGTGTTGCAGACGCGCGCCGGGTCGAGGTTCAGGCCGGTGTAGCGCGGGTCGGTGGTCAAGGTGCCGGTGTTTGGCTGCGACGGCGTCGCGCTCGGGCACAGCAGCGGGTCATCCCAGCGGTTGACCGACGGCGTGCGGGTGCGGGCCGCGCCGTACAGTTCCGGCAGCGTTGGCGCGCGAAAGCCGGTGCTGGCGGTGCCGCGCAGCATGACGGCGGTGTGCGGTTCCCAGCGCACGCTGGCTTTCGGGTTGAAGGTCGAACCGAAATCGCTGAAATGGTCGGCGCGGGCCGCCAGGGTGACATCGAGCTGCTTGCTCAGTGGCGCGTCAAGCTCCATGTACAGGCCGCCGATGGTGCGCGCGCCCTTGGGATTGGTGCCCGGCGCGCCGGATGTTTTGTAGGTCACCTCGTTGGCGAGCATGCTGGTGCGGTCGCTGTACATTTCGCGGTGCAGGTCGCCGCCGATGGCGACCGCCAGCGAGCCGCCTTCCAGCGGCATCAGCTCGCGCGACAGGTTGAAATCCGGACCGAAATATTTGACGCGCGCGGTGCGGTAATTCGCGCCGTCGACGCTGATGCTGTCGAGATAGGCGCGGCCCTCGGCGTCCTGCTTGCCGAAGGGGTTGAGCGTGCCGTTGGCCACGCCCGCGTACAGGCCCGGCGTGGTGACGAAGCCGGTCTTGTAGCCGACCCGGCGTTCGCTCATGGCGGCGTTGAAGCCGACGCGGTAGTCCCAGCCCATGACCGCGCCCTCGTCGGCGACGACGATGCGGTTGGTGTTCTGGCGGTCGTGCGTGCCGGCCGCGCCCAGTTCGTCCAGGCTCCACGTCAGCGCCAGATCCTGGCCGGTGACGCCGGCCACGGCCGGCACGCCGCCGCTGCCGCCCGGATACCATTTGCTGCTGTTGTTAATGAACAGCGGCTTGCGCACGCCGGGGTTGAGTTTATCGTAATCGGTTTGCGCACCGACCACCTGCGGCGGATTGAGCGCATCGATATAGGATTCGGTGTTGAGCATCTCCACCGTGAACAGCTTGTCGTCGCCGTGGCGGACCGAGGCTTTGGTGAACAGCGTGGTTTGCTTGTTGTCCGGCAGCAGCTGCGGATACAGGTTCGGGTCCAGGATACAGGTCTTGGCGCCGGCGCCCGACGCCTTGGTCGAGGCCAGGCTGTAAGGCGAGTCGTAGTTGCTGCCGCAACCGGTGGCCCAGTACGGGTTGCCGGTGGTGGTGGTCGGCTTGCCGTTGTTGTAGACCGTGTAGTTGGCCGGCGACGAGGACGAGCCGGAGGTGTTGCTGCTGAAGGCGGTGCCGCCCAGTTGCACGATGCGTTGCGGGTCCCAGATTTCCGGACGGCTGTTTTGCATCAGCGAGGTGCGGCGTTGCGTGTCGAGCGACGCGAAAACGTTCCAGCCATCTTTCTTCAGGTCGCCGATGCCGCCGGTGATGGAGAACCTGTTTTGTTCGCCGCCGCCGGAGCGTTGCGGCTTGACGATGCCGGCGCTCACGCTGACCTTGTTGACGGTGCGCTTGGTGATGAAGTTGATCACGCCGGCGATGGCGTCGGTGCCGTAGATGGCGGAGGCGCCGTCGCGCAGCACCTCGACCCGCTCGACCGCGCTCATCGGCACGACATCGACGTTGACCGAGCTGGCGCCGACCGCCTCGTTGGGCAGGCGGCGACCGTTGAGCAAGACCAGGGTGCGGTTGGTGTTCAGGCCGCGCATATTGATCATGGTGCCGCCACCGCCGCCGCCGACCGGTTCGTTGGTGGAGGCGGTGACCAGCGAGGTGGCCACTTCGGACATCGTGGTCAGGCCCTGGGCTTCCAGTTCCTCGGCCTTGTAGGTGGTCAGGGGCAGGGCGTTTTCGGTGGCGATGCGCTTGATCGACGAACCGGTCACTTCGACGCGGGTCATGCTGTCGTCGGACTGCTGGCCCTGGGCCTGGGCCGGGTTGGTCAGGGCCAGCACCGCGAGGGCGATGGCGCTGAGGGTGAGTTGCGGTTTTGTGGTGGTTGTCATGTTCAGTCTCCTGTTTTTTTATAGTGGAACGTCTGTGGTGATGCTTGGTGGTGCAATGTGGAACTCTTTTGGCGACTCTTCGATGGCGGATTACGGCTTCGCCTGATCCGCCCCACGTGGTTCTGTGCTTGTTTCGATGGCCGGATTCCAGCCTTTGCCGTTGTTAAAACTGCTGAAAATTTGTTGGCGGCTGCCGAAGCGGGCCGCGACCTGTCCCGCCGTTAGCGCATGCCCCGGCGTGCGCTGGCTGACATCCAATGGCCGGCCCGCCATGTCCATGCTGCCGAACTCGCCCCAGCCGGCGCCCGGTCTGGCTTCAGGTGTCTGCGGCTTTTTCGTCGCCCAGCCTTGCGCGGCGATATGACTGTCCATGCGGCAGTTGATGAAGCTGACGTTGTCCCACGTGGCTGGCGGTCCCTGCCGCGCCAGGTAGGCTTTGCCCGCTGGAACGTCGTTCCCCAGCGGGCCGGGTCCGTGCGTCAACCGGCTGTCGAGGAATACAAAGCCCGGCTCGCCCTCCGCGACGGTGCGCGCCTGCACGATGTAACCGCCGCCCCCGGCGTGTGCGCTGTCGCCGACGGTGCGGATCTCGCTGTCCTCGAACAGCGCGGCGCGGTTGCCGCCCCAGATGAAGTCGACATTGCCGGCGATCAGCGTGCGGTGGAACCACGAGTAGCCCTTGACCTGTATCGTGTCCTGCTCACTGAAGAAGCTGGCGTCGCGCACCACCAGCCGTCCCTGGTCGCTGCTGAAGACCAGGGTTTCCGCCTGTCCGCCCTTGCTGTGCGCGCGCACGGTCGTGTTGACCATGGTGAGGTTGTCGAGCGTGACCATGTCGGCGTCCTCGATCAGGAACACCGAGCGGCCGCCGTTGGCTGCCGGTGTCAGCGGTCCGCGTCCGGCGCCGGTTCCCGGATTGATGCCGTCGTTGTTGGTCGCTTCCAGGATGACGCCGTCGCGGCTTTCGCCGTGCAACGTGATGTTGTCCTTGCCGCGCAGGTACAGCAACTGGTCGTAGCGGCCGTTGGCGACGCGGATCGATACCGGCGCCGTGCGCGGCAAGCCGCCCATCGCGTGGTTGAGCGCGCCCTGGACGGTGCGGAAGTCGGCCGGGCCGTCATCGTCGACGCTGAGGCTGGCGCCGGTCGGCGCCGCCGCGCGGGTGCGGAAGGTCCACGGGCCGATGCTGGCGCTGGCGAACACGCCGGCGTCGACGACGACCTGGTATTCGGTGTTGTAGTCGAGCTTGGCGCTGTGCGGCTGTATTGTCGCGGTCTTGCCCTGCACGGTGATCGGGTTGTAGCGCACCACGCGCTTGTATTCCTGGCCCGGATTGCCGATGACATCCGTGTCTTCGCCGGGGCGCAGCTCGTCGACCAGCGCGCGGTCGGCAACGCGGTAGATGCGCACGGCGCCTTCGGTGCCGAGCACCGAAGGCCGATCAAAGACAATCCGCAGCGGTGTATCGACCTGGACGTCGGTGGCGCGCGCCATCGGCGACAGTTTCCATTCAGGCGTGTCGGCGGCCTGACCATGCGGCGGCAACGCCGCTCCGAGGAGGGCGGTAAAAAGGAGCCGCATGATCATTGCCTCGCGACTTTGACCGGCCAGGCGTCAGGGCCTTCGGGGAAGGGCGCGAAGCGCTTGGCGCAATCGAGCGCGTGCGCGTCCGGCGCGTTGAGCTGTCCGTCGAGTTTGATGGATGAGGTCTTGACCGGCGGGTTGCCGTCGACCACCACATCCTTCAGGGTCAGGCGCAGCGGATGGGCGTCGTCGTAGCCTTGCAGGTCCACCTGGCCCGGGGTCAGGCTGTGCACGTTTTCCATGCGCACGCCCGTGTAGGACGGGATCAGCTGGCCGGCCGGGCCGGGCTCGTAGTTGGTGTCGATATACAAGGGCCAGCGGTTGCCGCGCAGGCAGACGTTGCGGTAGACGATGCCGGTCACCACGCCGCCGCGCCGGTCGTTGCTTTTGATGCGCAGGCCGGAGGTGGTGCCGTCCATGTCCAGGTCGTCCACCAGCACGTTGCGAACGCCGCCATTGGTTTCGCTACCGATCGACATGCCGTGGCCGCTGTAGAAGTGGTTGTGCAGGATCGAGATGTTCTCGCTCATGCCGTTGTTGCCGGCTTTGATGGCGATATTGTCGTCGCCGGTGCGGATGTAGCTGTGGGCGATGGTCACGTTGCGCGAGGCGCCGGGATCGATGCCGTCGCTGTTGCGCGCGTCATGCGGCGTATCGATGCGCACTGCCCAGGCGGTAAAGCCGTCCACCTTGTTCAACGCCACGTGGAAGTTGGGCGAGTTGCGCAAGGTGATGCGGTACATCGTGAAGTCGCGGGCGTTGTCGATCTGGATCAGGCGCGGCACGTTCTGGCGCAGCTTTTCCTTTTGCGCGCGGCGGGCGATCTGCCACCAGGTTTCGGGTTTGCCTTCGATCGGCTGGCCACCCTGGCCGTCGATGGCGCCGTCGCCCATGATGCCCGCGCCCTTGGCGCCGCTGACGGTGATGAATGGACGGCAGCCCTTGCCGGCCGCATCCAGCGTGCCGCAGGTTTTTTCGCCGTTGTCGAACAGCATGGGATTGGTGCTGGCGTATAGCGTGACGTCGGCGTCCACGACCAGGGTGACGCCGCTGCCGATGCTCAGCGGGCCGGCGATGAAGCTGGTGTTGGACTGGTTGTTGCCGCCTGCCGCCAGGTGGACAGCGCCGCCCCGGGTGCACTGGTCGATGGCTTTCTGGATGCGCGCGGCGTCGTCGCGGCCAAGCTTGGCGGCCTCGGCGGTTATGACCGCGCAGGACTTCGGCAGGGTTGGTTCGCGCACGTCGCGCGTGTCCTGTGCGTGCACCGGTGGCTGAATGCACAGCAGTGCCGCAGCCATGGCCGAAGCCAACAGGGACGAAGGAGGAAATACTGCAATAGGCCGTTTTTTCGGGCCTAAGTTGGTGATGCGCATGACATGTCTCCAGTTATAGGCGCTGCTTCGGCAGCGCTCACTGGAGTACCTCGCGTACTCCGCGCCGATAAGACGAGGGCCACGTCGATATGGTGGCCGAGGTCGCTCGGTGGTGTGTTGCGTGTTTCATTACGTGGTGCGGAAAAAAGATTAGCAGATAAGAATGAGCGAAACCATGCTTCCAGGTTCAGATGGCGAGAATCATTACGCGCATTGGTGGATTTCACAACACCGGCCATATCGAACAGCGAGCGTTTCCGCCTTGAAAAAGTTCTCAAAAAGATATTTCTTTAGTTTAAACTACCGCCCGCGCGGCGCGCTTGGCCGCGACTGAATTGAAGGCGGCCGTGGACCAATTAATCAAAGTATTGAGCAAAGTGTCGAGCACTGCCCGCATCGCTGCCGGCGTGCTGTTTCTTTCCGGCCTGGCCGCGACGTGCGAGGTGCAGGCGCTGGAGACCGCCGAGCGCGGGCAGCGCAAGGTCCTGCCCATGCCGGCACGCCTGATCGATAAAAGTTCGCCGGTGACGGTGGATGGCGCGTTGAACGAAGACGCCTGGCAAACCGCGCAGGAATTCGACACTTTCCACGAGTTTCTGCCCAACAGCGGCAATACGCCGCCAGCCGCGTTGCGCACCAGCGTGCGCCTGCTGATCGACGACGGCGCGCTGGTGTTCGGCATTCGCGCCTGGGACCCCACGCCCGAAAACATGCGCGGCTCGCTGGCGCGGCGCGACAAGGTCGGCACGGACCAGGACTTCATTGGCATCTGGCTCGACCCGACCGGCCACGGCCGCGCCGCCCAGTTTGTGCGCGTCAACATCGCCGGCGTGCTGAACGACGGCATGTACCGCGTCGACGAGGACGAGTCCGATCTCGGGCCCGATTTCCCGATCGACGCCGCCGTTCAGTTGCTGCCGGACGGCTACAGCATGGAAGTGCGCTGGCCGCTATCCAACCTGCGCTTTCCGTATGCGGACGGCAAGGCCTGGCGTGTGATGATCGAGCGCAACGTGCCGCACGCCGGCGGCCTGCTGCTAACCAGTACCCCGTTGACCACCGACACCATCGGCCACATCGGCGTGATGCAGGACATCGACGGCATGGGCGGCACGGTCGCCGCCGTGCGCGACCGCAGCTTCGTCGACATCAAGCCGGAGTTGACCTTGCGCTCGACCAGCGACAGCGACAGCGCCGGCCGCCAGCGCGGCAAACAGGCCAGCCTGGGCCTGGAAATCAACGCCCGGCCGCGCGCGGACATCGTCTTCAACGCCACCCTGAACCCGGACTTCTCGCAGGTAGAAATCGACGAGCCGACATCGTCGGGCGCCAGCCGCATCGCGCTGAGCCTGCCGGAGAAGCGTGGCTTCTTCCTTGAAAGCGCCGATGTGCTGGGCCTGCCGCTGGCGGCCTTCTACTCTCGCACCGTGGCCGATCCGGAATGGGGCCTGCGCGGCACCTGGCGCGCGGCGCAGGCCGACGCCACGGCGATGAGCCTGCGCGACCAGGAGGGCGGCATCGTGCTGCGTGGCGGCCCCTACGAGACGGCCGAGTACGACCAGACGCGGCGCACCCTGACCAGCCTGCTGCGGGGGCGCTGGCATGCCGGCGGCGCGCTGCTCGGCGCCTTCGTCTCGCAGCGCGACTATGGCGACGCCGGCAGCAACCAGGTGTTCGGCTTCGACGGCCAATGGCGCGGCGACGGCCAGCAAGCGACCTGGCTGCTGATGCACTCGCAAACCAGCGCCGGCTTCATCGACGAACCGGTGGCGGCCACGGTGCGGGTGCCGGCGCGCAGCGGCGCCTATGCGTCCGGCAAGTACACGCACCTGTCCGAGGGCTGGTGGAACGAGTTGAAGCTGGAGGCGGTCGGCCCGGGCTTTGTCAACGACAACGGCTTTGTGCCGCAAACGGGCATCGTCAAGACCGATATCAACCTCAACCGCAGGCTAGGTCCGCGCCGGCTGGACATTGCGAACACGGCCTTCGAGGCGTACGAGATGGAGGCGCACCTGGGCCTGCACGAGATCCGCACGCTGTCCGACACGTTCTCCGGCCAGCAGGCCAACCAGATCGTCGAGCGCAAGCTGCAACCGGGCATCTGGTTCCGCGCCGGCCGCCAGACGGATTTCTGGGCGAACCTCGGCTTCGACCAGCAGCGCGGACGCCGCCTGGGGCCCTTGCACGACGTACCGGCGCTGCACTTCGGGCTGGAAACGTCGCCGCTGCCATGGATCACCAAGCTCAGGTCCGAAGTGACGTTGGGCAAGCAGCTGGACGTTGACGCCGACCGCGTCGGCCGGGGTGGCAACGCGCTGGTCGAACTGGGCCTGCGCTTCGCGTTGCCGCGCGGCTGGGCGGTGGAGCTGGACCAGCGCGTCAACCGCGCCTGGGTGCAGGGAACGTTGGGGCGGCCGGCCTTTGTCGATAACGGCTGGCGCTGGTTGGGCATGTTGCACTTCACGCCGGCCGATTCGCTGCGTCTGCTGGCGCAGAACACCTCGGCCGCGCGCCGCGACGACGGCGTCTCCGGGCTGGAGCCTTGGGCGGAAAGACAAGTGCACCGGTCGCTGCTGTATCGCCACCTGTGGCGCCACGGCCGCTCGCTGTCGGTCGGCTATTCGCGCGACCAGACGCGGGCGCCGGATACGCTGAGCAAGTCGCTGACGATGAAGTTCCAGTGGGAGATGTAAGCCGCTGACATGTGCCGGTCACAAGCTGCTGCTATGGTGGTTCCGCTATTCAAACTTTCGGTACGGAGGAACAGATGGGCCAGGTCCAACTGAATGTGTACTGCAACACCGATGACGCCTTTCTGATCTGGCGTGCCGAAGCGCTGGAAAATTGCATCGGCTTCGCCATCGAGCGGGTGTGGCTGCAAAGCGATGATGTCACGCGCGTGCCGGACCAACCCGAATTCCTGCTGAACCGGGTCGGCTTCGCCAAGGATATGGACGGCGGCCCCGATCAGCGGCAACCTTCGGATGTGTGGCCGTTTCAGCGCTATAGCTGGACCGACCACGAGCTGAGCTTTAACGACCGGGCCAGGTATCGCATCGTGCCGATGGTCGGCACACCCGGCGCGCTAACGCCACGGCAGGAATGGGCCAGCACATGGGTCGAGGTCAGCGCCGTGCAGCCGGCCGGCGGACGGCTGAGCTGCTTCTTCAACCGCCCGATGGCCGCGTCGCGCTGGATGGCCAAGGTCGCCGCCGAGCTGGAGATCGAGACGGGGACCGAACTGGTCGAGCGGATATCGGACGTCTCCAGCGAATTCCTGCGCGATTTCTGCGGCGGTTCGCTGATCCTGGCGCTGCGCAAGCTGTTCGACGACGCCGACAGCAATCCCGACATCCGCCTGTACGCGGCGCTATTCGAGCTGGAGGACGACGAGGTCACGCAGCGCTTTTGCGACCTCGGACCGCGCGCCCACATCGTGCTGGCCAACGGCAGCACCAAGGTGAAGGAGCCGGACGGCAACGCCGAGAGCAGGAAGAAGGTGCATGCAGCCGGCTGCGTCGTCATCGACCGCATGACAGCCAATCCCGGCAAGCCGGGTGCGCTGGGGCACAACAAATTCATTGTCGTCGCGGACGGCGACCAGCCGGTGTCGGTATGGACCGGCTCCACCAACCTGACGCCGACGGGGCTGTTCACGCAGATCAACAACGCGGTGCTGATCGAGGGCGCTGAGCTGGCCGGCCAATATCTGAAGCAATGGCATCGTTTGGCGGAAGCCGGAAGCGAGGCGCCATCGACGCTAAAGGCCAGCAACGCCGCGCCGGATGCGGGCACCGCCGCGCCGGCCGACATCGAGCCGTGGTTCACGCCCACTGTCCGGAACGCCGATCTCAAACGTCTTCAAGCGCTGGTCGAGGGCGCACAGGACGGCATCTTGTTCCTCTCCTTCATGCCCGGCCCGAACGGCCCGGTGCTGGATATATTAGAGGAACGCGCAGAAGGACAATTCGTGCGCGGCGTGTTGAACCGTTTTGTCGGTGGCGCCGACGGCGCGCTGATGGCGGAGCTTATCGGCGGCAGCAAATCGGATCCGATGAACCTGGACGTGTTCACGCCTTCCGGCATCAAGCAGCAGTTTTCGTTCTGGGCTGCCGAGTTCATGCGCGGCGGGAAGATTTCGGTCCTCGTGCACAGCAAGGTCATGTGCATCGATCCGTTCGGCGCACACCCGGTCGTCGTCACCGGCTCGCACAATTTCTCCCAGATGGCATCGGAGGGCAACGACGAGAATTTCCTGGTCATCGAGGGCGACCGGGCCGTGGCGGAGTCGTACGCCGCGCATATCATATCGGTCTACGACCATTACCGCTGGCGGCAGTATGTCGCCTCCACGACGGCGGCGGGCAAGCAGCCGTGGCAGAAACTGGACGACAAGCCGAGCTGGCAAAAGCCGCGCTTGAAATCGGCAAAGCAACAGGCTGAATGGAAGTTCTGGATGCGGACCTGAAGCGGTCGGGTGAACCGCTGCGCTTATCGTGGCCGACCGTGATCGCTGTCAAAATCATGCGCGCTGAGTTCGGACACTGTGGGGTGGTACCACCCCTTCCACCCCTCAGGAGCGATCATGAAAACGAAATTATCCGCAGCAACGCTGGCCGTGTCGTTGGCCTTGTTGACGTACAGCCAGGCCGGTCTGGCGCAGATTACCTCGGCAGTAGCGCAAACCGGCGCCAACAACAGCGCGGCGATCGAGCAGGAGAACGCCCGCGCCATCGCCCAAGCCGTCATCACGCAAACCGGCAATGACAATATTGCGGGCGGCGCCACGGTGGCGGGCGGCATTGTGCAGAGGACCTCACGAGGCGCAGCCACCATCACGCAAGACGGCAACCGCAACCTTGCGGGCATCCTGCAGGAGCGAACCACCACCCATGCCACAGCCACCGTCAGCCAGGCCGGCGACGATAACCTGGTGCTGATCAGTCAGGTAGCGAATTTTTCACCGGCGGCCACCGCGATGCAGTCGGGGACACGCAATACCATCTATATCAGTCAGACCAGCGTCGACAATCTCGCCGAGACCCGGCAAACCGGCGCCGATAATGTCATCACGCTCGATCAACACGGTGCCGCATATGGCGGCCCGCTCATCATCCAGGACGGCATCGGCAACACCATTGCACTTCGCCAATATGCGGACTCTTTCACAGGCGGTATCACGTTGTCCCAGACTGGCATGCGCAACAATGCGGATGTCACCCGCAGCAACAGCAGTTTTGGCGACGGGATGTCGATTGTTCAAAACGGCTCGGACAACCAGGTGACATACACCGGCAACGGCGGCCGGAGTCCCACGGTGATCAACCAGAACGGCGACGCCAATACGGCGACCGTCACCAAGCATCTGACATTTAACGGATCGACCATCCTGCAGACCGGCAATCTCAACACCGCGACCATCATGCAGGGCGGCGTCACGGCTCCGGGTTTGCAGCCGCTGAATGTGGCAACGATCATCCAGGTCGGTGACGGCTTCACCGCCAGCATAGCGCAGGCGGGTAGCGGCAATGTCGGTACGATCTATCAGCATTGACAGTGCGGATTGAGTTACCCGTCGATGGCGGCGATGCGGCAGCCAAAGGTATCACTCGGGAAGCGTGACGCTTAACGGTCGCGCAGCGCGCGCCGATACTGTACCGCCTCGCCGACGTGCGCCTCGCCAATGCGTTCGGCATGGGCCAGGTCGGCGATGGTTCGCGCCACGCGCAGGATGCGGTGGTAGGCGCGGCCCGACCATTGAAACTGTTCCATCGACGCCCTCAGGCGCGCCTTGCCGGCTTTGTCGGGCCTGCAGAACTGGTCGATCTCGCGCGTGGTCAGGTATTGGTTGCGCTTGCCCTGGCGTTGCAACTGCACTTCGGCGGCGGCCTGCACGCGGGCGCAAATGACGGCCGAGTGTTCGCCGTTGGCGTCTTCGCTGAGCACGTCCGGCTCGACGGCGGCCACTTCCATTTGCATGTCGATGCGATCGAGCAGTGGGCCGGAGACGCGGCCCTGGTAGCGTTTGATCAGATCCGGCGAGCAGTTGCAGACGCCGCTGATGTGGCCGTTGTATCCGCACGGACAAGGGTTCATCGCCGCGATCAGCTGGAAGTGGGCGGGAAAATCGGCCTGCCGCGCCGCGCGCGAGATGGTGATGTGGCCGGACTCCATCGGCTGGCGCAATACGTCGAGCACGCGCCGGTCGAACTCGGGAAGCTCGTCAAGGAACAGCACGCCGCGATGCGCGAGCGAAATCTCGCCGGGGCGCGGCACGCTGCCTGTAAAAATTAAAATTGAATGAGAAAACCGCCTTTAAAACGCTCAGAAAAATTAGAACTAGATGAGAACTCGTGCGACATTTACGCAATTTGAGGAGAAGAAATTATACTTACTTGAGAATCTTTGGGACGCGGGAGGCAAATTTTTTCAGCTATGACCTCGATTTTTTATGTGTGTTTGAGGCAGCTGCGGTCAGTGACTGCAGGTCCAGCGTGGTTTGCGATCCTACGCTACAGCGTTGCACTTCTAAAACCTTGATAACCCTTTGACTTTCAACAATCGTTTTAGGCGGATCGCCACTGACATAGGACTTTTCATCCTGTACCTGACACGGTAACCTTAGGCCGGCCACTACAGGATTTTCGCGGCTGAAGAGGTCCGCACCGCGATTGGCTTGAGCATCAAAGAGTTTGCATCCTTATGAACAATCCCATGATATGGGATACCCGGCTGTACAATCTGGCCTGATCCTCAAGGAGGTAGTGTCGTGAAAAAACTCAAACAGACCATGCCTTGCCGGCCTGCCACCGTGCTGGTTGAGTTCGGTGGAATAACCATGCGGGTGCCCAAACCGACTAAAGCGCAATACCGGAAGAACATTGCCGAAGGAGTAAAGGCGTTAACTCTGCTGCCCAGCATTCTGTCTAAGCCAGGAGTGAAATTGGCGCTGAGGCCTGACATGCCAAGCTACGTTGCTGACGGGCGAGACCCCTCGTTGGTTGTTCAGACCGTCGGCAAGATTTTGCGTCGTGGATGGTTCGATCGAGACGGCCAATTTGTGGAGTTGAACGATAGTGCTCTAGTGAAGTCGACTGCAGCAGTACGCAAATTAACCCTGACGAGATCCAGGAAGTTTGAGCCTTAGTGACGCCATGGCTGTAGACACATCTCTTTCAACGAAAAGACAGTCGTCGGCTTCACCAAGCACGCCAAAGCCGGCTATGCGAATTTATTGGCCTAGTGTGATCGCGGTGTTCGTTTGCTGGCCGGATTGCCCCTCTCAGATTGCCCCTCCCTCCAGGTCCTCGCGAATGCCGCGACCCGGTCGTAAGACCCCTCGAACCCCAATTCTTTTAGGTCCTCATGAATCTGTTTCAGCGTGCGCCGCTGCTTGCGCAAGTCGGCAGCCTCGGTCTTGAGGAGCGCTGAAAGCTGGCACGCGTATTTGTCGAGGGCGCGTGTGGAGCGCCGCTCAGCGTAAGCTGGCTCAATGGTTTCCGAGCGCAGTTAGCGTCGGACCGTATTTCTGGATATGCCAAGCCGCCTGGCTATCTCTCTCAATGGGATCTGCTCGCGAATGTGCCAGCGTCGAATACTGCTTAGTAATGCCACGTCGATCACTCCAATTCCCCGCTCAATGTCATGAGTGAATATTCTCATCACTGCCGCCACCGATTCTCCTAAGCCGCCGCCCCCTGTTCCCGCTGACCGGCGCCACCCAATCGCATGGAACGCCGCCACTCGTTCTCGTTCGTCACGGCCAACGCTCAGCTGTGGCTATGGCCATCACCCAAAGGGCAGCGAGGGACTGCTTCCGCCCCAGGCTGTGTGAAAACCCGACTTTCTGTGCCGCGAACGGGCACGTCGTGTGGGCTACGTCTTTCTCTGACTCGCAAGTCGAAGTTAAAAAGGGCTCACGCCCCCAACAAAGCCGCTTTCAACGCCTGATGCCCCATGATGTTCACCATACGCTTCAAGTTGTAAGCTAGAACATGTAAGCTCATCTCTGTTTTGACGCGCGGTAACGTTCGAGTTAAAAAATGCGTAGCCCCCATCCAAGCTTTTAACGTGCCGAATGGATGTTCGACTGTTTGCCGCCTGATTCTCGCGACGTCTCCGCGCTCAGCTAACCGCTTGCTCATCCTATCGAGGGAATCTTCATGTTCCCAGCGGGCGATGCGGCGATTGGTCCCCGTTGTGCACTGAGATTTTATCGGGCACTTGGGACAAGATGACGACCAGTGTTGATTTGCAGCGAAATATGACCCACTTTGCCGCATAATTTGCAAACGAATCTGACCCACGTTTAGGACACAATCCTGCTCATGACATTGAGCGGGGAATTGGAGTGATCGACGTGGCATTACTAGGCATTATTCGACGCTGGCACATTCGCGAGCAGATCCCATTGAGAGAGATAGCCAGGCGGTTGGGCATCTCCAGAAACACCGTCCGGCGCTACCTGCGCTCGGAAACCATAGAGCCAGCCTACGCTGAGCGGCGCTCCACCCGCGCTATCGACAAATACGCATTCCAGCTTTCAGCGCTCCTCAAGACCGAGGCGGCCAAGTCGCGCAAGCAGCGGCGCACGCTCAAACAGATCCATGAGGACCTAAAGGAATTGGGGTTCGAGGGATCTTACGACAGGGTCGCGGCGTTCGCGAGGACCTGGAGGGAGGGTCAATCTGAGAGGGTCAATCCGGCCAGCAAACGAACAGGTATCCCTACTGTTTGCCATGGCCATGTAAAAGAGCTTTTCCGACCTCGAATAACCCGCCGAGAAGAAGTTGACACGGCGCGACCGCTTCCTCGCTGAAATCGACAGCGTCACCCCGTGGGGCACGGCGATCTACTCGCTGATCGGCACAGCCAAGCTGAACGGTGTCGACCCCGAAGCTTGGTTGCGTCACGTGCTGACGCATATCGCCGATCATCCCGTCAACCGGGTTGATGAATTCTTGCCTTGGAACTGCAACCTGCCAGCAGCCCTTCGAGATGACGCCGCTTCCCAGCGGTGTGATGCGATCATCGATCAAATCACCATTGCACTTAAGACGGCGCCGAGCGGACGCTTACGACGTTCTGAAATGTGATCTTTTTCTTAAAAAATTGGCTTGGCTGGGACCCGCAATTCTTCAAGCAAACTAACACGGTGTGGGAAGACCGAGTTATCATACTCACACGCTGATAGCGTGGCTAAGGACGTGGGGAACACAATGACCGTGATGCACAACCCGCCGCACCCGGGCGAGGTGTTGAAAGAATACCTGGGCGAATCAACCATAGACTCCGCCGCCGTCCATCTTGGGATCGACTCTCAGCAGCTTGCGCAGATCATTGCCGGCACCGGTTGCATATCGCCAGCGCTAAGTGCTCGCTTGGGTGCGGCTTTCGGCACGAGTTCACAACTATGGGCAGGGATGCAGGTGCAATATGATGCGTTTGTGAGGGATAGTTGTCAGCAGCGGTTGTAAACTGACACGGGGGGAATGCGGACAGTTTAGTGGATTGCGCAGCTTGATCAATCGCAACCCCCAGTTGCTCCAAACCTTTATATTCGGAGGGATGAAAAATCACATTCTTCTCTGCGTTGCTGCACGAAGCCTGGTACCGAGTCATGGACTCACGTTTGCGGCTGCTCTCCTCTGCGACAAAGCCGTGCCGATTGAGCTCGCACTGCGCTTTCTAGCACCTCCGGCAAAAT
Organism: Duganella sp. AC917; assembly: GCF_979258245.1. NCBI lineage: Bacteria > Pseudomonadati > Pseudomonadota > Betaproteobacteria > Burkholderiales > Oxalobacteraceae > Duganella > Duganella sp. AC917. The sequence continues at coordinate 6,143,533 of NZ_OZ409848.1, forward strand.
CAGCTATCCTGTGCGCGCCAAGCCTACTGCTACCAGGAGCACGAGAATGAAGATGCCTTCAGAGTTGATGCCCAAGTTGCGCCGGCGCGCTGCGGCTTATGTTCGCATGTCTACCGAGCGCCAGATGTACTCGACATCTAACCAACTGGACAGGATCAGGGACTACGCAGCCAGTCATGATCTCGACTTAGTGACGATCTACGAAGATGCTGGAAAGAGCGGCCTCACGAAAAAGGGGCGGCCGGGTCTCACTCGAATGATAGAGGACGTGCAGGGCCAGCACGACTTCACGGTTATCCTCGTGTACGACATCAGCCGTTGGGGCAGATTTCAAGATCTCGACGAGAGCGCCCATTACGAGTACCTGTGCCGAGTGAATGGGGTCAACGTTGCTTACTGCGCCGAGTTGTTCGAGAACGACGGCTCGCCGTTCACCGCGATCATCAAGGCGCTCAAGCGAGCTGCTGCCGCTGAGTATAGCAGGGAGCTATCGACCAAGGTCTTCGCTGGCCAATGCCGAATGATTACGATGGGTTTCAAAACGGGTGGACCACCTGGCTACGGGTTGCGGCGCGCACTGCTCGATTCGGATGGGAAGATCATACAAATCCTTAAGGCCGGCGAGTGGAAGGTCCTACAGATCCACCGCGTGGTGCTTGTACCTGGGCCGGAAGCAGAGATCGCAGTCGTCAACCAGGTATTCAAATGGTATGCCGAGGACCGCGTGGGCGATAGGAAGATAGCTGCAGTACTAAACGATCAAGAGGTTGCAACGGAAGCCGGCGGTCCATGGACGTCCGACATTGTGCGAGGAATGCTTCAAAATGAAAAATACATCGGGAACCTGATATTCAATAAAGCATCCTTCAAGCTCCGCCAGACTGCGGTGAGGAACCCTCCCGAGGAATGGGTGCGATGCGATGGCGCCATCACGCCCATCGTCCCCGAAGAACTTTTCAGGGCTGTTGCGCGAGAGCGAGCGCGACGCCATCGGCGATATGCCGACCAAGAACTGATTACGTCGATGCAGCGGATCTACACTGCGCACGGTCGCATATCGAGCACCCTGATAGATGCCGATCCAGACTCGCCAACGGCACGGCTTATTGCTCGCCACTTCGGTACGCTGTTTGATGCATTTACCCAGGCAGGTATTCCAAACCTTCGGAACAACGACTTCCTCATCACTCGCGATCAGAACTATAGATTTCGTGACCGCATGGTGGCCGAGGCCACCGCTCTCGCAGTCAGCGCCGGCGCCACGGCAGAATTGATGGAAGCGCCCCACACGCTGCGGATAAACCGAAGTGTGACGGTATCGATGCGCGCCATTCGGTGTGCCCACGACAGCAAATATGGGTACTATCGATGGCGAATACCTGCACGTTTAGCTGAGGCGTGCGACTTCTTGCTCGTTGCATTACTGGACCGAACGAACAGGAGCATCACCTCGTACTTACTGTTCCCAACGGGCGACCTTGCTCAACGGGCGATTGCCTTTACAGAATCCAGCATCAAACGGTATGCGGCAAATCAGCGGTGGAATCTTTCGGACTTTTTCCTACCGACCAGCTCAGCGAAGTAAGGCAACCGATGAAGCATTAGGCGATAGGATCAGGCCTTCCCGCTCGCTGACCATGTCGAGGTAAGCGTCCGCTCAAGATGGTCTGCAATGTCATTGTTAAATTGAAATGAGACACGTGAAGTAGGCAAATCATTTAGTTGTTAGATTGACAAGTTCATCATCGCCATGTCGCTACATGAGTTTGCCTAGCTTCTGTCAGCGCTACGCGGACATAGGACACAGGAAGAAAATTTTTCAGCGTGAACGCATAGAAAAACAAATTTAATTTTGCATGCAATTATCTAATAACGCAGTGCAGTTTGCACCAAGCGCATCGCATTTCATAGGAAAGTGCGCATTTCTTACGAGAATTAAATTTCGTATCTTGGATTTTATACTCAGTCGCGTTGCTAGCGGACTGTCAAAAAGCGTTATTTTTTCTCACTTATTTTTAATCTTCTCATATAATTTTGAGTTTTACACTGCCGCCACCGACCAGGGCCACGCCCGACGAGGTGTGGTGCGGCGAGCGGAACGGCCTGCGCTTCCAGTGGTCGATGCGAAAGCCGCCCGTCAGCGATTGCACGGCGGCCGCTTCCAGCGCTTCCTCGTCCGTCATGGCCGGCAGCAATCCGGCGAAGCGCGAGGCCAGCATGGTCTTGCCGGCGCCGGGCGGGCCGACCAGCAGGATGCTGTGGTTTCCGGCCGCCGCCACCTCCAGCGCGCGCTTGACGAAGATCTGGCCTTTAACGTCGGCAAAGTCGGGATATTCCACCGGCACGATCAGCGGCGACGATTCGTGGCGCGAGAGCATCGACTCGGCCGACTTGGCGGCGAAATGCGCACACACCTGCAGCAGCGAACTGGCCGGATAGATGGCGGCGTCGGCCACCAGAGCGGCCTCGTCGGCGTTCGCTTGCGGCAGGATGAAGGCCAGGCGGCCGCCGTCGCGCCGGGTGGCGAGCGACATCGCCAGCGCGCCGCGTATCGGCCGCAATTCTCCCGACAGCGACAGCTCGCCGGCGAACTCATACTGATGCAGGCGGGAGGAGGGGATTTGCTTGGAGGCGGCAAGGATGCCGAGCGCGATGGGCAAGTCGAAGCGGCCTGATTCCTTGGGCAAATCCGCTGGCGCGAGGTTGACGGTGATCCGCTTGGCGGGGAACTCGAAGCCGCCGTTCTGGATGGCGGCGCGCACGCGGTCTTTGGCTTCCTTGACTTCGGTGTCGGCGAGTCCAACGATGGTGAAGCCGGGCAAGCCGTTGGCCAGGTGCACTTCGACGTTGACTTCCTGCGCGTCCATGCCGGCCAGGGCGCGGCTTTTCAACACGGCTAGACTCATCGATTTCCCCTGGGCTGGTGGCGTGGATCAGACCAGTATAGGAAGCGGCGCGCGGGGTAGGTTTGCGGGTGAGCAGACGGGCCGAATATAACTCCTTGTCAGTCGGGGAATTTGATCAGGTCTGCGATATTCGACGCATTGGCATTCGTGTTTAAAGTGGCCAGCGTGCCGGGCGCGGGGGCGCCATCCCCGGCCGAGTGGGTAAAGTAATTGAAGTCCAGCTTAATCTTATCGGCCAACCCGCTGGCGTAATCTTCCGGATAGAGAGCTTGCTCCATCTTGGGCAGGTCCATGAAGTGCGCTAACGATTCCTTGAAGAACTCCGTCAATTTGCCCGAGCTTTCGTATTCCTGAACCGCTTTGGCAATCACCTGCATGCGCCACGCCTCTTCTTCACTATGGGCCTGGCGGTAGGCGGCCCGCTTTTCGTTCACCGTAAAGGAACCGCTGTCATCGTTGGAGATGGTGGAAAGCTGCTCGCGCGACAGTCCCTTGAACGGATTGGCTCCATTCCCTTCAAGATAGGCCGTGGCCGTGGCCGCGGAGGCGGACTGGGCCGAGGCCGCGTCGCTTGGTTGCGGCACCTGTTTTGCCGCAGCCGCTTTTTGTTCGCCCTCGAAAGGGTAGAGGATGGTCTGGATATTCTTTTCGGCTTTGGCATTCAAAGCATTGTGGTCCAGGCCATTCGTGCTTTCCGTAATCGATGTCGATGCCTTTGACAGTCTGGCGGCCAAGGTGGAGATCGAGGCGCCTCCCGACACTGTCCCGACATTTGTGGTCTGGCCGGCCGCAGAGGCCGCGCTGCCGGGCGATTTCTGCACTTCAGCCATCAGGCCGGAAGACACCTTGCTGTCCATTATCCTGTTTCCGGTGTTGGTGATATTTACCATGGTGTCGCCTCTACGGTTAATGGTGGCCATCATTTATTAACGACCGATTGGGCATGAACTTTACCTTCGCGCCTACGTTGCGCGGCGAAATGTTGGTGGGTGGTAAAGTCGTAGCTACCTCAGCCATTTCGGAGCACCCATGTTTGCAGACGTTGCCGCGCGTCGCGTTGTCGCTTTCCTGTTGCTGGCCGTTCTGGCCGTTGGTTCGGCCGCCGCGCAGGCGCCCAAGCCGCTGGTGCTGACGCTTCAGCCGGGGCCGCTCAAACAGACCGACAATATCGATGCCGGCAGCGGCGTGGTCGATGTGACGATGACGATACCAAACGTGCAGGCGGCCGTCGGCGTGCCGCTGTTTAAGCTGCCGCGCGTGGTGGCCAATGTGGAGACGGTCGCGCTGACGCTGAAGGAGCTGGTCGTGCGCGATGGTTTTGGCGAGGTGCCGCTGGCCGCGCGTGACGTCAAAGGTCCCGATGGTCCAGTACGCCATTGGTCGTCCACGCGCGAGGTGCAGGGCGATCTCGTGATCCACTATCAGGCGCCGATCGACAACACGCCGCCGGCCAGGGGCGCGGCGCCGCCGTACAGTTTGCGCACGGAAGGCGGAGGCTTTTCCGGCGTCGGCAATGTGTTCCTGCTGCTGCCCGAGGGCGACAAAAATTATCCGCTGTCGTTGCGCTGGGACTTGTCCAAGCTGGGGACGGATTCCACCGCCACGTCGAGTTTCGGCGACGGCGACCTGAACCTGCCGAACGGGGCGCCATCGCGCTTGTGGTCGACCATCTTCATGGCCGGCCCGATGACGCGCGTGCCGGCCGAGGCGGCGCCGTCCGGCTTTTCGTCCGCGTGGCTTGGCACGCCTTCCAACGATCCGGCGCCGCTGATGGACTGGGCCGGCAAGCTGCATCAGTGGATGAACGGTTTTTTCGGCGATGACAAGCAGCCGCCGCCTTATCGCGTGTTCCTGCGCTATAACCCGATCAACGCCGGCGGCGGCGCCGCGCTGACGCGCTCGTTCATCATCACGCACGGCAAGGGGGTGACGGAAGACGAGCTGAAGATCACCTTGTCCCACGAGATGGCGCACACCTGGACCGAGGGCGTCGACGCGGCCTGGTACGACGAGGGCATCGCCGTGCATTACCAGGCGCTGGCGCCGTTTCGCGCCGGCCTGATCACGGCGCGACAGTTCCTGGACGACCTGAATCACACGGCCGCGCGCTATTACTCTGATGCGCTCAACACCACGCCGGACGCCGACATCATGCCGCGTTTTTGGGAGGACACGCGCATCCGCACCTTGCCATACGATCGCGGCGCGATGTACTTTGCCGTGGTCGATGCGCGCATCCGCAAGGCGTCCGAGGGCAAGCGTTCGCTCGACGACCTGGTGCGGGAGATGAACCAGAAGCGCAACGGGCGGCCCACCGCAGCGTCGGACACCAAGCCGGCCGACATGGCGGCGGTGTGGCGCCAGTTGTTGGCGCGCGAACTGGGCCCGTCTGGCGCGGCGCTGCACGAGGCCATGCTGGCGGGCGAGGTGATCGTGCCCGAGTCCGACGATTTCGGTCCGTGCTTCCAGCGCACGGCCAAAAAAGTGCGCCGCTTCGAGCTGGGTTTCGAGCCGGCCTCGCTGGCGGGCGACGTCAAAACCATACGCGGCCTGCAGGCCGGTGGCGGGGCGGCCAAGGCCGGTCTGCGCGACGGCGACGTGGTGACCTATGCGGTGGCGATGGATAAAATCCAGGGCCAGCAAGACGCCAAGTTGACGCTCAACGTCACCCGCGACGGCCGCCGTTTTCCCGTCACCTATCTGCCGCGCGGCGAGCGCGTCCAGGTGTGGCCGTGGCAGCGCGTCCCCGGCGTCGCCGATAGCAGTTGCAAGTTGTAGCGCCATCGCACGCAAGAAAAAAATAATCGCAAAATAATTCAAGCGCCTAAAAAGATGTGCTACGATCCGAACTGTTATCGATAACACGTTGTCGGTACACCCCCGGTCTCCCCGGGTCTTGTTTTCTCAGTGTTTGTCGCGGCATCGCTGGATATCGCTTTGCCTCCAGTGGAGCTTTATCCCGTCGCTCTTGGCCGGCGGCCTCAAAACCGCCGGTTTTTTTTACTGTTAGAAAAAAGAGACATACCGATCCGCAAGTGTCGAACTGTCGTACAATGCAATCGAAAACTGTTATCGATATCATGGCAGCGTTTCAAATAAACGGGCACAAAGCCCGTGTAAAACAATAACGGAGATCATTCAATGAACAAGCAAGTCACTGTCGCGTTACAGGTGTCCGCGCTCGCGCTCGCCGTAGGGCAGGGGTTATTGGTGGCGCCTTGCGCGCTGGCCCAGGAACCCGAAGTTGTCGTTGTCACCGGTATGCGCGCCAGCGCGCGGTCTTCCCTGGCGATCAAGCGCGATTCGGTCGAGATCGTCGATTCCATCACCGCCGAGGACATCGGCAAGCTGCCCGATCCTAACGTCGTCGATACCCTGACCCGGGTGCCCGGCGTGCAGGGCTACCGCTATGGCGGCGAGGGCGCTTCGCCGGTCGGCGCCGGCTCCGGTCTGGTGATTCGCGGCTTGTCCGGGCAGACCGCGTCGCAGGTCAATGGCCGTGCCTACTTTACCGCCGGTAGCCGCGAATACAATCTGGAAGGCGCGATTCCGGCCATGATCGCCGGCGTCGACGTGTACAAGAACCCGAGCGCCGAGCATATCGAGGGCGGCATCGGCGGCCTGGTCAACGTTCGCACCCGCAACCCGAGCGATTTCAAAGGGTTGACGGTGTCGATGGGCATCGCCGGCAAATACAACGACCTGGCGAAGGAGACCGAGCCGGAGGTGTTCGGCCTGGTGGCCAACCGCTGGAACCTGTCGGGCGGCGCCAAGATCGGCCTGATGGCGGCCGGCGTCTATCAAAAGAGCACCGGGCGTTCGGATAACAACCCGGCCAATGGCGGCGCGAACTTCAAGCGCGCGATCCGCGCCGACAGCGCGGAATACGCGGCCCTGGCCGCGGCCAACACCACCAACAATCCGTCGCAGGCCAACCCGGCATATGTGGGCCGCTCGGATGTCAACCTGCTGACCGGTGTGCCGACCTTGCCGACCTCGGCCACCGTCGGCGCCAATACGCCCGATCTGCGCGGGCTGACGGCCGAGCAGGCAAGCAATGTGATGACGGCGCCCGCGCTGACCAACAACGTGTTCCAGGAGACCATTATGCGCGAGCGTAAAGGGCTGAACCTGGCGGCCGACTACCGCGCCGACAACACGCTGCGCGCCTACACCGAATTCAATTACACCTACTATGAATACCACCAGAATTACCGTGGCCTGAACTCGGTTGACGGCGCCAACGTGCAGAACTTGCAGACCACGCCGTTCGCGTTCACCGAGGGGCTGGCCAATCGCAACACCAACGGCGGCGCCGACGATACGCTGGTGGGCCAGCGTCTGCGCAGCGGCACCTTCCTCAACTCCGGCATCAATACGGTCGGCGGCGACGAGCACCGTCCGTACAAGACCTGGGTCGCCGCCGGCGGCGTGGACTGGAATCCAACCGAAAACCTGGCGTTGAAATGGGACGTGAACTACGTCAAGGCCACGCAGAAGCAGGACAACCGTTCCGTCAATCTCGATTCGGCGCCCGGCCTGGGCTGGTCGACCACGCGAGTCGCCGATGGCGCGCCGCATCAGCTGACCTTTGCCGGTCCGAGCTTGACCGACCCGGCCAGCTTCGTCTACCGCGACTACAACAACGGCACCAACCAGAAGTGGGACGACAGCGGTTATGCGACCGCCCTCAACGCCGCCTACATCGTCGGCGACGGCCTGCTCCGCCGCATCAAGGTCGGCGGCCGTTATGCGCACCAGGAAAGCACTTACAACAATTACAGTTTCAGCGGCCGGCCGCTGACCACCGACGGCAAGGCGCTCACCGCGAATCGGTCGAACGCCATCTCGGTGGCCAGCGTCGGCCAGGTCGAACAATCGCCGACCAACTTCATGAAGGGCGATACCGGTTATTCGGGCGGCTACCTGGTGTATGCGCCGGACCGTCTGCTGGGCAACCAGGTCGCCACGCAGTTCCCCAACGCCGGCATCCGCCAGGAGGGCGACTACCTTGAAAACCTGGACGCGCGCCGCCTGATCAGCGAGAACACGCTGGCCGGCTACATGATGGGCGAGTTCTCGGCCTTCGACGACCGCATCACCGGTAATGTCGGCGTGCGCGTGGTGCGCACCAAGGGCAAGGCCACCGCCCGCACCATCAACAACCAGACCACGCCGACCAGCTATCCGGAGATCTTCCGCGAGACGTCGTACACCAACGCGCTGCCGTCGCTGAACGTGACCGGCTACATCACGCAGGATTTCCTGGCCCGCTTCGGCTACGGCAAGGGCATGACGCGCGCCGGCCTGGATCAACTGAATCCGAGCATCACCGTCAATCCGGTCACCGGCACCGGAAACGTCGGCAATCCGGATCTGCGTCCGCAAACGGCCAACAGCTTCGACTTCTCGCTGGAGCGCTATTTCAGCAAGTCGAACTACGTGTCGGCGGCGATTTTCGACAAGGAGATCAGCGGTTTCTTCAACGGTATTACGCAGTGCCAGGCAGTGGGCACTGCCGTGCCGTACACCGGTTCGGCCGACAACGGCTGCACCGGCGGTCAGTATTCGGTGACCAAGTCGGTCAATTCGGAAAAAGGCTATGTGCGCGGCATCGAACTGGGCGGCCAGTACTTCCTCGACGCCTTCGACGGCATCTGGAAGAACTTTGGCGTGGCCGGCTCGTATACCCACGTCAACACGTCGAACCCGGTCAACTTCGGCACCGCGGCCGCACCGCGCATCGTGGCCACGCCGCAGCCGATGCAGTCGAAGAACAGCTACAGCATCTCCGGCCTGTACGAGGACAACAAGCTGTCCGCGCGCCTGGTCTATACCTGGCGCTCGGAGTCGATTTTGTTCGGCGTATCGGCCAATCCGATCGACGCACGATACATGGATTCCAACGGCGTGCTCGACGGTTCGATAAACTACCAGCTCACCGATGAGTTTACGCTATCGTTGAACGCGTCGAATATACTCGACAAGGCAATCAACCGTTATGTCGGCGAGCCGGGCACGTATCAAACCAGCCTGGAACGCCAGCACTACGGCAATGGACGGACCTTCAGCCTGGCATTGCGCTACAAATTCGGTAAATAAACCGGGGCGCTGCCATGGACAAGACGGAAGGTCGCCCCTTCCGTCTTTTTTCGTTTTTGGGACTAAAAACAATAAAGGAGATAAACACAGATGGCAAAAGAGATTGTAAAACCGATGGCGCTGCGCCGTTCCGTCCACGCCTGCCTGCTGGCGCTGGCCAGCCTGTCCATGGGGGCGACGTACGCGGCGCCACCGACCGAGTGGGAGCAGCCCGAAGTGGTCGCCGTCAATCGCGAGCCGATGAAGGCGACCTTTTTCAATTTCGAGAGCACGGAAAAAGCCATCGCCGCCGATCCGGCCGCGTCGAAGTATTATCTGTCGCTCGACGGCACATGGTCGTTCGCGTATTCCGAGCGGCCCGAGACGCGGCCCAAGGAGTTCTATCGCAGCGACTTCGACCTCGCGGGCTGGAAGACGATCCAGGTGCCGGGCATGATCCAGGCGCAGGGCTTCGGCAAGCCGATCTTCACCAATATCGAGTATCCATTCCCGATGGCCGAGCCGTTCATTCCGCCTGCGCTCAACGAGGTCGGCTCCTACCGCCGCGATTTCGTCGTGCCGGCCGACTGGGACGGACGCGATGTGTTCCTGCACATCGGCGCTGCCGGCGCCGCCTATTACATCTGGGTCAATGGCGAGAAGGTCGGCTATTCCGAGGATTCCAAGCTGCCGTCTGAATTCAATCTGAGCAAGTACGTCAAGCCGGGCAAGAACAGCATCGCCATCGAGGTCTACCGCTGGGCCGACGCCTCGTATCTCGAAGATCAGGACTTCTGGCGCCTGTCGGGCATCGAGCGCAGCGTCTACGTGTACGCGGAGCCGAAGTCGCGCCTGCGCGACTACACGGTCACGGCGCTGCTGGACAAGAAGACCTACAAGGACGGCCTGTTCTCTCTGAAGGCCGAGCTGGCCGGCGCGCCATCGAGCGGCGAGATCGTCGTCACCGTGTACGACGGCGACAAGGCGGTGCTGAGCACCGGCGGCCGCGTGCAGGGCGAGCAGCTGGCGCTGGACGGCGTGATTCGCAACGTCAAGCCGTGGTCGGCCGAGACGCCGAACCTGTACCGCATGGTGGTCGAATACAAGGACGCGGACGGCAAGCTGCTGTCGGCGACGTCGCGCCGGATCGGCTTCCGCACGGTGGAGGTGGCCGGCGGCGAGGTTCGTGTGAACGGCAAGCGCGTGATGATCAAGGGCACCAACCGCCACGAACACGACCCGGTGACGTACCGCGTGATGTCGATGGAGCTGATGCGCAAGGACATCGAGATGATGAAGCAGGCCAACGTCAACGCCGTGCGCACTTCGCACTATCCGAACGATCCGCGCTGGTACGACCTGGCCGACGAGTACGGCCTGTACGTGATGGACGAGGCCAACATCGAGTCGCACGGCTATATGCAGGCCGGCGACCAGGCCATGGAAAAAGGCATGGTGGGCGAGCGCGAGAAGATCCAGCTGGGCTACAAGCCGCACTGGAAGGTGGCCCATCTGGACCGGGTGTCGCGCATGGTCCAGCGCGACAAGAACGCGCCGTCGATCATTTTCTGGTCGCTGGGCAATGAGGCCGGCACCGGTCCCAACTTCGACAACGCGGCGCAGTGGATACGCGACAACGACCCGACCCGTCTGATCAGCTATCTGGGCCACGGCACCATCGGCGAGGAGCACCTGCCCAACACGTACACGGATATCTACGCGCCGATGTACGACGATATCGAGAAGATGGCCGACTATGCGGCCGATCCGCGCTACAAGCAGCCGATGATCCAGTGCGAATACGCGCACGCGATGGGCAACTCGCTGGGCAACTTCGAGGACTATTGGCAGGTCATCCGCGCCAACAAGAAGCTGCAGGGCGGCTTCATCTGGGACTGGGTCGACCAGACGGTCTATATGAACGATGACAAGGGCCGCCGCTTCTGGGCCTCCGGTTTCGACGTCAACCCCAAGAACGGCGACAACAGCGTGGTCGGCGACGGCGTGCTGCGCGCCGACCGCACGCCCGATCCCGAATACTTCGAGGTGCAGAAGGTTTACTCGCCGCTGGTGTTCGAGGGCAAGCCGTCCTCCGGCACCATCACCGTGGTCAACCGCTACGACTTCAGGGACACCTCCGGTCTGGATTTCGACTGGGTGGTCACCAACGACGGCGTCGAAGTGTCGAAGGGCGTGTTGAAGGTGCCGGCCGTGGCTGCGGCGTCCCGGCGCGACATTCCGCTGCGCTTGCCGAAGACAGGCGGCGGAGGCGGTGGCGAGCAGGTGCTGACGCTGCGCGCCAAGGCCAGGGACGCGTCCACCCCGGGCGTGGCCGCCGGCACGGTGATCGGCTGGTCGCAGTTCGTGCTGGCGCCGGCGACCAGGGTGGCGAAGGCGGCCAGAGCCGTCAAGCCGTCGCGCAATGGCGACGACATCCGTATTGAAGCTGGCAAGGCGTCGCTGCGGATGGACGCCAAGACCGGCCTGATCAACTACATCGTCGACGGCAAGATCCTGCTCAAAGGCGGCACGCCCAACTTCTGGCGCGGCCTGAACGACAACGACGAAGGCACCGGAGTCGAGAAAACGCACAAGGTCTGGAAGACCTTCACCGAGCAGCGCAATGTCCGCTCGGTGGAGACGGGCGCCAACAGCGTCAAGGTGCTGTACAGCTTTGGCGCCGGCGCGGCCCACTGGGAAACCGTCTACACGCTGAACGCCGACGGCGTGCTGGGCGTGGCCTCGACCTTCACGCCGCTGCGCGACGACCTGCCCGATCCGCTGCGCCTGGGCCTGCGCTTCGACAACGACAACACGCTCGACGGCGTGCAGTGGTATGGCCGGGGACCGCAGGAATCGTACTCGGACCGCAGCACCGGCTACGCCATCGGCCGCTACACCGGCAAGGTGGCCGACCAGTACCATGGCTACAGCCGTCCGCAGGAGAGCGGCAACAAGACCGACGTGCGCTGGCTGTCGCTGTTCGACGCGCGCGGCGCCGGCATCACCGTCCGGGGCGCGGCGCCGTTGTCGGTCAACGCGCTGGCCTTCCCGTACGAGGACTTGTACCTGCGTCCGCGCGGCGTGTGGAAAAGCTCGGAGATCGCGCCGCACGGCGACGGCTCGTTGCTGATCGACCTGGCGCAGGTCGGTGTCGGCGGCGATACGGGCTGGAGTCTGGATGGCCGCGCCCACGCCAAGTACCGCATCAAGCAGCAGCCGGCCAGCTACAGCTTCACGGTGGCGCCGTCGGTGGTGAAGCAATAACGCGGAGATGAGTGCAACGCCCGGCTTTCCGACGGTGGCGCCTGCGGGTTGCCACGCCGGAGAGCCGGGCGCAATCGCATATAATCAAACACTTGATCAACCAAGGAATCGCTGACCAGCCAGCAAGGGAACCACGTGCCTGTAAAACAAACTGATCGTAGCCAGAGCGGCGCAACCATTTATGATGTGGCGCGCGTTGCCGGAGTATCGGCCATGACGGTGTCGCGGGTCATGAACGGCAACTCGCACGTCTCCGACGCCACGCGCGACAAGGTGACGGCGGCGATCGCATCGCTGAACTACCAGGTCAATTTCGCCGCGCGCGCGGCCCGGGTCGGCACCCTGGGCGTCGGCCTGCTGTACAGCAACCCCAGCTCGGCTTACATGAGCGCGTTCCTGGTCGGCGCGATGGACCAGTGCAGCCAGAGCGGCGGCCAGTTGATCCTGGAGCGCTGCGAGGACTTGCGCAGCCAGCGCAGCGCCATCGCCCGGCTGATCGCCAACGGCGCTGACGGTATCCTGGTGCCGCCGCCGTTGTGCGATTCCAAGTCGGCGCTGAAGCAGCTCGACCAGATCGGCATGCCGACCGTGGCGATCGCCACCGGCCGTCCGGTGGCCGGCGTATCGGCCGTGCGCATCGACGACTACGAGGGTGCGCTGGCGATGATGCGCTACCTGCTGGGGCGCGGCCACAAGGACATCGCCTTCATCCAGGGCGACCCGTTGCACACGCCGGCGCAGCTGCGCTACAAGGCGTATCTGGACGCCATGGCCGCAGCCGGCCTGGCGGTGTTGCCGGAGCGTGTCGCGCCCGGCCTGTTCACCTATCGCTCGGGCCTGATGGCTGCGCGCCAGCTGCTATCGCACAAAACCCGTCCGAGTGCGATTTTCGCCGCCAACGACGACATGGCCGCCGCCGTGGTGGCGGTCGCGCACGGCCTGCACCTGCAGGTGCCGGAGGATCTGGTGGTGTGCGGCTTCGACGACACGCCGGTCGCCACCACCGTCTGGCCGGAACTGACCACGATCCACCAGCCGATCAGCGACATGGCGCGCGCCGCCGTGGACCTGCTGATCGACCAGATCCGCCGCCGCCGCGCCGGCGATCCCGCGCCGGTGCAGCACAAGCTGCTGCCGTTCACGTTGATCACGCGCGAATCGTCCGACGCCTCGCTGGCCGGCCTTTAAGCCGGGCAAAAAAAATGCCTCCGTCGCGTGGGCGAGGGAGGCATCTCCGGCGCGGCCTGGCGGCCGCTGCGCTTATTTCAGGTGGTCGGAAATGAGCTTGGTCATTTCGAACATGGACACTTGGGCTTTGCCGCCGAATACAGCTTTCAGCTTGTCGTCGGCGTTGATCATGCGGCGGTTGGCCGGATCTTGCAGGTCGAGCTTCTTGATGTAGTCCCAGACTTTTTTGGTCACTTCGGTACGTGGCAGCGGGGTGGCGCCCACGACGGCTGCGAGCACGGTCGATGGGGTCATCGCTTTCATGAATGCGGCATTCGGTTTGCGTGCGGCGGCCGGTGCCGCGGCTTTTTTCACTGCGGCTGGTTTGGCTGCTGCTTCTTTTGCTGGTGCTGCTTTTTTCGCGGCTGCCGGTTTAGCGGCCGCGGCCTTCTTAGCTGGTGCTGCTGCTGGGGTTTTTTTGGCTGTTGCCATTCTCGAGCCTCCTTAACGAACACATGGAAAATTGCGCAATTGATCGCACCGGCTAATATTGGTGGGGTTTTAAGCCTTATGCAAGTCTTTTTCGCGTTTTTGCCCGGAAACACCACGTAAATACCTTGCTACGTGGGCCAGTGCACCGTCCAGGGGCGCAAACCCGCATATTTCCGCGCTTTCGCGCCGCTATGGAGCACGCTGACGGGGGCGCTTTCGCGCACCGTTCCCCCCGTTAGCGCATGCCCGGCATCATGCCTTTCATCGAGCGCATCATCTTCATCATGCCGCCGCCGGAGAGCTTTTTCATCATCGATTGCATCTGCTCGAACTGGGTCAGCATGCGGTTCACTTCCTGCACCTGGACGCCGGCGCCGGCGGCAATGCGGCGCTTGCGGGTGGCCTTGATCAACTCCGGTTTGGCGCGTTCCTGTGGTGTCATCGAATCGATGATGCCGACCATGCGCCGCACCTGCTTGTCGGCCTGGTCCATGTTGGCGCCGCCGGCGGCCTGCTGGAACTGCGCCGGCAGCTTGTCGACCAGGCTGGCCATGCCGCCCATTTTCTTCATCTGGCCCAGTTGCGCCTTGAAGTCGTTCATATCGAACTTGCCGCCGACCTTCATCTTCTGCGCCAGGTCGGCCGCCGCCTTGCTGTCGACGCCTTTGCGCGCTTCCTCGACCAGCGCCATGATGTCGCCCATGCCCAGCACGCGGTTGGCCATGCGGGCCGGGTCGAACGCTTCGAGGCCGTCGAGCTTTTCGGACACGCCGGCGAACTTGATCGGCTTGCCGGTGATGTGGCGCACCGACAGCGCCGCGCCGCCGCGCGAATCGCCGTCCAGCTTGGTCAGCACGATGCCGGTCAGCGGCAGCGCGTCGTTGAAGGCCTTGGCGGTGTTGATGGCGTCCTGGCCGAGCATGGCGTCGACCACGAACAGCGTTTCGATCGGCTTGACGGCCGCGTGCACGGCGGCGATCTCGGTCATCATCGCCTCGTCGATGCCCAGGCGGCCGGCGGTATCGATGATCAGCACGTCGTGGTAGTGCTTCTTGGCCCAGTCGAGCGCGGCGAGCGCGATGTCGACCGGCTTGTCCTGCGCGGTGGACGGGAAGAAGTCGGCGCCGACCTGCGCGGTCACCGATTGCAGCTGGGCGATCGCGGCGGGACGATAGACGTCGGCCGACACTGTCAGCACCTTCTTCTTCTTTTCTTCCTTCAGGTATTTGGCCAGCTTGCCGACGGTGGTGGTTTTACCGACACCCTGCAGACCGGCCATCAGGATGATCGCCGGCGGCTGCTGGGCAAAGCTCAGCTGCGTGGCCTCCGGGCCGAGGTCGGCGCCCATCAAGGTGGCCAGCTCGCGCTGCACCACGCCGACCAGCGCCTGGCCCGGCGTCAGCGAGGAGATCACTTCCTCGCCCAGGGCTTTTTCCTTGACCCGGGCGATGAATTCGCGCACGGCCGGCAGGGCGACGTCGGCCTCAAGCAAGGCCATGCGCACCTCGCGCAGCATCTCGGCGGTGTTGGCTTCGGTCAGGCGGGCCTCGCCGCGCATCGTTTTGACGACCTTGGCAAGGCGTTGGGTAAGATTATCTAGCATGATGCACCTGGAGTATGGACGTGGAGGCGCCCGGCGCCAGGCCGGGCAATGGCCGCCATTTTACCGCATCGCACCCCGGTTGGCTGCGATGCGGCGCTGCGCCCGCTTAGTTGGGCAGCAGCAGGCGCAGAACGGCGGCGCCGGAGATCACGGCAAAGCTGTTCGGGCCGGTCGGGACGATGTCGTAAGGCCCTTCCAGCCCGGCCGGCAGCGCGCCCAGGCGGGTACCTGGCAAGCCTGCCACCCCCGCTGCCACGGTTTTGTTGCCGGCGGCATCGGTGGCGTCAATGACATTGCGATCGGCGTCCACCGTGTAGACCCGCCCGTTCGGCGCCGCGTTCAGGCCGGCCGGCAGCGCTGTAATGGTGGTCACCACCGCCTGCGGCGTGACCTTGCGGATCTTGCCGGCGTCGTTGACATACAGGTTGCCGCCGATGTCGATTCCCTGGAGCTGTGGCGCAACGAAGTTCGCCGCGCCGCCGGTGCCGTCGGTGGGCGTAGTCGAGAACGCTGTCGGGGCGCCGGCGAAGACCGTGACCGCGCCGGCGGGCGTGACCTTGTAGATCGCCCCGCCCGTGCGGGTCGCCAGCGAATTTTGCGGCGCGCGCGCCGACAGGAAGATGTTGCCGTCGGCGTCGGCCACGATGCCGTTCGGCTTGAGCGCGAAATCCTTGTCGGCCACCACGGTGCTGACGTTGCCGTCCAACGCGATCTTGCGCAGCCACAGACCGTGCGCGTCCTCGTTGCGCGCTCCGCCGAACGGCTCGGCAAAGTCGATCGTGTAGACGTTGCCCGCCAGATCGGCGGCCAAATGGCTCAGGCGCACGAAGCGCGCGGTCTCGCCGGGGCCATCGATTTCCCGATCGCTGTCGCCTTCGAAGCCGGCCAACGCTTGTACGGCTCCACCCTTCAGCTGGTCGATCTGGGCGGTGCGTGCCAGCTGAATGGTACGCGTGGCGTTGTTGAAGCGCAGCATGGTCACGTCCGTCGCGGTGCCGTTGGCGGGGGAGAGGCCCGTGTACGGCGCTGCCGCGCCCTGGTACAGCGTGCTCGTCACCCCGGCTGGTGTGATCTGGCGCACGAGGTAAGTCGACTTGCCGGCTTTGCTTGCTCCTTCGAGCGAGACGATGTTGCCATTGTTATCCAGCGAGATCGACATCAATCTGCCGAAGCGCGCCGTGGCTGCGTTGCCGTCGACGGCGTCGAACTCCGCGCTGGCGAGGCCGGCAACGGTGCTCACCAGGCCGGAGCGGGTGATTCTGCGCAGCGTGTTGCTGTCGCTGACGTACAGGTTGCCGCTGGCATCGGTGGTGGCGTCGCTGATGCTGCTGAAGCGGGCGGCGGCGCCCTGGCCGTCGGCCTGCGCCGCAGCGTCGGCGGACCCCGCCAACAAGGTGGCGCTGGCGCCGTCGGCAGCCACGCGCAGCACCTGCGACTCGTTGTACAGGTAGATGTTGCCATCACGGTCGATCACCACCCGTTTCGCGGTCAGGTTGCTTTGCAACGTAGTGATCTGTCCGCCACGCAGCACGCGCAGGCGCGCGCTGTCGTCGTAGTCGACAAAATAGATGTCGCCGTTGGGCGCGACGGCCAGGCCGCTGACCCGTGCGGTTTGCGCCGTGGTGGGCCCGCCGTCGCCATGGCCGTAGCTGAGCGACGCCAGCGGCGTTGCCGTTAGCACGTTGCCGGATGGACTGATGACGCGAATGACGGTGAAGCGGTTTTGGTAGTCGGCCGTGTATTTGCTGTCGGCCACCACCAGATTGCCGCTCCGGTCGACGTCCATGGCGGCGATCTGCATGAAGCGCGCCGCCGTGCCCTGACCATCGATCAGGCCGCGTCCGCCCAGCGAGCCGGCCAACAAGGCCAGGCCGGCGCTCTGGCGAGGGTCCGGCAGCAGCGCCAGTTTGGCCGTCGCCGTCACGCCGGCGGAGGTGGCGGTGATGGTGACCGGCGTGGCGGCGCTCACGGCTGCCGCCGGTGGCGTGTAGGTGACGCTGGCGCCGGTGGTGGCCGACAGGGTGCCCAGGCTACCCGTGCCAAGCGCCCAGGTGACGTCGGCGCTACGGCCCAGCGCCGCCGTCACGGTGACCGGCTTGGTACCGAGGATACGGCTCGAGGTCGTACTCAGGCCTATCGTTTGTGGCGCGTCCGGCGTCGGCGGCGTGCTCGGGGAGGTGGGCGAGGTGGTGGTCCCACCGCCACCGCCGCCGCAGGCGGCAAGGTTGGCCGCGACCAGCGCGCCGATCGCGGTGCCGACGAATTTACGGCGTGTGTATGTTTTATTGACTTTCATGCTGGACGTCCCTTGTGTGGTTTGTTTGCACCCCGCATTGGCAGCCCGAGCCGAGAATTTCCCCGGGCATTCGCGGCGCCGTTTCGAAGCTTTGTTCTTTGAGCCAGGTCAACGTCTATGGTGGAACTTTGTAATCTCATGGGTATAGACGCCACTTTATTAACTCATCATGCTTATTATCAACGCTCACAGTCGATTAATACTCACGCATTGTCACTCTGACAGGGTTGTTTTGTAACAAATAGCAACGGCGGCCGCTTTATGACGATAGGCAAGTGATCGCCTGCTTGCTATGATCGCCACACAACAAGATGGCCGCCGGCCATGTCGAGAGTCGAGGAGAGACGGATGGGACTGAAATCGATCTGCACGATGGCGTGCGTGGGTTTATTGTTGGGCGCCGCTGGCGCCCAGGCGCAAGACGTGGTCCGTCTTGGCAACCTGAAGTTCGCCCACTACGGCGCCGTCTCCTATATAAAAGAGATCGCGCCCAAGTGCGGCATCAAGGTCGAGGAGCATATCTTCGCCAAGGGGCTGGACGTGATGCAGGCGATCATCGCCGGCGAGCTCGACATCGGCACCACGGCGTCGGAGGCGGCCATCTCCGGCCGCGCCGGCGGTGCGCCGATCTACGTGGTGGCCGGCTTCGCCAAGGGCGGGGCGCGGCTGGTCGGGCGCACCGACCTGAACCTGAAAACCGTCAAGGACCTCAAGGGCAAGCGGGTCGGCGTCACGCGCGGCGGCATCCAGGAGGTGCTGCTGCTGGCCGAGCTGCAAAAGAACGGCATGACGTTCGCCGACCAGCCGGGCAAGGACGTGCAACTGGTGTTCCTGGCCTACGCCGACCTCAATCAGGCGCTGCTGGGCAAGAACATCGACGCCATGATGCAATCGGAGCCGCAGTCGTCGCAGGCCATCAACAAGGGCTTCGGCAGCGAGATCCTCAAGCCCTACGACACGCCGATCGGCGAGCCGGTGCGCACCATGGTCATGACCGAGAAGTTCTATAAAGAGAAGCGGCCGGTGGCCGAGCGGTTCATGAACTGCTTCGTGCAGGCGACCAAGAGCTTCATCGAGAACAAGGCGCTGGCCGAGAAGTATGTGCGCGAGGTGGTGTTCAAGGGCCAGATCACCAAGGACGATTTCGACGACGCCATCGGCAATTCGCCGTACAGCTACGACATCACGCCCGAGCATATCCAGATCACCACCGACGTCATGGTCAAGACCGGCGTTGGCCGCATGAGCAAGCCGCCGCTGGCCAAGGACTGGGTCAAGACCGACCTGCTCGACGCGGCCAAGAAGACCCTGGGCGTGAAGTAAATGGCCGCCCCCTCCAATTCTTCATGGCGGCAAGCCGCCGTCGGCATGGTGGTGCCGGCCGTGGTCATCGCGCTGTGGCAGGCGGTGGCGATGCTCGGCTGGGTCAATCCGCAGGTGCTGCCGTCGCCGCTGGCGGTGGTGGAGAAGTGGATCGCCTACCTGCTGCCGCTGCAGCCCTACGATCCGGCCGCTAGCAGCTGGCTGTCGTGGGCCGTCTCCGGCGAGTTGATCACCGATTCGATCGGCAGCCTGTATCGGGTGGTGGTGGGCTTCGTCATCGGCGCCGGCCTGGCGCTGCCGATCGGCCTGGCCATGGGCGCCAATCCCAAGGTCTACGACTGGCTCAATCCCCTGGTGCAGCTGCTGCGTCCCATCCCGCCGATCGCCTACATCCCGCTGTCGATCCTGTGGTTCGGGCTCGGTAATCCGCCGGCCGTGTTCCTGATCGCGCTGGGCGCCTTCTTTCCTGTGCTGATGAACACCATCGCGGGCGTGCGCCAGGTCGACGGCATCTACCTGCGCGCCGCGCGCAACCTGGGCGCCAGCGGCGGCACCATGTTCCTGCGTGTGATCCTGCCGGCGGCCGTGCCCTATATATTGTCCGGCGTGCGGATCGGCATCGGCACCGCCTTCATCGTGGTGATCGTGTCCGAGATGATCGCGGTGAACAACGGCCTTGGTTTCCGCATCCTGGAGGCGCGCGAGTACTTCTGGTCGGACAAAATCATCGCCGGCATGATCAGCATCGGCTTGATCGGCCTGGCCATCGACGTCGGCATGAACAAGCTGAATAACCACCTGCTGCGCTGGCACCGCGGACTGGAGAACCAATGAGCGCTACCCATATCGTCGTATCGAATGTCAGCAAGGTGTTCCAGACCGCCGACCGCGAACTGGTGGCGCTCAAGGACATCAACCTGGAGATCCCGCAAGGGCAGTTCGTCTGCCTGCTGGGGCCTTCCGGCTGCGGCAAATCGACCCTGCTCAACGCGGTGGCCGGCTTCGCGCCGCCGACGTCGGGCAGCATCACCGCCGACGGCAAGCTGGTGGCCGGACCGGGACCGGAGCGTGGCATGGTGTTCCAGGAATACGCGCTGTT
This sequence comes from Duganella sp. AC917, assembly GCF_979258245.1. Lineage (NCBI taxonomy): Bacteria > Pseudomonadati > Pseudomonadota > Betaproteobacteria > Burkholderiales > Oxalobacteraceae > Duganella > Duganella sp. AC917. The sequence continues at coordinate 6,163,767 of NZ_OZ409848.1, forward strand.
CCCCTGGATGACGGTGGCCGACAACGTCGCCTTCGGCCTGGAGATCAAGGGCATGCCCAAGGCCGAGATCAACGCCGTCGTCGACAAGCTGCTTGGCATGCTGTCGCTGCAGGACTTCCGCAGCCGCTTTCCCAAGGACCTGTCGGGCGGCATGCGCCAGCGGGTGGCGATCGCCCGCGTGCTGGCGCTGGACTCGCCGATCATGTTGATGGACGAGCCGTTCGGCGCCTTGGATGCGCTTACCCGCCGCAATCTGCAGGACGAGCTGCTGCGCATCTGGTCCGAGCTGAAAAAAACCATCATCTTCGTCACCCACAGTATAGAAGAGGCGATTTACCTGGCAGACCGCATCGTCGTCATGACCTACCGGCCCGGCACCGTCAAGCGCGACCTGATCGTCGATCTGCCGCGCATGCGCGATCCGGCCGCCGCCGAATTCAATGCGCTGAAGCGCGAACTGGGACAGCTGGTCATGGAGGAACAGCAGCGTCACCACAACGACGAACTGAGGATGGCAGCCGTCGACTGAACGATGGTGTAAACTGCCGGACATGCAGACCTACTTGTTCATCGCAGCCATCGCGCTGTACATCCTGTGCGCCGCGCTGCCATCGCGCCGCGCCAGCCTGATTTCGGCCGTGACGGTGGCCGCCTGGGCGCTGCACGGCGCCGGCCTGTGGCTGGAGGTGGCGGCGGCCGGCTCGCTGCGGATCGGTTTCGCGGCCATGCTGTCGTCGGCCCTGTGGGTCTCCGTGGCGGCCTACTGGCTGGAAAACCGTAATTTCAGCCTGGACGGCATGCGCCGCCTGGTCATGCCCAGCGCCGCCATCGCCGCCGCGCTGCAGGCCATCTTCCCCGGCAACCTGATTCCGCTGGAGGGCAAAACCTCCTTGTTTGGCTGGCACATCGCCATCGCCACCATGGCCTACAGCACCCTGACCATCGCCGCCTTCCACGCCGTGCTGATGGCGCTGCAGGAGGCGCGCCTGCACGCGGCGACCGACCGCAAGAGCTTCCTGTCCGGCGCGCTGGACCAGCTGCCGGCGCTGCTGACGATGGAGAAGCTGTTGTTCCGCATGATAGGTTTCGGCTTCGCGCTATTGAGTTTGACGGTATTGTCGGGCATCGTGTTTTCTGAGCAGCTGTTCGGCCAGGCGCTGAAATGGGACCACAAGTCGGCGTTTACGCTACTGTCATGGATGTTGTTTGCCGCGCTGCTGGCCGGCCGGCGCTTCCGTGGCTGGCGCGGCAAGACGGCGCTGAGCTTCACCCTGGCCGGATTTGCGACGTTGTTGCTGGCGTATGTCGGCAGCCGTTTTGTGTTTGAAGTGGTTTTGCATAAAGGATGGGCATGAGCCGTATTTTGTTTTGGCTGGGACTGATTTTCCTGGTGATCTTCGCGATCCGCAGCAAAATCCGCAGCGCGCAAAAGCGCAACCAGCAGCAGTTCCGTCAACCGCCGCCGAACCAGGAGGTGCCGCCGGGGCAGCGGGGCGACCAAGCCGCCGGCCAGACCGTCTACAAGGCGCGCACCGACAAGGCGCTAGCCGACGCCGAGACGATGCTCGAATGCGCCAAGTGCGGCATTTTCTTCCCCGCCTCGGAGGCAGTCCACGCCAACGGCCGCGATTACTGCTGCGCGGCGCACGCCGCCGCGCCGGCGGCCTGAGGCCGGGGCCGGCCGGTGGTCGCGCGCCTGCAAGCCCTGTCGGCTGAATCGCGCGCCACCTTCTGGCGCTCGCTGCAAACGCTCAACGCAACGCGCGTGGTCATCGCGCTGGTGCTGCTGGTCTACCTGAGCTTTGACAGCCGGGGCCTGCGCGCCGCCGGCGCATATCCCTACCTTCCGCTCTGCCTGGGCTATCTGGCCCTGGCGATCGCCTTCGCGCTGACGGCCGTCTATTGGCGCCGCCGCTTCCTGCTGCAACTGCTGTCGCAGATCGCCTGCGACCTGGCCGTCATCTCGCTGCTGTACCTCGCCGGCGGCGGCGTGCGCAGCGGCCTGGCCATCCTGTATCTGTTCCCGCTGGCCGGATCGGCCATCCTCGCGCCGCTGGTGCTGGCGCTGTTCTGCACCGCGCTGGTGACGCTGTTCATGCTGGGCGAAAGCGTGTGGCAGCTGCTGGCGATGGAGAGCCAGCACGGCCTGCTGCAATCGGGCTTGTACGGCGCGGCCTTCTTTGCCGCCGTGCTGGTGGTCAACCGCATGGCCGGCAAATTGATCGGCCAGGAGGAGCTGGCGATCCGGCGCGGCGTGGAAATCAATGTGCAGCAGGCGGTCAACCGGCTGGTGATGGCCAATATCGGCGACGGCATCCTGGTGGTCGATCCGGACGGGCGCGTCTCGGCCGGCAACCCGGCGGCGCGGCAGATGCTTGGACTGGTCGGCCCGGACCTGAACTTCAAGCTGTCGGCCGCCGCGCCGCTGGCGCCATTGGCGCAGGCGTACGCCGAATGGCGCGACGATCCCGCCCTCAGCACCGTGTTCGTCACCATCAAGCCGTTCAGCGACGCCGCGCTGCAAGGGCTGACCGCCGCGTGGAGCGCGCGCCGCGACCTGTCCGCGCACCTGAAGGTGCGCTTCGCGGCGGTCGATACCGCGTCCTCCGGCGCCGGCATCGAGCGCAGCGTGATTTTTTTGCAGGACGTGACGGGCATTGAAAATCAGGCGCAGCAACTGAAGCTGGCGTCGATGGGGCGCCTGACGGCCAGCATCGCCCACGAGGTGCGCAACCCGCTGTCGGCCATCGGCCACGCCACCGCGCTGCTGGGCGAGGACCTGGACAGCACCGTTCATCTGCGGCTGCTCAAGATCGTCGGCGACAACGTCGCGCGCGTCAACCGCATGGTCGAGGACATCCTGCAGCTGTCGCGCAAGGTGCAGCCGAACAACGAGCCGCTGGCGCTGGACGGCTTCCTGGCCGACTTGCGGTCGGAATTCATCAACAACCACGGCCTGCCGGCGGACATCGTCGGCCTGTCGGTGGCGCCGGGCACGATGGTGCGCTTCGATCCGCTGCATCTGCGCGAGGTGGTGCTTAACCTTTTAAACAACGCCGTGCGCTATGCCAGCGGCGGGCCGCAATCGATCCGGATCGACCTGCTCACCCATCCACACCACGCCCAGCGCATGGAGCTGCATGTGCAGGACGACGGTCCGGGCATCTCGCCGGAGGTGCGGGCCCACCTGTTCGAGCCGTTTTACACCACATCGAGCAAAGGCACGGGTCTGGGGCTGTATCTGGCGCGCGAATTGTGTTTGAATAACGAGGCCAGGCTCGATTACGAATACCGTTTCGATAGCCGCGACAGCCCCGATGGCGGCCGCCGCTCCAGCGGACGCTTTGTGATCACCTTCGCCCAGCCGGCGCAAAAGTAGAGGAGTCAGTGCCATGAGCGACCGTTCTCCCCGCGTGCTGGTGGTCGACGACGAAGCCGACCTGCGCGAGCTGCTGGAACTGACCCTGGTGAAAATGGGGCTGGACGTCGACAGCGCGGCGACGCTGGCGGAGGCGCGTGCGCTGCTGGCCGGGGCCGACCGGGATTACCAGTTGGTGTTGACCGACATGCGCCTGCCCGACGGCCTGGGGCTGGAGCTGGTGCGCGAGGTGTGCGCCGCCCACAAGAACACCCCGATCGCGGTGGTGACGGCCTTCGGCAGCGCCGACAACGCCGTCGTCGCGCTCAAGGCCGGCGCCTTCGATTACATCTCCAAGCCGGTGGTGCTGGACCAATTGCGCCTGATGGTGCGCTCGGCGCTGCGCCTGAACGCCGCGCCGCCGGCCGGTCTGGCGGCCAGCGAGACGCCGCCGGCCAGCCGCCTGAAGGGCGATTCGGCGGTGATCCAGTCGCTGCGCGCGCAGATCGCCCGGCTGGCGCGCTCGATGGCGCCGATCGCCATCCACGGCGAATCGGGCAGCGGCAAGGAGCTGGCGGCGCGCGAAATCCACGCGCAAAGCTCGCGCGCCAGCAAACCGTTCGTCGCCGTCAACTGCGGCGCGATTCCGGAGGCGCTGATGGAGGCCGAGTTTTTCGGCTATCGCAAGGGCGCCTTCACCGGCGCCGCCGACGACCGCGACGGCTTTTTCCAGGCGGCCGACGGCGGCACGCTGATGCTCGACGAGGTGGCCGACCTGCCGCTGGCGATGCAGGTCAAGCTGCTGCGGGCGATCCAGGAGCGGCGCGTGCGCAAGATCGGCGCCACCGCCGAGGAGCCGGTCGACGTGCGTATTATTAGTGCGACCCACAAAAACCTGGCGCAGTGCGTGGAGCAGGGCAGCTTTCGCCAGGATCTGTTCTATCGTCTGAATGTGATCGAGCTGGGTCTGCCGCCGCTGCGCGAGCGGCTCGACGATCTGGGCGTGCTGACCGGCGCGATACTGGAGCGGCTCGGCACTTCCGAGCACAAGGCGGCGCTGGGGGAAGGCGTGCTTGATGCGCTGCGCGGCTATTCCTTCCCGGGCAACGTGCGCGAGCTGGAAAACATCCTGGAACGGGCGCTGGCCTTCGCCAACGACGGCGTGATCGAAGTGGCCGACCTGGCGCTGAAGGGCGCGGGGCCATCGCCAACGTCTGCGCCGATGTGGATACCGCTGCCGACTATCCCGGCGCAGGCGGACGCCGAGGCGCAGCCGCCCGCGCCAACGCCGCCGCCGCCGCAGCCGGAACCGCTGCCGGCCAGCCTGCCCGACTACCTGAACCAGGTCGAACGCGACATCATCCTGCGCGCGCTGGCGCAAACGCAGTTCAACCGCACACAGGCCGCGCAGCTGCTGGGCATCAGCTTCCGCCAACTGCGCTATCAGATGCAAAAGCTGAACATCCAGGAGCCCGAGGCATGAACGACATAGGCGCGGACGGCTGGTGGCCGGCGGCGGTCCGCTACGACAGCCCGAACTTCGACTGCCGTCCCGACCCGGCCGACATCACGCTGCTGGTGATCCACAATATCAGCCTGCCGGGCGGCTGTTTTGGCGGTCCCCACGTCTCCGACCTGTTTACCGGCCGGGTGGACTATAATGCTGACCCTTCGTTCGCGGACCTGCGCGGGCTGAAAGTGTCGAGTCATTTCTTCGTGCGGCGCGACGGCACGGTGATCCAGTACGTCTCGGCCAACGAGCGCGCCTGGCACGCCGGCACGTCGTCGTTTCGCGGACGCGAAAAATGTAACGACTACTCGGTCGGCATCGAGCTCGAAGGCACCGACGACACGCCGTTCGCGCCGGCGCAGTACGGGGCGCTGGCGGCGCTGACGGAGGCGCTGCGGCGGCGCTACCCGCTGACCGACGTCCAGGGCCACGAGGACATCGCGCCGGGCCGGAAAACCGACCCGGGACCGTTGTTCGATTGGAACTGTTATGTTAAAAGTTGGCGGAAATTCTGTGAAGAAACCCGGATATCGGAGGCCGGGTTAGTGGCCGCTAGCGCTGTATTGCGCTTCGTAAAAGGCGTTCTGTAAAGTCAACCGAAAAAATGGCGGAAACGCAAAAATTTCCCCTTGTATTAGCCTCATCGGAACACTACAATCAGTGGATCGGATCTTCACAATCACTAGATATAGTAGTTCACATGACACTGGTTAATAAATTCACAGCAAGTCTCTGGACCAACTCACCACCCATATTAAAGTAGTTTAACCAGCCAGGCAGGTGTGGCTGATCGCTTCATTTTGGCCTTTTTATTTACAAACATAGCCGCGCAGCACTGACTGCACGCCGTTATCGGGGAGCTTAAATGCAATCTACACAAGACATCACCATCAATCCAGCGCTGGTACCAGCAGCCGCTGCGAGCACCGCCAGCAGCCCGTCCACGGCAGCGGGCGACCTCGGTGATTACCGCATCATCCGCCGTAACGGCGCGGTCGTCGCGTTTGAACCGTCGAAAATCGCGATCGCCGTCACCAAGGCCTTCCTGGCCGTGAACGGCGGCCAGGGCGCCGCCTCCGCGCGCATCCGCGAACTCGTAGAACAGCTGACCGCCAGCGTCGTGACGGCACTGGTGCGCCGCCAGCCATCGGGCGGCACCTTCCACATCGAAGACGTGCAAGACCAGGTCGAGCTGGCGCTGATGCGCTCCGGCGAGCACGATGTCGCCCGCGCCTATGTCCTGTACCGCGCCAAACACATGGAAGAGCGCCGCGCGCTCAAGGAAGCGCAGGGCGCCAGCGCCAAGATCGCCGCGCCGCAAATCCACGTGCTGGAAAACGGCGAGCGCAAGCCGCTGGAAATGGACCGCGTCACCGGCCTGATTAACGCCGCTTGCATCGGCCTGGAAAAGCACGTCGACGCCGACGCCATCGTCGCCGAGACGCTGAAAAACCTGTACGACGGCGTGCCGGTCGAAGAGCTGCACAAGTCCGCCATCCTGGCCGCCCGCGCGCTGATGGAAAAGGACCCGGCCTACTCGCAAGTGACGGCCCGCATCCTGCTGCACACGATCCGTAAGGAAGTCTTCGGCAAGGAAGTCGCGCAGGGCGCGGCGGCCGCCGAATACATCACCTACTTCCCGCAATACATCGCCAAGGGTATCCAGAACGAACTGCTGGATACCAAGCTGGCTGAATTCGACCTGGCCCGCCTGGCCAAGGCGCTGGTCGCCGACCGCGATCTGCAGTTCGGCTACATCGGCCTGCAAACCCTGTACGACCGCTACTTCCTGCACGTCCGCGACGTCCGCATCGAAATGCCGCAGGCGTTCTACATGCGCGTGGCGATGGGCCTGGCCCTGAACGAAAGCGACCGCGAAGCGCGCGCCATCGAGTTCTACAACCTGCTGTCGTCGTTCGACTTCATGTCGTCGACCCCGACCCTGTTCAATTCGGGCACCCTGCGTTCGCAGCTGTCGTCGTGCTACCTGACCACCGTCTCGGACGACCTGGAAGGCATCTACGACGCCATCAAGGAAAACGCGCTGCTAGCCAAGTTCGCCGGCGGCCTGGGTAACGACTGGACCCCGGTGCGCGCCCTGGGCGCCCACATCAAGGGCACCAACGGCAAGTCGCAAGGCGTGGTGCCGTTCCTGAAAGTGGTCAACGACACCGCCGTCGCGGTCAACCAGGGCGGCAAGCGCAAAGGCGCGGTGTGCGCCTACCTGGAAACCTGGCACATGGACATCGAAGAGTTCCTGGACCTGCGCAAGAACACCGGCGACGACCGCCGCCGCACCCACGACATGAACACCGCCAACTGGATTCCGGACATGTTCATGAAGCGCGTGATGGAAAAGGGCGACTGGACCCTGTTCTCGCCGTCGGATTGCCCGGACCTGCACGATCTGGTCGGCAAGGCCTTCGAAAAAGCCTACCTGGGCTACGAAGCCAAGGCCGCCGCCGGCGAAATCCGCGTGTTCAAGAAGATCGCCGCGCTGGACCTGTGGCGCAAGATGCTGTCGATGCTGTTCGAAACCGGCCACCCATGGATCACGTTCAAAGACCCATGCAACATCCGTTCGCCGCAGTCGCACGTGGGCATGGTCCACAGCTCGAACCTGTGCACCGAGATCACGCTGAACACCGGCCCTGACGAAATCGCCGTCTGCAACCTCGGCTCGGTCAACATGCCTGCCCATATGAAAGAGGGCAAGCTCGATCACGTCAAGCTGCAAAAGACCATCCGCACCGCGATGCGCATGCTCGACAACGTCATCGACATCAACTACTACGCGGTCGACAAGGCCCGCAACGCCAACATGCGCCACCGTCCGGTGGGCCTGGGCGTGATGGGCTTCCAGGACTGCCTGCACATGATGCGCGTGCCGTTCTCGTCGCCGGAGTGCGTGGCCTTCGCCGACACCTCGATGGAAGCGGTGTGCTACTACGCCTACCTGGCATCGACCGAGCTGGCGGAAGAGCGCGGCCATTATCAATCGTACAAAGGTTCGCTGTGGGACCGCGGCATCCTGCCACAGGATTCCGTCAAGCTGCTGGCCGAAGAGCGCGGCGGCTATCTGGAGCAGGACCTGTCGTCGGCGATGGACTGGACCCCGGTGCGTGATCGCATCAAGAAGTTCGGCATGCGTAACTCGAACTGCGTGGCGATCGCCCCGACCGCGACCATTTCGAACATCATCGGCGTGTCGGCCTGTATCGAACCGACCTTCCAGAACCTGTACGTGAAGTCCAACCTGTCGGGCGAGTTCACCGAGATCAACTCCTACCTGGTGCGCGACCTGAAGGCGCGCGACCTGTGGGACGAGGTCATGATCGCCGACTTGAAGTACTTCGACGGCTCGCTGGCCAAGATCGACCGCATTCCGAACGACCTGCGTGACATTTACGCCACCGCGTTCGAAGTGTCGCCGACCTGGCTGGTGGAAGCGGCATCGCGTCGCCAGAAGTGGATCGACCAGGCCCAATCGCTGAACATTTACATGGCCGGCGCCTCGGGCAAGAAGCTGGACGAGACCTACAAGCTGGCATGGCTGCGCGGCCTGAAGACCACCTACTACCTGCGCACCACCTCGGCCACGCATACCGAGAAGTCGACCTCGAAGACCGGCGCGCTGAACGCGGTGTCGGTGGACGGCGGCATGTCGGCCAGCGCGATCGCCTCGGCGGCTGCCGCTGCCCCTGTCGCTGCGGCGGCTCCGGCGGTCACCGCCGAAGCGGACGGCGAAGCCTGCTACCTGCGTCCTGGCGACGACGGCTTCGAGGAATGCGAAGCTTGCCAATAAGCCGGCGCTGACTAATATATATAGAGAGAGAACCGTCCCGGCCCGTCCGGGCGGTTCTTTTTAGACCGAATACACGAATTCAGAAGGAAACACACTATGTCGCTGTCCTGGGACGAAGAAGCCGCACCAGCGGTACCACAAGCAGTCAACGAGGCCGCACTGGCCACCGGCGAAGCCAACGCCGAACAAGTCGCGTTGCGCGTCAACGCCGACGACAAGCGCATCATCAACGGCAAAACCGACGTCAATCAGCTGGTGCCTTTCAAGTACAAGTGGGCGTGGGACAAATACCTGGCCGGCTGCGCCAACCACTGGATGCCGCAGGAAGTGAACATGCAGCGCGATATCGAGCTGTGGAAGAACCCTAACGGCCTGACCGACGACGAGCGTCGCCTGGTCAAGCGCAACCTCGGCTTCTTCGTCACAGCCGACTCGCTGGCCGCCAACAACATCGTGCTGGGCACCTATCGCCACATCACCGCGCCGGAATGCCGCCAGTACCTGCTGCGCCAGGCGTTCGAGGAAGCGATCCACACCCACGCCTACCAGTACATCGTCGAGTCGCTGGGCCTGGACGAGTCGGAGATCTTCAACGCCTATAACGAAGTCAAATCGATCCGCGACAAGGACGAGTTCCTGATCCCGTTCATCGACACGCTGACCGATCCGGCCTTCACCACCGGCACCGTGGAAAACGACCAGAAGCTGCTCAAGTCCCTGATCGTCTTCGCTTGCTTGATGGAAGGCCTGTTCTTCTACGTCGGCTTCACCCAGATCCTGGCGCTGGGCCGCCAGAACAAGATGATGGGCGCGGCCGAGCAGTATCAGTACATCCTGCGCGACGAATCGATGCATTGCAATTTCGGTATCGATTTGATCAACACGATCAAGATGGAAAATCCGCTGCTGTGGACCCCGGCGTTCAAGGAAGAGATCAAGCAGCTGTTCCTCAAGGCCGTGGACCTGGAGTACGCGTACGCCGAAGACACCATGCCGCGCGGCGTGCTCGGTCTGAACGCGACCATGTTCAAGGGTTACCTGCGCTTCATCGCCAACCGTCGCGCCACGCAGATCGGTCTGGAGACCTTGTTCGACCAGGAAGAGAACCCATTCCCGTGGATGAGCGAGATGATCGACTTGAAGAAAGAGCGTAACTTCTTCGAGACCCGCGTGATCGAGTACCAGACCGGCGGCGCGCTGAACTGGGATTGATGGCGGTTTGAGTGGCATGGCAAAAGCCCGGCTTCGCGCCGGGCTTTTTCATTTATACGAAGCGCGCGAGGTACTGCTCCAGGCCCGCTTCAGCGCTTGCCAGCGCGCCGATGTACCCATCCGGCCGGATCAGGGCCACATCCCCCGGCGCGAAGCCGTACGCCGCGCGCAGATACCCACCATCGTCGCGCAGCTCGCCGCTCATTCCAGCAGTCACTATTCTCAAACCCTTGCGCGGCGCGATCGTGCCGGCGCCGGCCGGCTCGTAGCGCAGCAAGGTCCACGCGCCGCCACCCAGCAACGTAAATAGGCGCAACGGCTGCCCCGCCGCGCCGCCTACCGCCGCCGCCAGCTTCCATCCCGGGTTCCACGCATCCTGCACGCTGGTGTTCAAGCCCTGGCCGCCGGTCGGCGGGTGGATGTGGGCGGCGTCGCCGGCGATGAAGACGCGGCCGACCCGGAAGCGGTCCGCCAGCCGCGAAATCATTTCGTACACCGAGCTCCAATGCACCGCGTGCAGCGCAATGCCTGCACGGCCGGTGCGGTCGGCAATGACACCGGCCAGCGTCGCGTCCGAGGTGTCGATGTCGCCGTCGAGCGGCACCGGCATTTGCAGCTTGAACAGATCGGTGCCCATCAGCGGACACAGACTGATTTGTCCCGCACGGTCGTCGTCATGCCGTCAGCCTTCGTCAGGCGCGCGGTGATGCCTTCGCCATCCTGTTCGAAGCCGGTCAGCTCGTGGGCGAAGCGCGGCGCGTGTCCGAGTTCGGCGAGCCTGTCGCGTAGGACGGCCTCCGTTAAATACTGCGGCAGCATCAACGGCAGGTTGGACGGTTCGGCGGGCGAGGGCGCCATGCCTTCGGTCGACGACTGCTCGTCGTAGCCGCCGTCGGCGCGTACTTGCGTTGCGGCGGGTAGAGGCCAGCGGCGGCCATCATGCGATCGGCCACACCGAGCGCTTCGAAGATTTCCAGGGTGCGCGGCTCGACGCCTTTGCCGCAAACCGCTGTCGTGCGAAGCGGAGCTCCGACGACGATACCCAATAGTCGGACACGCGGTGGACGCGTGCGCGCGAACGGCGGTCGCAGACCCATCGCCGACCGATCGCCGATCCATCACACACGGATCGCCGTCACCTCGCCGACACCTCGCCGCGCGCGCGCGACACTCGCCGACGCACATCGTCACGCGCCGCCGCGCGGCCGCGTCGTCGCGCATCGCAGTATTCCGCTTGCCATTCCCCGCACTCTGTCTCATAATCGCGACGAATTTAAAAACAGTGAGTAGCGACAGCGCGCATGCGATGCGCCAGCGCTCTCGAATTCGGAAGATGGTGGCGAGCGACGAGCGCAGATGCTGGCGACATCGCAGACACCCAAGCGGCAATTGGCTCGCTTTGAAGCGCGATTTTTTGGCGCGGCGCGGCCAGCGCATTTTCGAACTCGATTGAGCGCGCACATCGCACCACGATGTCGCGAGCGAGCAAGCGCGAACTGCCACGCGTATGTGAAATGGCGAGCATAAGACGAAAAAAAGCGAACGAATACTTCTCGTGCCGGTTGCGTACCGACAAGGTTTTCGTGTACTTTACGAGATTGAAAATGTGTGTTTATAAATGTGCGTATTTTTTCGAAGTACGCACACCGCAGAAATGATCGCGATCACGGGATACAGATTCACAAAGATATGCACAAGACCAAACCGTTTTTGTTCAACCGTCTTTCCTGATTCGGTTCAGGTTGGGCGGTTTTTTGTTTGAAAACGAAAACGGTAGATGGCTGCGACGTAGGTCCCTGGAGCTGAGCACACGCCCGACCACCCGCAAAACGTCGCAACAAGATTTGTATCTGCACGCCGCGCCGGCCACGGACGGCGGACAGATAGATGGCTGAAGCGCTGCACTCGTGAGGGGTTGCAGCAGTTCAGCTGGTGCCGAATTCATTAGCGCAAACAGTGTCCTGTTTGTGCCGATGAATAATTCGCCTGGCCCAATCCGGGGCCGGACGGGTTTAAATCTTGTATGTGAATTTTCCATCCCCGATGAAGGAGAACTAAAAATGGCAACTGCCGCAAAGAAACCAGCAGCAAAAAAACCGGCCGCTACTAAAGCCGCCGCCCCAGCGAAAAAGCCTGTCGCAGCGAAAGCAGCCGCCAAGCCAGCAGCGAAAGCTGCCGCCAAACCAGCCGCTAAACCAGCTGCCAAAGCCGCTGCCAAGCCAGCTGCAAAACCAGCCGTGAAAAAAGCCGCCGCCAAACCAGCAGCAAAGCCAGCAGCGAAAGCAGCAGCCAAGCCAGCAGCCAAGCCGGCAGTGAAAAAAGCAGCAGCTGCCAAGCCAGTCGCTAAAAAAGCAGCAGCCAAGCCAGCGGCAAAGCCAGCGGCCAAAGCAGCAGCCAAGCCAGCTGTGAAAAAAGCAGCGGCCAAGCCAGCAGCAAAGCCAGCAGCTAAAAAAGCAGCAGCCAAGCCAGCCGCTAAAAAAGCGGCAGCCAAGCCAGCGGCCAAGCCAGCGGCAAAAGCAGCAGCCAAGCCAGCAGCAAAAAAAGTAGCCGCCAAACCGGCAGCGAAAAAAGCGGCCGCCAAGCCAGCCGCTAAACCTGCCGCGAAAGCAGCAGCCAAGCCAGCAGCTAAACCAGCCGCCAAACCAGCAGCCAAAAAAGCTGTCGCCGCCAAACCAGCCGCCAAGGCAAAAACAGCAGCCAAGCCAGCTGCAAAGGCAGCGGCTAAGCCAGCAGCAAAAAAGCCGGTTAAGGCAGCAGCCAAGCCGGCAGCTGCCTCCAAACCAGCTGTCAAGGCAGCTGCTAAACCAGCCGCCAAGCCAGCCGCCGCGCCAGCACCGGCAGCCGCTCCAGTCGCCGCGGCAGCAGCTGCTCCGGCAGCCAAGCCAGCCGTGAAAAAAGCCGCCCCTAAAGCGGCCGCACCGAAGAAGGAAGCTGTCGCCAAGCCAGCCACTCCTGCTGCCGCGCCTGCGGCAAAAACCGTGTTGGCACCGGCGGCCGCATGGCCGTTCCCAACCAGCACGCGTCCATCCTAAGCTAAATACTTAGGTGCCTGCTGAGGCAACCGGCCGCTGTGTGAGACAATCACACAGCGGCTTTTTTTTGGAGGGACCGTGCTTAGTATTGTTATGTTGATTGTGGACGCCATCGCCACGCTGTTGGGCGGCGCCTTGCTGTTGCGTTTCTGGATGCAGGCGATCCGCGTTCGTCCGCCGCAATCGGTGGCCCAATTCACGTTTCAGCTATCGGATTGGCTGGTGCGGCCGTTGCGGCGCATCGTGCCCGGCATGGGCGGCTACGACTGGGCCAGCCTGATCGGCGCCTTCCTGATTGTGCTGCTGGCGACGTCGGTGCTGTTCTTTGCCGGCTGGCCGGCGCAGGCGGTGCTGCTGGCCGCGTTCGAGCGCTTCCTCAAATGGATACTGTACGGCTTCATGGCGCTGCTGGTGGTCGAGGCGATCTTCAGCTGGGTCAATCCGCACGCGCCGCTGGCGCCGTTCGTGCGCGCGCTCAACGAGCCGCTGCTGAAGCCGATCCGCCGCGTGGTGCCGCTGGTGGGCAATCTCGATTTGTCGTTGCTGGTGGCGCTGATCGCGCTGCAGATCGCCCAGATCCTGCTGGGCATGGCCTTCAACGGCCGTTGACCTGGCCGCTGGCGGCGCATGGCGGATTACGGCGTGCCGCCTAATCCGCCATGCACGCCGCCCACATCTTTTAGTACCGGTAGCCGAAGGCCGCTTCGAAGCGGTCTGCTATCTCGGCGGCGGTCAGCTTGTGGTTCTGGCCGCCCTTGCTGGCGATCTTGATCGCACCCATCAGGCTGGCCAGGCGGCCGGTCGTTTCCCATTTCCAGCCTTGCGTGATGCCGAACAGCAGACCGGCGCGGTAGGCGTCGCCGCATCCGGTTGGGTCGACCGCTTCGGCGACCTTGACCACCGGAATCTCGATACGCTGGCCCTTGGTGTAAATCTCCGAGCCCTGCTCGCCGCGCGTGACGATCAGCGCTTCCAGCCGGCTGGCGATGTCCGGCAAGGTCAGGCCGGTGCGGTCCATCAGCAATTCCATTTCGTAGTCGTTGGCGGTGACGTAGGTGGCCTTGTCGATGAAGGCGATCAGCTCGGCGCCGTTGAACATCGGCAGCTGCTGGCCCGGGTCGAAAATGAACGGGATCTGCAGCTTGGCCAGGTCGGCGGCGTGCTTTTGCATGCCCAGGTGGCCGTCCGGCGAGATGATGGCGATCGCCGCCGCGCCCGCCTTGGCGACGTCGTTCTCGTGGGCGTACGACATCGCGCCCGGGTGGAAGGCGTTGATCTGGTTGTTGTCCTCGTCGGCCGTGACGAAGCATTGGGCGTTGTAGGCGTCCTGCTTGATCAGGATGTTGTCGGTCGAGATGTCCAGCTTGTGCAGGCGCTCGATGTAGGCGGCGTTGTCCTGGCCCATGACGCCGACGATACGCGGCTCGCCGCCCAGCATCTTGAGGTTGTACGCGACGTTGCCGGCGCAGCCGCCGTATTCCGTGCGCATCGTCGGCGCCAGGAACGAGACGTTCACTTTGTGCAGCTGGTCGGCCAGCAGGATGCTGTCGAAGCGGCCCGGGAATTGCAGGATGGTGTCGATCGCGAGCGAGCCGCAGATGATGGAGGTCTGTGTCATGTGATAGTTCTTTATGGGTAGAAGACTGCGATGTGATAGCCGGATGCTTTCAGCTGTTTCAATTCAAAGTACAGTTTGACAGATTGCTCGCTGCGCGGGGCGAATCCTTTTTCCAGCGCCACGTCGGCGCCAAGATAGTCGCGCGGCGTGAACACGCGACGCAAAATCGCCTTGTCGTTGGCGTCGTCGAGCACCAGTTCGATGTGCGGCCACGCCTGCGCGGTGGTGCTCTGGTTGCGCAGCAAGGTGGTGAACGAGAAGGTGGTCTCGCTCAGGGTTTGCAGTTCGCCCTGTTCGATGACGAGCTGGTCGATCTGGGTCGGCAGTTCGATCTTGCAACCGAGTGTAGCGCAGATGCCCTCCAAGGTCGGCTTGAGTGCTGGGTAGCTGGCCGCCAGCGGGTTGCGGAAGGTGGTCAAGCCTTGCGCCGCCAGCGCACCGACCAGCAGCAGCGAGCCGACGCCCATGGCGATGTTGATGGTCTTGCCGTAGCGCTCCCGGCGCCGGTCGCGCTTGAGGAAGGTCGGTTCGTCCGGGTCCTCGGGTTCCACTTTCGGTTCCGGCGGTTCGACGCTGTGGACTTCGGCCTGCGGCGCGAAGTGGTCTTGCGACGGGGCGGAGGCGGCGCGCAGCAACGTCGGCAGCTGGGGCGTGGTGTCGCGCTCCCGGGCGGCGGCGAGCTGGACCAGCGCTTCCTCGTCGGCTTCCTCGAGGTCGTAGCGGGAGTCGGGGTCCAGCGTCGGTTCCTGGCGCGCGTCGACGGTCGCTGGCGACGTCGGCGCTTGCTGATCAACTGCCTCGGGCGCGATGCTTTGCTCCATCAGCGCCAGTTCGGCGGCCAACGCGGCTTCCAGTTCCTCATGCGTCATCGGCTTGATGTCGAGCGGGTCTTCCGCAGGCGGTTCGGTGGCGGCGGTTTGCTCTTCGTCGGTGAAACTGGATTCCGGTTCGGCGATGGGTTCGGGTTCGAGCTCGGTTACGGGGTCGCTCCCGGGCTCAATCAAAGGCTCGATCCCGGCTTCGGGCTCGCCGGCAGGTTCGTGATCAGGCTGCCACTCCTGCGCGGTCTCGTCCACCGCGCTGTCGAGCTCCAAGGTGTAGATCGGTTCGTCGTTTGGCGGTTCGAAGGTGTGGTTATCCGACCCGGCCACCGCTTCATCGAAGGGCGCGGGTGGTGGCGGAGGGGAGTAGGGTGCTTCGGACACAACCGGCGCGAAGACCGGTTGCGGGGTGGCTAGCGACGTGGCCAGCGGCTCGAGCAGCGCCGCGTTGCCGTCAAAAACTTCATTGCAGGAGCCACAGCGCACTATGCCCCCACGCAATTTCAACTGGTCATGAGCGACCCGAAATGTCGTGCTGCAGTGGGGGCATTTAGTGGCGAGCGCCATCGCTGCCGTTAGCGCGGGGCGGGTACCGCATCGCTGCCGAGCCGGCCATGCAGGGCGACCCAGCCGTCTTGTTCCGCCCAGACGCCGAGCTTGATGAACGGGGCATAGGCGGCGGCCACTTCCTCGGCCTGGCGCGCCAGTACGCCGGACAGCACCAGCGCGCCACCGGGCGCGACCCTTCCCGACAGCATCGGCGCCATCAACTTCAGCGGGCTCGACAGGATATTGGCGACCACGATGTCGAACTTCTGCTCGGCATGCTTCGACTGGGCGAAGGTGTCCGGCAGGAAGTATTCGATCTCGCACTTGTTGCGCTGGGCGTTGTCGGCCGCCGATTCGATCGCTTGCGGATCGATGTCGACACCCACCACCTCGCCGGCGCCGACCTTCTTGGCGACCATCGCCAGAATGCCGGAACCGCAACCGTAGTCGAGCACGGTCTTCGCAGGCGCCGGGTTCGCTTCCAGCCACTCCATGCACAGACGGGTGGTCGGATGGCTGCCTGTGCCGAAGGCCAGGCCCGGATCCAGTTCCAGGATCAGGCCGTCAGGATCCGGCGCCTCGTGCCAGCTCGGCACGACCCAGATGTTCTTGCCGATGTGAATCGGCGCGAACTGCGATTGCGTCAGGCGTACCCAGTCCTGCTCTTCGACCTTGCGCGTGGTGAACTTCGGCAAGGTCGCCAGCTTGATCTGCTCTGCGGCGGCGGCCACGATGGCGGCCTGGTCGTCATCCTCGTTGGTCAGCGCCACGACGCGGCTATGATCCCATGCCGCTTCGGTCGGTTCCATGCCCGGCTCACCGAACAGCGGGCGCTCCTGGTCGGTGCCTTCGTCGGCGTCTTCCACGGACACCGACAGCGCGCCGACTTCCATCAACGCGTCCGACAGGGCTTCGGCGTGGTCGCGCGCGATTTCGATGACGATTTCAGTCCAGCTCATTATTGCGCCTTCAAACTCAGTTTATGCAGATCCGGCATGTCGGCCAGCTTCTGTTCCAGATAATGGATGTTGGTGCCGCCTTCGATGAAGCGGGCGTCGATCATCAGTTCGCGGTGCAGCGGAATGTTGGTCGAGATGCCTTCGACGACCATTTCCGACAGCGCGATCTGCATGCGGCGGATCGCCTGCTCGCGGGTGGCGCCGTATGAAATGACCTTGCCGATCATCGAATCGTAGTGCGGCGGCACGTAATAGCCGGCGTAGGCGTGCGAATCGACGCGCACGCCAGGACCGCCCGGCACGTGCCAAGAGGTGATGCGGCCCGGCGACGGCGTGAACTTGAACGCGTCCTCGGCGTTGATGCGGCACTCGATGGCGTGACCGGACAGCATCACGTCGCGCTGGCGGAAGCGCAGCTTTTCGCCGGCGGCGATGCGGATCTGCTCCTGCACGATGTCGATGCCGGTGATCATTTCGGTCACCGGATGCTCGACCTGCACGCGGGTGTTCATCTCGATGAAGTAGAACTCGCCGTTTTCATACAGGAACTCGAAGGTGCCGGCGCCACGGTAGCCGATCTTGCGGCAGGCCTCGGCGCAGCGGTCGCCGATCTTTTCGATCAGCTTGCGCGGGATGCCCGGCGCCGGCGCTTCCTCGATGACCTTCTGGTGGCGGCGCTGCATCGAGCAATCGCGTTCGCCCAGCCAGACGGCGTTTTTGTGTTCGTCGGCCAGGATCTGGATTTCCACGTGGCGCGGATTTTCCAGATACTTCTCCATATACACTTCCGGATTGCCGAAGGCGGAGCCGGCTTCGGTCTTGGTCATGGCCACGGCGTTGATCAACGCCGCTTCGGTGTGCACCACGCGCATGCCGCGACCGCCGCCGCCGCCGGCCGCCTTGATGATGACCGGATAGCCGACCTTGCGGGCGATTTGCACGATGGCTTTCGGATCGTCCGGCAGCGCGCCGTCGGAACCGGGCACGCAAGGCACGCCGGCCTTGATCATGGTTTGCTTGGCCGATACCTTGTCGCCCATCAAACGGATCGATTCGGAGCGCGGGCCGATGAAGACGAAGCCGGATTTTTCCACGCGCTCGGCGAAGTCGGCGTTCTCCGACAGGAAGCCATAGCCCGGGTGGATCGCTTCGGCGTCCGTCACTTCGGCTGCGCTGATGATGGCCGGCATGTTCAGATAGCTCAATGACGACGGCGCCGGGCCGATACACACCGACTCGTCGGCCAGCTTCACGTATTTGGCGTCTTTGTCCGCTTCCGAGTGGACCACAACCGTCCTGATGCCCATTTCGCGGCAGGCGCGCTGGATACGGAGGGCGATTTCGCCACGGTTGGCAATAAGGATTTTTTCAAACATGATAGGTTCGCGTATGTCTGTGAGTACCGGAGACCGGCAACGTCAGGTAGAGGAGGGAATGCGGAACAAAGCCGGCGCGCCCGTCACCGAGGGGGAGGGCGCAAACCGGACTTAGCCTATCACAAACAGCGGTTGGCCGAATTCGACCGGTTGGCCGTTCTCGACCAGAATCTGGGTGATCGTGCCGGATTTGTCGGCATCGATTTCATTCAACAGTTTCATCGCTTCGATAATGCACAGGGTGTCGCCTTCCTTGACCACGGCGCCCACTTCGACATACGCGGCCGAACCTGGCGCCGACGAACGGTAGAAGGTGCCGACCATCGGCGATTTGACTATGTGGCCGGTTGGCTCGGCGGCGACGGCCGGGGCAGCTGCTGCGGCCGGCGCGGCGGCTGGCGCGGGAGCGGCATGGTACTGCGGCTGCATGCCTTGCGGCTGCATCATCACCATCTGGTTTTGCGGCAGGGCCGACGATTTGACGATGCGTACTTTGCTTTCGCCTTCGGTCACTTCGAGCTCGGCGATGTCCGACTCCGCGACCAAATCAATCAAGGTCTTCAGCTTGCGTAGATCCATGTAACCCCCGGAATATCTTGTTATGTAAAGTATGAGCGGCGCCGCCTCGTGGGCAATACCGCGTTAAGTTCGTAAGTGTTGCGCGCAGATCGCGTAGATTAACGCCTTTTAAGGGCGAAGTCGATGGCAAACCGATATCCTTCGATACCCAGTCCGCAGATCGTGCCTAATGCGATTGCGCTCAGGAATGAATGGTGGCGAAACGACTCGCGCTGGTAAATATTAGAAATATGCACTTCGACAAACGGAATCGCGACCCCCGCCAAGGCGTCGCGCAGGGCCACGCTGGTATGGGTCAAACCACCGGGATTGATGACGATGGCGTCCACGCCTTCGGTCCTGGCTGCATGGATGCGGTCGATCAGCGCCCCTTCGTGGTTGCTCTGGAAGCAAGACAGCGTCGCACCGGCCGCCTCGGCCTGGGCCTGGGCGGCTTGTTCTACGTCGGCCAAGGTGCTGGCGCCGTAGACCTCTGGCTCGCGAGTGCCCAGCAAATTCAGGTTGGGACCGTTGAGCAGTAGGAGGTTTTTTGCCATGGTTCTAGACCGTTTTCCGCGAAAGTTCCGCATTTTGCCGCCAACTGCCGGCATTGGCAAGAGAAAAAAACTCGCGCACCGCCTGTCGGCGCCCGTTACAGCGTTGCCAAGTCCTTACGCAGCTCGTCGAACTTCAGGCGCCCCAGATAAGTCTTCTTGACTTGGCCGTCGGCGCCGATCAGCACGGTGTACGGCAGGCCGCCGCCGGCGTTGCCGAACTGCCGCGACAGGTCGGTGCCGCTCATGCCGGCCACCAGCACCGGGTAGGTAATTTTATATTTGTCGCTAAAAGCCGCGATATTTGACGGCGAATCAATACCGATTCCGATAACTTGCAGCTTCTTGCCGAGTTCTCCGGCTGCCAGCTCGGACAGCTCCGGCATCTCCTGCACGCACGGCGCGCACCACGGCGCCCAGAAATTGACCAGCATCGCCTTGCCTTTATATTGGGCCAGCGCAGTTGGCGCGCCTTTGGCATCCGGCAGCGTCTGCCCGTACAGGGCGGCCACCGGACCGGTCACACCGGCCGGCGCGGTTTGGGTGATCGGCGCGGCGTTTTGTTTGTTGTAGCCGACCCAGGCGCCGGAGGCGGCGAACAGGAGGGCGACGCCGACATAGGCGGCCAGATGTTTTTTATTCATGATCGGGGTTTTGGTTGGGGTTTTGTTCGTTGGTGCTTGTATGGGTACTACTAACTAATAGCGCGCGCACGGCGGCGACATCGGCGCGCACCTGCTTGTCGCCACGGGTTTTGACGGCGCCACGCATGTCGTCGAGCTCATACAGCGCTGCATGCACGCCTTCGTTGTGCCACATGAAGCTGACCGTCTCCACGGGATCGTAGCGTGGACCCTTGAAATGCGGCGTCTCGGAGATGTCGATTTGTACATTGCGGTTCAGCAGGAAGATCTCCACTTCCTTGGCGCTGTCGGCAAACAGCTGCAGGTGGATGTCGTCGTGCGGGCCGGCCGTGCCGTTCAGCACGGCGCCGGTCAGGAACGGGTGGAACGCGGCCAGCCCTTCCATGATGTCGACCGCCAGGGTGCGCAGCCGGAACAGCCGGGCCGGTTGGGTGTCCGCATGGAACAGCGACTGGTAGATGCGCACTTCGGCTTCGATCTGCGCGTTGTCCGGCAACAGGTTCGGCGGCGGTTGCGTGTCGCCGAGGATTTGCTTGGCGGCCTTGCGCTTGGCGGCGTTGTAGTCGGCGCCGTCCTGGGCGATCAGGCGCGCGGCCGCGGCGGCGATCTCGGCGCGGAGCAGCAGGACTTCTTCGATAACATTCGGCGTCATGGACGAGATAATACTCTTAACCGGGAAATCGGCGTCGCCTCAGGTAAAATCGCGTATTCACTTGTGCGGATCGATCCTGTTACACACCATGCATATTCATATACTCGGTATTTGCGGCACCTTCATGGGCGGCCTGGCGGTCCTGGCGAAAGAAGCGGGCCACCGCGTGACCGGCTGCGACGCCAATGTTTATCCGCCGATGAGCACCCAGCTGGAAGCCCAGGGCATCGAACTGATACAGGGCTTTGGCCCCGAGCAGACCGCGCTCAATCCGGACCTCTACGTGATCGGCAACGTGGTTTCGCGCGGCAATCCGCTGATCGAGGAAATCCTCAATCGCGGCTTGCCGTATGTGTCCGGCCCGCAGTGGATGGGCGAACATATATTAAGGGACCGTTGGGTGCTGGCGGTCGCCGGCACGCACGGCAAGACCACCACCTCGGCCATGCTGACCTGGATATTGGAAGACGCCGGCTACGCGCCCGGCTTCCTGATCGGCGGCGTGCCGCTGAACTTTGGCGTCTCGGCCCGGATTCAAGGTGACAAGGAATCGATTTTCTTTGTGATCGAGGCCGACGAGTACGACACCGCCTTCTTCGACAAACGCAGCAAGTTCGTCCACTACCACGCCAAGACGGCGATCCTGAACAACCTCGAGTACGATCACGCCGACATCTTCCCCGACCTGGGCGCCATCGAGACGCAATTCCATCATCTGGTGCGCACCGTGCCCGGCATCGGCCGCGTCATCTATAACGGCGACGAAGCGTCGCTGCAGCGCGTGCTCAAGCGCGGTTGCTGGAGCGAGAAGGAAAGCTTTGGCGGGTCGGGCAACAACGACGGCGCGGCATGGGTGATGAAGGAATACGATGACGGCAGTTTCGATGTCGTTTTCAGCGGCGAAACGGTCGGCAAGGTCGAGTGGAACCTGACCGGCAAGCACAACCGCGCCAACGCGCTGGCCGCGATCGCCGCCGCCCGCCACGTTGGCGTGCCGGTGTCGCAAGCTGCCAAGTCGCTGGCCACGTTCGACAACGTCAAGCGCCGCATGGAACTGCGCGGCACGGTCAACAACATCACCGTGTTCGACGACTTCGCCCACCATCCGACCGCGATCGCCACCACCGTTGGCGGCCTGCGCCAGAAGGTCGGCAAGACCGCCCGCATCCTGGCCGTGCTCGAGCCGCGCTCGAACACGATGAAGCTGGGCGCGATGAAGGATGCGCTGCCGGGCAGCCTGGGCGACGCCGATCTGGTGTTCGGCTACGGCAGCGAGCAGGCGCTGGGCTGGAGCCTGGGCGACGCGCTCGCGCCGCTGGGCAAGATCGCCAGCGCCTACGAAGATATCGACGCGCTGGTCGCGGCCATCGTCAAGGCGGCCCAACCGGGCGATCAGATCATTGTGATGAGTAACGGCGGCTTCGGCGGCGTGCACAACAAAATCCTGGAAGCGCTGGCGCGATGATTCTTTATCTGCACGGATTCCGCTCGTCGCCGAAATCGATGAAGGGGCGCGTGATCAGCGAGCGCATGGCGGCGCTGGGATTGTCGGACCAGCTGGTTTGCCCGCAGTTGCCGGCCTCGCCGAAGCTGGCGATGGAACTGGCGCTCTCTTTAATAGAGGGCGTGCCGGCGCAAGAGTTAAGTATCATCGGCTCCTCGCTGGGCGGCTACTACGCCACCTGGCTGGCCGAGCGCATCGGCTGCCGCGCCGTGCTGCTCAATCCGGCCATCGTGCCGCTGCAGGATCTGGACAAGCATGTCGGCGTGACAACGCAATTCCATTCCGACGAGCCGTTCGAGTTCAAGCGTGAATACATCGACGAGCTGCGCGCGCTGGCGGTCGATCCGATCACCCGGCCCGAGCGTTACTTTTTGATCGCCGCCACCGGTGACGAAGTGCTGGACTATCGCGATATGGCCAAGCATTATGCGGGCGCGCGCCAGCACGTGATCGACGGCAGCGACCACAGTATTTCCGAATTTCCCGAATATCTGGATGCGGTGCTGGAGTTTTGCGGCGTCGAGGCCGGCCGTTGAGGGAGCCGTTTTCGCTGGCGCCCGGTACCCGTGGCGCCTCGCTGCGCCAGACCCGATGGCAGCCGCATGTGCTGGCGTTGAACGCGCCGCCGTCCCTGCGCCCGTGGCTGACGGCCGACGGTTCGCTGACCGCCAGACTGAAGGCGCACAGCCAGGCTTTCCGCGTGCAGTGCCTGCATCAGCGCGTCGCGCGTTGCCTTTCCGACGAGGCCGCCGCGATCGGTCTGCACCGCCCGGGCCGCGTGTGGGAGAGGGAAGTGCTGCTGCGATGTGATAATACGCCGGTGGTATTTGCGCACACGGTGGTGCCGATGTCGGCCACGGCCGCCGATTGGCCTTTATTTAGTGCACTGGGCGAGCGCTCGCTGGGGACGACATTGTTTGGCGACCCGCGCGTGCGGCGTGGTGTTTCTGAATTTGCAAGATTGCGGGAAGAGCATCCGCTGGCGCAACGCGCGGCGTCGGCCCTGGGCCTGGAGAATCAAGGGCCCCCGCGAGAGCGCATATTATATGCACGGCGCTGTTTATATCGGCGCCGTCAGGGTACTCTGCTGGTCACGGAAGTGTTTCTGCCTTCCGTGCTGGACCTGCGCAGTCATAACGAATAAACAACGAACAGAAGCGAGCAATGAATCTATTTTTCGAAGAATCCGGCGATTTCAAGGTCGGGACCATGATGTCGCAAGCGGGCGAGGCCTATCAGGTGGAGATGGCCAGCGGCAAGCGCAGCAAGGTCAAGATCAAGGACGTGCTGCTGCAGTACGAAAAGCCGTCGCCGACGGATTTGATGGAACAGGCCAAGACCGTTGCCGCCGAGATCGACCTCGACTTCCTATGGGAAGTGGCGGGCGAGGAAGAGTTCGGCTTCGCCGAGCTGGGCGCCGAGTATTTCGGCCACGCGCCGCTGCCGGCCGAAGCCGCCGGCCTGATCCTGAGCCTGCACTCCGCGCCGATCTATTTCTACAAGAAGGGCCGTGGCCGCTACAAGGCCGCGCCGGAGCAGTCCCTGCGCGCGGCGCAGGCTGGCATCGAAAAAAAGAAACAGCAGGCGCTGGTCCAGGCCCAGTATGTCGAGGAACTGAAGGCCAACAAGTTGCCGGAATCGATGAAGAACATCGTCATGCAACTGCTGTTCAAGCCGGACAAGAATTCGATCGAATACAAGGCGATGGAAGCGGCTTGCAATGAATTGCACACCAATCCGCAGCGTTTGATGCTCGCGGCCGGTGGCGTGGAGTCGCCCAAGGCGCTGCATATGGCCAAGTTCCTGTTCGAGAGCTTCCCGCGCGGCGCCGGTTTCCCGGACGTGCCGGTGCCTGTCGCGCCGACCAAGCTGCCACTGGCCGACGTCAAGGCGTTCTCGATCGACGACGTCACCACCACCGAGATCGACGATGCCTTCTCGGTCACCAAGCTGGCCGACGGCAACGTCAAGATCGGTATCCACATCGCCGCGCCAGGCCTGGGCATCAAGCCGGACGACGCGGTCGACAAGATGGCGCGTGCGCGCATGTCCACCGTCTACATGCCGGGCGATAAGATCACGATGCTGCCGGACGGCATCGTCGAAGCGTTCACGCTGGCCGAAGGCAAGACCTGCCCGGCGCTGTCGCTGTACGCGACCCTGAATCCGGCCGACTGGTCGGTGATCGCCACCGAGACCCGCGCCGAGATGGTGCCGATCCAAAGCAATCTGCGCCACAACGACCTGGACGATCTGGTCAACGAGGAAACCCTGGCCAGCGGCGAGGGCGACTATCCGCACAAGGAAGAGCTTGGCCTGATCTGGCAATGGGCGCAGGTGTTGGAGGCTGCGCGCATGGTCAAGCGCGAAGGCTTCGGCCTCAAGCCGGAACAGAACAACCGCGTCGACTTCAACTTCTACGTCGAGAACGATATCGTCACCGTCAGCCGCCGCAAGCGCGGCGCGCCGCTGGACAAGATCGTCGCCGAACTGATGATCTTCGCCAACAGCACCTGGGGCAAGCTGATGCACGATCACGGCGTGCCGGGCATCTACCGCAGCCAGGGCCAGGGCGTCGGCGGCTGGGCAGCCAAGATGCAGGTGCGCATGGTGACCCATGCCGCGCCGCACCAGGGCCTGGGTGTCGATCAGTATGCGTGGAGCACATCGCCGCTGCGCCGCTATACCGATCTGGTCAACCAGTGGCAGATCCTCGCCTGCGCCGAGCACGGCGTGACGGCGCCGCTGGTTGCACCGTTCAAGCCAAAGGACTCGGAACTGTTCGCCATCGTGTCGCAGTTCGACGCCGCCTATGCGGCCTACGGCGACCACCAGTCGAACATGGAGCGCTACTGGTGTCTGCGTTGGCTGGGTCAGGAAAATGCCCGCCAGGTCGAGGCCGTCGTGCTCAAGGACGAGGTGTTGCGCCTGGTCGACATTCCGCTGATCATCCGTCTGCCGGGCATGCCGTCGGTGGCGCGCGGCGCCCAGGTCAAGATCGACATCCTGCGTTGGGACGAGGTCGATCTGTCGATTGAAGCGCGCATCCTGGAAATCCCGACCACCGAAGCGGTTGCCGCCGATGCCGAGCTGGACTACGAGGAAGAAGAAGCAATTCCCGCCGGCGACGCCAATGATCCCGAAGCCGCCGAGGAAAACACGGCCGAAGCGAGCGCTGCAGCGGAAGAGGCGACAGCGAGCGAGCCGCCGGCCGCATGATGTTCAATCCGCGCGCCAAGATCAGCGTCGTACCCCTGTACGGTGAAGAAAACCTGGTCATCGTCGACGACTTGCTGCTAGAACCGCACAAAATGATCGAACTGGCCAGCCGCTCGCGCGCGGAATTCAGCGATGCCGACCACAACTACTTTCCAGGCCCGGAGCTGAACCTGACGCCGGAGATGACCCAGGCCTTCGATCAGTTCGTGGTCCAGCATGTGCGCAAGCCGCTTGGCGCGCGCCGCACCACGATGCTGGCAACACGGCTGGCATTGGCCACGCTGCAGCCGCCGCAGCTGCGTAATTTGCAGCGCGTCTGTCACTTCGACACCGTGCCCCAGCCCAACCGGGAAGGTACCGGCGCCATGGTGTTGTATCTGTTTGAGGATCCGCGCCTGGGCGGCACCGGCTTCTTCCGGCAAACCTGTTCGGCGTCCGAGTTCGAGCACATGGTGTTGCAATCGAGCGTACTGGATCGCCAGGCATTTACCGCGCTGACCGGCGCCGGCGACGGCTACGCGGTGGCCTCGGACCGCTACTTTGAAAAAGTCTACACCGCGCAGCCGGCTTTCAACCGGGCCATTTTCTACCACGGCACGGTGCCGCACAGCGCAGACATCCACAGCCCCGCGCTGCTGCGCGACGACGTGCATACGGGGCGGCTGACCGTCAACGCCTTCTTCAACTCGCGCCGCAACGCCGCCTGATGAGGGTGGTAAATCGGTTAAAATCAGCGCACTGCCTTGAACCGACGAAACTGAAGCCTGCCGCGTGAAATCTTTCCAAGAAAACCGCTTCCTGTATATCGCCATCGGCATCTCGGTGGTTGCGCACGCCGCCATGCTCGCGGTGCGCTTTGTCGCTCCGACGCCGGCGCCGGTCAAACCAACCGATCCCGGCCTGGAAGTAATCCTCGTCAACGCCAAGCACAGCAAAGCACCGCTGAAGGCCGAAGCGCTGGCCCAGGCCAATCTGGACGGCGGCGGTAACGTCGACAAGGGCCGTTCCAAGTCGCCACTGCCGGACATGCGCAAGACGGAAGACGGCGAAAGCATCAAAGCCGCCAAGCGCCGCATCGCCGAGCTCGAGGAACGCCAGCGCAATCTGCTGACCCGCGTGGCCAAGCCGGACCCGTTCAACGCGCCGCCGGTGACCGAGAAAACCGCGCCCGATCCGCTGCCGAGCGGCGCCGACCTGCTCGACGCCAGCAAGGCAATCGCCCGCCGCGCCGCCGAGATCAGCGAAACCATCGAAGACCAGAACAAGCGCCCGAAGAAAACCTTCATCACGCCGAGTACGCGCGGGGTTGGCTATGCGATGTACTACAAAACGCTGCAGAAGCGGATCGAAGCCATCGGTACGCTGAACTTCCCCCAGAAAAACGGCCGCAAGCTGTACGGCCAGCTGGTGCTGTCGATCCCGGTTTTCCAGGACGGCACGATCTATGAAAAGGAAGGCGGCATCAAGGTCGACCGCAGCTCCGGCAATGCCGCGCTGGACGACGCCGCCATGAACATCGTGCGCCGCGCCGCGCCGTTCGGCAAATTCCCGCCGAACATGCTGTCGGCGGACAAGGACGATCTGTGGGTGATCGTCACGACATTCAAATTTACCCGCGACGACAAATTACAAGCCGACATGAGCGGCGGAGGACGATAACGATGGATCGCTATTGCGTGTTCGGCAACCCGATTGCCCATAGCAAATCGCCCGAGATACACGCCGCCTACGCGGCCCAGACCGGTCAAGACCTGCAATACGAAAAACGGCTGGCGCCGCTGGACGGCTTTGCCGCCGCCGTGCACGCCTTTATCGCCGAGGGCGGCCGTGGCGCCAACGTTACCGTGCCGTTCAAACTGGAGGCGGTCAAGGTCGCCAACGCGCTGACGATACGCGCGCAGGCGGCCGGCGCCGTCAACACCTTGCATTTCACCGAGGACGGCATCATCGGCGACAACACCGACGGCGCCGGCCTGGTGGCGGATATCGTCGGCAACGCCGGTGTGACGATCACCGGCAAACGCGTGCTGCTGTTGGGTGCGGGCGGGGCGGCGCGCGGCGTCGTGCTGCCGATCCTTGAACACCGTCCGGCGCAACTGGTCATCGCCAACCGCACCGTGGCCACCGCCGTGGCGCTGGCGGAACAGTTTGCCGCGCTGGGCGGCGAGGGTGTGGTGTCGGGTTGCGGTTACGCCGACATCGACGGCGCTTTCGACATCGTCATCAACGCCACCTCCGCCAGCCTGGGCGACGAGGTGCCGCCGGTGTCGCCTTCGGTGTTCGCGCCGGGCGCGCTTGCTTTCGACATGATGTACTCGAAGTCCCCCACCGTATTTTTGCAGTTCGCCGCTCAGCACGGCGCACGGCTGCGTGACGGCCTGGGCATGCTGGTGGAGCAGGCGGCCGAGGCGTTCAGCGTCTGGCGCGGCGTGCATCCTGCCACCGGCGACGTATTGCAACGCTTGCGCGAGCAGCTATGAGCGCGGCCAAGGGTGGCCGCAAATGGAGCTGGGTAAAATGGATTTTCATTTTGCCGGTGCTGCTGTTCGCGGCGGTGCAGCTGTATTTCTTCCTGCAGATCTGGTGGTGGGTCGACCATAACCCGTCGCGCACCAGCTTTATGCGCCAGCAGGAAGCGGCGTTGCGCGAGAAAAATCCGAATGCCGAGATCAAGCAGATCTGGGTGCCGTACAACCGCATCTCGAAGAATCTGAAACGCGCCATTATCGCTTCCGAAGACGCCAATTTCTCCGAACATCAGGGCGTGGACTGGGAAGCGCTGCAAAAAGCCTACGAGAAGAACAACAAAAAGAGCAAGGTGGTCGCGGGCGGATCGACCATCACGCAGCAGCTGGCGAAGAATCTGTTCCTGTCCGGCTCGCGCAGCTACCTGCGCAAGGGCCAGGAGCTGATCATCACCTATATGCTGGAAACGCTGATGGACAAAGAGCGCATCTTCGAGATCTACCTGAACGTGGTGGAGTTCGGCAGGGGGATCTTCGGCGCCGAGGCGGCCGCCCAGCATTATTACCGCGTCAGCGCCGCCAACCTCGGCGCCTCGCAGGCGGCCAAGCTGGCGGTGATGCTGCCCAATCCGCGCTTCTACGACACGCACCGCGACTCCGGCTATCTGGCGCGGCGCACCGGTGTCATCCTGCGCCGCATGGGATCGGCGGAGTTGCCGTAGGATTGTTTGGCCCGGCTTGCCGCCGCAACCGATAAAATGATCGCAAAAGCGACCCGATAGGGCGAAAAACCGCGTGGCAGGCTGGCCTCGGCAGGGGCTTTGCGGGTACACTTGCGCTGTTTCCAGAAGGCTCGCGTACCCATGATTAATGTTTTCGTTCTCCAGAATGGCCGACTGAACCAGGTGCCCATCGACAGCCGCTCGGACCTGGAGCAGGTTGAGCCGGTGTGGGTCGACCTGACCGACCCGACGGACGACGAACGCGCATGGGTCAAAGCCATCTACGGCGTGACCTTGCCGGGCGAGGACGAAGTCAAGGACATCGAAGCGTCGGCCCGCTATTACGAAGCGGAAAACGGCGATTTGCACCTGCGCACCGACTTCCTGCTGGAAGAGGAGGACGGCCCGTCGCGCATCGTCACGGTGGCCTTCATCCTGGCGCGCAAAATGCTGTTCTCGGTCCACACCGATGACTTGCCGGTATTCCGGCTGGTGCGCATGCGCGCCCGCTCGCGGCCCGGTTCGATCGCCGACTACATGGACGTGCTGCTGGACCTGTACGCGACCGACGCCGAATATTCGGCCGACGCGCTCGAAGGCATCTATCAGAATCTGGAAGAAGTCAGCGGCCGCGTGCTGCAGGAACAGTTCACCGACCAGGACGCGGCCGCCGCGCTGAACTCCATCGCCCACGAGGAAGACTTGAACGGGCGCATCCGCCGCAACATGATGGATACGCGGCGCGCGGTCAGTTTCTTGATGCGCGGACGCTTGCTCAATGCCGAGCAGTTTGAAGAGGCGCGTCAGATTCTGCGCGACATCGAATCGCTGGACGGCCACACGTCCTTTTTGTTCGACAAGATCAACTTCCTGATGGACGCCACGGTCGGTTTCATCAACATTAACCAGAACAAGATCATCAAGATCTTCTCGGTGGCCAGCGTGGCGTTCCTGCCGCCGACCTTGATCGCATCGATCTACGGCATGAACTTCAAGCGCTGGTTCCCGGAACTCGATTGGGCGTTCGGCTATCCGTTCGCGCTGGTACTGATGATCACCAGCGCCATTGCGCCGTTCTGGTACTTCCGCCGGCGCGGTTGGTTGAAGTAACTTAACGAGGCGCGCGCCGTCATGTTGACGGCGCTACGGCTCACCTCGTGTCCGAATGCCAGACTTGACCCCGGATTAGGCGCGTGCCAGGCGCAGGTTTGGACGGCTTGCCTTGGCGGGTTTGGCGGCCGGCGGCGCCGACGCTACACGGCCACGATCGGCCGCCAGCTTGAATTGACCGACCAGACCGGCCAGACCGGCTGCCTGCTCCTGCAATTCCTGGGCGGCGGCGGAGGCTTCCTCGACCAGCGCGGTGTTTTGCTGCGTCATACCGTCCATCTCGCCGATGGCGTTGCTCACTTCGCCGATTCCCTGGCTCTGCTCGGCGCTGGCGACGCTGATCTCACCCATGATCTCGGTCACGCGCTTGACGCTGTCTACCACCGCGTGCATCGTCGTGCCGGCTTTCTGCACAAGGTCCGTGCCGGTGCCGACCTTGGTGACGGAGTCGTCGATCAGCGCCTTGATTTCCTTGGCGGCCGAGGCCGAGCGTTGCGCCAGGTTGCGCACCTCGCTGGCGACCACGGCAAAGCCACGGCCCTGTTCGTCGGCGCGGGCCGCTTCGACGGCGGCGTTCAGCGCCAGGATGTTGGTTTGGAAGGCGATGCCGTCGATGACGGAAATAATGTCGACAATCTTCTTCGACGATTCGTTGATCGAGGCCATGGTGTCGGTCACTTGCTGCATCACTTCGCCACCTTGTTCCGACACCGACGAGGCCGACTGGGCCAAGGTGTTGGCCTGGTGGGCGTTGCTGGCGTTTTGCTTCACGGTCGAGGTCAGCTCTTCCATCGCGGTGGCGATTTTTTCCAGCGACGACGCTTGCGTGGCCGTGCGGGACGACAGGTCTTCGTTGCCGTGGGCGATCTCGGCCGAGGCGCTGGCGATCGCGTCCGTGCCGTGGCGCACCTGGCCGACGACCGAGGCCAGGCTGTCGCGCATGCTCTTGATCGCGTGCAGCAGGCTATGCAGGTCGCCTTCCTTGACATCGACATCGACGGACAGGTCACCTTCGGCGATCTGGTTGGCGATCTCGGCGGCGTAGCCCGGCTCGCCGCCGAGCTGTTTCAGCAGCAGGCGCTTGATCAGGGTGGCGATCAGTACGCTCAGGAAGAAGGCGACAACGGTCAGCGCGATGGCCCAGCTGCGCACGGCGGCGGCGCGGCCTTCGGACAAGTCGCTGGCGGCGTTGGCTTCCTTCTGCGCGGCCGTGACCAGCACGGCGATGTCGGCGACGATCTGGCGGCGCAGCGGGCTGCATTCGGTGACCAGGAACTTGCCGAACGCTTCCATCTGCTGACCTTCGCGCAGTTTGCGCGGCTGTTTCAGTGCCTCGGCCATCGCCAGCAGGCCGGTCTTGACCTTGTCGAACTGGGCGTTGCCGGCGAAGGCCGGTGTCATCTTTTCCACCGCGGCCAGATAAAGCGCCTTTTGCTCGTCGACGATGGCCAGTTCCTTGGCGGCCTGGGCTTCGTCGGTGAAGATATAGGCGTTGCGCGCGGCCAGGCCGGTTTGGGCCAACGCTTCGCGCGCCGCGTATAACGGTATCAGCCTGGTGTCGGTGAGACGGTCCTGATTTTTGACGGCGTCGGCGATCGAGGACACGCCGACAATCGACACGGCCGCCAGAATTAGCATGAAGGCGGTGAGCATGCCAAAGCCGAGGCTTAACTGGGTACCGATTTTGAGTTTTTTAAACGCGTTCATATTATTTTCCGGGACATGTTGAGGGTTTCCACAAAATCCGGCGGCAGCTGGTGGGGGAAACGGGACCGCGAGGCGGCGACAATATTGTTTTATTGGCGATCGCATGAGCTGGGCGAGGCCGACGAATGTGCTTCTATCGATGCATAATTGCTAAATGTTTGAACGCGCCGGCGAGGGCGGGGGCGGCGCGTGTCGATGCAATCCTTAGCGCGGAACGCGGCGCTGAATTTCTTCCGATGCCAACGCCGCCAGTTCGCGCAGGGAGCGCACTTCGCGGTCCCTGAGTTTGCGCGGTTCGCGGTCCAGTATGCACAGCGTGCCCAGCGGCTGGTTGCCGCCGTCGAGCAGCGGAAACGCGGCGTAAAAACGAATATGCGGCTCGCCGATGACCAGCGGATTGTCCTGGAAGCGTGGGTCGCGGGTCGCGTCCTCCACCACAAACAGGCTGTTTTGCAGAATGGCGTGGCTGCAGAAAGCCCAGTCGCGGGGCGTCTCGCCCACTTCCACGCCGATCCGCGATTTGAACCATTGTCGGCGCGAGGTCAGTAGGCTGATCAGTGCCATCGGCGAGTCGGTGACCTGGCTGGCCAGCCACGTCAGGCGGTCGAACACCGACTCCGGTGGCGTGTCGATCAGGCGCGCGGCGTCGAGCGCCAGCAGGCGTTCGGCCTCGTCGTGCGCGACCGGATACAGCGGCGCGGCTGCCGGCAGGAATTCGATGTCACTGGCGGGCCTGGCCTTGGCAGGGGTGGTAGGCGCGCTCTCGCCGCTGCGTTGCTCCATCAGGCGCCGCACGGCGCTCAGACGCACGCGGCGGTGGCCGCCCGGCGTCTTCCACGACGGAATCGCGCCATTTTCTATCCATAGCTGGGCCGTGCTGACGGCAACCCCGAGCAGCTCGGCGGTAGCGCGTGTGGTCAGGACGGAGTCTTTGCTATGGGGCATCTGGTTCGCTTTCTGCATGGTGGAGTGAGCAACACATCGTGAAGCGATTGTACTTTAATTTCCGTGTGGAAATTACTTAAATTGACGAAAATGATGATTTAGTTGTTTATGAGTAACAAAAATATGACTATATGCAATGATTGCCACTACCCGATCGGAAGTATCATCAAAATCGTCATTTAGAAAACATCTTCGCCTGTCCGGTCGCGCGCTGGCACCGGCGAACTTTCGTAACTGTAATAAAGTTGACACCGGTTTCCTTTAGAATGGCCGCCAGTCACACTCTGCCGGCCACAAGTCATGAACAAGAAACGCCAATTTTTCCCCCGCCAAGTGGTCGAAGCCGGCGGCAACCGCTGGGACTGGGCGCTGCTGCCCATCGTGCTGGCCGTCTTCGTGCTGCTGGCCTATGGCGGCCAGCAGATGGCGCGTCCCTACGAGCTTGGCCAGGCCTTGCCGCTGTCGCTCGACCCAACCAACCTGCCTTACTACCTGCTGCGCACCACGTTGCGCATGTTTATCGCGCTGGGCGCGTCGGTGGTATTTGCCTGCGTGTTCGCCGCGCTGACCACCAAATACAAGCTGGCCGAAAAAGTGCTGGTGCCGCTGCTCGACATCCTGCAGTCGATACCCATCCTGGGCTTCCTGTCGATCACGGTGACGGCCTTTATCGCGCTGTTCCCCGGTAACCTGCTGGGCGTTGAATGCGCGGCGATCTTCGCCATCTTCACGTCGCAGGCTTGGAACATGGCGTTTTCCGCCTACCAGGGCTTCCGCAATGTGCCGGCCGAGTTGTCGGAGGCGGCCAGCGTGTTCCAGCTCTCCGGCTGGCAGCGCTTCTGGCGGCTCGAGCTGCCGTTCGCCATGCCAGGGCTGTTGTGGAACATGATGATGTCGATGTCCGGCGGCTGGTTCTTCGTGGTGGCGTCGGAGGCGATCTCGGTCTCCAACCAGAACATCAAACTGCCCGGCATCGGTTCGTACATCGCGCTGGCGATCGAGCGCAGCGACCTTGGCGCGATGGGCTGGGCGGTCTTCGCCATGCTGATCGCCGTGCTGCTGTACGACCAGCTGTTTTTCCGGCCTTTGCTGGCGTGGGCCGACAAGTTCCGCTTCGAGGAAACCGGCGGCGACACCGCCCAGCAATCGTGGCTGCTGACATGGCTGCGCCGCACCGAGCGCACGCAGGCGCTGGTGGCGTGGTGCGGCGAGCTGCTGTCGCGCTCCATCGCCCTGTTCCGACTGGGGCACGACGGCACCTCGATCCGCGCGCGGCGTCATACCCAGGCGCTGGGCGCGCAGCGGGTATGGGATGCGATCATCGCCGCCGTGGTGTTTTACGCGCTGTGGACTCTGGGGCATTTCATCAGCACGGAGGTCGGCTGGAGCGAAGTCGGACATGTGTTCGTGCTCGGGTTTTACACGCTGCTGCGGGTGATGCTGCTGTTGGTGCTCGCCTCAGTGATCTGGGTGCCGGTGGGCGTCTGGATCGGCATGAATCCGCGCTGGGCCTCGCGCACGCAGGCGGTGGCGCAGTTCCTGGCCGCGTTCCCGGCCAACCTGGTGTTCCCGGTGGCGGTGATACTGATCATGCGCTTCCATCTGAACCCGGATATCTGGCTGTCGCCGCTGATGATCCTCGGCACCCAGTGGTACCTGCTATTCAACGTGATCGCCGGCGCCTCGACGATCCCCACCGAGCTGCGTCACGCGGCGCAGAACTTCGGCTTGACCGGCTGGCTCAAATGGCGGCGCTATCTGCTGCCGGCGATCTTTCCCAGCTTTGTCACCGGCGCCATCACCGCGTCGGGCGGCTCGTGGAACGCCAGCATCGTGGCCGAATATGTCAGCTGGGGCGCGACCAACGTCAAGGCGCATGGATTGGGCAGCTACATCAACGAGATGACCACCGCCGGCGACTTTCCGCGCATCGCGCTGGGCATCGGCGTGATGTGCATTTTCGTCATGGGCTTCAACCATTTCGTCTGGCGCCGCCTGTACAAGCTGGCCGAGAGCCGGCTGCATTTCTAGAATCGGGAGCACACCATGAGCACACCTATCGTTGAATTGAAATCGGTCGGCAAACACTTCCGCGCCGCCGACGGCACCGCGCGCGCGGTGCTGCAGGGCGTGGACTTCACGCTGCACGAGGGCGAAATCGTCGCGCTGCTGGGACAATCCGGCTCCGGCAAGTCGACCATGTTGCGCATCATGGCGGGGCTGATTCCGGCCGACGACGGCCAGGTGCTGTATCGCGGCATGCCGCTGTACGGCACCGCGCGCGGCATCCGCATGGTGTTCCAGTCGTTCGCGCTGTTCCCGTGGCTGACGGTGCAGAAAAATATCGAGCTGGGGCTGGAGGCGCAGGGCATGCCGGCGGCCGAGCGCGCGCAGCGCGCCGAAAAGGTGATCGATCTGATCGGCCTGTCCGGCTTCGAGGGCGCGCTGCCGCGCGAGCTGTCGGGCGGCATGCGCCAGCGGGTCGGCATCGCCCGCGCGCTGGTGATGGAGCCGGAGGTGCTGCTGATGGACGAGGCGTTTTCCGCGCTGGACGTGCTGACCGGCGAACGCCTGCGCGAGGAAATCCTCGAGCTGTGGCAGTCCGGGCGGATTCCGACCAAGGCGATCCTGGTGGTCTCGCACAACATCGAGGAGGCGGTGATGATGGCCGACCGGGTGCTGATCTTCGCCAGCGATCCGGGGCGGGTGCGCGCCGAGCTGCCGATATCGCTGCCGCAGCCGCGCAAGGCGGAGGGGCCGGAGGTGCGTCATCTGATCGACCAGGTCTACGAGTTGATGACGGCGGGCGCCGGACGGCGCGGTTTGATCAGTGAGAAGGAGGTCAAGCTGCAGTTGGGCGACCGCCTGCCGCAGGCGAACATCGCCCACATGGAGGGGATTCTGGAGCTGCTGGCCGAGGAGCCGTTCTCCGGGCGGGCGGATTTGCCGCAGCTGGCCGAGGAGACGGAGCTGACCGACGCCGAGCTGCTGGAGGTGCTCAACGCGCTTATTTTGCTGGGCTTCGCCTATCTGACCAATGGCGATATTTTGCTGACGGAATTGGGAGGGCGGTATGCGCTGGCGGCCAACGCCGAGCGGCAGGCGATGTTCGGCGCGCAGTTATTGGAGCACGTGCCGCTGGTGGCGTATATCTGCCATGGACTCAAGCAGGACAAGTCCGGGGATTTGCCGGAGGAGTTGTTCCTCAAGCTGCTGCGGTTCACGCTGAGCGACGAGGAGGCCGAGCGCGCGTTGCGCGTGGCGATCGAGTGGGGGCGGTACGGGGATCTGTTCGAGTACAACTTCAATACGGGCGTCATCGAGACTTGATGCGCTGCTGGCGGCTCGTACATGTACGAGCCGGCAGCGGCTTCTTACGCGGCCAACCGCTTGAACACGCGGCCCGCCGCCGCGATGGTCTCGTCGATCACCGCATCGCTGTGCTGCGCCGACACGAACCCGGCCTCGAACGCCGCCGGCGCGAAATACACGCCCTCGTCCAGCATCGCGTGGAAGAAGGTGTTGAAGCGCGCGCGGTCGCCGGCCATCATCTCGGCATAGTTGTTCGGCGGCGTCTCGCTGAAATACAAACCGAACATCCCGCCCACGGAATCGGCGCAGAACACCACGCCGGCCTCCTTGGCCGCCTCGGTCAGACCGGCCGCCAGCCGCGCCGCCGTGGCGCTCAGTTTCTCGTAAAAGCCCGGCTCCTGGATGATCTTCAAGGTCGTCATCCCGGCCGCCACCGCCACCGGATTGCCCGACAACGTGCCGGCCTGGTAGACGGCGCCCAGCGGCGCCATCTTGCTCATCAACTCGGCGCTGCCGCCGAAGGCCGCCACCGGCAAGCCGCCGCCGATCACCTTGCCCAGCGCCGTCAGATCCGGCTTGATGCCGTACAGTTCCTGCGCGCCGCCCAGCGCCACGCGGAAGCCGCACATCACCTCGTCGAAGATCAGCACCGCGCCATGTTCGGTGCACAGCGCGCGCATCGACTGCAGGAAGGCCTCGCTGGCCTTGATCAGATTCATGTTGCCGGCCACCGGCTCGACGATGACGCAGGCGATTTCGTCGCCGAACGAGGCGAACGCCTCTTCCAGTTGCTCGACATTGTTATAGTCCAGCACCAGGGTGTGCTTGACGAAGTCCTCCGGCACGCCGGCCGACGTCGGGTTGCCAAAGGTGAGCAGGCCGCTGCCGGCCTTGACCAGCAGCGAGTCGGCGTGGCCGTGATAGCAGCCTTCGAATTTGACGATCTTGTCGCGGCCCGTGGCGCCGCGCGCCAGGCGCAGCGCGCTCATGGTCGCCTCGGTGCCCGACGACACCAGGCGCACCTGCTCGATCGACGGCACCAGACGGCAGATTTCCTCGGCCATCAGCACTTCGCCTTCGGTCGGCGCGCCGAACGACAGGCCGCGCGCGGCAGCTTCCTGCACCGCCTTGACCACCACCGGGTGGGCGTGGCCGACGATGGCCGGCCCCCAGGAGCCGATGTAGTCGATATAGCGCTTGTCGTCGGCGTCCCAGAAGTACGGGCCTTCGGCGCGGGTGATGAAGCGCGGCGTGCCGCCGACCGAACGGAAGGCGCGCACCGGCGAGTTGACGCCGCCCGGCGTGGTTTTCTGGGCGCGGGCGAACAGGGTATCGTTTTTCGAGGTGTTGATCGTGTTCGTGGTCATGATGGCATCTTCAATATCAGGTGTGTGGACGGCGACCGCGCTTACTGCATGTCGGCGGCCGTGGTCAGCAAATGGAAAAAGCGGTTGGGCACGAACTTGCCCATGCCGTAGCGCTGCGCGTGCGCCAGCGCGCCGACGGTGTATTCCTGCGCCGCCGCCACCGCCTCGGGCACGTCGGCGCCGCGCGCCATGAAGGCGGCGATCGCCGCCGACAAGGTGCCGCCGGCGCCAAGGAAGGGGCCCGGCAGGTGCTGCCAGGCGTCGTGGCTAACCATGCCCTCGGCGCCGAACAGGGTGTTGGCCAGGATGTTGGGTGAAGTCGGGTCGCCCTGCGGCGTGCCAGCCGGGGTGCCGGTGACAAGCACGAATTCGCAGCCCAGGGCCAGCAGGTGTTCGACATCCGATTCGAGCGTGTCCTCGGCGCCTTCGCGCCAGGTTTCGGCCAGCCGGCCCAATTCCACCAGCGACAGCATCAGCAGGGTCGCCTGCGGCACCAGCAACTGGCGCACGGCGGTGAGCAATTCCTCGGCGTCGTTGTCGGGCAGGTCGGGCAGGCGGGAGCTGAACGGATCGAGGATCAGCGGCGCGTCCGGATAGTCGGACAGGATCTCGGCGATGGCGGCCACCTGCTCGATATTGGTCAGCGCGCCGACCTTGAAGGCGGCCATGGTCATGTCCTCCAGGACCACGCGGGCCTGATCGGAAACCCAGTCGGGATCGATTTCCTGCACGTCTTCGACGCGCGCGCTGTCGCCGATCAGCAACGCGGTGGTGACGGCCAGTCCGGTGCACGAAAGGGCCGAAAAAGCGGCCAGGTCGGCCTGGACGCCCATCGCGCCGGCCGGATCGGCAGCGCCGAAGCTTAATATGAGAGGAGAAGTTTGGTTTTGCACGGCTGGTAGATTAAGATACCTAATTCAGCATTTTACTTGATTGAAGGGTGGCAGACGTGAGTAGCAATGAAACAACGCAGGAGTTCCAGACCTGGATGTGCCTGATCTGTGGCTGGATCTACGACGAGCAGGCCGGCCTTCCGGACGAGGGCATCGCGCCCGGCACCCGCTGGGCCGACGTGCCGATGAACTGGAGCTGCCCGGAATGCGGCGCCCGCAAGGACGATTTCGAGATGGTCGCCATCTGACGCCAGCCGGCCGGTGCCGGATTCACCCGGCCCGGGCCTGCCGGCGGCGGCCGGCGCCAGCAAGGCGCACCGGCCGCTCCGCCTATGCTATCGTGTAGCATCACCCCAGCGACCCGATTATGACGACCACGCCGCAAGCTAATGTGCCCGATTCGGCCCTGAAAATCATGGTGATCGACGATAGCAGCACGATACGTCGGTCGGCCGAGATCTTCCTGAGCCAGGCCGGCTACCAGGTGGTGCTGGCCGAAGACGGTTTCGACGCGCTGGCCAAGATCAACGACCACCACCCGGCGCTGGTGTTTTGCGACATCCTGATGCCGCGCCTGGACGGTTACCAGACCTGCGCGCTGATCAAAAAAAGCGCGAAATTCCACGCCACGCCGGTGCTGATGTTGTCCTCCAAGGACGGGCTGTTCGACCGCGCGCGCGGCGCGATGGTCGGCTCGGCCGCCTATCTGACCAAACCATTTACCAAGGATAGCCTGCTGGCCGCCGTGCGCGAGCACACCGGCGGCGCGCCCGTCCCGTTACCAGAATAACAAAGCCGCAGAGGGAATTATGGCCATACAACGCATTTTGATCGTCGACGATTCGCCCACCGAACGTTACTACCTGACCGATATCCTGGTGCGCAACGGCTTTTCGGTGTCTGTCGCCGAAAACGGCGAGGAGGCGCTGGCCAAGATCAAGGCCGACAAGCCGCAGCTGATTCTGATGGACGTGGTCATGCCCGGCGCGAACGGCTTCCAGGTCACGCGCTCGATCGCCCGCGATCCGGCGCTGCAGGATTTGCCGGTGATTATCTGCTCGAGCAAAAACCAGGAGACCGACCGTATCTGGGGCCTGCGCCAGGGTGCCCGCGATTATCTGGTCAAGCCGGTCGATGCGGCCGATCTGCTGGCGAAAATCGCCGCCCTGGGCTAGGCGATGACCGACACCACGCCCGACAGCGCCGCCGCGCCGGCCGGCACCGAACGCCGCAGCCGCCTGCGCCAGTACCAGGTGCAGCTGCTCGAGCGCATGCAAGCGGCCAAGACCGGCGCCAATGTCGGCGGGCGCGAACTCGGTGTGCTGATCGGCGGTCGTCTGTGCCTGCTGGACCTGACCCAGATCGGCGAGATCGTGCCGCCGCAGCCGGTGACGCCGGTGCCGCTGACGCGCGCCTGGTACCAGGGCCTGGCTAATATTCGCGGCAACCTGACCGGCGTGATCGACTTGGCGCGCTACCAGGGACAGGGCGCCGGCGCCGACGATACCCCGGTCTCGGAGCGCCGCCTGATCACCTTCGCGCCGGGACTCGGCTTTAACTGCGCGCTGCTGGCCGGGCGCGTGCTGGGCCTGCGCAAGCTGGCGGACATGCAGGCCGCTCCGCCGCCTGCCGACCCCGCGCCGGCATGGTGCGGACAGCACTTCGACGACGCCGAGGGACAATGCTGGACCCGGATCGATCTGGCGCAGCTGGTGCGCGATCCCGCTTTTCTGCAAGTCGGCCTGTGATGCACGTACACTGCGGAAGATTGGCGGCGACACGGGCGGGCCGCGGCGCGGGTCGCATAAATTAATCCGGAGAGGGTGGTATGGCTTTCAAGATGGGTAGTTCCTCGAATGGCAACCGCAGCGCCGACCAGGACCTGACAGCGAATTCGGAATTCGGCGAGGCTGGCGATTCGCAGTTCATGCATGCCGCCGCCGGGGCCACCGCCGGCACCGCCGACGGCGGCGCGCCGCTGCGCTTGCGCGATGCGCTGGGCCGTCTCGGCACCCGCGTGGCCCCCGCC
The DNA here is from genome assembly GCF_979258245.1 of Duganella sp. AC917. Taxonomy (NCBI): domain Bacteria; kingdom Pseudomonadati; phylum Pseudomonadota; class Betaproteobacteria; order Burkholderiales; family Oxalobacteraceae; genus Duganella; species Duganella sp. AC917. The sequence goes on from NZ_OZ409848.1 coordinate 6,203,688, forward strand.
GACGCCGCAGCCTTCAAACTTCCGCTGATCGGCCATCTGCCGGCGCAGCGCCAATTGAGTATTTTATCGACCGCGCTGGCGGTAAGCCTGGGCGCGAGCGCGCTGTTCGTGGCGCTCAACTTCATCCACGGCGCCAACCGCTCGGCCCAGACCCAGGTCGCCAGCGACGCGCTGATGCACTCCCAGCGCATCGGCAAGGCGGCGCCCAACGCCGTGCAGGGCAGCGCCGAGGGCTTCCGCCAGCTTGAGGAAAGCCGCAAGGAGCTCGATAACGACATCAGGCTGATGACGCGCGGCGGCACCTACCAGGGCCGCGAAATCGGCGAGCCGCGCGCCGAGCTGGCGCCGGTGGTGGCTGCGGCAAGCAAGCAATGGAGTGCGACCGACATCGCCGCCGACACCATCCTGACCCTGAAGTCGGACTTGAGCGGGGTGGACAAGACGCTGCGCAAACTCAATACGATGTCGCCCGACCTGCTGGCGCGCACCGAGGAAATCACCGCCATCAAGCTGCAACGCGGCGGCACAGGGCGGGAATTGGCCGCGTTGGGCGGGTTGTCGATGCTGACCCAGCGCATGAGCCGTGGCGCCAGTGAATTCCTGACCGCCGGCGGCATCAGCTCGGAGACCGCGTTCCAGCTCGGGCGCGACACCACGGTGTTCCGCAACACGGTCGACGGTTTCCTCAACGGCAGCGCGCCGCTGGGCATCGCGGCGGTGCGGGATGCGGACCTGCGGGATAAATTCACCGCGCTAAAAGGCGACTTCGAGGAATATCAAAAGCTGGTGACGGCGATCCTCAATAAACTGGATAAATTCAGCGCCGCCAAGACCGCCGAACAGCTGATCTTCAACGACAACGAGGCCCTGCGCCAACGGCTGTCGGTGCTGCAGCAGGCGTACCGCGAAGACCAGGATTCGCTCGACCTGACGTTCTGGCTGATGGTGGCCGGCGGTTTGCTGACCTTGATGACGGCGGCGGCGATCGGCCGCGTATTGCTGATGGACTCCCACAACCGCACGCGCGGCGCCGACCGCCGCCGCCAGGAGGCCGAAGCGATGCGCCAGCAGTCGCAGCGCCAGGAGGAGGAGGCCAAGGCCATGAACGACCAGAATCAGGCCGCGATTCTGCGGCTGATGAACGAGCTGCAGGAGGTGGCCGACGGCGACCTGACGGTGCAGGCCACCGTTTCCGAGGACATCACCGGCGCGATCGCCGACTCGGTCAACTACACGGTCGAAGAGCTGCGCGGGCTGGTGGGACGCGTGACCGCGACCGCCGAGCAGGTGACCAAGGCTTCCACCCACGCGCAAACCATCGCCAGCAACCTGCTGCAGGCGTCGCAGCGGCAGTCGCGCGAGATCCAGGACGCCAGCGCCACCGTCGCCAAGATGGCCAACGAGATCACCGATGTGTCGCGTTCGGCCAGCGAATCGGCCGATGTCGCGCGCCAGTCGGTGGCGGCGGCGCAGCAAGGGTCGACGGCGGTGGAAAACGCCATCAAGGGCATGCACGAGATCCGCGACCAGATCCAGGACACCTCCAAGCGCATCAAGCGGCTGGGCGAATCGTCGCAGGAGATCGGCGAAATCACCGAGCTCATTTCCGACATCACCGAACAGACCAACGTGCTGGCGCTGAACGCGGCGATCCAGGCCGCGTCGGCCGGCGAGGCGGGGCGCGGTTTCTCGGTCGTCGCGGAGGAGGTGCAGCGGCTGGCGGAGCGTTCGGCCGAAGCGGCCAAGCAGATCGGCGCGCTGGTGCGCACGATCCAGACCGATACCCACGACGCCGTCGCGGCGATGGAAAAATCGACCCAGGGCGTGGTCGAAGGCGCGCGCTTGTCCGATGCCGCCGGCACGGCGCTGAACGACATTTCACAGGTGTCGAACCACCTGGCAGAACTGATTTCCGGTATTTCGCTCGCCACCGGCCAGCAGGCGACATCGGCCAACGGCGTGGCGAACGATATTCAACACATCTTGACGGTGACCGAGCAGACGCAGGACGGCACGCAGCAAACCGCGCAATCGATCCATAAACTGTCGGTGCTGGCGCAGGAACTGAAAAACTCGGTGGCGCGATTCCGCATCGCGTCCTGAACGCACGCCGCGCACCTCAACGAAAGGCCTAGGCAAGCATGACCACAACTGATTTTTCGATACCGCCGCAACCGCAATTGGATACCGGACCCCTGTCCTGGGTGATGGTCGAAATCCGGGAGTCGCTGGCGCGCTCCAGGACCGCGCTGGTCGAAGCGGGCGGCAGGGCGGCGGAAGATCAGGCGACGCAGTTGCAACACGCGAAATCGCATTTGCACCAGGCCCACGGCGCCTTGCAGATGGTCGATATCGACGGTGTGAGCCAGATGACGGAGCTGGCCGAGGCGGCGCTGGACCGCTTCAAGTCCGGCACGGTCAAGTGCAGCACCGACCATGTGGAGGCGGTGTCGCAGCTCTATCAGGCGCTGGTCGAGTATCTGGAGGAACTGCTGGAGGGCGCGCCGTCGCAGCCGGCCAGGCTGTTCCCGTACTATCGCGCGGTGCAGGAGATGATAGGCGGCGACCGCATACATCCGGCGGACCTGTTCTTCCCCGATTTGTCGCGGATCCCGGAACCCGATGTCGCCGATGCCGCCCATTCCGGCGCCGGCGCCGGCGCCGACGCTCTGGTGGACTACCCGGCCTACCGCCAGCGCTTCGAACGCGCGCTGCTGCCTTACCTGAAAAGCACCGAGCCGGCGCAGCAGCGGGAACACGCCGCCGCGCTGCTCGATGCCGTGAAGCTGGTCGCCGATGCGCAGCGCGACGACAAGGCCCGCACCTTCTGGCTGGCGATGCAGGGCTTCGCCGAGCTGGTGGCCGGTGGCGAACTGGCGGGCGGCCTGTATGTGAAACAGCTGTTCGGATTGATCAATCTGCAAATTCGCCGTCTGAGCCAGGGCACGGTGGCGCAACCGGATACGATGTTGCGAGATGCGCTGTTCTTCATCGCGGCGGCCGGCCCGGACACCGAATCGCCGGCTGCGAGGAAGATGCGCGCCGCGTTCGCGCTTGACGGCCTGGCGCCTGCCGATTACGAAACCCGCCGCTATGGTCAGATCGACAGCGAGGCGCTGGAGCGCGCCAAGAGCGGCATCGTCCAGGCCAAGGCCAGTTGGGACAGACTGGCCGAGGCGGAAATCGATCCCGCGCTCGATGCGGCGTTCGACACGGCGCTGACGGATGTCGCGTGCGAATGCGACAAGCTCAATATCCCGGCCCTCAGTGCGCTGATGCGCCAGTTGGCCGAGGTGGCGCGCACCGCCGTCTCGGCCGGGCGCAGCGAGGAGCTGGCGCTGGAAATGGCGACCGCGCTGCTGTTCGCCGAACATGGATTGGAGCGCATTCGTCATCTGCCGACCGATTTCGCGGCGAGTGCCGATACGATAGGCGCACGTTTGCTGGCGCTGGTGTCCGGCGATACGCCGCCCGAGCCGGCGCAGTGGCAGAACGGCCTGACGCGGCAGATGCGGCAGGACGACACCGCCATCGCGCTGGCGCTGGAAATGAAAACCGGTTTGCGCCAGGTGGAGAAGGTGCTCGACGAGTACTACATCGATCCTTCCCGGCGTCCTTCGCTGGCGGAACTCGATCCGGTGCTGCATCAGTTGCAGGGCGCGCTGGCGATGCTCGATCAAGAAGACGCGATGAAGGCGGCGCAGCACGTCAAGGCTGCTGTGCTTTCGCTGGCCGCCGGCGATGGCGATGCCACGCAGGAGTCGAAGGCGCTCGATGACATCGCGCAAAATGTCGGCGCACTGGGATTCTTTGTCGATATGCTGGCGCAGAACGCGGCCGGCGCGCGCGAGCGTTTCACCTTCGATGCGCAGCAGGGTACTTTCCGCTCGGTGCCCTTCAAGAAGATGGCGGAGTCGGAATCGATACCGGTGCTGGATCAGGAAGTGGTTGCGCCGGCGCCGGCGTCGATGCCGGCGGAGGCGCCGCCGCCCGCCGCCAGCGACGCGGCGGTGGAGGCCGAGCTGCTGGAGATCTTCATCGCCGAGGCGCGTGAGACGCTGGACTTTGTCGACGCCACGCTGGACAAGCCGCGTTCGGAATCCGCCAGCGAGCAGTCCCTGATCACCTTGCGCCGATCCTTCCATACGCTCAAAGGCAGCGGGCGGATGGTGGCGTTGAACCAGTTCGCCGACGCCGCGCAAGCGGTCGAGCGGATGATGAACACCTGGCTGGCCGAGGAGCGGCCTTCTTCCGATGCGCTGTTCGAGTTGCTGGCCGCGGCCGCGCGGGAATTGCGGGCGTGGGTTGCCGAGCTGGCGTCGGCCGGCGTTTCGGACCGCAATGCCGGCGCGTTAATCGCCGCCGCCGTGCGGGTTCGGGAGGGTGGTGCGTTCTTCATCGAGGAAGCCGAGCAGGCGGCGGAAGAAGCGCCTGCGGCGGAGACCACGCCACCGGCACCACCGGCACCACAAACGCCACCAACGCCACCCGCGCCACCTGCGGCGGCCGGCAACGTCATCGATTTCCCCACGGTGGCGCCGCCGCTGGCCCCGCGCGACGACAACGTCAAGCATATCGGCGAGTTGGACATCCCTCTGCCGCTGTACAACATCTATCTGCACGAGACGGACGAACTGGTTCGCCTGTTGCAGCAGGACTTCGGCGAGTGGCGTCACGAGCCGCGCCGCCCGGTCAATCCGGAGGCGTTGCAGGCGTCGCACACGCTGGCCGGCACATCGGGCACGGTCGGCTTCAAGGTCTTGCGCGAAGTGGCGCTGGCGCTTGAGGCGACGCTGCAATCGCTGCTGCCGCCGGCCCCGCACCTGGACCAGGCGCAGCACGATTTGCTGGACTTCGCGGTAGAGCGCATCCGCCAGATGCTGCAGAGTTTTGCGCAGGGCGAGATGCCCGCAGCGCAGCCGGAGCTGATCGCCGCCTTGCGGCAGTTGAGCGAGCAACTGGCCGCCACGCCGCCTGGCGCCGGCCAGGATATCGAGGCGCGGCTGGATGACATGATGGCCGAGACGATGGAAAACATCGCGACGCCGCCGCAGCCGGAGGCGGCCGAAGACGAAACCAAAGCCGGAGCCGAAGTCGAAGAGACCCCGCTGGATCGTCTGTTCAGGGAAACCTACAACGTCATCAGCGGCAGCGTTCCGGAATCCGACGCCCCGGTGGCCGCGCCGGAGCCGAAAAAGGCCGAAGTGCGTGCCGATGACAGCATCGATGATCTGTTCAACGCGGCCTTTGACGACGCCTTCGCCGATCCGCCACTGAATATGGCCGCGCCGGCAGTGGATGCCGAGATCATCGAACTGGCGCCGGCCGAGCCGGAAATCCTGGCCGCCGCGCCGGCGCTCTTCAACGACGACCTGGACGCCGATCTGCTGCCGGTGTTCCTCGAAGAAGGCGCCGACCTGCTGCCGCAAGTGGGCGAAGCGCTGCGCGCCTGGCAGCATGATCCCGCCGACACGTCCCACGCGCAAGGCCTGCTACGCCTGCTGCACACTGTCAAGGGTAGCGCGCGCATGGCCGGCGCGATGCGCCTGGGCCAGCACGCGCATGAAATCGAAACCCACATCGAAAACATGGTGCACGCGGGCTTCGCCACGCCGCAGGCGTTCGACGAGCTGCTCGCGCACTACGACCATGCCTTGCTGCTGTTCGAGCAATTGCAGCGTCCGGACGCGTTCAACCCGACCGCGTCGAAGGAAGGTGTCGCCGGTCTTGCCGCCGACGTCGAAAGCATCCAGGCCGGAGCGCCGGCGGCGGCGGGCGGCGATGGCGCTCCCGAAGCTGAAGATGCCGCCGGCATTGCGTCGCCGGTGCCGCCGGGCGAAGAGCCGGCGGCAGGCGCCAGATCGCCGCTGGTGCGGGTGCGCGCCGACATCCTCGATCGTCTCGTCAACCAGGCCGGCGAGGTATCGATTTCGCGCTCCAGGCTGGAGAACGAAGTGGGCACCCTGCGCTCGTCGCTGCTGGACTTCTCGGAGAACCTGGCGCGCTTGCGCCGCCAGCTGCGCGAATTGGAAATGCAGGCCGAATCGCAGATCGCCTCGCGCATGTCGGTGTCGAGCGACCGCGAATTCGATCCGCTCGAATTCGACCGCTTTACCCGGCTGCAGGAACTGACCCGGATGATGGCCGAAAGCGTCAACGACGTCGCCTCGTTCCACGAAAGCCTGACCCGTGGCGTCGATGCCGCCAGCGACGATCTGGTGCAGCAGGCGCGCCTCACGCGCGATCTGCAGCGTGACCTGATGCGGGTGCGCATGGTGCCTTTTGCCAGCATCTCCGAGCGGTTGTTCCGCGTGGCGCGCCAAAGCGCCAAGGAAGTGGACAAGCGCGTCAATCTGGACATTCGCGGCAGCGCCGTGGAGATCGACCGCAGCGTGCTGGAACGCATGGCCGCGCCGTTCGAGCACTTGCTGCGCAACGCCATCGCCCACGGCGTCGAGTCGCGCGCCGCCCGGGGTGCGGCGGGCAAGAACGAGACCGGCGAGCTGCTGGTGCAGGTCACGCAGCAGGGCAACGAGGTGGTCATCGAATTTAGCGACGACGGCGCCGGCCTCGATCTGGAACGCATTCGCGCCAAGGCGATCAGCAGCGGCCTGCTGCTGGAGGAGGACGAGGTCACCGAAGCGCAGATCGCCGATCTGATTTTCGAGCCGGGCTTTTCCACCGCCGAATCGCTGACCGAGTTGTCGGGGCGTGGCCTCGGCATGGACATCGTGCAGTCGGAGGCGCAATCGCTGGGCGGGCGCGTCGATATGTTTTCGGAGCCTGGCAAAGGCACGCGCTTCACCATCCGCCTGCCGTTGACCCTGGCGGTCACGCAAGTGGTGCTGCTCGATGCCGGCGGTAAGACCTACGCCTTCCCGTCCATCCTGGTCGAGCAGGTGCTGCAGATGAAGGACGCGGCGCTGGCGGAGGCCCATCAAAACGGCTTCGTGCCGATCCAGGGACACCAGGCCGCGCTGCATTATCTGCCCGCCTTGCTCGGCGAGGCGGATACGCCGCTGCCGGCACAGCGGTCGGCGCCCGTGATGATGCTCAAGAACGGCAACGAGCGGCTGGCGGTGCGGGTCGACGAGGTGCTGGGTAACCGGGAGGTGGTCATCAAGAATATCGGTCCGCAGTTGTCGCGCCTCGCCGGTATCGCCGGGGCGACGGTGCTGGGGACCGGCGATATCGTGCTGATTCTGAATCCCGTGGCGCTGGTGCAGCATCTGGCGCAGCAGCCGGAGGCAAGGCGGAATTACGCGCGCGCGGCCGATCCGGCCCAAGCGCGTCCGAACACGAGGTCCATCATGGTGGTGGACGATTCGATGACGGTGCGGCGTGTCACCCAGCGCCTGCTGGAGCGCGAAGGCTACAACGTCGTGCTGGCCAAGGACGGCGTGGACGCGCTGGAGCAGTTGCAGGACATCACGCCCGATCTGATGCTGGTCGATATAGAAATGCCGCGCATGGACGGTTTCGACCTGACGCGCAATGTGCGCGGCGACGTTCGGACCAGGGATATTCCGATCATCATGATCACCTCGCGCAGCGCCGACAAGCACCGCAACTACGCGTTGCAGCTTGGGGTGAACGCGTATTTCGGCAAACCGTTCCAGGAGCCGGTGTTGTTGGAGACGATCACGGGTTTGTTGAAATGATCGCAGTACCCGCCTCGCCGCTTACTCCGGCTGGGCGGGTTTTTTCACCACTTCATAGCGTTCCAGCGTGCGTTTGCGCGCCTCGTCGTGCATGACGACCGGCGCCGGGTAATCCAGCGGCAGCATGCGCGGGGTTTGCCATGGCGCGTGGATTTCCTTGTCGCCCAGGTCTTTTAACTGCGGGAGATAACGCCGGATGAATTTACCGCCGGCCTCGAATTTCTCCGACTGCGTGATCGGATTGAAAATGCGGAAGTACGGCTGCGCGTCGCATCCCGACGACGACGCCCATTGCCAGCCGCCGTTGTTCGACGCCAGGTCGAAGTCGTTCAAATGCAGTGCGAAATACGCTTCGCCACGGCGCCAGTCGATACCCAAATCCTTGATCAGGAAGCAGGCCGTCACCATGCGCAAGCGATTGTGCATATAACCGGTCTGGTTCAGCTGCGCCATCGCCGCGTCCACCAGCGGATAGCCGGTGCGGCCTTCGCACCACGCGGCGAACAGTTCGTCCGCTTCCGGTCCGGTCTCCCATTGAATCGCATCGTAGGCCGGTTTGTAGGCGCCGCCGACCACGTGCGGGTTGTGGAACAGGATCATCGCGTAGAACTCGCGCCAGATCAGCTCGGACAGCCAGACCGGCGCGCCTTCGCCGCCGGCGCCGCGCGCCATCAGGTCCACCACCGTGCGCACCAGGTGGCGCACCGACAACGTGCCGAAACGGAAGTGCAGCGACAGATAGGACGGGCCTTTGACCGATGGATAGTCGCGCGCGGTCTTGTAGTCGGCGATGCGCGGCAGGAAATCGTCGAACAGTGTGGCCGCGCCGGACATGCCGGTCGGAATATTAAGCTCGGCCAGGTTGCTGGGTTCGAAGCCTAGCTCGGCCAGGGTCGGCAGGGTGGGCGCGGGCGACGGTGGCGGCGCCAGCCGCGCCGCGTGCGGTTCGATGTGGTATGGCGCCAGCACCGATGGATCGGCCGTCATCTTTTTCAGCCACGCATTCTTGTACGGCGTGAACACCGAGAACACGCCACCGGTTTGCGACAGCACTTCGCTTTTCTCGAAAATCACCTGGTCTTTGTAGCTGAAGAACCGCCGGCCGGCGTCCTTCAGCGCCTCGGCCACGGCGGCGTCGCGGGCGATCGCTTGCGGTTCATAATCGTGGTTGCAAAACACCGCCTCGACGCCCAGCTCGGCCGCCAGCGCCGGGATGTCGGTGACCGGATCGGCGTGGCGCACGATCAGGTGGCCGCCCAGCAGGCCAAGCTCGTCGGCCACCTCGGCCAGGCTGGCGTGGATGAAGTCGACACGGCGGTCGCGGCGAGGCAAGACGTCCAGGATGGTCGTATCGTAGACAAAAACGCAATACACGGTGGCGCTGTCCTGCAGCGCCTGATTCAGGGCGACATGGTCGAAAACGCGCAAATCGCGGCGCAGCCATACCAGGGACGATTTCAGTTTCATTCGGTCTGTGTCAATCTCGTGGGGGAACGCAATCATGGCCGCACCCTCAATTCAGTGTAAACTATCGGTGAGAGAGACAGCTGCCAGCGGCGCGATGTTACAGCATTTGTCCAGGACAAGCGCGGGACAATGCACGGTACAACGCAAGGATGTCGCGGCGGCACGGTAGCATCATGCACCCAGCACAGAGAGAGCAACGCGTATGAAGAAGAGCAAAATCGACAAAACTCTACCTGTATCGGCCCTGAGCAAGGGGGAACCCCAGGAGGAGATTGACGAGTTGGGCCCGATCGGCACCGGCGCCACCCCATCCTTGAATCTGGCGAATCATTTCCTTATTGCAATGCCTTCCATGCAAGATCCTGTCTTCGGCGGCACCGTCGTGTACGTCTGCGAGCACAACGAGAACGGCGTATTGGGCGTGGTGATCAACAAACCCACCGATATGACCATGCAAGTGTTGTTCGAACGCATAGACCTGAAGCTGGAAGAGGGCACGGGCCTGGAATCGCACGTGGACGAGCCCATCATGTTTGGCGGCCCGGTGCAGGACGACCGCGGCTTTGTGCTGCACACGCCGGGCAGCCGCTACTCGTCGTCGCTGACGGTGACCAAGGATATCGCGTTCACGACGTCGATCGACGTGCTCGAGGCGGTCGCGGCCGGCGAAGGGCCGCCGCAGATGCTGGTGTCGATCGGCTACTCGGGCTGGAGCCCGGGCCAGCTGGAAGAGGAGATCGGCCGCAACGGCTGGCTCACGGTCGGCGCCGATCCCGAAATCCTGTTCAACCTGCCCATCGAGGAACGCTACACGGCCGCCATGCGCCTGCTCGGCATCGATCCGCTGATGCTGACATCCGAGGCCGGCCATGCGTAATCCGCGTGACCTGTTCGAGTCTGGGCAACCGTGAGTGTCGACACCATCTTCGCTTTCGATTTCGGCGTCAAACGGATCGGCGTTGCCATGGGTAACACCATGATTCGCCAGGCCCAGCCAGTCAAAGTCATCTCCGCCGTCGACAACGCCACGCGCTTTGCCGCGATCCAGGCCTTGCTCGACGAATGGAAACCCGCCCGCCTCGTGGTCGGCCTGCCGATGCATCCCGACGGCGCCGAGCACGACATGACGGCGCGCGCGCGCAAGTTCGCCAACCAGCTCAACGGCCGTTTCAACCTGCCGGTCGAACTGGTCGACGAGCGCTATTCGTCGGCGGTGATCTCCGCCAAACGCGGCGAGGTCATCGACGACCGCGCCGCCGCCATCATTCTGCAACAATATTTCGACGCAACCTAGCGAACCACCATGTCCACACTGAACCCCCACCAACTCGATGCCGAAGCGCTGTACGCGGCCCTGCTGGCCGACGTCAAGGCCGGCCTGGAAGGCGTTGCCGACGTCGCCATCGTCGGCATCCACTCCGGCGGCGCCTGGATCGCCGAGCGCCTCGCGGCCGACCTGGGCCTGTCGGCCCGCTGCGGCGTGCTCGACGTCTCCTTCTACCGCGACGATTACGCCAAGAAGGGCTTGCCGGCCGAGGTCAAGCCGACCAACATCGGCTTCGACGTTGCCGCTGCCAACATCCTGCTGGTCGACGACGTGCTCTACACCGGCCGCACGACGCGCGCCGCGATCAACGAGCTGTTCGACTACGGCCGCCCGGCGCGCATCATGCTTGCGGCGCTGGTCGACCGCGGCGAGCGCCAGTTGCCGGTGGCCGCCGATTTCGTCGCCGCGCATGTGGCCGTGCCGCAAGGGCAGGCGCTGGTGCTCAAGCGCGCCGACGATGGCACCTTCACGCTCACCATAGACCACGCCTCATAATCACCACGACCCCACCACCATGCTCAATCCGCAACTGAATAAAAACGGCGAACTCCAGCACCTGCTGTCGATCGAGGGACTGCCCAAATCCATCCTCAATCACATCCTGGACACGGCCTCGTCGTTCGTCGGCATCTCGGACCGCGACGTCAAGAAAGTGCCGCTGATGCGCGGCAAGTCGGTGTTCAACCTGTTCTTCGAGAACTCGACCCGCACCCGCACCACCTTCGAGATCGCCTCCAAGCGCCTGTCGGCCGACGTCATCAACCTGAACATCCAGGCATCCTCGGCCAGCAAGGGCGAATCGCTGCTCGACACCATCGACAACCTGTCGGCCATGCACGCGGACATGTTCGTCGTGCGCCACGCGCAGTCGGGTGCGCCGTACCTGATCGCCAAGCACCTGCATGACACGAAGCAGTCGCACGTTCACGTGGTCAACGCCGGCGACGGCCGCCACGCGCACCCGACGCAGGGTCTGCTGGACATGTACACGATCCGCCACTACAAGAAGGACTTCACCAACCTGACGGTGGCCATCGTCGGCGACATCCTGCACAGCCGCGTCGCGCGTTCGGACATCCACGCGCTGACCACGTTGGGCGTGCCGGAAGTACGCGCCATCGGCCCGCACACCTTGCTGCCGGGCGGCCTGGAGCAGATGGGCGTGCGCACCTTCACCAACATGGAAGAAGGCTTGAAGGGTGTCGACGTGATCATCATGCTGCGCCTGCAAAACGAGCGCATGAGCGGCGCGCTGCTGCCGTCGGCGCAGGAATACTTCAAGAGCTACGGCCTGACGCCGGAGCGCCTGGCGCTGGCCAAGCCGGACGCGATCGTCATGCACCCGGGGCCGATGAACCGTGGCGTGGAAATCGATTCGGCGGTGGCGGACGGTCCGCAGGCGGTGATCTTGCCGCAGGTGACGTTCGGTATCGCGGTACGGATGGCGGTGATGAGCATTGTGGCGGGAACGCAAGGATGAAAGCAGGAATGAACTCGAATAAGAAACTCCATATCAAGAACGGCCACTTGGTCGACCCGGCCAACGGCATCGACGCCAGGCAAGACTTGTACATCGCCGATGGCAAGGTGCTGGCGGTCGGCGAAGCGCCGGCCGGCTTCACGGCGGATCAGACCATCGACGCTGTCGGCATGATCGTCGCGCCGGGCTTCGTCGACCTGTCGGCGCGCTTGCGCGAGCCTGGCTACGAATACAAGGCCACGCTGGAATCGGAAATGCAGGCGGCGATGCAAGGCGGCGTGACCAGCCTGATCTGCCCGCCGGACACCGACCCCGTGCTCGACGAACCGGGCCTGGTGGAAATGCTCAAGCACCGCGCCAAAACCCTGAACCAGGCGCACGTGCACCCGCTGGGCGCGCTCACCGTCGGCCTCAAGGGCAAGGCGCTGACCGAGATGGCCGAGCTGACCGAAGCCGGCTGCATCGGCTTCGCCCAGGCCGAGGAGCCGATCGAGGACACCAACGTGCTGCTGCGCGCGATGCAGTACGCCAAAACCTTCAACTACACGGTGTGGCTGCGCCCGCAGGACGCGCACATCGGCCGTGGCGGCATCGCCGCCAGCGGTCCGCTGGCCTCGCGCCTGGGCCTGTCCGGCGTGCCGGTGATGTCGGAGACGATCGCGCTGCACACCATCTTCGAGCTGATGCGTTCGAGCGGCGCCCGCGTGCACCTGTGCCGCCTGTCGTCGGCCGCCGGCATCGAGCTGGTGCGCCAGGCCAAGAACGAAGGCTTGCCGGTCACCTGCGACGTCGGCGCCCACCACGTGCACATGACCGACGCCGACATCGGCTTCTTCGACTCGAACGCGCGCCTGACGCCGCCGCTGCGCAGCCAGCGCGACCGCGACGCCATCCGTCTCGGCCTGCTCGACGGCACCATCGACGCGCTGTGCTCGGACCACACGCCGGTCGACGACGATGAAAAACTGCTGCCGTTCGGCGAAGCTTCGCCCGGCGCCACCGGGCTGGAGCTGCTGCTGTCGTTGACGCTGAAATGGGCCGACGACTACGCCGCCGGCCAGCTCGACGGCGCCGGCAAGGCCGCCATGGGGCCGCTGGCGCGGGCGATTTCGCGCATCACGGCCGATGCGGCACGGGTTGCCGGTCTGTCCGCCGGTACCTTGTCGGTCGGCGCGGTGGCAGACGTCTGCGTCTTCGATCCGCAGGCCACCTGGACGGTGGAAGCGGCGGCGCTGGCCAGCCAGGGCAAGCACACGCCTTTCGTCGGCTACAACCTGACGGGGCAGGTGCAAACCACCATCGTGGCCGGTCACGTCGCCTACCAACGCGGCTGATTTTCTGAATGAAAATTTCGATGATCTTCCGCCTGGCGCGGGTGATGTTGCACGTGCTGCTGGGGATGGGAATCTGCGCCACGGTGTTTCCGTGGATAAGCCAGGACAAGCGTAACGACCACATCCGCCGCTGGTCGACCCGGTTGCTGAAGATGTGCAACGTCAGCGTCGAGCAGCAGGCGGCGTCGCCGATGCTGGAGCGGGCGGTGGTGGTGGCCAACCACGTGTCCTGGCTGGATATTTTTGTCGTCCACAGCCTGCACCCGAGCCACTTCGTCGCCAAGGCCGAGATCCGCTCGTGGCCGCTGGCTGGCTGGCTGGCGGAGAAGGCCGGCACCGTGTTCATTTCGCGCGGCAACCGGCGCGATCTGCGGCATATCTTCAAGGGACTGGTGACAACGTTGGAGCGCGGCGAGCGCGTGGCTTTCTTCCCCGAAGGCACTACCTCTTCGCAGGGCAACCTGCTGCCGTTCCATGCCAATTTGTTCGAGGCGGCGATCGACGCCAAGGTGCCGGTGCAGCCGGTGGCGTTGTCGTACGTCGATCCGAAGGGCGCGCGTCATCCGTCGGTCGATTTCATCGGCGACATGACCTTCGCCGAAAGCATCATCGCCATCCTCGACGGCCCGCCGGTGATGGCGAAATTGATGGTGCTGCCGCCGATCGACACGATGGGCGCGCACCGCCGCGAGCTGGCCGAGGTGACGCACCAGGCCGTGGCCGCCGCCTTGGGCGTGACGGCGGCGCCGCACTAGGCCGCGCCGCCCGCGCTTGAGGTATTCTGTTCTCCTCGACAAAGGAGGACGTATGCGGCGCAAGGCAATTCAAGTCATTTGGATGGCATCGGTGCTTGCCGCATGCCTGTTTGCGCGGCCGGCCACCGCCGAGTCCGTCGAGGCCGAGCTGCCGCTCGACGCGCGGTTCGATGCGTATTTGCAGGCCTCGACCCGTCACGACCATTTCAGCGGAACGGTGCTGGTCGCGCGCGACGGCGTGCCTGTTTTCAGTCGCTCCTACGGCATGGCCAATTACGAGCTCGACGTGCCGAACACGGCGCGAACCGTCTACCGCATCGCCTCGCTGACCAAGCAATTCACCGCGCTGGCGGTGATGCAGCTGCAGGAGCAGGGCAAGCTCAAGGTGGGCGATCCCATCTGCCAGTATATCGACCAGTGTCCCGCCGCCTGGAAACCGATCACGCTGCGCCATCTGCTGACGCATACCTCCGGCATCGAAAATTACTCCAGCCTGTCCGAATGGGACGAGGTGCTGGCCTTGCGCAGCTACAAGCGTCCCGAGCTGGTCGCGCTGTTCCGCGATCTGCCGTTGCGGTTCACACCGGGCGAGCAATTCAAGTACAGCAATTCCGGCTATGTGCTGCTCGGCGTGGTAATCGAGCGCGCCTCCGGCAAATCCTACGGTGACTATCTGCGGGAAAAGATCTTTACACCGCTGGGCATGTCGCAGACGGTATACGACGAAAGCCGGACCTTGCTGCCGAACCGCGCCAGCGGTTATTACTCGCTGGGCACGCGGTTCATCAACGCTCCTTACATGAGCCCGACGGTGAGCTACGCGGCCGGCGGCATCCAGTCGACCGTGGGCGACATGCTGCTGTGGGACCAGGCGCTGTATTCGGAGCGACTGCTGTCGCGCAAGTCGCTCGACGAGATGTTTGCGCCGGTGAAGAAGGGCTATGGCTATGGCGTGCAAATCGGTGAAAAACTGGGACGGCGCAGCATCGAGCACTCCGGTAGCGAGAACGGATTTTCAACGTATCTGCTGCGCTTTCCCGCCGAACGCGTCACCGTGATCGTGCTGAGTAATAGCGACCGGGCCTCGGCTGGCGGCGTTGGCAACGCGCTGGCGGCGATCCTGTTCGGCGCGCCGACGAAGCAGCCGACCGCGCAGTTGCGCGATGGGTTGTGGGATGTGATCGCGCGCGACGGCGTCGAGGCCGGCATGAGACATTATAGCGGCCTGCAGCCTGCGCCGGCCGGCGGCGAGGAGGCGCTGGTTTATCTGGCTTACGATTTGATCGAGGCGGGCAGGCCGGTCGATGCCGCCGCCATGTTCAATTTCACGCTGGGGTTGTATCCGGCGTCGGCGTACAGCCATGATGGATTGGCGGACATCGCCGCCGGGCGCGGTGATACGGCGGGCGCCATCGCCCATTTCGAGCGCTCTCTGGCGCTCGATCCAAAAAACGAATACGCGATCAAAGGTTTGGCACGGTTGCGCAAACCGCGCTAACGGGCTTACTTTTTCTTGCTGCTCGGCTCCTGGAACTCCGGGCATTGCACCTGCAGCACGCTACGGTCCTCCAGGCACACCGCAGACAGCTGACCGCCCCACACGCAGCCGCTGTCAAGACCGATCAAATTGGGCTTCAACGTCAGCCCCAGCGCCGACCAGTGTCCGAACACCACGGTGTCGCGCGCGCTGCGCCGGCCCGGCACGTCGAACCACGGCATCAGGCCCGAACCTTCGTCGGCCGTGCCGCTTTCCTTCATCTTGAAATCCATCACGCCGTCGGCGCTGCAAAAGCGCAGCCGCGTCATGGCGTTGATGATGCAGCGCAGCCGGTCGGCGCCACGCAGGTCGTCGGACCACTGATCGGGCAGGTTGCCGTACATTTCGGCCAGGAACTCGGCGAAGCTGTCGTCCGGGCCGCGCAACATTTGCTGCACCTCCCCGGCCAGCGCGATGGCCTCGTCGGCGCTCCATTGCGGCAGCAGGCCGGCGTGCACCACCACGTGCCCCTGGACCTGGATCGCCAGCGGACGACGCCGCAGCCAGTCGATCAGCTCGTCGCGGTCGGGCGCGTGCAGGATGTCGGCCAGCGTGTCGGACTTGTGTTCAGGGCGAATGCCGTAGGCGACCGCGAGCAGGTGCAGGTCGTGGTTGCCGAGCACACTGTCGATCAGGCCGCCGCTGGCCATGCACAATTTGCGCACGTGGCGCAGGGTGGCCAGCGAATCCGGGCCACGGTTGATCAGGTCGCCGGCGAACAGGATGGCGGGCTCGGCCACCCCGACTTCGGCCGCGTGCGCGCGTATGCTGTCGAGCATGGACAAGGCCTGCTCGTGACAGCCCTGTAAATCCCCGATTACATAGGTTTTCATATGGTAGCTCTCTGGTTCGTTGCTTTGGAAACTGAATTACCCTGAAATCAGAGTGCGAGTGTTGATTTTTGCCCGTAGGCAGCGCAGTTTCACATAAAATCACTCTTACGACTGTTTTGACTCTTGCTGCGGGATACTAAATGATTTTTGTTACGGGTGGTGCCGGTTTTATCGGTTCAAACTTTGTGCTCGACTGGTTGGCGCAGTCCGACGAGCCTGTTGTCAATTATGACAAGCTGACCTATGCCGGCAATCTGAACAATCTGGCGTCGCTGAAAAACGACCCGCGCCATGTCTTTGTGCGCGGCGATATCTGCGACCAGGCCCAGGTGCTCGCATTGTTCGAACAGCACAAGCCGCGCGCCATCGTCCACTTCGCGGCGGAAAGCCACGTCGACCGCTCCATCCTCGGCCCCGGCGAATTCATCAACACCAACATCAACGGCACCTTCAGCCTGCTCGAAGCCACGCGCGCCTACTGGTCGGCGCTGCCGGAGCAGGAAAAGGCCGCGTTCCGCTTCCTGCACGTGTCCACCGACGAGGTCTACGGCACGCTGGGCCCGGACGACGCGCCGTTCAGCGAGACCACCGCGTTCGCGCCGAACAGCCCGTACTCGGCGTCGAAGGCCGCGTCCGACCATCTGGTGCGCTCCTACCATCATACCTATGGCCTGCCGACGGTCACCACCAACTGCTCGAACAACTACGGCCCGTACCATTTCCCGGAAAAGCTCATTCCCCTGATCATCGCCAACGCGCAGGCGGGCAAGCCGCTGCCGATCTACGGCGACGGCCAGCAGGTGCGCGACTGGCTGTACGTGAGCGACCATTGCGCCGCCATCCGCCGGGTGCTGGAGGCGGGCCGTCTGGGCGAGACCTACAACGTCGGCGGCTGGAACGAAATGGCCAACCTGGACGTGGTGCACACCTTGTGCGACATGCTCGACCGGCTGCGCCCGAAAGCGGACGGCGCCAGCTATCGGGCCCAGATCACCTACGTCAAGGACCGTCCGGGCCACGACCGCCGCTACGCCATCGACGCCCGCAAGCTTGAGCGTGAATTGGGCTGGAAACCGGCCGAAACCTTCCAGACAGGCATCGCCAAGACTGTGCAGTGGTATCTGGACAACCAGCCGTGGGTGAACGACGTGCAGTCGGGCAGCTATGCCAAATGGGTGGAAACCAACTACTTTAATCGCGAAGGCCAATAATAATGGGCACCATGGGCACCACAGCCGGCAACCGCCGCAAAGGCATCATCCTGGCCGGCGGCTCCGGCACCCGTTTGTATCCGGTGACGATGAGCGTGTCGAAGCAATTGCTGCCGATCTACGACAAGCCGATGATTTACCATCCGCTGACGGTGCTGATGCTCGCCGGCATGACCGACATTCTGCTGATCTCGACGCCGCAAGACACGCCGCGCTTCCAGGACCTGCTTGGCGACGGCAGCCAGTGGGGCATCAGCATCAGCTATGCGGTGCAACCGTCGCCGGACGGCCTGGCGCAAGCTTTCATTATCGGCAAGGAATTCGTCGGCGACTCGCCGTCGGCGCTGATCCTGGGCGATAACATCTATTACGGCAACGATCTCGACGCGCTGCTCAACCACGCCAGCGAACAGGTCGACGGCGCCACCGTGTTCGCCTACCACGTGCAGGACCCGGAACGCTACGGCGTGGTCGAGTTCGACGGCGACCGCCAGGCCGTGTCGATCGAGGAAAAACCGAAGGAGCCCAAGTCCAACTACGCGGTCACCGGCCTGTATTTCTACGACAACCAGGTGTGCGACATCGCCGCCGCCATCAAGCCGTCCGCGCGTGGCGAGCTGGAGATCACCGACGTCAACCGCGTCTACCTAGAGAAGCAACAGCTCAATGTCGAGGTGATGGGACGCGGCATGGCCTGGCTCGACACCGGCACCCACGAGTCGCTGCTGGAGGCGGGCCAGTTCATCGCCACCATCGAGAAACGCCAGGGCCTGAAGGTCGCATGTCCGGAGGAAATCGCCTACCGCAAAGGCTATATCGACGCCGCCCAGCTGCGCAAGCTGGCCGAACCGCTCAAGAAGAACAATTACGGCCAGTACCTGTTGCAGATCCTGGAAGATAAGGTCGTGCCACGATGAAGGTCATCACCACGCCGTTGGAAGGTTTGCTGGTGCTCGAGCCGCGCGTGTTCGGCGACGAGCGCGGTTTCTTCTACGAGAGCTACAACGCGCGCCAGTTCGCCGAGGCGACCGGGGTCACTGCCACCTTTGTGCAGGATAACCATTCGCGCTCGCGCCAGGGCGTGTTGCGCGGGCTGCATTACCAGATCCAGCAACCGCAGGGCAAGCTGGTGCGCGTGACCGCCGGCGCGGTGTTCGACGTCGCGGTCGACATCCGCAAGGGTTCGCCGACGTTCGGGCAATGGTATGGCGCCGAGCTCAGCGCGGAGAACATGCGCCAGATGTGGATACCGGCCGGCTTCGCGCACGGTTTCGTGGTCACCAGCGAGAACGCCGAGTTCCTGTATAAAACCACCGATTACTGGGCGCCCGAGCACGAGCGTGCCATTTTGTGGAACGATCCGGCCATCGGCGTCGACTGGCCGCTGGCGCTGACGCCGACCCTGTCGAACAAGGACCTGGCGGCGCTGCCGCTGGCAGCGGCCGAGGTGTTCGCGTGAAGATTTTGCTGACCGGCAGCACCGGCCAGGTCGGCTACGAACTGGCGCGCAGCCTGCAGGGCCTGGGCGAGGTGGTGGCCGTCGACCGCCAGATCATGGATCTGTCCGATCTGGACCAGGTGCGCGACGTGATCCGCCGCGTGAAGCCGGGGCTGATCGTCAATCCGGCCGCCTACACGGCGGTCGACAAGGCCGAGAGCGAGCCGGCGCTGGCGCACCGCATCAACGCCGAGGCCCCCGGGCTGATGGCGCGCGAAGCCGGGCTGCTGGGCGCGGCCATGGTGCATTATTCGACCGATTACGTGTTCGACGGCAGCCAGCCGGGCGCGCGCGTGGAGGGCGACACGACCGGACCGCTCAACGTGTATGGCGCCAGCAAGCTGGCCGGCGAGCAAGCCATCGCCGAGGCCGGCATTCCGCACCTGATTTTCCGCACCAGCTGGGTGTACGGCATGCGCGGCAAGAACTTCCTGCTGACCATGCTGCGCCTGGCCAGGGAACGCGACGAGTTGCGCGTGGTGGCCGACCAGCACGGCGCGCCTACATGGAGCCGCACCATCGCCGACACCTCGGCGCTGGTGCTGGCGCAGGCGCGTGCGGGCGGCGCGGACTGGTGGGCGCAGCACAGCGGCGTCTATCACCTGAGCGCGCAGGGCAGCACCACATGGTTCGAGTTCACGCAGGCGATCGTCGAGGCGGCCGGACTGGCGTGCCGCGTGGTGCCGATCACCAGCGCAGAATATCCGACCCCGGCCAGGCGCCCTCAATACTCGGTGCTGTCGTCGCAGCGGCTGATGACGCGCTTTTGCGACGTGCCGGATTGGAAAGCGGCGCTGCGTCTTTGCATGGATTGACGCATAGATTGAGTGCGGCCGTCATTTGTATCGATTGGTAAGCAATCGCATCCGACCAATTTTCTGCTGTTATGATGCCGGCGCACCGTCAAACGGATGCGGCCGTGCCATGTATCGCCGCCGTTGTTAAAAACGCCAACAATGTTTGACGCGAGGTTTGACGCAATGCAGCGTCCCCGCCATCAATTCAGGATTGCCGTGTCCAATCCGGTACAATCGCGGGTTAGCGTGCTGACAACCCGGCGGACAATGACTGGCCTTTGTGCTGGCGAGCGCATCCGGTAATTTTGTATAGATAAAATATGTTTTCCTTTTTACTGAGCTTTATCGCTTCCGCGCTGCTGACGCTGCTGGTTATCAAAGAATCGAGATTGCACGGGCCGGCGCTGGATTCGGATTTCGGCGGCGTCCAGAAAGTGCACGCGCACCACGTCGCGCGGATCGGCGGGCTGTCGATATTCCTGTCGGTCGCGCTCAGTTCGGCTATTTCCATCTGGCGCGTGCCGGCCATGGGCAATTGGCTCGCTTCGCTGCTGGCCTGTTCGGCGGTCGCCTTTGTCGGCGGCATCGTCGAGGATTACACGGGCCGCGTCAGCGCCACGCGGCGTCTGTTGCTGACCATGGCCGCCGCCGCGCTGGGCTACTTCTTGCTCGACGCGCGCATCGACCGGATCGACTTTCCCTTCGCCGCCTGGCCCATCCAGTATGTGTGGATCACGCTGCCGCTGACGGTGCTGGCGGTGGCCGGCGTGGCCAACGCGGTTAATATCATCGACGGTTTCAATGGCCTGGCCAGCGTGGTCTGCATTTGCATGCTGCTCTCGCTCGGCTATGTCGCGTTGCAGGTCAACGATATGTTCGTGTTGATCGCCGCGCTGATGGTCGCGGGCGCCACCGCCGGTTTTTTGATCTGGAATTATCCGGTCGGCATGATATTCCTGGGCGACGGCGGCGCATATTTCATCGGCTTTATGTTGGGCGAACTGGCATTGCTCTTGGTAATGCGCAATCCGCAAGTTTCCACTTGGTACGCCGCGTTGTTATTAATATATCCAACCTTTGAAACCTTGTTTTCGGTTTATCGCCGAATGTTCGTGCGCGGTAAATCTCCGGCCATGCCCGACGGTATCCATCTGCATAGCCTGATCTTCCGCCGCGTGGTGCAATGGGCGGTCGGACGCAAGGAGGCGCGCGCGCTGATACGCCGCAATTCGCTGACGTCGCCGTATTTGTGGATGTTTTCGCTGATGGCGGTGTTGCCCGCCACCGTATTCTGGCGCCACACCTGGGTATTAATGGTGTTTTGTATTTTGTTTATCAGCAGTTACATCTGGATTTATGTACGCATTGTCCGCTTTAAAGCGCCACGCTGGATGATCCGCCATAAGAAAATATGATTTCCCGGGCTTGATGTAATATATTCGCGCAGCGCTTTATATCGTCATCACCTAAAGGAAAGCCCAATGGACCTGTCGAATATGTCTTCCGCGGATTTGCGCAATCTGCAAGAACAAGTGAAACGCGAATTGAAACAGCGCGAGGGCCAGGATCTGGCCAAAGCCCGCGAACAAATACTGGCCATCGCCCAAAGCGTTGGCGTTCCGCTCAAGGAGCTGGTCGGCTCCGGCGCCCCGGTCCGCAGCGGCAGCGGCAAGAAAACCGGCGCGGTGGCGCCGCGCTACCGCAATCCGGCCGATGGAAGCCAGCAGTGGACCGGCCGCGGCCGGCAGCCGAAATGGGTCAAGGAATGGCTGGACGCCGGCAAAGACATCGCCGGCCTGAAGGTTTAAACGTTTTTAGCGCCCGCGACCGGCCGGCGGGCTTGCCTGCCGCCGGTATCAGACTTACACTATCGTGCTATGTCTGCTACAGCGCAGCCAGCACCTATTTTTCCTCTAATCCGCGTCCAGGGCGGGGCAGTGCGCCGAAGTCCGGCGCCGCATCGCCCTGGCAGGCACATCAAAAATCCAAAATGGTCTCCTTATCCAAAACGATCTTCAAAGCTTACGACATCCGCGGCATCATCGACAAAACCCTGGATGCGGGCGTAGCGCGTTCGATCGGGCAGGCGTTCGGCCAGGCCGCGCTGGACAAGGGCGAGACCAGGGTGGTGATCGGCCGTGACGGCCGTCTGTCCGGCCCGTCGCTGACGGCGGCGCTGGCCGAGGGCCTGCAGCTGGCCGGTGTCGACGTGATCGATCTGGGTGTGGTGGCCACGCCGATGGTTTATTTCGGCACCAATGTGCTGGGCGCGGCGTCGGGCATCATGGTCACCGGCAGCCACAATCCGCCGGACTACAATGGCTTCAAGATGGTGCTGGCCGGCGAAGCGATCCACGGCGAAGCGATTACCTCGCTGTATCAGCGCATCGTCGACCACGACGGCTCGTCTGCTTCGAAAAAGGGTGCCTACAGCACCCATGACATCCGCGCACAGTACCTCGAGCGCATCATCGGCGACGTCAAGCTGGCGCGTCCGATCAAGATCGCCGTCGATTGCGGCAACGGCGTGGCCGGCGCTTTCGCCGGCGACCTGTATCGCGGCATGGGCTGCGAAGTGGTCGAGCTGTTCTGCGAAGTGGACGGCAACTTCCCCAACCATCATCCCGATCCGGCCCACCCCGAGAACCTGCAGGACCTGATTCGCGCGCTGCGGGAGACCGACGCCGAAATCGGTATCGCCTTCGACGGCGACGGCGACCGCCTGGGCGTGGTGACCAAGGACGGCCAGATCATCTATCCGGACCGCCAGATGATGTTGTTCGCGGCCGACGTGCTGACCCGCCATCCGGGCGCGCAGATTCTGTACGACGTCAAATGCACGCGCCACCTGGCGCCGTACATCACCAAAAGCGGCGGCGTTCCGCTGATGTACAAGACCGGCCACTCGCTGGTCAAGGCCAAGCTGCGCGAGACCGGCGCTCCGCTGGGCGGCGAAATGAGCGGCCATATCTTCTTCAAGGACCGCTGGTACGGTTTCGACGACGGCCTGTACTCGGGCGCGCGTCTGCTGGAAATCCTGACCCGCGAAGCCGATCCGTCGGCGCTGCTCAATTCCCTGCCGCAGTCGGACAGCACCCCCGAGCTGCACCTGCACCTGAGCGAAGGCGAAAACGTCATCGTCATGGACAAGCTGCGCGCGGATGCGAAATTCCCGGGCAATGTGCAGATCATCACCATCGACGGCCTGCGCGTGGAATATGAGGACGGCTTCGGCCTGGCGCGTTCGTCCAACACCACGCCGGTGATCGTGATGCGCTTCGAAGCGGAAACGCCGGAAGCGCTGGCACGCATCCAGGGCCAGTTCAAGAGCGTGATCCTGGCCGCCAAGCCGGACGCGGAACTGCCTTTCTAAGCGATGTCGCACCAAACGGGCGACGGTCAGCCCAAGTCCAAGCCCCAGCCGCTCAACATCTTGCTGGTGCGCGTGTCCTCGCTGGGGGACGTGCTGCACAACCTGCCGATGGTGGCCGATATCGCCCGCCGCTTCCCCGACGCGAACATCGATTGGGTGGTGGAGGAGGGCTACGTCAGCCTGGTGCGGCTCAACGCCCGCGTGCGGACCATCATTCCGTTCGCGCTGCGGCGCTGGCGTAAAAGCCTGGGCAAGCCGGAGACCCGGGCCGAGATCAAGGCCTTCTTCCGTACCTTGCGCCAGCAGCGCTACGACTACGTGTTCGATACCCAGGGCTTGCTCAAGACCGGCATCATCATGGGCGCCGCGCGGGTGGTCAAGGGCGGCCGCAAGGTCGGCCTGGCCAATGGCAGCGAGGGCTCGGGCTACGAGGGCGTCTCCCGCATTTTCCACAACCTGAGTGTTCCGACCGACCCGCGCACGCACGCGGTGGCGCGCGGCCGCCTGGTGGCAGCCGCCGCGCTGGGCTACCAGGTCGACACCCCGGCCGATTTCGGCCTGCCGGAAATCTCGGCCGACGAGCCGCGTCCTGCGTGGATGCCGGCCGAGCCTTATGTGGTGTACTTCCACGGCACCGCGCGCGATCCCAAGAAGTGGGCACCGGAGAACTGGATCGCCCTCGGACGAGAACTGGCGCCGATGACCATCCTGCTGCCATGGGGCTCCCCGAAGGAGCAGGCCGAAGCCGAACATCTGGCGGCCAATCTGCCGAACGCGCGGGTGCTGCCCAAGCTGTCGATGGCGGACGCCATGCTGCTGGCGCGCCATGCCGCGCTGGTGATCGGCGTCGACACCGGATTGACGCACATCGCCGCCGCTTTCGTACGGCCGACGGTCGAAATCTACGCCGATTCGCCGCGCTGGAAGACCGAGGGTAACTGGTCGCCGCGCATCATCAATCTGGGCGATCGGGGCGCGCCGCCGTCCGTGTCCGAAGTACTGGCTGCGGCCAGGAGTTTGCTGGGCTGAGCTTCATGCGTATCTTCTATTCTGTGATGTGGTGGCTGGCCTTGCCGCTGGTGCTGGCGCGCTTGTGGCTGCGCGGCCGCAAGGAACCTGGCTATCGCGGGCACTGGGGCGAGCGGCTGGGGTTTTACGGCGACGGTTCGGCTTCGTCGGCTGCCAGTCCGGTGCTGTGGGTGCACGCGGTGTCGGTCGGCGAAACGCGCGCGGCCGAGCCCTTGATCGACGCGCTGCTGGCGCAGTATCCGACCGGCCGTATCATCCTGACCCACATGACGCCGACCGGCCGCGCCACCGGCAAGTCGCTGTTTGCCAAACATGGCGCACGGCTGACGCAATCTTATCTGCCGTACGACACCGGCACCATGGTCGGCCGCTTCATCGCGCATTTCAAACCGGCGGTCTGCATTCTGATGGAGACCGAAGTCTGGCCGAACCTGATCGCCATCTGCGGCGCGCGCGGTGTGCCGGTGGTGCTGGCCAACGCGCGCCTGTCCGAGCGCTCGCTGCGCAAGGCGGGGCGCCTTGGTTCGCTGATTTTGGACGCGGCGCACGGCATCTCGCTGGTCGCCGCGCAGACCGAGGCCGACGCGCAGCGGGTGCGCTCGCTCGGCGTCAAGCAGGTGGAAGTCACCGGCAGCATCAAGTTCGACGTGGTGGTGCCGGAGACGGCGCTGGCCACCGGCGCGGCGCTGCGTAAAGCCATCGGCGCGCGGCCGGTGCTGCTGTTCGCCAGCACGCGCGAAGGCGAGGAGGCGCTGATACTGAAGGCCGTACGCGAAGGGCGTGCCGGGCTGCCGGCCAATGTGCTGCTGCTGATCGTGCCGCGCCACCCGCAGCGCTTCGACGAAGTGGCAAGGATGGTTGGCGAGGCGGGGTTGAACGTTCAGCGGCGTAGCGCGCTGGCGCTGGACGGCGCGGACGGAGGCGCCATTCCCGCGTATATCGATGTGCTGCTGGGCGATTCGATGGGGGAGATGTTCGCCTATTACGCGGCGTGCGACTGCACCTTCGTCGGCGGCAGCCTGCTGCCACTGGGCGGGCAAAACCTGATCGAACCGGCGGCGCTGGGCAAGCCGGTGCTGATCGGACCGCACACCTTTAATTTCGCCGAATCGACCGAGGATGCGCTGGCCGCCGGCGGCGCCCAGCGCGTAGCCGACGCGGCCGAGCTGGTGACCGCCGCCGCGCGTCTGTTGCGCGACGACGACGCGCGCGCCGCGATGGGACAGGGCGCTCTGGCGTTCGCGAACCAGTACCGCGGCGCCACCCGCCGCACGCTGGCGTTGCTGGCGCCGCTCATCAAGCGCTGATCCGGTCCATTTCGGGTGGTGCTAACCGCCGCCGATGCCTTCGGTAATGACGCCGGTTCCGCCGCAGTTGCCGCAGGCGATGGTATCGTCCGCTTCAAGCACGCTGCCGGTGCCGTGGCAAATCGGACAGACGTCTTCGCCGGTACCCGGCGTGCCGGCCGGCGCTTCGTCGCCTGGGTTGATTGGTGCGTTTTCGCTCATGTTCGCCTCCGGGAAATCGTGGTCGAATCATTGTAGACCGGACCAGGCAACACCCCGATCCGATTGAAAACAGGAAAGAAACAGAAAGCGGATGCGCCGGAGGGGCATCATCCGGCATGCGCCGCGAATGCCTGTACTTAAGCAGCCATCTCGGTATCTTCGGCAAAGCGCAACACATCCGCGTTCTGACGGCAGAAACGCGTCGCCGCCTTGTAGCCGACGTCGAACAGCAGTTGCATATTCGACGTCGACCAGTCCATCGTGTGCGGAATGTGCTGATCGGGCACGGCGGCCATCAGCTCAAGCTTGAGCATGTGGCGCTTCGGCTCACCGGTTTTGTGGTCGGTGTTGTGTTCCAGCTCGAACAAACGCAATTGCTGCTTCGAGATGTTGACCAGCGGCGTGATCATCGAGCCCACCCATGCGTCGTACAGGTCGCGCGGCTTGCGCAGCAGGCGCTCGTCGCCCAGGATGTCGAGCACCACCAGCACGTCGGTGTCCGCGTGCTCGCCCTTGCCCTCGATGAACGGGTCGAAATTCAACGTCTCCAGCGCGGCGCCTTCGATATAATCCTCGCCGTCGATCGTGGTCGGCGCGTACAGCAGCGGGAACGACAGCGCGGCGCGCACATGCTCGACCTGGATCTCGCGCTTGTCCCAGATCTTCATGCTGTGCTGGTTCAGGTTGTAGGCGTTGATGTAGAACTCCGGCTTCATCTTCGAGATGGCCGAGAAGTCGATCGAGCCTTCCAGGAAAGGCGCGTGGGCGCACAAACCGAGGCTTTTGGACGACAGGTTGGACGGCGACATCGTCGACATCATCAATTGGGTCCAGTCGGCCCACGGGATCGAGCCGCTCAGCACATTAGGCAGGCCCGGGAACATCGGATTGCCGGCCTGCGGCGTGAACACGCCACGGAAGGCGTCCGCTTCCTTGCCCGGCTTGTGGAAAATCTTATAATTGACGGGCATCATTTTGTAGATCGTGTCGGCCACACCGGCGTCGGCCCAGCGCTTGAGCGCTTCGCGCGGCGATCCTTCCAGCGGCGCCGTGTACAGCAGCCCCATCAGCACGCCCGCGCCGGAGGCGGAAATCACGTCGAACTCAACTTCCTGGTCGAGGAATGCAGCCAGCGCCCCCGCGATCAATGGTGAATTTGGCGCACCGCCACCCAGTACCAAACCCATCTTCTTGGTTGCACTTACCTGACCCATATAACCCCCGTTTTAGTGACACAATTTGCCGTTTTTTTGACTCAGATCAAGCCAAACATGAGACAAAATACCACAGGTAATTCCATGAGGCAATAAAATTGTGCGGTGCAATATGATAGTCAGGTGCTAGGGACGACTCGGCACTAAGAGCGGAGATGGCGGTAGAACCCGGCACGATGGCGTTATTTCAAAAGATGGCTCTGGCATGTCGAGCGCGCGAGAAATCGGCGGGACGCTGCCTTATCGACAGCAAAATGAATGAGATCCGCCGGTCATTCCATACCGAGTGCGTGGGGGCGTCGTCGAGATTTTGCGGGTTCAGCATGTCGCCCGGCGCTGGCCACGGCGGGTTTAAAACAGCACAGGCAATTCCTGCGCCCTTTTGCGCAGCAGGTTCTTCGCGTCGTCGTACGCAGGGTAGATGCGTCCGACCGTGTTCCAGAAGTCGGCGCTGTGGTTCATTTCCAGCGTGTGCGCCAGTTCGTGGGCAACCACATAGTCGATCAGCGGCAGCGAGAAATGGATCAATTTCCAGTTCAGGCGGATTTTGCGGTCGACCGTGCACGAGCCCCAGCGCGTGCCGGCCGACGACAGGCCGAACGAACTATAGCTGACACCCAGACGCGCCGCGTACAGGTCCAGGCGCTGCTCGAACAGCACCTTGGCTTCCTGCTGATACCAGGACTTGACGCGCTCCTTGAGCAGCGTCTCGGTGGCGCCGGGTACCAGCACCATCGACAACTCGCGCGTGGCCGGGTTGTAGCTGGTGCGATTGCGCCCGCCCACCAGCAGCCGCAAGGTGATGTCCGCCCCAAGGTACGGAAGCTGCGCGCCGTCGATCCATTCCACCGGCGGCTTTTGCAGCCGCGCGGCGCGGCGCTCGCGCCGTTCTTTGAGTTTGCTCAGTATCCAGTGCTGTTTGGTGCGGATCGCATTGTCGATTTCGGCGATGCTGATGCGCTTGGGCGCCGTCACGCGCAAGCCGTCGTCGTCGATCATGAAGCCGATCGAGCGGCGCGTCGAGCGGCGCAGGTCGTATTCGAGGATGAAGTCACCGACCATCAACTGGCGCTTGGCCGTCGGCGGCGGCTCGGGCGGCGTCGGCGTCACGCGCGGCTTGACCGGGATGGCAGGGGCGGGCGGCGACAGCGCCTCCACGGGGGGCGCGATATACGGGGAAATCGGGGGAGGTTTGCTGGAAGATGGAGGCACCGACCACACCGGCGAGGTGTAGACGGTTTTGGTGGAGGAAGGTTGACCCTGCGCCTGCGCCTCCCGTGCGAACAGGTCAAGCTGGCTGGCGTCGTCTTGCGGCGACGCCGGCTTCACCAACGTGGCGAGATCGTCTAGCCAGCGTTGTAGGCGTGGGGCGAAATGACGCGCATTTCTGATTCTATCCAAGTTTCCACCTGTTGCATCATGCCGTCCGGAGTTTGTCCTTCTGGCGAAATTGGCTTACCTATCGATACTGTAACAAGGCCGGGCCGTTTGATGAAAGAGTTTTTTGGCCAGCACTCGCCGGAGTTGTGCGCGATCGGCACGACCACCGCACCGGTCGCGATGGCGAGGCGCGTGCCACCGCTTTTGTACTTGCCGGCCTGGCCGACGGGAATCCGCGTCCCCTCGGGGAACATGATAATCCATTGGCCGTCGGCGAGCCTGCGCTTGCCGTGGCGGACCACATGCTTGAACGCGTTCTTGCCTTGTTTGCGGTCGATCGGGATCATGCGCAGCAGCGCCATCGCCCATCCGAAGAACGGAATATAAAGGATTTCCTTCTTGAAGACGAACACCAGCGGGCGTGGCAGGTTAGGCAGCAGGAAGATGGTTTCCCACGCCGACTGGTGCTTCGACAGCACCACCGCCGGCGCGTCCGGGAAATTCTCGGCGCCCTTGATCTCGTAGCGGATGCCGCAGATAACCTTGGCGCACCAGACGATGAACACATTCCAGCGGGCGGTGACCCAGAAGCGCTTGTTATACGGTAGCGGCGCAACCAGGAAGCAGACCAGCGCCCAGACCACGGTCGATATCACCATGATGATGGTGAAGATCAGGGAACGCAAAAATAATACGGGATGACCCAATGCAGACTCCAAATACTTTGTTAGCTAACGATGTGCAGCGCCGGCGGCACGCTGGTTTTGATCAGGTGGACCACCATCGCCGCCAGATCGGGGAACACCAGGGTGCCCGGCGGCAGGCCGCCGGTTTGCTGGGTTTTCTCGCCCTTGCCGGTCAGGACGAGGTAGGGCACGCAGCCGGTGACATAGCCGGCCTGCAGGTCGCGCAGCGAGTCGCCGACCACCGGCACGCCTTTGAGGCTGATCTTGTAGCGTTGCGAGATCTCGTTGAACATGCCCGGCTTCGGCTTGCGGCAATCGCAGTTGTCGGCCGCCGCGTGTGGGCAGAAGAACACCGCGTCGATGTCGGCGCCGACCTGCTGCGCGAGATGGTGCATCTTGGCGTGGATCGCGTTCAAGGTCGTCATGTCGAAGAACTCGCGCGCGATGCCCGACTGGTTCGACGCGATCACCACGCGATAGCCGGCCTGGTTCAGGCGGGCGATCGCTTCCAGCGAGCCGGGAATGGGGATCCACTCGGCCGGCGACTTGATGAAATCGGGCGAATCATGGTTGATGACGCCGTCGCGATCGAGGATGATCAGTTTCAGGGACGGCGTACCCATTTATGCCGCCAGTTTCGAGATGTCGGCCACGCGGTTCATCATGCCATGCAGCGATGACAGCAATGCCAGACGGTTGTTGCGCAGGGCGACATCTTCCGCCATGACCATGACGTCGTTGAAGAAGGCGTCGACCTCGTCGCGCAACTGCGCCAGAGTTTTGAGCGCGTCGGCGAAATCGCCCCGGATGAAGGCGGCGTCGATGTCCGGCTGGACGCGGGTGACGGCGGCGGCCAGGTTCTTCTCGGCTTCGTCCTGCAGCAAATCGGCGTTGACGCCGGCGCCGCCGGTCGCGGCCAGCGCTTCCTCGTTCTTTTTCAGGATGTTGGTGATGCGCTTGTTGGCGGCGGCCAGCGAGGCCGCTTCCGGCAGCGCGGCGAAGGCTTTGACGGCCTCCAGGCGCTGCACGATGTCGTCCAGGCGGTCCGGGTTCTGGGCGACCACCGCTTCGATCTCGTTCGGCGAGAAGCCGCGCTCGCGCAGGATGCCGCGCAGGCGGTCCAGCATGAAGGCGGTGACTTCGATGACCGGGTCCTTGAAGCCGGCGATGCCGGTGAACTGCTGCGCGGCCGAATCGAGCAGGCCGCGGATCGACAGCATCAGGCGTTTTTCGATCAGCATGCGCAGCACGCCAAGCGCGTGGCGCCGCAGCGCGAACGGATCTTTATCGCCGGTCGGCTGCAGGCCTATCGACCAGATGCCGACCAGGGTTTCGAGCTTGTCGGCCAGCGCCACGGCGGTGCCGGTGACGGTCGACGGCAGCGCATCGCCGGCAAAGCGCGGCTGGTAGTGTTCGGAGGCTGCCAGCGCCACGTCTTCCGGTTCGCCGTCGTTGCGGGCGTAGTAGGTGCCCATGATGCCTTGCAGCTCGGGGAACTCGCCGACCATGTCGGTCAACAGGTCGGCCTTGGACAGCTTGGCGGCGCGGGTGGCCAGTGCGGAGTCGCCGCCGATCTGGGTGGCGACGAAGCCGGCCAGCGCGCTGACACGCTCGCTGCGTTCGGCCTGGGTGCCCAGCTTGTTGTGGTAGACCACGTTCTTGAGCAACGGCAGGCGCGATTCCAGCGTCTTTTTCTTGTCCTGCTCGAAGAAGAACTTAGCGTCGGACAGGCGCGGACGCACCACGCGCTCGTTGCCGCCGATGATGGCGGCCGGCGTATCGGTGGCGATGTTGGAGACGATCAGGAAGCGCGAACGCAGCTTGCCGTCGGCGTCCGTCAGCGCGAAGTATTTCTGGTTGGTCTGCATGGTCAGGATCAGGCATTCCTGCGGCACGGCCAGGAATTCTTCCTCGAAGTGGCACTCGTAGACCACCGGCCATTCGACCAGCGCGGTCACTTCGTCGAGCAGCGATTCGGGCATCAGCACCTGGTCGGCGCCGGCCTTGGCCAGCAGGTCGGCGCGGATCTGTTCCTTGCGCTGTTCGACGCTGGCCAGCACTTTGCCTTGGGATTTCAGGGTGTCGGCGTAGCCGTCGGCATCGGCGATGGTGACTTCGCGTTGGCCCGGCGCGGTCAGGAAGCGGTGGCCTTCGGTGACGTTCGACGCGGTCAGTCCCAGCAGGGTCAGTGGCAGCACGGTCGAACCATGCAGCGCGATCAGGCTGTGGGCGGGACGCACGAATTGCACGGTGGCGCCGTCCGGACGCTGGTAGCTCATCACTTTAGGGATAGGCAGCTTGGCCACCGATTCCTCCAGCGCGGCCTGCAGGCCCGATTGCAGCGCGCTGCCGGCCGCCGTGTAGGTGTGGAAGAAGCTCTCGGCCTTGCCGTCCTGCGCGCGTTCCAGATCGGCCACGGTCAGGTTCGGGAAGCCCAGCGCGGCCAGTTTCTTGGCCAGCGGCGGCGTGCCGTTGCCGGCGGCGTCCAGCGCGACCGACACCGGCAGCACTTTTTCGCGGATCGATTTGTCAGGCGAGGTGGCGCGCACGTTGGTGACGGAGACGGCCAGGCGGCGCGGCGAGGCGAACGACGTGGCGACGCTGTCGGCTTCGAGGAAGTCGCGTACTTTCAGGCCGTTGACGATGCCGGCGGCGAAGGCCGCGCCCAGTTTGGCGAGCGCCTTCGGCGGCAATTCTTCGGTCAGCAGTTCGATGAGGAGGGTCTGGGTCATATTATTTATACAGTTTGTTCAGCAGCGGGGGCAGCCAGGCCAGGGGCCATCGGGAAGCCCAGGCGCTCGCGCGACTCGTAGTAGGCCTGCGCCACGAGGCGCGACAAGGCGCGCACGCGGCCGATGTAGGCGGCGCGTTCGGTCACCGAGATGGCGCCGCGCGCGTCCAGCAGGTTGAAGCTGTGCGACGCCTTCATGATCTGCTCATAGGCAGGCAAGGTCAGTTGCGCCTCGATCAGGCGCTTGGCTTCCGATTCGTGGTTGTTGAATTGGGCGAACAGCAGTTCGGCGTTCGAATGCTCGAAGTTGTAAGCCGATTGTTCGACTTCGTTCTGGTGGAAGACGTCGCCGTACTTGAGCGTCTTGGTCTCGCCGTTTTCTTCCCACGTCGTCCATACCAGGTCGTACATGTTTTCCACGCCCTGCAGGTACATCGCCAGACGTTCGATGCCGTAGGTGATCTCGCCGAGCACCGGCTTGCAATCGAGGCCGCCGACTTGCTGGAAGTAGGTGAACTGCGTCACCTCCATGCCGTTCAGCCACACTTCCCAGCCCAGGCCCCAGGCGCCCAAGGTCGGCGACTCCCAGTCGTCTTCGACAAAGCGCACATCATTCTGTTTCAGGTCCAGGCCCAGCGCCTCCAGCGAACCGAGATACAGGTCGAGGATGTTTTCCGGCGCCGGCTTCATCACCACCTGGTACTGGTAGTAGTGCTGGCCGCGGTTCGGGTTCTCGCCATAGCGCCCGTCCTTCGGGCGGCGCGACGGCTGCACGTAGGCGGCGCGCCAGGGTTCCGGTCCGATGGCGCGCAGGAAGGTCCCGGTGTGGAAGGTGCCGGCGCCGACTTCCATGTCGTACGGCTGGAGCAGGGCGCAGCCTTGCTTGTCCCAGTAGGTTTGCAAGGTCAGAATGATTTGTTGAAATGTCAGCATCTTGTGTGGTCGATGGCACGCCTCGCGGGGCGAGGGGCGTGCGGTTGCGGTTATGCTAAAGCGGCAATTTTAGCGGGTTTTGCCGGCAGCCTGTGGAGATTACGCCGCTTTGGCCTGGTTTTTTGCGCGCCGCGCCCAAAACCATGCGCCGCCCAACGCCAGCGCCGCCAGCAGCAGGAACAGCTTGTTGCCCCAGATGATGAAGGGGGTGCTGCCCGCCATGCCCTGAACGTTGGCGGCCAGCGTGCCGAAGGTGTTGACCTTCAACTGGTGCCGGATCACGCCATGGCCGTCGATGATGGCGGTGGCGCCGGTATTGGTCGCCCGCAGCATCGGCCGGCCCGTCTCCAGCGTGCGCATTTGCGAGATCTGCAAATGCTGCGGAATGGCGATGGTGTCGCCGAACCAGGCCAGGTTCGAGACGTTGAGCAGCATCGTGGCCGGCTGCTGGTCCTGCGCCGGGTGGTTCAGCTGCGCGGCGATCTCCTCGCCGAACAAGTCCTCGTAGCAGATGTTGGGCAGCACGCGCTGGTCCTTGATCTGGAACGCCGGCTGGATGTCGGCGCCGCTGGTCTGATCGCCCAGCGGGATCGACATCAGGTTGACGAACCAGCGGAAGCCGAGCGGAATGAACTCGCCGAACGGCACCAGGTGGTGCTTGTCGTAGCGGTAGTAGCCGCTGCCCTGGCGTGGCGTCAGGCCGATCACGCTGTTGAAATAAGCGGCCTGGCTGTCGGCCATCGGAATGCCCAGTATCAGGTTGCTGTTGGTCTGGGTCAGGAACTGGGCGATGCCGGGCAGGTAGTCCGGCGGCAGCTGCTGCGGCAGCATGACGATGGCCGTTTCCGGCGTGGCGATCAAATCGGCCGGCGCGGCGGTGATGGCGTCGTGGTACAGCTTCATCGTCTCGATGACGCGGGCGCCGTCGAATTTTTCGCTTTGCGCGATGTTTCCCTGCAGCAGACGCACCGAAATCGGCTTGCCTTCCGGGTAGGTCCATTGCAGGTACGTCAGGCCGACGCCGCCGAGACAGATGGCGACGACCAGCACCGCCGCCTTGATGCGGGTGCGGTGCAGCAGCAAAAGCAGGGCGCCGGCGATGACGGCCGCCAGCCATCCGAGGCCGTAGACGCCGATGACCGGCGCGTAGCCGGCCAGCGGGCTGTGATTGTGGGCGTAGCCGGACGACATCCACGGGAAGCCGGTGAACAGCCAGGCGCGCACCCATTCGAACAGCGCCCACATGGCCGGCAGCACCAGCAGGTTGGCGGCCGGCAGCGGCAGCGACCAGCGTTTGCGCAGCCAGGCCGCGCCGCCCATCGCCAGCGCCACGTAGAAGCCCATGCCCCAGGCCAGCAGCAGCACGGCGGCGACGGCGATCGGCGCGGCCATGGCGCCGAAGTCGTGCAGCGAGACATACAGCCAGTGGGTGCCGGCGGCGGTCCAGCCGAAGCCGAAGGCCCAGCCGATCAGGCCAGCGCTTTTGACATCGGCGCTGCGCAGCACTTGATAGAAGAGGGTCGCCAGACCGAGGATCTCGAGCGGCCACCAGCCGAACGGCGCGAAGGCGAACACGCACATCGCGCCGGCCAGCAGGGTGATGATCATCCGACCTTTGGTGCTGCGCTGCGGCTTGGGCGGATCGTTCGGATTGGCGCGGCGAAAGCGCATTATTGCGTGGCGCCGGCGCCGGCGTCGGGGGCGGGCGGCAGTTTTTCCACCAGCAGCACGTGGATCTGGCGGGCGTCGGCGCGCAGCACTTCAAAGCGCATGCCCTGATAGTCGAAGATGTCGCCCTTGTGCGGCATGCGCGCCAGGTGCTTGGCGACCAGGCCGCCGATGGTGTCGACGTCGTCGTCCGGCAGCGAGGTGTCCAACTCTTCGTTGAACTGCTCGATCTCGGTCAGCGCCTTGATGCGCCAGCGCGGCCCGTGCACGCCTTCCTTGATCGAGAGGATGTTGTCCTCTTCCTCGTCGAAGTCGTATTCGTCCTCGATGTCGCCGACGATCTGCTCGAGCACGTCCTCGATGGTGATCAGGCCGGCCACGCCGCTGTACTCGTCGACCACGATCGCCATGTGATTGTGGTTGGCGCGGAAGTCCCGCAGCAGCACGTTCAGGCGTTTGGATTCGGGGATGAAGATGGCCGGGCGCAGCATGTCGCGGACGTCGAACGATTCTTCGGCGTAGTAGCGCAGCAGGTCCTTGGCCAGCAGGATGCCGATTACCTTGTCGCGCTCGCCCTCGATGGCGGGGAAGCGCGAGTGGGCCGTGGCCAGCACTTGCGGCATCCATTCCTCGATCGGCTTGGAGATGTCGATGACATCCATTTGCGAACGGGGAATCATGATGTCGCGCGCGGACAGGTCGGAGACCTGGAACACGCCTTCGATCATCGACAAGGCGTCGGCGTCGATCAGGTTGCGTTCGTGCGCGTCGTGCAGAACTTCGAGCAGTTCCGCTCGGTTCTCAGGCTCGGGGGAAATCAGTGCGGTCAGGCGTTCAAACAGTGACCGATGGGGTTTGGCGTCAGTTTTGACGCCACTAGAGTGCTCTTGCATAGTAGGCGTGAGCCGTTGTTACGAAGGGGTATAGGATACACCAAAAGCGGAAGTTAGCAGGTTTTTGACGGAAAAACAGCGAATCTTGTGGGGGAACGACTCGAGATAACGTTTGAGTTTTCTCAGCGCACCGGCCGATTTATCGGGCATGCTGGTCGAATTCTTCCTGCGATAGTGGCCGTGCAATGGGTATCCTGGCCGGCACGGTTCGACGCATCAATCCGACACGGGCAAACCGGCGCAGCCGCAGTGGTCATCGGCTACACCGGGTTTCGTTTTTTAAGGAGCAACTAATGGATACGCTCAATGATAAGCTCAATCGCGGCGCCGCTCTAAAAATCGCTCAAGCAAAGGTCGAGCAGCTTGGCAGGTTGGCGGGCGATGAATTCCACATTTTGGCCGCCGAAACGAAAGAGTTGAAGCAAGGCTGGCTGTTTTTCTACAATTCAGCCGATTTTCTCCGGACCCGCGACCCCATGTTTGCGCTCGCAGGCAACGGACCAATTTTGGTTCTCAGGGACGGAGAGGTCGCCACGCTGCCCACAGCAGTGCCTTGGCAGCAGGCGATCTCCCAACTGTCCGACGCCGGAGCTGATGGGCGCCTGAGTCATTCCGCATAGGGATCGGCGTAGCCGAGTTCGGCCAACAGCTCCGTTTCGATGCCTTCCATCTCGGCCGCTTCCTCGTCGTCCTCGTGGTCGTAGCCCTGCGCGTGCAGCACGCCATGCACGATCAGGTGCGCGGTGTGCTCCTCCAGCGATTTATTCTGCTCGGCTGCTTCCTTCTCCAGCACGTCGGTGCACAGGATGATGTCGGCCCGCGTGGGGGCGTCGTCATCCAGTTCCTCGCCTTCGTTGTAGGCGAAGGTCAACACGTTGGTGGCGTAGTCCTTGCCGCGGTATTGCTTGTTGAGCGCGCGCCCTTCGTCGGCGTCGACGAAACGGATGGTCAGCTCGGCCGGGGCGAACAGCGCCGCCTGTATCCATTTGCGGATCGCCGCACGGGTGATGACTTCTTTCAAACGGGCATCGGGATACTGCACCGACAAGGTCAATTTATTTTTTACGGACATTTTTCAGTGCGGTGGCTTTGAGTAGGGGAGCGATCTCGGCTTCGTGGTTGTGCGCCGTTTCGTAGGCGTCGACGATGCGCGCCACCAGCGGGTGCCGTACCACGTCTTCGCTGTTGAAATGGCTGAAGGCGATGCCGCGCACATCCTTCAACACCTGGACCGCGTCCACCAGGCCGCTTTTCTGGCTCTTGTGCAAGTCCACCTGCGTGACGTCGCCCGTGATAACGGCCTTGCTGCCGAAACCTATGCGCGTGAGGAACATTTTCATTTGCTCGACGGTGGTGTTTTGCGCCTCGTCGAGGATCACGAACGCGTGGTTCAGGGTGCGCCCCCGCATATACGCCAGCGGCGCGATCTCGATGACCTGCTTCTCGAACATTTTCTGCGTGCGGTCGAAGCCCAGCAGGTCGTACAGCGCGTCGTACAGCGGCCGCAGATACGGATCGACCTTTTGCGCCAGGTCGCCCGGCAGGAAGCCGAGCCGCTCGCCGGCCTCGACGGCCGGACGGGTCAGGATGATGCGCTTGACGGCATCGCGCTCGAGCGCGTCGACGGCGCAGGCCACGGCCAGATAAGTCTTGCCGGTGCCGGCCGGGCCGACGCCGAAGCTGATGTCGTGCTCCAGAATGTTGCGCAGATAGCGGATCTGGTGCGGCGTGCGCCCGCGCAGGTCGGCGCGGCGCGTCTTGAGCACCGGGCTGTTGATGTCCGGCTCCACGAACGGCGCCTCGGCCACCGAATGCGGCTTGCTGTCGCCGCCGGAGGCGGTCGTCCCAGCGGCGGCCGTGGCCGCTGCGGCCAGGCCGGCGCGCTGCTCCACCAGCGCAAGTTGCACTTCTTCAATCGGGACGACCTTGTTGGCGACCGCGTAGAACTGCTCGAGGATTTGTACCGCGCGCTCTGCATTGTGGCCGCTGACGATGAATTTCTCGCCGCGACGGAAGATGGTGACGTCCAGCGCTGCGGAAATCTGCCGCAGGTTTTCGTCGAGGGGACCGCACAAATGGGCCAGGCGCGAGTTATCGAGCGGCTCTGGAACAAAATAATGCGGCTGAACGGGTGTTTTGGTTTTCAATGGAATGACTAAATAAGATGAGGCGGGATGGGGCGCACTGCGCGCAGGCGCTAGTTTAGCTTAATTTGCCGATGCAAACCGCGCCCGCGCCGCATTTTGAAGCGGGGCTCCGGCCACTGCCGGGCCCGCCCACAGCGGTCCCCGGCCCGCCAGCCGTTGCCCCAACCACGACACAATTGCCGCTGGGTAGCGAACCGGCCTTGCTCTGCATGAACTTGCTTCATGTAACAGTTTCCTACAAGTTGTTGCGTGCGACACCCTCCGGCCCCATGTGATGAAATAGCATAGTTGTTAAGTTTTCTAGCCGGCGGTTGATGTCAAACAATCTTTGGCCACCGTCCGCCAGCTAGAGCAGTCCCTTTAAGCATAGAATTCTCTTGCACGAAAGGCAATTAGGAGGCCGGGCCGCAGGTAATTTAGACGCTCTGTTAGCTGCTTATCCAACATGCAGATAATTGATAAATTCTAAGTTGTCCTTAAGTTCCGACCAGCACTATCTCTCCAACCAACCACCGAGGAAAATCATGGCACACCACGCTCTTGCTTCCCAAGAAAGCTATAACCCGAACCATCTGCTGGACATACTGCTCGGCAAGATGCAACTGAAAAACGACGCCGCGCTGTCGCGCCTGCTGGAAGTGGCTCCGCCAGTCATCAGCAAAATCCGTCACCACCGTTTGCCGGTCGGCGCTTCGCTGCTGATCCGCATGCACGAAGTGACCGGCATGAGCATTCGCGACCTCCGTGATTTGATGGGCGACCGCCGCACCAAGTACCGCCTGTCCGATGCCCAGGGCCGTCCGAAGCCTGAAGAGCGTCCAGAAAAGGCCGAGGCCGGAAACTACGCGCGTCATTAATGCGCCCGCAGCTTCCGCACCTGCCGCGCCGCGGTTGACGTTGCGTCCATTCGACGTCGCGTCCAACCGGCCGGCAGGTAGCGTTCTTTGTTTTCGTGCGTTTTGTCCAGGTAGACAGTCCGTCAGCGTAGTCTGTTAGCTCAGCAGCACCATCGAAATTTCTTCATACTGCAGTTCGGTTTCACGGAACAGTTGCAGATAGATTTCCTCATCGAGGCCTAGCGCGGTCCAGGCCACGGTGGACACGGGCGGGACCAGATCGTCCCGCACCTGCGCCAGATCGAGCGCGTGCACGATGGCGTCGGCCACATGAATGATGGTCGCCAAAAAGCCCGCGCCGGGCGCTTCCGGATCGTGGTGGCCGCCGATGGCCAGCCGCATCGTGTCGGAAAAATTCCAGTGTTCTGCCAGCGCCATGCCGGCGTCGACGTGATCGACGCCCAGCACCTTGCGTTCGGCTTCCAGCAAATAACAGTCGTGTTCCTCGCGGTAGGCCAGTGTGATGGAATATTGGTTCGGGAAGCACGATACCAGCACCAGCCTGCCTATGTCGTGCAGCAACCCGGCCGTGAAGGCGTAGTCCTGATTAAAGCGCATTTGCCGCGCCAGCACCTTGGCGCAGGCGGCCGTGGCAATCGAATGGCGCCAGAATGCCTTGTGGTCAAAGCCGGGGCAGTGGCCCTCGGCGAAGCAGCCGGTGACGGCCGCCGCCGTGATCAGGTTGCGGGTGGTCTGGAAACCCAGGTAGGTGATCGCCTGCTGGATGGTGGTGACCTTGACCTGCAATCCGTAGAGCGACGAATTGGCCAGCCGCAGCGTCTTGGCGGTCAGCGCCTGGTCGTACGACACCTTCTTGGCCAGCACGGAGATATCGACATCGTCCTGGTCTATGCTGTTGAGCAATTCCATCACCACTGCGGGCAGCGACGGCAGGTCGTCGAGGTTGCGCACGACGTCGTCGTAGCTGAGCGTGTTACTCATGTGCCGGGTTCTCCCTGGTCTGCTCCTGTTCCGGCGCGCCGAGCCGGAAGTCGGTGACGAAACGGCGCAGCAGCGCGGTAGCCCAGTCGCTGTCGCTGTCGGCATCGTTTTTTCGGAAAAGGCTGTCGATACGGGCCTGATGCCGGGTCAGCACGGCCTGCGCCACCTCCGGCGCCACTTCCTCGCGCACGATCGGCAGCACGGCGATACCGTGGCGCGGCATCAGCGCCAGCGTGGCCTCGGTCAGCACGGTGCCCTGCGGCAGCAGCACATGGCCCTGGGCGTCGAGCAGCACGTCGGACAGGACCATGCCGGGCCGCACCTCGGCGATCGCCAGTTGATGATAATTGCCCGCCATGGTGCCTCCGGTGATGTTCGGGTTGTTGGCCGGCGCTTCGGGCGGCCCACGTAGGTCTCGATATTACCATTGCCCGCCGGGGAAGTCTGCCGGCGGCGGGCCGCCCCCGGCGTCGATGGTCCAAATTCTTGCCAAGACGCAGCCCATACCGTACATTGGGACGTTGCCGTCAAATACGTGGTCGGGGGAGGTTGTTCGATGTCTGGTATTCAAGGCCGTTTGACGCTGCTCTTCGTGGTCATCGTGACCCTGGTGCTGGGCATTTCCGGCACCTATGCGCAATATAGCCTGGGTCACGAACTCGAAGTGAGCAGCCAGCGCCTGCGCCAGGGTGTGCTGACGCGACTGCAAACCAGTTTGCCGTCAGCCCTGTGGGACCTGGACAAGGCCAAGGTCGACAACATCGTCGCGGCCGAAATGATGCCGCCCGAACTGGTGTCGATCCGCGTCTACGACACCTCGGTCGGGCTTTTCTCAGGCCGCCTGCGCCACGAGGACGGCAAAATCAGCGCCATCGAGAACGACGCCGCCGTCGCCGGCACGCCGGTGGTCGCCGACCTGGCCTATCGCGACTCCGGCGCCGCCGGGTCCGCGCTCAAGCCGGTCATCGTCGGCCGCGTGGTGGTCAATTTCAGCCGCGCTCAGATCGACGCCACACTGGCGGCCGAGGTGCGCCGCAAGGTGATCGAGGTGTTGCTGCTCGACCTGATTTTGGTGGCGGCGCTGGCGTTGTCGCTGCGTATCGTGTTCGACCCGCTCAAGCGCCTGCGCGACGGTTTGTTCGACCTGGCCACGCGCGGCAGCGACGAGGTCGAGGAACTGGCCGACAGCCGCCACGACGAGCTCGGCGAGGTCATCCGCGGCTTCAACGCCATCCAGCGCAAGGTCAAATCGAACATCCAGCGCATCCGCGAGGCCGAGGACGAGGCCCGCAAATCGGCCCAGGCCACCGCCAAAGCCATGGCCGACCTGCGCCGTACGCAGGAATCGCTGTTGCAGGCCGAGCGGCTCGCCTCGCTGGGCGGCCTGGTGGCCGGCGTCGCCCACGAAATCAACACGCCGGTCGGCATCGCGCTGACCAGCGCCTCGGTGCTGATGGAGGCGACCGAGAAGGTGCAACTGGCCGTCGAGGGCGGCAACATCAAGAAATCCGACATCCTGCGCTATCTGGACACGGCCGCCGAAAGCACGCGCCTGATCATGAACAACGCCTATCGCGCCGCCCACCTGATCCACAGCTTCAAGCAGATCGCCGTCGACCAGGTCAGCGAGGCGCGCCGGCGCTTCGAATTGCGCGACTATATCAACGAGGTCGTGTCCAGCCTGCAGCCGAAGCTGAAGAAGACGCATATCGCGGTCGGCATCGATTGCCCGCCCGACATCATGCTCGACAGCTACCCGGGCGCGCTGGCGCAGGTGATCACCAATCTGACGCTCAACTGCGTCGACCACGCCTTCGAGCCGGACGACGAAGGCCGCATCACCATCGACGTTGTGCGCCAGGGCGACTGGATCGAGATGCGGGTCAGCGACAACGGCAAGGGCATCGCGCCGGAAATGTTGGACAAGGTGTTCGATCCGTTCGTGACCACCCGGCGCGGACAGGGCGGCACCGGGCTCGGGCTGAACATCGTGTTCAACCTGATGGCCAAACAATTCGGCGGCACGGTCACGGTCGCCAGCGTGCTGGGCCATGGCGCCAGTTTCACGCTGCGCATGCCGTGCGTGACGCCGGTCGACGACACCAGCGGGCAGGCGGAAGCGCGCCTGCCCGCGTAACCAGGAGCAGCGATGAGCAGGATATCAGGGGAGTTCAGCGTCAAGATGCAGCCGGAATCGACGTCGGCGGTCGCGGCCGACACGGGCGTGGGCCGCATGTCGCTCGACAAGCAATACCATGGCGCGCTGAGTGCCAGCGGCAAGGGGGAGATGCTGGCCTATATGGACAGCGAACTGGGCTCGGGCGTGTACGTGGCCATCGAGCGGGTCGAGGGCAGTCTCGAAGGCAGGCACGGCAACTTTCTGTTGCACCATCGCGGCATCATGGAGCGCGGATCGCCCAGTC
This sequence comes from Duganella sp. AC917, assembly GCF_979258245.1. Classification (NCBI taxonomy): domain Bacteria; kingdom Pseudomonadati; phylum Pseudomonadota; class Betaproteobacteria; order Burkholderiales; family Oxalobacteraceae; genus Duganella; species Duganella sp. AC917. The sequence continues at coordinate 6,245,411 of NZ_OZ409848.1, forward strand.
TGGCGGTGGCCGTGGTGCCCGATTCGGGCCGGGACGAGCTCGAAGGCCTCAGCGGCACCTTGAACATCCGCATCGAAGGCGGCAAACACTACTACGATTTCGACTACGTATTGGCGGGCGCCGATTAACGACCCTTGGTGCCAATGGACGAAAAAAATCCCGCACCGGGCGGGATTTGTCGTGCCACGTAACGCGCCTTAGTTCTCGAACTTGGCCGATGGCTGGCGGCGTCGCGAGGAGAACCCTAGCAGCGCCAGACCCAGCGCCATCATGGCGAAGGTTTGCGGTTCCGGCACCGGGGAAGCGGCGGCGTCGACCTGCTGCGGCGGACTGGCTTTCGGCAACGCGGCGAGATCGACATTGTCGTCGTCGGCCGTCAGGCATGGAGCTGTCGAGTCCGGCGCGCATTTTTCCGCGTCAATTGTTGCAGTTGCGTTAGGCGTCGCAGGTGCGGCGTCGGCCTTGGCATGGGCCGCGCCGGCAAAGCTCAGCGCGAATAGCAGGGATGTTAAAAGTTTTGTTATTTTCATATTTCTTCCTATGGCAATACTGCGGCGGCGGCGTTAAGAGCAATTTAATGCAGACACCCTAAACTTGCGGCCGCAGTGCGTTGGACGTTTATTGCGCAAAGACTATTAAACCACAATTCATAACATATTACTATCTGTGTTTATGTCAGAGAAATTTTTTATTGCACCGCAACAACAGCGGGTGGTATTTGGCATTTACCGCAACTTTTTTGCGAATGCAGAGGTGAGGAGCAGGATGATATCCATAAATAAAAAAAGCTGGCGGACAATTGGATTTACGACAATATTTGTCGGTCTGTTAACGCTGGCCGGGTGTGCCGGCGGCCCACGTCAAGCGGCGGCGCCGGACGCCGGGGAGGCTGCGACGGCACCGGTCGGCCCCAATCCGCAGGTGTGGTTGCTGGGCGAGGTACACGACAATGTCCCGGGGCACCGGCTGCGCTATGATTTGCTGCGCCAGCGGGTGGAGGGCGGCTGGCGGCCGGCCATCGTCATGGAACAGTTCGACCGTGAAGACCAGGACTTGCTGAACAAGGCGCAAAAAGGCTGTCTCGACGCGCAGTGCGTGATCCGCGTCGTCAATGGCGCCCGCTGGGACTGGCAATTGTATTACCCGCTGATCCAGCTGGCGCTGACCTACCACTTGCCTTTGGTCGCCGGCAACCTGTCGCGCGCCGACGCCTCGCGCGTGGTGCGCGACGGCATCACCGCCACCTTCGACCCGCAAAGCATCAAGGACTACCGGCTGGACCAGCCGCTGCCGGCCGACGTTCGCGCCGCCCAGCAAAAGGAGATCGCCATCGGCCACTGCAACATGATGCCGGAGATGATGATCGACGGCATGGTCAACGCCCAGGTCGCCCGCGATATCTGGATGGCCAAGATCGTCCGCGACCAGCGGCCGCTCGACGTGGTGCTAATCGCCGGCAACGGACACGTGCGCAAGGACATCGGAGTCGCGCGCTGGCTCAATCTGATTGAGCCTATACTGACCGTGCGCAGCGAGGGTTTTGTGGAGGGCGGCGACAGTGCCGGCCTGTACGACGTGGTGCACAACCTCAAGACGCAACAGCGCGCCGATCCATGTGCCAAATTCAAGACCAAATAGAACGATAGAGATGAAAACTGTCTACATTCCGGAGGCGCCGCAGCGTGCCGAGATCGACGCCATGCCCGGCGCCACGTTGCTGGAATTCGGCGCCAACTGGTGCGGGCACTGCATGGCCGCGCAGCCGCCGTTGCAACAGGCGATGGCCGGGCATGACGCCGTCAACCACTACAAGGTCGAGGACGGACCCGGCCGTCCGCTGGGCCGCTCCTACCGCGTCAAGCTGTGGCCGACACTGATCTTCCTGCGCGACGGCCAGGAAGTGGCGCGCGTGGTGCGTCCGCTCGCACCCGGCGAAATCGCCGCCGGGCTGTCGCAAATCGATCACTAACCGCTCACAAAGAGCAATCATATCTGCTTGGCAAGCTGCGGACGTGGTGTGTATGATGAGGCGCACCACCCATCCGCAGGAGCCTCACGCATGAGCAAGTCTCAACCGGGATCGTCCAAGACCAATTCGCCATCCACGGTGCTGTTTGCCAGTCTGATCGGCACCACGATCGAATTCTTCGATTTCTATATCTACGCCACCGCCGCCGTGCTGGTGTTCCCCAAGCTGTTCTTCCCCGCCAGCGATCCGGCCGCCGCCACCTTGCAGTCGCTGGCCACGTTCGCCATCGCCTTCTTCGCGCGCCCGGTGGGCTCGGCCGTGTTCGGCCACTTCGGCGACCGCATCGGCCGCAAGGCCACCCTGGTCGCGGCGTTGCTGATGATGGGCATCTCGACCGTGGTGATCGGCATGCTGCCGACCTACGCGCAGATCGGCACGCTGGCGCCGGCGCTGCTGGCGCTGTGCCGCTTCGGCCAGGGCCTGGGCCTGGGCGGCGAGTGGGGCGGCGCGGTATTGCTGGCCACCGAGAACGCGCCGCCGGGCAAACGCGCCTGGTACGGCATGTTCCCGCAACTGGGCGCGCCGATCGGCTTCTTCCTGTCGGGCGGCATTTTCCTGCTGCTGAGCGAAGTGCTGACCGACGCCGAATTCTTCAGCTATGGCTGGCGCATCCCGTTCCTGGCCAGCTCGCTGCTGGTGATCGTCGGCCTGTACATCCGCCTGAAAATCCACGAGACGCCGGACTTCCAGAAGGTGCTCGACAAGAACGAACGCGTCAAGGTGCCGGTGGTGACGGTGTTCCGCGACCATGGCCGCGTGCTGGTGCTGGGCACGCTGATCGCGCTGGCCACCTTCGTGCTGTTCTACCTGATGACGGTGTTCGCGCTCAGCTGGGGCACCACGGCGCTCAAGTTCAGCCGCAAGGATTTCCTGATCCAGCAATTGATCGCGGTGCTGTTCTTCGGCCTGACGATCCCGGTCGCCGCGCTGTGGGCCGACCGCTACGGCCGCCGCACCACCTTGATCTGGGTCTCGGCGGCGATCGCCGTGTTCGGGCTGGCGCTGGCGCCGCTGTTCGGCTCCGGCAGCCTGGTGCAGATTACCGTGTTCCTGTCGCTCGGCCTGGGGCTGATGGGCATGACCTACGGCCCGCTGGGCACCATCCTGTCCGAACTGTTCCCGCCGGAGGTGCGCTACACCGGCGCCTCGCTGACGTTCAACCTGGCCGGCATTCTCGGCGCCTCGCTGGCGCCGTACATCGCCACCTGGCTGGCGACCAACTACGGCTTGCAGTACGTCGGCTACTATTTGTCCGGCGCGGCCGTGATCAGCCTGATCGCGCTGTTGCTGGTGGGGACCGGCGACGCCCGCGTCGCCAAGGCCGCCTGAGGTCATCCACAACACCGCTCCATTGGAGCGGACGCGGCGCCGATCAGCGGTCGGCGCCGCCGCGTCACGAATCAATCATTTTCTTGCGCATAACCACTTCAACCGGCTGATCTTTGTGCTTGCTTAACAAATTTTATAGTTGTACGATGACATACGACTAAAGTGATCTCGTGGAGACCGAGAGATCATCACCAAAACCAAAACATAAGTGATGCCATGAACCTGAGCGAGCCAGTAACTCCGCACGTGGTGGGCCAAACCGTCGGTAAATACCGATGGACCATCTGTGCACTGTTGTTTTTTGCCACCACCGTCAACTACCTGGACCGCCAGGTATTGAGCCTGCTGGCGCCCGACCTGTCCAAGGAATTCGGCTGGACCAATACCGACTACGCCAACATCGCCGCCGCCTTCCAGTTCGTGTACGCGATCTCGATGCTGTTCGCCGGCCGCGTGGTCGACAAGATCGGCACCAAGGCCGCCTACGTGGTGGCGATCGTCATCTGGTCGCTCGGCGCCATCCTGCACGCGTTCTCGGTGCCGATGGGCGAGGGCGTCGCCGTGCTCGGCGCCGCGTTCGGCGTGGTGCTGGTGCCGTCGATTGTCGGCTTCATGATTTCGCGCGCGGTGCTGGCGGTCGGCGAGGCGGGCAACTTCCCGGCCGCGATCAAGGCCACCGCCGAGTACTTCCCCAAGAAGGAACGCTCCTTTGCCACCGGCATTTTCAACTCCGGCGCCAACATCGGCGCGATCCTGGCGCCGATCACGGTGCCGGTCATCGCCGCGCTGTACGGCTGGCAGTCGGCCTTTATCATCATCGGCGCGCTGGGCTTCCTGTGGATGGCCGTGTGGCTTTGGCTGTACGAAAAGCCGGAACAGCAAAAGCGCCTGTCGAAGGCCGAACTGGCCTACATCCGCAGCGACTCGGTGCAGCCGGTCGAGAAAACCGAAGAAGCGTCGGCCGCCGCCGCCAAAAAAGTCTCGTGGTTCCAGCTGCTGAAATACCGTCAGACCTGGGCCTTCGCCTTCGGTAAATTCATGACCGACGGCGTCTGGTGGTTCTTCCTGTTCTGGCTCCCCACCTACCTGTCGGCGCAATACGGCATGAAGGGCGACGCCATCATTGTGCCGCTGGCCGTGTTGTATAGCATGACGATGATCGGTTCGATCGGAGGCGGCTGGTTCCCGAGTTACTTCATGTCGCGCGGTTACGCGCCGTACGACGGCCGCATGAAGGCCATGCTGGTCATCGCCTTCTTCCCGCTGGTGGTGCTGCTGGCCCAACCGCTGGGCGAGATCAGCTTCTGGGTGCCGGTGCTGCTGATCGGCGTGGGCGCCTCGGCGCACCAGGCCTGGTCGGCCAATATCTTCACCACCGTGTCGGACATGTTCCCGCAAAAATCGGTGGCGTCGGTGATCGGCATCGGTGGCATGGCCGGCGGCATCGGCGGCGTCGCGCTGACCAAGCTGGGTGGCTGGGTGTTCGATTACTACAAATCGGTCAACGACATCCGCACCGGCTACATGATCATGTTCGCCATCTGCGCGCTGGCCTACCTGGTGGCGTGGGGCGTGATGAAGGCGCTGGTGCCGCGCCATAAGGAAATCACCGACCTGTAGGCGGGCCGGGTTGGGCGCGGCGTCGGCTTCCCGGCCGGCGCTGCCGCCGGAGGGTTGAACGGCGCGTGCTAATATCGCCGCTTTGGCGCCGCGCCGACCCGACAACCCGATCATGAAAAAAAATGTAGCAACCATACGCGACGTCGCAGCGGCCGCCGGTGTCTCCACGGCCACCGTCTCCAAATTCGTCAACGGCGCGCAGCGCTTTTCGCCGGCGGTCGAGGCGACCATCAAGGACGTCATCGCGCGCCTCGGCTACCGTTCCAATCCGCTGGCGCAATCGATGATCACCGGGCGCACCAAGAGCATCGGCCTGTCGGTGCTGGACGTCGGCAATCCCCACTTCACCAGCATCGTCAAGGGCGCCAACCGGGTCGCGCTGGCGCACGGCTACACCTTGCTGCTGGTCGACACCGAAGAAAATCCCGACCGCGAGCGGCCCTTGCTCGAGGCGCTCAGCCGGCGGGTCGATGGGCTGATCATCTTCTCGCGCATGCTCGAATCGGAAATGGACTGGGTCATGGACCTGGGCAAGCCGCTGGTGTATTTCGGCCGGCCGGCGCGGTTGAATTTACCGTGGGTCGGCAGCGACGACCATCGCGGCGCCGGCATGCTGGTGCGGCACCTGGTCTCGCTGGGGCACAAGCGAATCGCCTACCTGCGCTTCCCGCGCTCGCGCCGCGACGAGGACCGGCTGGACGCGATCCAGGAATGCCTGAAGGGCTACGGGCAGGAATTGACGGTCTACGAAGGCAGCGCGCCGACGTCGGCGGAGGGCGAGCGCCTGTGCTCGGCCATCATGCTGGGCGCCGAGCATCCGGACGCTTTGATCTGCTACAACGACCTGATCGCGCTCGGCTTCATGAAGGCGGCGCAAACCTTGGGCTTCACCCTGCCAACCGACATCTCGGTGGCCGGCTTCGACAACATCCAGTACGGCCAATACACGTCGCCCGCGCTGACCACGGTCGATCTGCAAAGTGAGCGCATGGGCGTGGCGGCGATGGAAAAGCTGATCGCCGCCATCGACGGCAAGCCGCCGTCGGACACCACGATGATCGAACCACAACTGGTGCTGCGCACCTCGATCGCCAAACGCAATTAAGCCGCGTGGCTTCAGGCGATGATGGTGTCGATCCGGGCCGGGGATATCGGCATGCGCACCGCGTCGGGACGCCAGCCGTATAAGACTTCGGTGGCGCCGCCGCAGATGCGGCCCTGGCACGGCCCCATGCCGCAGCGCGTTTGCAGCTTGGCCGAGCGCCATGCGGTGTGCGTACGCAGTTCGCCGTGGCAGACGTCCTCGCAGCGGCAGACGATGGTGTCGTCGCCGGCCAGCGTGGCCAGCTCCGGCCGCAGCGCGAAGGTGCGCGCCAGGCTGGCGGCAAATGTGCGCCAGCGCGCGCGCTGGCCGAAATCGGCGTGCGTCGGCACGATCTGGCCGGTGGCCGACAAGCCGGCGATGCGGCCCTCCACCAGCGCCAGGTCGACCCCGCCCACGCCGGTGCCTTCGCCCGCGCAGTAGATGCCGGGCACCGAGGTTTGCTGCCAGTGGTCCGCTTCGACCACCGTTTGCGCCCCGATGCTGGCGGTCGCGCAGCCGAGCGCCTGCGCCAGTTCCACATTCGGTATCAGGCCGTAGCCGCAGGCCAGGTAGTCGCACTGCAGCGTTTCGAGCTCGCGCCCTTTGCCGCGCTGGACCATCACCGATTGCAGCGTGCCGTCGCCATGCGCCGAGCGCACGTAGCTATCGCGCAGGTACGGCACGTCCTTGAGCTGCGCGGCCAGCCGCAACGCCTGCGTCACCTTGGACGGCGTCGCCAGCAAGCCAAGCGCGAAGCGCGCCATCGCCGGCGTGGCCGCCTGCTCGATGATGGCGATGATGTGCGCACCCTTGAGCTTGAGCGTGGCCGCCACCGCCAGCAGCAGCGGGCCGCTGCCGGCCACCACCACCCGCTTGCCCCGCAGTGGATAGCCGCCCTTGGCCAGCGCCTGCAAGCCGCCGGCGCCGGTCACGCCGGGCAGGGTCCAGCCGGGGAAGGGCAGCAGCCGCTCGCGCGCGCCGGTCGCCAGGATCAGATGGCCGAAGCGCAGCGTGTCCGACCCTGCCGCCGTTTGCACCCGCAATTGGCCCGCTTCCGGCGCATACAGCACCCGCGTTTGCGGCAGGAAGGTGACATCGGGCGCGTCGCGCAGCGCGGTCCACAGTGTTTGCGCGCGCTGATCGGCTTGTTGATCGGGGCCGCCGCGCCAGATCTGGCCGCCGGCCAGCGGATTGTCGTCGACAATGCCGATCTTGCCGCCGCCGGCGCGGGCGGCATGCGCCGCCGCCAGTCCGGCCGGCCCGGCGCCGATCACGAGGACGTCGTAGCGACTCATGCCGCGCGCTCCAGCGCGCCGGTCTGCACGTGCATGCCATCGGCGCACAAGGTCTGGCACGAGAGCTGGTGCGGGCGGCCGTCGATGGTCACCCGGCACTCCTGGCAGACGCCCATGCCGCACAACGGCGCGCGCGCGGCGCCGCCGACCGAGCGCCGCGTGACGATGCTGCCGGCCATGGCGATGGCGGCGGCCACGCTGACGCCGGGCGCCACGCTGATGGCGCGGGCATCGATGCTGACGGTGATGCTATCGCCCGTGTCGCCGTTGGTGCGGTTGTTGGCAAAAGTGTGGGCGGCGAATTCAAACATGGAAGCGGCGGGGCAGGTAGGGATTGGTGGGAATGCGCGTGCTCTCGCCTTGCATCTGGCCGGCCAGCAGCTGCGCCGTCGCCAGCGAGGTGGTGATGCCGAGGCCTTCGTGGCCGGTGGCGAGCCACAGGCCGCGCCGCGCCGGGTGCGGTCCGATCAGCGGCAGGCCGTCGGGCGTGGCGGCGCGCAGGCCGGTCCAGCAACGCAGCACGTTGAGCTGCGCCAGCGCTGGCGTGAAGCTGGTGGCGTGCCTGAGCATCCGCTGCAGCATGCCCGGCTCCACCGCCGGATCGGTGGTGTCGAACTGGCGCGAGGAACCGATCAATATTTGTCCGGTGGGGCGCGGCTGCAGATTGAAGGCGACCGAATCGCCGCTGGCGGCATGGGCGCTTTTGATATACCCGAGCTCCACCAGCTGATGCCGGACGAAGCCGGGGTAGCGGTCGGTGATGGCGATGTGTCCTTTCTTGGGCTGCACGGGCAGCTCCGGCAGCAGCGCCGACGAGCGCGAGCCGGCGGCCAGCACGATGTGCTGCGCCTGATGGTGCGTGCCGTCGGCCAGCAGCACGCCGTTGTCCTCGATGGCGGTGACGGCTGCGCGCTTGGTGACGGCGCCGCGCCGCATCGCGCGGTCGAGCAGGATGCGCGCGCTCTTGGGTGGGTAGACCAGGCCATCGCCCTTGACCAGCAGGCCGCCGGCCAGCCCGGCGCGCAGCTGCGGCTCGCGCGCGTACAGCGCCGCCGGCGACAGCAGTTCGCAGGTGATGCCGTAGGCCGACAGCGTTTGCGCCTTGACGCGCGCGGCGTCCATTTCCTCTTCATCGGCGGCGACCCAGATGGTGCCGCAGCCGCTGTACTCGTGGCGCTGCGGGCGCTCGCCCACCAGATCGTTCCACAATGAGACCGAATACGCCGACAGCGCCAGTTCGGCCGCGTTGTCGTCCATGACCACCAGGTGGCCCATGCCGGCGGCAGTGGCGCCGCCGCCGGCGATGTCCTGCTCGATGACCGCCACCCGCAGTCCGCGCTCGCTGAGCGCGTCCGCACAGGCCGCGCCGACGATGCCGGCGCCGACGACGATCACGTCGGTGTTGGTCACCGGATGCCCCACACGAAGGGATCGGTCGGATCGAGGATCAGCGACGCCTGGGCGTTGACCCATGCCTTGCCGCGGATGCTGGGGATCAGCTGCTCGCCGCGATAGCGGTAGGACGCCTCGAACACGCTGCCGATGACGCTTTCCTGCTTCCACAGCGCGCCTTCGGCCAGCTTGCCGTCGGCCGCCAGGCAAGCCAGCTTGGCGCTGGTGCCGGTGCCGCACGGCGAGCGGTCGTAGGCTTTGCCGGGACACAGCACGAAGCTCTGGCTGTCGGCGCCGGTGCGCGATGGCGCGAACAGCTCGATATGGTCGATCAGCGCGCCGCCGTCGCCGGTGACGCCGTCGTGCTCCAGCGCGGCGCCGATGGCGGCGCTGTAGGTGGTCAAGGCCTCGACGTTGGCGACGTTCAGTTCCAGTCCGTGGCCGGCGACAAGGAAGAACCAGTTGCCGCCGTAGGCGACGTCGCCGGTGACCAGGCCGTATCCCGGCACGTCCACGCTCACCTGCGCGCGGCTGCGGTAGGAGGCGACATTGTCGACCGTGACGCTGCCATCCTGGTGCAGCTCCGCCTCGACCACGCCCACAGGCGTATCAATGCGGTGGCGGCCCGGCCCGATGCGGCCCATGAAGGCCAGCGAGGCCACCAGGCCGATGGTGCCGTGGCCGCACATGCCCAGGTAGCCGACGTTGTTGAAGAAGATGACGCCGGCCGCGCAATCGGCGGCGTGCGGCTCGCACAACAGCGCGCCGACCAATACGTCCGAGCCGCGTGGCTCGCAGACGACGGCGGAGCGGAAGGTGTCGTGTTCGCGTTTGAGCAGCGCCAGGCGTTCGTCCAGCGGGCCGTTGCCCAGGTCCGGGCCGCCCCCGGTGACCAGCCGGGTAGGCTCGCCGCCGGTATGGGAGTCGATGATGGTGATGGTTTTCATGCTCAAATATTAGGCTTCCGCAGCCGGGCTGTCTTGCATCGCCTACGCATGTTAAATGACGAAATCTGCACAATCGTTAAAAAACAGCAGACTGCCGGCCGCAGCGCTGGCACAATCGCAGCCATGGACAATTCATCCCTCCCCGACGACCCCGCACGCCAAGCGCTGGGCGCAGGCATAGCCGATCCCTTCTTCGCCGAGGCACTGTTCGACGCGCTGCCGGACGTGGTTTTCTTTGTCAAGGACGTGCAGGGGAGGTATGTGGTGGTCAATCAGACGCTGGTGCAGCGGTGCGGTCGTCGGCACAAATCGGCGCTGATCGGACGCACCCCGGCCGAAGTCTTCGCCCATCCTTTCGGCCAGTCCTACGTCGCGCAGGACATGGCGGTGCTCTCCGGGGGCAACGACATCGAGGACCAGCTGGAGCTGCATTTGTATCCCAGCCGCGATCCCGGCTGGTGCCTGACGCGCAAGACGGCGCTGCGCGATGGCGACGGCCGCATCGTCGGCCTGACCGGCATCTCGCGCGACCTGGCGATGGCGGACAAGAAAAATCCCGCCTACCGCAAAGTGGCGGCGGCGGTGAACCTGATACAGGAGCAGTATGGCCAGCCGCTGCACCTGGCGGAACTGGCGCGTACGGCCAACATGTCGGTGGCGCAGATCGAGCGTTATTTCCTGCGTATTTTCCAGCTGACGCCGAGGCAGATGATCATCCAGACCCGCGTTGAAGCGGCGTCGCGCATGCTTGGCGGCGGCGCCAGCGTGGCCGAAATCGCCCAGGCTTGCGGCTACGGCGATCATTCCGCCTTCACGCGCCAGTTCAAGGCCACCACCGGTGTCACACCGAGCCAGTACCGCCAACTGGCGGGCAAAGCGCCCGCCCAACCCGCCGGCCAGCCGGCCCGGCAGCCCGGGGCGGCGGCGCTCAGGTGACTATCGCGGCGCCAGCGATTGCAACCCGGTTGCGCGCCCTGCTGTTGGTCATGTGGGCGTGCGTTTAGCGACCGGCCAAGCTTTCCAGCTGTGTGATCCAGTCATCGAAACGTGCGCAATGCAGTCGGATCGCAGCCAATCCCGCCAGTTCCACAATCTCGGGACCGTGCAGTTTCCTGTCGTAGTTGCTAAACAGCGCCTTCATGCGATGCGACGGACTAGTCTCGACGCGGTCGTAGACCTGTTCCGCCGAGCCCGCACGCTGAACGGCTTCCCGCATCGGGGCGAGCGCTTGCGGGGCCTGCATCCATTCCACTGTTTGCTCGGGCACGGCGAACAGCAGCGCCTCAAATTCATAGTGTTGAACATATGGGATCAGGCGTGGCCGATGCGCGGTTGCCGCCAAGGCGCCGATATCCACTTCCAGTTCGGCGACGGTGCGTGCCTGGCGCCCTTTGAATCCGTAGAAGTCATACAGCGTGCTGACGCGATCGAACCCTTTCCCGCTCCGTCGCGCCCTCCGTGCTGATGCCGAGACGGATCATTCAGGGGTTCCTCCCAAGGCATTCATCTCCCAGACATCGCCAAGCTTGTATTGCTCCAGCCAATGCGCAACCTCTTCTTCGTGCAAACGTCGGAAATGAGAGGCGTTTTCGACCTGGTCCACCACCACCATGTCCTGCCAATCGAACTGGTTGGCCAGTGTGACGGACTGTGTCGATGCGATGATCAGAGTATCCTTGCTGGCCGAGCGCATCATCGCAGCCAGCAATTGCATGGCGAACGGATGAAGCCCCAGTTCCGGCTCGTCGAGCAGGATCATTGTCGGAAGCGTCGGTTGCAGCAGCAGGGTCGTCATGCAAATGAACCTGAGCGTGCCATCCGATAGCATGTTCGCGTCGAAATAGTCGTCGCTGCCCTTATGCTTCCAACGCAGTCGTATCAGGTCGTTCGCCTCCGGCTCGAAGATGAAGTCGTGGAAAAAAGGGCCACGCGCTGGAATGCGGCGGCGCGAACCCGGTACGCGGTTTCAGCCGGTTTTGACCAGCTGCTCGCCGACGTAGACGCGGTAGTGGCGTATGCGGCCGGTCACGCCGTCGGCGCCCTGGCGCGGCGTGTAGCGAAGGCCGGCCACGGTGTCCGACTGTCCCAGGTCGAGGATGATGCGGTGCGGATGGACCGGATGCGGCGCCTTGCCGCTGTAGGCGCTATGCCAGAAGTCCGTGGCCTGGCCGTTGATCGCGTTAAGCGCCGAGCCGTCCTCCTTGCTGCGTTCCTCGCTGCTGACGTAGGCGATGGTCCAGTTGGACTGGTTCAGCGTCTTGCCGTCCGCGCCAAGCAGCGCCAGTTCGGCGATGGCGGCGAACTGCTTGCCGTCGAAGGCGTCGAGCGACTCCAGGCACACCTGGCGGCCGCTAACCGCTTGCGCGAACTTGACATCCTGGGTCGCGGCGCCGTTCTGGAACTCGCCTTCGTGCGCCGGTTTTACGCCGTCGAGCGCCGGCTTGTCCTTGTTCGGCGGCCGGGCCAGATCGAGTTCAGGACGCAGCTTGTCGAGGATGGGCGCCTTCAAGCCGGCGATGCGCGCGCTTTGCGGGCCGGTCAGGTCCAGCACCACCACCTCGTTTTGGCCGCGCTTGATCCATGGGCCGGGCAGGTACATGGTCTGCGTCGGCCCGATGTTCCAGTAGCGTCCCAGGCAGCGGCCGTTGACCCACACCACGCCCTGGCCCCAGCTCGACATGTCGAGGAAGGTGTCGCCGGTTTGCGGCGCGTCGAAGCTGCCGCGCCAGAAGGCGGGACCCTGGGCGCGGCCGGTTTTCCACCTCAGCGGCGGCAGCACGCCGTCGGCGTCGAAGTCGATGGCGCGGATTTCCCAGTTTTCCAGCGGCTGTCCGGCGAAACGCACCGGCCCGTGCATGCCCTTGCGGTCGTGGATCTCGACGCCGAAGTTGACGCGGGCGATGGTGTAGAGCAGGATCTCCAGGGTCACCGGGCGGCTGCGCGCCGGCAGGTCGACCTTGAAGCGGCGGTAGCGCGTGTCCATGGTGCCGACCTGTTTGCCGTCGACGTACACCCAGGCCAGGTCGCGCACCTTGGCCGCTTCCAGCGTGCCGGCCGGACCGGCCGGCAGCGTGACTTTGTACGACACCAGTCCCCGGCTGATGTCGTACTGCTCGATCGGCTGCGGCGAGACGGCCTTGATAGCGTCCACCGGCAGCGCCGAGGCCACCGTCGCCGACTGCTTAAACGTGAACGGCGCGATGGCGATCAGCGGGTTTTGCTGCGGTGGCGGCGGCAGCGTTTCGCCGGCCATCAGGTAGGGCTTCATGCCGTCGCGGTAGGCGTGGAATTTCTCGCCGGTCCATCCGGCTTCGCTGATCGGCGCGTCGTAGTCGTAGCTGGTGGTGTCCGGACGGAACGGGCGGTCGCAGCCGCCCCACAGGCCGAAAGTGGTGCCGCCGTGCGCCATGTACAGGCTGAAGGAGCCGTTCGCCTTGAGCATGGTCTGGATGTCGGCCACCGCGCCGGCGGCCGAGCCGCGGCGGTGCGGCGCGCCCCAGGTGTCGAACCAGCCGGAGTAGTATTCGCCGCACATGCGCGGCCCTTTCTGCACCTGGTCGAGCACCTTGAAGCCGGCCGCCGGATCGCTGCCGAAGTTCGCCACCGAGAACAGCTCTTTCAGATGGGTCTTGGCGACGGCGTTGGTCGGATTGCACTGGAATAGCGGCACGTCGAAACCGGCGTCCAGCAATCCCTGGCGCATCTCGCGCATGTAGTCGAGGTCTTCGCCGAAGAAGCCGTATTCGTTCTCCACCTGCACCATCAGGATCGGGCCGCCCTTGGTGATCTGCTGCGGGCCGAGCGCGCGGCCGACTTCCTTCATCCAGCGCTTGGCCGGCGTCATATAGTTGGCGTCGCGCGTGCGCAGGAAGCTGTCGCCGGGTTTTTTCAGCAGCCACCATGGCAGGCCGCCCATCTCCCACTCGGCACAGGCATAGGGACCGGGACGCAGGATCACCCACAGGCCCTCGGCCTGGGCCAGGCGGCAGAATTCGGCCGCGTCGCGCTGGCCGGCCCAGTCGTATTTACCTTCGCGCCATTCGTGGTAGTTCCAGAACAGGTAGGCGCACACGGTGTTCAGGCCCATGGCCTTGATGGCTTTCAGGCGGTGCGTCCAGTATTCGCGCGGCACGCGGGCGAAGTGCATTTCGCCGCAGCGGATCTGCAGGCGCTGGCCGTCGAGGAGGAAGTCGCTGTCGCCGATGGCGAAGCGCGCGGAGGCGGCGGCGTGGACCTGGGCCGCCATCGGCAGCAGCAGGCCGCCCATGGCGGCGCTGGCGCCGCGCAGCACGCCGCGTCGTGAAATCTTGTATGTGGTCATATGATCAGTAGTTGACTGGGTAGTCTTTGGGGAAACGGGCGCCGGCGAAGGCCTTCTTCTGGGTCCAGTCCTGTGGCGCCGAGGTCCAGTAGCTGTCGCTCTCCGGCAGGCCCAGTGGCAGCAGGCTGGCCGAGGCGATATACATGCTGCCGTTGTTGGAGTACCAGTCGCCCAGCTCCGGCTGGTGGCCGACGAAGCCGATGGTCAGGTAGCCGTCCTTGGTGAAGTTGCCGGGCGCGGTCCACACTGCCTTGTGCACCGCCTGCAGCGCGGCGCGGATCTGGCCCTCGGGCAGGCTGGCCGGCAGCTGCTTGCGCAACGCCAGCAGCGCCAGCGGCTGGAAGGCCGCCGTGCGGTAGGTCAGCGAGCGGCCGATCGGCGGGAAGCTGCCGTCGGTGGAGATGAAGCGCTCGAGGTGCTCGCTGTAGCGCTGCATGCGCTTGACCGCCTGCGCGCGCAGCTCCTCCGGCTTGCCGTTCCAGAACGCGCCTTTTTTCTGATCGAGCACGTCGAGGATCTCCACCAGCATCGGGTGCATGACGAAGGCATTGTAGTAATCGAAGTGGAAGGCGTCGCCGTCCTTGATCCAGCCGTCGCCGACATACCATTCGTTGATCTTGCGGATCGCGACGTTCATGCGCAGCGGATCGAACTCCTCGCCGATCGACATCAGCCAGGCTTCGTTCATGGCCGCGAACAGCATCCAGTTGATGTACGGTGGCTCGATGCGGCGCAGCGACTTGATCTCGGCAATGATGCGCTGTTTGGTTTTGGCGTCGAGCGGCTCCCACAGCGCTTTCGGCGCCCGGATCAGGGCATTGGTGAAGTAGGCCGAATCGACCAGCGTCTGTCCCGGGCCTTTCCACAGAAGGTAATCGGGATTGGCCGGGTCGACCGAGTTGGTGTAGCTTTGCAGCGCCAGTTGATGCAGGCGTTTGCGGGTTCGGCCCTCGGGCGTTCCGTCGTCGGCCAACGCCAGCCACGGCGCGACGCCGGCGATCAGCCGGCCGAAGCACTCGAGGTAGGCCACGCCCTTGTTGCGGCCATCCCACGTGGGGCTCACTTCCAGCGCGAAGTTTTTCTTCAGCGTGCCGGCCGCCATATTGGTCAGCACCGGTTCGGTCATTTTTTGCGCCAGCGCGGCCAGTTGCGCGCGCGCGGTCTTGCCGTCGGCACCGGCCGTCGAGGCGGGTGCCTCCGCTGCAGGCGTCACAGCCAGCGCGCCATTCGCGACGGTGGCGGCGGCCGAACCGGCCATCACGGCCTGTATAAAATTGCGTCGTTCCATCGTGTCTCCGTTCTTATTTTTTCAGCAGCCGCACCATTTCGGAGGACGCCAGCAGATACGCGCCAACGCCGAACGGCGTGGTTGAATTCTGATCGACCACCTGGCCTGGAATGGCGCGGTCGCCGATCGGCTGCACGTAGCCAATCCGGCCATCCGGCTGCAGCGCCGTCTTGCTCAGGAAGTTCCAGCCCTTGCGTACCGTCGGCAGGTACTCGTCGCGATCGAGCACGCCATTATTGATGCCCCACAGGTAGCCGTAGACGAAGAACGCGGTGCCGCTGGTTTCCGGTCCCGGCGCGTGCGCGGGGTCGAGCAGGCTGCGGGTCCAGTAGCCATCGTCCGATTGCGCCTTCTTCAGCGCCTGCGCCATGCCCTTGAACTTGGCCACGTAGTCGGCGCGGTGCGCGTCGTCCTTCGGCAGGTCGGCCAGCACCTTGGCCAGGCCGGCGAACACCCAGCCGTCGCCGCGCGACCAGAAGTCCTTCTTGCCGTTGACGCTCTGGTGCTTCGGATAGACGTAGCGCGCGTCGCGGTAGTAGAGCCGCTCTTCGCTGTCGTACATGATGCTGTTCGAATAGTCGAAATACTCGTGCAGCTTGTCGAGGTATTTGCGCTCGCCGGTGACCTTATGCAGCTTGGTCATCACCGGCATCACCATGTACAAGCCGTCCGACCACCACCAGTAGTCCTTCTGCGCGGTGCTCATCTGGTATTCCATCACCTCGCGCGCGCGGGCGATCTTGCGCGGATCCTTGACCTTGTCCAGCTCATACAGATCGACGTAGGTCTGGAAGCAAATCTGCCAGTCGCCGAACAGCACATGCTCGTCGGTTTCGCCGTACTGGTACTTCCATTTGGTTTTGTCGGTGGACTTCGCGCCCTGCCATTGGTTGTGGATGGCCCAATCCTCGGAATACTGGCGGTAGCGCGGATTGCCGGTGATCTTGTAGGCCTCGATATTGCCGGTATGGTAGGCGGCGATATCCCAGAACGCCCACTTCTGCGGCGTTTCGCGCTGCTGCCAGTAGTCGTTGACCTTGTTGATAATCGCGACAACCTCCTGTTCGGAGGTGTCGACCGCCGGCGGCACGGTAGTGCAGCCGGCCAAACCCAGCGCGATCGCGCCGGTTGCGAAGAGTCGTTTCATCATAGGTTGGTGATGGTCCCTTAGAGTTTTCCGCGGATGCCGAATTTGATGGTGCGGCCATCATACTTCGCATAGTCCATCCGTGTCTTCTTGCCGCTGCCGTATTGGCCACTCGCGTCCTCGAAGTAATCGAAGGCCAGCGTGTTGCTCAGGTTAAGCGCGTCGATGCGGAACTCCAGCTTCTCGTTGATCTTGTAGCTGATGTTGGCGTCGAGGTAGCCCCGGCCTGCGCGCCAGCGTATCAAATCGTCGCCCAGGTTGCGCGGATTGTCGCCGTTGAGCGACTTGCCCTTGTAGTTATAGGACATGCGCATCGCGATCGGACCGTTCTCGAAATACAGCGTGGTGCTGTAGGCGTACTTCGGCACCGAATTGACTTCGATCTCCTTGCCTGCGTTGGTGACCCACTTGGCGCTGTTGAACGGATCGATGTGCGTGTAGCTGGCCAGTGCGCCCATGCCGTTGAACGGCGCAGGCAGGAAGCTGAACGCCTGCTGGTAAGCCAGCTCGTAGCCTTTCAAGGTCTGGCGGCCGGCGTTGGTGTAGCTGCGCAGCGTCATCGCTAGATTCGGATCGACACGGCCGCTGGCGTCCTGGAACAACGGGCCGAGCGCGGTGTCGGGCAGGCCCAGGGAGCCGAAGGTGACGATCTGCGTATTGGCGACGGTGGCATCGGTCAGCTCCTTCTTGAAGTACGCCGCCGACAGCAGGCTGCCTGGCGAGAAGTACCATTCCAGGCTGGTGTCCAGATTCTTCGACTGCTGCGGGCGCAGGTTGGGATTGCCCGAGGTGGCGGTGTTGTCGAACTGGTTGGGGATCACCGTCTGCGCCGCGATAACGGACAGCGAAGCGCGCGTGATGGTTTTGCCCCATGAGGCGCGCCACATCAGGTTTTCGGTCAGGTCGAAGGCGCCGCTGACGGCCGGCAGCACGTTGCTGTACGAGCCTTGTTCATGGTTTGGCGAGTAGACCAGGCTTGCACCCTGCTGCTTGAAGTTGTCGATCTTGGTGTCGGTGCCGGAGAAGCGCACACCGGCGTTGATGCGCAATTCGTGGTCGGCGACTTTGCCCTTGAAGTCCGACTGCACGAACGCGGTCTTGACGTCTTCCTGCGCGGTGAAGCTTTGCGAAGGCGTGAACGCCGATTGCGGATTGTAGGTGTTCGGATCGAACTGCGAGTAGAAGTAGTTGCTGTCCCAGGTGCTCCACGAATGCGGCCAGCCGGCGCCGAAGTCCAGGTTATCGATCGGCAGGTTGCTGGTCATGCCGTTGCGCATGCCGGCGGCGCCGATGCTGTTCAACTTTGCCGTCGCCAGCGAGGTGCCGTTACGCTTGTTGACGCCCTTGGTGGTGGAGACGAACGTCAGGCCTGCCTTCAGGTGGCCGGTCCATTCGCCGGGCAGGTCGTAGTCCCAGTCGGCCACAACGCGCGCCTGCTTGCCCTTGTCGGTTTCCTTGGTCCAGCCGGTGCTGACGGCGAACCCGCTCCAGTTGTTCGGATCCGTGTAGCTGGTCGGCGACGAGATCGACGGGTAGACATGGTCGCTGCCGTAGTCGATGGTCGATTGCGCGCCGTAGATAAAGCCGGACAATTGGCCGGTGGCGCTGGTGGCGCTGCTCTGGTTCAAACTGGCCTGGCCGGTCAGGGTCAATTTGTCGCTGACCTTCCAGCTGCCGTTCAAGGCGCCGTAACCGAATTCGGTTTCGTCCTTGGTGTAGCCGGCGCCGGCGTTGTAGGTGGTGTTGGCGAAGGTGCCGGTCAGCAGATTGGTGGCCGGGTCGATTTTCACGTCAACGGGAATCAGGCCGTTGTTGCCGTTGGCGCCAGCGGGCAGCGTGCGGTTGCTGGTTTTGGTGCTGCGCACCAGGATGCCGAACAGCGTTTCCTCGCGGGTGTTCTCCAGCTTTGAGTACATCGTGTCGAAACTCAGGTTGAGCGTTGGCGTTTTCCACTGCAGCGACGACACCAGACCGTCGCGCGTGCGCTCGTTTTGCGAGCCGTAGAAGCGGTAGATGCGCGGCAGCAGGGCCTTGTCGATCTGGTCCCGGGTATAGCCGGACAGGTTGGCGCGTGGATCGTCATAATCCAGGCTGAGTGCGAAATTGCCTTTCACCGGATTCTGGCTGCCGTTGAAGGAGCTGTTGTAGCCACCCGTCGCTTCGAAGCCGGAGCGGGTGTTGACGCTGCCCGAGTGCGAGGCGCCGATCAGGAAGCCCAGTTTGTCCCAGGTGTTCGAGTACAGCACGAAGCCGTTCGGGTCGTGGTGCTTGGAGGCGGTGTTGTAGGTGTCGGTCAGGCCGTAGCGAATGGTGCGTTTCGGATTGTCGAACGGGCGCGGGGTCTGCAAATCGACCACGCCACCGAGGCCGCCCTCGGTCAACTCGGCCAGTGGCGATTTGTAGAAGTCGACGCGGCCGAACAGTTCGGACGCGAACACGTCGTAGTTGAAGCCGCGCGCCGCGCTGCCGATGGTCGATGTCGACGTGGTGTTGACCGGCGCGCCGTTCAGCGTGGTGACCGAATAGTCGGTCGGCAGGCCGCGGATCGAGATGCGCTGGCCTTCGCCGGACGACTCGTCGCGGTTCAGGATCACGCCCGGCACGCGCTGCAGCGATTCGGCGACGTTCGCCTCGGGGAATTTGCCGATGTCCTCGGCGACGATGGAATCGCGTACGCCGATGGCCTGGGCTTTAAGATTGAGCGCCTTCTGAAGGCTGGAGCGGAAACCGGTGACGACCACGGTTTCGACCTTGTCTTGTGCTGCCGGAGCAGGGGCAGGGGTGGGGGCGGCGGCCGTCGGTGCGGCCACGGCGGGTTCGCCGCTGGCGGTTGCGGGAGTCTCCTGTGCCAGCACCCCCGGGGTGTACATGGCGGCCAGCGCCAGCGCCACCATCGTCTCCAATGTCTTCTTTTTCATTTTTATCCTCAGTGTTTGATTTCTGGGTTGCCTAAGCCGTCTCCTGCCTGGCAGAGTCAAGACTAGTCATTTAGCAAACAGTGAGCAACCTGCGGACCCGGTTTCATCGACCGCAAGTTAAACGGTTTCCGCAGGGGAAGAATATGGCGGTTTCCCTCTCAGCAGGCCGGTCGGGCGGAAGCGGGTGACTTGCAAGCATGAGCAGGGAATTGTCATAAAAGTCATAAACAATCACCAAGATGATTATTTCCGTGTGGTGCTATTCCCACTTCGTATAGGCGGACGCAATTTTTCTATACGACTTGTGGCAAAAAACTGACGCTTCGGCAACTCTTCAGAAGCGCTCGGACGTTATTCCCGGAAACCCGCGTTAAATTTCGGTCGCCGGTTTGGTGATTTTCACACTTGCCACCCCGTTGCGATCCAGACAAAATTATCGGCCTGTAATCACAGGAACAACCCCATGAAACTGCGTTCATTTCGTCCCGCGTCGCCGGTGCTTGCCGTCGCATTCGCTTTCTCCTTCACTTGCGCCGCGCAGGCCGCGCCCCTCGTCACGCTCGACCGCAGCGGCGCCTGGGTATCGGTGCAAGCCTACGGTCCGAACATCGTCCACGTCTCCATCGCGGCCGACAAGGACGAGGCGCTCAAGGCGCCGGGCTACGGGATCATCGCCGAGCACGCGGACGCCAGCGCCTTCAAGCACACGGCCGGCGCCGACGGCGATACCTTCGCCTCGTCCGCGCTGACCTTGCACGTCAACGCCGCCCCGGCGCCGCGCGTGCCGAGCACCGGCGAGAAGTACTTCGCGCCCCAACTGGCGCCGGTCGGGCTGCAGGTCAAAAACGCCAGGGGCGAGACCATCCTCAGTATGAATAGCTGGGAGATGTCGCCGCAGACCGTCAACACCGAAAAGACTTACCAGGTAGGCGCCGCCTTCGCCGCGCCGGCCGACGAGCATTACTACGGCATGGGCCAGAACCAGGAATCGACCGGCGCGCTGGACCTGCGCGGCCGCACCATCGATTGCGCCCACTGGTACGACGCGCCGGCCGGCGAGACCGTGTGCGTGCCGTTCATGGTCAGTTCCAAGTCCTATGGCATCGTGTGGGACAACCCGTCGGCCACGCGCTTTGTCGCCGGCATCAACGGCCGCACGGTGTTCCAGTCCAAGGTGGGGGAACGCGTCAGCTTCTTCGTCATCACGGGCGACAAGCCGGAGGAGCTGTATTCGGGCTATGCGCGACTGACCGGCAAAACGCCGATTCCACCCAAGGCGGCCTTTGGCCTGATCCAGTCCAAGGCGCGCTACGACAGTCAGGACCTGATGCTGAAGGTAGCCAAGACCTACCGCGAGAAAAAGTATCCGCTCGACGTGATGGTGCTGGACTGGTTCTACTGGACCCGCATGGGCCAGATGGACATCAACCCGGCCGAGTTCCCCGACCCGGACGGTATGAACAAGCAGCTGCACGACATGGGCATGCAGTCGATCATCTCGATCTGGCCGCGCTACGAAACGTCGGGACGCTACTTCAACGAGCTCGATGCCAAGGGCTACCTGCTCAAGGACAAGGACGGCAAGACCGTCGATGGCCTGCCGTTCCGCTCCGACCGCACCGGTGGCTTGATCGACCCGACCAATCCGGCCGCGCGCGCGTGGTTCTGGCAAAAGGCGCGCGACAATATCCTCGCGCGCGGCTTCGACTATCCATGGCTCGACGAGACCGAGCCAGACCTGGTGCCGGACGGTTTCTTCTACTCGATCGGATCGGGCGACCGTTACCACAACCTGTTCCCGCTGCTGCACGTCGAAGGCGTGGCGCAGGGCATGCGCGCCTGGAAGCCGAACAAGCGTGTGCTGATCCTGTCGCGCGCCGCGTATCTCGGTTCGCAGCGCACCGGTGCGCTGTTCTGGTCATCGGATATACATCCAAGCTGGGAAGCGCTGGCGCGCCAGGTGCCGACCGGCTTGAACATGACCGCTTCCGGCATCGCCTACTGGGGCAACGACATCGGCGGCTGGCAGGGACTGCCGCAGGTCACCACCGCGACCAAGGCGCCGTTACTCGATCCATCCGACGCGCGCGACGTAATCGGCCAGTATCACGATTATCCGGAGCTGTTCACACGCTGGTTCCAGTACGGGACCTTCCTGCCGACGTTGCGCGTGCACGGCGACCGCAAGGGCAATGAATTGTGGTCGTTCGGCCGCGCCGCCGAGACCATCCTGGCTGACTACGACCGCCTGCGTTACCGTCTGATCCCGTATCTGTACTCGAGCGCCAAGACTACCTGGGACACCGGCGCGCCGTTCATGCGTCCGTTGTGGATGGACTTCGCTGGCGATCCGAACGTCGCCAATATCGGCACCGAATACATGTTCGGCCCCGCCTTCCTGGTGGCGCCCGTGACCGAGCAGGGACAGACGCAGAAGGATGTTTATCTGCCGGCGGGCGCCGATTGGTACGACTACTGGACCAACCAGAAATTCAGCGGCGGCCAGTGGGTCAAGGTGGCCGCGCCGATCGAGCGCATTCCGGTGTTCGTCAAGGCGGGATCGATCGTTCCGGTCGGGGCGGACATCCAGTCGACGGCGACCAAACAGGCGATCGCCGCCATCCATGTCTATCCTGGCAGGGACGGGGAGTTCAACCTGTATGACGACGATGGCGCCAGCTACGACTACGAGAAGGGCAAGGGCGCGACCACCACCAAATTGCGCTGGAACGACGCCACGCAAAGCTTGAGCGGCGGTGACAAGGCGCTGGCCAAGCTGGTCAAGGTGATCGGGAAGTAAATCCGGCGCATGGCGGATTAGGCTGCGCTAATCCGCCCCACGTGTTTCAGAGGATCGCTATCGTCCTGGTCGTTCTCGTCGACCTTGGCCGATAGCGCCCGCAATTCCTCTTCCGTCGATTCGCCGTTCAGCACCCGGTGCATGCGGTCGCGGTCCAGCGCGCCCACCCACTGGGCGATCGCCATCGTTCCCACGGCGTTGCCGATGGTGTTGGTGATGGCGCGCGCCTCGGACATGAAGCGGTCCACGCCGAGCAGCAGCACCATGCCGGCGACCGGAATGTTCCCGAGCGAGGCGAGCGTCGCCGCCAGCGTGATGAAACCGGAGCCGGTCACGCCTGCCGAACCCTTGGACGTCAGCATCAGCACCCCAAGGACCACCAGTTGATCGGTCAAGGTCAGCGGCGTGTTGGTCGCCTGGGCGATGAAGATGGCGGCCATCGTGTAGTAGATGCATTGGCCGTCCGGATTGAAGGTCACGCCGGACGGAATCACCAGGCCGACCACAGGTTTGGACACGCCCACGTGTTCCAGCTTGCGCATCAACTGCGGCACCACCGATTCCGATGAACTGGTGCCCAGGACGGTGAACAGCTCCTCCTTGATATAGCGCAGGAATTTCCACAGGCTGAAGCCCGACAACCGCGCGACCACGCCCAGCACCCCGAACACGAACACCACGCAGGTCAGGTACATGCTGCCCATCAGCTGGCCCAGCGAGACCAGCGAACCGAGTCCGTACTTGCCGACCGTGAAAGCGATGGCGCCGAACGCCGCCAGCGGGGCGACCCGCATGATCATCGTGACCATGATGAACATGCTGTTGCAGAAGGCGTCGAGGAAGTCGACCACCGGCTTCGCGCGGCGGCCCATGTGCGACAGCGCGATGCCGAACATGGTTGCGAACACCAGGATTTGCAGGATGTCGTTCTTGGCCAGCGCGTCGATGACGCTGGAGGGGATCATGTGCAGCAGGAAGTCGGTGAAGCCGCCGGTTTTGCTGGCCGCCGCCGTGTAGCTGGCGATGCTGCTGGTGTCGAGTGTCCTGACGTCGATGTTCATTCCGGCGCCGGGTTTGACGACGTTGACCACGACAAGGCCGAGCAGCAGCGCGAAGGTGGACATCACTTCGAAGTAGATCAGGGCGCGCACGCCGACGCGGCCCAGTTCCTTCATGCTCTCCATCTTGGCGATGCCGAGTACCACCATCGCGAAGATGACCGGCGCGAACACCATTTTGATCAGGCGGATGAAGGCGTCGCCGAGCGGTTTGAAGTCGGTGCCTAACTGCGGATGGAAAAAGCCCAGCAAGCCGCCGGCGATCACGCCGATCAGCACCTGGACGTACAGCTTTCCAAAGAAACGCTTATACATGGTGAAGTCTCCTGTTGTATGTGCTGCGTCGGGCGCATCCCGCCTGGGCTCTGCCGGCCGGTCGGGACGCTGACTGGGGGAGGACCTAGGCGGCGCGGCGCTCCCCGGCGCCGAGGATGGCGCACACGGCGTCGGTCACCTGCGCGGTGGTGGCGGTGCCGCCCAGATCGCGCGTGTGCAGCGCGGGATTGGCGGTGACGGCTTCCACCGCCCGCATCACGCGGTCGGCCGCGTCATGCTCGCCCAGCTGCGCCAGCAGCATCACCACCGACCAGAAGGTACCGACCGGATTGGCCAGGCCCTTGCCCATGATGTCAAAGGCGGAGCCGTGGATCGGCTCGAACATCGACGGATAGCGGCGTTCCGGATCGATGTTCCCGGTCGGTGCGATACCGAGGCTGCCGGCCAGCGCCGCCGCCAGGTCGCTCAGGATGTCGGCGTGCAGATTGGTGGCGACGATGGTGTCGAGGGTGGCGGGGCGGTTGACCATGCGCGCGGTGGCCGCGTCCACCAGTTCCTTGTCCCATGTGACGTCCGGGAAGTCGCGCGACACTTCCAGCGCGATCTCGTCCCACATCACCATCGCGTGGCGCTGGGCGTTACTCTTGGTGATGACCGTCAGCAGCTTGCGCGGACGCGATTGCGCCAGCTTGAAGGCGTAGCGCAGGATGCGTTCGACGCCGACGCGGGTCATCATCGAGACATCGGTGGCCGCCTCGATCGGGTGGCCCTGGTGTACGCGGCCGCCGACACCAGAGTATTCGCCTTCCGAGTTTTCACGCACGATCACCCAGTTCAGATCCTCCTGTTTGCAGCGTTTAAGCGGGCCGTCGATGCCGGGCAGGATGCGGGTGGGGCGCACGTTGGCATACTGGTCGAAGCCCTGGCAGATTTTCAGGCGCAGGCCCCACAGGGTGATGTGATCCGGGATGTCCGGGTCGCCGGCGGAGCCGAACAGGATGGCGTCCTTGCCGCGCAGGGCGTCGAGACCATCGGCGGGCATCATCACGCCGTGCTTGCGGTAGTAATCGCCGCCCCAGTCGAAGCCTTCGAATTCGAAACGGAAGGCGCTGCCGTTGGCGGCGAGGGCGGCCAGTACCTGCTGGCCGGCCGGTACGACTTCCTTGCCGATGCCGTCTCCGGGAATGGTGGCGATGTGGTAGGTCTTCATGCATGGTCTCCTGTTGAAATGGCGGGGTGGAGGCCACTGTAACGGGCGGACGGCGCCACATTAGCGGGCTAAACTCAAACCATTGTTAACCTCAAACTCCACAATCGATCATGAGCAGCGGATTTCAGCCGGCCGAGTTGGGCTTCATCGTTTCGCTGGCCAGCGCCGGCAGCCTGAGCGCCGCCGCGCGCGAACTGGGCATCACCACGTCGGCGGTCAGCAAGCGGCTCGCCATCATCGAGGCGCGCGTCGGCGTGCCGCTGGTGAACCGCACCACGCGGCGCATGAGCATGACGCCGGAGGGCGAGGTGCTGCTCGAGCATGCGCGGCGCATCCTGGGCGAGATCGCCGATCTTGATCAACTGCTGACGTCATCGCAGGGAGTGCCGAAAGGGCAGTTGCGGGTCAACGCCACGCTGGGTTTCGGGCGGCTGCACATCGCGCCGGCGATTTCACGCTACGTGCTGCGTTATCCGGAGGTGGACGTGCAGTTGCAGCTGTCGGTCGATCCGCCGGCGCTGGCCGACGACCAGTTCGACGTGTGCATCCGTTTCGGCGCGCCGTCCGACGCGCGCGTGATCGCCAAACGGCTGGCGCCGAACCGGCGCCTGTTGTGCGCCGCGCCGAAGTATCTGGCGCTGCACGGCGAGCCCAAGTCGGCGGCCGAACTGCGACGCCACAACTGCATCTGCATCCGCCAGGGCGACGAGGCTTACGGGGTGTGGCGTTTGTTCGCCGGCCGCGAATCGGCACGCGAGCCGGAGCGGGACGCACAGTCGGTCAAAGTGCGCGGCAATCTGACCACCAACGATGGCGAGATCGCCGTCAACTGGGCGCTGGACGGCCACGGCATCCTGATGCGCGCCGAGTGGGACGTCGAGCGCTATCTGGAATCGGGACGGCTGGTGCGGGTGCTGCCGGGTTTGCGCACGCCGGACGCCGACATCTACGCCGTGTATCCACAGCGGCACCAGTTGTCGGCGCGGATACGGACCTTCGTCGATTTCCTGAGCGAGACGTTTGAGCGAAAGTTTTGATAAATCGCAAGAACCAGTAACAGGGAGATCAGACAATAGCGTTTCCACGAGGCCAGCACGTCGCTACAACTGTCATCGCAACAGGGAGACCACGATGTTCGTCAGTGCAGGCGCAAAAATTGTTCAACTTGGATCGTACGGGGCGTCGAAGCAGCAAATTCAATCTCGGGGCTGTCATCCTGAGCCTTCATGACGGTGCAGTTGCACCTGGCGCGCTCGGCCAGTTTCGCGGGGGCGGGCATCATCGCCGGCGGCCCGTTCCGCTGCGCCGAGACTTATCGTTCGCGGCAGTTGTTATCGGAGGAGGATGCCTATATCGAGAATTCCCTCTACATCTGCATGAGCCCCCTGATTCCGCAAACCGCGCCCGATGCGCGGCAATTGGCCGCCCTGACGCGGGAATCGGCCCGGGAGGGCTTGATCGACGATGTCGCCAATCTCGCCGACGACCGACTCTACATCTTCACCGGCAGCCAGGACGACGTGGTGTATTCCGACGTGGTGGCGCAAACCCGCCAGTTCTACGAGGCGTTGGGCGTGAAGGCGGAGAACATCGCGTACCACGACAACGTGCCGTCGCGCCATTGCATCATCACTAACAATCCCGAGGATTCGGTGCTGGCGACGAATCAGCCGCCTTACATCAACAACGGCGGCTTCATGCAGTCGCACGACATCCTGCGGCATATTTACGCCGGCTTGAAGCCGCCCGCCGACAGGGCCGCCGGCCAATTGCTGCGCTTCGACCAGAACGAGTTTCTTGGCACGGAGGCGCGCGGGACCAGCATGAGCCAGTTCGGCTACGCCTACATCCCGTCGCGGGTGCTGTCCGGCGCGGTGCAGCAGCCGCGCGTGCATATCGCCCTGCACGGCTGCAAACAGGGCTACAACTACACCGACTACGTCAGCGGCCGCGCCGACGTCGCCAACCAGCCTCCCTACGGCAACCGCTACATCGTCAGCACCGGCTACAACGAAATCGCCGAAAGCAACGACATCATCGTGCTGTATCCGCAGGCAGAAGGCACCGACAACGGCGACGTGCAAAATCCGGATGGCTGCTGGGATTGGTGGGGCTACAGCTGCAGGGATAAGAATTCGCTTTACTACTCTCGTGATGCCGTGCAGATCAAGGCCATTCACTCCATGCTGGACCGCTTTTGCGCTTGATGATGGAGAACGCCTTGAGTCCATACCCCGTTGCCGTTGTATTGAAATCGAACCCCGAACCAGACTTGGCGGCCGAAGCCGGCGCGCTTGAGGCCAGCGCGGAAACGCACGTGCGGCATGCCAGGACCGCGCAAAGGCTGACGCAGAAATACGCTGCGAGCATGATCAACAACGGCGCGCTGTCGCTTGCGCTGACCGCCCGGCTGTGGGACCCGGCCGTGTGGAGCGAATCGATGCACTTGGCGTCCGCCATCGGCCAGCGCCTGCATCAGCAGGGCCTGAACTTGCGCAAGGGCTGCACGATACTGCTTGAAGACTACGGACAGCTGCGGCAGGCCAACACCATGTCCAAACTGGTGGAGAAGCAGTGCAATCTCACCTTGCAATTGGGCCAGCTGCTGTCGAGCCAGGCCACCGATTTCCTGGGGCTGCTGGAAAACATCGATGTCGATTATGGTTATTGGGCGAGCCGGAAGGTCGGCTGAAACTTGGATTTTCTGCGGGTGCCGGGACTGACCTATTCTAGAGGAGGCTTGACGTTGCTGACTTCGCCGCCATGAATCTCGTATGGGACGTGACACTGCCCGACGCCCCCGAAATCCCCCGGGTTGCGCGTGATAACGGTGCGGCCCTGGCAGATCGCCGTCGCGCGTATTATGCAGTCGGGCAGCTTTTTGCCAGACGTGTTGCGCAACTGAGAGGCGAGTCGCATGATCTCGTCGTTCGTCTGGATCACCTTAACCCCCGCCAGCAACAGGATCGTGTCGAAGATTTTGATGGCCGTCGTGTCGAGCTTGACGGTCGCCTCCATCCAAGTAATGGCGCTGATCGCGGCGTCGTCGTAGGCTGCCAGTTCGAAGGTGGCTTCCGGGATTCCGAGAATGTGGTCGATTACAATATTGCTATCAAAAAGTACGCTCACCATTCCGCGCGCAGCTCCTGTTCGTAGACCAGACCATCCTTCGGCTTTCCTTCTTCGCCAGCCCATAGCGGCCCGCCGTGCAGCAGTATGGCGAGACGCGCAGCGCGGCGCTCCTCAAGTGTGTTGGTCTGCGCCTCGGCGAGCGTCGATTGTTTCAAATCCGTTTTCCCGGCCCACGCCGCTAGGTCGAGAAAGCCTAACGCCGCCAACTCCTTGGAAATTCTGTTCTCCAGGCTGTCGGTTGTCAGCAGCCTTACCTGCTCAAGAAGGCCCGCCGTTTGCTTGATCTGCCTGCTGATAATCTCGAGCGCGTCGACGTTTTTCGCTCGCGCTATTTGTTCGAACACGGCGAAGTGGCTATCCTCAATGTCCAAAGTTATTTTCCGCATGACATACCTCGTGTCGACAGTTCATATGAACCAGTGTAGCGCAAATTGGCTGAAAGGCCTTCGGCGCGTCGAGAATACAGAGAAGCGTATTTCAGAGCAGCGTATTTGCGGTTTTGCAGAAACGAGGCGGTGATTCTTATTCGCGGCGTATTCGAGGTTGGAAAGCTCTTTTGCATGGTCGATGGCGAAAGTAGGGATGCCGCAAATGCATCAGGTCGGACTGCTTGAAGCACGTTGGTTTCCTCGTGGCATGCCAACCTCTCAACACTTTTCGCTAATTCATTTTTGTTCGATCCAATCAAATGACTTAAGTATCGCGGTGAAGGCTTGCCGAATGGTAGTTTTGCAACGTCAACTGGCCAAAGCACCCTGTGCGGTGCACCATGACCGTTATGCGAAAGCTTTTACGGCCGCCAGCGGCGTCACTCGCCTCGGCAATGTTCCGCCCGCGTTGTACGCTGCAAAATTCAGCAAAAAGCGTTAGCCCAATCTCTGCGGCTACACCGCTTGGAAAGCCGGTCAACCACGAGAATTGATTCAAATCAAGTGCCCGCCTCATGGCGATATCATCGTAAATGGTCGCTTGGAGTATATTGATTCGCTCATGATACGCGAGCCGTTCTACACTTTTTGTTATCTGATTTCGCTCTATCATATCGAAGGCCTTGAGGACATCGTCATAGGCGCGACCAAAAGCGAGCGTCTCCTGCGCTACCGGCAAAGAACGCTACCAGCGATTTTTGTGCGCTCACCAATGCACTTTTCTAAATGCTTCAAACCGCGCAGCATATAGAACCTGTGGAGGGGGTAGATGTCCAGGAACAGAACAGTGTAGCCCAGCGCCAGTTGATCGTACATGTAGGCGGCGCCAGCTACTGGCAGTGATGACCTTGCCCCCGGCGGTGGTACTGGCGCCGAGCGTGATGTGATAGCGTTTCATGAGCGTCCCGTGCAATGGTCGAGACACTCCAATGTAGTCGCCGGGAAGGGCGATGTTTTGTTGATGCACAAAAAAACAAAAAAGCCGTAACTCATTTTCATGAATTACGGCTTTCGGAATCTTGGTGGTGATAGGTGGACTTGAACCACCGACCCCAGCATTATGAATGCTGTGCTCTAACCAACTGAGCTATATCACCTGCAACGCCCAGCATTATCGGGGTTCGGCTTTGGACTGTCAAGAGTGGTCCAAAGATTTTTCCGAAAAAATGCAGGCAAGCGCGTGGAGGTCGCTAAAACGTTAGCATATTGGTATCCTGACGTCAGAACTATCAGCATATAACGAAATGGAGATGGTATGGCCACCAATATTTTTGTGAATTTGCCTGTGCGCGACTTGCCTAAATCCGTGCAGTTCTTTACCCATCTGGGCTATTCCTTCAACCAGCATTACACGGACGAGGGCGCCACTTGCATGATCGTCGCCGAAAACATCTTCGTGATGCTGCTGACCGAGGAGCGCTTCAAGACCTTCACACCCAAACCGCTGAGCGACGCGCGCACCTCGACCGAGGTGCTGGTGTGCCTGCAGGTGGAGTCGCGCGACCAGGTGACGGCGCTGGTCAACAAGGCCATCGAGGCCGGCGGCAGCGCCTACAAGGAGCCGCAGGACCATGGCTTCATGTACGGCCACGGTTTCCAGGACCTCGACGGCCATCTGTGGGAAATCATTTATATGGATTCGGCGCCGCCGACGACGTAAGCGGCGTAATGGGCTAGCCCAGCTTTTCGGCGATCCGCGCCAGCATCGCGCCGGCCGGATCGGGCGCCAGGCAATCGAGCGCCACCCGCTCCGGCATGGACCGCAGCCACGTCAACTGGCGCTTGGCCAGCTGGCGCGTGGCGATGATGCCCGTCTCGCGCATGGTCGCGTAGTCGATCGTCCCGTCCAGATATTCCCACGCCTGCCGGTAGCCGACGCAGCGCATCGACGGCAGTCCCGGATGCAGGTCGCCGCGCCGGCGCAGCACTTCCACTTCGGTGATCAGATTACCGTCTTCCGATTCTTCCAGCATGATGTCGAAGCGGCGCGCGATGCGCTGGTGCAGCACCGCGCGGTCCGACGGCTCCAGCGCGAACGACAGTAGCTCGAACGGCAGTTCGGTCTTCTCCCGCAGCGCCAGCAGCTCGGACATCGGCTTGCCGCTCAAGGCGCAGATCTCCAGCGCGCGCTGGATGCGCTGGGCGTCGTTGGGCGCCAGCCGTGCCGCAGTTTCCGGGTCGAGCGCGGCCAGCCTGGCGTGCATCGCGGGCCAGCCGATGCGCGCCGCGTCCTCTTCCAGCTCCGCGCGCAGGGCGGGATCGGCGCCCGGCAGGTCGTCCAGCCCATCGGCCAGACCTTTGAAGTACAGCATGGTGCCGCCGACCAGCAAGGGCAGGTTGCCGCGCGCGACAATCTCGTCGACCAGCCGCAGCGTATCGGTGCGGAACTGCGCCACCGAATACGAATCGAGCGGGTCGAGGATGTCGATCAGGTGATGCGGCGCGGCGGCGCGCTCCTCGCGCGTGGGCTTGGCGGTGCCGATGTCCATGCCGCGATACACCAGCGCCGAATCGACGGAGATGATCTCGGACGGGATGCGCTGGGCGATCGCCAGCGCCGACGCGGTCTTGCCGGACGCCGTCGGCCCCATGATGGCGACCGCCAACGGCTTTGAAACAGGTGCGCTCATCTTATTGGCCGCGCAGGAAGAGCTTATCGAGCGCGCCGATTTCCACCTGCACCCAGGTCGGGCGGCCGTGGTTGCACTGGTCTGCGCGTTCGGTGGTTTCCATCTGGCGCAGCAGGGCGTTCATTTCCTGGGTCGACAGGATGCGGTTGGCGCGCACCGCCGTGTGGCAGGCGAGGGTGCCAAGCAGTTCGTTCTGGCGCTCGATCAGCACCCGCGAGCCGCCGAATTCGCGCACGTCGCGCAGCACGTCGCGCGCCAGGGTTTGGGCGTCGGCGTTCTTCAGCAGCACCGGCACCGAGCGCACCGCCAGGGTGGTCGGCGACAGCGCGGCGATGTCGAAGCCGAGCGCCTGCAAGGTCTCCTGGTGTTCCTGCGCGGTGCCCACTTCGATGGCGTCGGCGTAGAAGGTGACCGGGATCAGCAGCGGCTGCACCTGCATCTCCTCGCCGGCGACACGGCTCTCCAGCGCGTTCTTTAACTGTTCATACAGGATGCGCTCGTGCGCGGCGTGCATGTCGACCAGCACCAGCCCCTTGGTGTTCTGCGCCAGGATGTAGATGCCGTGCAGCTGCGCCAGCGCGAAGCCGAGCGGGAACTCCTCCTGCGCCATGGCGGCGGCGGATACCGTGAACGGACTCGTTTGCGGCAGTGTCATATCCGCTTCGGCGCGGTAGCCGTCGATGCGGCCGGCGCCGCCGAACAGCGCGCCATACTTCTCGGTGTTCTGGGCGACGCCGCCCTCGTTGGCGCCAAAGCGCGGCGTGCCATAGCCAGCGCCGGCACCGAAGCCCGCGCTAGCGCCATCGGCACTACGCGATCCGAACGGCGACGGCGAGAACGTCGGCGAATAAGCCGGATCCAGAAGCGCGGGCCCCAGCAGCGGTCCGAACGAGGTTTGCTCGCCGCGCCAGGCCGCACTGCCCAGGCTTTCGGCCGCCGGCAGCGGCGACGGCACGCTGCCGTGCGAGGTGGCCGATGTCGATGCCAGCGCGCGCTGCACCGCGTGGAAGACGAATTGGTGCACCGCGCGGCTGTCGCGGAAGCGCACCTCGATCTTCGACGGGTGGACGTTGACGTCGACCAGCACCGGATCGAGTTCGAGCGCCAGCACATAGGAAGGGAAGCGGTCGCCGTGCAGCACATCCTGGTAGGCGGCTTTGACCGCGTGCACCAGCACCTTGTCGCGCACAAAGCGGCCGTTCACGTAGAAGAACTGGCCGTCGGCGCGCGCCTTGGAGGCGGTCGGGAGGCCGGCGTAGCCGTGCAGGCGCAGCGCGCCGCCCCTTTCGTCGATCGGCAGGCGCGCCTCGGCAAAGCCGTCGCCGAGGATATGGGCGCTGCGCTTGGCCATTTCGCTGACGTTCCAGTGGTCGATGGTGCGGCCGTTGTGACTGAGCGAGAACGCCACGTCCGGCCGCGCCAGCGCGATGCGGCGCACGACTTCGGCGCAGTGACCGAATTCGGTCTGCTCGGATTTGAGGAACTTGCGCCGCGCCGGCGTGTTGAAATACAAATCCTGCACGTCGATGGTGGTGCCCAGCGCGCCGGACGACGGCGCCACGGTGCCGTTGTGCGAGCCGACGATTTCCCACGCGTGCGCGGCGTCGGCGGTGCGCGAGGTCAGGGTGACGGCGGCCACCGAGGCGATTGACGCCAGCGCCTCGCCCCGGAAGCCGAGCGTGCCGACGTTTTCCAGGTCGTTCAGCGAGGCGATTTTCGAGGTCGCGTGCCGGGCCAGCGCCAGCGGCATCTGCTCGGGCGGGATGCCGCGGCCGTTGTCGGTGATGGCGATGCGTTTGACGCCGCCTTCCTCCAGCCGCACGGTGATTTGCGTGGCGCCGGCGTCCAGCGCGTTTTCCAGCAGCTCCTTGACGACGGCGGACGGCCGCTCGACCACCTCGCCGGCGGCGATCTGCGAAATCAGCTGGTCGGGCAGGGCCTGGATCGGGCGTGGAGAGCGGGGAGTGGTGGTGTCGGGCGCGTTCATCGCAGGGATTATAACGCCGGGCGCTCGCGCACCGGTATCGGCGCGTTGCACAACTCGACGTAGTTGGGCGAGAACTTGTTCCATGGCCCGCCGCGATTGCGCTGGGCCTCGATCACCTGCTTGTAAATCGGCGCCTCGCTGCGCATCACCTCCAGGTTGCTACGCTCCGCCTCGGGCACGTCGGCCGCCAGACGCACCGATTTGATCGGCGTTTTGGTCTCGTTCGCACCATAGAAGCCCATCGCCTCGCCGCCGCGCGGCTGCGTCGCCAGCAGCGCCATGCCCGACACCACCCGTCCGATCGCGGTGATGTTGCGGTCCAGGTGGCGCGGCGCGTGGCCGTTGACGGCATACAGTTCGGCGCCGTTGCCGCTATCGGTGGCGTTGTCGCGCCCTACGCCGACCATCCCGTAGCAATGCGCCAACCAGGTGGTTTTGGTCTTCGGATCGCGCCCTACCGGGAAGCCGTTGGAGTGGCCGATTTGCGGCGCGTAGCCGTCGAAGTCCATCTGGCGCACAAAATGCTTATCATTGGCCATGGGGACGGTGAATTCGCCGGCCACCTTGGCGTTGGCGGTGCCGAGCGGCTTGGGGTTCTTTTCGATGTCCGGATCGCCCCACTGGGCCACGTAGTTGTCCTGCGAGCGCAGCACCGCCAGGCCGTCGAAGTACTTTTCCCTGACCAGGGTCTTGAGGTTGGCGATGTTTTGGGGCGCGAAGTCGGGCGCGAGCTCGATCACCACGCGTCCGCCCGGCAGTTCCATGTACAGGGTGTTGTTCGGGTCGAGCGGACGCCAGTCGGTGGCTTTGGATTGTTTGACCAGATCGCCGGCGCTCGGCCTGGCCGGGAGGTCGGCCGCCGAGACGGTCGCGGCCAGCGCGGTGAACGGGATGGCGTAAGTATAAATACGTAGAAAATCGGTCAGGGACATCCGGAATCTCCTTGGTTAGGCGTGTCCGCTTGCTGCGGGCACACGGACGATTGTAAACTGCTTGGCAACGGCTGGAAACTTCGGGCGTTCGCGGCAGTGGTGGTGTATGATTCCGGCGCACACTTTATGGGAAGAATATGGATTTCGCGCAATTCTTTGACATGATCCTTCATGTCGACAAAACATTGGAAGTGATCATTCAACAATACGGCACCCTGGTTTACGCGGTGCTGTTCGCGATTATCTTTTGCGAGACCGGCTTGGTCGTGCTGTTTTTCTTCCCGGGCGACACGCTGTTGTTCATCGCCGGCGCGCTGTGCGCGGTGGGCGAGATGAACCTGGCGCTGCTGATGTTCCTGCTGATTACGGCGGCGGTGACCGGCAATACGCTCAATTACTGGATTGGCGAGGCCATCGGGCAGAAGGTCTTCACCCACGATTACCGCTGGCTGAACAAGGACGCCCTGCGCAAAACCCACGACTTCTTTGAAAAACACGGCGGCAAGACCATCGTGCTGGCGCGTTTCGTGCCTGTGGTGCGCACTTTCGCGCCGTTCGTGGCGGGCGTGTCCGACATGACGCATACGCGCTTCCAGCTGTACAACATCACCGGCGCGGTGCTGTGGGTTGTTCTGCTGACCACGGCCGGCTATTTCTTCGGCAACATTCCACTGGTGCGCGACCACCTGACCGAGATCGTCATGGTCGGCGTCGGCGTGGCCGTGGTGCCGATGGCACTGGGCGGCGCCTGGAAGCTGGGCCGCCGCGTGATGGGCCGCTAAGCCGCAGCCAGCCTCGCTCCTCGCTTGTATCAACCCCGGCGCGCCGTCCGCGCGTCGGGTTCTTCCAGAAATAATTCTCCCTGCCAACGTCGGCACGTCTCAAGTTTTGCCCAAATGCATCCGTAAACCAGTATGTAATTCTTCTTACTCTGGAAACTCATGCGTACCGTGCCCGTCCTTCTCACCCTGATTGCCTGCTGCTGCGTCGTCACG
Organism: Duganella sp. AC917; assembly: GCF_979258245.1. Taxonomy (NCBI): domain Bacteria; kingdom Pseudomonadati; phylum Pseudomonadota; class Betaproteobacteria; order Burkholderiales; family Oxalobacteraceae; genus Duganella; species Duganella sp. AC917. Next base: position 6,280,229 of record NZ_OZ409848.1, read on the forward strand.
ACCGCCGCCGCCGCAACCGATCCGCTCATTTCGCCGTCGGCGAAATCCCCGATCGCGGGTGTGGGCGCGCGTGACGGCGCATCCGGCACATCGGGCGCATCGGCCTCGCCGGTGCGCAAGCCGACCGAAGCCGATGCGGAAGCCGAACTGTCGGCCAAAATCGCCGCGCGCCTGGCCATCATGCGCGCCAACCAGCAGGCACGGGCCGCCGCGGCGGCCAAGGCCAAGAAGGCGGCCGCGGTGGTTGCCGCCGCGCCGCCGCCGGCCGCGCCCAAATTCTTCAGCAATACCTGGTCTTACGAAGGCGAGACCGGTCCCGCCAACTGGGGCAAGATCAATCCCGCGTGGGCCAAATGCGGCAGCGGCAACCGCCAATCGCCGATCGATATCCGCGACGGCATGAAGGTCGAACTGGAGCAGATCAGCTTTGACTACCACCCGTCGACATTCAACGTCACCGACAACGGCCACACGGTGCAGGTGATGGTCGGAGGAGGCAACTTCCTTACGGTGCAGAACCGCATGTATGAACTGGTGCAGTTCCATTTTCACCGGCCGTCCGAGGAGCGCATCAACGGCAAGGGCTATGAGATGGTGGTGCACCTGGTGCACAAGGACGTGGAAGGGCGCATTGCCATGCTGGCGCTGCTGCTGGAGCGCGGCAAGGCGCAGCCGGTGATCCAGACGGTGTGGAATAACCTGCCGCTGGAAAAACTGGAGACGCAGGCGCCGTCGGTGGTGCTCGATCCGATGGACCTGCTGCCGGCGCGGCGCGACTACTTCACCTTCATGGGATCGATGACGACGCCGCCCTGCCAGGAGGGCGTGCTATGGCTGGTGATGAAGGAGCCGGTGCAGGCCTCGCCGGCCCAGCTGGCGCTGTTCAGCCGCCTGTATCCCTTGAATTCGCGGCCGGTCCAGCCGGGCTCCGGCCGTATCATCAAAGAATCGAACTAAGGACGGGCCTTTAACTCAGTCGGCGCAGATGCGGTGCTTGCCGGTCCAGGCGGCGCCGGCTTCCAGCGGCCGCTGGTCCACGCGCGCCGGCTCGATGCAGACGAAGCGCAGATACTCGTCGTCGGCCAGGTCGACCAGCGCGGCCGCATCGGCCTGACCCGGATTCCACACCACCCATTCGCTGAAACCCTGCTGCTCGAGCCGCAGCGTGGCGTTGGCCGTGTTCAGCGTGAGCGACGGCGTCGATTGATAGAGGCGGTCGTGCTTCTCGGTGAAGTGCAGCGCCGGATGCTCTTGCCTGGCCGTGTTCAGATGATGGTCGGTATACTGCTGGTGCTGCAGGCCGCTGATGCTGGTCGCGCTCAGGTGGCCGACGTCGTAATAGGTGTGCAGCGCCACGCCGAACGGGAAGGCCTGGGCGCCGCTGTTATGGACCGTGAAATCGGCGTCGAGGGCGTCGCCGTGCAGGGTAAAGCGCAAGGTCAGCTCGAAGGCGTGCGGCCAAGCCTGCGCGTGTTCCGACTCCAGATCGTCCTGATTCAGGCTGAACTCCACGAACGACCGGCCGCCATCGCCGCCGCTGTCCGCAAGGCGCCAGGTGCTGACGCGGGCGAAGCCGTGGCGCAGGCCAGGGCCGCGCACATTAAACTGCGGGAAGATGACCGGCACGCCGCCGCGTATCGCCTTGCTGCCGTCGAGCGGCGTTTGCGAACTGACGAACAGGCGCTCCTTGCCGTCGGCGGTTTTCCAGGACAGCAGATGGGCGCCGAACAGCGACACCGTCGCTTGCGCGCCATCGGCGGCGGTAAGGCGTACTGCGGGCAGGGCGCCGAATTCTGTCATCGTAACTACAGCCATGGTTCTTCCGTAAGGTGAATGAAGTGATGGGTGCCGGTCATACCGGTCAGGTCAGCCGGTTCTTCGCCAGCGGCGGATTCTTGGCGAAATAACGCCGTATGCCTTTGACGATGGCGTTGGCCAGCTGGTTCTGGTAGCCGTCGTCGAGCAGCTTGGCTTCTTCCTCCGGATTCGAGATGAAGGCCGTCTCGATGAGGATCGACGGAATATCGGGCGCCTTGAGCACCGCGAAGCCGGCCTGCTCGACCGAGCCTTTGTGCAGGCGGTTGATGCCGCCGATCTCGCCCAGCACCGATTTGCCCAGCTTCAGACTGTCGTTGATCTGCGCGGTGGTGGACAGGTCGAACAGCACGCTGGCCAGCTGGCGGTCGTGGTTCTTGACGTTGACGCCGCCGATGGTGTCGGCCTGGTTTTCCTTGTCGGCCAGCCAGCGCGCGGCCGTCGAGCTGGCGCCTTTTTCCGACAGCACGAACACCGACGAGCCGCGCGCGGTCGGCTGCACGAAGGCGTCCGCGTGGATCGACACGAACAAATCGGCCTGCACCTTGCGCGCTTTTTCCACGCGTTTTCCGAGTGGGACGAAGTAGTCGCCGTCGCGCGTGAGCATCACGCGCATGTTGGGCGCTTCCTCCAGCTTGGCCTTGAGGCGCTTGGCGATGGCCAGCACGATGTCCTTTTCCCTGCTGCCGTTCTTGCCGGAGGCGCCGGGGTCTTCGCCGCCATGTCCGGGGTCGAGCGCGATGGTGATCATCCTCACCACGTTGTTCTTTTCGCCTTTGTCAGCCTTGTCGGCGGCTTTGGCCTGGGCCTCGGCGGTCCTGACCTGGTCGCGCAATTCGATGCGCGGCTCGGCCTTCATGTCCGGCTTGAGCGCTTCGAGCTGCTCGCGCGGCGTCGGCGCGCTGGCGGCCATTTCCGCTTCGCCCGGTTTGAGCGGCGGCATGTCGCCTTTCGGCGTGCTGCCCGCGGCTGCGGATGCCGACTCGGACGGCGGCTTGCCGTCGCTGGACCAGTTGCCCTTTTCGATCATCGCGGCGATCGGGTCGACTTCCTTGACGGGATACAGGTCGAAGATCAGGCGGTCCTTGTAATTACCCGCCGGCGGCAGCGTGAACACCTGCGGCCGCACTTCTTCCTTCAAATCGAACACCAGGCGCACCACGTTGGGCCGGTTCTGGCCCACGCGCACCTGCTTGATGTACGGGTCGTTGGACTGGATCTTGGCCACCAGGCTTTTGAGCGTGGGATTGAGTTCGAGCCCTTCGATGTCGACCACCATGCGCTCCGGGTCCTTGACGATGAAGTGGGTGGCCTTGAGGACGGCGTCGTTTTCCAGCGTCACGCGGGTGTAGTCGTCGGCCGGCCACACGCGCACCGCCAGGATTTGCGCGGCGCTGGCGCGCAGCGGCGCCGCCAGCGAGGTCACCGACAGCATGAGGGTGGCGCCGGCCTTCAGGACGGTGCGCCGCGAGACGGCCGGAGTGGACTCCGCGCTCACATGTTGGGAGCGAATTTGAGGCTTTGAAGGCATGAGTTACCCAGGGCGGTGGACGCCTGCAATTCTACATCACGGCCGTTGCCGGCCACGGTCAGGTACAGGTCGATGTCGGGCGGCGGCAGCACGCGGTCGGCCTTTTCAGGCCACTCGACGATGCAGATGTTGTCCCCGTTGAAGTCTTCACGGAAGCCGGCGTCGAGGAATTCCTCGGGGCTGCCCATGCGGTACAGATCGAAATGGATGACGCTCACCGCGCGGCCGCCCAGATCGATCCGATATGGTTCCGACAAGGTGTAGGTCGGGCTTTTGACGGTGCCGGCGTGGCCCGCCGCGTGCAGCAGGGCGCGGGTGAGGGCGGTTTTGCCGGCGCCAAGGTCGCCGTGCAGGTAGATCGTCAGGCCCGGCGCCAGCGTGCGCGCCAGGGCCGCGCCCAGTGCGGCGGTCGCGGCTTCGTCGTGGAGATGGGCTGTGAAGTGCTGCATCGAATAGAATGTCATGTTGGTTGGATCGCCAGCCATTGTAACCGCCCGCGTCGTTGCAGGGTGTACCCTCGTTAAGCCACTGAATGTCCTTGCCAGAATCCAATTTAGCCGAACTTGCCCTCAGCATCAAGCGCTGGGGTGTGGAGCTGGGCTTCGCCGAAATCCGCATCACCGACATCGACCTCAGTCATGCCGAGGCGGGCTTGCGGGCGTGGCTCGACGCGGGCATGCACGGTGAAATGGACTATATGGCGGCCCACGGCATGATGCGCGCCCGCCCGGCCGAACTGGTGCCCGGCACCGTGCGGGTGATCAGCGCGCGCATGAACTATCTGCCGAGGGACGACGAAAACGGCGGTGCGCAGGACTGGCGCGAGCGCGAACGCCGCCGGCTTGACGATCCGTCGGCGGCGGTCATTTCGGTCTACGCGCGCGGCAGGGATTATCACAAGGTGCTGCGCGCGCGGCTGCAGCAGCTGGCCGACAAGGTCAAGGCCGAAATCGGCGATTTCGGCTACCGCGTGTTCACCGATTCGGCGCCGCTGATGGAGCTGCCGCTGGCGGAGAAGGCGGGCCTGGGCTGGCGCGGCAAGCATACCTTGCTGCTTAGCCGCACGGCAGGTTCGATGTTCTTCATGGGGGAATTTTTGGTCGACCTGCCGCTGCCGGTCGACCCGCCGACCGGCGCCCATTGCGGCCAGTGCTCGGCGTGCATCGACATCTGCCCGACGCAGGCGATCCTTGGGCCGGGCCGGCTCGACGCCCGGCGTTGCATCTCCTACCTGACCATCGAGCTGAAAAGCGCGATCCCGCTCGAGCTGCGGCCTTTGATCGGCAACCGCGTCTACGGCTGCGACGACTGCCAGACCGCCTGCCCGTGGAACAAGTTCGCGCAGCGCGCGGTGCTGCCCGATTTCGACGAGCGCCATGGATTGGGCAGCGCTTCGATGGTGGAGTTGTTCGGCTGGAGCGAGGAAGAATTTAACCGCAAGATGGAGGGCAGCCCAATCCGCCGCATCGGCCATGAGCGCTGGCTGCGCAATCTGGCGGTCGGCCTGGGTAACGCGGCGGCGGCCGGCGCCAGGGGCGATTCAGCGATCGTCGGCGCGCTCACGGCGCGGCTGCGGCACCCGTCGGCGCTGGTGCGCGAGCATGTCGAATGGGCGCTGGCCTGTCACGCCGAAGCGCCCGCGCCGCAGGCCTGAGCGCTGGTTTGCGTGGCCCGATTGGGCTACACTCATGCGGTTATTTTCCCTTTAGAGACCGATGCCCATGCAAACTTCAACCAGGTTCATAGCGCTGCTCGCCGACGCCTCCTTTTCCCTCGCCGCGCAGGCGGTCAGCTTCGACGCATGGGCCGACAAGGTCGCCAACGCCAAGGTGCGCAGCGATCCGGAACAGGCCACGCAGAAGCAGTACTTCGGCGGCAAGGAGCAGGACCAGTTGGACCGCGCGCTGACGCCGAACACGCCGGAATACCGCAAGGCCCAGGTGGCCGAGGCCAAAGCCTCGCTCAAACAATTGGCGGCAATCGACCAGAAGGCGCTGACGCCGCAGCAGCGCGCCAGCGCCGCAGCCATCGCGTGGAACCTGCAGGGCACGGTCGACGCGGTGGCGTTCGAGGATCACCAGTTCGTATTCAACCAGTTCACCGGCCTGCATGTGCAGCTGGTGAACTTCCTGTCGCAGCAGCATCCGATCCGCAACAAGCGCGACGTCGAAAACTATCTGGCGCGCCTGAAGGCCGTCGCCGGCAAGATCGACACCGGCATCGCGCGTGCGCAGGGCGCCGCCGGCCGTGGCTTCCTGATGCCGACCTTTATCACGCAATCGTCGATCGGGCAGCTGGACCGCTTCCTCGATGGCGACGCGGAAAAGAATGTGCTGGTCGCCTCGCTGGCGCAGCGCATGGCGGCGTTGAAGGATGTCTCGCCGGAGCAGCAGGCCAAATTCACCGCCGAGGCCACGGCCACCGTCAAGCAGGCCATCCTGCCGGCCTTCGAACGCACCCGCAAGCTGTTGCAGGAGCAGCTGCCGCGCACCACCGCCGATGCCGGCCTGTGGCGCCTGCCCAATGGCGATAAAGCGTATGCGCTGGCGCTGCGCCGCATGACCACCACCGACTACACGCCGCAGCAGATCCACGAGATCGGCCTGAAGGAAGTGGCGCGCATCGAGAAGGAGATGGATGGTTTGCTGGCGTCGCTGGGCTACAAGGATGGCGGCATCAAGGAGCGCATGGTCAAGCTGGAAGCCGATTCGCAGCCGAAGGAAGCCGACCCGCGTCCGGCGATGCTGGCGCGCTACGATGCGCTGATGCGCGACGCCGAGGCGCGTGCGAAGGATTTGTTCGACGTCACGCCGAAAGCGCCGGTGGTGGTCAAGCGCGAGCCTGCGTTCACGGAGAAGACGGCAGCCGCGCATTACTCGGCGCCGGCCAAGGACGGCACGCTGCCGGGCGTATTCTGGGCGCCGATGCCGGGACCGGACTTCCGCATCGTTGGCATGCGCACCTTGGTGTACCACGAGGCGGTGCCGGGCCATCATTTCCAGATCGCGCTGCAGCAGGAGAACAACGGGCTGCCGCGCTATCGCCGCGACCGCGTGTTCGGTTCCGGTTCGGCGTATGTCGAGGGCTGGGCGTTGTATGCGGAGCAGCTGGCGGCGGAAAACAAGTGGTATGACGGCGATACCGTGGGACGTTTGGGGCAGCTCGACGCGGAGCTGTTCCGCGCCAAGCGGCTGGTGGTCGATACCGGCCTGCATGCGATGAAGTGGACCCGCCAGCAGGGCATCGATTACGGCATTCCGGCGGCGGAGGTGGAGCGTTATGTGGTGATGCCGGGGCAGGCGTGCGCGTACAAGATCGGCATGCTGCGCATCCTGGACCTGCGCACTAAGGCGGAGAAGGCGCTGGGCGACAAGTTCTCGATCAAAGGCTTCCACAACACGGTGCTGCAGACGGGCGATGTGCCGCTGTCGGTGCTGGAGAAAGTGGTGGACGAGTGGATCGCCACGCAGAAGGGGTGATGCGCGTCAGGTACCCGTTTTTTTTGGCGTTTTTTGGAACGGGTGTTGGCCGGGCAGCGTGATCTTGGCCTTTGACCAGTAGGCCTCTACCGCTGCCTCATCATTTGGATCGTAAGGCGAATCCGGATCGTCAACCCAATCGGGTGCCCTCGCAATTGCCGCGTCAATTTGTTCTTGGGTGAAATAGGTTTCTAAAATACTTTTGCGTTTCATGTTTGTCACCGTATCTGCAAGAGATGATGCGCGCGTTGTCGTCACGTGCTGTCCAGATCATGACGACAACGTTCCCGCGAAACATGCACAGGCTTTTTAAACGTATTTCGTTGTGCCCGGCGCCGCTGTCCTGCTCGGACAGCATTGGATAGTCAAAAACGGCTTCCAGGTCAGCAAAATCGATGCCGTGTTTCCGTAGGTTTTCTCGCCGTTTATTGTCGTCCCATGTAATCATCGGGCGATCATGTCATCCCATGTTAGGCGGCGATATGAGGGAAATCAAGCAAGTTGATGGGGCTTTACTTCAGCAAGCCCGCCAGCTCGACCGCCGTCTTGACCTGCATCTTGTCGAAGATGTGCGCGCGGTGCACCTCGACCGTGCGCATGCTGATGCCCAGCTGGTCGGCCACCACCTTGTTCATTTTGCCGGCCAGGATCAGGTCCAGCACCTCGCGCTCGCGCACCGACAGCGTCGCCAGGCGCGCGTGCACCGCTGCCATTTCGCCGGCCTTGCGCGAGCCGGCCAGGCCTTCCTGCACCCGGTCCATCAATTGATTGTCGTTGAACGGCTTCTCGAAGAAGTCGAAGGCGCCGCGTTTTAACGTGTCGACCGCCATCGGCACGTCGCCATGGCCGGTCAAGAAAATCACCGGCAGGCGCTGCGTGAGCCCGCGCGCGGCCAGCTGGTCGAACACCGCCACGCCATTCATGTCCGGCATGCGGACGTCGAGCAGCAGGCAGTCGCCGTCGGCGTCGAACTCGCCCAGCTCCACCTGTTGCAGGAACTTTAGCGCGCCCTCGTAGGCGCGCGAAGCGATGCCGCGCGAAGTGGCCAGCCAGGTCAGCGAGTCGCGCACGACCGCTTCGTCATCGACGATATGCAGCATTTAAGTCTCCTGTTCCGTGGCCACCGTCACCGCCGGCAGCACGAACGTAAATATGGTCCCGCCTTGCGGATTGGGGCTGTACGTGAGCGAGCCCCCGTGGAATTCTATCGCAGTCCGGCAGATGTTCAGTCCCATGCCCATGCCTTCCGCCTTGGTCGAGAAAAACGGCGAGAACAGGCGCTGCGCCACCTCGTCCGGAATGCCGTGGCCCTGGTCGATCACCGCCACGCTTACCTGCGCGGTGGCCGCATCATACTCCGCCGTCACGTTGAGCACGCGCCGCTGTGGCGGAATGTGCTGCATCGCTTCGATGGCGTTGCGGGTCAGGTTCAACAGCACCTGCTCGATCATCACGCGGTCGGCCAGCACCGCCGGCAAATCTTCGGGAATGTTGGTCTGGTACGAGACGTAGCTTTGCCGCGCCTGCAGCTCGATCAGCGCCTGGATGCCGTCGAGCAGCGACTGGATGCCGACGGACTGGCGCAGCGGTTCGCGCTTCTTGACGAATTCGTGCACGCTGCGGATGATCTGGCCGGCCCGCTGCGCCTGGGCGCTGGCCTGTTCCAGCGCGGGCTTCAACAGCCCGGCGTCGACCGCGTTGCCGTTGTCCTGCGCGCGCCCCAGCACATTGAGCGCGCCGGTGGTGTAACTGGAGATGGCGGCCAGCGGCTGATTCAGTTCATGCGCCAGCATCGAGGCGATTTCGCCCATCGTCGCCAGGCGCGCGCTGGCTTGCAGCTTTTCTTCCTGCTGGCGGTTCAGTTCCTCGACGCGCTTGCGGTCGGAGATATCGAGGATGGAGCCCATCCAGCCGGTCTGCTTGCCGTGGTTGTCCACCAGCGGCGCCTCGAACACCAGCACCGGCACGCGCTGGCCGTCGGGACGCTGGAAGAAGGTCTCGAACTGCGGCGTGACGCGGCCCGCCAGCACCGACGCGAAGCGGGTCTGGTATTCCGCCATCGCCTCCGGCGCCCAGTAGGGCATCGGCGGCAGGCGGCCGACGATTTCCTCGGCCGGGTAGCCGACGATCTGGCAAAACGCCGGATTGACGTAGGTGATGCGGCCTTCGAGGTCGCGCGCGCGCAGGCCGGTCACCAGCGAGTTCTCCATCGCGGTCCGGAACGACATCTGCTGGCGCAGCGCGCCCTCTGCGGCCAGGCGCCGCGAGATGTGCCCCCACAGCGCCACCAGGCTCCATAACAGTCCAAGCGACAGCACGATGACCGAGCCGACCAGCAGATTGGGCAGCAGCTTGGGCGCGCTCTTGACGCTGTCCGTCACCAGTCGCACCGAGGCCCCCGGCAGGTCGAGCGCGCGCTTGTGGGTGTAGACGCCATGACCCGGGCCGGCGGCGGCGCGCCGCGCCAGCACCTTGTCGTCGCGGTCGACCAGCGTGACCTGGTTGTCCTGTGCGAACCACCACGGCACCATTTCGTCGAGCAGGGCGCTGGTTTTATAGGTGGCGACCAGGTCGCCCAGATACTCGGCGCCGCTGAACAACGGCACGTGATAATCCATCAGCACTTCCGACGGCGCGGCCGAGGGGTTGGACGCTTGGACCTCGGGCTGCGTGTACATGGCGTTGCGGGTCTTGCGGGTCAGCTCCATGGTCGCGCGGGAGGCCGGCGTCAGCACCACCGGCGCGGCCTGCGGATCGCTGGTGGCGGCCAGCGAGCCGTCGGGGCGCAGCCAGACCACCCGCAGCAGTTCCTTGCCGTTCCGGAGTACCCGCGCCAGCCGGTCGTGGCCCTGTTGCGGCGTCAGGCGGCCAAGGCCGATCTCCTGCGCCAGCGCGGCCAGGCTTTCCTCGTCGCGTCCCAGTTGAAAACGTATCGTTTGCTCAACCCACAGCGTATCGGCGATCAGCTGTTCCTGACGCTCGTTGCTCTCCATCTGGCGCGCCTGCCACGGCAACCAAATTAAAATCGCGAGAAAAAACAACACCAGCACGATCGGCAGCAGCCAGCGCAGCGCCGAATTTGCGCTGGGGCGTCGGGCTGAAAGCGGCTGTGAATGCGGGTTTGTCATGGGCGCTCAGGGTATAGCGTTGGCGGAAAAGGATCATTGTGGTTTTCCACAATTGAATAATGCGACGTTGTCCTGAAGAATCTATCAAACTACAATAATAGTGTATTTTCACACCGCCTCTGGAGACTTCATGAAACTGAAACACGCATTGCTCGTGCTGAGCGCAGCATTGAGCTTTAACGCCTACGCCCAAGCTCCGATCGTCATTAAATTCAGCCACGTTGTGGCGACCGACACGCCGAAGGGCCAGGCCGCTGAGCGGTTTAAACAATTGGCCGAAAAGGCCACCAACGGCCGCGTCAAGGTCGAAGTCTATCCAAACAGCCAGCTGTACAAGGATAAGGAAGAGCTCGAAGCGCTGCAACTGGGCGCCGTCCAGATGCTGGCGCCGTCGCTGGCCAAGTTCGGCCCGCTGGGCGTGAAGGAATTCGAGGCCTTTGACCTGCCGTACATCTTCCCGTCCAAGACCGCGCTGTACAACGTTACCGAAGGCGAAATCGGCAAGGGTCTGATGAAGAAGCTGGAACCGAAGGGCATCACCGGCCTGGCGTTCTGGGACAACGGCTTCAAGGTCATGTCGGCCAACAAGCCGCTGCGCGTGCCGGCCGATTTCAAAGGCCTGAAGCTGCGCATCCAGTCGTCCAAGGTGCTGGACGCGCAAATGCGCGCGCTGGGCGCCAACCCGCAGGTGCTGGCGTTCTCGGAAGTGTATCAAGCGCTGCAGACCGGCGTGGTCGACGGCACCGAGAATCCGCCATCGAACATGTACACGCAGAAGATGCATGAAGTGCAGAAGTACGTGACCGTGTCCAACCACGGCTACCTGGGTTACGCGGTCATCGTCAACAAGAAGTTCTGGGACGGCCTGCCGCCGGACATCCGCACCGCGCTCGACAAGGCGATGAAGGAAGCGACCACCTTCGAGAAGGCGATCGCCCAGCGCGACAACGATCTTGCGCTCGAAGCGATCAAGAAGACCGGCAAGACCGAGATCTACACCTTGAGCGTGAAAGAACAGGCGGAGTGGCGCAAGGCCCTGCTGCCGGTACAGCAATCGATGGAAAGCCGGATCGGTAAAGACCTGATCTCGGCCATCAACAAAGAAGCGGCAAAGTAAGTTTTACTGAAATAGCTCGCCTGACGGGGTGGCGCTCGCCGCCCCGTCCATAATTCCTCACTGAAGGATCCCTCCATGAAATTCCTCGATAAACTCGAAGAATGGATCATCGCGACCCTCATGGGCGCGGCGACCGTTCTGATTTTCGTATCGGTGCTGCACCGCTACCTGTCCGGGCTGCCGATTCCCGGCCTGCAGGATTACCTGATTCAACTCAATACCAGCTGGGCGCAGGAAGCGTGCATCTATATGTTCGTCTGGATGGCCAAGTTCGGCGCGGCCTATGGCGTGCGCACCGGCATCCACGTCGGCGTCGACGTCATCATCAACCGCATGAGCACGCCCTGGCGCAATAAATTCGTCGTCTTCGGCCTGCTGGCCGGCGCGCTGTTCACCGGCATCATCGGCACCCTGGGCGCCAACTTCGTCCACCACATGGCGCAGACCGACCAGACCTCGGCCGACCTCGAAATGCCGATGTGGATCGTGTACCTGGCCGTGCCGCTCGGCTCCTACCTGATGTGCTTCCGCTTCCTGCAGGTGCTGGTGTCCTTCGTCAAGACCGGCGAATTGCCCAAGCACGACCACTCGCACGTCGAGGGTCTGGACGACGAATTGAAGGCTGAAAAAGGAGCCCAAGCATGAACGCCCTGATTATCTTCGTGCTGCTGCTGGCGCTGATGTTGACCGGCATGCCGATCTCCATCTCGCTCGGCCTGACGGTGCTGACCTTCCTGTTCACCATGACCGAGGTGCCGATCGATACGGTGGCCCTCAAGCTGTTCACCGGCATCGAGAAATTCGAGATCATGGCCATCCCGTTCTTTATTTTGGCGGGTAATTTCCTGACCCACGGCGGCGTCGCGCGGCGCATGATCAACTTCGCCAGTTCGATGGTCGGCCATTGGCACGGCGGCCTGGCGTTGGCCGGCGTGCTGGCCTGCGCGCTGTTCGCTGCGGTCTCCGGCTCGTCGCCGGCCACCGTGGTGGCGATCGGCTCGATCATTCTCCCCGCGATGGTGCGCCAGGGCTATCCGAAGGCATTCGGCGCCGGCGTCATCACCACCTCGGGCGCGCTGGGCATCCTGATCCCGCCGTCCATCGTGATGGTGATGTATTCGGTCACCACCAACACCTCGGTCGGCAAGCTGTTCATGGCTGGCGTGGTGCCCGGCATTATGCTGGCCTTCCTGCTGGGCCTGACCACCTGGTATCTGGCGCGCAAGCATGGCTATCCGCGCATGCCCAAAGCCAGCTGGGGCGAGCGCTGGTCGACCTTCCGCAAGAGCGCCTGGGGCCTGCTGCTGATCGTCATCGTGATGGGCGGCATCTACAGCGGCAGCTTCACGCCGACCGAGGCGGCGGCGATGGCGGCGGTGTACGCCTTCATCATTGCCGTGTTCGTCTATAAGGATCTCAAGCTCAAGCAGGTTGGCAAGGTATTGCTGGACTCGGCGGCGATGTCGGCGATGCTGCTCTACATCATCACCAACGCCATCCTGTTCTCGTTCCTGATGACCAGCGAGAACATCCCGCAGGCGATGGCCGAGTGGATCACCGGCCAGGGCCTGGGCGTGATCACCTTCCTGTTGGTGACCAACATCTTGCTGCTGTTGGCCGGTAACGTGATGGAACCGTCGTCGATCGTGCTGATCATGGCGCCGATTCTGTTCCCGGTAGCGATGAAATTAGGCATCGATCCGGTCCACTTCGGGATCTTGATCGTAGTCAACATGGAAGTCGGGATGTGCCATCCGCCGGTCGGCCTGAATCTGTACGTGGCCTCCGGTATTACCAAGATGGGCATCACCGAATTGACCGTTGCCGTATGGCCATGGCTGTTGACAATGCTGGGCTTCTTGATTTTGGTCACATATGTACCACAAATTTCTTTGTGGCTCCCAAATTTAATTTACTCTTAAAGTAACGCTGCGCTGCAACCTGAAAAAAACGGGAAAAACCGAAAAAGATACGTTATGATGGCGTCGCTCTAGAGGAAATCCGAATAAGCTAGTTGGTTCGGTGATAGCAGCAAGGAATTGTAGGTGGGGAGTGTGGATAGAATCGGTACTTAATACCGGCAATCGATCGAGGAGACACACGTTTTACAGAATGTCGTTGTGATAGTCGCTGCAGGCCGCCACAAGCGCGCTACGGGGACACGCAAACGACCGGGAACGTGAAGCAGGTTTAAAAACGCACCTTCTGGTGCGTTTTTTTTCGCCTGGCGTTTTACAATGCGGGCGTGGCGGGCAGCGCTGCACGGCGCCCGCCGGAGGTCGTGCGCGACTTGTTCGGCAAAGGACTGTCGCGGGCACGCAACATGATGGTGCGTTGCGATATGCGAGTCAGGACAACGGAGATCTTTTTTGGTGCATCAACTGTGACGAATATACAACAACAGCGTGAAATTTTTTCTGCCATCGTCGAATTGCCATTCGGGAAAATCGGCGTGCGCACCGCAAGTGGTCTGATCACTGAGCTGTGTTACTTGCCGCCCCATTTTGATGCGAAGGATGCCGAGGACGCGACCGCAGTGCTGGCTGTTACCCAGCTGCAAGCTTATTGCGAGGACGCCGACCACCGCTTCGACTTGCCGCTCAAGCAGGCCGGCACCGACTTCCAGAAAACCGTGTGGGGCGCCATCAGCTCGATCCCGCGCGGCAGCGTGCGCACCTATGGCGAACTGGCCAGGCACATCGGCTCCGCGCCGCGCGCGGTGGGGCAGGCCTGCGGCGCCAACTGGTTCCCGATCGTGGTGCCGTGCCACCGCGTCACCTCCGCCGCCGGCCTGGGCGGCTTTGCCAACAGCGACGACCCCAACGGCTACCTGCTGGGCATCAAGCGCTGGCTGCTGGCCCACGAAGGATCGAGCGAGTACGCATGGCAACAGACAACACTGCTCTGATCGACGAGTTCTGCGACAGCCTGTGGCTCGAGGACGGGCTGTCGAAAAACACGCTGGAAGCGTACCGGCGCGACATGCGCCTGTTCGCCCGCTGGCTGGAGTCACAGCGGCCGAGCGTGCCCGGCCTGGCGGCGGTGGCCACGCACGATATCCAGGGCTATATCGCCGCGCGCCACGAGGACAGCGGCAAGGCGACCTCGTCCAACCGGCGGCTGTCGGTGATCAAGCGTTTTTATCAGTTGCTGCTGCGCCAGCGGCGCATCACCGACGATCCCAGCCTGAAACTGGTATCGGCCAAGCAGCCGCATCGCTTCGTCCACACCTTGAGCGAAATTCAAGTCGAGGCACTGCTGGCCGCGCCCGACGTCAACACGCCGCTGGGCCTGCGCGAGCGCACCATGCTGGAGCTGATGTACGCCAGCGGCCTGCGCGTGTCGGAGCTGGTGGACCTGAAGATGCTCGAGCTCAGCCTGAACGACGGCGTGCTGCGCGTCACCGGCAAGGGCGCCAAGACGCGGCTGGTGCCGTTCGGGCAGCAGGCGCGGGTATGGATCGAGCGCTACGTGAAAGATGCGCGCGGCGTGATCCTCAACGGCCAGGTTGACGATGCGCTGTTCGTCACCGGACGCGGCGGCCCGATGACGCGGCAAATGTTCTGGGTGGTGATCAAAAAACATGCGCTGAAGGCCGGCATTACGGCGCCGCTGTCGCCGCATACGCTGCGGCACGCGTTTGCCACGCATTTGCTCAACCATGGCGCCGATCTGCGTGTGGTGCAGTTATTGCTTGGTCATTCCGACATCTCCACCACGCAAATCTACACCCATGTCGCACGGGAACGCTTGAAGCATCTGCATGCGCAACATCATCCCCGAGGCTGAAAAACTTGCATCGGCCGTATCTACGTCATAATGTAAGCAGGTAATCAACCGGATAGAGAAGAGGTAGCAAATGGCGAAGACAAACTTCCAGTACGAAAAACGTCAGCGCGAGCTGGAAAAGAAGAAAAAAGCGGATGAAAAAGCCCGGCGCAAGGCCGAGCTGAAGGCCAACCCGGGCCTGGCCGAGGAGGGCGAAGTCGTCGAGGACGAAGAGGGTGGCGATGCTGCCGCCGAGCCTGCCAAGGAATAACGCTTAGCCACGGTTCCGCGTACGACGGATTAGCGCGAAGCGCGTAATCCGCCATGCATGCGCCATCGGCGGCTCATGGCGGATTACGCTTCGCTAATCCGCTCTACTTACCACGTGCAGGTGCTCGACGGCTTCCTCATGCTCCGCATGCTGCCGGCGCTTGAAGTACCGCACGCAGCGCTTGCCGAGGTTGTCCAGATACGTGTACGCCACCGGCACCACCACCAGGGTCAAAATGGTCGACGTGATCACCCCGCCGATGACCGCGCGGCCCATCGGCGCCTGCGTCTCGCCGCCTTCCCCGAGGCCTATCGCCATCGGCAACATGCCGAACACCATCGCCAAGGTCGTCATCAGGATCGGCCGCAAACGCACCTGGCCGGCGCTCATGATCGCCTCGAACTGGCCCACACCCTCGCGCTGCGCCTGATTGGTGAAGTCCACCAGCAAGATCGCATTCTTGGTCACCAAGCCCATCAGCATGATGAAACCGATCACCGAGAAGATGTTCAAGGTGCTGCCGGTCGCCAGCAGCGCCACCAGCACGCCGATCAGCGACAGCGGCAGCGACATCATGATCGCCACCGGTTGCAGGAAGCTGCCGAATTGCGACGCCAGCACTAGATAAATAAAGATCACCGCGATGCCGAGCGCGACCATGGCCGAGGTCATGCTTTCCTCCATCTCCTGGGCGTTGCCGCCGACGTCGAAACGCACGCCGTCCGGCAACTCGATTTCCTTCATGGCCTTGCGCACGTCGCCGTCGACGTCGCCGCCGGGACGGCCTTCGGTGTTGGCGTAAATCGCCACCCGGCGCTGCAGCGCCTGGCGCTTGAGCACTTGCGGGCTGAACGACGGCACGAAGTCGACCACCTGGCGCAGCGGCACCATCACCGGACGGCCATCCGGCCCCAGCTTGCTCGACGCCAGCGACAGGTCGGCCAGGTCGGCCACCTTTTGCCGGCCGGACTTAGGCAATTGCACATTGACGTCGTAGTTCTGGCCATCGGACGCGAGGAAGTGGCTGGTGGTGTCGCCGGCCACGAACGGGCGCAGCGCGGTGCCGATCTGCTGCACGGTCAGGCCGAGGTCGCTGGCCAGCTCGTTGTTGATCTTGACCGTCGTCGACGGGTTGGCGCCTTCCTGGCTATATTCCAGGTCGACCAGTCCCTTGATCGGACGCATCTTGTCCATCAGGCGGTGCGCAACGGTGTCGAGCTTGCCTTCGTCGGTGCCGAGGATGGCAATGAAGATCGGCTTCCAGCCGACCGACATCGTGATGCCGGCGATCTTGGACAAGCGTTCGCGGATCTTGCCTTCCATGACTTTTTGCGACGGCCGCTTGTGGGTCTTGCGGTCGACCAGTTTCATGTCGATGCGGGCGGTGTTGCGGCCGTCCTCGGTGCCGACCACGGCGATGACCTGGGCGATTTCGGGGAATTCCTTGAGCGCGGCCTCGACCTGCTGCACCTTGTTGTCGTTGTATTCCAGGCTGGAGCCGACCGGCGTCTTCATCTGCAGGTTGACCCAGCCGTTGTCCTGCTCCGGCATCATCTCGCCGCCGATCATCGGCACCAGCATCAGGCTGCCGGCGAACAGCGCAAAGGCGAACGCCAGGGTCAGCTTGCGCCAGCGCAGCGCCAGGCCCAGGATTTTGCCGTACACCACGTGCAGCTTGTCGACGCCGCCCTCCAGCCAATGCATCAGGCGGCCCAGCCACGGCACATACTTGAAGCGGTCCTTGACCGGATCGGGCCACACCGACGACAGCATCGGGTCGAGCGTGAAGCTGACGAACAGCGACACCATCACCGCCACCGCGACCGTGATGCCGAATTGCAGGAAGAAGCGGCCGATGATGCCCTGCATGAACGCCACCGGGATGAACACGGCGACGATGGCAAACGTGGTGGCCATCACGGCCAGGCCGATTTCGTTGGTGCCGTCCTCGGCCGCCTTGCGGTGGTTCTTGCCCATGCCCAGGTGGCGCACGATGTTCTCGCGCACCACGATGGCGTCGTCGATCAGCAGGCCGATGCACAACGACAGCGCCATCAGGGTCAGGAAGTTCAAGGTGAAGCCGAACACCTTCATCGCGATAAAGCTGGCCATGACCGAGATCGGCAACGTCAGCCCGGTGATGATGGTCGAGCGCCACGAGTGCAGGAAGAAAAACACGATGACCATGGTTAGCACGGCGCCTTCGATGATGGTGCGCTTGACGTTGTCGAGCTGGCTCTGCACTTTGACCGATTCATCGTTGAGCAGGGTCAAGGTGATGTCCGACGGCAGCGATTTTTGCAGCTCGGCGACCACCTTCTGGATGCGCGTGCCGACCTCGACCACGTTGGCGTCCTGCACCTTGGTGATGTCGATGGTGACGGCGCGCTGGCCGCTCAGGCGCGAAATCGACATTTCCTCCTGGGCGCCGTCGATCACCGTGGCCACCTGTTCCAGGTAGACCGGGCCGTTGGCGCGGCGGGCGACGATGATCTTGTTGAAGTCGCGCGCCTCCTTCATCTTGTTCTCGACGCGCACCAGCTGCTCGTTGCCGGCAAAGCTGATCGAGCCGGCCGGCAGGTTGGTGTTGGTGGCCTGGATCGCGGCGATGACCTCGTCGACGCCGATGGCCTGCGCGGTCAGGTCGTTGGGACGCAGGCTGATCAGGATCTGGCGCGCGGCCATGCCGTTCAGGCGCACTTGGCCGACGCCGGCCACGCCCTGGAAGCGCTTGCCGATGACCTGGTCGGCCATGGTCGACAATTCGCGCAAGGTGTGGGCGGTGGCGGTCAGGCCGATCTGGGCGATGGGGCGGCTGTTCTCGCCTTCGAAGCGGACGATGAACGGGTCCTTGGCTTCCTTGGGGAAGCGCGGGCGCACCTGTGCGACCTTGTCGCGGATGTCCTGCATCGCCTTGTCCATATTGGTCGACAGCTCGAAGTCGACGTAGACGGCGCCGCGTCCTTCCCACGAGTTGGCGCGCAGGGTCTTGATGCCGCTGACGGTGTTGACCACTTCCTCGATCGGCCGCGTGATGTCGTTCTCGACCGCCTCGGGCGACGCGCCCGGGTAATTGACTTCGATCATCGCGCCGGGAATGTCGACGTTGGGCATGGCTTCCATGCCCAGTTCGCGGTACGAGAACATGCCCAGCACCACGAGCGCCACCATGACCATGGTGGCGAACACCGGGTTCTGGATACTGGTTTTAGTGATCCACATGATCAGCCCTTCGCCAGCATGGCCGCTTTGGCCGGCGTCGCTGGCGTCAAGGTCGCGGGCAGCTTGACCTGCGCGCCCGGCTTGACGGCGTTCAACTTGGAAACGATGACGTTGGCGCCCTTGTCGAGGCCGTCGGTGACCTCGACATAGCCTTCGTCGTCGTTGCGCAAGCCCAGGGTGACCGGCTGCGCCACCACCTTGCCGTTTTCAATCTTGTAGACCACCTGCTTGCCCTGCTCGTCGCGCAGCGCCGTCATCGGCACGATGGGCGCGACACCCGAGCGGTCGGTAACGATGCTGCCCTTGGCGAACATGCCGGCGCGCAGCGCGCTGTCGTCGTTGCGCACGGCGATGTAGACCAGCATCGCGCGCGAACCGGCCTCGGTGGCCGGGTTGATGCGCGCCACCTTGCCGGCAAACTCGCGTTTCTGGAAACCGTCGACCTTGAAGCGCACATCCTGCCCGACCTTCACGCGCGGGATTTCCGAGGCCGGCACCTGCGCCTCCAAAGTCAGTTCCGCCAGGTTGACGATGCTATAGATGGGCATGTCGGGCGCCAGTTTTTCGCCGGCCTGCACGTGGCGCTTGCTGACGATGCCGCTGATCGGCGCCTTGATGATGCCGTCGTTGAGCGCGATGCGGGCGATCTCGACCATCGCAGCGGCCGATTTGACGTTGGCGCGCGCCAGCGCGACCGTGTTCTGCGTCGAATCGAAGGCGTTTTGCGAGATGTACTTTTGCGATAGCAGCGCCTCGCTGTTGGCTTCGTTCTTGGTCGCCATCGACAGCTTGGCCTGGGCTTCGTCGAGCATGGCCTGCTGCTGTTGCAGGCGCGCGCGCAGGTCGGCCTGGTCGATGCGGGCGAGCACCTGGCCGGCGCTGACGGCCATGCCTTCCTGCACCGTGGTGGCCTCCACCACGCCCGAGATCTTGGACTTGATGGTGGCCGAACTCAGGGGCGCCAGCGAGCCGGACAAGGGCAAGCTGACCGCCAATGATCTGGCATCGATGGCCGCGATGTCGCCGCTGGCCAGTTCGAAGACTTCCTGTTTCTTCTCTTTCTTGCCCTCGGCCTGCGCCACCGGCGCGGTGGGGGCGGCCTGGTTGCCGCGCATGACGGTCCAGCCGCCGGCGGCCAGGCCCAGCACGATCAAGACGCCCAGTCCGATCGCCGGCTTGCGCCAGGTTTTGCTACGCACGGTGGGCAGGGAGGTGAGGGGCAAGGTTTCAATTTTCATATCGTTCTTCTGCGAATGTTGTCGCGCCGGAGGGACGGCGCATGTTGGCACTTTATGAATTTGCAAGGACGGTCGCCATCAAAATGCGACGAGTGGTGCAAAAACGTGGCTGAAACGCGAAAAACCGGGATCAAGGTGTTTGAGGCAAGTCAATGGCGCTTGCGCCGCAAGGGCAAGAATGGCGAAGGCCTGCGAGGGCGATCTCCAAGAGAGGGCCATGTGTTTGTCGACTTCCAACGACACGCTCGGCCACCATATCGGCGACCTGCTGCTCAAGGATGTGGCGGCGCGGCTGGTCAAGTGCGTACGCGGCGTCGACACGGTCAGCCGCCAGGGCGGCGACGAGTTTGTCGTCATCCTGGCCGACATCGGCAGCATCGAGCAGGCCGCGCACGTGGCCGCCTCCATCCAGCAGGCCATCGCGCAGGAGTTCGTGCTCGAGCCTCACCGGCTGCACGTGAGCACGTCGATCGGGGTCAGCATTTTTCCCGACGACGGCGCCGACATCGAAACCCTGATGAAAAACGCCGACCTGGCGATGTACCACGTCAAGGAAAGCGGCAGGAACGGTTATCAGTTCTTCAGTCCGGAGATGAACGCCCAGATCGTCGAACGGGTGGCGTTCGAGAACGAGTTGCGGCGCGCGCTGACGAACCGCCAGTTCACGCTGGAGTACGAGGCCGAGGTCGACATCGCCAGCGGCCGGCCGCTGGGGGCCGAGGCGCTGATCCGCTGGCACCATCCGACGTTGGGGCTGCTGCGCCCGCAGCGCTTTATCGGCGTCGCCGAGGACAGCGGGCTGATGGTGCGGATCGGCGAGTGGGTGCTGGAGCAGGCCTGCCTGGCGGCGCGGCGCTGGCACGACGCCGGCCATCCGCTGGTGGTCGGCGTCAATTTATCGCAGACGCAGTTTCTGCAAAAGAATCTGGTCGACAAGGTGCGCGCGGCGCTGGAGGCGTCCGGCCTGCCGCCGGCGCTGTTGCAGCTGGAACTGACGGAAGCGATGCTGATGAAGCACAGCGCCGGCGCGGCCGCCACGTTGCGTGCGCTGCGGACGCTGGGCGTGCGGCTGGCGCTGGACGACTTCGGCACCGGCTACACGCGGGTGGGGCATCTGAAGGAATATCCGCTGGACAAGCTGAAAATCGACCTGTCGTTTGTCAGCGGCATCGGCGGCGGGGAGGGCGACGGTGGGGGAGATGCCGTGGTGCACGCGCCGGTGGTCAACGCCATCATCGCGATGGCGCACAGCCTGGGGCTGACGGTGCTGGCGGAGGGCGTGCAGACCGAGGCGCAGCTGCGCTTCCTGCGCGACAACGGCTGCGACCAGTATCAGGGCCGCTACGCCCGCCTGAATGGCGATCTGGACGGCTTAGGAAGCCTGCTGGACGGCTGATGTCCAAACACGTCTGGTTACATCTCGGTGGCCCGCTCGCGGCCGCGGCGTTCGTCATACATGCGCACCCGCACCAGCACCTGCCCATGGTCGGACGCCTCCGGCTTGGCCTGCAACAGATGGTCGTTCAGATACGTTACATCCATCACCTCGCCGACCGCGAAACGCGACGCCGGGTTGAATTCCTCCGACACCAGCACATGGTCGATGGTCATGTAATGGCCTTCGTGGATGATGGTGTAGCCGACATGGCGCAGGCGGTCGCGGCCGCGCTGGATCTGGTTGCTGTCGAACAGCCGCCCGCTCAGTTCCTCGTCGGCCAGCCCGACGCAGCCCGAGCCCATGACGATGGTGGTGGTGACGGCGTCGGCGGTGTCGTTGAAGTCGCCCAGCACGATGCGCGGGCGGCGGCCGTCACGGTCCATCTGGCTCAGCAGCGCGCGCAGCGCGACCGCCTCGGTGCCGCGCCGTATCAGCGAGCGCAGGTTGGCCTGCGCGTACAGCATGGCCTCGTCGCCGGGGTCGCCGTGGCGGTAATCGGGGCGCTTGGATTTGAGATGGATCACCAGCACGTCGATGACGCGCTCGTCCGGCAGCACCACCTGCGCGTGCAGCGGCGCGCGGGCGAAGCGGTCGGCGTCGCGGTTGCCCTCAGGCATGGCGACACCGTCAGGAAACAGTTGATAGGCGTGGGCCGGCGCGGCCAGCGGCAGGCGCGACACCAGCGCCACCTGCGGCGTCAGGCGCGGCTCGCCGGTGTGCGGATCGGGCGCAGGATCGAAGCCCGACAGCGACGCCTCGCGGTAGCGGCGGCTGGCGGCCAGCACGTCGCGCAGCGCGGCCATCGAAAACACTTCCTGCAATCCGATGACGTCGGCGTCGAGCTCGTCGAGCTGCTGGGCGGTCCACAAGACCTTGGCCTGGTAATGGTCCGCCGTCAGCGGCGCCAAGTTGTCGTACAATTTCGCCCCAGGCTGGGAAAGATTGCAAACATTGAAAGTGGCAAAGCGAATTTCCTGCTGCATAATGAGAAACTCCTGTAGACGACAACCTTCACGAACAGCGTATCACGCATGGCCAAAAAAGAGCACATCTCCGAGACCCCGGCGACGCAGTTTCTGCGCAAGCACAAGGTTCCTTTCACCGAGCATCCGTACGACTACGAGGAGCATGGCGGCACCAGCGTGTCCTCGCGGGAGCTGGGCGTGGACGAGCACCACGTCGTCAAGACCCTGGTGATGCAGGACGAGGCCGCCAAACCCCTGATCGTGCTGATGCACGGCGACTGCAAGGTATCCACCAAGAACCTGGCGCGCGGCATCGGCTGCAAGTCGGTCGAGCCCTGCAAACCGGACGTGGCCACGCGCCACAGCGGCTACCAGATCGGCGGCACCTCGCCGTTCGGCACCCGCAAGGCGCTGCCGGTGTACGTCGAGGATAGCATCCTTGCGCTGGAAACCATTTATATCAATGGCGGCAGGAAAGGCTATCTGGTCGGCATCGCGCCGCAAGTGCTGGTCGACCTGCTGGGGGCCAAGCCGGTCCACTGCGCTCTGGCCGACTGAGCGTTGGCAGTGTATATTCTCGGGTCCCCCGGGGGATGTCACATTTTTTGAGGAAACAATGAATACAGTTTGGATGACCGTAGCCGCCTATCTGCTCGGCTCGATCTCGTTTGCCGTGATCACGAGCAAGTTGTTCGGTATCGCCGATCCCCGCACCTACGGTTCCAAAAACCCCGGCGCCACCAATGTGTTGCGAAGCGGTAACAAGGCGGCAGCCATCGTCACTTTGATCGGCGACGGCGCCAAGGGTTGGCTGGCGGTGTGGCTGGCGATGCGCTACGACCAGCAATTGCAGATCGGCGACGCCACCATCGCGCTGGTGGCGATCGCGGTGTTCCTGGGCCATCTGTGGCCGGTATTCTTCCGCTTTGTCGGCGGCAAGGGCGTGGCGACCGCGTTAGGCGTGCTGCTGGGCTTGAACCCATGGCTGGGCCTGGCGACCTTCGTGACGTGGCTGGCGGTGGCGTTCGCGTTCCGCTACTCGTCGCTGGCGGCGCTGGTGGCGGCGTTGTTCGCGCCGTTCTATTACGGCCTGCTGTTCGGCTTCGATCCGCAGCTGGGGGCCGTGTTCATCATGTGCGTGCTGTTGATTTTCCGTCATCGCAAGAACATCTCGAACTTGATCGCTGGCAAGGAAAGCCGCATCGGCAGCAAGAGCAAAGACGCCGCCAAAACGCAAAACAAAGCAAAAAATTAACGCATCGCGGGGCCGGCGCTTGAATTTGCGACGAGCGCCGCTATATGCTGACTTATCACTTTCAGCAAAGGCCCCCGCATGAGCACTCCCGTCAAAATCGATTTCGTCTCCGACGTTTCCTGCCCCTGGTGCGCGATCGGCCTGAAGTCGCTGGAACAAGCGCTCGACAATATCGGCGGCGATGCCGACGTCAGCCTGCATTTCCAGCCGTTCGAACTCAATCCCAAGATGGCCCCCGAAGGCCAGAACATCGACGAACACCTGACCGAGAAATACGGTTCCACGCCCGAGCAGCAGGACCAGGCGCGCAACATGATCCGCGCCCGCGGCGCCGAGGTGGGTTTCGATTTTGCCATGCACAAACGTAGTCGAATCTACAACACCTTCGATGCGCACCGCCTGCTGCATTGGGCCGACACCGAAGGCGATGGCAAGCAGCGCGCGCTGAAGGAGGCGCTGTTTGCCGCCTATTTCACGCTGGGCGACGATCCGAGCTCGCACGAGGTGCTGCTGCGCGTGGCCGGCGAGGTGGGCCTGGACACGGCCGTGGCCGCCGAGGTGCTGCAATCGGACCGCTACGCCGCCGAGGTGCGCGAGCGCGAGCAGTTCTTCCAGCGCCACGGCATCAACTCGGTGCCTGCAATCATTATCAACGAACGCCATTTGATCTCGGGCGGCCAACCGGCGGCCGTGTTTGAAAAGGCGCTGCGTGAAATCATGTCGCAATCGTAAAAATATACGGGTCAGCGGCGGGGTGGCCCGCCGTGACGCATGGTTTTGTTATAAAATTAATTGGTAGTATCCACCTATAACAAGACTACGTCGCTACCGGGGAACCCCAATGCTGGCCGCAGACAACGTACACACGCTGACCACCTCCCGCCCGCCAGCCGATCAGTTCCGCCTGGCCGCGCTGCACCGCTACGACATCCTCGACTCCCCCGCCTGCGAAGACTTCAGCTTCCTCACCGAGCTGGCGGCGCGCATCTGCAACGTCCCCTACGCCTTCGTGTCGCTGGTCGACGCCGACCGGGTGTGGATCAAATCGTGCGCCGGCATGCACATGGGCGAGTTGCCGCGCGGCGAGAGTTACTGCTCGCTGGCGGTGCTGGGAGAGGCCGCCACCGAGATTCCCGACCTGACCGAGGATTACCGCACCGCGCGCATGGCGCTGACCGTCAACCCGCCGCACATGCGCATGTACAGCAGCGTGGCGCTGACGTCGTCGGACGGCTTCGCCATCGGCACGCTGTGCGTCATGGACACCAAGCCCGGCAGCCTGGACGCGGAGCAGCGCTCGTTGCTGTTGCGGCTGGGACGCCAGGTCATGGCGCTGATCGAATTGCGGGCCAGCGAACGCACCCTGGGCGACGCCGTGCGCGAGCTCGAGCTGCTGGCCACCACCGACGAGCTGACCGGCTTGCACAACCGCCGCTCGCTGCTGCAGCGGCTGCGCTTCGAGGCCGCGCGCGCCAAGCGCTTCCGCTCGCCGCTGTCGGCCGTGATGATCGACCTCGACCACTTCAAGCGCGTCAACGATGAGCACGGCCACTCCGTCGGCGACCAGGTGCTGGCCGGCGTCGGCCGCCTGTTGCGCGAGAGCGTGCGCGTGATCGACATCGCCGGCCGCTACGGCGGCGAGGAATTGTGCGTGATCCTGCCCAACACGCCTTTGGATGGCGCGCTGAAGTTCGCCGAGACCTTGCGCCTGAAAATCGAGTCGCAGCTGCATTACGCCGGCGCGCGGCCGCTGCCGGTGACCGCCAGCTTCGGCGTCGGCGCGTTCGACCATATGGAAATCAACGATGCCGAAAGCCTGCTGCGGCAGGCCGATGCCGCGCTATACCGCGCCAAGCACGCCGGCCGCAACCGCGTCGAAGGCGCGGTCCTTGAACGACACTGAAAGGAATCACCTGATGCCCACCGCTACCTGGAACGGCGTTGTCATCGCGCAAGCGAGCGACGACGAAGTCGAAATCGTCGAGAACAACGTCTATTTTCCGCCATCGGCCGTCAAGTCCGAATACCTGAAGGCCAGCGACCATACCAGCCGCTGCCCGTGGAAAGGGTTGGCCAGCTATTACACCGTCAACGTCGACGGCAAGGACAACGAGAACGCCGCCTGGTACTACCCGCAGCCGTCCGAGAAGGCGGCGCAAATCAAGGACCACATCGCGTTCTGGCGCGGCGTGGACGTGCAGCGCTAGCCGATGGCGTTGTCGGCCAAGCCGTACCTGCAAAGGATCACGGCGCAGTTTGGCGACGATGTCGACTGGGACCGGCATCCGTACAACGTGCCGTCGGTGCGGGATCTCGAATCGATCAGCTTTCATCCGGACGTGACGTTTTTCATCGGCGAGAACGGCGCCGGCAAATCGACGCTGCTCGAATCGATCGCGCTGGCGCTGGGCTTCGGCATCGACGGCGGCAGCCGTAACATCAGCCTCAACACGGCGCTGGAGGCGGCGCCGTTGCATCAGGCGCTGCGGCTGTCGAAGAGCTTCAAGGCGCCGCGCGACCGGTACTTCTTCCGCGCCGAGAGCTTTCACAACGTCGCCACCCGCATGGACGAGATCTTCGACCGCACGTCCGCCAGCGCGGACTCGCTGCATGCGCGCTCGCATTCGACGGCACCGGCATTACCGAGGTCGCCTACGAGGACACGGAGCACTTCGCCATCACGCGAGACTTTCTCAACCACTACCCGCGCCGGCTGCAGCAGCTGCTCGATCTAGATTAGGCACATGGACAATATTACCCACAGCATCATCGGTTTCGGCGTTGGAGAATTGGTACATCGCAGCATCAAGCACGAAGCGGACGACGTTTCGCAGCGCGTGCGGCATCGTCTGCTGTTGGTGTCGTGCGCGCTGGCCAGCAATTTCCCCGACCTCGACCTGTTCCTGACGCGGCTGCTGCCCGATCCGCTGGGCTACCTGCTGCACCATCGCGGTCATACGCACACGGCCTTGCTGGCGCTGCCGCAGGCCTTGCTGCTGGCGGCGCTGTTGTGGCTGTGCTGGCCGTCGGCGCGGGCGCTGCTCAGGGCCAGCGGCACGGCGCGCTGGGGCTTGGCGGCGAGCATCACGGCGGGCTTCGCGCTGCATCTGTTGATGGACTACACCAATTCGTACGGCGTGCATCCGTGGTACCCGTTCAGCGGCCGCTGGTTCTTCGGCGACATGGTGTTCATAGTCGAACCGCTGTTCTGGGTGGCGATTGGCACGCCGATGGCGCTCATCATGCGCTGGCGCTGGGCCCGTTGGCTCGGGTTGGCCGTTCTGTTCGCGGCGCTGGTGTTCTTCGCGGCGCATGGATATCTGGGCTGGCCGTCGTTTGCCGCGCTGCTGGTGGTCGCGCTGGCGTGCGGGACGGTGCAATGGCGCGCCCGGGCCGGGGGCAGGGCCGGCTTGCTGCTGGCGCTGGGCGTCAGTATCGGCTTTATCGCGGTGCAGGGCGCGGCGTCTCAACTGGGACGCCGGCTGATCATCACGGCGTTGCACCAGGCCGACACGTCGTCGCGCGTGCTCGATGTGGTGATGACGGCGTATCCGTCGCAGCCTTTGTGCTGGAGTTACATCAGTGTCGAGAGCCACGAGGCTGCGGGAAGCTATCGTTTGCGGCGCGGGGTGGCCAGCGTCGCGCCGACCTGGCTGGCGCCGCTTTCGTGTCCGGCGGCGCTGGTGGAATCGCAATCGGCGCGGGCGTTGTCGTCGTCGGTGATGGAGTTCGAGGCGAAGCAGGGCAGTCTGGCCCAGTTGCGCGCTTTGAAAAACAGCAACTGTCAGGTCGATGCCTGGTTGCATTTCGGCCGCGCGCCGTGGCTGGATACGACCAAGGGCGAACTGTCGGATTATCGTTTCGCGCTGACGCCGCGCGGTAATTTTACGACGCTACATATCGCACCGGCAGCGGAGTGCCCGGCGGCCGTGCCTGGCTGGGGCTATCCGCGCCAGGATTTGCTGTCACCACAACACTAAAATCGGTGCAATTTGCCCGGGTTGGTTGTTCCGGTGGCTGCTGTGCAGCCCACAGTATTGGTGCAAATGCACGGTTTTAGTGCTTGCCCACCCGTATCGTGTGGTGTGTTTGAGACAAAAATCCATAGAATAGATCGATTAGGACAAACTTTGTCCAATCTTCTTGGCACGACAATTGCATTGCTATTGAGAAAGGAAGAAGATCGAATCTTACGGAGGACGTTATGAACGCAACTGAAGATAAAGCAAAATCGAATTTGGTCCACGAGTCGGCAGCAGACGAGCACCGTCTGCGCAGCGAGCGCATCGCCGCGCAAGGTGTGTCGTTGGGCAAAGTGAAAGCAAAATACCTGATTCCACTGGTAGGCCTGGCCGTGCTGGCCTCGATGGCCTTCGCCCAAGGCTAAGGCCAAGGCTAACCTTGAGCTAAACGTTACACCACCTTGATCTCGTCCAGCGGCCAGCGCGGCCGTACATTGAACGAATAGTCGCGTTTGGCCGCGTCGGGGTTGATCATCAACCGCATCGCGCCCGCGAAAGCGATCATCGCGCCGTTATCGGTGCAAAACTCGAGTTCCGGGTAGTACACCTTGAACTTTTTCTTGGCGGCGGCTTCGTTCAGCGAAGCCCGCAGCTGGGAGTTGGCCCCGACCCCGCCAGCAATCACCAACCGCTTCAACCCTGTGTGCTTAAGTGCCGACACGCACTTGGCCGTCAGCACCTCGACAATCGCGTCGACGAACCCGCGCGCGATGTTAGCTTTGTCCTGCTCGCAGATATTGGCGATGACTTTCTCGTCGTGATTCTTCACGACCGTCAGCACCGCCGTCTTCAGGCCGGAGAAGCTGAAATTGAAATCCTTGGTGTGCAGCATCGGGCGCGGCAACTTGTACGCCAGCGGGTCGCCAAACTCGGCCAGGCGCGAAATCGCCGGGCCGCCCGGATAGCCCAGGCCCAGCAGCTTGGCCGACTTGTCGAATGCCTCGCCAGCGGCGTCGTCCAGCGTTTCGCCCAGCAAGGTGTACTGGCCGACGCCGTCCACCCGCATCAGCTGGGTGTGGCCGCCCGACACCAGCAGCGCGATAAACGGAAACTCCGGCGGCTGCGACGCCAGCAGCGGCGATAGCAGATGGCCTTCCAGGTGATGCACGCCCAGCACTGGCTTGTCCAACGCCAGGCCGAGGCTGCACGCGACCGACGAGCCGACCAGCAGCGCGCCAGCCAGGCCGGGGCCTTGCGTGTAGGCGATCGCGTCGATATCGGCCAGCGATTTGCCGGCGTCTTCCAGCGCCTGCGTCAGCAGCGGAATGGCGCGGCGGATGTGGTCGCGCGACGCCAGTTCCGGCACCACGCCGCCGTATTCCTCATGCATCGTCACCTGCGAATACAGGGCGTGGGAAAGCAGGCCGTGTTGCGTGTCGTACAGCGCAAGGCCGGTTTCGTCACAGGAGGATTCGACGCCGAGAACGATCATGGAAGGGCAGCAAAGTGAAAGTGTAATCCGGCATTGTAATGGAAAGCGCGCCCGTTGACCTTGCGTCGCTGCACCAGCCGATGCCCGCACCGCACCGGCCGGGTGCGAAACTTTGCCAATCGGACAGGGTTTGACCTCGATTTAACGGATTTGCCGTGTGGCACCAGTTTTGCTTAGAGAGGAGACGTAAGTTGACAGCCGGAGGGCGCTATGTCGGAACAATGGAAGCTGATTTGCAAAGTGAAGGATGTGCCGCTGAGCGGCGCGCGCCTGGTGCCGCGTGGACTGGCTTGGCAGGAGTTGCCGGGCGTGGCGCTGTTCCGCACCGACGAGGAAAGCGTGTTTGCCGTGCTCGAGACGGTCGATGTCGAGCCGCGTGAAAGCAATGCACGGCGCTATGCCGTCAAGGTCGAGGATTGCAAGGTCTATCTGGACCTGCAGGAACTTGGCGCCCCGGCCAGCAAGGCCGAGGCGGCGCTGGCGGGGTCGTTTGGCGTGGCCACCAGGGTGATGGCGTTTGGTTGACAGGTGTCGAATCAGGGGCGCTTGAGCAACTGCTGGTGCGCGTCGCGCAGCATGGTTTCCGTGGTTTCCCAGTCGATGCAGCCGTCGGTCACCGAGCAGCCGTACTTCAGCTGGCTCAAATCGGCCGGAATCTTCTGGTTGCCGCCGACGATGTTCGATTCGATCATCACGCCCACCAGCGACTGGTTGCCCTGCACGACCTGATGGATGACGTCGCCCATGACCAGCGGCTGCAGTTCGGGCTTCTTGTAGCTGTTGGCGTGCGAGCAATCGACCACCAGATTGGCCGGCAGCTTGGCCTTGGCCAGCGCCTGCTCGGCGATCGCGATCGACACCGAATCGTAGTTCGGGCGGCCATCGCCGCCGCGCAAGACCACGTGGCCGTAAGCGTTGCCGCGCGTGCGCACGATCGACACATTGCCTTGCGCGTTGATACCCAGGAACGAGTGCGGATGCGCCGACGACAGGATGGCGTTGATGGCGATGCTGATGTCGCCGTCGGTGCCGTTCTTGAAGCCGACCGGCGTCGACAGGCCCGACGACATCTCGCGGTGGGTCTGCGATTCGGTGGTGCGCGCGCCGATCGCGGTCCAGGCGATCAGGTCGCCCAGGTATTGCGGCGAGATCGGGTCCAGCGCCTCGGTCGCGGTCGGCAGGCCCATTTCGCAGACGTCCAGCAGGAACTGGCGCGCCTTTTCCATGCCGACATTGACGCGGAACGAGTCGTCCATGTCCGGATCGTTGATATAACCCTTCCAGCCGGTGGTGGTGCGCGGCTTTTCGAAATACACGCGCATCACCAGCAGCATGGTGTCGGCCACTTCGGCCTGCAGCGCCTTGAGGCGGCGGGCGTAGTCCAGGCCGGCGACCGGGTCGTGGATCGAGCACGGTCCCACCACCACGAACAGGCGCTTGTCCTTGCGGTCGATGATGTTGCGCAGGGCTTCGCGGCCCTTCATGACGGTCTCGGAGGCGCTGTCGGTCAGCGGCAGTTTGCCGTGCAGGGCTTCGGGCGACGGCATCGGCGCGAATGACGTGACGTTGATATTTTCGATGTCTGGGGAGATCATGATTGGACTATTTTTCTTTTCGAGGAGATACATAGTGTAGCCGAATTAGGTAATACCGGTTCCGCCAGTAAGGTTTTTTCACATTTCGGCAAAATCGTTTAAGCTTGATGTCATGACGATATCGAACACTGAACCCTTCCTCGCCGCCCGTCTCATCAAGGAGATCGGCCGCGGCAAAAACGGCGCCCGCAGCATGACGCGCGACGACGCCCACGACCTGTATCAAGCCATGCTGGACGGACGCGTGTCCGACCTCGAGCTGGGCGGCATTTTGCTGTCCATGCGCATCAAGGGCGAATCGGTGGAAGAGATCGCCGGCTTCCTCGACGCGGCCGAAGGCTCGTTCGAGGCGCTGACGGCGCCGCCGGGGCAGTACGCGCCGGTGTGTATTCCAAGCTACAACGGCGCCCGCAAGATGGCCAACCTGACGCCGCTGCTGGCCATGCTGCTGGCGCGCGAGGGCGTGCCGGTGCTGGTGCACGGCGTGGCGCACGACCTCGGCCGCGTTGCCAGCGCCGAGGTGTTCGAGGCGCTGGGCGTGAGCGCCGTGCGCCACCGCGCCGAGGCCGAGGAAGAGATGGCCAAGGGCCACGTCGCCTTCATCACCATCGACGCGCTGGCGCCGAAGTTGGCGTACATGCTGTCGCTGCGGCGCCGGCTGGGCGTGCGCAATTCGACCCACACCCTGGTCAAGATCATGCAGCCGTTCGCCGGACCGGCGCTGCGGCTGGTGTCCTACACCCACCCCGAGTATCTGGAAATGCTGGGCGAATATTTCACCAC
This sequence comes from Duganella sp. AC917, assembly GCF_979258245.1. NCBI lineage: Bacteria > Pseudomonadati > Pseudomonadota > Betaproteobacteria > Burkholderiales > Oxalobacteraceae > Duganella > Duganella sp. AC917. The sequence continues at coordinate 6,311,288 of NZ_OZ409848.1, forward strand.
GTCGGCGTTGCACGAGCGCGGCGACGCCTTTTTGATGCGCGGCACCGAAGGCGAAACCGTGGCCAACGCCAACAAGGCGCAGCAGATCGACTGGTTCCACGGCGGCCTGCGAACGACCCTGGTGCCCAAGCAAACCCAGGTCGGCGAATTGCCGCTGCTGCCGGAAGACAAGAGCGCTGCGGCCACCGCCGAGTGGATCGCCTCGGTGCTGAGCGGCGCGGTGCCGGTGCCGCCGTCGATCGCCGAGCAGGTGGCGCAGTGCCTGCTGGTATCGCGCACCTTGCAGTCGCGCCAGCGGGTCAGCGAGCCGATCGAGTAAATCGGCAGCGTGGGGCGGGCCGCGCGACTCGCGTACAATACCGCCCCTTATCTGATGGGAACTCAATATGGCAAAGTTTGATGTGGCAGTAATCGGCGCCGGCGCGGCCGGCATGATGTGCGCGGCGACGGCGGCCCAGCGCGGCAAACGCGTGGTGCTGGTCGACCATGCCACCAAGCTGGCCGAGAAAATCCGCATCTCCGGCGGCGGGCGCTGCAATTTCACCAATATCAACACCGGCCCGGCCAACTTCCTGTCCGAGAATCCGCATTTCTGCAAGAGCGCCTTGTCGCGCTACACCGCCGCCGACTTCGTCGCGCTGGTCAAGAAGCATCGCATCGGCTACCACGAGAAGCATCGCGGCCAGCTATTCTGCGACGACTCGGCTGAACAAATCATAGAAATGCTCAAGGACGAGTGCGCCGCCGGCGATGTCCACTGGTGGATGCCGTGCAAGGTCCAGAGCGTGGAACGTGCTGCCGGTGGTGGCGAGGGCGGCTTTGTCCTGCAAACCGATAGCGGCACGATCGAAGCCGATAGCGTGGTGATCGCCACCGGCGGCCTGTCGATCCCGAAGATCGGCGCGACCGACTTCGGCTACCGCATCGCCCAGCAGTTCGACCTGCGCATGGTCGAGCCGCGCCCGGCGCTGGTGCCGCTGACGTTCGACCCGCAAGCCTGGGCGCCGTTCGTCGAAATGGCCGGCATCGCGCTGGAAGTCGACGTTGAGACCGGCTCCTTCAAGGGGCGCAACCCGACCGGCGGACGCTTCCGAGAGGATTTACTGTTCACGCACCGTGGCCTGTCCGGTCCGGCGATCCTGCAAATTTCCAGCTATTGGACGCCGGGGACGCCGATCGTCATCAACCTGATCCCGGAACTGGATCTGGCTGCCACCTTGATCGAGGGCAAGGGCACGATCAAGAAGCAGTTGGGCAATGTGTTGTCGCAATGGCTGCCGGCGCGTCTGGCCGAAGGCTTGCTGCTGGCGCACGGTTTCGCGCTGGACGCCCGCCTGGCCGACCTGCCCGACGCCCAACTGCGCAAGCTGGGCGCCGCCATCAACCAGTGGACGCTGACGCCGAACGGCTCGGAAGGCTATAAAAAGGCTGAAGTGACGCGCGGCGGCGTCGATACCCGCGAGTTGTCGCAGCAGAGCATGATGGCGACCAAGGTGCCTGGCCTGTACTTCATCGGCGAGGCGGTCGACGTGACCGGCTGGCTGGGCGGCTACAATTTCCAGTGGGCGTGGGCATCTGGTGTGGCGGCGGGGCAGTCCGTCTGATATACTCGGTTTTCCTGCTGTAGCGGCGCTTGTGCAATCGTTGATGTTATAGAAAGATTGCCTCAGGTTGTGTCACTGATGCCGCATTGTTTTTGCAGGGAATACCACACGACGGGCCGCCCACGCGGCCTGTGGGGTTCCATTTTGCTGCAAAAGCTGCTATAGTCTCTTTCTCCCTATAACCTCAAACGGTTTGAATTTTTACATGACCACTATTCGCCTTAAAGAAAACGAGCCGTTCGAAGTCGCAATGCGTCGCTTCAAACGCACCATCGAAAAAACCGGTCTGCTGACCGAACTGCGCGCACGCGAGTTCTACGAAAAGCCAACGGCTGAGCGTAAGCGCAAGCTGGCAGCCGCAGTGAAGCGTCACTACAAGCGCATCCGCAGCCAGCAGCTGCCGAAAAAACTGTTCTAATTCTGCTTTGCGCAGATTCAACCCGGCAGCATGGCGCTTGCGCCGCGGGTTGAGTTAGAAAGATACCCGCTCCGGCTCGCCGCAGCGGGTTTTCGCATTTCTACACTACTAATTTACCAAGGGAAATCCACATGGGCCTGAGAGAACAAATCACCGAAGACATGAAAAACGCGATGCGCGCCAAGGAAGCGTCGCGCCTGGCCACCATCCGTCTGATCCTGGCTGAAATCAAGCGCAAGGAAGTCGACGAGCGTATCGAGGTCAACGATGAACAAACCGTCGCCATCGTGGAAAAAATGATCAAGCAGCGCAAGGATTCGATCACCCAGTTCGAAGCCGGCAACCGCCAGGACTTGGCCGACATCGAAAAAGCCGAGCTGTTGGTGCTCACCGCCTACATGCCGGCCGGCCTGTCGGACGAGGAAATCGCCGCCGAAGTGACCGCCGCCGTGGCCGCCTCGGGCGCCGCCGGTCCGCAGGACATGGGCAAGGTCATGGCCATCGTCAAGCCGAAGCTGGCCGGCCGCGCCGACATGACCGTTGTATCGGCACTGGTCAAGAAGGCATTGTCCCCGGCATAATCAGCGTGCCACGCGCCGGCGCCGCGTGCACATCACCGTGGCGCCGTTTTTGCCGCTGCCGTGCCTTGATTCGCATCAAAACCGGATCGGCGCGGCGGTATAGTCTGAAAAATTACCCGACCGTTCAGCCCTGTGATCCCACAATCTTTTATCTCCGATTTGTTAAACCGCGTCGATATCGTCGACGTTGTCGGACGCTACGTGCAGCTGAAAAAAGGCGGTGCGAACTTCATGGGCCTGTGCCCGTTCCACAGTGAAAAGTCGCCCAGCTTCACGGTCAGCCCGACCAAGCAGTTCTACCATTGCTTCGGCTGCGGCGCCCACGGCACCTCGATCGGCTTTCTGATCGAATACTCGGGCATGGGCTTTGTCGACGCCGTCAAAGACCTGGCGCAGAACGTCGGCATGGTGGTGCCCGAGCAGGATGACAAGATTCCGCCGGCGCAACGCGCGCAGATGCAGGCGCAAAGCATGGCCCTGTCGGACGCGATGACGCAGGCCTGCGACTTTTACCGCGCCCAGCTGCGCGGCGCCACCGACGCCATCGCCTACCTGAAAAATCGCGGCCTGACCGGCGAAATCGCCGCCCGTTTCGGCCTGGGCTACGCGCCGGCCGGCTGGGATGGCCTGAAAAGCATCTTCCCCGACTACGACGCGGTGGCGCTGGCCGAGTCCGGCCTGGTCATCGACAAGGTCGACGAAGACGGCGGCAACCGCAAGCGGTACGACCGCTTCCGCGAGCGGATTATGTTTCCGATTAAAAACACCAAGGGCCAGGTCATCGCCTTTGGCGGCCGCGTGCTGGACCACGGCGAACCAAAGTACTTGAATTCTCCCGAAACGCCTTTATTTTCTAAGGGCTTCGAGCTGTATGGCTTGTTCGAGGCGCGCCAGGCGATCCGCGATGCGGGTTATGTGCTGGTGACGGAAGGCTATATGGATGTGGTGGCGCTGGCGCAGATGGGGTTCCCGCAAGCGGTGGCAACCCTGGGCACGGCCTGCACCACCCATCATGTACAGAAACTGCTGCGTCAGACCGACATGGTGATTTTCAGTTTCGATGGCGACAAGGCCGGCCGCCGCGCCGCACGGCGCGCGCTGGAAGCCTGTTTGCCGCACGTGACGGATAACAAGACGATCAAGTTCCTGTTCCTGCCGACCGAGCACGACCCGGACAGCTACGTCCGCGCGCATGGCAAGGAGGCGTTCGAACAGGAAATACACGAGGCAATGCCGCTATCGCAGTTCCTGATCAAGGAAGTGGTCGGCGAGCATGATTTGCAAAGTCCGGAGGGCAGGGCGCGCGCGCAGTTCGACGCCAAGCCTTTGCTGCAATCGATGACGCCGACGGCGTTGCGCCTGCAAATCGTGCGCGGCCTGGCGCAGTTGACGCAGACCACGCCGTCCGAGATCGAAGTGCTGTTCGAACTGGCCAAACCGGTGGCGGTGGCCCGCAAGGCGCCTGCCCGTAGCGGCCGTCCGGTGCCGGTCGGGCTGGAATTGCAAATTGTGCGGCTGCTGGTGGCGCATCCGCCGTTGTCGCTCGACATCGATGCGGCGGCGTTGAAGGCGTTTGAATTTTTCGGCGCCGAACCGGCCGAGCGCTTGGCGCAGCTGGTGACGGCGGCGCAGGCGATGGGGCCGAACGGCAGTTTTGCGGCGTTCGCGCAACATCTGAAGTCGCAGGGCGACGAGTACGACGGCATCATCGCCGAAGTGGTGAAGGAATCGGAGTCCGATTTTGATGCAGTGCGGGCTTTCCTGCGCGGGGCGATCCGCCAGGTCAAGAACGACGCGTTGAAGCAGGAATTAAGTCAGTTGTTCGCCGCCGGGCTGTCATCCGACGAGATTGGTGTGCGTTATCGGGAGTTGACTTCGCAACAAGATCAACTGTTGCGCGAGGCGCAGGCGGAGTTGGCGAACCGATAATGTTGCGGTGCGATATGATGGCGTTGCACGGCGTTTTGGGATGTCATGTTTTTGTCATTGTTCCGAAGGGGGAGGCGGGCTTCTTCCCTCTGGATATTGAAAAGTGGCGTGCTATAATAAAACGCTAAGTGTTGTGTCTTTTGGCATCGTTTTTTTGTGCAAAGTGTGTTTGTTTTCAGTAAGTTAGGCTCTTGATCGACATGGGAAAGACGCAGTGTCGGCGGCCAGGGCCAGCTTTGGTTTAGTCAGCGAACCTCCCGTGGGGACGCTCTCAGCGGACCTTCTGTTTGCTGTCTAACCTAGTCATGGTTTCTTGCCCCCACGCACGTGTCCGGATGCAGTAGAATTTTGCCGACAGCGGTGGAGTTCGCGTCGATCTGTCTGACCGGGTGTAAGTAAGTCGTAGTATTGTCGAACTGCTCGGCAAGTTCGAAGACGTAGGTTCCAAACAAATTGAACCGCAAGAAACTTTATCCTAAATAAGCAAGTCGTTGTGTAATCGAAAGCGCCTGTGCCAATCAAGAAACCTGAATCCAACGCGGCTGCAAAGCCGAGCAAAGTGACCGCCCAATCCGCCAAAACCGCGGACAAGTCGGAAACGCGCGTCGCCAGCGGCAACCCGCCCGTGGTCAGCCAGACCACGGACGCGGCCACCCTCGCGGCCATCGACACCTCGGGCTATGTGCTGCCATCGGTCAAAGTGCCGGGCCGGCGCGGTCGCAAGCCGAAAGAATTCCAGCCGGAGAACGACGAAGTCGCCGCGCTGAACGCGGTCGAACGCGCCGAGCTCAAGGCCGTCGACAAGGCCAAGGCCAAGGACCGCAAGGCCAAGGAAAAAGCGCTGCTCAAGGACGCCTTCTCGTCGGACACCGAAGCGACAGAGGAAGAGCTCGAACGCCGCCGCCAGAAACTCAAGACGCTGATCAAGTTCGGCAAGGAACGTGGTTTCCTCACGTACGCCGAGATCAATGACCACCTGCCAGAAAATATCGTCGATCCGGAAGCGATCGAGGGCATCATTGGCACCTTCAACGACATGGGCATCGCCGTCTACGAGCACGCGCCGGACGCCGAAACCCTGCTGCTGTCGGACAACGTGGCCACCGTCACCAGCGACGACGAGGCCGAAGCCGCCGCCGAGGCCGCGCTGTCGACGGTCGACTCCGATTTTGGCCGCACCACCGACCCGGTCCGCATGTACATGCGCGAGATGGGCTCGGTCGAGCTGCTGACGCGCGAGGGCGAGATTGAAATCGCCAAGCGCATCGAAGACGGCCTCAAGGACATGATCCAAGCCATTTCCGCCTGCCCGGTGACGATCGCCGAGATCATTGCCGCGTCCGACCGCATCCGCGCCGACGAGATCAAGATCGACGAGATCGTCGACGGCCTGGTCGACGACAGCGACGACGTCGCGCCGCCGGTCGTGGCCGCGCCGACCGAAGAGGAAGACGAGGAAGAGGAAGAGGAAGAAGAGGAAGAAGAGGAAGAGGAAGAAGCGAGCGCCTCCGGTGCCGCCGGTTTCTCGGCCGAACAGCTCGAAGCGTTGAAGAACGCCGCGCTCGACAAGTTCGACGTCATCTCCACCCAGTTCGACAAGATGCGCCGGGCCTTCGAGAAGGAAGGCTACAACTCCAAGGCCTACATCAAGGCCCAGGAAGCGATCTCGTACGAACTGCTGGGCATCCGCTTCACCGCCAAGGTCGTCGAAAAGCTGTGCGACACCTTGCGCGGCCAGGTCGACGAAGTGCGCCACATCGAAAAGCAGATCCTCGACGTTGCCGTCAACAAGTGCGGCATGCCGCGCGCCCACTTCATCAAGGTCTTCCCGGGCAACGAAACCAATCTGGACTGGGTCGACGGCGAAGTCAACGCCGGCCACGCCTACAGCGCCATCCTCGGTCGCAACATTCCGACAATCAAGGAACTGCAGCAGCGCCTGATCGACCTGCAAGCGCGCGTCGTGCTGCCGCTGCCGGACCTGCGTAACATCAACCGCCAGATGGCGGCCGGTGAAATGAAGGCGCGCAAGGCCAAGCGCGAGATGACCGAGGCCAACTTGCGTCTGGTGATCTCGATCGCCAAGAAGTACACCAATCGCGGCCTGCAATTCCTCGACCTGATCCAGGAAGGCAATATCGGCCTGATGAAGGCGGTCGACAAGTTCGAATACCGTCGCGGCTACAAGTTCTCGACTTATGCGACGTGGTGGATCCGTCAGGCCATCACCCGCTCGATCGCCGACCAGGCGCGCACCATCCGTATTCCGGTGCACATGATCGAAACCATCAACAAGATGAACCGGATTTCCCGTCAGATTCTGCAGGAAACCGGGGCCGAGCCGGATCCGGCGACGTTGGCCATCAAGATGGAAATGCCGGAGGATAAGATCCGCAAGATCATGAAGATCGCCAAGGAACCGATTTCGATGGAGACGCCGATCGGCGACGACGACGACTCGCATCTGGGCGACTTCATCGAGGACAACAACACCTTGGCGCCGTCCGACGCGGCGCTGCACGCGTCGATGCGTGGTGTCGTCAAGGATGTGCTCGACTCGCTGACGCCGCGCGAAGCCAAGGTGCTGCGCATGCGCTTCGGCATCGAAATGTCGACTGACCACACCTTGGAAGAGGTCGGTAAACAGTTCGACGTGACCCGCGAGCGTATCCGCCAGATCGAAGCGAAGGCCCTGCGCAAGCTGCGCCATCCTAGCCGTTCCGACAAGCTGAAAAGCTTCTTAGAAGGCAACTAAGGCTTGACTAGCTGCTGTGCTAGCCCTTATGCTCGCGAGTTCGTTTAAAAGCGAGCGCGCGTAAGAGGGGCTAGCCGGTTCCCAGCGCATCTGCAATACCTTGGGCCTCTAGCTCATGCTTGGTTAGAGCAGCGGACTCATAATCCGTTGGTGCCGTGTTCGACTCACGGGAGGCCCACCAAATTCGGTAGTGACATAAGGCAGGGACACAGAGGGTTGGCGATACTCGTCCACCTAGAAAATTGATTCTTCGACTCTGCTGATATGACGATGACTCACGAAATCCGACCGCCGTCGCCTCCTCCAATTGACAAGGCATCTGACAGCGCGGATGATGGGCGGATGGAAAAGCGCGTTGAAAAACTCGACGCCGAGCTTGCCGCGATCAAATTGGATATTGGAATCATCAAAGCCAATGGCGCGACAAAGTCGGATATCGCCGAGCTCAGGGCAACAGTGTCGGAGGCTAAGACCACGATTATTTTGTGGGTTGCCACCGCCGTCATCCTTGCGCAGATACTACCTGGGCTGTTGAAGAACTTTGGACTTATGTAAGAACCAGCCCGGCGTTAGCGGGCTTTTTTTATGTGTCTACATCCCGCCGTCGGCAGCCCAGTGCCGCGCTCTAGCGCGCAGGGATGATTTCTTTCCTGAACCAGTCGTCGAGCATCTGCTTGTCGTGCCCGTACAGATCCTGATTATAGCTGCGCGAGCCCATCAGATAATTCGGATCGGACAATTCGCGGTCGCCGCTGCGCAGCACTTTGCCGTCCTGCTCGATGCTGTAGCGGATGTGCATTCTGGGCCAGTCCGCCTGGCCCTTCATCACGCGGATATCCCGCACCGGCACCCTAGGGAACACATCGCCGGCCAGATCGATATCGATAAACTCGACCTTCAATTCCTGTCCGGCCGGTAGCTGGGACGCCAGTCCGTTCAGGTGATCACGGAAGGTCATCTCCATCGATTCGCGGTCCGACGAAAAACGCGGCACATCCGTCATTTTTTCCGGATTGATAAAGGTGACCGTCGCCGCTGCGAGGGCGCTCGTGGAAGCAAGCAGGAGCGCGGCAGCCGCGCCGGCGTTACGGATGAACTTATTCATGAATGACCTATCCTTTGCGAAGACCCAACTCAGTGACTATTAATATACGCCGATTCCAGCGCTCGTTCATCCAGCGCATATTTCGCTGGGCATCTAGTTGCATACATGCCAAAATTGCTGCCGATAAGCGCACTCAAAAGGATAACTGAATGAATCTCCCTTCTCTGTCGCAACTGGCGCCGCACGGCACCACGTTGATGGCGCTGACCATCGCCGCCGTGTTGTTGACGCCGGGACCGACCAATACGCTGCTGTTCCTTGCCGGCAGCCGCGATGGACTCCGCCGCTCGCTGCGCTTGATCGTTGCCGAATGGATCGGCTACATGGTCTCGATCAGCATCTGGTGCGCCTTCCTGGCGCTGGCGGCCGCCATCGCGCCCTGGGCGCCCACGGTCGCGCGCGCCTGCGCGGCGACCTACATCGCTTACTCGGCGATCAAGTTGTGGCGCACCGCCCCCGAGGCCGGCGCTGCGGGCAAGGCGGCCATCGGTCCGCGCGAACTGTTCTTTGTGACCCTGCTCAATCCGAAGGCGTTCTTCTTCGCCACCGTGGTGTTCCCTCCGCTCACCGATGGCATGGCCGCGACGTCGCAGGCTTACCTGCTGTTCAGTAGTCTGTTGTTGCCGATCGCCGCGCTGTGGATCGCGATGGGTTCGGCGGTGCTGGCCTATCCGAGCGCGACGCCACGCCAGCCGCTGGTGCATCGCATCGCCGCCGGCGTGCTGCTGGCCTTCTCTGGCTCGATGTTTGTGTCTTTGTTCGCAGCCATGCGTTAAAGGATGACGCCGGCCCGGCCGGATTTTTCCGGCCTCATGCAATCGCGCGCGTTGCTTCTATACTAAAATTGGCGTTCAAAATAAACGCTAATAAGGAGAAACGGGAATGATTGATTTGGATCGGCGTAGTCTTATTCTTGCCGCTGGCGGTGCTCTGGCGGCCACTGCGGTTGGCGCGCCCGCATGGGCCGCGACGCCCGGACGCAAGCTCGGTTATGCGATCGTCGGCCTGGGCGGCTACGGCCTCGGCGTCATCATTCCCCAATTCAAAAACTGCGAGCACAGCAAACTGGTCGCGCTGGTCAGCGGCGACGCCGCCAAGGCCAAACGCGTGGCGTCCGAATACGGCGTGCCGGAGTCCGGCATCTACGATTACAAGAGCTACGACAAGCTCAAGGACAATCCCGAGGTCGATGTCATCTACATCTGCCTGCCTGTTTTCATGCACAAGGAATATACCGTGCGTGGCGCCGCCGCCGGCAAACACATCCTGTGCGAGAAGCCGATGGCCTTGTCCGCCGCCGAGTGCGAGACGATGATCGCGGCCTGCAAAAAAGCCGGCAAGAAATTGATGATCGGCTATCGCAGCCACTTCGAGCCCTACAACCTGGAGGCGATCCGCCGCGCCCGCGCCGGCGAGATCGGCAAGCTGCGCTATTTCCGTTCCGAGCATGGCTTCACTGCCGGTGGGAACTCGTCATGGCGCTTGAAGAAGGCGCTGTCGGGCGGCGGTTCGCTGATGGATATCGGCATCTACGCGTTGCAGGCGGCGCGCTACATGACGGGCGAGGAGCCCATCGCCGTGTACGCCAAGGAGACCACGGACCGTTCCGATCCGCGTTTCCGCGAGGTCGAGGACATGATCGAGTTCCAGCTGGAGTTTCCGTCGGGCGTGATTGGTTCGTGCATGTCGATGTACAGCGCCAATCAAAACCATATCTTGCTGATGGGCGATAAAGGGCGGATCGAGCTGGAGCCTGGCACCGCCTACAGCGGCCACCGCCTGTGGGTGGGAAACGGCCGCAGCAACGAGATCACGCCGCCGCCGGGCCCGGGCAAGACGCAGTGGGCGGGCCAGCTCGACCATATGTCGACATGCGTGATCGACAACCGCGAGCCTATCGTTCCCGGCGAGGAAGGGTTGCGCGACATGCGCATTATCGAGGCGATTTACAAGTCGGCGCGCGAGCAGAAGCGGATCGCGCTGTAATTCAGCGCTTGGATTTGTGATTGCCGGCTTCCTCGGCGATCTTGATGTCGAGCATCGAGATCACGAGGTCGTCCTCGGTCAGCAGTTCTTTCAGCGGAAAGCCGTCTTCCATCGCGATGACGGCGCCGGCGGTGACTTTTTCCTCCGCTTCGCCACCGGGCGGCGTGTGCGGCATGAAGGCGAATTGCGGGAACCGCGTTTTGCCGTGCTCGGCGATTTCATGCAAGGTCCTGGGCGCGGCGCGCAGCAGTCCGTTGCGGACATGGTTCTGGCGGTCTTCGCCGCGTTGCTTGAGCAGCGCGGTCAGCCGGACAATCTCCTCCGTCAGCCGATCTGCCTCGGCCTGTTGATGGCTTAGCTCGTCATCGGTCAGCGCTTCTTCCCATTGTGTCAGCTTCAGCAGGCCACGCTTGTGCAGCGTCTGCCGTTGCAGATCGATTTCGATGGCGGCGGCGCGGGTCTGGTGCGAGTCCAGGTCCTGCGCGATGCTGGCGTCGCCATTGGCGCGATGCCATTTATCGCCGAAATTGAATACCAGGCCGTCGAAGTAGAAGTACATCGGCAAGCCATTGGCCGGGGCGTATTCCAGAACTTGTTTTGCCGTCATATTCCAGCGGGTAGCCAGTTCCGCCAAGGTCAGTGTCAGAGGTTCAATCGTGGGCATGATGGGTGCTGTCGAATCGTCAAATATTGGGCGCCATTTTCTCACAGTCGCTTGCATCCCGCGTCCATTTGTTGTGCCGGTGATTACGATTTTGACGTTTTGACCCGCTGATTTTGCCCAGCCCGGCTATTGTCGACGAAGTCATTGTTATACTTATTTCCTGCGAGACAGCGTACGACTGTCCAGACCCAGGAGACGATATGACGGACAGAAGGTTGAAGAAGATAGTGATCGTTGGTGGCGGCACGGCCGGCTGGATGGCCGCCGCGCCCCTGGCCCAGCGCTTGGGCAAGGACTGCCAGATCGTGTTGATCGAGTCGCCCGACATCGCCACCGTCGGCGTCGGCGAGGCGACCCTGCCGACCATCCGCTATTTCAACGCCTCGCTGGGGTTGGACCACGCCGAATTCCTCCGCAAAACCCAGGCCTCGTTCAAGCTGGGGATCGAATTCAAGGATTGGGGCTATATCGGCAACCGTTTCTTCCATGGCTTCGGCGATTTCGGGCCGAAGATCGCTGGCCGGTCGCCGCACATGCACTGGCTGCACCTGGCGCGCGTCGACCAGAACATTCCATCGTATGAGAACTGGTCGATATCGACGGTGATGGCGCGTAATCACCGCTTTGCGCCGGCGAACCCGGAGGATCCGTATTCCTATGGTTTCCATTTCGATGCCGCCCTGTACGCCATCCATCTGCGCGAGTACGCCATCGCGCGTGGCGTGACGCGCATCGAGGCGACCATCGACAACGTCGAGCTGCGGCCGGAGGACGGCTTTATTGCCGCCGTGAAGTTGAAGGATGGCCGCCGCATCGATGGCGATTTCTTCATCGATTGCTCGGGCTTCCGCGGCTTGCTGATCGAAGGCGCGCTCAAGTCCGGCTATGACGACTGGAGCGACCAGCTGCCCTGCAACAGCGCGCTGGCGATGCTGTGCGCCAAGGCCGAGAAGCTGGAACCGTTCACCACCGCCACCGCCAAGGCGGCAGGCTGGCAATGGCGCATTCCGTTGCAGCACCGCACCGGCAACGGCCACGTCTACAGCAACGCGTTCACCACCGATGACGAGGCGGCCCGCGTGCTGATCGACGGCCTCGACGGCGCGCCGCTCGACGAACCCCGGCAGCTGCGCTTCGTCACCGGACGGCGCCGCAAATCGTGGATCAAAAACTGCGTGGCGCTCGGCTTGGCGGCTGGCTTCATCGAGCCGCTGGAATCGACCAGCATCAATCTGATCGAGAACGCGGTGGGCAAGTTGATCGAGTGTTTCCCAGATCGCGACTTCCTGCCCGAGTCGACCGCCGAGTTCAACCGCTACATGGCGTATCGCTACGAGTCCGTGCGCGACTTCATCATCATGCATTACAAGCTGACCCAGCGCACCGATACCGAGTTCTGGCGTTACTGCGCCAACATGCCGATCCCGGACAGCGTGCGCCACCAGATCGAGCTGTTCCGCGAGACGGGCAGGGTGGTCATCTACGATCAGGACGGTTTCGGCGATCCGTCGTTCATCTCGATGTTGCTGGGGTTGGGCGTGGTGCCGAAGGTCGACGATCCGTTTGTCGCCGCGATGGACAGGGACTCGTTGCAAGCCCACATGGCGCAGGTGCGCGCGGACATCATCCAAAAAGTGTCCACGATGCCGTACGTCGGCGACTATCTGGCGCGCGCCGTCGCCAGGTAAAGCCTGTCCATCCGGGTGTTCAAGCCAGCCGCTTGCGCATGAAGATGGTGGCCTGCGGATTGTCGTTGTAGCGTTCGCAGCGCTCGTAGCCCAGCTGATCGTACAGCCTGATCGCCGCGTGCAAGTCGTCCTTGGTGTCCAGATACACCGCGCTGTGGCCGGCGTGCGCGGCGTGGTCCTCGAGCGCCGCCATCAGCGCCTGTGACAGGCCGCGCCGTCGGTAGCGGTCGGCGACATACAGGCGCTTGCACTCGACCGCGCCGCCGTCCGCGATGTCCGGCAGCGGCCGCATCGCCACGCAGCCGGCCGGGGCGCCGTCCACGTAGGCGATCCACATGGCCGAGCTGGCGTCGTCGAGGAAGGCGCGGATGGCGTCGTCGTCGTCGCGCAGCACCACGCCGATGACGTCGAAATACTCATGCAGCAAGTGCCGCGCGTCATGCAGTTGTGCGGCCGTGGCGCGCACCACGGTGGTGGACGGCGGCGACAGGATTTCCCGCACCGTGTTCATCGCCGCCAGCAACTCGGCGCGCTGCGCCTCACCCAACTGGTCGAGCATGCGTACCGTTTCCGACGAGGCGCGATGGTTGATGTCGGCAATCACCGCCTGGCCGTTAGTTGTCAGGCTCAGCAGGATGGCGCGCTTGTCCAGCGTCGACCGTACGCCTTCGATCAGTCCGCGTTCGGTCAGCGAGCGCACCATGCGGCTCATGTAGCCGGCGTCAAGGCCGAGCTTGGTGCGCAGGTGGTTCGCGGTGCAGCCAGGGCGTTGCGACAGCTCGTACAGCATCCGGCTTTCGCTGAGCGAGTAGTCGGTGTCGAGATAGCGCCCGCGCAGCAAGCCCAGATGCACGGTGTAAAAACGATTGAACTGCCGTACCATCTCGGCCTGTTGCCGCACATGCTGATCCATATCGCTCCGATGAGATTATTGGTTGCTTTTGGCAAGTAGTTTGGCAACTATATCGCCGTTGTCCAGTGGCGTCAACATGGCGCACATGGCAGACGGTAAAATGGCGCGTTTCCACAGCGGAGGTAGCGAAAATGATGTTTCTTAAAGTTCCGTTCGCGGAAAAAGATGAGGCCAAGGCCTTGGGCGCGCGCTGGAACGGCGAACGCAAATCGTGGTACGTGCCGGACGGTAAGCCGACCGAGGCGTTCGAACGCTGGTTGCCGCCGGGCGGCGCCGATTTCGTTCCGGCCAAGGCTGCCGCAGCGCCGAAGGCCAAGCCGGCCTCGGTGGACTCTTATATCGGCAAATCGGTGATCGGCAAGCTGTATCAGGAGTTGCCGCACGACTGCAATCCGTTCGAGGCGTGCCCGGTGTGCGCGCCGGCGCTGGCGACATCCGGCTGGCAGGCCGCGCACGATGATGTGGCCAGGTTGCTCATCGGTTTGCGGGGTTGATAGCGTTTTCATACTGTGTTCAAATAGAAACTATTGAGATAGTGACCACACAATGCATCGATCTGATCTAGAATACTGATGAGATGCAGTATGAGATACACCCACCCCGAAGCCGCCGATGAACAGTCATACCACGCCGCCAGTTTTTCGAACTGAAGACGGACCGGTCACACCAGTCGCCAGCTTCAAGCAACCCGCCGATGTTTTTGAAGCGCTGTTTCAAAGCATACAAGGTGGTGAAAAGCATGTGCGGCCGCTGCTGGACTTGGTGCCCGATTCCCACTTTCTCGGATTCATCGAAGTCGGCTATGCGCTGCGCGCCTGCCTGGAAGACAAATCACGCCGAGAGTACCTGTTGCAGCGCCTGCGGCCGCATCTTGCCGTGATGATCGGCACTTTGCCGGCAAGCATACAGCCTCACGGCATGCTGCCCAAGCAACCGCCACCGCCCGGCTTCCGCGACCTGCAACAGATCAGCGATGACGAAATCCGCGCCTGGTTGATCGAAGACGGCGGCCTCATCTACGGCGAGTTCGCGCGGTACGAGCTCGATAACCTGTTCGCCGCGATCGCGCCGTCGATACGTCCCGGCGGCGTCATGGTCGATCTTGGTAGCGGACTGGGCAAGGTGGTGATGTCGGCGGCGCTGGCGTTTCCCTTCCAGCGCTGCATCGGCGTCGAATGCATGGGCTACCGCCATCGCATGGCCTTGCAGCGCCTGCACAATCTGCTGGTTTTGGCCGAGCGCGGCGTGGCGCATCTGCCGACGCCGCTCACCCCGGAAGCCCCGCTGACCTTGCCTTTCGGCGAAGCGACCACCGGCCAGCACCTGCTCGGCCTCGCCTCGCGGATCGCCTTTGTCGAAAGCGACATGTTCAAGGTGGACGTGCGCGGCGCCAGCCTGGTGTTCTTGTACAGCACCTGTTTCGGCCCGCTGATGGACGCGCTTGCCGACAAACTTGCGCGCGAGTTGCAGGAGGGTGCGCTGGTGACAACCACCACCTACGCGCTCAAGCATCCCGCCTTCACGTTGGTGCATTACTTCCCGGCCGGCACGGTCGCCTGGACCAATGTGATGCTTTACAAGCGCACCGGCACACTGGAATCGCTGCCGCCGCTGGACATCACGCGCCCGCATCAGCCAGACCCGGCGGAGTGGGAAGCGCGCGTCCGGCAGGACTTCGACGCCATGGACGCGCGCTCAGGCACGGCCTAAAGCAGCCATTTGCGCGCGGTCGCGATGATACTGTCCGAAAGCGTCCGCGTAAACGGCGTCTGAATATCCCAGATGTGCCAGGTCAGGGGCACGTCCAGCACGTGTCCCGGCGCCACATCCACCAACGTTCCCGACTTCAACTGCGCTTCGCATTGGAGCAGCGGCAGCATGCCGTAAGCAAATCCCGCCTCCAGAAAGCGCACAAAACCTTCCGAGCTCGACAAGGAATGATGCGGCACCCGCCCGGTATAGCCGGTGCGCTGCGCGATAAAGCGCGTCTGCAGCGCGTCCTTGCGGTCGAAATGCAAGCTCGGCGCATGCTGAACCGCCTCGGCGGTAAATCCGTGCGGGAACCAGCGCGCGGCGAAACCGGGACTGGCGACGCACAAATACCGCATCGCGCCGAGTGGGGTCGCGGAAGTTCCGGCTACTTGTGCGGTTTCACTGGTAACGCAGCCGAAAACACGGCCTTCGCGCAGCATCGTCATCGTGTGATCCTGGTCGTCCAGGCGAATATGCAGCATGCAGTCGCCCGTACCCATCAGCGGCGCCACCGCTTCATGTAGCCATGTCGCCGCGCTGTCGGCATTGATGGCGATGGCGATTTCAGGCCGGGCAGGGGCGCCGGGACCGGCGTGCGGGAACGCGGTCAGCGCCGCTTCCAGCAGTTGCACTTGGCGGTAATGGGCGATCAGCCGCTGGCCGGCTTCGGTTGCCACGGGCGGCTGGCTGCGCACGATCAGCAACTCGCCGGCGCTGTTTTCCAGCATGCGGATGCGTTGGGACACCGCCGATTGCGTGATCGACAGGGCTGCCGCAGCCTTGTCAAAACTGCCATGGTCGATCACGGCATCCAGCGCCGCCAGTCCGCGATAGTCGATTCTGCTCATTAGCGATCCTAATATTTGGTCAGTAATATTAATTATACTTATCTTTGTTCCCGGTTTAAGCTGGCGTCCTTCAACACGGGGAGGACGCATGGAAGTAGCCGCATTTTTGAAGGGCATGGGACTGGGCGGTGGGCTGATTGTCGCCATCGGATCGCAAAACGCTTATTTATTGAGGCAGGCCTTAAAACGCGAATACGTGCTGACCTGTATAGCCATTTGTATTATTTGCGACGTAGTGCTGATAGGCGCCGGCGTCGCCGGCATGGGGAAGTTAATTGTCGAGGCGCCGACCTTGCTATTCTGGATTAAATTGGCCGGTGCAGGATTTTTATTCTGGTACGGCGTGAGAGCGGCGCGCTCCGCGTTGAATCCGGTCGGGATGAAAAGCGACGACAACAAGCCCGCAACCAGCCAGCGTGCGGTAATTGCGGCAATGCTGGCGTTCAGTTTATTAAATCCCCATGTTTATCTGGATACGGTGGTACTGCTGGGATCGATAGGTGGCCAGCAGCCCGGCGATGGACGACTTTATTTTGCGCTGGGAGCGATGCTGGCCTCAGTTATCTGGTTTTGCAGTTTGGGATTCGGCGCCGGGTTTTTGATACCAGTGTTCTCGCGTCCGCGTGCGTGGCAGATTCTGGACGGCGTGATCGCGGTCGTGATGTGGATATTGGCGATCACATTATTTCTGTGAGCCGCCGGTGCAGTCATGCTGAAAAACAGCTGGAACGTGCCGTTTTTTGGCATGAAAACCACATTCTCCTTCCGGAAGCCGGTGGTTACCCGCCTGGTAAGCTAATCATGTTGTAGATTTATTTCCACAGAGAACGTGTCTGTCGGCATTTCGCATACAATGCTGAAAGTTGCCAAATATGGCACGCAGATCATTGGGAATACTTCAGCATGGAACCCGGCAATTACTTAAGTGAGTCGACAATGGCCGCGGCCTTTACGTCGGATGCCATTTTGAGCGCCTTGCTTGTTTTTCTCTGGCTGACCCAGCGTAAAGAAAAACATGCGTTGTTCTGGGGCGTGGGCCAAATCGCGATAATGATCGGCGTCATGACGTGGTTTGTTGGCACCGATTTCATGCCGCATCAAATCCGTTTGTTTATATGCGCGCTGATGCTCACAACGGGCATGGTGGGTTATTGGAGCGGCACCCAATACTTTCTCGGGGCATTACGTCGTAGTCATTTGCGCAGGGTATTAATCGCCGCCGCTGGCTTGACCGGCATATTTTATCTGTTGTGGAACGCTTATTATGACTTGGTCGCCCCGGCCACCGCGTCAATTAGCGGCGCTGTCATGATCTGGATGGGTGTGCGTCTGGTCCGCGCCCAGCAGCGCTACCGCTGGCTCGGCTATACCCTGGTGGCACGCGGTATCTTCAACATCGTATCGTCCATTGCGCTGGAACCGGCGTTGTATTTACTTTGGTTCGCCGGCACCTCGATTCTCAAGACATTGTCGATGCTGGGGCTGATATATGCGGTACAGGACGAGATCAAGCAACGCTACGTGCGTACCATCGACAGCCTCAGCCATGGGTTTTTGATACGTGACCGGCGCGGTTATGTCCACGTCGCCAACGAGCGCTGTGCCCGCTTGCTGGGCTTCGACAGCGCCACCGACCTGATCGGCAAGCACGTGTGCGAGCTGTTGCCGGACCTGACCCCGGCCATGGCCGACGAGTATTTCCGCCGCTTGGATGCCAAGGACGTCCAGTATCCAGTGACCGAAACGGCAATGTTTAGATTGCACAACGGCGCCAGGCTGCCGGTCGAGATGATGGGGTCACCTTACATCGAACGCGGTCGCCTGTATTGCCTGGTCCAGCTGCTCGATATAAGCGAGCGCAAGAAAAAGGACGACATGCTCTACCAGGCCGCGCGCATCGACCCGGTGACGGGCTTTTTCAACCGCCATGCGGTGTCGGTCTCGCTGGCGCAGGCGGTTGCGGCCGCTGCGGCGGGAGGGCGCGAATGCGCGGTGCTGTTCCTCGACCTGGACAAGTTCAAACGCGTCAACGATTCCTTCGGCCACGCCATTGGCGACGACCTGCTGCGCCAGACGGCGCACCGCCTGTACGCCGTGCTGGGCCCCGACGATGTGCTGGCCCGTTTCGGCGGCGACGAGTTCATCATTGTCATGCCCGATCTGGCGCCCGGCACCGCCACCGCGATGGCCAGCCGCTGCGCCGGGCATGTCATCAGCGCCATGGCCGGCCGTTTCGACCTGTCGCACCATGCGATCGCCGTGTCGGCCAGTGTTGGCGTGGCGTGCTATCCATTGCACGGCAGCGATAGCGATATGTTGATACGCAACGCCGACATCGCCATGTACGAGGCCAAAAAAGCCGGGCGCGGCGAGCTGCGGTTCTTCAATGACGCGATGAACGCCGCCGCCAAGAATGCGTTGGTGATCGACGGCGCCTTGCGCGGCGCCATCGAGGCTGACGAGTTCAATCTGCTGTACCAGGCAATCGTCGACGCCGGTACCGGCAAGGTGGCCAAGGTGGAGGCGCTGCTGCGCTGGCATAGCGCCGAGCTGGGGTGGGTGCCGCCGGACCGCTTCATTCCGGTGGCCGAGGATAGCGGCATGATCGTTGCCATCGGCACTTGGGTGCTGAACGAGGCCTGCCGCCAGATGGCCCGCTGGCGCGGCGGTCCGCTGGACGATTTGACGATCAGTATCAATGTCTCGGCCTGGCAGTTGGCGGACCCGGCCTTTGTGACCCTGGTGGAGCAGGCCCTCGCCAGCAACAGCCTGGACGGGCGCCGCTTGGAGCTGGAACTGACCGAGCGGGTGCTGATCGACGACGGCGGCCAGGTGCGCGCCGTGCTGGGCCGCTTGCGCAGCCTGGGCGTGAGCATCTCGCTCGACGACTTCGGCACCGGCTATTCGTCGCTCAGCTACCTGACGCGGTTCCAGTTGCACACCTTGAAGATCGACCGCGCCTTTGTGATGGACATCGAGCACAGCGAGCGCAGCAACAGCCTGGTGAACGCGATCATCGCCATGGGACACAGCTTGGGGCTGCAACTGGTGGCCGAAGGCGTCGAAACCGCCGGCCAGGCGGCGATCCTGGAGAAGATGGGCTGTCACTATTTGCAGGGCTACCACTTTTCCCGGCCGATCGCGCCGGACGATCTGCTGCGCTTCGCCGACGCGCGCCAACCAGCCGCGCAGTGAACCGGCGCCACGGCCAGGGTTGCCGGTGGCGTCGCGTCCGCTGCAAAACATGACCACGCGCAACATGACGTTTTCTGCGTCCCGCAAGATGACTTCTTGGCCGGTTCGCTTTGCAAATTGTTGTCATGTCATTCAGATGTCATTACATCGTCATCGTAACGTCACATGCTGTTCCTACAATCTTGCGAGTTGATCATTCCACTAACCGCAAGAAAGAAGAACACTCATGCAACAGCGCTTCCCTCTGAAACCTTTGTGCCTGGTGGTCCTGCAAGCACTGGCCTTCCACGCGTATGCGGCCGACACCGCCGATGCAGCCGACGCCGCCGACAGCGCAGCCGCCGCCGGCGCGCTGGCCGGTCCGATGCAATCGGTGGAAATCACCGGCCGAGGCCAGTCGCGCCAGGTGCAGAACATCAACAAGGCCGATCTGGCCGAGGCGCTGCCGGGCACCAGCCCGTTGAAGGTGCTCGACAAGCTGCCGGGCGTGAACTTCCAGTCCGCCGATCCGTTCGGCGCCTATGAATGGTCGACCTCGTTCAGCATCCGTGGCTTCAACCAGAGCCAGCTGGGCTTCACGCTGGACGGCGTGCCGCTGGGCGACATGAGCTACGGTAACAACAACGGCCTGCACATCAGCCGCGCCATTTCGTCGGAAAACATCGGCAGCGTCCAGGTGTCGCAGGGCGCCGGCGCGCTGGGCACCGCCTCCACCAGCAACCTGGGCGGCACGGTGCAGTTCTTCACGCTGGCGCCGACCGACGAGCGCGGCCTGACCGCCTCGCAAACCCTGGGCAGCGACTCGACCTCGCGCACCTTCGTCCGCGTCGATACCGGCCTGATCAACGGCGCCGTCAAGGCCTTCATCAGCGGCACCCGCCAGCGCACCGACAAGACCAAAGGCGAGGGCGCCCAGGACCAGGACCAGATCAACTCGCGCTTCGTATTCAAGTTCGGCGAGAACAGCCTGACCGGCTTCTTCAACCATTCCGACCGCAAGGAAGTCGACTACCAGGACATGTCGAAGGAAATGCTCAACCGCCTCGGCTACGAATGGGACAACTACCAGCCCGACTGGCAGCGCGCGGTCAACGCCGCCAAGGGCCAGTTCAGCGGCGCCGTCAACAGCCTGGACGACGCCTATTACTCGGCCGGCGGCCTGCGCAAGGATTCGCTGGGCGGCCTGACCCTGGACCTGAACTTCTCGCCGACGGTGGAACTGAAGACCACGGTCTACAACCACGAAAACGAAGGCCAGGGCCACTGGTACACGCCTTACGTCGCCACCGACGCCGCCAATCCGATCTCGATCCGCACCACCGAATACGAAATCAAGCGCCACGGCGTGACGACCGACCTGACCTGGGACCTGGGCAACCACACCATCACCGCCGGCGCCTGGGGCGAGCGTTCCGACCACACGGGCAGCCGCAACTACTACGCCGCCACCGGCCCGGCCGACACCATGGTCTACCTGCGCAACCCGTTCCGCACCGACTGGGCGCAAAACTTCATCACCACCACCGCGCAGTACTACGTGCAGGACAGCCTGAGCCTGATGGACGGCAAGCTGAAGATCAACGCCGGCTTCAAGAGCATGAGCGTCGATATCGCCGCCCGCAACATCGTCGGCACGCGCGCCGCCGGCAAGCTGTCGGCCGAGAAAAACTTCCTGCCGCAAGCCGGCGTCAACTACGCGCTCAGCGCCGACGACGAAGTGTTCGCCTCGGCCTCGAAAAACATGCGCGCGCACCAGCCTGGCGTGGGCGGTCCGTTCTCGCAGACCCAGGAAGCCTACAACGCCGGGGTCGCCAGCCTGAAGCCGGAAACCTCCACCAACGTCGACCTTGGCTACCGCTTCAAGCGCGCCGCGATCCAGGGTTCGCTGGCCGTGTACAACGCCCGTTTCGACGATCGTCAACTGAGCGTGGCCACCTGCGCCGGCATCGTCGGCTGCCCGTCGACCTTCGTCAACGTCGGCAAGGTCGACACCAAAGGCGTGGAAGCGATCGCCGTATGGAAACTGAACCGCGAAATCAGCTGGTTCAACTCGTACACCTTCAACGATTCGAAGTACAAGTCGGACTACCTGGACGGCAGCACGTTGGTGCCGGTCAGCGGCAAGACCGTGGTCAACGCGCCGCGCAACTTGTTCAGCACCGAGGCTTCGTACGAGACCGGCAGCTGGTTCGCCCGGCTGGGCGGCAAGCTCACCGGCAAGCGCTACTACACCTATATGAACGACAACGGCGTGCCGTCGTTCTGGCTCGCCAACCTGTCGGCCGGCTACAAGATGAAGTCGCTGGGCATGCTCAAGGAACTGTCGCTGCAAGTCAACGTGACCAACCTGTTCGACAAGGAATACATCAGCACCATCGGCACCAACGGCTTCCAGGCCCGCGATCCGAACGGTACCGCGCAGACCTTGCTGACCGGCGCGCCGCGTCAGGTCTTCGTGACCTTGACCGGCAAGCTGTAAGCTGACACCGCGCATGCTCCGCCGACCGCGGAGCGGGGCGTTCCACTCGATAAATTTTGCATTTCGCGCAAGGTTTAGAGAGTGGAACGCCTTTGTTGCTTATGGGCTACAAACGCTGCGCGGCGCTGGTGGTGCCCGGCTCAACGGCTCATACTTATGAGTCTTTCGAGCTCGAGGAGTGCGCCGTGAAATGGTTTTATGACCTGAAAATCGCTACCAAATTAATAGTCTCTTTTGGTGTCGTCCTGTTGCTGACGTTGGTGATGGGCTTGGCGGGGATGGTGTCGACGGCCAAGGTCAACCAGGCCTCGAACGACCTTGCGGAAAACTGGATGCCGAGCGTGCGCATGGCGCTGGAATTGCGCACCGACATCGGCGAGATGCGCCGTTGGGAGCTGGCGCACATGATCAATGACAAGCCGGAAGGGTTTGCCACCTACGAAAAGCGCATGGCCGATACCTTGGCCACGCAAAAGGCGCATCGCGAGGCCTACGAAAAGCTGATCAACAGCCCCGAGGAAAAAGCGCTGGTGGCCGAATTCGACCAGGGCTGGAGCTCCTTCATGCTCGACCATGACCAGATTGTGAAGTTCTCCGCCGGCGGCCAGAAGGACGAGGCGAGGGCGCTGTCGCGCGACTCGTCTGCCAAGACGATGGCGGCGCTCACCGAGTCGATCAACAAGCTCGTCAAGCTCAATGTCGACGGCGGCGACGCGGCCAGCGACGCCGCCACCGTCACCTACGAAAACGCGCGCATGACCTCGATCATCCTGCTGACGATCAATATCGGCGTCGGCATCGCGCTGGCGCTGTGGATCGCCCGCATTGTCTCGGCGCCGTTGCGGCAAGCGGTGGAGGTGGCGACCGCCGTGGCCGGCGGCGACCTGACCCGCACCATCGAGGTGGAAAGCGCCTGCGAAACGGGCCAGCTGATGGGCGCGCTGCGCGACATGAACGGTAATCTGCAGCGCCTGGTCAGCCAGGTGCGCAGCGGCACCGACACCATCGCCACGGCGTCGGCCGAGATCTCGGCCGGCAACCAGGATCTGTCGTCGCGCACCGAGGAACAGGCGTCGAGCCTGGAGGAGACCGCCTCGTCGATGGAAGAATTGACCAGCACCGTCAAGCAAAACGCCGACAACGCGCGCCAGGCCAACCAGCTGGCGCAGTCGGCCTCGGGCATCGCCATCAAGGGCGGCGACGTGGTGGGGCAGGTGGTTGGCACGATGTCGTCCATCAACGAATCGTCGCGCAAGATCGTCGACATCATTTCCGTGATCGACGGCATCGCTTTCCAGACCAACATCCTGGCGCTGAACGCGGCGGTCGAGGCCGCGCGCGCCGGTGAACAGGGCCGGGGCTTTGCCGTGGTCGCCACCGAGGTACGCAACCTGGCGCACCGTTCGGCGGCGGCCGCCAAGGACATCAAGTTGCTGATCAGCGATTCGGTGGAAAAGGTCGAGGCCGGTTCGCAGCTGGTCAACCAGGCCGGCACCACAATGGACGAGATCGTCTCGAGCATCACCCGCGTGACCGACATCATGAGCGAGATCACCTCGGCCAGCGCCGAGCAGAGCGACGGCATCGAGCAGGTCAACGTGGCGATCACGCAGATGGACCAGGTCACGCAGCAGAACGCCGCGCTGGTGGAGCAAGCCGCGGCGGCGGCCGAGTCGATGCAGGATCAGGCGGCGCGGTTGAGCGAGGTGGTCAGTATCTTCAAGCTGAACGGGTCGGCCGGGGTGGCCGCGCCGGTGGCGTTGGCCAGCGTCGCGCGCAAGCCGCTGGCGGCGCCTGCGCGCGTTGCGCTGGCGCCGAAGAAACCGGCCAAGCCCGTGAAACAGGTCGCCCATGGCGACGAATGGGAAACGTTCTAAGCCACGGTTCCACGTAGGGGGGATTACGGCGTGCCGCCTAATCCGCCATGCGTTTCTCCGGGGATTCTTGACGCGCTTGCCACGCTTTGTGCGCCTCGCGGTACTTTTCCAACTCATCCTGATACATATCGTCGACACACCAGGTACAGCCGCTGTGGCAGCAGTCGCGTGGGTCCGGCGGCTGCGGCGCCACCGGCTCGGGATCGTCCGCCTTCATCGCATTCCCTTCCATCACAACGGCGGCATCGCCAGCAGCGCCATGTTGCGGCCCTTTTCCTTGGCGCGGTACAGCGCCCGGTCGGCCATCTCCACCAGCACCTCGGGCGAGGTGTCCTCGGTCGGCACGATCACGGCCACGCCGATGCTGATGGTCATGATGCCAAACGGCGACTGTTCGTGCGGCATGCGCGCCAGCACCAGTTGCGCGCAAATCTCCTCGGCCGCGCCAAAGGCGTCGGTGGCGTCGGTGGCGGCCGCCAGCAGCGCGAACTCCTCGCCGCCGTAGCGCGCCACGATGTCGGTGGTGCGCCGTCCGTGCGAGGTGATCAGCTCGGCAACGCTGCGCAGCGCGGCGTCGCCGGCCTGGTGGCCGTAGTGGTCGTTGTATTTCTTGAAGTAGTCGACGTCCAGCATCGACAGCGCCAGGGTCTGGCCGGTGCGGGCGGCGCGCCGCCATTCGGCCTCCAGCGCCAGGTCGAAGCCGCGGCGGTTGCTCACGCCCGTCAGGCCATCGGTGGTGCTGAGCGCGGCGAGCTTGCGATTCGATTCCTCCAGCTCGCCGGTGCGCGCGGCCACCAGCGCCTCCAGCTCGAGCTGATGCCGGGTCAGCCGGTGGATGCGGATCTTGTAGGCCAGCACCAGCGAGCCGACAATCAGGATCGCCATGCCCAGGCGGAACCACCAGCGCTGCCAGAACGGCGGCGTGATGGTTATCTTCAGCGAAGCCGGCTCCTCGTTCCACACGCCCAGGTGGTTGGCGGCCTTGACCCGGAACACATAGTGGCCCGGATTGAGGTTGGTGTAGCTGGCGCTGCGGTGCGAGGCGTCGGTCTGCACCCAGTCGCGGTCGAAGCCCTGCAACTGGTAGGCGTAGCGGTTCTCGGACGGCTCGGTGTAGTGCAGCGCGGCGAACTCGAGCGAGAATACCGACGCCTCGGACGACAATGTCAGCGCGGTCGGCGACGTCACCGGTCCCTCGGCCTTGACGTCGGCGCGCGGCTTGCCGTTCTGCAGCGAGTGGTTGAAGACGGTGATGTCGGTGATGGCCACCTGCGGCGGCACCGAGCGGGTGCGCACGTTGGCCGGCGTCACGGCGGTCATGCCGTGCACGCCGCCGAAGTACAGCACGCCGTCGGCCGAGGTGGCCGACGAATTGACCGTGAAGCCCTCGGTCAGGCCGTCCGACGCGCTGAAGTGGCTGACCTTGCCCGACTCCGGATCGAGCCGGTACAGGCCGGCGATGGTGCTGCACCAGATATTGCCGTCGAGGTCGTGCTCGATGGCCAGGATCTTGTGCGCGCGCATCGCCGACGCGTACGACTTGAAGCCGATCTTGCCGTCCGCGCGCGTCTGCATCAGGTTCAGGCCCTTGCTGGTGCCGACCCAGATGCGTCCCTTGGCGTCCTCGTGCAGGCTGACGATGTTGTCGTCGGACAAGCTGGCGCTGTCGTTGTTGGCATGGCGGAAGTGGGTGAACTTGCCGCTGGCCTGGTCCAGCAGGTCGAGCCCGCCGCCGTTCCATTCGGACCCGGCCCACACGCGCCCGCTGCCGTCCTCCAGCACCGCCGAGGTGCCGTTGACGCTGCGGCTGCTGATGTTCTGCGGGTCGTTGTAATAGAACTTGCGGGCGTCGGTGCGCGGGTCGTAGCGGATCAGGCTGTTGCCGGTGGCCAGCCACAGCGCGCCGCCGCTGGCCGGCGCGATGGCGTTGATGTAGTCGCTGGCCGTGTTGCCGAAGTGGATGGCCTGGAACGGGCTGTCGGGCGTGTCGAGCCGGTTCAAGCCGTTCGAGGTGCCCAGCCACAGCGGCTTTTTGCCGTCCTTGTCCGCGCGCGTGTCCTGGAACATGCTGTAGACGATCGCGTGCGACAGCTTGCCCGGCGTCTTGTCGTCGGCGTGGTAGCTTTTGACGACTGTGCTGGTGGCCGGATCGTACAGGCTCATGCCGACATTGCCGCCCATCCACAGGCGCCCGTCCGGCGCCCGCGCAAGGCTTAACAACGCGTTGCTGGCCGGCGCCGAGCGGCGGTCGATACGGAACGGCACGTGGCGCGTGAAGCCCTCGCTCGACAGGTTGGCCAGCGCGATGCCGTCGGTGAACGAGGCGATCCACAGCATGCCGCCGCGGTCTTGCATCACCGCGCGCAGGTTGTCGCCCGGCAGGCTGTACGGATCGTCGGAGGCGTGCACGAACTGGTCGAACTTGCCGTCGGCTTCGTTCCAGCGCAGCAGCCCGGCCGACAGGGTGGTGCACCACAGCACGCCCTTGTCGTCGACGTCGAAATTGGTGATGCGGCTGTACGGCGACTCGATCGCCTTGCGGGTGTTCCAGTCGCTTTTGCCGTCCCAGCGGATCACGCCGGACTCGGTGCCGATCCACAACGCGCCGCCATGGTCGAAGCGCAGCGCGCGCACGATGTTGACGCGGGCGTCGGGCACCGGCGCCGGGTCGACCTGGTGGTGGCGGAACACCTTGCCGCCGGGCGCCAGATAGTCCAGGCCGCCGGGCCAGGTGCCGATCCACACGCCGCCCTTGTCGTCCAGCGCCAGCGCGTTGAGGTCGTTGCTGGCCAGGCTGTCGGGGTCGTTGTCGTCGTGGGCGTAGACGGTGAACTTGCCGGTGTTGGGATTGAAGTGCTGCAGCCCGCCCCAGCTGCCGATCCACATGCCGTCCTTGCCGTCGGAAATGATGTTCTTGACGATGCGATGGTTCTTCGGCGCCTTGGGCGGCGCCACCACGGTGAAGTCGTTGCTCTCGGGATTGAAGCGCGCCAGCCCTGCCTGGGTGCCGGCCCAGATGCGGCCCTGCTTGTCCTCGTAGATGGCCGAGACGCGGTCGTGGGGCAGGCTGGTCGGGTCGTTGGGGATGTTGGTGTACTTGACGGCCTGGTAGCCGTTATAGCGGTACAGGCCGTTGGTGTGGGTGCCGACCCACACATAGCCTTTGCGGTCTTGCATCATCGACAGCATCGACGGCTCGTCGCCGCCCAGCGGGCCGAGTTTCTTGAAGCGCAGCGACGGCGACGGCGCGGCCTCGGCGGCGCCCGGCGCGGCAGCCAGCGACACGGTGAGCAAGACTGCCAGCAACGCCAGCGGCAGCGCGGCGGCGGAGGAGAGCGACAGCAACAGGCGACGGCAGCGGCGTAAGGCCGTGATTAGCACAAACATAGCACAAGCATGGTGGGGTATCCGATGGCGTAACGAGCTGCATGTCAGTGAGCGGTGCCCGACTGGATTCAGATTGCATTCTTTACAGAAACCCTATTATACATGCCATTGAGGCAATGGTTTCACTATAAAAGCTGGCATTTTTAGCGTATCTGCCGTATTTAGGGTATAGTTTACGGCGCTTATAGTCTCCTGCTCGTTGTATTTGCTGCCATAGCGCTGCCACCGCATCATCCTTTTCGCACTTCCCCGGTTCCGCCTCCGTCGTGGGGCGCGCCTCCGGGGCGGGCAGCGCAGAATTTGTCGTTAATTGAAGAAAGCTTGGTTGTCCGCCGCAGGACCGCCGCATACACTATGTCCGAAACCGAGATCACCACCCCGTCCGCCATCGAACCGGCCGCCGCCGAAGCCGCCGCCACGCCGGAGGCGCACCAGGCGCCAGCGCCGCAGCAGGCGCATGCACCAGTAGAACCAGATGCACCAGAAGCACCGGCAGCACCAGCACCAGCAGCGGCGCCCGCGCCGCTGGAAGTCCCGCAAGTGCAGCAAGTCCGGTTTGCCGATTTCGGCCTGTCGCCGGACATCCTGCGCGCGCTCAACGACCAGGGCTATGTGCACCCGACGCCGATCCAGGCCGAAGCCATTCCCGTGCTGCTCAAGGGGCGCGACGTCATGGGCGCAGCCCAGACCGGCACCGGCAAGACCGCCGGCTTCGCGCTGCCGATCATCCAGATGCTGCTGGCCCACGCCAGCAGCAGCACCTCGCCGGCGCGCCACCCGGTGCGCGCGCTGATCCTGACGCCGACCCGCGAACTGGCGGTGCAGGTGGCCGAGAACGTCAAGGCCTACGCCCAGCACACGCCGCTGCGCTCGACCGTGGTGTTCGGCGGCATGGACATGAAGGGCCAGACCGTCATCCTCAAGGCCGGCGTCGAGATCGTCATCGCCACGCCGGGCCGGCTGCTGGACCACATCGAACAAAAGAACATCAGCCTCGGTCAGGTGCAGATGCTGGTCATGGACGAAGCCGACCGCATGCTAGACATGGGCTTCCTGCCGGACCTGCAGCGCATCATCAACCTGCTGCCGAAACAGCGCCAGAACCTGATGTTTTCGGCTACGTTCTCGCCGGAAATCAAAAAGCTGGCCAACACCTTCCTGACCGACCCGGTCACGATCGAGGTCGCGCGCAGCAACCAGACCGCCGACAAGGTCACGCAAGTGGTCTATAAAGTGCCGGAAAACCAGAAGCACGCGCTGACCGCGCATCTGCTGCGCCAGCGCGACCTCAAGCAGGTGATCATCTTCTCCAACACCAAGATCGGCGCCTCGCGCCTGGCCAAGGGGCTCGAGCAGGAGGGCATGAGCGCGGTGGCCATCCACGGCGACAAGACGCAGCAGGAACGCATGGCCGCGCTCGAGTCGTTCAAAAAGGGCGAGATCGACATCCTGGTCGCCACCGACGTCGCCGCGCGCGGCCTCGACATCACCGATCTGCCGTGCGTGATCAACTACGACCTGCCGTACAACGCCGAGGATTATGTGCACCGGATCGGCCGCACCGGCCGCGCCGGCGCCTCCGGCGACGCGCTGTCGATCTATTCGGACAAGGACGAGCGCCTGCTGGCCGACATCGAAAAACTGATCAAGCAAACCATCCGACGCGGCGAGCTGACCGGCTTCAATCCGGCGCCGTCGTACGGCGACAGCGCCGAGCGCCGTCCGCGCCGCGACGACAGCGCCGGCCGCGCGCCGGCCGGCCGTCCGTCCGAGCGTTCGGACCGGGGCGATCGTGGTGGCGAGCGCAGTGACCGGGGTGACCGCAGCGAGCGCGCCCCGCGCAGCGCCGGTTCGTCGCCATACGGCTCGGGCCGCCGCGACAAGGTCGATCCATGGTTCCTCAAGCCGTACGAGCCGGCCAAGTCGGCCGCGCCGGCGCCAAGCGCCACGCTGGGCGGCGCTACCGCCAAGCCGAAGCAGAAGCTGGCCTTCCTGCTGGGCGGCGCGCCGAAGCAGTAAGCTTCCGCGCGCGATGCGCCACCGCAACGCGCCGCACAGGCAAAAAAACCGCCAACGTCGTTGGCGGTTTTTTTTGCCCCGGCGGGACGCCGAAGCCGGGCCGCGCGGCGGCCTTACAGCGCCTCGCGCAGCGCGCCGAGCACGCGCGCCTGCTCCGTCTCCAGGCCGACCCACAGTGGCAGACGCAGCAATCGGTCCGACAGCGCGTCGGTATTGGTCATGGCGCCGTGGTGGCGGCTGCTTTTCAGGCCGTACGGCGCGCTGTGCAACGGGACGTAGTGGAACACGCTGTTGACGCCCTGGCGTTTCAGGTCGGCGATGACCTGGGTGCGTTTTTCCAGCGACTCCAGCAGGATGTAATACATATGCGCGTTGTGTTCGCAGCCCTCGGCGATGATCGGGCGGCGCAGCTTGCCAGCGGCCTCGAGCGGCGCCAGGGCCGCGTGGTAAGCCTCCCACAGCGCCATGCGGCGCGCGTTGATGGCCTCGGCCTCCTCCAGCTGGGCCCACAGGAAGGCGGCGATCACCTCGCCGGGCAGGTAGGACGAGCCGATGTCGACCCAGGTGTATTTGTCGACCTGGCCGCGGAAGAACTGGCTGCGGTTGGTGCCCTTCTCACGGATGATCTCGGCCCGCTCGGCCAGCGCCGGGTCGTTCACCAACAGCGCGCCGCCCTCGCCGGCGACGATGTTCTTGGTCTCGTGGAACGAGTAGGTGCCCATGTGGCCGATGCTGCCCAGCGGGCGCCCCTTGTAGGTCGACAGGATGCCCTGCGCCGCGTCCTCCACCACGATCAGCTTGTGGCGGCGGGCGATGTCCATGATGGTGTCCATCTCGCAGGCCACGCCGGCGTAGTGCACCGGCAGGATGACGCGGGTGCGCGCGGTGATGGCCGCCTCGATCTTGGTCTCGTCGATGTTGAGCGTGTCGGGACGGATGTCGACGAACACCGGCACTGCGCCACGCATGACGAAGGCGTTGGCGGTGGTGACGAAGGTGTACGACGGCATGATCACTTCGTCGCCTGGGCCGACCTCGGCCAGCAGCGCGGCCATCTCCAGCGCCGCCGTGCACGAGTGGGTCAGCAACGCGCGCCGGGCGCCGGTTTTTTTCTCCAGCCAGGCGTGGCACTGGCGGGTGAACTGGCCGTCGCCGGACAGGTGGCCGTTGGTGTGGGCCTGGGCGATGTACCACAGCTCGCGGCCGGTCATAAAGGGTTTGTTGAACGGGATCGGGGTCATGTTTTTATCCTTTATCCTTGCGCGGCGACGACCGTGCCGATGCAGATGAGGGTGACGCCGGCGATGCGCAGCATCGACAGCGGCTCGTTGAACAGCCATGCGCCCAGCAGCAGCACGATGACGAAATTGAGCGCCATGAACGGGTAGGCGTGGGCCAGCTCGAACTTGGTCATGGCCGCCATCCACGTCACCGATGCCAGGAAGGCGGCGGCGAAGGCGCTGATCACCCAGGGGTTGAGCAGCAGCTTGACCAGGAACAGCAGCTTGTCGGCGCCGGCCTCGGGCAGCGCCCCGGCCTTGCCGACCTGCAGCTTGAGCATGATCTGGCCGTAGACGGTCAGCGCGATGGTCATGGCGATGTACAGATAATTCATCATGGCGCTTCCGTTCGGGCGTCGAACCATTTGTGGAAGGTGTAAAAACTGCCCGACGGCTCGAAGCCCTGGCGGCACCAGACCTTTTGCACCGCCAGGTTGGTGACCTGGGTCGACACCACCATGTGCGCCAGGCCGCGCGCGCCGGCCCAGTGCTGCGCCAGCCGCATCAGCGCCTGGTACAGGCGCTTGCCCTGGTGCGCCGGATGCACGCCGAACAGCACGCCCTCGAATGCGCCGTCGGCCAGCGTCTTGAGCGTGGCGAAGGCGACGATCGCGCCGGCGTGTTCGATCAGCACCACGGCGTCGGCCACCGCCGGGTTGCGGCAGGCGTTGGCGGCCCAGTTCGAATAGACCAGGTCGGCGTCGGCGGCGCGCAGCCGGCCGTCGGTGTGGTAGTGCCCGAGGTAACCGGCGAAGGTGGCGCCGGCCAGGCGCTCGACCGCGTCGGCGTCGGCCGGCGTGGCCAGCCGGGTGCTGTAGCCGTCGGGCAGGGGCGCGCTGTCGGTTTCGATGGCCTGTTTGCGGTAGTACACCAGCGTGTCGGTCAGGAAGCAGCCGGCCTGTTCGAGCCGCTGCGCCAGCGCCACCTCGGTGGTCGGGCAGCGCGCGATCAGCAGCGCGACGGCGGCGTCGGCGCACCAGTCCATCACTGCGTCGACCGCTTCGCCGCCGGCGAGCGTGGTCTTGGCGACGGTGACGCCGAAGCGCTGGCGGTCGATGTCGGAGAGGGTGATGTGCATGGGAAGCTCCAGAAAAAGTCGGCGGTTAGTCAAGCCGGGCGCGCGTCGGCGCGGCGTTGGGCGTCAGGCGGCGCAGCACGTACAGCGGGCGCCGCTTGACCTCGTCGAAGGTCTTGCCCAGGTAAATCCCGAGGATGCCCAGGATGCCGATGATCAGGCCGCCGATGAAGTACAGCGAGACGATCAGGCTGGCCCAGCCTGGGATGGCCGTGCCCTGCAGCAGCGCGCGCGCCAGCAGCCAGCCGCCGAAGGCGAACGACACCGCCGCCATCGTCAGTCCCAGCGTGGCGGCCATGCGCAGCGGCTTGTCGGAGTAGGCCAGGATGGTGTCGGCGGCCAGCTTGCACAACTTGGCGAAGGTGTAGGTCGAGGCGCCCTCCAGGCGCTCGGCGTGGCGCACCTGCAGGCCGGTGGTGGTGAAGCCGAGCCACTGCACGTGGCCGCCGAAAAAGCGCAGTTGCTCGCGCATGCGGCCGAAATTGTCGACCACCTGGCGCGACATGATGCGGAAGTTGCCGCTGTCGCCGTCGATGTCGATGTCGGCCAGGAAGCTGAACAGGCGGTAGAACAGCCA
This sequence comes from Duganella sp. AC917, assembly GCF_979258245.1. Classification (NCBI taxonomy): domain Bacteria; kingdom Pseudomonadati; phylum Pseudomonadota; class Betaproteobacteria; order Burkholderiales; family Oxalobacteraceae; genus Duganella; species Duganella sp. AC917. The sequence continues at coordinate 6,343,420 of NZ_OZ409848.1, forward strand.
CGACGTCACCCGTTTGCGCAGCGGGTCCTGGCGCGGACCGCGCAGCGCCAGCACCACGTCGTAACCCTCGCGCGCCTTGGCGTACAGGCGCGGAATTTCCTCCGGCGCGTCCTGCAGGTCGCAGTCCATGACCACCACCCAGTCGCCGCGGCAATGGTCCAGGCCGGCCGTGATGCCGTAGTGCTGGCCGAAGTTGCGCGAAAATTGCAGGCCGACCACGCGCGGGTCGGCCGCCGCCAGGCGCTCGATCACGTCCCACGAGCGGTCGCCGCCGCAATCCTCGACCAGCACGATCTCGAAGTCGGCGCTGACCGTCTCGAGCGCGTCGCGCAGGCGGCGGTATAGTTCGTCGAGCATTTTTTCGGCCTTGTAGACCGGGATCACGACCGAGATCAAGGGTGTTGCGGGCATTATTTGTTCTCCACAGCTGTAGGGATGCGTTCGAGGTCGATACCGCTCAGCGTAAAGCGGCCGCGGCCGCTGCTGAAGGCGCGGAATTCCACGCTGTCGAGCGTTTTTTTGGTGTCGAAGCGTAAGATGACGCGTTGTTTGCCGGCTGCTGCGATAGCCTGGCGCGCGTGTATTTTTTGACCGCCCTCGCTGACCACATCGACGAAGCCGAAGTCGCCCTGGCCGGCGCCGTCGGTGTCGATCGCAAAGCTGACCGCGTAGGCGCCGGGCGCCACGATGCGCATCGGGCCATAGTGCAGATTGCCTTGCTCGCCCGCTTGCATGACCAGCGTGCCGTTCTCGATCGCGCCGTGCTGGTGCAGCGTGTTGTCATCGATGCGGTAGTGCGCCGGCGTGCTGGCCGCAACGTCCCAGTCCGGCAGCACGGCGGCCAGGTTGCGCGGATAGACCAGCAGGTTGGCGTCGGCAAAGCGCAGCACGCGCGGCTGGCCCGCATAGCTGGCCAGCAGTGGCAGGTTCAGCGCCGCCATCTCGGCGTCGCGCAGCAGCAGGAACGTCTGCCCTTGCCAGGCGGCCGGCGCGTACCAGCGGTTCGAGCTGAGCACACGGACCGGTTGCGGCAAACCGCGCGCCAGTTCCACCGGCCGCACGCGCGTGGCGCCGCCGGCCAGCACGGTGACCTTGCCCGCGTTCCAGAACGTGGCGTAGCCGTAGCGCAGACCTTGTTGTTGCAGGAAGTCGGCCAATTGCTGGTCGGGCGTCTTCAGCATCAGGCCGCGGCGGGGCATGTCGGTGACTTCGTTGAACGGATACAGATATGATGTCGGCGCGCTGGTCGCCAGCAGCAGCACGGCGGCGATGCCGGCCGCGCGTGGCAGCGGCGCCAGCGCCCGCCGGTCCAGCAGCACGCCGACCAGGATCAGCAGCAGATACAGCAGCGACGGCACCAGGTAGCGCACCGACGACTCGGGCGCCCGCATATCGGCCAGCGACGTGGCCACCATGATGAACAGGCTGGTGGCAAACGAGACCAGCGCGAACACCACGACCAGCTGGCGCGGACCGCGCTGCGGCCGCAGCGCCTTGTATGCGCCCCAAGGCAGCATGACGATCAGCAGCAGCGCGCCGACGACCCGCAACGCCGTATAGGCGCCGGCCAGGGACGCCACCTTGCCCTGTGCATGCGGAACCCCGTCGAACAGGCACATCACGCCGGCGACGACGGCCACCAGGTTTTGCGCCATGCCGTTGAAGTCGAGCCAGCGCAGCGCGGTCACGCCCTGATTGTTGTTCACCCCGGCCAGCGTGTGGAAGTTCAAGCCGGCGCCGATGATCAGACCCAGCACGACCACGCCCATGGCCAGCGCGTGGCGCCGGTCGACACGGCGTTGCGCCTGGCGGGCATCGCGCCATTCCAGCGCCTGCTGAACGGTGCCGGCGGCCAGCAACGGCAAACCATAGACCAGCAGCGCGCGCTGCGGGTTGGTCCAGAACACCAGCACGGTCAGTGTTGCGGTGGCCGCGCCCCACAGCAGCTGTGCCCGGCCGCGCGCCTGGCTCAGCGACCAGTAGGCGACCAGCAGCAGACAGGCCATGTAATACAGCGAGCCGTACGCGGCCTGCCCGTAGATGTGTTCGGCCATGATCAGCGACATGCCGGCCGAGATCACCAGCATGCCCAGCAGGCGCGCCAGCCGGCTTTGTTCCAGCAGACCGGTGAGCAGCCAGCTGCCATACAGGATCAGCGCGGCCGACACCAGGTCGGACGCGGCGTGGGCCAGATAGCCGTTGTGCATCCACCCGAGCAGCGGCAGGATGAAGGTATGCGTGTTGAGCACCCACAGGTCGCCGTTGACGTAGTTCCAGTCGCGCGGAAAATACTGGCCGGTGTCGGCAATCTCTTGCGCCAGCAGGTTTTTGACAGCGGAGTCGGAGTGAAACACCAACTGGTAATCGATCACCAGATAGAACGCTAGCAACAGTAGGTTAACGCCCAGCAATACAACCAGCGAGCGATGGACCAGTTTGCCGCGCGGGAGGGTGGCAAGCATCAGGAGAGGTAAATTCTTGTAAAGACAGCGCCCAGTATAACGGGCTATTGTGAAATCGCCAATAATGCCCGGGCGGGCGCGACTGGTCTGAAATCGCCCGCACGCCCGAAAACACTGGCGTGCGGAGGATTTCCAGCGCGCGACCGGCGGTTTTATTTTGTGATAATTTGTAACTTACGGCAATGCCAGCGGCGCGCGCCGGTACCAGCGTTGCGCGAGCACGCAGGCCAACAGCTCGTTGGCGCTGGCGGCCCAGTCGAGACGCGGCATCGCGCCCGAGGCCGGCGCCTGGCCGTCGCGCTGCAGCAGCAGCCACGCGTCGAGCGCGGCGGCCAGTTGGGCGCCGTCGTCGGCCTGGAAGTACCAGGCGTGGGCGCCGCCGACTTCGCGGAATACGGCCAGGTCGCGGGCGATCACGGGTAGCCCGTGCTGCGCGGCCTCGATCAGCGGCAAGCCGTAGCCTTCGCCGCGCGAGGCGGCCAGCAGGGCGCTGCTGGCGCGGTACAGCTGCAGCAGCAGTTCATCGCTGGCGCGTTCGAGCCAGAACAGGCGGCGCCCTTGTTCGGGATGCCGGCGCAGGCGTTTCGCCAGCGCCTCCATGCGCCAGCCGGGCTTGCCGACGATCACCAGGTTCATCTCAGTATCGTGTTGCCACAAATGCTCCAGCGCGTCCAGCGCCTGGCCCTGCATCTTGCGCGGTTCCAGCGTGCCGACCATGAGCAAGGTGGGCCGCTGCGCCAGCTGCTGCAACAGTTGTGCTTCGTCGTCGCCGACGCCGCGCGTGGGCAGCGTGGCGGTCAGGTCGGCGCCCAGCGCGGCGCAGCCGATATGGAGCGGCAGTGTGCGCCGCGGCGGATGCTGCTCCAGCCACGCCAGCAGGTCGTCGGCGGTGGCGCGGGCATTGCAGATCAGGCCGTCGGCCAGTTCGGTCACCGCCTGCAGCCAATGGCCGAAGGCTGCCGCCAGGCCATCGACAAACCAGCCCGGCTGGCGCACGGGCAGCAGGTCGTACACCATGAAGTACAGTTGCACGCCATGCAGACGCAGGTTGGCGAGCAGGGCGCGGTTGCGCACCACGCTTTCCAGGCTCAGATCGATGCCGATGAAGCGGTCGCCGGCGCGCACTTGCAGCGCCTGTTCCTCGCCCGCGTCGGCCGCCTCGTAGCGCGGCTGTCCGTGCGCGTCCTGGCGCGCGACCGCGTAGGCGTAGTAGCCGCCGGCGTCGTACACCGGGCGCACCGCATGGCCGGCCGGCGGCGCCGCCAGCAGTGCCTGCAACATGCCGCGTACCACCCGCTGGATGCCCGAGCGGGCGTCATGCCGCACCAGTTCCGACAAATCGATCAGCAGCTGCGGCATGGCCTCAGTGCGCATCGGCTACCCCTGCGGCGTGGCCGGGCGGCAGCAGCGCGGCCAGGTTGGCGCGCGTCAGCAGCGCGATCCCGCGCAGCGCCAGCGACGGCGCCGGCGCTTCGGCGCCCAGTGCCAGCAGGCTGTCGCCAGGCTTGAGGTCGGCGACGGCGTCGTCCATGACCAGTTGCTCGCGGCCGATCAGCGCCAGCGTGCTGCGGCGCGCATAGACATAGCTGTCGTGGAGGCGCCGCACCGGTTCGACGCGGTAGCCGTCCGGTGGCGTTGTCAGCAGCGCCAGCAACAGCGCCTGCGCTGCCGCGTCCTGCTCAGTGCCGGTCACATCGACCAGCAACTGCGGCAAACCGGTGGCGACGGCGTTGGCGGCGATCGCGCCGGCCACTGTGATCCAGTCTTCTTCCGACGGGTTGGCCGGCACGCCGATGTCGGCCAGCGCGCCGACCAGCAGTTCGTACTGGGTGCGCGGGCTGTGGCGGGAGAAGTGTTCGATCGCCTCATGGTAGGCGGCGCCGACTGCGGCCGGATGGTGTACGCGCCGCATGTACTCGAGCGCGTTGTCGACCAGCTGGCTGGACAGGCCGGGGGTGTCGCGCAGGCGGATGATGGCCGCGCTGAGTTCTTCGTCCTGGAATTCGTCACGCAGCTTGATCACCACATGGTCGGGTATTTCTGCGGCGGAGCCATGGGCGTTGATGATCGTCGGCAGGCGGTAGGCCAGGCTGTCGAGGATGGTGCCGGACGTCTCGCCGCGCGAACGGCTGCGCAGCTGCACGGCGCAATCGGCCGCCGCCAGGTAGGTGCGGAACAATTCCATCGACACGAAGCCGGTGATCTGCACATTGCGCTGCCCGGCCATGCGTGCCGCGAGCGCGTTGCCGAACGGGCCGACATGGTTTTCGCCGACAAACACCAGCCGGCAGTTGGCGTCGCCGGCCAGTTCGGAGTTGATCCACGCTTCGAGGATTTTCTCGTTGCACTTGGTCATGGCGATCAACCCGAACGAGCAGACCAGAAAGTCTTTGTCGGTCAGGCCCAGCACGGCGCGCGCGGCGTCGCGGTCCAGCGAGCCGGGCAGGGCCCGCAGCAGCGGAATGTAGCGCCAGTCGGCGGACGTGCCCGGGCCGTACCAGCGGTCGGCCAACTGCCGCGAATACGTCGAGTGCACGATGATGCCGCGCGCATGGTCGAGCACCGGCTTGTTCAACGGATAGCGGTAGTAGGACGCCTCGCGGCCCTCGGCCAGCTCGTGCGCCAGCGCGCCGTAACCGTGCGACTGGTACAACCGGTGGCCGTAGGCATCGGGTTCGCGTCCGAGCGCCGACAGGTAGTGCACCGCGCCGCTCAGATAAAAGTCATGCAGCACGACGACGCCCGGATGGCGCGCCAGCAGGTCGAACATGTGGGCGTGGAAGCCGGAATTGCCGAAGTGGTACAACACCCGGTCGTAGCGGCCGGCGTTGGCCTCGAACCATGCCACGCTGCGCACCGGGAAGTTGGCCTCGATCCAGCGTTCCTTGACCTCGGGTTCGTTGACCACCACGTCGATGTCGTAATAGCGCGCCAGTTCCGGCAGCAGTTCGACGCTTTGGTCGGCCACGCCGGTGCGTTCCGGCGGCAACGGCGAGATATACGCCATGCGCGGGCGCCGCGTGGCGGCCGCGCGCGGCACCGCCGCGCTGGCGCGGCGCGCCTGCTGGCGCCGCGCATGGACCTCTTCAAAGGCGCCGATGGCGGTCTTGGCGCTGGCGTCCCACGAGAACAGCCGGGCCTGTTTAAGGCCATGGGCGCGCAGGTCGTCGGCAAACGCCGGCGTGGCCAGCACCTCGTGCATCTTGGCGCTGATGTCGGCCACCTTGTTCGGGTCGAACAGGGCGTCGGCGCGGCCGATCACTTCCGGGATGCTGCTGTTGTTGGAGCCGATCACCGGCACGCCGCACGACATCGCCTCGAGCGCCGGCAGGCCGAAGCCTTCCTGCAGCGACGGGAACACAAACAAGCCGGTCAGGTTGTACAGCGACACCAGGTCGTCGTCGGAGACGAAGCCGGTCAGCACCACGTCGCCGTCGGGGACGCCGAACCGCGCCGCCAGCGCCAGCAGCCGCAGCCGGTCTTCCTCGCGGATGCTGCACACCACGGCCAGCTGGTATTGCTGGCGCAGCGCGGCCGGCAAGCGGGCGTAGGCCTCGATCAGGCCCTCGATATTCTTGCGGTAGTCGATGCCGCCGGTGTACATGATGAACGGCCGCTGCAGGCCGAATTTCTGGCGCAGCGCCAGCTCGGCCTCCGGCGCCAGGGTGCGCGGCACGAAGATGTCGTCGACCGCCGACGAAATATTGACCACCTGGTGCGGCGCCAATTGCAGCGCGTCCATCGCCTCTTGCCGCGAGTGGCCGGAAATCGCCAGCAGCAGCTCGGCGTTTTTCAGGCTTTGCAGTTTTCGGTAATACCAGTTGGCCACGTTCGGGTCGGTCAGGTAGGTTTCCTTGCGGATCAGCGGGATCAGATCGTACAGCGTGACGGCGGTATCGAACTGGTCGCGGCCGTGCAGAACCGAGGTGCAGGCGTCCTCGCCCAGGCCTTCGAACAGGCTCGACAGGTGAACCACGTCCGGCTTCAGGCCGGCCAGATAATGCTCGCGCAATTGCTCGGCCGCGCGCAGGCGCCAGTGGTTGAGCGGCTGGTGTTCCCAGATCTGCGCGGGCAAGGTGTAGCCGCTGATCTGGCTTTGCGGCATCAGCGCGCCCAACGTGCGGCGCAGCTGCAGCACGCTGTCGGGGAAGTGGTTGTTGACGGCCACATGCAGCTCGTGGCCGCCGGCCTGGCGCACCATCGCTTGCAGCAGGGCCATCGAATAACGGCCGATGCCGCGGTTGGTGCTGGAACCCTGGCAGGCTTGCAGGTCGATTACGATACGCATAGGAGGTCGGGTCAGGAACGGGGCGCCTGGCCGCTGGCGCGGCGCAGATCATCAAATGCCTGGCGCGCCGCTTCGGGCAGGCGATCCAGGTCGGCGGGCATGGGCGCTGGCGCGCCCGCATGGTTATTGTTCAGTTGCAAGCGCAGCTTGAGCGCGCGCATCACCGGCACCATGAACGGCAGGCGGGCGATGTTACGGCGCAGGAAGAACGACAGCTTGGGCCGCGCGGTGACGAAGCGCAGCGCCACGCCGGCCAGGCCTTTGACCCGGCGCAGCACGGCGCCGGCGGCGCGGCGCGGCAACGCGCGGCTGCCGGCGCGCAGCTTGCCCAGGTGGAGCTTGCCCTGGCGCAGCGGCCGGGTGATGCGCCACGACAGGCTGGCGTACACCGCGCCCAGCGTCTGCTCGGCCAGGTCGGCCGCCGCCGAGCGCGCGCTCAGGTGCGGCAACTGGGCCTCGGCGCGGTGCGCCCGCCCGCTCATCTCGGCCAGGCGCTGCTCGGCCAGGTCGGCGCGTTGCTGCTCGGCGCTCAGGCGTTCGAATTTTTCGCGCCACTCGCGCACGTGGGCCTGGGCCCAGATGCGCGATTGCTGCGCCTCGTCCTCGGCCGCGGCCGTGCGCGCGCGCCACTCGGCCAGCGGATGGCTGTAGTGATGATCCTCGGCCAGCACGAAGTTGTCGGCCGGATGCGGCGGCAGCGTCAGCGCGGCGGCCAGCGCGGCGTGCTCGTCGGCCACATAGAACTGGTTGTAGCCGTCGGCGTGGGCCAGCCGGTAGCGCGCCGCGTGCAGCGTGTCGAGCGGCGCGAGGCCGGGCGCGCGCAGCACGACGATCCACGGCCGCCAGCGCTGCAGGTCCAGGCCGGCGAGCGCGGCGCTGTCGGCCAGGCGCAGGAAATGCAGCTCGCCGGCGATATGTTCGGCGCAGATGGCGTCCAGCGTCTGCAGCGCCACCAGGTGCTGCACCACGGCGCGGCCGGCGTCGCGCTCGCGCTGCGCCTGGGCGGCGTCGAAGGTGGACGCGCCGGCCTGGTCGACTTCGTACCACAGCGCTTCGCCGGCGGCGCCGGCGGCCGCCAGCGCCAGGTTGACGTCGGCCGGGCGGGCGATGCGCAGCCGGCGCAGCAGCGACGGCGACGTTTCCAGGTTGACCCCGTGCCAGCCGCGCGCGTAAAACGCCTGCGTGGCATTGCTGTGCACGGGATCGCTGGCGGCGCTGTCGAGGTAGCAGCCGCGCTCGACATGGCCCAGCGCGCGCATCAGCAGCACGTCTTCGAAATGATGGGCGTAGCAGGTCAGGCTCATGATTGCGCAACTCCGGGGGCGATGTGAATGTCGATGTCAGGGTTCAGCCAGGCGCTGCCTTCGAAGTAACTGTGATGCAGGTTCATCACCTCGAACACCAGCGCCAGGTCGCGCCACTCGTAGTTCTGGCCGAGGTGGTTGTCGCTGCTGTGCAGCGCGGTGGCCACCGAGTAGCTGCCCGGCCCGAGCATCAGCGGGAAGCGCCAGTTCGCGCGCACGCGCTGGCCCGCCTTCAGGCCGCTCAGCGGCACCAGCTTGTGGAAGGTGTTGGTGCCGAAAATGTTTTGGCCCAGCCGGTCCTTGATGCGGAAACCCAGGGTCAGTTCGGCGATGTCGGCATGCACGTCAACGTCGATGCACAGGTTCACCGGCGTGCCGGTACCGTGCACCTCGGCCGGCGTGCCGTCGTCCTTGAGCAGGGCGATGGCGGCGACGGTGGCCTCGCCGGTGCCGGAGATGGTCTGCACCTTGCCGCTCTCGAGTGCTTCCTGGCGCACCTCGACGCCTTCGCGCTCGGCCAGCATGGCGTTGTACAGGTCCATGATTTCCTCCGGCGTGCCTTCCTTGCTGACGCGGCCCTTGTCGAGCAGGATGGCGCGGTCGCAAATCGACTGGATCGCGCCCTTGTCGTGCGAGACGATCAGCAGCGTGGTGCCCTCGTTGCGGAAGGCACGGATGCGCTCAAAGCTCTTGTGCTGGAAATAGGCGTCGCCGACCGACAGCGCCTCGTCGACGATGAGCACGTCCGGGCGGCGCGCGGTGGCCACCGCGAACGCCAGGCGCATCTGCATGCCGCTCGAATACACGCGCACCGGCTGGTCGAGGTATTCGCCGATTTCGGCGAACGCGGCGATCTCCGGCATCAGGCGCGTGATGTCGTCGGCGGACAGGCCGAGCAGCTGGCCGGACATGTAGGCGTTCTGGCGGCCGGTGAAATCGGGATGGAAGCCCATGCCCAGTTCGAGCATCGCCGCCACGCGCCCGTGCATGGCCACGCTGCCGGTGCTGGGCGCGGCGGTGCCGGTGATCAGCTTGAGCAAGGTGCTCTTGCCGGCGCCGTTGATGCCGATGATGCCCAGCGCCTGGCCCGGCTCGACACTGAAGCTGATGTCGCGCAGCACCCAGATGTTCTGGTGGCGCGGGCGCGACGGCAGCAGCCATTCGAGCAGGCGGGCGCGGTGGCTCGGGTAGCGCCGGTAGGCCTTGCCCAGGTTCGATACTTGAATGCTGCCGTTCACAGTTCGTCCACCATTTCTCCCGCGCGGCGGCGGAACAGTTGCATGCCGAGCAGGCACAGGATCAGCGCCAGCACGGCCGTCGGCAGCAGGGTGCGCCAGTGCGGCGGGTGGCCGCTGACCAGGATGTCCTGGTAGGCCTGGATCACCGGCGCCATCGGGTTATAGGCCAGCAGCGGGCGCACGTCGTCGGGCAGCACCGTGGCCGGGTAGACCACCGGTGTAAACCAGAACCAGAATTGCAGGCTGATCGAGAAAAACTGGCCGACGTCGCGGAAGAACACGTTGAGCACGCCGAGGATCATGCCCAGGCCGATGGCCAGCGCCACCTGCAGCGCCAGCACCGGGAACACGGCGAAATACGCCCAGCCGGGGAAGTTGCCCGAAACCACAAGGAATGCGGAAAACAAGCCGAAGATGATGGCGAAGTTGACGCCGGCGTTGCACACCACGATGATCGGCAGGCACAGGCGCGGGAAGTTGATCTTCTTGATCAGACCGGCATTGTCGATAAAGACCGACTGCGCCTTGGTAGTGATTTCGGCGAAAAAATTCCAGGTGAGCACGCCGGCGCACAGATAGATGCTGTAGGCGAACGCCGAGCTCGCGCCAGGCAGGCGGTTGTGCATCACCTGCGAAAAAATCACCGTGTAGACGATGATCATGGCCAGCGGATTGAGCACGGTCCAGGCCGCGCCGAGGATCGAGTTGCGGTACTTGGACTGGAACTCGCGTTGCACGCTGCCGAGGATGAAGCCGCGATAGTTGGCGATATTTTGCAGGCGACCCATGAATATCATGGACGGACTTTCGGGGCGGCGGGGGCGGGAGTGTGCATGGTCATGTTTTCAGAGAGTCGAACGCCGCCGGAGACGGTAAAAAAGCGGGCAATTATACCGCACCGCGCCGGCCACCCCGCCTCACACGCCGTCGACCAGCCGCTGCAGTGCCAGCGGATCGACGATGATCAGCCGGTGCATGTCCTTCTGGATGATGCCCTGCTGGGTCAGCGCGGTCAGCGCCCGGGTCACCGTCTCCCGGCTGGTGTTGATCATATTGGCGATATCCTGGTGGGTCGGCAGGTTTTCCACCACCTCGGGCAAGCCGGGCTGTTGCGGCGTCTTCATCTGCACCAGGTAGCTGTAGATGCGGCGCTTGGTATCGTTGATGCTCAGCAGCGAGCGGAATTCCGAGTCGCGCTGGATCTTGGCGGCCAGGTGGCGCAGCATCTGGTTGGCGGCCGACGGATAGTGCGAAAACATGTGCAGCGCGGCCGGCGCCGGCAGGAACGCCACCAGCACCGACGACATCGCCAGCACCGAGGCGGTGCGCCGGGAGCCGTTGATGACGGCGATCTCGCCGAAAAAGTCGCCCGGCGCGAGCATGCGCAGGCCGATCGCGCGGCCGTCCTCGGTCACGTCGATCACCTGCAGCTGGCCGGCCAGCAGGAACAGCAGGCCGTCGCCCTCGCCGCCCTTTTGCAGCACCACGTCGCGCTTGGCATATTGCCGTATGCGCAATTCGCCCTTGATGGTCTCGAGCTCCGGCTCGGTGAGGCCGGCCAGCAGCGGGATCTTGCGCAGATGCACCTGGATGTTGACCGCCGGAATGGCCGGGGCCGTGCCGGGGGTCTGCGGCGTCACGGGTTGCTTGATGGAAGAGGAAGTCATGGTGCTATTCTACAAGAGCGGGCCGGACGCCAGCGATCACGGCGCGTTCCATTGCCACGTCAGTTGCAGCTGCTGACTGCGGTACTGGAAGATCGAGATGTTTTCGCGGTTTTCGACCAGACGCCATTCCAGCTGCACGCTGTGCTGGGCGCCCACCGGGTAGATCAGCGCGGCGCGGGCGGCGCCGGTGTGCTGGCGGCGGCGCTGGTCGATCAGGCCGGGCGAATACAGGCTGTCGCCCTGCCAGCGCAGGTAGCTCAGATCGAGTTCGCCCTGCAGGCTGCCGATCAGGGCGCGACGGCCATACAGCCGCGCCGACCAGCCGCGGCGGTCGCCGCCCGGCCGGGCGTCGTTGCCCTGGTCGGCCAGGTAGCCCAGGCTCGATTGCAGCCGCAGCGTATCCTTGCGGTAGTCCAGCAGGGTGCGCACATCGAAGGTGGTGGCGTCGAAGTTGCTGAGTGTTTTGTAGTGGATGCGCGCCGCGCCGGCGCTCAGTTGCAGCTGGAAATTGTCCGGCAGCTTGAGCGGCGGCGTGGCGCGCAGTTGCAGCTGGCCCTGTTGCTGGTACAGGCGCCCGCCCAGCGTACCGATGCCTGCCTGCAGCGATCCGCGCATCTGCCAGCCGCCCAGCACCGGCAAGCTATGCTCGATACTGCCGAAGAACGAGGTGGTGTCGTATTGCGACAACTGGTCGTAACGGCGCGCCACCGCCTGCACGTAGGCGATGTCGCCGGCGCGGTTCAGTTCGCGCAGGTAGTCCACCGCGACGGAGCTGAAATTATCGGCTTGCGGCCGGAATTCCGGCAGCAGCTCGCTCGGCACGCCGCCGATCAGCATATTGCCGTTGGTGGCGCCCTGATTGGCGTTGGTGTCGTGTCCGCGCGTCATCCCCACCGACCACAGGCGGTTGGGCTGCCAGCCCAGGCAGCCCAGCTCGCGCTGCCGGGCGATGATGGCCTGGATCCCCGGCGGCGGGGAGAAGCGGGACTCGATATCGGAAAACAGGGCGCTGGCGCGCTCGGCGTTGCCGAGCGCGCAGTGGATCAGCGCCAGCTCCAGCCACTCGCCCGCGTGGCGCGCGCCCAGCGCCTGCATGTGTTCAAGGATCGTGGCAGCGTCGTCCGGCCGGCCGGCGGCGATCGCCCGCATGGCATCCATGTACAGGTCCGGCTCGGCCGCCGCCGGCGCCGGGGTGTCGTCGGCCGCCTGGCTGAGGCCGGGCGACAGCAGGCATAACAGGCTGAACAGCAGCGCCGGCAGGGGGGCACACCAACGGTTGCGCTTCAAGGCAGGACTCCGTCCGCTGGCGCCTGGCTGCCGAGCGTGTATAAGGCGGTGAACGCCTGTTTGCCGCGCAGCGTGGTCTGGCCGATGGGCAGCAAGCGCTCGCGCTGCGCCAGCGCCGCCGTGCCGGGGCCGATGATGATGTCGTGCGGCAAGTCACGCGCCAGCGTCTCCAGGCGCGAGGCGACGTTCACACTGTCGCCGACGGCGGTATAGATGCTGCGCGCGCTCGAGCCGAAGTCGCCGGCCATGGCGACGCCGCTTTCGATACCGATGCGCACCCGCAGCGGCACCAGACCCCGGGCGACGCGCGCGGCATTGAAGGCGGTCATGGCGCGGGTGATGCCGCGTGCGGCGGCCAGCGCCTGGTCGGCGTGGTCGGCAACGGGCAGCGGGGCGCCCCAGAACGCCACCAGGCCGTCGCCGGTGTACTTGTCGAGCGTGCCGTGCTGCTCGAGCACCGGCTGCGTCAGGCAATCGAGGAAATCGCGCGTCAATTGGGCCGCCTGCTCGACCGGCAAGATGGCGACGTGGCTGGTGTAGCCTTCCAGGTCGGCGATCAAGGTGGTGACTTCGCAGCGGGTCGGCGCCAGCGGATCGGCCAGGTTGCGGCGCAGCAGCTGGTCTACCACGGCGTCGGCAACGTACTGGCGTAGCGTGCCCAGCAAGCGGCGCGACTGCCGTTGCGACATTTGCCAGGCGAACGGCACGCCGGCGGCGAGCAGGAAGAAAAACGACAGCAGCGGACCGGCGCTGTTGAAGACGCCGTCATGCGGTAACAGCGTCCACACCAGCGCCAGCCATAGCACGCTGGCGCCGGCCAACAGGCCTATGTTCGCCAACGCCGAGCGGCGCAGCAGGGTGTGAGCGGACAACACTCCCACGGCAGCGGTAAACAATAACGCGATGGCCGCGCCCGGCAAAGGCGCGGGCGCGCTGCCCTCGACAGCGTCAAGTAGCGAACTGAGCGCTGCGGCGTGCACCAGCAACCCGCTGGTGGACGCACTGAGCGGCGTGGCGACCCGGTCCGACAGGCCCAGCGACGAGGATCCGACGAGCACCAGCTTGTTGGCCAGCAGCGCCGGGGCCACTTGCTGGGCCAGAATCATGCTGGCTGGAATGACGGTATAGGCCTCCCAAGTGCGGCTGAACGGAATGCGCAGCAAACCGTCGCTCGCGCTGCCAACCATGCCGCGCGGACCGGCTGCGGCCGGCATGTGGAATTTGCTGTCGGCCGCTTCGAGCAGCGCCAACGACAGGGTGGGGTAGCGGCGCTGCTCGTACCAGGTTTGCAGGGGCAGCCGCCGCAACATGCCGTCCGGGTCGGGAATGAAGCCGATATTGCCGATCTTTTTAGCGGCCGCGAGGTCGGCATGGTTGGCCACCACGCCGCTGGCGGCGATGGCTTGGCCGCGCGCGCCAGGCGAGCCGCCGGTCGGGTGGCCGACCCGCAATGGCAGCGAGCCGTTGAAATCGAATGCGTGGGCCAGGACCACCGGGCCGTACTGCGCAAGCATGGCCAGACGGGTGTCGCCGGCGCGGTCCGCAGCCTCCGGAAATACCAGGTCCAGCGCCACGCCGCGTGCCTGATAGGGGCCGAGCAACAGCTCGGCCAGGCTGGCAAGGCGCGCGCGCGGCCAGGGCCATGGGCCCAGCGCCGCCAGGCTGCCTTCGTCGATGTCGATGACCACCAGCCGGTTTTCCGCCGCGTCCGACGCCCGCAGGCGCAGCAGCCGGTCGCGCAGCCATTCATCGCCGGGGGCGCCTGCCCCCCACTGGCACCATGCGCCCAGCACCACCGCCACCATGGCGCACAACAATATCGGCGCACGCGCGGCAATGGATCTTGATAACGGCGCGCGTAGCGTTGGTGAGAATGGCATGAACGGTTAGATTTGGCGCGGGTCGCGCCCTGTGATGGTTGCGCTAGTATAACGCCCTTGTGTTGGGTCAGGTTAACGTTGTTGCCTTGCAGCTAGTTGGGCAGCGTTCGCCCGCGCCGTTGGTGAGCAAAAGTAACAATAATGGAATTTGATGTCTGCTGCGTCTACAGTGTGAAAAGCTGGCGGGCCCGGCTGCGCAACTGTTGTTTTTTTGGAGAAACGGCCATGGATTCCCGCTGGGGGCAGGTCGCAAGGACATCGATGTGACAGGCGTCACTGACAATGGTGCAGCCCCGCTCGATGATACAAAAAAGGAGTCCCTCTTATGTTGGTTCGTTTAAATTCGCCATGTTCCGCCGCCCGCCTGTTTGGCGTCGCGCTGGCATTCGCCTTGTCGGTGGCGGCGGGTGCCGCCGCGGCCGGTGAGGCTGGCCGCATCGTCTTTGTCAGCGGCGAAGTCACCGCCGGCAACAAGACCGCCGTACTCGGCGAGGCGGTGCTGGAGGGGGCCGAGATCGTCACCGGCAAGACCGGCTATATATATGTGAAAACAGTCGATGACGGCTTGCTGATCCTGCGCCCCGCGAGCCGCGCGCGGATCACGGCCTATCATATTGATAATGAAAAGCCGGAGAATACGCGCGTCAAGTTCGAGTTGCTTTCCGGCGTCGCGCGCAGCGTGTCCGGCAAAGGCGTCAAGGCGGCACGTCAGAATTTCCGCTTTAACACCCCGGTGGCCGCCATTGGTGTGCGCGGCACGGACTTCACCGTCTTCACCGATCAGCAAACCTCGAATGTCACGGTGCTGTCGGGGGCCATCGTGGTTAGCGGTTTCGGCGGCAGCTGCGCGCCGGTCGGCGGCGGCCCATGCGAACACGCGGCCAGCCGTGAACTGGCTGCCGGCCAGCTGGGTCAGATGTTGCAAGTAAAGAAGGGGCAGGCCGAACCAAAGCTGCTCAATGCTGCCGGGGTTGCGCCGGATGCCGTCGCGCCGCCACGTCCCGACGAACCCACGGCGAAGGCGGCAGGCCCGGTGGCGGCGACCAATGCCGGCGAGACCAGCCTTGATCCACGCAAAGCTGATGCGTTGTTGCAACAGGTGAAGGTCGCCAACCTGCCGACCGCGCCGTCGACGCCGGAGGTGCCGGTCACGGATAAACCGGAGGTGGTCGCGCCTCCCGCGCCGTCGGTGCCCGACAGCGAGATTGTGTGGGGACGCTGGGCCGCGGTGGCGGGTAAAAGCGCCAATGTGGTCGCCTCCGAGCAGGCCGCAAAGGGTTCGCAACGGATCGCGACCAATCAGTATTATTCAATCTATCGCACCAAAGGCGCCGATTGGCAGGCCCCGACACAGGGCAGCGCGGGCTTTGCCCTGAGCCAGAGCGAGGCCGTGGTTCAGAACAGCGCGACCGGCGTCATTAACGCGGCCAAGATCGAAAACGGCAAATTGCTGGTCGATTTCGGTAAAGCGACATTCGCGACTTCGTTTGATCTGCTTACCGCGACAGACCGCTTTAAACTCAGTTCGACCGGCGCAGTCGCCCGCGACGGCCAGTTGGGCGGTTCGGCCACCAACGGGAATAGTATTAACATGAATGTCAATGGCACATTGGGCGCCAGGAATGACGCGGCCTACTTGTTTTATTCCAGGTTGGACGCTACCCGTGTCGCCAACGGCGTCACATACTGGAACAAATAAAACGACTAACGGCCTCAGGCTTTTAAGCACCCAACGACCGCCTCCCGGCGGTCGTTTCACGTCTGGCGCGCTACATAGCCCGTTATTTAAGCCGCGCGCGCCGCTTGAATATGTCCCGGTATCCGATTAAATATCATGCCGATATCATCCGGGTTCGCGCCTGCAAGTCGATATCGTTTCGTCATTAAAGATCAATCTTGATTTTCAAATTAGGTTCTTCCATAATCTCGCGCGGCAGTTAATTAATTTAAAACTGCCATCGGCGACTAAAAAAGTCATGAAAAAGGCGAAATTTATTGATTCGTGTGATGACCGTCACATCAAACAGCGTTTCCCTCTGCCATGATGACTGCCGTAGTACTGCAAGGGCTTTAAAAGCCCGGCAGATCCAACTTAATGCGTTCCCCAGGAGTTTTATAAATGGCTACTTCCACTACCGCTATTCAACAGCTGTACATCGCTTACTTCAACCGTCCAGCTGACACCGCTGGTCTGGCATTCTGGCAAGCACGTGCCGACAAAGCTGGCAGCGTTGAAGCTATCGCTAGCCAGTTCGCTAACTCGACCGAATACACCTCGCTGTTCGATGGCGCCAGCAGCTTCGAAATCGTTAACCAACTGTACATCAACCTGTTCGGCCGTTCGGCTGAAGTCAACGGCCTGAAATACTGGGCAGGCAAGCTGGATTCGGGCGAGCTGACCATCGGTACCGTTGCTTACACCATCGCTAACAGCGCACAGAACGCCGACTTGGTCGCCGTTACCAACAAAGTCGCCGCTGCCGACCAGTTCACCAACAGCCTGACCGTCGACCAGATCATCGGTTACTCGGGTTCGTCGGCTAACCAGGTTGCCAAGCAATGGCTGGCAGGCATCACCGACGACGACTCGCTGGAAGCCGCTCTGGCCTCGCTGGACGCCGTCCAGGCATCCGCCGCAGCTGCCCGCGGTGTTGTGTTCGAACTGACCGCTGGTGCAGACGTCTTCGGTCCTAACGCTCCAGCCGTGCCAGTGACCACCCCGGTCACCCCGACCAACACCAGCACCATCTACAACGACACGTTCAATGCCACCAGCGCTACCCTGCAAGCTGGCGACACGATCGACGGCGGCCAAGGCGTTGACACGCTGAACCTGACTGCAACGACCTACGCTGAAGTCGGCACGGTCAAGAACATCGAAAAAATCAGCATCACCGGCCTGGCTGCTACTGCCACTGTTGTTGACGCCGCTTTCTACACTGGTTCGACCGACATCGCCGTCGATGGCAGCAGTGTCGAAGTGAAAAACGTTGCTAAACAAGTCGTGACCTTCGCTGGTACCGGTATTGCTAACACCGTTACCGCCACTGCTGACGCAACCTCGGCCGCAGTGAAACTGGTGAAAGCCGACGGCACCGTGACCCTGAATGGCGCCAAACTGGCTTCCGCTTCGGTTATCGGTACCGCCACCGGCGCCGTGATCCTGGATGAAAGCAACACCACCGACTCCATCAAAACCCTGACCCTGTCGCTGGCTGGTGACGTTGGTGTTACCAACGTTGCTGTCACCCACACCGGCCTGAGCGCACTGGCAACCCTGGACGCTTCGGCTTCCCGCGTTGGCCTGACCGTGGCCACTGGCCCAACCGTGACCTCGTTGAACACCGGCAGCGGCAAAGATGTCGTGACCGTCAACACCGCGTTCAGCACCAAAGCTGCCGCTGGTAACGGCGTTTCGCTGGCAACCGGCTCCACCGTGAACGTCGCTACCGGCGACGGCGCTGACGCTATCGCTATCGGCGTGCTGGGCACCACCACTGGCGCGACCGGCATCAAAGGCACCGTCAACGTTGACGGCGGCGCAGGCGACGACGCGTTCTCGTTCGGCAGCGCAGTTCTGGCCGGCACCACGCTGTCCCTGAACGGCGGCGAAGGCAACGACACCGTTATCGTTGATGGCGGCTACACCCTGAACGCAGCCGGCTTCGCAGCCCTGAGCGCAGCAGTGACCAGCGTCGAAACCGCCCAGTTCACCGCTGGCGCTTCGGTTGACGCTGCTTTCCTGACCAAGTTCAGCACGCTGGAATTCGTCGGTGCTTCGACCGTCACCAACGCTTCGCAAGCTCTGGTGGCTCACGATGACCTGACCGCTTCGGCAGTTGGCTATGTCGCAGCAATCGGTGCTGGCAGCGCGACCTACGGTGGCAACGTTGACGTTACCGCTGTTGCAACCGGCGGCACCATCACCGTCAATGCAGCCAACGCAAACGTGACCGTGCATTCGGAAACCGCTGCAACCATCTCCACCACCATCGGTGGCGACGTTGGCACCCTGCTGACCGTCAACACCCAGAACTACTCGGATGCAGATGCTCCAGCGTTCTTCGCTGCTAGCTCGACCATTCTGGTTGACGCCACCAACAACACCACCCTGAAATCGGTTGTGCTGACCGGCGACGGCTCGGTTACCCTGGACAACTCGGCTGGTGTTGCTCTGACCTCGGTTGACGCATCGAAACTGGGCGGTCTGAACCTGGACGGCGAAGTGACCGGCGGCCTGACCTACACCGGCAAAGCTGGCCTGGTAGAAACCATTGTTCTGGGCTCGGGCCATGACGTGATCACCGCCGTTTCGACCTACGAGAAAATGGACACCATTACCGGTTTCGACGCAGTCAAAGAAACCGCAACGGCTGACCTGACCTCGACCAGCGACGTGCTGGTGTTCGGTGGCAAGACCATCGACGGTTCGATTGCTGCCCAAGTGTCGAAGTTCACCCTGGCTGGTAGCGACACCACCCTGGATCTGGCATTGGCACACGCTGCGACCGTATCCAACTCTGCTGCCGTTGGTGGCGTTGCGGCAATCGTCTCGTTCGTATTTGACGGCAACACCTACCTGTTCAAAGACGTGGTCGTTCCTGGTTCGGCCGCTGGTAGCCTGGACGCAACCGATCTGGTCGTTAAACTGACCGGTACCGTTGACCTGACCACCGCCTTCGGCACCCATGCTTAATTGATGTCGTAGCGCTGTGGCAGCCGGTTGTGGTCTGACCTGATAATAGCAGCGCTACTTTTCGATTGACATGAAAAACCCGCCCCTCACAGGGCGGGTTTTTTTACGTCCGGCGCACTTGGAAGGGTGCCCTGTGCTGCCGTTCGTGCGGTTTGGCGTACTTTGGTGGTGAAACCCGTGGACTGTCTGGTATTTGTAAATGCTCTGTGGTAAGCTTCAGAAATTGTGACAGGGATCACATTTTTTGATGTAGGTGCGGTCTGCATTCTCGCACCCCAAGCGTTCTCCGTGACGCGTACTTCGCTCCCTGTCACTCCGTCGGTGTGCTCCGCGCACCGCTGTTTGCGGTCCCTATTGCCTTTAGTGCAAGATCATGAAAACTAATTTTCTCAATCCAAAAAATGAAATCGAGCAAGTCCTGGCCCGGTTCAAAAGTACTTTTGTCACCGTCGGCGTATTTAGCGCGATCAGCAACCTGTTGATGCTGGCGCCGTCGCTATACATGTTGCAGGTCTACGACCGGGTGCTGGCTAGCCGCAACGAATTCACGCTGCTGATGTTGACCCTGATGATCGTTGGCGCCTATCTGATGATGAGCGGGCTGGAGCTGGTGCGCACTTTTGTGCTGGTGCGCGTGGGCGCCAAGTTCGACATGGATTTGAACAAGAGGGTGTATAGCGCGGCGTTCGAGCAAAACCTCAAGCAGGCCGGCGGCAACGCGGGTCAGGCGCTGCAGGATATGACCAATTTGCGCCAGTTCCTGACCGGTAACGCCTTGTTCGCGTTCTTCGACGCGCCATGGTTCCCCGTGTATCTGGTCGTCATCTTCGTGTTCGAGCCTTCGCTGGGCTTCTTCGCGCTGGCGGGGACGGTGATCCTGGTCGTGCTGGCCTATGTCAACGAGCGCGTGTCCCGCGAACCTTTGCAGGAAGCCAACACAATGGCCATCGCGGCCACCAACCTGGCCTCCAACAACCTGCGCAACGCCGAGGTCATCGAATCGATGGGGATGCTGCCGAATCTGCAGGCGCGCTGGTTTAAATTGCACGGCAAGTTCCTCAACCTGCAGGCGCAAGCGAGCGAGAAATCCGGCACGATCAGCGCGATTACCAAGTTTGTGCAGGTGTCGCTGCAGTCGCTGGTGTTGGGCTTTGGCGCCTTGCTGGTCCTCGAGAACAAAATGACCGCCGGCATGATGATTGCCGCGTCCATTCTGGTTGGCCGGGCCTTGGCGCCGGTGCAACAGGTGATCGGCGTCTGGAAGAGCTGGTCCAGCACCCGGACGGCGTATGGCCGCCTGGTCAAACTGCTGGCCGATAATCCCGAGCGCGGCGCCGGCATGGAATTGCCCAAGCCGAGCGGTGCGGTCACGGTCGAGGGCGTCACTGCCTCGCCGCCTGGTGTGAAAACGCCGGTGCTGCGCGGTATTACCTTTGGCCTGGGGCCGGGCGACGTGCTGGGCGTGATCGGCCCGAGCGGCTCCGGGAAGTCGACGCTGGCACGGTTGCTGGTCGGCGTCTGGCCTGCCGTCATGGGCAAGGTTCGCCTCGACGGCGCCGATATCTATCAATGGAACAAGGGTGAATTGGGCCCGCACCTGGGTTACCTGCCGCAGGACATCGAACTGTTCGGTGGCACGGTCAGCGACAATATCGCGCGCTTTGGCAAGGTCGATGCTGAACAAGTGGTGCTGGCCGCCCAGCGCGCCGGCGTCCATGACATGGTTTTGCACCTGCCGGAGGGTTACGACACGGTGCTGGGCGACGGCGGCGCGGGCTTGTCCGGCGGCCAGCGTCAGCGGCTCGGTTTGGCGCGTGCGTTGTATGGCGACCCGGCGCTGGTGGTGCTCGACGAGCCAAACTCGAACCTCGACGATGTCGGCGAAGCGGCGCTGTTGCAGGCCATCCACGGCATGCGTCAACGCGGCAGGACAGTGGTGCTGATTACCCACCGCACCAGCATCATTGGCGCGACCAACAAGTTGCTGATGTTGCGCGATGGCGTGACCGCCGCCTTCGGTCCCACCAACGAGGTGCTGAAGGCTTTGCAGGAAGCCAATCAAAAACAGTTACAGGCGCAGCAGGCACAAGCCCAGGCGCAGGCACTGGCAGCGCAGGGCACGCCGCCCGTGGCGCCAAGCGCCGTCACTACCGAACAGGAATAAGCAGACATGGCGATCATTACTAAGCAGGAACCGGCCACCGAGGTCATCGCGCATGACGTCACGCCGTTAACCGTCAATACCGATGCCCGCGCCGCCAGCCGGTTGGGCTGGCTCGTGGTGGCGCTGGGCATGGGTGGCTTCGTGCTGTGGGCAACCTTGGCGCCGCTGGACAAGGGCGTGCCATTGCAGGGTACGGTTACCACGGAAGGAAATCGCAAGGCGATCCAGTCGCAAAGTGCCGGCAAGGTGCAGGATATCCTGGTGCATGATGGCGACGTGGTGAAGGCGGGGCAGTTGTTGATAAGGCTGAACAGCGTGCAGGCCAGCGCCCAGGTCGAGACTTCCCGCGCGCAGTATTTTGCCGCGCGCGCCACCGAAGCCCGCCTGCTGGCCGAACGCGATGGTTTGAGCCAGGTCGCTTTCCCGGCCGTGCTGGAGGCGGACCGTAAAGACCCGCGCGTTGAATCCAATTACGCGTTGCAGCAGCAGCTGTTTTCGTCGCGCCGTAGCTCGTTGCAGAGCCAACTGGGCGGCATAGACCAGAATATCGCCGGGCTTCAGCAACAGATCAAGGGGTTGCAGGAGTCGCGCGACAGTAAAAAAGCGCAGCTCGACATTTTGAAGGAGCAGCTCGACAACATGCGCAGCCTGGCCAAGGACGGCTATGTGGCGCGCAACCGCATGCTCGATCTGGACCGGACCTTCGTCCAGACCAGCGGCGCCATCTCGGAAGATATCGGCAACATCGGCCGCTCCCGCAGCCAGGTGCTGGAATTGCAGATGAAGCGCAGCCAGACGTTATCGGATTACCAGAAGGAAGTGCGGACGCAACTGGCCGATACCCAGCGCGAGGCCGAGGCGCTGGTGAGCCGGATTTCCGGCCAGGACTTCGACGTCGCCAACACCGAGCTCACTTCCCCCGTCGACGGCATCGTTGTCGGTCAGACGGTGTTCACCAAAGGCGGTGTGGTCGCTCCCGGGGCCAAACTGATGGAGATCGTGCCAACTTCCGATCAGTTGATCGTCGAAGGCCAGCTTGCCGTCAATCTGGTCGACAAGGTGCATGTCGGGTTGCCGGTGGAGTTGATGTTCTCGGCCTTTAACACCAACCGCACACCCCACATCCCGGGCAAGATCATCCAGGTGTCGGCTGACCGCAGCGTCGATGAAAAGACCGGCGCGCCGTACTACAAGATCAAGGCCAGGGTGGACAACACCGGCGCCCATATCATCGCGATGAAAAAGCTGGACATCCAGCCGGGCATGCCCGTGGATATGTTTGTCAAAACCGGCGAGCGCACCATGATGAGCTACTTGCTGAAACCGGTGTTTGACCGCGCCAAAACGTCGATGTCGGAGGATTAAGGTGGCGAAATTCAGTTTGCGCACACATGCATTGGCGGCTGCCGTCTCTGCTGTACTCATGGTGTATGGCGGCAACGCTTCAGCACTCGGTCTGGTCGAGGCGTATCAAGCGGCGCTGACCAACGATTCGGTGTTCCAGGCTGCCACGCAGGAATACCTGGCCGGCCAGGAAAACAAGATCCTCGGCCGCAGTCTGCTGTTGCCCAACGTCGTCGCCAACTATGCCAACAGTAAAAACCGCGCCGACGTCGAGGCGGTGAATATTCTCGGTAACAAGTCGTTGACCCATCCGGAATATACCAGTCGCCAGGCATCGGTGCAGCTGCGCCAGGCCTTGTTCAGCATGGATTCCTGGGCCCGCTACAAACAAGGGTTGGCACAGACCGATTACGCTACCGCAGTGTTCGAATCGCGCCGGCAAGAATTGATCTTGCGGGTAGCCTCCGCCTACACCGACGCGTTGTTCGCGACCGAGCAGTTGCGGCTGGCCGAGGTGCAGCGCGACATGTATGCTGAACAGCAAAAGGTGAACAATCAGCTGTTTGAAAGGGGCGAGGGCACCAAGACCGACATGCTTGAAACCCAGTCGCGCATGGATCTGGCCGAGGCGCAGGTGCTGGAGGCACAGGACAATGTGCAGACCGCCAAGGCGACCTTGTCCGCGATGGTCGGTCAGGACGTGGTGGGGTTGGATGACCTCAATCCAACGTTCAAGATCAGCCAGGTTCCGCTCGGGAGTCTGGAGGACTTGAAGACGGGCGCGTTGGCCGATAGCCCCGACATCCAGGCGCAGCGTTATGCGGTGGAGACGGCGCATCAGGAGGTCAATAAAGCCAAGGCCGGGCACGCGCCGCGCCTCGATTTTATTGCCTCCTACAGCAAGAACAAGGCCAACACGGTCGATACCTACAACCAGGATTCCACCGTCCGCTCGATCGGCATCCAGTTGAATGTGCCGCTGTACTCCGGTGGACAGGTCAGCTCGGCGACGCGCCAGGCGGTCGCCAGCCAGGAAAAAGCCAAGGCTGATTTGCAATCGACGACGGACAAGGTATTGATCGAGCTGCGCAAGCAATATGCGTCGGTGCTGAGCAGTGCGGCGAAAATCCGCGCGCTGGAGAAGGCGGTGTCGTCCGGCGAGTTGTTGATACAGGCTACCGAGCACAGCATCAAAGGTGGCGTGCGCATCAACCTGGACCTGTTGAATGCGCAGCAGCAGCTTTATCTGAGCAAGCGCGATCTGGCGCAGGCCCGCTACGGCTACCTGGTCAGCACGCTGCGGCTGAAATCGGCCTCAGGCAAGCTCGACGATGATTCGCTGCGCGCCATGGCGGCATACTTCCGCTAGATCCTCAACCTTCCCGGGGCGCGGCGGCGGCTATCCGCCGGCCGCGCCCAAAGCCTTCTGCCAGCCTGCGGCCGAGTTCCATGCTGCCGCGCTCGACTGTCAAATGCAGCAGCCACGCCAACAGGATCGCGCCAGTCAGCGCCAGCAGCACGGCTGCGCCATACGGCAAGCCCTGGTGCAGCAAGATTTTGATCGACACATAGCCGACCAGGCTGTGTACGCAGTACAGCGGATAGCTGATATCGGCCAGGAAATCGAGCACGCGATGCGGCCGGAAGCGTGCACGCAACGCATAGCACAGCGCAAACACCGCCAGCGCGAGGTAATACCATACCGTCACATCGGGGAATTGGCTGCGCTGTGGTCCGATCGACCAGGTCAGGCTGAAGACCGCCACCGACAGCAGCATGCGCCACAGCAGGGTTCGGGTACTGATGCGCGCGTTGACGTGCTGATGAAACAATACGCCGATCAGCATGAAGAGGATGTAGTTCAGCTCCATCAATACCAGCGTCAAGCTCCGGTCGACGCAAGACCACGTGAGCCACACCGCAAACGCCTGGAAGCCGAGTTGCCACCACGGCTTGCGGCTGAAGAAAGCCGCCGTTCCCAGCGCCGCCAGCAGGTAGAACTTGACCTCGACCGATAGTGTCCAGTTGACGGCATCCATCGAGGGAAGGTTGAGCAGGTTGTGCACCAGCAGCGCGTTGGCCATCAGTACCTTGGGTTCATAGCTGAAGGCCTGGCCCCAGTACTGTGCGCTGGCGGCGATGGCCAGCGTGCCCACGCCGAGGCTGACGGCATAAGTGGGGTAGATACGGCAGATGCGGTTGAGCAGAAAGCCGGTCTTGCTGGTTTTCTGCAAGCTATAAGGAATCACAAAGCCGCTAATCAGGAAAAAGATCGCGACGCCTAACGGGCCCTGATAGGGCAGCTCGAACAGGTGGACCCAGGGTGCCGGTGTGAGCTGCAGGTTGGGCGAGAAAGTGCGGGCCGCCAGCAAGTCCTGCTCGGC
The DNA here is from genome assembly GCF_979258245.1 of Duganella sp. AC917. Taxonomy (NCBI): domain Bacteria; kingdom Pseudomonadati; phylum Pseudomonadota; class Betaproteobacteria; order Burkholderiales; family Oxalobacteraceae; genus Duganella; species Duganella sp. AC917. Next base: position 6,368,134 of record NZ_OZ409848.1, read on the forward strand.
GAAAAAGGTGCCGAAATAATGGGTCATGACGACCAGCAGCGCGGCGATCCCGCGCAGCTGGTTAGCGAAGATGAATTTGTTCATGCCTGGCCGGGGAAAATTGGTGCGGCGGCCGACGCGCGGCGGTTCACCGTGGAGGAGATAAGCGGGTTATTATAGTGCAATCCAATCAGGAATTGGCCGGCGATGAGATCCGTGAACCTGCCTTACATCGAGCGCATCGACCAGCTACGCTGCGTCGCGGCGACGCTGGTGTTCCTGTTTCACTTCTCACATCAGTGGCGCGCGTTGGGTGGCGGCAGCCTGGACACGCCGTGGGCCGGCCTCGTCAACGAAGGCCACACCGGGGTGGCGTTGTTCTTCACGCTGTCCGGGTTTTTGTTCATGCGCATCGCCCAGTGGCAGGGGCGGCTGAGTTACCGGCCCTTCATCCGCAACCGCCTGTTGCGCATCGCGCCGTTGTACCTGACCTTGTTCGTGGTCGCGCTCTCGGTCAACCGCGACACTTTCGAGCCGCAGGACATCCTGTACCTGCTGTCGGCCAACCTCGGCGACTCGCCCACCTCGCGCAGCGTGGCGACCGGCGCCCTGTGGTGCATCCCGCTCGAGTTCATGTTCTACCTGGTGTTCCCGTGGCTGAGCCGCTTCGCGCTCGAGCGCGGCGCGCGCTATCTGTTGCAGGTGTTGGCGCTGATGCTGTTTTTCAAGCTGATGGCCTATGGCGCCAGCACCAACAGCTCGCTGATGTATTTCAGCACGGCGGTCGGGCGCTTCGACCAGTTCGTCATCGGCATGCTGGCGGCGATGGCGTTCCAGCGGTGGCAGCCGCAGTTGCAGCGGCACGCCGCCTTGCTGCTGGCGCCGGCGATGGTGTTGGCCGTGTGCGCCAGCGCGCTGCAGGCGCACGTGGCGCCGTTCGGGGCGGCGCCGAAGTCGGCGTTCTGGATCGGTTGGTCGATGCTGGAGAGCCTGGTGTGGGCGGGCGTGATCGTCGCCTGGGTGGCCTGGCGCGCAGCGCTGCCGCGCTGGTTCGGGCGCGCGTTGACGCACGGCGGCAAGATCAGCTACTCGTTCTACCTGCTGCATATGGGCGTGGTGCAGATACTGGCCCAGCGCGTCGGCATGGTCCACTGGACCGGCAGCGGTTGGCTCGATGCGGCGTTGGCGCTGACGCTGGTGTACGCGCTGGTGTGGGGCCTTGCCACGCTCAGTTATCACACCATCGAGCTGCCGTTCCTGGCGCTGCGCGGCAGCTACGGCGTCGTCAACGATCAGCAAGCTGCCGGCAAGAACTCGCGCTGACGCCGGTGCGCCGCTGGCGGACCCGGCCTGGTCGCGTCGAAGCGGCCGATGTTTCGTTGTCCATCTTGTCAGAAAAATTAAAACAGTGTCATACTTTCCGTTCTATTTCGCATACGTGAACGGAGAAAAAGATGGATTGGACCGCAGGCTATGCATCGGACGTTGAATACACCACCGGGTTTTACGCGGAGCAGGGGCCGGGCTACCTGAATCTGGTATGCGCATTGAACGGCTATGAACCGCCGACCTTGTCCGGACCGTTCACCTATTTCGAGCTGGGCTTCGGTCGCGGGCTGACCGCCAACGTGCTGGCCGCCGCCAATCCGCAGGGTACCTTTTATGCGGCCGATTTCAATCCCGCGCACGTTGCCGGCGCCCGCGCCTTGGCCGCAGGCGCGCAGTTGTCCAATCTGACGCTGCTGGAAAACAGTTTTGAAGAGCTGGCGCAAGGCAAGGCGGGCGGCCTGCCGCAGTTCGACTACATCACGCTGCACGGCATCTACACCTGGGTGACGGCAGAGAACCGTCAGCATATTGTCGACTTCATCGGCCGCTATCTGAAACCGGGCGGCGCGGTCTATATCAGTTACAACGCATTGCCCGGCTGGGCCGGCGCGGGGCCGCTGCAACGTTTGCTGGTGGAATATGGCGACGCCTTCCCCAACCGCAGCAATGTCGAGATGGAGGGCGCCGCCAGCTTCGTCGAGCGCCTGGTCGGAGCCAAGTCGGGCTACATCGACGCGCATCCGTCCATCAAGCTGAGACTCGACAGCCTGAAATCGGGCGACCGTAATTATCTGGTGCACGAATACATGCACAAACATTGGCAGCCGCTGTACCACGCCGACGTGTCCCGCGACCTGGCCAAGGCGAAAATGGAGTATGCCGGCTCGGCGGTGTTGCCGATGGCGTATCCCGGCTTGTACCTCACGCCCGAACGCCAGGCGGTGGTGGCAACCTTCCCCGACAGCGCCATGCAGGAAACGCTGAAGGACTACATGCTCAATAACGCTTTCCGCAAGGACGTGTTCGTGCGCGGCCTGCGCAAGATGAGCCCGATCCGTCAGGCCGAGGTACTGTCGCAGGTCGGCGTCGCGCTGGCGGTGCCGCGCAGCGCCTGCACCACGGAACTGAAGACGTCGCTGGGCACCTTCAACGGCAATGCCGAGCTGTATGGCGCCTTCTGCGACGCCTTGGCGTCGCGTCCGCATACCCTGGGCGAATTGCAGGCGGTGCCGGCGCTGGCGGGACGGCCTATCACCAGTCTGATGGAGGTGGCGGTGCTGCTGGCCAACACTGGCCAGGCGGTCGCGTATCTGAACGCCGGCGGCAAGAGCGACGCCGCCGCAAGGATGAACGCGGCGCTGGTGCGGCTGTTGCGTTATGGCGACGAATACCAGGTGCTGTGTTCGCCGTTGGCGGGCAATGGCGTTGGCGCCGACGTGTTCGATCGCCTGGTCTACAGCGTGCTGGCACAGCGCAAAGGAACGGTATACGGCGACGCCGTTACCCAGCAGGTATGGGAAAAGCTGGTCGCGATGGGTCGCAGCATGACCAGGGAAGGCGTGACGCTACAGGGGGATGCCGACAACCTCGCCGAACTGCGGCCGCGCGTTGAAGCCATCCTGCGTGACAAGGTGCCGGTCTGGCAGCAACTCAAGGTGCTATGAAGAGGAGGGGCGTGGGCGCCGGACGCACCCGCCCGCCCGATCGGCACTACGCCTGCTTTTTGCCGTAGCAATGCGGGCACGACTTCTCGTACACATATTCCGGCGACAGCTGCTGGCGCGGCGTGACCACGGCGCGGCAGACGAAGCACTGCACGGTCTCGGTCGGCTCCAGTTTCGGATTGAGCGCGGTACGGTAGTCGAACACGAAGCAATCGCCCGTGTAGTGGTCGCCGCCGACTTCCTCGAAATACTTCAGGATGCCGCCTTCGAGCTGATACACGCTGTCGTAGCCGATGTTCTGCATGTGGATCGCCGCTTTTTCGCAGCGGATGCCGCCGGTGCAGAAGGTCACCACGGTCTTGCCGTCGAAATCGGGCTTGTGCGCGGCGATCACTTCCGGGAACTCGGTGAACTTGGCGATGCGGTAGTCGACCGTGTTGTTGAAGGTGCCGACGTCGACCTCGAAATCGTTGCGGGTGTCGACCATGACCACCGGCTTGCCGTTGTCGTCGACCCCGGTGTCGAGCCAGCGCTTGAGCGTCTTGGCGTCGACGAACGGCGCGCGGCCTTCCTCGGGCTTAATCAGCGGCATGCGCATGGTGATGATTTCTTTTTTGATCTTGACCAGCATGCGCTTGTGCGACTGCTCGACCGAATAGCTTTCCTTGACCTCCAGGTCGGCGAAGCGGGCGTCGGTGCGCACCCACGCCAGGTACTCGTCGATATGCGAGCGCGGGCCGGACAGGAACATGTTGATGCCCTCGGGCGTCAGCAGGATGGTGCCCTTGAGGCCGAGCCGCTGGCAGATGTCCTGGTACAGCGGCCGCATCTCTTCGGTGTTGTCGAAGGTGACGAACTTGTAGGCGGCGATGTTGACGTGGGCGGCAGCGGCTGCGATGGCGGCGGCATGCGCTTCAGCTTGTAAGGCGGTATTAGCGAGCATGATGGGATCGGATCGAAAAACGGGAAAGCCGACATTATACGCGCGAATGCCGGAGTTTGGCCTCGGGTTAGCCGCCGTGTGATAATATCGACAACTATCCGCAGCCGCCATCAGGAGCCGATCCAATGCGTATCTCCGCCACCGCCGCAGGGTGCTTGTTGTTGGCCGTGATGGCCACAGTGGCCACCGCCACGGCACAGGACCACGACCACCACGGCATGCCCGAAACGCTCGGCACCGTCAATTTCAGCACCTCGTGCGCGGCCGCCGTCGGGGCCGATTTCAACCGCGCCGTCGCCCTGATGCACTCGTTCCAGTTCGGTCCTGCCATCGACGGCTTTCGCGCCGTGCTCGGGCGCGACCCGGACTGCGGGGTCGCGCACTGGGGCATTGCGCTGAGCAGCTGGAGCAATCCGTTCGCCGGCTTCAAGTCTCCGGCGCAACTGGCGCAGGGACTCAAAGCGGTCGACGCCGGACGGGTCAGGCCGCCGAAGACGGCGCGCGAGCGCGCGTATCTGGAGGCGGTGGCGCACCTGTATGTGGACGCGGCGCGTATCGACCAGGCGACCCGCCTCAACGCCTATGAAGCGGCAATGGCGCAGGTCAGCGCGGATTATCCCGACGATATCGAAGCGCGCATTTTCGACGCGCTGGCCTTGTCGGCGGCGGCCGATCCGACCGACAAGACCTACGCTAAACAGCTCAAGGCCGGGGCCATGCTCGAAGCGCTGTTTGCCAAATATCCGGACCATCCGGGGCTGGCGCACTACATCATCCACGCCTATGACGAGCCGGAGCTGGCCGCGCGCGCGGCGCAGGCGGCGCGCCGCTACGGCGCCATCGCACCATCGACGCCGCACGCCTTGCACATGCCGTCGCACACCTTCACCCGCATCGGCGACTGGCAGGCGTCGGTCGCGACCAATCTGGCGTCGGCGCAGGCCGCGCACAAGGCGGGCCAGCCGGCCGACGAGCTGCACGCGGGCGATTACATGGTGTACGCCTACCTGCAGACGGCGCAGGACGCCGCTGCCGCCAGTCTGGTGACGGCGTCGGCCGAGACCTTCAAGCGCTTCGAACCGGCCAACGCCACCGGCGCGGCGCCGGCGTCGGCGGCGTTTTTCGCCAACGCCGCCATCCCGGCGCGCTACTGCCTGGAGCGCCGCGACTGGGCCGGCGCGCTGGCGCTGGCGCCGCGCAAAAGCCCGTTCGCATACGCCGATTCGATCACGGTTTTCACCCGCGGGCTGGGGGCGGCGCACCTGAAGAATCTCCCGGCCGCGCAGCAGGCGCTGACCGAGCTGGCCGCGCTGCGCGACCGCATGAACGCCGCCAAGGACAACTACTGGGCCGATCAAACCGAGATCCAGCGGCTGGAAGTGGCCGCGCAGCTGGCGGTCGCCGAGGGCGACACGGCGCGGGCGCTGGCCAGCCTGAAGCAGGCGGCGGCGATGGAGGACGTCACCGAGCTGGCGTCGATCACGCCGGGGCCGTTGGTGCCTGCGCGCGAAATGCTGGGCGAATTGCTGTTGCAGCTGGCGCAGCCGGCGCAGGCGCTGGCGCAATTCAAGGCGACGCTGGTCAAGCAGCCCAACCGGTTCTGGTCGGTCCATGGCGCCGCGCAGGCGGCCCAGCGTTCCGGCGACGCCGGCGCGGCGCGTGCATATTTCCAGCAGTTGCTGACGATCGCCGCGCAGTCGGACCAGCCGCCCCGCGCGGTCTTGCTGGCGGCCCGCAAGGCCGTCGAAAAACCCTAGGCCTTGGTCCCAGCCCTTGCCGCGATGCGTGGCGCCTGACTGGCGGATGGAAATTCCTCGCAATAGCCGCCCCCGCTGTAAAATAGCCGGTTATTGAACCAGCGGTGGGCAGCATATGAACATGGTAGCAAACGAGCAATTAGCGGAACACGTCGTGGCGCCTGATGAAGGCGTGGTGGCGCCGGTCGGTCCGGCCTTTGTCCATCTGCGGGTGCACTCGGAGTACTCGATCGTCGACGGCCTGGTGCGCATCGACGACCTGGTCGGCGCGGCCGCCAAGGACAAGCAGGCGGCGCTGGCCGTCACCGACCTGTCCAACATGTTCGGCATGGTCAAGTTCTACAAGAGCGCGCGCGGCAAGGGCATCAAGCCGGTGATCGGCGTCGACGTCTGGATCACCAACGACGACAACCGCGACAAGCCGTCGCGCCTGATGCTGTTCGCCAAAAACCGCATGGGCTATCTGCAGCTGTGCGAGCTGCTGTCGACCGCCTGGCTGACCAACCAGTACAAGGGCCGCGCCGAGATCCGCACCGAGTGGCTGGCCGAGCTGGCGTCGAAAACCTACGACCTGCTGCCCGACGATAATCCGGCCAACGGCCTGATCGTGCTGTCCGGCGCCCACTTCGGCGACGTCGGCATCGCCATCGAAAACGGCAACCCGGCGCTGGCCGAAAAGAACGCGCAAAAGTGGGCGTCGATTTTCCCCGGTCATTTCTATATCGAGATCCAGCGTGCCGGCCAGGCCAACCAGGAGACGCAGGTGCGCCATGCGGTGGCGCTGGCGGCCAAACTGGGCCTGCCGGTGGTGGCCACGCATCCGGTGCAGTTCATCTCCGGCGACGAGTATATCGCCCACGAGGCGCGCACCTGTATCGCCGAAGGCGAGATGCTGGCCAATAACAAGCGCGTGCGCCGCTTCAACGAGAACATGCGCTTCCTGTCGCAGGCCGAAATGCGCGCGCTGTTCGCCGACCTGCCGGCGGCGCTGCAAAACTCGGTGGAAATCGCCAAGCGCTGCAACCTGACCTTGGTGCTGGGCAAGCCGCAGCTGCCGAACTTCCCGACCCCGCCCGGCATGACGATCGACGAGTTCCTGGTGGCCGAGTCCAAGGCCGGCCTGGAAAAACGCCTGATCCACCTGTACCCGGACCCGGAGCGGCGCGAGAAGGAACGGCCGCGCTACGAGGCGCGCCTGAAGTTCGAGACCGATACCATCTGCAACATGAAGTTCCCCGGCTACTTCCTGATCGTGGCGGAGTTCATCCAGTGGGCCAAGGAAAACGGCGTGCCGGTCGGACCGGGCCGCGGTTCGGGCGCCGGTTCGCTGGTCGCTTATTCGCTGCTGATCACCGATCTGGACCCGCTGAAATACAACCTGCTGTTCGAGCGCTTCCTCAATCCCGAACGCGTCTCGATGCCCGACTTCGACATTGACTTTTGCCAGGAAGGGCGCGACCGCGTCATCCAGCACGTCAAGGATTTGTATGGCAAGGAGGCGGTCTCGCAGATCGCTACTTTCGGTACCATGGCGGCCAAGGGCGCGATCCGCGACGTAGGCCGCGTGATGGACTTCGGCTATAACTTCTGCGACGGCGTCTCCAAGCTGATTCCGTTCAAGCCGGGCAAGCCGGTGTCGATCGCCGAGGCGATCGAAGAGGAACCGATGCTCAAGGAGCGCCAGCAAAACGAGGAGGAAGTGGCGCAGCTGCTCGATCTGGCGCAGCAGGTCGAGGGCATTACCCGTAACATCGGCATGCACGCCGGTGGCGTGTTGATCGCGCCGGGCAAGCTGACCGACTTCTGCCCACTGTACACGCAGGGCGGCGACGGCGGCGTGGTGTCGCAGTACGACAAGGACGACGTGGAGGCCGTGGGCCTGGTCAAGTTCGACTTTTTGGGTTTGACCACCCTGACCATCCTGGACCGCGCGGTGCGCTACATCAAGGCGCTCGATCCGAAGGAGGCCGAGTTCGACCTGGCGCGCCTGCCGCTGAACGACCGACCGTCTTACGAGCTGCTGACCAAGGCCAAGACGGTCGCCGTCTTCCAGCTGGAGTCGCGCGGCATGCAGGGCATGTTGAAGGACGCGCGTCCCGACCGTTTCGAGGACATCATCGCGCTGGTGGCGTTGTACCGTCCGGGCCCGATGGACCTGATCCCCGACTTCTGCAAACGTAAGCACGGCGAAAAGTTCGACTATCCCGATCCGCGCACCGAATCCATTTTGTCCGAAACCTACGGCATCATGGTGTATCAGGAGCAGGTGATGCAGATGGCGCAGATCGTCGGCGGCTACTCGCTGGGCGGCGCCGACATGCTGCGCCGCGCGATGGGTAAGAAAAAAGCCGAGGAGATGGCCGAGCACCGCGAGATCTTCCGCGCCGGCGCCGCCAAGGACGGCCTGACCGCGCAGAAGGCCGACGAGATCTTCGACTTGATGGAAAAGTTCGCGGGCTACGGCTTTAACAAATCGCACGCCGCCGCCTACGCGCTGCTGTCGTACCACACGGCCTACCTGAAGGCGCACCATCCGGCCGCGTTCATGGCGGCCAACATGTCGCTGGCGATGGACGACACCGAGAAGGTCAAGATCCTGGTCGAGGATTCGATCGACATCTGCGGCCTGACCATCCTGCCGCCGGATATCAACAAGTCCGACTACCGCTTCATGCCGGACGGCCCGCCGCCGTCGGCCACCGGCAAAAAGGTCACGCAGATCCGCTACGGCCTGGGCGCGGTCAAGGGCTCGGGCCAGAGCGCGATCGAGGCGATCATCGCCGCGCGCACCGCCGGCGGACCGTTCGTCAGCCTGTTCGACTTCTGCAAGCGGGTCGACAAGAAGCAGATCAACCGCCGCACCATCGAGTCGCTGATCCGCTCCGGCGCCTTCGATTGCCTCAACATCGACCGCGCGATTTTGCTGGCGTCGGTCGGCTTCGCGATGGAGTGCGCCGACCAGGAAGCCAAGGCGGCCAACCAGGTCAGCCTGTTCGGCGGCGACGACAGCGACCTGGTGGCGCCACCGGAGTACGTCAAGTGCGCGCCGTTCACCGACCGCCAGAAGCTGGCCGAGGAAAAGATCGCGCTGGGCTTCTATTTGTCGGGCCATATGTTCGATTCGTTCGCGCCGGAGGCACGCCGCTTCGCCCGCACCAAGCTCTCCGAACTGGAGCCGTCGCGCGAGCCGCGCATGCTGTGCGGCGTGATCACAGGCATCCGGCCGCAGATGACGCAGCGCGGCAAGATTCTCATCGTCACGTTGGACGACAAGACGGCGGTGGTCGAGGTGACCGTGTATTCGGAGGTGTTCGAAGAGAACAAGCGCATGTTCAAGGACGACGAGTTCCTCGCCGTCGTCGGCAAGGTGTCGGAAGACCGCTTCTCCGGCGGGCTGCGGATCTCGGCCGAGCGGGTGTTCGATATCGTCACCGCGCGCGTCAACTACGGCAAGCAGCTGGCGTTGTCGCTGCCGACCAATGTCGACGCCAAGAAGATGGCCGAGTTGCTGGCGCCGCACCGCATGGCCGATGGCCTGCCGGTGGCGATGCGCGTGGCGCCGCAGGGCGTCAAGTGCGTGTTGCAGCTGGGGGAGGGCTGGCGCGTGGCGCCGTCGGACGATTTGCAGCTGGCGCTCAAGCAGGGCCTGGGCGCCAGCGAAGTGGAAATCGAGTACTAACCCGCGACTCGAACCCGATCCGGTCGGACGCCATGCGGTCCGACGCCGGTCTGCAAGCGCGGTGTGCGCCGTCCGCTATTGGCGCTCCCGCAATCCCGCGCACACGGCGTCGGCCAGCCGCGTCAGCGTTTCGTGGCGCTTGCGCACCTCCGAACGCTTCTTCGACGGCACCAGCGCCAGATCCGGCGCGGCCGGGGCGCCGCACGGCAGCGTGTGGTCGCCGTCGGTGCGCCGCTGGGCCCCCAGTTCGTTCCACAGCGCGTCGTAGTCGGCGTGTACCTTGCCCTGGCGCGCCGCGCGCCAAGCGGCGCGGTTGTCGTTGCCCACCAGGCGCAGCTCGGCGCAGCCGAAATCGTGGCCGATCCGCGCCAACAGCCTGACCATCAGATTCTTCGGCCGCAGGCCGTGCAGCTCGCGCGTGGCCTCGCGGATCAGCTCCAGTCCGCGCGCGTCGCGCGGCCCCTGCATGCAGCCGACGAAGACCCCGTAGCCGGACTGGCCGGGGGTGTCGAGCGCCAGCGCGAAAAAGCTGAACGCGCAGGTGTACACCGGCTCGCCGCCGCGCAGCAGCTGCAGCGCCAGGTCGCCCTCGCGCTCCATGTGGTCCACCGCGCTCAGACGAACCTCGTAGGCCATGCCGGACTTGCCCTCGACGGCGCCCAGCGGCACGCTGGCGCGCGCCGCCCGCAAGGTCAGCGCCGTCAAGCCGTGGCCGAGGATCAGGCGGTAGTGGGCGCCCAGCAGGTCGACGCGCTGGTCGCAACTGAATTTCTTGCTCAGGTAGGGGCGGTAGATCTTGTAGACCAGCTGCGGCTTGGCCTTGACCAGGTCCATGAACATCGGATGCGAGTTCAGCAGTTGCAGCCAGCGGCTGCTGGCCGAGCGTTCGGACAACGCGCGGCAGGCCAGCTTGATGCTGGTGCACAGGCGTTTGAGGCCGGTGTACGCGGCCGTGCCGGAATGAAGGGTGATCAGCTGCGACATGAGGCGTCTCTCAAGAAAGGGCTGTGGCGGACGGGGCGGACACCGCCCGTCGCGCGGTCGCGGCGGCCTGGCAGTGACGAGCTGTTGTTCACGATGCAATCAAATTGCATCGTGTTAAGATAATGGTAGCTTCTGTGTAACGGCATGTAAATTCGGGCAAAGCCCTACGTGTTTCCCTTAATAATTGCGCAGCAGAAAATATGAACCGCGCGGGCGGGCCGCCGCGGCATTACGGGTTTCCCTCCGGTGTCGCCTGGCCACCCGCGCTCCCATGGACGCCACCGATGGCTTTTGCCCCGATCACTTCGCGCGTCTGGCGCTTTCCCGCCTTTATCGCGCTGTATCTGCTGCTCGACTGGAGTACCTACCTCGATCCGCTGTACGGCCTGAACATCACGCCGTGGAATCCCGACCCGGCACTGGGCCTGGTGCTGTGGCTGCGCTACGGCTGGCGCCTGGCGCCGGCCTGGTTCATCGCCCTGGTTGCCGGCGAGGTGCTGGTGCGGGGGATGCCGGGCGGACCGGCGCTTACCGTGCTCATGTCGCTGTGGCTGACCTTTGGCTACGGCATGCTCGGCCAGGCGCTGCGGCGCCGCTTCGCCGACGGCGCCATCTTCGAGTGCCGCCGCAGCCTGTTCGACTGGGTCGCCATCCTCGCTGTCGGCACCGTGCTCAACGATGTCGTCTACATCAGCCTGCTATCGGCGGGCGGCCTGATTCCGGCAGGGCAATGGTACGCGGCGGTGATACGTTTTGGCATCGGCGACATGGTCGGCGCGCTGGTGTCGATGCCGCTGATCTGGATGCTGGCCGGCGCCGAGCGGCGCCAGCGGCTGCGCGCGGCAGTCTGGCGGCCCGAAACACTGGCCTACCTGGCGCTGGCCGGCGGCGTGCTGTACCTGGTGTTCGGCAGCATCGCCACGTCCGAGTTCAAGGAATTTTATTTCCTGTTCCTGCCAGTGATCTGGGCCGCCTCGCGCCAGGGCCTGCGCGGCGCGGCGCTGATGGTGTTCGTGCTGCAGGCCGGCATCGGCGCCCTGGTCAAGTGGAACCACGCGGTCGCCATCGCCGTGCCCGAGCTGCAGATGCTCGACGCGGCGCTGGCGCTGGTGGGTTTTTCGATCGGCATCATGGTCGACGAGCTGCGCCAGGTGTCGAGCGAGTTGAAGCGTTCGCTGCGGCTGGCGGCGGCCGGCGAGATGGCCGCCGCGCTGGCGCACGAGCTCAACCAGCCGCTAACGGCGCTCGGCGCCTATGGCAAGGCTTGCGAACTGCTGCTCGAGCGCGGCGACAACGGCGCGCTGCTGCGCGACGCGGTGGGCCACATGGTGGCCGAGTCGGGACGGGCGGCCGAGGTGGTGCGGCGCCTGCGCGACTTCTTCCGCAGCGGCGCGTTGCGGCTGGAGGCGGTGGCGCCGGCGCCGCTGGTGGCCGAGGTGGCGCGCCAGTTCACGACGTCGCTGCGCGAGCACGGCGTCGACCTGGTGATCGGGGAGATGCCGGCGCTGGCCGTGCTGGCCGACCGGGTGCAGCTGGCGCTGGTGCTGCGCAACCTGCTGGCCAACGGCATCGAGGCGGCGCAGGCACGCCCGCGCGGCGCGCGCCGGGTCACCGTGTCGGCGCGCGGCGTCGACGGCAACCTGCGCCTGACGGTCGAGGACAGCGGCCACGGCGTGCCGGAGCTGCTGGCGGCCGGCCTGTTCGAGCCGTTCGTGTCGACCAAGGCCAGCGGGCTGGGACTCGGTTTGGTGCTCAGCCGCGCTATCATGGAGGCGCACGGCGGCGCCTTGTGGGCCGAGGCGGGCGAGCATGGCATCTTCAGGCTGACGCTGCCTGTGGTGACGGCGGATACATTGAAACGGGAGCGTGGTGGCGATGGCGGTGAATGAGGCGAAACATGAGGGCGGACTGGACCTGGCGGTGATGATCGTCGACGACGACGCGGCCGTGCGCGACGCGCTGGGCTTGCTGCTTGGCGTGCGCGGCTACCGGACGGCGGTGTTTGCCAGCGGCGAGGATTTCCTGCGGGCCTGGCGGGCGGACTGGAACGGCTGCCTGCTGATCGACATCCGCATGTCCGGCATGGACGGGTTGGCGCTGCAGGGCGCGCTGGCCGCGCGCGGCTGCCGCATCCCGGTCATCATCATGAGCGGCCACGGCGACGTCGGCACGGCGCGCGCGGCGTTCCGCGCCGACGCTGTCGATTTCCTGGAAAAGCCGTTCGACGATGACAAGCTGATCGCGGCCATCGAGGAGGGACTGGCGCGCGCGCGCCTGGCCGCCGGCGAGCGGCGCCGCCGCAGCGCCGGCGCCAGCCTGCTGGCCGGCCTGACCGCGCGCGAACGGGAAGTGATGCAATTGGTGGTGAGCGGTTGCCACAACCGCGACATCGGTCCGGCGCTGGGCATCAGCGTGCGCACGGTGGAGGTGCACAAGGCGCGCCTGATGAGCAAGCTGGGTGTCGGCAACGTCGCCGACCTGGTGCGGCTGAGCATGCTCGAGGATGAGGGCGACGCCGCAGCGACGTAGCCCCCGTTGCGTTACAGCTGTTCGTCCAGGCTGGTGATGGCGTACCCCTTGGCGCCGATTTGCTCGAGCGGGTGCACGATGTGATAGCGCGGCAGATCATCGCTGTCGTCGTCGACCTCGACCCGCTGCGCCTCGGGGTGCCAGTCGGTATTGGTCGCTTCCTCGGGAATCGGCTTTCCTTCGGGCACGGCTAAATAGCTGTGCTTCCCTTGTGCTTCATCTCGGCAATAAATATCCACACGCATGACATGTCCTCCTTGGGGCGAAAAAGTCATAGTACCGGATTTTGATTTGCCGGCGCGCACGCCGCTCAGGCGGCCGCCGGCGCCGCCTCTTCGCACCACCCCTGGACGATGTCGAACACCTGCTGCGGCGCGATCGCCAGCATGCAGCCGCAGCGCGCCGGATCGGTGCAATTGCCGCAGGCCTGCGCCGTGACCAGGTTGTGCGCGCGCGGGCCGATGGCGGCCCAGCGCGTCGGATCGATCGGCTTGAGCGGCGGGAACAGGCCCACCACCGGCCGGCCCAGCGCGGCGGCCAGGTGCAGCGGCCCGGTGCCGCTGGCGATCAGGCCGTCGCAGCCGCCGATCAGCGCCGTGAACGCCTCCAAGTCGAGGCGGCCGCACATGTTTTCCACGTTCGGCAGCGCCAGCAGCGCCGGCGCCTGTTTGGCGATCAGCTCGCCCTCGGCGGCGCTGCCGGTGATCAGCACCCGCACGCCGCCGGCCGCGCCCAGCATGCGCGCCAGCGTGGTGTAGTGCTCCAGCGGCCATTCGCGGCCGTTGCCGTTCGATTTGGGATGCAGGATCAGCTTGAAGCCCGGCGCCGCCAGCACGGCGTCGGCGGCCGGGTGGCGCGGCGTCGTCAGGCCGTACAGCTTCCACACCTGTTCCAAGGTCGGCACAAAGTCGATGCCCAGCGGCAGCAGCAGCTTGAAGCTGAGCTGGGCCTCGTGCAGCGGCGTCCTCTTGGCGCTGATGTTGATCAGGCGGTTGGCGGTGAACCAGTGGTAGACGCGGCGGCTGCTGCCGACCCGGCGCGCGATGCCGGCGCGCAGCGCGGCAATCGCCAGGTGGCGTCGCGGGAAGGCGAACAGCACGGTGTCGCATTTGGCGCGCGCCATGCCGCCGGCGGCGTCGTCGCCGAGCTCCTCGAGCGTGAGCACGCGGTCGACATGGCGGCACTGGGCCACCACGGCGGCGGCGTAGCGGCGGCACAGGAAAACGATTTCGGCCTGCGGGTAGATTTGCTTGAGGTAGCCGGCCAGCGACAGGGTCAGCACCACGTCGCCGATGTTGTCGGTGCGCGTGATCATGATGCGGCGCGGCGGCGGATTATGCCGCGCCGCCAGGCACAGGCCGCTCAGGCCGCCCACCAGCAGCACGTAGAACGGCTCGGGCGCCAGCGCCAGCGGCAGCGCTCCGTCCAGGCTGAAGCCGACAAAGGCCGCCACCAGCACCAGGCCGGCCAGCGCCAGCGGGTGCTGGCCCCGGTCCGGGCGGCGCAACTGGACAATGAAGTGGCACAGCGGCGCCAGGTACAGCAGCAGCAACACGGCGCCGTCGAGCGCGGTTCCGGTGGCCAGGTAGCGCTGCACCTCGTCAAAGGCGGCGCCGATACGCCCGGCCATGCCGACGGCCGGCATCACGCAGGCGATCACCAGCGCCAGGCCGCACAGCGCCAGCAGGCGGCGGTCGCCCAGCGCGCGCGCGTACACCAGCAGCGGGATCAGCGCCAGCGCCAGGGCCAGCCAGCCGTGCGCGCCCGTCAGCAGCGACGCGGCCAGGCCGCACAGCAGCGCCAGCGCGGGCAGCCAGGCCAGCCGCGTGTGGCGCAGCGCGCCCGCGCCGCACAAGCCCATCAGGCCGCAGGCAAGCGCCATGTCGCCGTAGGCTGGCGCGGGATGCAGGCCGGCCTCGCGACCCGGCAGGTGGTACAGCGCCAGCAGCGCGGCCAGCAGGCCGGCTGCGCACAGCCCGCTCCAGAGCTGGCGCGCGCGCGGGCGCAAGTGGTACATGACGCCGATGCCGGCCAGGCCAAGCAAAGCCAACAGCGGCGCCGGCGCGCCAACTCCGGCGCCGGCCGGCATCGGCTCGCCCGAGACCGCGCGCAGCAGCGCGACGGCGAACCAGGCGCAGAAGGCGGCGATCACGCCGGCCAGTTCGACGCCGTAGCGCTGGTAGACATTCCAGACGGGACGCGCGCGCAGCAGCACAATCGGCACGAACATCAGCAACAGCGCCACTTGCGCCGCGCCGACGCCGTAGCCGGCCGCCAAAGCCAGCGCGGGCAGCGCGAACAGCAATGCGGAAGCGAACGGGCTGCCTGTCTCGGTTAGCGGCAGCGAGTTACTTGCAGTATTCATGGGCGCGAGGATGGGTGGCGGCGGGCCGGGATGGTGTGGGTGGAACGGTCCGATTATAACAGTTCATTGCGGCACTATCTGGCCAACGGCAAGGGCCGCCGGCTCCTGTTGCTCGCGCAATCCGCGCACCGCCCAGGTGCAGCGTTCGACCGCGCGCTGGCGCACCAGCGCGCGGTTGCTGCGGGCCTGGTCGCGGGCGTTTTCGCGATGCCACAGGTGGAACACTTCGGTGGCGAAGGCGCCATCCTTGCGCATCACGCCGGCGTTAAACAGGCGCATCACCAGATCGGCGTCCTCGTGGCCCCAGCCGAGGAAGCTCTCGTCGAAGCCGTTGACCAGCTCGAGGTCGCTGCGCCAGACGCCCAGGTTGCAGCTCTTGATGCGGCGCCATGTAAAGCGTTTGCTGCAGCGTTGCAAGTCGGGCAAGGTCATCATCAGTTGCAGCACCTTGTTGAGGTCCCCGCCGAGGCGCCAGCGCAGCTTCTGGGCCAGGCTCAGGCGCTGCAGGTCGATGTGCTGTTCCAAGGTTCGGCGGGTGGCCGCTTCGCTCAGCAGCACGCGGCTGCCCGAGACCAGGTGGCCGCGTTGCGCCAGCTTTCTGTGTTGGCTGATAAAATTTCGCTGCGGCACGCAGTCGCCGTCGAGAAAGATGATGTAGTCGCCCTTGGCGGCCAGGGTGCCGAGGTTGCGGGCGCGGGCGGCGCGGAATCCCTTGTCTTCCTGCCACACATGGCGCACCGGCAGCGGCGCGCGCGCCTGCAGCGCGGCCACGGCCTGGCGTGTGTTGTGGCCCGAGCCGTCATCAGCGATAATGATTTCGTACCCCAGGTCGGACTGCGCGAAGCACGCGTCGACCACGGCCGTGAGCGCATCGGGCCGGTTGTAGGTAGTGATGACGAGTGAAATATTGACGGCTGACATGTAATAAGCGCTACAAATGCCCTGTAGTAATAATATCTAAAAATGAATGAATAATACCTTAACCAAGTTCACCGTCCGCACTGTCTTTATCCACAGCCTGGTCTTTTGTTTGCCGTTTCTGGTCTTGATTACCAACTTTGGCGTGGGCTTGTGCAGCGTCGGGTTTTTGGTGTTGGCACTTTACCATTGGCGCCGGGCGACGCCAGCGTTGTTACCTCATGTTACTGAGATTCGTGGCGTTTTGATAGCGTTCGGGCTGTTCCTGCTGGTCGCGGCGGTGATCGCCGCCATGCCCGACGGCCGCACGCGCAACCTGGAAAAACCGATGCGCATGCTGCTCTCGGCCACCGCCATGCTAAGCGTGCTGGTGTGCAGGCCCAGCCGCAAGGCGCTGTGGTGGGGACTGATCGCCGGCGCCTTCGCCGGGGCCGGGTTCATCGCCTACCAGCGCTGGGGCCTGGGAATGGAACGCCCGGGCGGTTTGATCAACGCCATCACCTTCGGCGACCTGATGCTGTGCATGGGCTTGCTGTGCCTGGCCGCCACGCTCGATTTCGCCGGCCGCGCCGCTATCTGGCCCGGCCTGGGCGCGCTGGCCGGCCTGGTCGGCTCGATCGCCACCGGCACGCGCGGCGGCTGGGTCGCCATTCTGTTGTCGTTGTTGCTGCTGGTGCGCTACGGCCACGTGCTGCGCGGCCGGCTGCGCAAGGGCTTGGCGCTGCTGGGGCTGGGCTTGCTGGTGAGTACCTATTTCATCCCGCAGACGGGCGCCCGCGACCGCTTCGACCAAGGCATCAGCGACGTGCGCCAGTACGTTGATGGCGAGCAGCAATACACCAATGTCGGCGTGCGCCTCGAATTGTGGCGCACCGCCTTGCGCGTGATGGAGCGCCATCCGCTGCTGGGCGCTAGCGAGCGCGACGTCAGGCAGCAGCTCGAGCACATGGTCGAGACCGGCGAGAGCCGGGCCTTCGTGCTCGAGTTCGAACACTTCCACAACGATATCCTGCAACAACTGGTCTACGGCGGCGTCATCGGCCTGCTGGCCTGGCTGGCCACCCTGGTCGTGCCTTTCCTGTTTTTCCTGCGGCAGATGCGCCATCCCGGCGTGGCCGCGCCGGCGCTGGCCGGCATGCTGCTGACGTTGAGCTACTTCAGTTTCGGCCTGACCGAGGTGATTTTCTGGTCGACGCGGGCGGCGATGTTTTATGCGCTGATGCTGTTCGTGCTGGCCGGCTTTTGCCTGGCCGGCAAGCCCGTGGTCCCGGCCGCGCGGACGGCGCCATGAGCGCGCCGCGCATCCTGGTCATCTCGCCCAACTGGATCGGCGACGCCGTGATGGCGCAGCCTTTGCTGCAATTGCTGCGCGCCGCTTATCCGGAGCAACCGATCGACGTGCTGGCGCCGCCTGCGGTGTCGCCCGTGTGGCGCCAGATGGCCGAGGTGGACGAGGTGCTGGAGACGCCGTTCCGCCACGGCGCGCTGCAGCTGCGCGAGCGCTGGAAGTACGCGCGGCTGTTGCGCCGGCGCGGCTACGACCAGGCTTACGTGCTGCCCAACACGATTAAATATGCGTTGATTCCGTGGCTGGCCGGCATCAAGCGGCGGGTCGGCTACAAGGGCGAGAGCCGGCACGGCCTGATCAACGTCATGCATCGGGACGAGACGCCGCCGCGACCGATGGTGGCGTTTTACGCCGCGCTGGCCGGCGCGCCGTTGGCTACGCAGCCGCAAGCATTCCGGGCCGCGCTGCCGCGTCCGCGGCTGGTGGCCAGCGCCGCGCAAATCGCCGCCGTCTGCGCGCGCACCGGCATCGATCCGGCGCGGCCGCTGGTGGCGTTCGCGCCGGGCGCCGAATTCGGCGGCGCCAAGCGCTGGCCGGCGCGCCATTTCGCCGGCCTGGGCCAGGCCATCCTGGCTAACGATGCCACTACGCAGATTGCCTTGCTCGGCTCGCCCAAGGACAAGGACGCGTGCGCCGAAGTGGCCGCCGCCATGCCCGCCGGCGCGGCCGTGTTCAACCTGGCCGGCGCCACCAGCCTGGCCGAGGCGATCGCGCTGATCGCCCGCACGGCGGCGGTGGTGGCCAACGATTCGGGATTGCTGCATATCGCCTCGGCGCTGAACCGGCCGGTGGTGGCGCTGTACGGACCGACCGATCCCGGCCACGCGCCGCCGTTCTCGGACCTGGCCGCGTCGATTTCATTGCGGCTCGATTGTTCGCCATGCAAGCAGCGCGAGTGCCCGCTCGGGCACCAGAACTGCATGGTGCAGATGGCGCCGGCGCTGGTGTGGCAAAGTTTGCGGCCGATGCTGGCCATGTGAGCCGCGCGCGCGGAACACGACGGGCCGCCTTGCGCGGCCCGTTTTTGTTTCCCGCCCTAGTCGGTCACGGGGTAGTTGAAACGGCTGACCACGCCGGCTGGCGTGACCACCGTGACGGTCAGCGCGCCGGTACGCAGCGTGTTCGAACACACCAGGCTGGAAGCGTCCTGCGAGGCGTCGCTGATCATCGGCACGTTGTACGTCCACGCTGCCGAATCGGCGGCGCTGGTGTTCTGGACCGTGTAGCTGGAGCCGCCCATCACCGTGCCGTTGCTCGCGGTGAGCGTGATCACGGTGCCGGCCGGCAGCGGATTGCCGGGCCGGTCGAACAGCCACAGCGGATCCCCGGCGTGCGCCGAGCGCTGGTTGCCGGCGAACACGGTCGGATTGTCGTCGCGGATGGCGAACTGGAAGCTGCGCGGCGTGTTGACAAAGGGCGTGCCGTTGACGCACTGCGCCAGTGCCAGCGTGCCGATGGTCGGCGCGCCGTTGACCGCCTGGTTCAGCAGCGTCACGTTGGCCGCGCTGTTCGACAGCACCATCACCATGCCTAGCCGCACATGCACCGTGTTGGCGTTGCCGGTGTTGACGTTGGGCGCGGCCTGCAGCACGCCGTTGTAGGCGCCGTTCCCGCTCTGGTTCCAGCCGCCGCTGCCATTCGAATCGATGTATTGCTCGCCGCTGGCGCGCACCGCGCTGCCGGTTTTCCAGACGTCGTCGGCGCCGTTGGCGTTGCCGTCGGTGACCGCGCGGTCGTTGCGGAACGGCTCGCCCAGGTCGGTGTAGCTTTCCGTGCTGTCGAACTGGTTGTTTCCGTTGGCATCGATGAAGCTCTCCTCGCCCAGCGCATACGCGAGGACGGTGACGCGGCCGTCGGCCGGGCGCGGATTGCCGGCGCAGTAGCGCACCGTGCATTCGCCCGGCGTGCCCTTTTGCGTGATGACGGTGCCATCGGTCAGGGTGGTGCTGGTCAGGCCGGTCAGGCACGAGGCATCGATAGAGCCGCCCTCGGCGGTGAAGCTGACGGCGGTACCGTCCGGCGCCGGATTGTGGAAATGGTCGGCCAAGCGGGCGGTGACAACGGTGCCGGCCGGCGCGGCGCAGCCGGCGAACTGGCCGCCTTCGATATTTTTGACCAGCGCGCTCAGCGTAAAGCTGTTCTGTTCCGCCACCCCGGTTGACACCACGAGTTGGTCCGACAAGCTGCTCAGGGCGGTCCCGGGCAGGCTGGCCGTCACGCGCACCGGCGTGTTGACCGTCCCGGAGGCGACCGTGGTGGTCACCAGTCCGTCGGCGCCGGTGGTGGCGCTGGCCGGATTGAGCGTCAGGCCGCCGGCGCTGGTGTTGAGCGCGAAAGCGACGGCCTGGCCGGAAACAGGGTTGCCGCTGCGGTCGAGCACGCGGAAGGTGACGGTGGCGCTTTCCTGGCGCCCGGCGCCGCCGGTACCCTTGAGCGCAATGTTTTGCGGCAGGGCCGACACGAATGCCAGCTGGCCGGCGCTGGCCGGTTGCACCGTCAGGCTGGCGCTGCTGCTGACCGGAGTGCCGTTGAAGGTGAAGCTGGCGGTGACCACGTCCACGCCACCGCAGCCGAGGTCGGTGTACGAGGTGCTGGCCACGCCGTTGACGGTGACGACCGGCGAGGCGATGCGGGCCTTGCCGTTGGCAACGCATGGCGACGTGAAGCTGACCGACTGCGCCGGCGCATACGGTGCGTTACCGTTGAGCACGGTGGCGGTGAGGCTGGCGGTGCCGCCGGCGGCCAGCGTGGCCGGTGCGATCACCGGCGCGCCCAGCGTCAGCTGCGGCGCCTGCACGCTGTAGGCGGCGCTGCCCGACACCGGCACGTTGGCGACCGTGGCGGTGGCGCTGATCGCGAACGCACCCGATGCGGTGCCGGCGGCCAGCGTGATGCTGGCCTTGCCGCCGGCGTCGGTGATGGCGCCGCCGTTGGCCGGCGTGAACACGGCGGTCTTGTCGGTGCTGGTAAAGGTGACCAGCGTGGCCGGCACCACCAGACCGGCCGCATCCCGCACGACGGCGGTGACCGTGGCGGCGCGCTCCGGCGTGATGCTGCTGACGACGGCGCCGGCGCTATCGGTCAGCGCCAACGTGACGGCCGACTTCCCTGTTGGCGAAGTAGCGTTGCCGCAGCCAGGCAGGCTGGAGGGCCGGCTGGGATCGATCGTGGTGCAGCCGCCCGAGGCGCCGCCGGAGCCGCCGCCGCACGCGGTCAGCGCGATGGCGACCAGCGCGGTGCCGCAGGCGGCGATAAGGTGGCTGGCCCAGCGCTGGGATGGTGTGGTTCTGAGCATGATTACTCCTGAATGAAAAGGGGGGCGGCGCTGATTCATCGTTAATAGCGCATAGTTAATAGCGGTCCATGGGGCAAGCGGGTGCGTTTTGTGGTTGCTGCCAGGCGCGGCGCGGGTACCCGGATCGAACCTGCATGGTCGCTGCCAAGCACCAGCCGTAGCGACAGCCCGCCGGGCAGTCCGGTCACGGGCAACAGCATCGCCGGGCCGTTGAGCGCCAGGCGCGCCAGGTCGGCGCGCGCACGCTGGCCGGGAATATATTCGATGACGGTGCGGCGCTGGTGGTGGCCGCGCTGGTTGACCACGTCGGTGTTGGCCGCGGTGGCGACGCCGCTGGACGCCAGTACCCGGCGGGTACGTTCCCCAAGGCCGCGCACACCGTTGCCGTTGACCACCTGGAGCCGGATCGATTGCGCCGGGCCGGCATCGGCATCCACATCGGCATCGTGACGCTGATCGGCGCCGGCTGCCTGCATCGCGTCCGGCGCGGCAAGGGCGCGCAAGCTGAATTCGTTCGGCGCCACTTGTACCAGTTGCAGCCGTGGACGGGCCGCCGAGTCGTCCGGCGCAGGCTGCGCCGCGACCGGGTCGGCCGGCGCCGGCGTGGACGCCGACGGCATCAGGCCGGCCAGGTTGGCGCGCGCCTGCGCGTGCGTCGGATCGATCCGCAGCGCCTGCTCGAACGCCTCGCGCGCCTGCCCGGACCGGCCCTGCAACTGGTACAGATAACCGAGGTTATTGCGCGGCTGGGCCGCCTGCGGGAACTCCGCCAGCAACTGTCGCAGCAGCGCGATCGCTTCGGCCTCCCGGCCCTGTCCGGCCAGTAGCACCGCCTGTGCGTTGCGGGCTTCCAAACGGTCCGGCCGCAGCGCGATCGCCCGGGCGAACGCCTCGGCGGCGGCGGCCGGTTCGCCACGCTGTTGGTGGTAACGCCCCACCTGGTAGAAGGCGTCCGCGGCGTCGCCGCCGGCGTGTTCGATGCGCGTCATCGGTTGCACCGCCCATTGCGGACGGGTGGGCGCGGCGCCGCAGGCGGCCAGCAGCGCGCACGGCGTCAGCAGCGCCAGCAGCCGCAGCAGCGCGGAACGAGGACCACGGCACGCCACGGTGGCCATCAATTGGTCCCCGTCAGCGACGGCAGCAGGTTGCGGTAAATATTTAACACCGCCGGGCCAAGCAGCACCACGAACAAGCTCGGGAAGATGAAGAAAATCAATGGGAACAGCAGCTTGAGCGAAATCTTGGCGGCCTGCTCCTCGGCGCGCTGACGCCGCTTGGTGCGCAGCAGTTCGGACTGCACCCGCAGCGAATCGGCGATGCTGGTGCCGAAGCGGTCGGCCTGGATCAGCAGCGTGACCAGCGCGTCGACATCCTCGACGCCGGTGCGCAGCGCCAGGTTGCGCAGCGCTTTTTCCTTGGCGCTGCCGGCGCGCAGTTCGAGTGTCACCAGTTGCAGCTCCTCGGCCAGCACCACGCTTTTGAGGCCGATCTCGTTGGCCACCCGCGCCAGCGCCGCGTCCATCGCCAGGCCGGCCTCGACGCAGACGGTCATCAGGTCCAGCGCGTCCGGGAAGCTTTCAAAGATGTCGCGCTGGCGCTTCTTGAGCACGTGGTTGAGCACGACGTTGGGCAGGTAGTAGCCAAGCCCGGCGGCCATAACCAGCCACAGCATCTTGAAGTCCCCCGGCCCGGCCGCGCGGCTGCTCAGGTACAGGAACACCAGTAGCGGCAGCGCCACGGCCAGCCCGGTCTTGCCGGCATAAAACAGGCCCGGCGTCGAGGGCGTGCGCCAGCCGGCGTTGATGAAGCGGGTACGCACCGGCGAATTTTCCCAGCCCTCGGTCGGCACCGACAGCTTGGCCAGCGGCGCGGCCAGGTTGATGGCCGCCTCCACCCAGCGGCCGCTGCGGCGGGTCACCTGGCTGCGTTCCTGCAGCGCTTCGAGCCGGTCCTTGACAGGGTTGACCGTTAGCAGGCGCACCGCCAGCAGGATGCCGCCGAAGACAAACACGAACAGCACGGCCAGGAAAATGATCTGGATCAGGGTCATGGCGCCTCCTCAGACCCGGATATGGGTGATTTTGCGGATCGCCAGCACGCCGATCAGCATCATGCCGGCCGCGCCGTACAGCATCTTGCGTCCCAGCGGGTCGACGAACAGCGGATCGAGCGAGCCGGGATTGGCGATCATGGCCAGGCCGCCGACCGCGAACGGCAGCAGTCCCAGCACCCAGGCGGACATGCGGCCCTCGGCCGACATCACGCGCACCTGGCCGAGCAGTTTGAGGCGGTCGCGGATGATGGCGCTGATCGAGGTCAGCAGGTCGGTCAGGTTGCCGCCGGTCTCGCGCTGGATCAGCACGGCGATGACGAAGTAGCGCAGATCGGTGCTGGGCACGCGCGTGGCCAGGTTCATCAGCGCGTCCGGCATCGACACGCCAAAGTTGACCTCGTCGAAGACGACGCGGAACTCGGCGCCCAACACATCGCGCATCTCCTCGCCGACCATCTTGAGCGCGGTGGGAAAGGCGTGGCCTGCGCGCATCGCGCGGCTCATCATGTCGAGCGCCTCGGGCAGCAGCCGTTCGATGTGGGTGATGCGCAGGCGGCGCGCGCGCATGGCCTCGAGCACCGGCAGCCAGCCGCACAGCGCCGCCAGCACCACACGCGCGAGCCATGGCAGGCCCATGCTGGAGAACACGATGAAGCCGATCAGCGCGCAACCGAGCATGAGCGCGCACAGCTGCGCCGTGGTCATCGTGCGCCCCGCTTGCAGCAGCAGCCGGTCGAGCCGGTCGATGCCGGGCAGGGCGGTCAGCAGGCGGTTCAGTCCGGGATCGCGGCTGTAGGTGCGCTCCTTGGTGATCGACACGGCCAGTTCGGTGCCGCTGTCGCCGATGGCCGCGCGCAGGCGGCGGGCCACGCGTTCGGCCTCGGGGCTGCGGGTTTTGTTCCAGCCGGTGAAAACGCCCCACACCAGCAGGCCGACGGCGCCGAACACCAGCGCGCCGAACAGGATCAGACGAAGGTCCATGGCGGGTCCTATTTGGTCACCGGATCGAAGGCGCCGGTGGAGACGTTGATGCCGAAATTGCGCAGGCGCTCGATGAAGCGCGGGCGCACGCCGCTGGCGGTATGGTGGCCGTGCACCGCGCCGTCGTCGCCCAGGCCGGTCTGCTTGAAAGTGAAAATCTCCTGCATCGTGATCATCTCGCCCTCCATGCCGGTCACTTCCTGGATCGACATGACCTTGCGCTTGCCGTCGGTCATGCGCGAAACCTGCACCACCACGCCGACAGCCGAACTGATTTGCTGGCGCATCGCCTTGGTCGGCAGGTTGGCCGCCGCCATGCTGATCATGTTCTCCAGCCGCGTCAACGCGTCGCGCGGGGTGTTGGCGTGGATGGTGGCCATCGAGCCCTCGTGGCCGGTGTTCATCGCGCCCAGCATGTCGAGCGCCTCGGCGCCGCGCACCTCGCCCAGGATGATGCGGTCGGGGCGCATGCGCAGCGCGTTGCGCACCAGCGCACGCTGGCTGACCTCGCCCTTGCCCTCGATGTTGGGCGGCCGGGTTTCCAGGCGAACCACGTGCGGCTGCTGCAGTTGCAGCTCGGCCGCGTCCTCGACGGTGACGATGCGCTCGGTGCGGCCGATGAAGCCGGAAATCACGTTGAGCATGGTGGTCTTGCCGGAGCCGGTGCCGCCGGAGATCAGGATGTTGACCTTGGCCTTGCCCAGCCCCTGCAACACCTCGGCCATGTCGGCCGTCATGCTGCCGTAGGCGACCAGGTCGGCCAGGCGCAGCGGGTCGGCCGAGAAGCGGCGGATCGACATGATCGGGCCGTCGATGGCCAGCGGCGGGATGATGGCGTTGACACGCGAGCCGTCCGGCAGGCGGGCGTCGACCATCGGGCTCGACTCGTCGATGCGGCGGCCCACGCGCGAGACGATCTTGTCGATGATCTTCATCAGGTGGGCGTCGTCGCTGAAGGTGACGTCGGTCAGTTCCAGCTTGCCGCGCCGCTCGACGTAGATCTGGCGGTGGGTGTTGACCAGGATGTCGGACACGGTCGGGTCCTCGAGCAGCGGCTCGAGCGGGCCGAAGCCGAGCATTTCGTTCTGGATGTCGCGCGTGAGCGTCTTGCGCTCGGCGTCGTTGATGACGACCGCGTCTTCCTCGAGCAGCTTTTCGACCAGGTTGCGCAGCTCGTTGCGGATCTGCTCCTGCGTCAGCCGCTGCATGCTTTCCAGGTCGACCCGGTCGAGCAGCTGCGCGTGCAGGCGCTGCTTGAGCTTCTGGTAGGCGCGGTTGTCGATGGCGACGGCGCGCTGGCCGGCCACGCGGGTTTCGCCGCTTTCGAGTCGTTCGCGCAGGGAGATCGGTGGAGTGGACATGGTGGTTTAGCCTTGGCGGATGGACGCGGACAAAATAGGGTGGCGGAGCGGGGACGGCGGGGGCGCCGTCACGCCTTGCGCGGACGCAGTTTGGACAACCAGCCGCCGCCCTGCGGCTCGGGCGCGGCCTCGCCGCTCAGGCTGCGCGCGAGCTCGACCAGCGCCGTGCTCAGCGGGCTGGTCGGCGCCAGCTGGATCACCGGCACGCCCTGGTTGACCGAGCGGGCGGCGGCGTCGTAGTGGTTGGGCATGGTGATGCTGACGTCGGTGTCGAAGGCGCCCTCGAGATCTTTGAGCTTGATTTCGCCGCCCTTGTCGTGGCGGTTGACGATCACCTTGATCTTGTCCTTGGCGTATTCGAGCGAGCGGAACACGTTGAGCATGCGCTTGCCGTCGCGGATGTACGGCAGCGTGGTTTGCAGCACCGGATAGATATTGTCGGCGTGGTCGAGCGCGCGGATGGTCACCGCGTCGAGGCTGCGGCCGACGTCGAGCAGCACGAAATCATAGTGGCGCCGCGCCAGCTTGAGGATGGCGTCGATGTGGTCCGGCTTGACGTCGTTGGCGTGGGTCGGGTCCGACGGCGCGGCCAGCACACCGTAGTTGGGCAGGATGGCCAGCATGCTCGAGGCCAGGAACGACGGGTCGAGGCGGTGGATCTGCTGGGCCACGTCGCTCAACGTCGCCAGCGGCTTGTGGTCGGAGACAAACAGCGAGGCGTCGCCGAACTGCAGGTTCATGTCGATCAGCGCCACCTTGTATTTGCCGCTGGCCGCCAGCGCGTAACCGAGGTTGGTGGCCAGGAAGGTGGCGCCGCTGCCGCCTTTGCAGGAAATGAAGGCCAGCACCTTGCCGCTGGCCTGGCTGCGCCGTTCGAGTTTTTCGCCGATCCGTTCGATGGCCGTGTTCAACGTGGCGCTGGTGGCCGGCGACGGCAGCACCTCGCGGATGCCGGCGCGCATGGCGTGCATCAGGAAATCCGGGTCGCGCTCGCTGCACAGCGCCACGCACGCGACGCGCGGATGCTGCGCCGAGAAGCGCTCCAGCAGTTCGAGGTCGCCGTCATCGACCGACGGCCGGTCGATCACCAGCACGTCCGGCAACTGTTCTTCGCCCAACATCGACAGGCGCGCCACGCCGTTCAGGTGGTCGACCTCGTCGGAGGGCGAGCGCGCGCGCAGCATGCGCATGACGTCGGCCAGGTGTCGCTCATCGCGGGAAATGACGGCTATCTTCAATTTGGTTCGTGCTCGCTGGTAGGTGGTCCGGCCGCTTACTTGAGGCCGGAACCGATGGTGAAGCCGCTTTGTTGCTGCTGTCCCTGCGACGAATAGGAGCGCTGGTAGTTCTCGTAGGCGGCCGCGGCCGCTTGGGCGTCAAGACCGTTGACGGGCCGGCGGTCGTCGCCGGCGCGGGGATCGAGCGTTTGCTGGAGCACCGCCGCGCGGGCGCTGGCGCCGAACTGGCGGTCGATATTGGGCGACATCGCGCAGCCCGACAGCGCGCAGGCGGCGGCCAGCGCCAGCAGGGAGGCGGCGCGGCGGCCGATGGAAGCGAGGTTGACAGGCATGGTCCGTCCTATTTCACGTCAAAGCCGGTGGCGCCTTGCGGTGCCGGCGGCGCGCTGCCTTCGAGCTTGCCGCGCAAGAAGAAGTCAGTACGGCTCGGCTCGCTATACGCGTCGGTCGGCAGCTTGGGATTGGGCGGCAACGGCTTGGCCAGGTGCGGCGTGACGATGAACACCAGCTCGGTGCGGTCGCTCTGGAAATCGCTGCTGCGGAACAACGCGCCAAGGATCGGTATCTCGCCCAGTCCGGGGAAGGCCTTGATGTTGGTGGTGACGTTGTTCTTGATCAGGCCGCCGATGGCGAAGCTCTGGCCGTCGTATAGCTGCACCGTGGTGCTGGCGCGGCGGGTGGTGAACGACGGCAGCACCGACGTCGCGGTGCTGGTGCTGGAGGTGATGCCGATGCCCTCGCGGTTCAGTTCGGACACCTCGGGCGCCACTTTCAGGTTGATGCGTCCGCCTTCGAGCACCGTGGGGGTGAACTTGACCGCCACGCCATACTCTTTTTCTTCCAGCGTGATGCGCGGAAAGCCGCTGGTGCTGTCCTGCGACACCGGGATGAAGATCTTGCCGCCGGCCAGGAAGCTGGCCTCCTGGCCGCTGATGGCCATCACCGTCGGCTCGGCCAGGATCTTGACCAGGCCGTCGTTCTTTTGCGCGTCGAAGGTGAGGAATTTGCCGTTCTTCGAATTGAAGGCATCGATCTTGCCGGGATTGCCGCTGAGCAGATTGCTCAGCAGCGTATAGGTCCAGCTGCCGCTGTTGCCGACCAGGCCGACGCTCGCCCCGAGCTGGTCGACCAGGGTCTTGGAAATCTCGGCGATGCGCACCTCCAGCATCACCTGTTGTGGCGCGGCCACGCCCAGCATATTGATCACGCGGCCGCCCGCGCCGGCCGGCGCCGCGCTGTCGGGCGCGGCGGCGGTGGTGGCCGGCGTCGCGGAAGATAGCACCGCCGCCGGGTCGCCGCCGGCGGCCGGCGCCGCTGCGGGGGCCGCCGCCGGCGCGCCGGCGCGGCTGTTGCGTTGCACGTAGGCGCCGGCCACCGCCATGACTTGCGACGCCTTCACCGAGTCGCTCACCACGCCCGACAGGATCAGCGCCCCGCCGGAGACGGTGATGCGGATATCTTTTTCGTTGGGGAACAGCTGATCGAACTGCTGGCGCAGCGCCGTGGTGTCGAGGCCGACCACGATGTCGATGATGGTGGCCTGGTTGGCCTTGTTCCACAAGATCAGGTTGGTCGAACCGGTGGATTTGCCCAGCATATAGACTTCGCGCGGGTTGATCAGCATGACGTCGGCCACCTTGGCGTCGCCGACGGCCAGCCGCGCCACCGGATACGGCAGGTGCATCAAGGTCGACTTGCCCTCGGAAAGGTTCATCAGCGGGGCCAGTTCGGTGCTGCGCGCAGTACCCGCGGTGGTGGCGGCCGGCGTGGCCACCGGGGCCGCCGGGGCTGCGGCCGCGGCCGGCAGGGCGCACCACACGGCCAGCGCGGCGCTGGCCAGCAGCGGAAGACGGGAGGGCGCCGGCGGCGCCGCGCGCGTGAATGCAGTCATCAAGGCTATCTCTCTGGTGAGGGGCTGTATCGTTTAGAACTGCTGGGAACTGCGTTCGAGGCCTTTGATCATCTCGACCTTGTCGCCGGCCGGCGCCGGGCGCGGTGGCGGTGCTCGCGGCGCGACGGGGGCGGCCGGGGCCGGCGCCGGCACATGCGCCACCGGCTGCGGCTTGCCTTCGTCGAGCAGGCTGCTCTTGGTGGCGCCCTCGGTGTTGGCCGACAATGGATCGATCTGGTTGCGCAGCACCAGCGACAACGTGCCGACGCTGCGGGCCAGGTCGAGCTTTTCGACCTGCTCGGGCGTCAGCTCCAGCGTCACGGCGTTGACCACCTTGGGCTTGGTGTCGTCGCGGTTCGATTCCTGGGCGATGGCCAGCACCAGGATACGTTCCAGCACGATCTTGGAAATGGCTTGCTCGCGCACGCCGGTGTCGCCGCCGCTGTCGCTCTGGGTGTTGACCAGGATGTCGACGAAGTTGCCCGGCAGCGCGAAGCCGGCCACGCCGACGACGTCGTTGACGCGCACCGTCATGGCCCGCTTGCCGGCCGCGACCACGGCGGACAGGCCGCCGTTGGTGCCGGCCGGCGCCAGTTTGCTTTCCATCAGCGGCTCGCCGCGCAAGATGCCGGTGCGCGTGATGCGGCCCTCGAGCGCCTTGGCGTCGACGATGGCGCCGGGCGGCATCGAGTTGACCGGCCAGTCGACCATGTGCACCAGCTCGGGCGTAACGCGCGCGCCCATGCCGATGTCGAGCAGCGCCACGGCGACCTTGTTGCTGTTGCTGGCCGACTGGCCGGCGATCCACTGGGCCGCCAGGACCACCGCCGCCAGCGCCATCACCAGCGCCACTCCTATCATCGTCAACGCCCGCGTATTTCTCATGCTGTGCTTTCCAGGTTATGTCGTGCTCAGGCCGGCGTCGGCCGGTCGCGGCGTTCGCGTTCTTGTTTCTGTTGTTCGCTGACCCGGCGCGCGCCGGCGCCGGCGAAGTAATTGTTCCAGGCCCAGTCGAGCGCACGCCGGTCGACGCGCGCGGGCGTGTTTTCGTAGCGGGCCAGGTCGCGCACCTGACGGATCAGGTCGCGCGGATAGCAGGCCAGCAACGGCGTATCTTCTTTTGCGTGGTGTTCGGTGAGCAGGTAGGCGAAGGCGTCGGCATCGAATTCCATGCCGTATTGCGTGCACGCCTGTCGGAAAAGCAGCTCATATTCCGCCTGGGTTTGGGGCGGCACTTCGATCTTGTAGGCCAGCCGGCGCAGAAAGGCGCCGTCGGATAATCGCTCTGGCAAGAAGTTCGAGGAGAATACCACGACTACATCAAAAGGGACCTGAAAAATGTGGCCCGTATGCAACGAAAGATAATCCACGCCACGATCCATCGGCACGATCCAGCGGTTCATCAGTTCCAGCGGCGAGCAACGCTGGCGTCCCAGGTCGTCGATGATAAAGATGCCGTTGTTGGCTTTCAAATGTGGCGGCGCCTGGTACAGCCGGGTGTTGGGATCGAAGCGCAGATCCAGCATTTCAAGTGTCAGTTCGCCGCCGGTGAGCGCGGCCGGCCGCTGCACGCCGCGCACCCAGCGCGCGTCGAGCTGGCGCAGCAGTTCGCCGCCCTCGGCCGGCTCGGCCGGGTGTTCGCCGGCGGCCACGCGGTGTTGGACCGGGTCGTAAAACGGCACCACCTCGCCGTCGACCATGATGGCGTGGGGCACGGCGATGACGCCGTGTAGCAGGCTGCACAGGCGCTCGGCAAGGAAGGTCTTGCCGCTGCCGGCCAGACCGTGGATGAACATCGCGCGGCCCGAGTTCATCGCCGCGCCCATCTGGTCGAGCACGCCCTGGTTGGCGACCACGTCGTGGAAACCCGCGCGCACATGCTCACGCGTGACGTGCAGGTGGCGCACGCTTTGCGCGGCCACCTGGGCCACGTAGGCGGCCAGGGTGACCGGCGCCGGGCCGGCATAGGCGTTGCGGTTGAGGCAGGCGATGGCGCGCTGGGCGCCCGCTTCGGTCAGGTTGTAGGTCAGGTCGGCGTCCGTGCCGCTGTGGCCGCTGCGCGTGACCTCGACCAGTTTTTCGGTGCGCAAAAACGTTACCAGCGGCGTGATCGCGCTGATGCTCAGTTTCAAATGGCTAGCGAGTTCGGGAAGCCGTACTTGTCCGCGCTGGAACAAGACCTTGGCCACCAGTTCGGTCAGGAACAGGAAGGGCAGTCCAGTTTCCTCGATGCTGCGTGGCGCGCGGGCGTTGGCCGGAGCGTCGCGCTCGGCGTGGGCGGCCATGAGGTCCGGCTCGGCGTGCATGAAATCCTTGTCGTGAAACTGATATGAAGATTGTCGACAGATAATTGATCTACGTCAACGTCAGGTGTCTTGCGTGGCAAAAATAAGACACACTTTTCACGAAAACAACGCTTTGCCCCGCCATGCGCCCCAGACCAGATACGGCAGCGTGCCGGCGGCGATCGCCACCGCATAGGGCAGGCGGCCACTGGCCTCGGCCGGCGCCTCGATCTTGGCCAGGCCGCCGCCGAGACTGCGCATGAAAGCGTACACGCCCATGTGGTAGGTGTTGTGCAGCATGGCGCGCAGCCGGCCGGTCCAGGCGGCGACGGCGATCGCCAGCACGCCGCCGGCCAGCAAGGTCAGCACCACGCTGATTGCCACCGCAAGCGGACCGATGAAAGCGCCCACCATGGCCATCAGCTTGACGTCGCCGGCGCCCAGCGCGCGCATGGCGTACATCGGCAGCAGCATCCCGAGTCCGGTGGCCAGGCCGGCGAGCGACCATAGCAAGCCGATACCCCCCTGCGGCGTGATGAACAGGCCGGCGCCTTCCGGGTACAGGCTGTTGAGCGCGATGCCGAGCACGGCGCCGCCGAACACCAGCAGGTTGGGAATGCGGCGCGTGCGCAGATCGTTCCAGACGGCCAGCGCCAGCAGGGTGCACAGCAGGATCAGGGGCAGCTTGTTCATGACGCGTTCAGCCAGAAAGGAAGGGTGTGTCGATAGTAGCGCAGCATGTTTGCGCAGGGCAAAAAAAATGGACCGGCGCGGGCCGATCCCGTTTGCGCTTGAATCCCGCTTACACCGCGGTGCCGCCGAGGGCAACGATCACTTCATTGAACCTGGCCTTGACCTGGGTGCCAAGCGAGGTGGCAGCTACGCCGACCACGACGGCAATGCCGGCGGCGATCAGTGCGTACTCGATGGCAGTGATGCCGGCTTCGTCGTGGATGAAATTTTTGATCGCGTGCATGGCGGTTCCTTGGTGTCGTTCGGGGTTATGAAACGGATGCATAGCGCGTGTCGGCAAACAAGTTTGTGGTATGCCAGCAAATCAACTGCGCTACGGTGTGTTGAATTTTACGTAAGCTTGTCATGCATGGCAGCGGACGGATGTCACTTTGCGGTCGGGAGTAACGTCATGATTTCGGCCCCGGCAGCGTGACAAATGTCATGCGCGCAGCCGGCTGTGCGGTGCCTGGCTCGGCGCGGACATAAAAAAAGACCGGCACAGGCCGGTCTTTGTTTTCGCGGTTGGCGCGATTACACTGCGGTGCCGCCCAGTGCGACGATCACGGCGTTGAACTTGGCCTTGACCTGGGTACCCAGGGCGGTGGCGGCCGTGCCGACCACGACGGCGATGCCGGCGGCGATCAGTGCGTACTCGATGGCGGTGATGCCGGCTTCGTCATTGATGAAATTCTTGATGGCGTTCATGATGGTTTCCTTTTGCGTGCGGAGCGATTAGACAGCGGTGCCGCCGAGGGCGACGATCACAGCGTTGAACTTGGCTTTGACCTGGGTACCCAGGGCGGTGGCGGCGGTACCGACCACAACAGCGATGCCAGCGGCGATCAGGGCGTATTCGATGGCGGTGATGCCGGCTTCGTCATTGATGAAATTTTTGATGGCGTTCATGATTGGTTTCCTTGTATGTAGTGAGATTGCGAAAGTTCCTGCGGCATTTCACTAAAACGGGGATCAGGTTTTAGGTCCTAAGAGTGCTAGCAGCGTAATGATGACCACCACTGAAACGAGCGCGGCGATCAATGCATACTCGATCAGGCTGGCGCCGCTGGCATCGCCGATGAACCGGCTGATGACGCGCGTCCTACCTTTTGATCCTTGCATCCCGCACTCCTGTTGGTCGTTCCTGGCTGACGTCTTATCAGCTGTTTCATTTGCGCTGCTGATGTAATGAATTCTACGGATGATCGTTTTGCGCCACATCAGACGGATGTCATTTTGTCGGCGGGAGGATCGTCACCATATGCGCGCGCCGCCGCGTGACAAATGTCACGGGCGCGGCCTGCCGCCTGGCTTGGCGGGGGAAATGCAGGGGGGGTGGCGCGGCGGGAAGCCGGCGCCGTGTCACGCGATGGGCGTGTTCAAGCCGTGCCGGGTGGCGTAGACGTACAGCTCGAGCCGGTTGGCGACGCCGAGCTTTTGATAGATCGTCGTCAGGCTGTTGCGCAAGGTGGGCTCGGCGATGAACAGCTTGGCAGCCAGGTCCTTGTTGGGCGCGCCGTTGCTGTCGGCGACGATGGCGACGATCTTGCGTTCCTTGGGCGTGAGCGCGGCGATGCGCGCGGCCTGCGGATCGGCCGGGGCCGGCGCGACCATCTTGTTGAGCAGCGCCTGCATCAGCGCCGGGTCCAGGCACAGTTCGCCCCGATGGACTTGCTCGATGGCCGCCAGCACCACCTCGGCCGGCGCCTCTTTGCCGACCACGCCGCGCGCGCCGAGGCGTACCGCTTCGCTCAGCAGCGACTGGTCGCGGTTGCCGCTGAGGATCAGCACGCGCGCGCCGCTATCGGCCAGCAGCGCCGGCAGGATCTCGATCGAGCTGCGTCCCTCGAGGTCGAGGTCGAGCACGATCAGGTCCGGCCGCAGCCGGGTAGCTTCGCGCAAGGCGCTGTCGTTGTTGTGGGCCGTGCCGACCAGTTGCAGCCGGGCGCCGGCGCTTTCGATCAGTTTTTCCAGACCCCACAGCATGGTTTTGTGATCGTCCACCAACAGCAGGCGGATCGGGGAGGCGGTGGCAGTGCTCATGACGTGTTCCAAGGTTAGACCGGAATGGCAACGCTGACGACGGTGGCGCCGCGTGCCAGGTGCTCGATCGCTATCGTACCGCCAAGCGCGGCGGCGCGCTCGGCAATCGAGCCTGGCAGGAAGTTCACCGCGGGCGCTTGCGGACTGTCGTTTTCGATGCGGATCAGCAGCTGGCCGTCGACATTGCTCAAGTCGATCAGTCCGCTGCGCGCGCGCGTGTGCTTGCGGATGTTGCTCATGCCTTCATTGACGATCTGGAACACCTCGGCGGCCAGGCGGTCGCTCACGCTCAGATCGGCGGCCGCGCGCACCTCGATGCCGATGCCGTAGAACGACTGCACCTGGCCGGCCTGGCGCCGCAGCGCCACCAGCAGTTCGGCCTCCTGCCGCGCGGCGCCCTGGCGTACGGTCTTGGCAAAGGCGCGCATGTCGGTGATGACCTGGGAAGTCATGTCGAGCAGACGGTCGAGTTCGATGGCGGCGGCATGGTCGGCCGCCAGGCTTTGGCGCACGGCGCTGATGCCATGCCGCAAACCGATGTAGGGCTGGATGGTGGTGTCGTGCAGGTCGCGGGCGATTTTTTGCCGCTCGCGGAACGCCGCGTCCGACGCCAGGCGGTCGAGCAGCATGATGTTTTCAATGACGGGGAACACTTGCGCCGCCAGCTGTTGTAAAAACACCGCATCGCCGCGATGCAGCCGGTGCCGGTCCGACACCAGGTAGATGCGCCCCTCGCCTTTGCGCAGCGGCACCGGCGCGCTGACGAACCAGGCCGCGTCGAGCAGGTCGGCCAGCGGCTCGACGGTGTCGGCACTGAGGCGCTGCCAGCTTGGGGCGGTGCGCGCGCGGCTCCACGCTTCGCGCGTGCGCGGCAGGCGCGCATGCAGCGCGCGCCCGTACTGGACCAGGTGGTCGGCCGGGAACGCCAGCAGCGGCGCGGCGGCCGCCTCGCTGAGCATGGACTGCGTGCCCTGGCGCGCCTGGCCTTGGGCGCTGGTCGAATGCAGCCGCCACAGCTCGTCGGGACCCTCGCGCATCAGCAACAGGCACTGGCTGGCCTGGTGGAAGTCGCGGGTCTGGTGCAGGATCGAAGCGATGGTCTGGTCGACGCCGAAACGTGGATTGGACAATTGGCTGACCTGGCGCAGCAGGCCAAGCCGGCGCCGCTGTATCAATCCCAGTCCACCCCAGTAGGCGATCATGTAGCCCAGCGCGAGCACAAAGGTGGTGCGCAATAAAAGCTGGGCCTGGTTGGTGCTGTTGTTTGCCAGCCACGTCGCCACGGTCAGCGCCAGCGCCGAGGCCAGTGTGATGCGCGCGCCTTCGTCAAAGCCCCATTGGAACGACGACGTCAGGATCACAAAGAAAAAGAACGGAAAGAAATAGCTGCTGCCGCCGCCGCTGCAATAGATCATCAGGCAGTACCAGCCAAGGTCCAGCCAGTACACCACCTTGCCGTGCCAGAACGGGTTGCCGTGGTAGCGCGCGGCCACCAGCAAGGTGGCGCTGTGCACCAGGTAGCCGGTGAAGATGAGCCAGGTCAGCGCGCCTTGCGTGCCGCTGGCGCCCATGTCGTCCGGCGCGATGAACAGCGTCAGCAACGCCGAGACAGCCAGCAGCAACCGCATGATGAAGATCATCGATGCGCCGGCGACGTCGCGGTTACCTTGGTGTGTTGCTGTCTGCATGAAAGTTGTGGCTAAGCTGTCCAATGTGTTGCTCTCTCCCGGCCTGTAGGACGTATACGGTTGCCCAACAGCATTGGTTTCACTATAGTGACATAAATTAGAGGATAGTCAAAATAGTTGCGCTCACGACATGTCGGAGTCTACGCATAGAAGCATGCCCTGTCCAGCGGCGTCTGGGGACGCCGCCTGGCGCCGGGGCGGCGACAATCGCCGGGCGCGCGCGGGTGGTGTTGAAAGAAAACATTAAATGACTACGCGAAACAAAACAAGCGCGCTACAATGACATACCGCCACCCCGATCCAGTGGCGCCGGCCCCGGCGCGCAAGTTGCCCGGTTCGCCCCCGCCGCAGTGCCGCGCGTTGTCCGCTCCCGCCTGTCCCCTCGCTGTCCGCCACACGGAAGCCTTTTGATGAACTTGAATAGATACCCGCGCAGCCGGCGCAACGGCGCGCAGCACGGTTCGGCGTCGGTCGAAATGGCGCTGATCGCCCCGGTGTTGTTTTTGATGCTCATGGCCGTGTTCGAATTTAGCATCGTGTTTTTCACGTCGCTGACGATGCAGTACGCGGTGCGCGAGGGGTCGCGCTACGCGATCACCGGCCAGAGCGACCGCGACCCGGCCGCCAGCAACCATCAGCGCTACCTGGCCATTATTCAGGCGATCAAAGACAACTCGGTGGGGATGTACAACTCGGTCAATCCTGTCATTTCGGTCAACAACACCACATACGCCACCGCCAACTCCTACTCCGCGACCATGTTCGGCGGGCCGGACGACGTGGTGGTGATCCGGCTCGACTGCAGCTGGACGATCGTCACGCCGATCGTCGGCGCCCTGTTCCAGGGCGGGAAGCTCAACTTTTCCGTGGCCACGACGATGCGTAACGAATCCTACCAGCCATGAGGGCCGCCATGTCACCGTCCACTTTTGCCCGGCGCCGGCGCCGCTCCGGCGGACTGGCCGCCGTCGAATTCGCGCTGTGGTTGCCGCTGCTGGTGCTGCTGATCGCCGGCTTGGTCGACATCGCGCGCGGTGTGCAGGCCAATATGATCCTGGTCAATCTGAGCCGTGAGGGCGCCAACCTGGCGTCGCGCGGCAAGCTGCAGTTGTCGGAGAATGCGCAAGTGATCATCGGCCAGGTCGCAGCCTCGGGCTCGCCGCTGGAGATGAACGAGCGCGGCATGATCTACGTCACCCGCATCATGGGACTGGCCAGCGGCGGCACCACGCGCAGCATCGTGCTGGAACAGTATCGCTGGGACGACTCGGTCAACAACCGCGGCTACCGGGTCAGCGGTTACGGCCCGGCCAGCAAAGTGTGGACCTGCGGCAGCTGGGCCAGCCCGGTGGCGGGCACCTGCGTGGTGCCGACCGGCGCCAATGCGCCGGCGGTGGCACTGATGAGCGGCACGCTTGCCGACGGCGAAGTGATCTATGTCGTTGAAACGTTCTACAAATTCAATATGGTGTTCGCGCCATTCTCCCTCGGTTCCGTGTCGACCTCGACCATCGGCCCCGATCTTTACTCGATGACGGTGTTCTGATGACGCGCTATCCTTTACCCAAACAACGCGGCCAGGTGTCGGTGCTGCTGGCGATCTGCGTGACCATGCTGATCGCGGTGGTGGGGCTGACGCTCAGCGCCGGCCTGAGCTACATGATCAAGGCCAAGCTCAACGCGGCCACCGACGCCGCCAGCCTGGCCGCCGCGCGCGCCACCAGCAACGGTGGCGACCAGGCCACGCAGACGGCCAATGCCCGGGCGGCGGCCACGCGCTTCTTCAACGCCAACTTCCCGGCCAATTATTTGCTGTCGACACCGACCCTGAATGAAACCCAGGTGTCGTTCAACGGCGGCGAAGTGACCATCAACGTGAGCGCGTCGGCCACCATGCCCAGCGTGATGATGGGGCCCCTGGCCACCGGGCCGCTGTCGCCCAATGTCTACACGGAGACCAAGCGCAAGGACCTCGATATGGTCATTGCGCTTGACACATCCGGCTCGCTGAGCGGACAGGCAGCGACCGTGCGCAGCTCTGCCATTACCTTCCTCAAGCAATTCAACTCGGAGCGCGACAGGGTCGGGCTGCTGCACTTCGCCTATGGCGTTGTGCGGGACGATCCGATTCGACCGATCGCGCGCGGGTTCGACCGCACCAGCATGACAAACCATATCAAGACTTACTCGTTTACCGGATCGACGGCCTCGCCCGAAGGCATGTACGCGGCGCGCGACATGATCAACAGCGTGCCGGTCGCCAACCTGAACCGCTCGAACCTGCGCGTGATCATCTTCTTCTCGGACGGCGCGCCCAATTCCTTTGGTACCTATTTGAACTGGAACAATAAAAACGATTGCAGGACCGCCGACGGCAAGCCCATCCCCGGCACCATCACCACCGACGATGACGGCAGTGGCGAGCCCGGCGGTCTTTACAAACTTGACCAGCAATCCGACGATGTCGGCGGCAATTGCACGCCCGAGACCTTGGCCACCAACGCTACCTATCTGAAGAATCGCGCTTCGGCCTTGCCGGCGTGGTACAACGGCCACACCGACGCCGACAAGGTCGAGGATCCGACGACCAGGTACGAGTTCCCGATCATCACCAATTCGCCACGCGTGGTGACCAGCGCCATCACTTATCGCAACGTCAACCGTGCCGCCCGCAATCTGGTCGAGGCGATGGCATCGAAGTCGCGCGACGAGGGCATCTTCGTGTTTACGCTGGGCCTGGGTTCCCAGCTCAAGGTTGGCACGGGCTCCGACGGTGAGAAGGGCGAGGACACGCTCAAATGCATGGCCAATTCGACCGACGCGCCGAGCCGCTGTTTCAACGCCAATCAAAAGATCGGCGTGTACTGCTACGCCGCCACCCAGGCCGATCTGACGCCGTGTTTCTCCAAGCTGGCCAGCGCCATCCTGCGCATTTCGAAATAAGCCTTCAGCGCCCGGCGACGCGGCGCAGCGCCGCGTGCGCGATCGGCGCCGGCACCACGTGGGCGCCGTCGAATTCCTGGTAGCGCACTTCGTACTGCTCGCGCGCCAGCTGGCTGGCGATGGCGCGTCCCTGTTCGACCGGCAGCACCGCGTCGCCGCTGCCGTGGGCGACGAACACGCGCGGGCGGCCGACGCGCAGCATCGGCTTCATGAAGCCTGGCGAGAACGCCACGATATCGCTGAACAAATCGCCATTCATCAGCCCCACCGACAGCGCGTACGAAGCGCCGTCGGAAAAGCCACCGATCACCAGCGCGTCCGGATCGACGCTGTAGCGGCGCATGATCCAGGCCAGCAGGCGGTCGAGGAAGGCCACGTCGGGACCATAGCCGCCGCGTATCACGTCCCAGCTGTCGGTCAGCGAGCGCGGGATCAGCAGCAGCGCGCCATGGCGTTGAGCGTACGCGGCGGCGCTGTCGTCGGCGCCGCCGAGCAACTGGCGCACGCCGTGCAGCAGCACGATCAGCTGCAGCGGGCGCACGGGCGCGCCGGCAACCGGCGCCGGCGCTGGCAGTGGTACATGCAGGACGGCCTGGCGGCCGTTGGCGAACGACAGCGTGTGGCGGCCGGGCGGCAGTTGCAGCGGCGCCGGGTGTTCCAGCAGCGCCAGCGCGCGCAGTGCCGGACGGGCGCGCAGGCGGCCGTCGCTATGCGGATCGGCCGGCGACGCGGGAGCGGGCTGCTTGGCCACGGCGCCGGTCCATGCCGCTACTTGGCGCGCACGTAGGAGGTCAACTCCCAGCTGTCGCGGTTGAAGATGCGGCCCTGCCAGTCGGTATCGCGGTAATCGAGTTTGACGAAGTTGTTCAGTTCGGGGACGAACCAGACCGTTTCCGTCAACTGGCCGCTGCCGCCGTTGCTGTTGGTCTGGTCGCCGCGATACAGCGCCTCGACCACCACCTTGATGGCGTCGAACTCGCCCGCCGGCACCTTGATTTTTTCCCAGTCCAGCACTTTGCCCTTGATGGTGTAGCGCCAGTGCTTGCCCTGTTTCTCGTTGTCGCCGGTGACCTCGCTGGTCCACTCCTTGCCGGGTGTGAGCGGGAACGCGAAGCGCGCGAACGACGGCGAGAAGTGCATCGAGCCACGGTCGACCGGGTTCATTTCCGCGCTGAAGAGCTGCTTGGTCACCAGCGCGTTGCTGGACGCGCGACGCACCTCGACATGTACGCCGGTGTCGTCGACGGCCGTCACCTCCATCTTGTTGACGTTGCCTTTGACGCCTTTCCAGACGTCGGTGTATTGGTAGGTCCAGGAGTCGCCCACGGCAGGCGCGGGCGGCGGCGCGGGCGGTCGCGCCTCGGCCAGTGCGAACGGTCCGGCCAGGACCAGGCAAACGGCGATACAACTTTTCAAGGTGATGCTGGTGCGCATACTGTCTCCTTTAATTGTAATTTGTTCGACAACGTTATCACAATCCGGGACGCTCTCATCGGCTTTTATCGGCCTTCGATGGGCGCGTGTTGCGCCATCAGCTCGGCCACCCAGTCGATGAACACGCGCAGCCTGGTGCTGACATAGCGGCTTTGCGGATAGGCCACGTGCAGCGGCATGGGCGGCAGGCGCCAGTCCTCCAGCAACGGCAGCAGTTCGCCGCTGGCCACATGCGGTTTCGCCATATAGCGCGGCAGCCACAGCACCCCCATGCCGGCCAGGCCGGCCGCCAGATAGGCGTTGCCGTCGTCGACGGCCACCACGTATTGGCCGTCGACGGTGAGCGTCTCGTCGTCGCGGCGCAACACCACCGGGTAGGTCTTGCCGGTGCGTCCCCACAAAAAGCCCACCACGCGGTGCGCGCTGTTCTCGAGTTCTCGCGGATGGGCGGGCGCGGCGTGGCGCGCCAGGTAGGCCGGCGCCGCGTACAGGCCCAGCTGCAGGTTGCCCACGTGGCGCGCCCGCAGCGACAGGTCGCGCAGCTCGCCGCCACGGATCACGCAATCGACGCTCTCGCCGATCAGGTCGATCGTGCGGTCGCTCACGCCCATGTCGATTTGCAGGTCGGGATAGCGGGCATGGAACGCTGGCAGCGCCGGCATCAGGATCATGCGCGCAAGCGGACTGGGCACGTCGATCTTGAGCTTGCCCTTGGGCTGGGCCGAGGCGTTGGACAGGCCCGATTCGGTATCGTCGAGGTCGGCCAGCAGGCGCACCGCGCGCTCGTAGTAGGCGGCGCCGTCGGCGGTCGCGTTGACCTTGCGCGTGGTGCGGTTGAGCAGCTTGACGCGCAGCCGCGCCTCGAGCTGTTGCACCAGTTGGGTGGCGCTGGTGCGGCTGATGTTGAGCGTCTCGGCCGCCTTGGTGAAACTGCCCGTCTCGACCACCCGCACGAACGCCGTCATCGCATCGAACCTGTCCATAACGCCTCCCCATTGATCAATTGTTTGGATTATACAAATAGTGATGGGGTATTTAACGCGTTTATCTTGGGTTTATTTGCAAGTAGACTGGGTTCTTCTAAAACATTTTGAGGAGTTAACCATGGCAACCCGCGACGTTTTTTCCCCACCTGGCCGCCACGCGCTGTATGAGAAGCACCGCTACTCGCCGGCCGTGCGCGCCGATGGCCTGTTGTTCGTGTCCGGACAGGTCGGCAGCCGCGAGGACGGCTCGCCGGAGCCGGATCTGAAGAAACAGGTGCGGCTGGCGTTCCAGAACCTGAACGCGATCCTGGCCGCGGCCGGCGCCAGCTTCGACGACGTGGTCGATGTCACCATCTTCACGATCAACCCCGACCAGATCTTCGAGATGATCTGGACCGAGGTGGCGCCCGAGTACTGGGGCCAGGCGCCGTTCCCGACCGCGACCGTGGTCGGGGTGACGTGGCTGGCCGGTTTCCAGTTCGAGATCAAGGTGGTGGCGAAGCTGCCGACCTAGCGCGGCGGCGGCTTGCCTATTTGTGTGCCGGATCGTAGGACAGCACGGTCTTGTAGCCTTCCGGCGCGATCGACGTATCGAACGGATAGGACGCCAGGTTGAGGCGGTCGACCATGCCCAGTTCGACCAGGATGGTGTGCGGCATCTCCTTGCCGCGCCGTTCCAGCAGGTTGACGGCGGCGTTGATGGCCACCCTGGTTTGGCTGACGCCCTTGGTGTCGGCCGCCGCGTGGATATCGCCCTTGCGTAACAGTTGGGCGATCTCGCCGGTCAGATCGTAGGCGACCAGCCGGACCTTGCCGCTCAAGCCGGCCTGCCTGAGCGGCTCAAGCGCGGCCGGCGCGCAGCCGGTGCAGCCGAGGATGTAATCGAGCCGCCCGCCATGCTTGGCCAGCAGCTCGGTGGCCAGTTGCTGCTGGCCGGCGAAGTCGCTGTCGCCGTAGCGGATGTCGAGGATGTTGACGGCGATGCCCGCGTCCTGCGCCGCGATGCGGGTGCCGTCGACTTCCCCCTTTACCCAGCCGGCGCCGATGGGGCCGGGCAGCAAGGCGATGTTGATCGAGGTCAGCCCGCGCCGCTTGGCGTCGCGCACCACCCAGCGCGTGGCCTCCAGGCCCATGCCGCGCAGCGAACTGGTGACCTTGAGCGCCAGGTCGTCGCTGCGGCTGTCGTTGGCCAGCTCGATCACGGGAATGCCCGCCGCGCGCGCCTTGGCGATCGAGGCGTTGTTGGCGGTCATGCCGATCGGTGACAGGACAATGGCGTCGTATTTGTTGGCGATGGCCCGGTCCATCTCGCGCAGCTGGCCGGCCAGGTCGTTGTAACCCTGGGCCGGCAGGATGTCCACACCCACGCCCAGGCGTTTGGCCTCGCTGATGACGCCATAGGCGCAACCGCTCCAGTAAGGGTCTTTCAGGTGGGGGAACAGGAAGGCGATGCGCCAGCGCTTGCTGGCCGGCGCCGCCATGCGGTACTGGCCGGGCACCACCCGGCCGCTGGCGAGGGCGTCGTCGGCCGAGCCGTTGTGCTGCACAGGACGGAAGATCGACAACACCGGGATCGGCTCGAATCTGGGCGGGTGGGCGGCAGCGGCCGGCGAACCGGCGATGGCACATGCCGGCAAGCCCAGCAGGCCCAGCAGGCCCAGTAACAGCGTCAGGCGGGGCAGTGGTATCAGCATGGTGCTTCAAGCTTCATTGAAATAACTTTCATGGCGAATCGGCCTGACCGGCGGGGCAGGGCTTATTGTACGTCGCGGCGCGGGCACCGACCTCCCGCAAACTGCCATCGGCGGCAACGACTGCCGGCGCGAGCACGCCGTGCCTGGCCGCCAGGCGGGCGAATTCGCCCGAGCGCACCATCTCGGTGAACAAGGCGCTGTACTGGTCGCGTAGGGCCGAGAACGCGGCGCCGCGCGGGAAGGCGAGATAGCCGTCCAGTTGCGCGACGACGGGACACAGGGGAACCAGGCGTCCGCTGGCGCGCATCGTGCCGATCAGCGCGGCGCTGTTGCGCTCATTGGTCGCCAGCAGGTCGACCCTGCCGTGCAACAGCATCTGCACACCGTTTTCCAGCTGATTGACTTCGCTGATGTTCAGCCGGGGCCGCGCCTGGTCGAAGCGCGCGCCGTAGTGCCAGCCGCGCACGGCGGCGATGCGGGTGCCGTCGAGCTGGCCGAACCTGCCTTCCCATGGCGACTTGGCGCCGCTGCGGGCATAGAAAACCATGCGGTCGCGGTAAAACGGCAGGTCGACGAAAGCGAATTGTTTGTCGCGTTGGGGAGATTTATACGGGCCGATGAGGATGTCGGCCTGGGCCCGCTGCACCATGGCTTGCGCGCGCGCCCAAGGATAGATATCGAACCGCACCGTGTCGCCCGCGCGGCCGGCCAGCGTGCGCACGACGTCGACGCCCAGACCCTGCCATTGGCCGTCGGCTCCCTGTTCGAAAATCAGGTCGAAGCGCGCGCCGACGGCGAGGCGCTCGGCGGCCGTGGCGCACTGCGCCGCCCCGAAGATCGGCAACCATATGAACAACAAGTGTCTCATCACGCTCATGAACAGGTTTTCCGGACCGGTCGATGCCGACTAGTCTAGCATGCGATACCGGAAAGAAAGTCACTTGCCCCGGTCTGGCAACGCAGCGTTGCTTGCCAGCCGCAGGCGCCCGGCCACGATTGTTATCGAAATAACTGAAGTGCGATAAATGCATGGCATGTCATCAACTTTTCATCGTTGGTGGGTAAGCTGGTGCCTTGCATGACCTCCGTTTTGGTGTTTCCCCGACAATCGACCTGGATCAATCAAATGCATATCTTTATATTCGCGTTCGCACGCACGCAGGTGCGCGCATGAGCCGCCGTGACTTCCTCCGCACAATGGGCAAGTCGGCCGGCGCCAGCGCCGTGCTGGCCACCTTTCCACCATCAATCCAAAAGGCGCTGGCCCTGCCGGCCAACCAGCGCACCCGTAGCCTGCAGGATGTTGAGCACATCGTCGTGCTGACGCAGGAGAACCGCAGTTTCGACCACTACTTTGGCACCCTGGAAGGGGTAAGGGGATACGGCGATCCGTTCCCGGTTCCGGTGATGGACCGGCAAAATCTGTTCAGTGGCAAATCGGTCTTCGTGCAGCGCTCTGCCGGCGGGGCGCCGGTGCCTGGCCGGCCCAACTGGCCACAGGGCCGCGCCATCGCGCCGTTCCGGCTCAACACGGTGCAGGACTTTCCAGTCATGCGCGTGGCCGGGACGCCACATTCCTGGCTCGACGCCCAGCTGGCGTGGGACCACGGACGGATGAA
Organism: Duganella sp. AC917; assembly: GCF_979258245.1. Taxonomy (NCBI): domain Bacteria; kingdom Pseudomonadati; phylum Pseudomonadota; class Betaproteobacteria; order Burkholderiales; family Oxalobacteraceae; genus Duganella; species Duganella sp. AC917. The sequence goes on from NZ_OZ409848.1 coordinate 6,411,872, forward strand.
TGACTGGTGCACGGTCAAGCAGAACCACGCGATGGGCTATTACGCCGACGCCGACATTCCCTTCCAGTTCGCGCTCGCGCGTGCCTTTACCATCTGCGACCACTATCACTGCGCAACCCAGACCGGTACCAACACCAACCGGCTGTTCCTGTTCAGCGGCCATAACGATCCGCTGGCGGCCGCGGGCGGCCCGTCGACCGACAACAGCCGTGACGACTTCAATCCGGACATGTCCACCGACTACTTGTGGACCACCTATCCGGAGCGGCTCGAAGCGGCCGGTATCAGCTGGCAGGTCTACCAGAACATGGCGGACAACTTCACCGATAACTCGCTGGCCGGATTCCGCTCTTTCCGCAACGCGTGGTATCGCCGGCCGGGCTACTCGCAATCGCTGCGCGATCGCGGCACCACCACGCGCGACATCGACCTGCTCAAGGCCGATGTGCTGGCCAACCGCCTGCCCCAGGTCAGCTGGGTTGTCGCGACCGCCGAAGGCTCCGAACACCCGGGTCCGTCCAGCCCTGCGTCGGGCGCCGACTACATCGCGCGCGTGCTGGACGCGCTGACCGCCAATCCGGAGAGCTGGAGCAAGACGGTCCTGCTCATCAACTTCGACGAGAACGACGGCTTCTTCGACCACATGCCACCGCCGGCGGTGCCGGCGTACACGAGTTACGGCAGCAGTCCGGCGCAGTCGCAGCTGGCCGGCGCGTCGACCGTCGACACGACCGGCGAGTACCACCACGTGCTCAACGGCGCCGATGCGCGTACCCTCCATCGCCCGTACGGTCTCGGGCCGCGCGTGCCGATGTATGTGATTTCGCCGTGGACCAAGGGCGGCTGGGTCAATTCGCAGGTCTTCGACCACACATCGGTGGTGCGTTTCATCGAGGCGCGTTTCGGTGTGCGCGAGCCGCTGATCAGCCCATGGCGCCGTGCGGTGAGCGGCAACCTGTTGTCCTGTTTCGACTTCGCCAACCCGAACGACAACGGCTTCAAGCAACTGCTGCCGGAAACGGCTGCGCGGCGTTCGATGGCGCTGAGCCTGCCCAACACCAAGGTGCCCGCAACGCCGGCCACGCTGACGGCGCCCGTCCAGGCCACCGGCGTGCGTCCGGCACGCGCGCTGCCGTACGAACTCCAGGTGCAGGCGCAGGTGCAGACGCAGGGGCAAGCCGGCGGCGGCCAGGTCGAGCTCAGATTCGACAACCTGGGCGAAGCCGGGGCGGTGTTCCACGTGTACGACCGTCTGGCGTTGGACCAGGTGCCGCGCCGCTATACGGTCGAAGCTGGCAAGCAGCTCACAGGCCGCTGGAACACCACGTCCGTCTACGATCTCTGGGTGCTGGGACCGAACGGCTTTCATCGCCACATCGTCGGCGACGTGCGCGGTGCAGGCAACGCCGCATGGCCGGAAATCAGCCTGCGCGCCGAACGCGGCACCGGCGAGCTCGTCATCGACCTGGTCAACAACGGCGCGCAGCCGTGTACCTTCGAACTGACCGCCAACAAGTATTACGCGAACAAGCCGTTGCAAGTGCGGGTCGTCGCACGCTCGCGGAGCACCGTCCGGCTCCCGCTGGTGACCAGTTCGCACTGGTACGACTACAGTCTGCGTGTGGCTGGCTTGCCGGGCTGGTTGCGCCGCTTCGCCGGCCATCTGGAAAACGGCCTGCCGTCTATCAGTGACCCTGCGATGGGCGGGGCAGCCCAACTTGACCAGTACCGCGTTGTTTGATTTTTACAAGGAGCTTTTCATGAAGTGCAAATTTCTAGTTGCCGCGGCCTTGTTCGCCGTAGCGTGTAGTGGTCAGGCTGCCGTCACCTACGGTCAGAACCTCATTGTCAACGGCGATGCCGAATCGGGCATGAGCGGTTGGACCGGCTACCCGGATTACAGCATGGTCCAGTCGGTTGACTATGGCAACAACTGGGTGCTTCCCACCCAGCCTGGCCCGGTCGATCGCGGAAACAAGATGTTCGCCGGCGCCGGGCAGTATGCGGTGGGCGTTCAGACCCTGGACTTCGGCGTGCCGACGGCCCGAAACATTTCCTATTCCCTCAGCGGATGGCTCGGTGGCTGGACCGACCAGGGCGACAACGCCCTGTTCTATGTGCAGTTTCTCGATGCGGCCAACCATGAGATAGGAAACGCCGGCATCGGTCCCGTCACCCCGCAGGATCGCGGCAACCAGACCGGCCTGTTCTATCGGGAATCGTCGGGAATCATGCCTGCTGGCACCAGCAAGCTATCGTTCTGGCTGTCGATGGAGCGTCTTGTTTCGGGCGACAACGATGGCTACGCGGATAACCTGTCCTTCATCGCGCGCGAGATGGTCAGCCCGGTACCGGAACCGGGCATGGCGGCGATGTACCTGCTGGGCTTGGGCATGTTGGGCGGGGCGCTGCGCCACAAGAAGCGCGCGCACATGTCCTAACTGGAAACTACATCAGGATGACGTCGTACTGCTCCTGGTGGTACGCCGTCTCCACCTGCAAGGAGATCTTCTTGCCGATGAAGTCCCCCAGCATCGCCAGGTGCTGGGACTCCTCCTCAAGGAACATGTCGACCACTTCCTGCGAGGCGAGGATGCGGAATTCGCGCGGGTTGAACTGTTTGGCTTCGCGCAGCAGTTCGCGCAGGATCTCGTAGCAGATCGTGCGCGAGGTCTTGACCTGGCCCTTGCCGGCGCAGGCCGGGCAGGGTTCGCACAGGATGTGGGCCAGCGATTCGCGCGTGCGCTTGCGCGTCATCTCCACCAGTCCCAGCGCCGAGAAATTCGACACCGACACCTTGGTGCGGTCGCGCGACAGCGTCTTTTTCAACTCCTGCAACACGGCGTTGCGATGCTCGTTGTTCTCCATGTCGATGAAGTCGAGGATGATGATGCCGCCCAGATTACGCAGCCGCAGCTGGCGGGCGATCGCGTGCGCCGCCTCCAGGTTGGTCTTGAAGATGGTGTCGGCGAAATTGCGCCCGCCGACAAAGCCGCCGGTGTTGACGTCGATGGTTGTCATCGCCTCGGTCTGGTCGACGATCAGGTAGCCGCCCGATTTGAGGTCGACGCGCCGGCCCAGCGCGCGCAGGATCTCTTCCTCGACACCGTACAAATCGAACAGCGGCCGCTCGCCGGTGTAGTGCTGCAAGCGTGGCAGCACGCCGGGCGTGTAGGCCTTGCCGAATTCGACCAGGTTCAGATAGTTCTCGCGCGAGTCGACCTGGATGGTGGCCGTGTCGTCGTGGACGAAGTCGCGCAGCACGCGTTGCGCCAGGCTCAAATCCTGGTGCAGCAAGGTGGTGGCGGGTTTGGTTTTCGCGCCCAACATGATGGCGCCCCAGGTCTTGCGCAGGTATTCGACGTCGGCGGCGATGTCGGAGTCCGATGCGTCCTCGGCCTGCGTGCGCACGATGTAGCCGCCTTTTTCCTCGGCCGGCAGCAGGCTTTGAAGCCGCGTGCGCAGCGCTTCGCGCTCCGATTCCTTTTCGATCTTTTGCGAGATGCCGATGTGGGCGTCCTGCGGCAGGTACACCAGCATGCGGCCGGCGATGGAGATCTGCGTCGACAGGCGCGCGCCCTTGGTGCCGATGGGGTCCTTGATGACCTGAACCGTCAGCACCTGGCCGTCGAACAGGATTTTCTCGATCGGGGCGGGGGCGGCGTTCTGACCGCCGTCGTGCGGGCGCGCTTCCCAGATGTCGGCCACGTGCAGGAAGGCGGCGCGTTCGAGGCCGATGTCGATAAAGGCCGATTGCATGCCGGGCAGCACCCGCACCACCTTGCCGGAGTAGACATTGCCCGCCAGCCCGCGCGTGAGCGTGCGCTCGATGTGCAGCTCTTGCACGGCGCCTTGCAAAATCAGGGCGACCCGGGTTTCCTGCGGGGTGATGTTGATCAGGATGTCTTCGTTCATGTGTCTCGGCGGCCGGCTGGCGCGGCTTCTGTGGCTATGTGAAGACTGATCATACACGCCACTTACGGCAGCGGCAAACCCGCCTGCCGCAGCAGCTGCGCGGTCTCGTACAGCGGCAGGCCCATGATGCCTGAATGGCTGCCGGCGATATGTTCGATGAATTGCGCGGCCGGTCCCTGGATGCCGTAGCCGCCGGCCTTGTCGTACGGCTCGAGCGTGGCGCAGTAGGCGGCGATGGCGGCCGGCGACAGCACGCCGAAGCGCACTTCCGACACCTGCGTGATCTGGCCGGTGAAGTCGGGCGAGTGCACGGCGATGGCGGTCAGCACCTGGTGGGTGCGGCCCGACAGCTGGGTGAGCATGGCGGCGGCTTCGGCGCGGTCGGCCGGTTTGCCGAGGATTTGGCCGTCGATCGTGACGGTGGTGTCGGCGGTGAGCACGGCGCGCGGCTTGAGGTGGCGGCGCTGCACCAGGTTGTAGCCGAAGGCGGCTTTTTCCTGCGCGACTCGGGCTACATAGTCGAGCGGCGCTTCGCCGTCGATGACGTTTTCGGTGACGTCGGCGCCGCGCGGACCGTCGGCGCGCAGCAGCAGCAGTTCAAAATCGATGCCGATCTGGCGCAGCAGTTCGCGCCGGCGCGGACTTTTGGAGGCGAGGTAAATCTTCTTTTCGACCAGTTTCATTTGATATTTTTTTAACGCCGTCAAACTCGATGGTAAGGGTGGTTCTGGGTGATCGACCAGGCGCGATACAGTTGCTCGGCCAACAATACCCGTACCATACCATGAGGCAGCGTCATACTGGAAATCCGGATCAGGCCCTCGGCGCGCGCCTTGAGCTCCGGATCGAGCCCGTCGGCCCCGCCGATCAGGAAGGCGGTGTCGCGCCCGTCCTGCTGCCACGCCTCGAGCTGTTGTGACAGGCCGACCGAAGTCAGGTCCTTGCCACGCTCGTCGAGCGCGATGATGCGCACCGATTTGGGCAGCGCCGCCTCGATGCGCTCGCGTTCGAGCGCCATCGCGGTGGCGGCGGTTTTGCTGCCCGAACGGTCGACCGGCTTGATTTCCTTGAGCACGATCTTCAGTTCCGGCGGCATGCGCTTCGCATATTCTGCGAAGCCCGTTTCGATCCAGGACGGCATTTTATGGCCGACCGCAGCGATGATCAGCTGCATCGCGAATTACTCCGCGACTTTTTTGATACGCTTGATGACCGTTTTGGCCGGCGCTTCGTCCGCTTTCGGCTTGGCGGCCTTCGGCGCTTTCGGCTTCGGCGGCAGGGCCTTCAGCGCTTCGGCCGAGGCGACCGCGCTCTTGGTCTTGCCGACCTTGATGGTTTTGCCGACCGGGATCGCAGCCTTCTTGGCGGCCGGTTTTTTCTCGGCGGCCGGTTTGGCGGCGGCGGCTTTGCGGGCCGGGGTTTTCTTCTCGATCACCGGCGAGGCGTCGACGGCTTTTTTGCCGGCGGCCAGGTGGCTGGAGATTTTCTTCGGCTCGTCGGCTTCCTCGCCTTCCTTGGTCGACTTGCGCTTGGCCGCGCCCAGCTTGACCGGCTTGTCGCCCCAGATCTCTTCCAGGCGGTAGTAGGCGCGGATTGGCGCTTGCATGATGTGGACGATCATGTCGCCCAGGTCGACCAGCACCCATTCACCGGTGTCCTCGCCTTCCATGCCGTAGACGTCGCCGCCGGCGGCCTTGACCTTGTCGCGCACCGAGGCGGCCAGCGCCTTGGTTTGGCGGTTGGAGGTACCGGAGGCGATGGCGATGCGGTCGAACAGGCTGGTCAGGTGGGTGGTGTCGAACAGCGTGATGTCTTGCGCTTTGACGTCTTCGAGGGCGTCAACGACGAGGGATTGCAGTTTTTTGATGTCCATTTAGCTTTTGTATAGATTGTGTTGTTCAATATAGTCTAGCACTAGCGGCGGGATAAGCGAGTTTGCCTGCTCCCCCCGTTGTAATGCCGCACGTATTTCGGTGGCGGAGATATCCACCGCGAAGTCTTGTGCCAGATAAGTCAGACCGTGCGGCGTGTTGCGGATTTGCTCAGGCGTTCCCAAACGGCTGGAGAACGCCGCGGCGACCGCCGGCGGAAGGCCGGCGGCGCCAATGTCGAAGCCAGGTCGTGCCGCTACGCAGATATGTGCGTAGTCGAACAGCGCCTGCCATTCATTCCAGGTGTCGAGCCGCTGCAGCTGGTCGGCGCCCATCACAAAAGCGATGCAGGCCTCCGGTCCCAGCTCGGCGCGCACCAGGCGGAGCGTCTCGATGGTGTAAGTCGGCAGTCCCTTGGCGCCGCGCTCGATCTCCTGCATATCGATCACGACGTCGAACGGCTGGCCTTTGAACGCGATGGCCACCATCTCGGCGCGCTGTTCGGGCGTCGCCTTGAGCATGGCTTTTTGCCACGGCAAACCAGCCGGTATCACGCGTAGCTGATCCACGTGCAGCAGTTGCGCGAAGTAGGCGCCGAGGGCGATATGACCGTGGTGGACCGGATCGTAGCTGCCGCCCAGCAGTGCAACCCGCTGTGCCATGGCCTGTGTCACGCGGCCAGCCAGTCGCGGTGCGGCAGGAAGTCGGTGTACAGCGCCGCTTCCGGGGTGCCGTCTTCCGGTTCCCAGCGGTAGCGCCATTTGACGATGGGCGGCATCGACATCAGGATCGCTTCGGTGCGGCCGCCCGACTGCAGGCCGAACAGGGTACCACGGTCGAACACCAGGTTGAACTCGACGTAGCGGCCGCGCCGGTACGCCTGGAAATCGCGTTCGCGCTCGCCGTACGGCGTGTCCTTGCGGCGTTCCAGGATCGGCAGGTAGGCCGTCAGGAACGAGTTGCCGACGCTTTGCATCAGCGCGAAGCTCCGGTCGAAGCCTTCTTCGTTCAAATCGTCGAAGAAGATGCCGCCGACGCCGCGCGCCTCCTTGCGGTGCTTCAGGTAGAAATACTCGTCGCACCACTTCTTGTAGCGCGCGTGCAGGTCGTCGCCGAACGGCGCCAGCGCGTCGTGGCAGCTTTGGTGGAAGTGTTTGACGTCTTGCTTGTCGCCGTAATAGGGCGTCAGGTCCATGCCGCCGCCGAACCACCATGCCGGCTCGCCGTTCACCGTGGTGGTGGTGAAGAAGCGCACGTTCATGTGCACCGTCGGCGCGTATGGATTGCGCGGATGGATCACCAGCGACACGCCCATCGCTTCCCACGGGTTGCCGCCCAAATCCGGACGCACCGCCGACGCCGACGGCGGCAGCCTGGCGCCCATCACATGCGAGAAATTGACGCCACCGCGTTCGATGACGTTGCCTTCCTCGACCAGCCGCGAGATCCCGCCGCCGCCCTCGGGACGTTCCCACTCGTCGCGCAGGAAGGCCTTGCCATCGAGCGCTTCGAGCGCTTCGATGATGCGGGCCTGCAGATCGAGCAGGAAGGCCTTGACGGCCGCTGGATTCGGAGCGGACAGCATATGGATCAGTGCTTCGGCATTAGTGCTTCAAGCCGCGCCAGCCGATGTCGCGGCGGCACTGCATGCCTTCGAAGGAGATCTGGTCGACCACCTCGTAGGCCTGCTTTTGCGCCAGCTTGACGCTGTCGGCCAGGCCGACCACGCACAGCACGCGGCCGCCGGTAACCTGCAGCTGGCCGCCCACTTCGGCGGTGCCGGCGTGGTAGGTCACCGATTCCGGCGTTTCGGCCGGGATGCCTTCGATCACGGCGCCCTTCAGCGGCGCGTCCGGGTAGCCGGCCGCTGCCAGCACCACGCCAACGGCGGTGCGGCGGTCCCATTCCAGTTCGACCGTGTCGAGCGTGCCGTTGACGGCGTGTTCCATCACCGTCACCAGGTCGGTCTTCAGGCGCGACATGATCGGCTGCGTTTCCGGGTCGCCCATGCGGCAGTTGAATTCCAGGGTGCGCGGATTGCCGGCGGCGTCGATCATCAGGCCGGCGTACAGGAAGCCGGTGAAGACGATGCCGTCCTTCGCCATGCCGGCGATGGTCGGGTTAATAATCTCGCGCATCACGCGGGCGTGCATCGCCGGCGTGACGATCGGCGCGGGCGAGTAGGCGCCCATGCCGCCGGTGTTCGGGCCTTCGTCGTTGTCCTTGAGGCGCTTGTGATCCTGGCTGGTGGCCAGCGGCAGCACGTTTTTGCCGTCGCACATGACGATGAAGCTCGCTTCCTCGCCGGCCAGGAATTCCTCGATGACGATGCGCGCGCCGGCGTCGCCGAAGCGGTTATCGGCCAGCATGTCGTCGACCGCCTGGTGCGCTTCTTCCAGCGACATCGCCACCACCACGCCTTTGCCCGCGGCCAGGCCGTCGGCCTTGATGACGATCGGCGCGCCGTTGGCGTCGATGTAGGCGTGCGCTTGCGCCACGTCCGAGAAGGTCTGGTATTTGGCGGTCGGGATGCCGTGGCGCTGCATGAACGCCTTGGCGAAGTCCTTCGACGACTCCAGCTGCGCCGCTTCTTTCGTTGGGCCGAACACCTTCAGGCCACGGGCGCGGAACAGGTTGACGATGCCGCCGGCCAGCGGGGTTTCCGGGCCGACCACGGTCAGGCTGATGTGCTCTTGCTCGACGAAGGTCGCCAGTTCGTGCAGATCGGTGATGTTGATGTTGACCAGGCGCGAATCGCGCGCGGTGCCGCCGTTGCCGGGGGCGACGTAGACCATCTGGATGCGTTCCGATTGCGCCAGTTTCCATGCCAGCGCGTGTTCACGGCCGCCGGAGCCGACTACCAATATTTTCATAAATCCTCAGTCTTCGATCAGCGTGTTGGAATAGACTTCCTGGACATCGTCCAGCGCTTCCAACGCGTCCAGCAGTTTTTGCATCTTGACGGCGTTATCGCCGGTGATCACGGTTTCGGTGGCCGGCTTCATGATGATCTCGGCCACTTCGGCCTTGAAACCGGCCGCTTCCAGCGCATCCTTGACGGTCGCGAAGTCGTGCGGGCCGCACAGCACTTCGAAGCCGCCTTCTTCGTCCGCCACCACGTCTTCGGCGCCGGCTTCCAGCGCCACTTCCATCAGCGCGTCCTCGTTGGTGCCGGGCGCGAACAGGAACTGGCCGCAATGCTTGAACATGAAGGCCACCGAGCCCTCGTTGCCCATGTTACCGCCGTTTTTGTTGAAGGCGTTCCTCACTTCGGCCACGGTGCGCACGCGGTTGTCGGTCATGCAGTCGACAATGATCGCCGCGCCGCCGATGCCGTAGCCCTCGTAGCGCACTTCCTCGTAGGCCGCGCCGTCCTCGCCGCCGGTGCCGCGGGTGATCGCGCGTTGCACGTTATCCTTCGGCATATTGGCGTCGGCCGCCTTGTCCACCGCCAGGCGAAGGCGCGGATTGGTCTGGATATCGCCGCCGCCCATGCGCGCGGCCACGGTGATTTCCTTGATCAGACGTGTCCAGATCTTGCCACGTTTGGCGTCGGTAGCGGCCTTTTTGTGCTTGATATTGGCCCATTTGCTGTGTCCAGCCATGTTCAGTCTTCCTTCGGCGCGGTTTTGTTCGGGGTTGGCGATAGTCGTTGCTATGCGGTGAGGGCGGTATTTTAACATAAGGCAGGGCGCCGAAACCGCCGCCCTCTGCGGCCGTGGCGGTTTGGCCTTACAATCGTGGGATGGACAAAAGCATAACGAATGTGAACCCCGATGGCAGCTCGCCGCGCGCGGCCTACCTGGGCGGCCTGGGAATCGCCATCGGCGGCGCGGTGCTGTTCTCGACCAAGGCCATCGTCGCCAAGCTGCTGTACCGTTATGACCTCGACGCCGTCACCGTGCTGGCGTTCCGCATGATCTTTTCGCTGCCGGTGTTCGCCGCCGTCGCCGTCTGGAAGATGCGCACCGGCGCGCCGCTGTCGACCGGCGACCGCTGGCGCCTGATCGGCCTGGGGCTGGTCGGCTACTATTTATCCAGTTTCCTCGATTTTCTGGGTCTGCAATACATCACGGTCGGCCTTGAGCGGCTGATTTTGTTCCTGACGCCGACCTTCGTGCTGCTGATCAGCTCCACCCTGCTCAAGCAGCACATCAGCGGCAAGCAGTGGCTGGCGCTGCTGACCTCCTATTGCGGCATCGTGTTCGTGTTCCTGCACGATCTGGATAATGGCGGCAGCAACGTGGCGCTGGGCGCAACCCTGGTGACGGGATCGGCGGCCGCCTACGCCGTCTATCTGCTGCTGTCGGGCGAGATGGTCAAGCGGCTCGGCGCGCTGCGGCTGGTGTCGTACGCGATGTGCGTCTCCAGCGTGGCCTGCATCGCCCAGTTCTTCATCCTGCGGCCGGTCTCCGGACTGGTGCAGCCGGTGCAGGTGTACGGGCTGTCGCTGGTCAACGGCATCCTGTGCACGGTGATGCCGGTGTTTATGACGATGGCCGCCGTCGAGCGCATCGGCGCCGGCGCCGCCTCGCAGGCGGGCATGATCGGCCCCGTGTCCACCCTGTTTCTGGGCGCGCTGCTGTTGGGCGAGCCCGTCACGTCCTGGCAACTGGCCGGCACCGCGCTGGTGATCGCCGGGATATATCTGCTGTCCAAAAGTAAAAAATAAACTGGATAAACCATATACATGGATAACGTTATGAAAACCCGCATCGCCCTGATTGCCCACGACAAGAAAAAAGACGACATGATTTTGCTGGCGGGCCAGTACCGCGCTTTCCTGTCGACCTGCGACCTGGTCGCCACCGGCACCACCGGCGGGCGCTTGATCAACGAGCTGGGGCTGGAAGTGGACCGCAAGCATTCGGGCCCGTTCGGCGGGGATTTGCAGATCGGGGCGCTGCTGGTGGAGGGCGGGATCGATTGCGTGATCTTCCTGCGCGATCCGATGACGCCGCAGCCGCACGAGCCGGACATCAATGCGCTGGTGCGGGCGTGCGACGTGCACAACACGCCGTGCGCGACGAATGTGTCGTCTGCGCATTTGGTGTTGTCGCAGTTGCAGTCGATCGCCGCCGCCGGTCATTAACATTTCACAGTGTTTCAGTCGCGTGTGGCCCAAGTTGTATTCGGCGCTACACTGTGGCTCTTGAGTAATGGAAGCAGTGAGGGAGACAGCGATGACCAAGGCAATTCGTATCAACCGCGTCGGCGGCCCGGAAGTGATGGAACTGGTGGACGTGGACCTGGGGCCGCCCGGTCCCGGCGAGGCGCAAGTGCGCCACGGCGCCATCGGCTTGAACTTCATCGACGTCTATTTCCGCACCGGCCTGTATCCGCAGCCGCTGCCGGGCGGCCTGGGCATGGAAGGCGCCGGCACCGTCGAGGCGGTGGGCGAGGGCGTGACCGAAGTGAAGGTCGGCGACCGCGTGGCTTATGCCGGACGGCCGAACGGCGCCTACGCCGAGGCGCGCAACATGCCGGCGTCACAGTTGCTGGTGCTGCCGGAGAAAATCGGCTTCGACACCGCCGCCGCCATGATGCTGCAAGGCTTGACGGTGCAGTACCTGCTGCATCGCACCGTGCACCTGAAGGCCGGCGATACCATCCTGTTCCACGCGGCGGCCGGCGGTGTCGGCCTGATCGCCTGCCAGTGGGCCAAGGTGCTGGGCGTGACCCTGATCGGCACCGTCGGCTCGGACGAAAAGGCGGCGCTGGCGACCGAAAACGGCGCCGACCACGTGATCAACTACAACCGCGAGAACTTCACCGAGCGGGTACGCGAGATCACCGGCGGCAAGGGCGTCTGCGCGGTGTACGACTCGATCGGCAAGGATACCTTTACCGCTTCGCTGGACTGCCTGGCGCCGCTCGGCACCATGGTCAGCTTCGGCAACGCATCCGGACCGGTGCCGCCGTTCGCGCTGAGCGAGCTGGCCAACCGTGGCTCGTTGTTTGTCACGCGGCCGTCGCTGGCTGCGTACATGGCCACGCGCGAGGATCTGGAGTCGGCGGCCAAGTCATTGTTCGGCGTCGTCAACAGCGGTGCGGTGAAGATCGACGTGCGCCAGCGTTATAACCTTGCCGACGTCGCCCAGGCGCACATCGATCTCGAAGCGCGCAAGACGACCGGCTCGACCATCATCCTGCCATGAGCGGCAGTCTGTTCGAGGAGGACAAGGTCAAGGGCAAGCAGCTGCGCGACGAGGAAGAGGAGGACGACGGCGATTTCTCCGACATGCTGAGTGAAATGCGCATCCTGCTGCCTGGCGCGCAGATGTTGTCGGCCTTCCTGATCATCCTGCCGTTCAACGCCGGTTTCGCGCATATCGACCATACGGAAAAGCTGCTGTTCCTGGCGACTTTCTTCCTTGCGCTGACCAGCCTCGTGCTGCTGAGCGCACCGGCGATCCAGCACCGTTTGATGCGCCCGTTGAAGGACAGGGGGCGCTTCAAGCGGGTGGCGACCAAGCAGATCGTGGCCGGCTCATTCGCGCTGGCGATCGCGCTGGTGCTCGGCACGGACCTGGTGATTTCCGAGGTGTTCGGTTCCACCGTGGGCATGGCGATGGCCGGCATCATGGCGGGGTTGATCGCCATCGTGTGGTGGTTGATGCCGATGTATCTGAAGCGGCATGCCGGCGTTTAAACCCCGGCGCCGCAGCGTGTTCCCTTCAACCCAGCGCGCTTTCCAGCTGCGCGAAGTTGAACGGCTTTAGCAGGAACTTGGCCGAGGCATCCGACAGGCCCGCGTTGTCCTTGTCATGTCCGCTGACAAACACGATATCCAGATCGGGCTGCTCGGCCCGCGCCTGCGCCGCCAAATCGATGCCCGACATGCGGGGCAGGCTGATATCGGTCAGCAGCACATCGATGTCTCCGCGCGCCATGCGCTGCAGGGCCTCCTCGGCCGATCCCACCGCGTCGACAGTGTGCCCCAGCGTTTCCAGCAGCTCGGCCGTCAGCATGCGCGCATCCTCGTTGTCCTCCACCAGCAGGATAGTGCGGCGGCGCGTGTTACCTGCCGATGTCGGCGCCTCTTTTATGCTCGACCTTTCGCGGTGCAGCGATTCCACGTGCTGGCGGTTGGCGAACATGAAACGGATCTTGCGCGCCAAATCCTCGCGCCGGTACGGTTTGCTCAGCAACTCCACCCCGGCGTCGAGCCGGCCGCCATGCACGATGGCATTTTGGGTGTAGCCGGAGGTGAACAGAATCTCCAGACCCGGCAGTATCGCCTTGGCTCGGCGCGCCAGGTCCGGGCTGCGCAACTCGCCCGGCATGACCACATCGGTAAACAAGAGATCGATCGGCAGGCCGCTGTCGATGATCGACAGCGCGCTTTGACCGTCGGAGGCCTTGAGCACCGTGTAGCCGAGGCCCTTGAGGATCTCGACCACCGTTTCCTGTACCTGCAAGTCGTCCTCGACCACCAGCACGGTTTCGTTGCCGCCGACGACCGGACCGTTGAGCGCCGCCGGCAAGGCTTCGAGCTCCGCCATCGAACGCGGCAGGTACAGCTTGAACGTGGTGCCGTGGCCGACTTCGCTGTAGACCTTGATGTGGCCGCCGCTTTGCTTGATGAAGCCGTAGGCCATGCTCAGCCCCAGGCCGGTGCCTTCGCCTTCGCGCTTGGTGGTGAAGAACGGTTCGAATATCTTGTCGGCAAGATCAGACGGGATGCCGCAGCCCGTGTCGGAGACGGCCAGCATGATGTACTGGCCCGCGCACACTTCCGGATGGCCGGCGCAATAGGTGGCGTCCAGCTCCGCGTTGCGCAGCTCGATCGTCAGTTTGCCCTGGCCGTCCATGGCGTCGCGGGCGTTGATCGCCAGGTTGAGCAGGACGTTTTCCAGCTGGTTCGGGTCGATCAGCGTGTGCCACAGGTCGTTGTCGACCGCCAGTTCGACCGCGACCGATTCGCCGATCGCCCGTTGCAGCAGATCGTCCATCGCGCCGAGCAGCTCGCGCAGGTCGGCCACCACCGGTTTGAGCGGATGGCGGCGGGCGAACGACAGCAATTGCGAGGCCAACCGCGCGCCGCGTTCGACCGCGACCGCCGCCGTGGTCAGCCGCTTCAAGGTTGCCGGATCGTCGCCGGCCGACAACTGCAGCAGCTGCAAATTGCCGGAGATGATCTGCAGCACATTGTTGAAGTCGTGCGCGACGCCGCCGGTCAGCTTGCCGATCGATTCGAGCTTTTGCGCCTGCAACAGGGCCGATTCGGTTTCCCGCAGCGCGTCGGCCGCGCGTTTTTCGTCGGTGATGTCGCGCCCGACCGCGTGGATCAGGTCGATGTCCGGCACGGCCGTCCAGGAAATGTCGCGCCACGATCCGTCCGCCCGGCGGTAGCGGTTTTCAAAGCGCAAGGTCGTCAGGCCGCTGGCGAGCCGGCCCACTTCGTTCAACGTGGCGGCCTGGTCGTCCGGATGCACCAGGGTCATGAAGTCGCGGCCGATGATGGCTGGCGCCTCGTAGCCGAGGATGGAGGTCCAGGCCGGATTGATCGAAACGATCTCGGCGTTGAAATCGGCCACCAGCATCAAATCGGTGGAAAGGCGCCACATGCGGTCGCGGTCGGCCGCTTGCTGGTTGATCCGGTGCTCCAGCACCGAGACCGATTCGTGTTGCTTGCGGTAGGCGTCGCGCAGCGCCTCGGCGTCGCGCGCGCGGCCGGTGACGTCGGAGATGAGGCCGGTCAGGTGGTTGTCGTAACCCGGTTGTAAATAGCGGCTGCCACGCATGTGCACCCAGTGGATGGTGGCGTCGGGCCAGATGACGCGGAACTCCAGGTCCAGGCCGACGGTGTCGGTCTGCGCCGATTGCACGGCGGCGACGACGCTGGTGCGGTCGGCCGCGTGCACCCGCGAGAGCAGATGCTCGAGGCGCCAGCCGGTGGTGCCGTCGTCGAGGCCGAAACATTGTCCGAAGTGCGCGTTGAAGGTGATGCAGCCGGAGATGACGTCCAGGTCCCACTCGCCGTAGCGCGCCACTTCCAGCGCAAAGCGCAGTTTGGTGGCCAGCTTGCGTTCGCGCTCTTCGGCCTCGCGTTGCTGGGTGATGTCGCGCGAGATCGACAGCAGGCCTTGCAGCGAACCGTCGCTGCCGAGCAGGGGGCTGACGACCACGTCCCACCACTTGGGCGCGCCCTTGGCGGTGGGGCAGAAGGCCTTGAAGTGGCCGATGCTGCCGGCGCGGGCGCTTGTCACCGCCTGCTGGACTTGCTCCCGGGTCGCTTCCGGCCACAGGCTGGACCACATCGCCCCGCACACGGCGCCAAAGTCATCGATCTCCATCACGCACTGGCCGTTGACGTTCATCGCCAGCAGGCTGCCATCGACGCCAAGGATCTTGACGCAGTCGGGGCTGTTCTCGAATATCGACAGGTGGGCTTGCTGACGCAAGGCGTCGGTACCCGCCGCTGTCGGTGCGGTGTGATCGTGTGTTTCCATAAAGCTCCAAAGGCCGAGGCGTGTTTCGCGGTAAAAAATTGTGCGGTCTCGCGGGGGCTGGGCCAGTGGCACGCTCGCAGTGTACATCAGCGCACACAAGGGACGCCGTCTTGTTGAGTAAAAAAAGTCAAGGATGCAAGTTTGGTACGCGAGCGTACAGATGAGTTACCTCAGCTTGGTTATTCTGTGTCTCAAGCCAAGCCATTCCGGTTTGCACCAATCAGGAGCAATATCATGAACAAAGACCAAATCGAAGGCAAACTGAAAAACATCGGCGGCAAGATTCAGGAAGAAGTCGGCGATCTGATCGACTCGCCAGAGCAGGAAGCCAAAGGCCTGAACAAGCAAGTCGAAGGTAAAGTACAAGAGAAAGTCGGCGACGTGAAAGAAGCCGCCCGCATCGTCACCAAGTAATTCTTGGCTGCGGTAAGAAAAAGCCCCTGTGTGCCAATGCACACAGGGGCTTTTTAGTTGGTGCGAAAAGTTAAAACCCGGTAATGATCGCCGGGTTTTTTCGTTCCTGTCAGCGCGCTGGCGCCGCTTGTCCCGCCACCGCCGCCGGTGCTTCCACCGTCTGGGTGGTCGGATCAATCTTCAGGTCCACCCGGCGCGGCACGCCGCTCTGGCCGGGGAAGCCGGTGAACGCGCTTTGCACCAGCGCCGGCATCACATACGGCGTGGCCTGGATCAGGCTGGTGTTCTGCACCGTCACGTCGTACAGCTTGCGGCCGGTGGTCGTGTTGATGGTCACGCGCAACTGGCGCTGGTACTGGTGCTTGATCCGTTCTTCGATGCGCATCGAGTTGAAGCGGAACGGGTCATAGAAATACGGACGATAGCCCCAGCGCGAATAGCCCCAGCCGTAACGGCCGTAGCCCGGACCCCAGTACGGGCCCATGAACGGGTCGTCCGCTTCCAGCACGCGCACCGGATGGTCGATGGTCACGTATTTCATGCCCACCAGCAATTTCGGCTGCTGGCCCTCGGCGGCCTGGCGGAAGCCCAGCTTGCCCAGTTCGTTGTTAACCAGGACCTGGTAGCTGCGGTATTCGAGCGTGTCGTCAGCCCCTTGTGGCGCTTCGAATGCATAAGTTTTGTCCGGCAGGTCGGTCGGCCAGTCGTTGAAGGCGGTGACGTCGCTGCGGATGGTAGTGGCGCAGCCGCTCAACAGCATGACGGCGGCAGTCGCCAGGATGGCGAGATATTTCATGGTGTAGCCCTCTCAGGTCGGACGGTATGATCCAGTACTAAAGTTTACGCCGGGCGCGCAGACGTCGCACGATTATTACAGATTGTTACGGCGGCGTGGAGACAAGCAACTTATTAATGACAACTTATTCGCTCCACCGTCGCTATCGCAGTGTCCGCTGTCGGCAATTCGCACGTCCGCCGGCGCTGGTATTGGTAAAATAGACTTTTGCCTACGTCCCCCCAGAGCCCCCATGCGCACAGATAGCAGCCCCACGACGATATATCGCAAAGATTACACCCCTCCGGCGTTCCTGGTCGAGACGGTTGAACTGGGTTTCGATCTCGACCCCGACCGTACCGTGGTGGCCAATCGCATCACCATGCGCCACAACCCGGCGAGCCAAAGCCAGGACATCGTGTTGCATGGCGAGGAGATCGAACTGGTGCAGCTGCGCATGAATGGTAAAGCGCTGGCGCCCACCGAATACAAGCTCGACGGTTCGGGCCTGACGATCAAGAAAGCCCCGGCAACAGGCGAGGTGGTGCTGGAAATCGAAACGCTGTGCGCGCCGGTGCAAAACACCACGCTGTCGGGGTTGTACGTATCGAACGGCAACTTCTTCACGCAATGCGAGGCCGAGGGCTTCCGCCGCATCACCTATTTCCCGGATCGTCCGGACGTGATGGCCAAGTACACCGTCATGTTGCGCGCCGACAAGGCCACCTATCCGGTGCTGCTGTCGAACGGTAACTTGCTGGAAGAGGGCGACCTCGGCGACGGCCGTCACTACGCCAAATGGGAAGACCCGTTCAAGAAGCCGTCCTACCTGTTCGCGCTGGTGGCCGCGCGGCTGGTGTGCCAGGAGGAGAAGTACACGCTCAATTCCGGCCGCGAAGTGCTGCTGCAGGTGTGGGTGGAGGAGGGCAACCTCGACAAAACCGACTACGCCATGCAATCGCTGAAGAATTCGATCCGCTGGGACGAGGAGCGCTTCGGCCTGGAGCTGGACCTGGACCGCTTCATGATCGTCGCCGTGGGCGACTTCAACATGGGCGCGATGGAGAACAAGGGCCTCAACATCTTCAACACCAAGTTCGTGCTGGCCAATCCGCGCGTGGCGACCGACGTCGATTACGCCGGCATCGAGGCGGTGGTGGGCCACGAGTACTTCCACAACTGGACCGGCAACCGCGTGACGTGCCGCGACTGGTTCCAGCTGTCGCTGAAGGAAGGCCTGACCGTGTTCCGCGACCAGGAGTTCAGCGCCGACATGATCGGCACCGACAGCGGCCGCGCCGTTACGCGCATCGACCAGGTGCGCACCTTGCGCCAGGCGCAGTTCCCCGAGGACGCAGGTCCGATGGCGCACCCGGTGCGTCCGGACTCCTTCGTCGAGATCAACAACTTCTACACGGTGACCGTGTACGAAAAGGGCGCCGAAGTGGTGCGCATGTACCAGACCCTGTTGGGCCGCGAAGGCTTCCGCAAGGGCATGGACCTGTACTTCGAGCGGCATGACGGCCAAGCCGTCACCTGCGACGACTTCCGCGCCGCCATGGCCGATTCGAGCGGCCGCGATTTGCGCCAGTTCGAGCGCTGGTACAGCCAGGCCGGCACGCCGGTGGTCACCGCGCGCACCCGCTACGACGCCGTCAAGCGCAACTTCGACATCATCCTCAGCCAGCGCTGCGCGGCGTCTGCCGGACAGCCGGACAAGCTGCCGTTCCACATTCCGGTGGCGGTCGGCCTGCTGTCGGCCAGCGGCAAGGACCTGCCTTTGACCCTGGAGGGCGGCAAGCATGCGAAAGGTGCCACCACCGTCGTTCTGGAATTGACCGAGCAAGAGCAGATTTTCCGCTTCCGCAATGTCGACGAACGCCCGACGCCGTCGATCCTGCGCGACTTCTCGGCGCCGGTGGTGCTGGAATACGATTACACCGACGCCGAACTGCTGCACCTGTTCAACCATGACAGCGATCCGGTCAACCGCTGGGAAGCCGGCCAGCGCCTGGCGATGGCGCGCCTGCTCAAGCTGACCGCGCAAGTGGCTGCGGGCGGCAGCGACGCCAACCTGAAACTGGACGCCACCTTCATCACCGCCCAGCGCACCTTGCTGACCGACGACACGCTCGATCCGGCCTTCCGCGAACTGGCCTTGATCCTGCCGTCGGAAACCATCATAGCCGAGCAGATGGACGTCGTCGATCCACAAGCGATCCACACCGCGCGCCAGTTCATGCGCCGCACCATCGGCGCCGCGCTCAAGACCGAGCTGCTGGCGCAGTATCACGCCAACCAGACGCCCGGCGACTACAGCCCGGACGCGCTGTCGGCCGGCAAGCGCGCGTTGAAGAACCTGTGCCTGTCGTACCTGATGGTGGCGCCGGACATGGCGGAGCTCAAGCTCGCGCAGCAGCAGTTCGAAAAGGCCGGCAACATGACCGACCGCTCGGCCGCGCTGGTGGCGATGATCCACAGCGGCGCCGAAGCGGGCCCGTATCTGAAGAACTTCTACGAAGACTTCGAAAGCGAAGCGCTGGTCATCGACAAATGGTTCGCCATGCAAGCCGCCGCGCCGACCACCAACGTCGCAGGCGTGCGCAAGTTGATGCAGCATCCGGCCTTCAACTTGAAGAATCCGAACCGGGCGCGTAGTTTGATCTTCAACTTCACCAGCGGCAATCCGTCGCAGTTCCACGCCGCCGACGGCAGCGCCTACGAATTCTGGGCCGAGTACGTGATCAAGCTCGACGCCATCAACCCGCAGGTCGCCGCACGGCTGGCGCGCGGCATGGACCGCTGGCGCCGATACGCTCCGGCGCTGCAGGCCAAGATGAAGCGCGCGCTGGAAAAGGTCGCGGCCCGCGCCAAGCTCTCCAACGACGTGCTTGAAGTGGTGACCAAGGCGCTCGCCAACTAATAACGATTTAAACGATTTATATTTCATCACAAGGGAAACCATGAAACGCATCAGCCTCACTCAATACCTGGTCGAAGAACAGCGCCAGAACAACACGATCCCGGCCGAACTGCGTCTGCTGATCGAAGTGGTCGCACGCGCGTGCAAGACCATCAGCCACGCCGTCGGCAAGGGCGCGCTGGGCGAAGTGCTCGGCACCGCCGACACCGAGAACGTCCAGGGCGAAGTGCAGAAGAAGCTCGACATCATCTCCAACGAGATCCTGCTCGAAGCGAATGAGTGGGGCGGCCACCTGGCGGCGATGGCGTCGGAAGAGATGGAAACCATCCACCCGATCCCGAACCGCTATCCGAAGGGCGAATACATGCTGACGTTCGACCCGCTGGACGGCTCGTCGAACATCGACGTCAACGTCTCGATCGGCACCATCTTCTCGGTGCTGAAGGCGCCCGAAGGCATGGGCGAGCCGACCGAGGAAGCGTTCATGCAGCCGGGTACCAAGCAGGTCGCCGCCGGCTACGCCGTGTACGGCCCGCAGACCATGCTGGTGCTCACCACCGGCAATGGCGTCAACTGCTTCACGCTGGACCGCGAAATGGGTTCGTGGGTGCTGACGCAGCGCGACATGAAGATCCCGGCCAAGACCAAGGAATTCGCCATCAACATGTCGAACGCGCGCCACTGGCACGCGCCGGTCAAGCGCTACGTCGACGAACTGCTGGAAGGCGAAAACGGCCCGCGCGGCACCAACTTCAACATGCGTTGGGTGGCCTCGATGGTCGCCGACGTGCACCGCATCCTGAACCGCGGCGGCATCTTCATGTACCCGGCCGACACGCGCGACACGTCGATGCCGGGCAAACTGCGCTTGATGTACGAGGCGAATCCGATGGCCTTCATCGTGGAGCAGGCGGGCGGCTCGGCCACCGACGGCACCCAGCGCATCATGGAGATCCAGCCGCACAAGCTGCACCAGCGCGTGCCGGTGTTCCTGGGATCGCGCGACGAGGTGGCGGTGGTGACCGGCTACCATCAGGGCTGATTAGGCGGTTTCTAGCCTGTTTCGCGCACAAAGCAATGACATTTTTGCAGCATGGCTAAAATTTATTGGTTTTAGGGCTAGCGTGCAGTAAGAAATATTTGTTAGAATGTGCGACTTCGCCGCTTTAGCTCAGTTGGTAGAGCAGTTCATTCGTAATGAAAAGGTCGCCAGTTCGATTCCGGCAAGCGGCACCAGAACACAGTAGTTTGCTGTACCAGAAGTCTAAAAACCCGCGTTCTCCTCTGGAGGCGCGGGTTTTTTGTTGTCTATGGTCGTTTGGCTGGATATCGCTGGCGGGAATGCAGTACCGACACGATTTCGATTACGTTTGGCAAAACGCGATACACGATCACTTAGTTGTGGTGCACAACGATCTCTTGGGTGACAGCGAGTCGTCCAACACGGTAGAGGTAGGGATGCTGCTGCAACTGTGATGTCGCGCGTTCGATATCGTCCTGCAGCTTGGAGCCGGCTACGTCATTGCGCTCCGCAATGTAGTTGATGATCGTAGCCAGGTTGACCCTGGCCTTAAGAAGCCACCGAACCTGAAGCATCCATCCTCCAGAAAATACAGTTTAGCGAACCTGTATTCATTCTGGCTTCACGATGCATCGCTCGATTTGTTCTTTCTCCGTTTGGACGCGATTAGCGCGCGCATTTCAGCCATGACCTGATCATGCGGGATGCTGGGACTCGGGTCATCGAGGGATGCCTGCACTTGCTCGCGGAACCAGCGATCGTAAGCGACCTCGTCTTCTGCAGTCGAAAATTCGGAGTCGATGGGAGGGAGCGGCGTTTTCATAGCCCCAAGATCACAACAGATCGTGACATAGTGCCGTCGGAATATTCCACCTATTCCACTGCCAGCGCATTGCGAAAAAGTAACCGGCGGCAGTGAAGGAGCGTAGAGTGTAAGCCATGAGTCGATGGGTATAGCCAATGTAGAAGTCGGCACCAATCACGGCGAACGCCGACAAGCCGCATAGCCTCTAGCCCGCCGAGAGTGGTGACGTAAATGCGGCGGTAACGGGAAAGTGTGACCTTCCTAAGTATAGAGGGTGCCTAGCCTCTTGCGTGAAGGACGTCAGGGGAAAGGCGGAGCGCGCCCTTGGCTGAGGTAATAACCGCCGCACCGAGCATCGGGACGGCTCGACCGCTTCGACTAAGAGCTTTACGAACAAGAGTGAATTCGCTATACCGCCGCTAAGCATAGCGCCGCATAGCCACGAAATAAGTGGGAAGCCATTGAGCTATTAGTGACGCCCAAAGTGATGCCATTATTTGCGAGGCGTGGTGTCTGCAGCATGCTCCCAGGTGATGAGGTCTTCGCCTCCAAGGCGCCGGTGACTTCTAACGCATGCGAACTTGAACTTAGTTAGCCGACACCGCACGCTAGCGCGCAAACAGTGCTAGCTATTTTTTAGAGAAATACTCCGCCAATTTCTCAAATGTAGGAATTTTATCGGCAATTTTTTCACTGATGGATTTCACTAATTCACTGTCTAGGGCGTGAGCAGCGGGGCTTACGGCTATCTTTTTTTCATAAAGACGAATAGGATTCTGTCCAAAGTTATCTATAGATATAGAAAGCAGCTGGCTCAGAAGCTCTTTATCAACGCCCATTGTTTCGGTTTTGAAGCCTTCAAAGGATAGCGCGGTAGCTTCTTTGAAAGCATAGTCTTCTCGAACCTTTTCTGTATAAGAATATCGAGAGCCACTAAAGTATCCTAACCATATTAACGGCGCTGTGAGTGGCAGCTCAAAAAGAAGATGAACGTAAATTTCGGTGCCTTTCACACTTTTTAACGTCGGTAAGATTACGGCTATACCGATCAAGAATAATCCAATCACAGATGCGACGAAGGTAATGCCCCAAATTATCATTGGTGTTTTCAGCGCTTTACGTCGCTCTTCAAAGGCTTTCGCCAGACCTGTTCGATTGGCTGCTGCGAGGGTTTTTTCAATGGTCTGAGCATGTCCGATTGCCTGTGTAGCTGCTTCGCCTAACTTCCCGTGGAGAATGTCTAATTTTTCCTTTTTTTTATCTAGTTGCCCTATAGATTCCGATACCGTTCCTAATGATTGCTTTGTCTTAATAATGAGGTCATCCAGTTCGCCGGATGTTGCGGAAATTTTTATTGCTAAAGTTTCCGTCTCCCCTCGTCGAACTCTCAGTAGGTCGACCGACCCTTCAAGAGAGGTGTGCAGCTCAGTTGCACGATTACGTAGAGCGGTTAGGTCGGTCTGTATAGCTAGGGTGTTACTTTGCTCCGCTGTAAGCGACATTGCTTTATTATACAATTCTTGTAGAGAATTCCTCTCCGTTTCGCTAAAGCTTTTTGGGTTAGCGTTGGGATACAGCCCCCTCTGCGTGAGAGTTGCTCTCCAACTGACTAATGTGGATACTATAGGTGGGATATGCCCTGCCGGATTTGATGGGATGTTTTGAAACCAACTTGTAAAGTTCGGGATATTCCCTTCTACATTGATTTCTGTATATAATGCATGTCGATCAAAACCATCAAAAACCCGTCCGTTTTTAATTTGACTTTCGAAGAACGAAATTTGGCTCTCCAGATAATTTTTTATATCAGATTTTTTAATACTTGGAAGTCCGTATTGTGCGATATCCTCGGGAATGTGAGCTTCATATGTATTCCATTGCCCCAGAATCTGATGAAATGCAAGAATTGCTTTTTCCATTACTTATACCCTAGTCGTCGATATTGTAATCGGTAAAATAATTTTATGAAATAAATTGATAAATATTTAAAAACGTATTTTCTTCGTAATCGAATTTAATTATCGTTTCTTTTTTCCTGCGGCGGAAGCGAATTATAACCGCTGCGTGTTAAGCCGCGATGGCTTCTTTAAGGGCATGAAGGGCTGGACGTAGCGATGTGAGCCATGAATTGTCTGACGAGTCAAATTTATGAACAAAAATATTCGCTGCGCCTAGATCAAATATTCCTCTGGCGGCAACGCCACTATGCAAAAGCATTAAAGTGGGCAATTTAAGCATAAGTGACATCGTCGCTTCAATCTGATTCCATTCGGTGGGTAGCGTAATAGGCGTCATTATCGGATCTTGTTTGATTGAACCTGTATGCGCAAATATCTGTGGTAGACCTAATACAACAGTGCAATGGCATTTCTTCATGAGTCTATGGACATCTTCGAATGGGCTCATCAACGGCGTATGACTCTTGCCAATAGTATTCGCTTGGAATCCCGTGTCCTCCAGAAGTTGATAAAAGTCCTTGAGCTTTTGCTCGATTGGTGGCGGGACCCAGTTGGGACGGGATACGAATATTTCTATCATTTTTCACCTGAGAAAGTATGTATATTCGCTTTAATCGACAGCGAGCTTTTGCAGACAGGATATCATCTTGTTCAGATGTAATGTCGAAAGATTGACGTCGTGATAAGTTCTGCTTGGACGCCGAGTGCTTTTTGTTTTTCTGGTGGGGCGTTGGGTTTATCTAGCCGGATGAGGCCGATGAAAGCGCACGAAAACAAGCCAAATTGGAGGCGAAGATGTGCAGCTTGCCGTTGGGCGACCTGCTCCCCGACTCAGCCAGCCGGTCGCCGGGTTCAGCCCGTGCAGGGCGCCAACCCCGGCAACCGCCAGCCACGGAAGCCAGTTCGACACGATCTGCGCTACCGCTCAGGCGCCCGCCGAACAGCACGAAGCCGCCGGTGTGGCCGCCGGCGCCGTCTCGTAACGGTCATGGTGGCGCACCCATTCCATCGGATACGATAGGCCGTCCTCATTGCGCCCCAGCGGCGTCAAATCGAGGAAGTTATAGGTATGCATCATCACTTCCAAGCCGCGTCGGTAGGTGGAGTAGGTGAGGTAGACGTGTCCTGCATCGTCCTTGTGGAACACGCTAATGCCCGGCGCGTCCGGATGTGGGAAGGGCTGCTGAACATAGTTGTAATAGACCGCGCCGCCGGCCATCTCCTCCGGCGTGAAGCTGACATGGAAGTCGTAGTTGAACTCGCTCTCGCCCGACGACACCCATGAAAATTGCCAGCCCATCCGCTTGCGCATGCGCTCCAGGTCGGCCAGAGGCGCGCGCGAGACCGCCACCACCGTCGTGTCGCGCTGCGCCAGATGCGCCAGCGCGCCGTTCGTGTGGTCGGCCATGTACGAACAACTCTTGAAGCCCTGTTCGGCACCCGGCGTGTACATGAAGTGTTGCGCCACGAGTTGCTGGCGGCCTTCGAACAGTTCGGCCAAGGTACGCGGGCCGGACGGCGTGTCGAACACGTAGTGCTTGTCGATGCGTATCCACGCCAGCGCGCGGCGTTCGCGGGCGACTTCGTCCTTCAAATGCGTCAATTTCTTTTCGCGTTCCAGCAGCGCCTTGCGTTGTGCCAGCCATTGGTCCGCCGAGACGACGGAGTGATGTGGTGTGTTCATGATCTGCTCCTTTGGAACTTGGTCAACGTGGGGATTGCGGACGGCGCACGGCGCGCACCTTGCCGCTGGACCGCCGCCGGCGTAGAACAGCTCGCCGCCATCGGATTCGAGTCCGCTGACATTGGCGCCGGGCGGCATGGCCAGACGCTCGGGCACGGCGCCGCTGGCCGGATCAACATGCACCAGTTCGCTTTCGTCGCCTTCCCAGGTGCCGTGCCACAGCTGGCCGTCGACCCAGGTCACGCCGGTGACGAAGCGGTTCGATTTGATGGTGGCAGGATCTTGCCGGTAGCCGGGTCGATCTGGTGGATCTTGCGGTCGCGGTACTGGCCGACCCGCAGGCTGCCCTCGGCCCACGCCGTGCCGGAGTCGTTGCCGTCGCCGGGCGCCGGGATCGACGCCACCACCTTGCCGCTAACGGGATCGATCTTGTCGATGCGCCGCTCGGCGATCTGGTATAGGTGGGTGCCGTCGAAAGCGGTGCGGCGTCGCAGGGGCAGGGCAGCGAGTCGGTCGGGTCGCCGCTGGCCGGGTGGAAGGCGATCAGGCGCTTGCCCGCGGCGGCCCACACGCGCTCGCCGTCGTGGGTGACGCCGGCGATGCTGTCCGTGTCGGGGAAAGGGCCGTATTCGCGCACGATCTCGGCCGGGCGCACTGTCGGCTCGGCGGGTTTGCTGGTTTTGCTGGTCATGGTGGTCTCCTGTGGAAGCGCCCTGGACCGGCGCCGCAAAAGCACTTTATGCCATCTGCGACGTGGCGGGGAGTAACAAGATTGTCGTGAATCCGGCCAGCGGCGGCGCCAACCAGCGCTGCGTTCGGGCGCGTCCGATGGAGCGCACCCGGCCGTCGGCGGCCAGATCGGCCAGTGCGCGCTGCACGGATCGCTGGCTGGCGTTCAGGGCCAGCGCCAGGCCCGAGGTCGACCAGGCGGTGCCGTCGGACAGCAGCGCGATCAGCGCGCCCTGTTCTCCTTCGATGGGCGGCGCCAGCAGCGCTACTTCGCGCCCGTCCAGCGGCTGCAGTACGAAACCGCGCGCCGTCGCTGCGATCCGCGCGAGCGGTGTGATCAGCGCGCGCAGGCGGCCGATCTCAACCCGCAGGCGGGCGCCGTGAGTCTCGTCCGGTTGGCGGGTGTTGAAGGCGCTGTCGATCAGCGCCTTGCGGTCGATGTCTCTGGGCCAGGCCTCGGCCAGCGCCCGTGCCAGCGCGAACAACACGGGACGGCGGGCCAGCGGGCGCCAGTGTGGGCCGGTGCCGATGCCACGGCGGCAGGCGTCGACCACCAATGCACCCGAGTCGAGCAGGTCAGCCACTTCGTGCAGCCGCAGCGCGTGCGTCTGGCCGGCGGACAGTCGGCGGGCCGCCGGATGCGTGAATGCGCCGCGCGCTTCTTCAACTCCGGCCAGCAGTGCCGGCAGCCGGGCGCGTTCGGCCGCCGCGTGCGCGCGGGCCAGCGCGGCGCGCGCGGGTGCGACGTTCAGGGAGCGCAGATCCAGTTCCGCCGATGCCAGCTCGGCCACGGCGGCCAGGGCCGGTGGCAGCGGGCAGCCGTTCAAGCGCGACAGTTGCGCTTGCGCTTCGTCGAGCCGCCCCAGCAGCAAAAGTTTGCGCACGGCGATGAGCCGCGCTTGCATGGCGTTGGCGTGGTCGGCGTGGGCTTCCAGTGTGGTCAGCGCGGCCGTCAGCGCGCGCGGCGTGCCGCTCAAATCGCGCACGGCCAGCGCCACTTCCGCCTCGGCCACCACGCAGCGGGCGCGCTCCAGCTACTCGTGCGCGCCGAAGCCACGGGCGGCGCGCTTGAGCAGTTCGCGCGCGCGCTGGTGCTCACCGAGCTGAGCCATGGCGATGCCGCGCAACGCCAACGCCGGCGGGTCGTCGCGCAAGGCGACGTGCTTGAGGGCGCCGAGGGCGTCGCCGCCGGCAAGGGCCCGCACGGAGGCGGCTATCAAGGAGTCCATGGGCAGAGCATACACGCGCCGCCATTGATTTCGCCGAATCGGTCAAGGTACACTAACTGCGGCGCATCGCCTCGCGACGCCATCAAACTAAAGGACTACAAAATGTTCAGTCATGTGATGATTGGTTCGAATGATATCGAGCGCTCCAAACGCTTTTACGATGCGGTGCTTGGCGTGCTGGGCGCGGGGGAACCGTTCCGCAATGCGGCGGCTACCGGCCATGAGCGGCTTTTTTATCGGCACGAAGGAAATACCTTCGTCATTACCCAGCCGATCAATGGCGAGCAGGCGAGTTGCGCGAACGGCGGCACGATTGGGTTCAAATGCAACTCTCCCGAGCAGGTGAAGGAGTTTCATGACGTCGCTGTCGCGCACGGCGGCACGTCGTGTGAAGAGCCGCCAGGCTTGCGAGACGGCAGCTTGGGGGCGATGCATCTGGCGTATGTTCGCGATCCCGACGGCAACAAGCTGTGCGCGTTGTATCGCGTTAAATAGCTGGCCCTATCCGCCACCGCGCCGATTTGACGCTTCCATACTCTCAGATCGCTAGTGTTAAGTGCGCACCCATCCGCCCAAATAATGTAAGATCATTTTGATAACTTACATCACTAGGGAGAATACCGGATGAAACGTAATGCCATCATAGGCGCCATGATTGTGGCCGCAGCGCTTGCCGCTTGCAAAAAACATGAGAAGGTCGAGGAGGTGCCCGTTGTCGCCGCGCCTGTTCCCGTCACCGCGCCCGACCCCGCCAACGCTGGCAAAGTTCCCCCCGCCGAGCTGACCGATGAACAGCGCGAGATGGCCAAGAAGCAGGCGCTGTTGGCCTACGGCGTGATGGAGGACAAATACATCAACGATCCGCGCGCGCAGTGGGCGACGGACGCCAAGGCCAGTTCGGTCTTTGGCGATCAGGAAGGCAAGACGCCGTCCGATTCGAACTTGGCCAAGAATGCCGTCGGTCCGAGCGATGGCAACACGTGGACCAACAACCATATCGATCAGGGTTTCGACTGGCTCGAGGCCACTTTCGCGACCCCGGTCAATGCCACCGAAGTGCGCTTCGTGTTGCCCGCCGGGCAGGGCGTGGAAGCAATCAACAAGGTCGAGCTGCAGGACACCGACGGCAAGTGGAATACCGTGTGGGAGGGCGTGAGCGATGTGAAGAAAGACGATCGCGGCAACCGTACCTGGTTCGTGAAGACGTTTAACAAGACGTCTTACAAGGCGAAAGCTGTGAAGGTGACTTACGCTAACAACTTGCAGCATGACTATAAGGTCATCGATGCGGTGCAGTTGGTGGGGGATAAGTAACGCTTGATCGGACTTGAGCCGCGACGGCGCTTGCTTGGCGGATTACGCTACGCTAATCCGCCCTGCGTGATTTAGATTCATTCGTCGGACGTCGGTCGTCGGGCGCGTTATAGGCGATCGGCGGCGCGGCGCTTGTCGGGCTCGTTGAGCACGCGGGCGATGACCGGTAGCGGGACGCCGGCGTCTTCCAAGAAAAGGGCGGCGGCTTCGCGGCCATCGGTCTCGAGCATGGCGATGCCGGCGTGGACGGCAATGGCCTTGGCGCGGTCGGGTCGGGAACGTCGTTCTATCATCATGAGGCCTCCTGTCGTTAAGAAGACAGTATCACAAAAGCAATGGCCTTGCGCGCACTCGCCACGCTGCGCGACGCGCCCTGCGTGGCAGCTGGTTACTCTCGCTTTTACGCTGACTTGCGCGCAAAGCTGGCGCGCATGTCGCACGCGCAGCCGATGGCGCGCAGGATTTCTTCCATGCCGGCCGGTTTGGTGATGTGCTGGTCGAAGCCGGCGTCGTGCGTGCGCTGCCGCGTGCCTTTGTCGCCCCAGGCCGTGAAAGCGACCAGCGCGAGATCGGCAAATTCCGGCTGGGCGCGCAAGGCAGCCGCGACCTGAAATCCGTCCATGCCCGGCATGCCCAGATCCAGCAGGATGACGTCGGGCGCGAAGTCCTTCGCGCTCTGCAATCCCTGGGGGCCGCCGTAGGCGACGGCGGTTTGGTAGCCATACAGGCTGAGCAACTCGGATGCCACGTCGGCCGCCTCGCTGTTGTCGTCGATAATGAGTATGCGTTTGGGGGAATTGGACTGGTCCATGATGTCGATCGAAAAAGTGGGCAACTGAAGCGTTGCGTCTTTCGGCTGGGGCCAGGCCGGGTATGATTGCGCGTGCGATGAATCTGGGCACGGCGGTCAGGAAAAGGATTGCCTTCCTGAATTAAATTATACGGCCAAACCAGTATATAAAGGTAGGGTATTTAACATTTCTGTGCGGTTAACTCGGTTTATTTCTTGAATAATTGCATACGTGTCACCAACTTAGGTGCAGATCTAATATCGAAAAGGAATGATCATGACGATTGAGAAAGCTATTCTGGCCGGCGGTTGTTTTTGGGGCATGCAGGATTTGATACGCAAAATGCCTGGCGTTGAAAGCACGCGCGTCGGTTATAGCGGTGGCGATGTGCCCAATGCGACTTATCGCAATCACGGCACCCATGCCGAGGCGATCGAGATTAATTTCGATCCGTCGGTGATCAGCTATCGCCAAATCCTGGAGTTCTTTTTCCAGATTCACGACCCAAGCACCACCAACCGCCAGGGCAACGATGTTGGCATGAGTTATCGCTCCGCTATTTTCTATGTCGATGAGCAACAAAAGGCGACGGCCGAAGATACCATCGCCGATGTGAACGCGTCCGGTTTGTGGCCCGGCAAGGTGGTGACGGAGCTGTCGCCGGCGGGGGCGTTCTGGGAAGCGGAACCGGAACATCAGGATTATCTGGAACGCATTCCGAACGGCTACACCTGCCACTATGTCCGTCCGGATTGGCGTCTGCCGAAACGCTGACCGTATCCAGGTTTCATTTATATCCATAAAAGTGCTTTAAAAACAGCGGCTTAAAAATCGGAAGGTATACGGAAGGTGGTGTTGCCAGTTGGTCGATACAGTGCGTCCATGCACTTGCGACCACCTGGAGAAAAACATCATGAGTCAATTATTTACCGCCGTTTATGAAGTCAACAGCGCCGTCGATGGCGGTCCGACCCTGAGACTGAACCTGGTCGTCGACGGGCGCAACGATAGTGTCGTCGGCCACGTGCAGCTCGACGATTTCTCCGGCGCGAACAAGGCGATCTCGGTGCGCGGCCATCACGTGGAAATCGACGGCGATCAGCCGATGCAGGCCATCGTGCTGGCAGGTACGCCGACTATTTTTCCATGCCAGGATGAATACCCAAGTGCTTTCCAATTGCTGATGGTGTTGCCGACCGCGTGGAAGGATGGGCAGGTTTGCTACAAAATGAGTTTTGGTAAAAACTCGCCACGCGTTCTCGAAATACACGACGGTATTGCGCGGGCGGTTTTGCAAGTCTCGCATTAATTCGGGTTTTATTTATACCCGCTCCCGTACCACTTTTTTATCGTGCCAAATTGGTACTCGCCGATTAACAAATTGTTTAGTTGCGGATACCATATTGGCAGTTTCATGCTCGCATAAGGTGACTCGCCATTTTCGTTAGCGAGTGCTCACTCTCCATGGCCTGATCGCTATCCCTTATTACTTCAAAGACTGTTCTCTACCTGCAACTGGTATTGGAGTGGATGCAATTTTCAAAACCACTTGACTACCAATTCCTCCGGTTCCATGCTGAGAAAACAAAAAAAGCATAGATTACCCACCCGAAGGAGAGATGATGGAACATGCAGTGAAGGGGAATGCGGCCGTGATGGGCCTGATCGCCGGCATGCTGGCGGCTTGCGGCGGGGGCAGTGACAGCCCCGCTTCCGATTCATCGAACAGATTGCTGGCTGCGGTGCAAACCGCGGCAGCCGTCGCAGATAGTTGTCCGGCCTGGTCCTCCACCGCGATCTACACGGTCGACATGTGCGTGACCTACAACGGCGCGATCTACAAGACCAAGTGGTGGACCCAGAATAACGTGCCGGGAACGGAGGAGTGGGGGCCATGGGTTTTGCAGACCGCCACACCAACGCCGACGCCTACTCCCACGCCGACGCCTACCCCGACACCTACGCCAACGCCGACTCCAACGCCCACGCCCACTCCAACGCCTATCCCGGGCGGACGTGAAATCGGCTCCTACTTCGCGCAATGGGGCGTTTATGGCCGCAACTACGAAGTGGCCGACATCCACACCACCAAAACACCGGTCAACGGCGTGCAGACCAGCGTCGCCGACCAGCTCACCTTCATCAACTACGCCTTCGCCAATACCTACGCCAAGAACGGCGGCTATGAATGCGACATGGTGACCAAGGCCGAAACCGGAGGATCGAATCCCAACTCGGCGGACGCCGGGACCGGCGGCGACGCCTACGCCGATTATCAGCGTTCGCCGGCGCGCACCGTCAACGGCCAGGCCGTGCCATGGGATGCGCCACTGAGTGGCAATTTCCTGCAACTGAAGCTGCTCAAGGCCGCACATCCGAACCTGAAGGTCTTCATCTCGCTCGGCGGCTGGAGCTGGTCGAAGAACTTCTCGGCCGCCGCCAAAACCGACGCCTTGCGCAAACAGCTGGCCAGGTCCTGCGTGAAGATGTTCATTGCCGGCGACTTGCCGGTGCAGGATGGACGCGGCGGCGCGGGCGCGGCCAAGGGTGTCTTCGACGGTATCGACATCGACTGGGAATACCCGGGCGGTGGCGGGCAGACGTACAACACGGTCGATACGGTCAACGACAAGCACAATTTCACCTTGCTGATGGCGGAATTCCGCGCGCAGCTCGATGCGCAGGGCGCCATCGACGGCAAGCGTTATGCGCTGACGGCGGCCATCGGCGCGGGCGGCGAGAAGATCGCCCAGACCGAGCCGGCGCTGTACGGCCAGTACATGGACTGGGTCAATCTGATGACCTACGACTTCCACGGCGGCTGGGAATCGACCACCAACTTCCACGCGCCGCTGTACCACGATCCGGCCGATCCATCGACCGGCAATCTGGCCAAGTACAACAGCCACGATTCGATCACCGCGCTGGTGGCCGCCGGTATGCCGCGCAATAAGATCCTGCTCGGCGTGCCGTTCTACGGACGCGGATGGAAGGGCGTGGCCGCTGGCCCGAACGGCAACGGCCTGTATCAAAGCACCGGTGGGGCGGCGGCCGGCGCCTACGAGGCCGGCATCGACGACTACAAGGTGCTGATTAACAAAACCGGATCGCGCTGGTATCATCCGGTGACCAAACAGCTGTACCTCTACACCGGCAGCGGTGAGTGGTGGAGCTACGATGACCCCACCGTGATCGCGACCAAGATGCAGTATGTGCGCGACCAAAACCTGCGCGGCGCCTTCTCCTGGGAATTGGACGGCGACGCCAACGGCGCCCTGACCAACGCCGTCTGGATAGGACGTTAAACGATGATGCGCCATGCCACCGTTACACCTGTAGCCGTCAACGACGCATGGCGCACCTGGATCGCCGAGAACCTCATGCTGGGCGGCCGGCCGGAAGGCCTGGTCGGTATTCTGATCCAGTCCGGCATCAGCGAGCACGATGCGCTGGCGGAGGTCGACGCAGCGCTGCGCAGTCCTTATCTCAAGGGGGCGTCGCGCTTGCACAGCCGGCTGGCGAAGCGCGACTGGGTACTGGGCATCCAGTCGCGGTTGAACCGTCTGACGCCGGCCGGGGTGCCGCGCCGCGATCGCCTGTCCGGCGACGCCTTCCTCGAAGAGCACTACCGCCGCAACCAGCCGGTGATCATCACCGGCATGCTGGACGACTGCGTCGCCCGCAGCAAGTGGACGCTCGATTATTTGAGCGGACAACTGGGCGAACGCGAAGTGGAGGTGCAGTTCGGCCGCGAGGCCGATCCGAATTATGAGTTGAACAGCCAGGCGCACAAGCGCCGGATGCCCTTTGGCGCATACGTTGAGCTGGTGCGCGCCAGCGGCCGCACCAACGATTTCTACATGACCGCCAATAACGACGAGAGCAACCGGGAGGCGTTGCGGGAGCTGATGGCCGACCTGCCGCCGTTGGACGATTACTTGAACGGCGAGCGGCGCGGCTTTTTCTGGTTCGGGCCGGCCGGCACGCTCACGCCGTTCCACCACGACCTGACCAATAACTTCATGATCCAGATCGCGGGCCGCAAGCGGGTGCGCCTGATCGCGCCTTGCGATATTCCCCATCTGTACAACCAGCGCCACTGCTTTACGCCGATAGACGGCCGGGCCATCGATATCCAGCGCTTTCCCATGATGGCGAACGTGCCGGTGATCGATTGCGTGCTGGCGCCGGGAGAGATCCTGTTCCTGCCGGTCGGCTGGTGGCATTTTGTCGAGGCGCTCGATATCACCATCACCATCTCCACCACCCATTTCAGGTGGGATAACGACTTCTATTCGGATTACCCGGCCAATCACGACTTCTGATCCGGGCGTCCGCATCGATTACAACTTTCCACAACCAGTATTGACTTGCCAATGATCAGACCCGCAACGCCGGACGATGCCGCCGCCATCGTCGATATCTACAACCACTACGTCGCCACCACGGTGATCAGTTTTGAAGAACGCCCCGTCACACCGGATGAAATGGCCGGCCGCATCCGCGACGTGACCGCGGCCTTGCCATGGCTGGTGTACGAGTCCGAAGGCCGTGTGCTCGGTTATGCGTATGCGACCAAATGGCGCGTGCGCAGCGCCTACCGCTATTCGGCGGAAACCAGCGTGTACGTGGCGCCGGGGCAGGGTGGCCAGGGCATCGGCACGGCGCTGTACAAAACCCTGCTCGAGGAACTGCGCGCGCGCGAAATCCACATGGCCATCGGCGGCATCGCGCAGCCCAATCCGGCCAGCGTGGCCTTGCACGAGCGCCTCGGCTTTGAAAAAGTCGCCCATTTCAAGCAGGTGGGCCGCAAGTTCGATCGCTGGATCGACATGGGCTACTGGGAGTTGCAACTGGGTTAGCGGGAAGTTTGGTTTTGACCCCGGCTTTCGCCCCGCCTTTACCCCCGCCGTTGACCCGACATCGGCGGTGCATCGTGCGTCGGGGCCGCCTAAAAGTTGATATGATGTGGCTTTGTTAACACCGGGTTCGCCCGCAGCCATCATGCCACAGGCCAGCATCGACACCGAATTAGCGACATGTGACAGCGAGCCTATACGCACGCCCGGCAGTATTCAGCCGCATGGCTTTCTGTTGGCCCTCTCCCCCGAGCTCGAGGTGCTGCAGGTCAGCGACAACCTCGCCGATTTCACCGGTATCGCCCCCGAAAAGGCGCTCGGCCTGCCGCTCACGGACGTTATCGGCGCCCGCAGCGCGCAGGCGCTGGAGCACAGCCTTCGCGGCGGCCAGCTGCGCGAGCGTCCTGCCTATATCGCCACGGTCGGCCTGGAGGGCGAACCGTTCGACGTGCTGGCCCATGCCTACGACAGTTTGCTGGTGCTCGAATTCGAACGCGCGCGCGGCACCATCGACGCCGGTATCCAGCAGTTGTATCCACTGGTCGGCGATTTCCTCAACAAGGTCACCGATGCCGACACCATCGTCGAATTGTGCCAGTTGGCCGCCAGCGAGATCGGCGCACTGACCGGTTTCGGCCGGGTGCTGGTCTACAGCTTCGACGAGGAAGGCCACGGCAACGTGCTGGCCGAATGCATTGGCGAGGGCTATGACGGCTATCTTGGCCAGCGCTTTCCCGCCACCGACATTCCGCGCCAGGCGCGCGAGCTGTATCTGGCCAACCGCATCCGCCTGATCCAGGACGCCGACTACCAGCCGGCGCGTCTGGTGCCGGCCGAGAATCCGCTGACCGGCAAACCCAATGACTTGTCGTTCGCTTCGCTGCGCAGCGTCTCGCCGATCCACCTGCAATACATGCGCAACATGGGAACGATGGCGTCGATGTCGGTTTCGCTGATCGTCAAGGACAAGCTGTGGGGCCTGATTTCGTGCCACCACTCCGAGGCGCGCCACCTCAGCTTCCACCAGCGCAGCGTGTGCGAGCAGCTGGGCCAAATCCTGGCGCTGCGCATCCGCAACCGCGCGGACGCCGACCAGATGCAATTCCGGCTGGAGGTGCGGCGCGTGATGGTCAACCTGCTGGGCGGGCTGACCCAAGGCGCGGACTTCATCGAAAACCTGCGCAGCGTGCTGCCCGAGCTGCTGCGCTTCGCGCGCGCCGGCGGCGTCGCCATCGTGGTCGACGACCGGTTGATCAGCTACGGCCACACGCCTGACGACGACCAGATACGTGAGCTGGTGGGTTGGCTTGGCGCCAATGTGCACGAGGACGTTTTCCATAGCGACCGCCTGGGCGCGGTCTATCCCGCCGCCGGGGCCTATACCGCTTCCGCCAGCGGCTTGATGGCGATGCAGATCTCGCGCATCCACCAGCATTACCTGCTGTGGTTCCGTCCCGAGGTGGTGTATTCGATCGATTGGGCCGGTCGTCCGGAGAAGCTGGAAAAATCCCCGGGCATGCTGTCGCCGCGCACCAGCTTTAGCAGCTGGCGCGAAGCCGTCCACGGCACCTCGGCGCCATGGCACGAGGGTGAGCTGGAGCTGGCGCTGGAATTCCGCACCGCGCTGCTGGGGATCGCGCTCGAACGCGCCGAGCAGATGGCCGATCTGGCCGAGGAGCTGGGACGGGCCAACAAGGAGCTCGAGGCGTTCTCGTATTCGGTGTCGCACGACCTGCGCGCGCCGTTGCGCCACATCGTCGGTTTTTCCGATTTGCTGATGGAGACCGCCGGCAGCGACAACCCCGAACGACGCCAGCGCTTCCTGGTCAACATCAAGGAATCGGCGCGGCTGGCGGGCAAGCTGGTGGACGATTTGCTCAGTTTCTCGCAGATGGGCAGGGCGGCCTTGCGGCCGGTACGCGTGCGCATGGACGATCTGGTACGCGGCTGCATCGACAAGCTGACACCCGATACGGCCGCCCGCCGCATCGATTGGCAGGTCGCCCAACTGCCCGAAATCGTCGCCGATCCGTCGTTTCTGCAGCTGGCGTTGTACAATCTGCTCTCAAACGCCGTCAAGTTCACCGCGCAGAGCGATCCGG
The DNA here is from genome assembly GCF_979258245.1 of Duganella sp. AC917. Classification (NCBI taxonomy): domain Bacteria; kingdom Pseudomonadati; phylum Pseudomonadota; class Betaproteobacteria; order Burkholderiales; family Oxalobacteraceae; genus Duganella; species Duganella sp. AC917. The sequence continues at coordinate 6,447,717 of NZ_OZ409848.1, forward strand.
CCGTCATCCGCGTCACCAGCGAGCAGTCGCCCAATGAAATCGTATTCCATGTCGCCGACAATGGCGTCGGCTTCAATATGGACTATGCTCACAAGCTGTTTGGCGTTTTCCAGCGGCTGCACCGCATGGAGGACTTCCAGGGCACGGGTATCGGCCTGGCGAATGTACGGCGTATCGTCGAGCGTCACGGGGGCCGCGTTTGGGCGCGGTCGGCGCCGGGCCAGGGAGCGACCTTCTCCTTTGCCTTACCGACAAACACCAATACAAATACCGATAAAGTTTAAGGCACGCCTATGTTAAAGCCTATCCTGCTGGTTGAAGACAACCCTCATGATCTGGAGCTGACGCTGATTGCGCTGGAACGCAGCCAATTGGCCAATGAAGTGATCGTCGTGCGCGATGGCGCCGACGCACTCGATTATTTGCACGCGCGCGGCAGTTTCGCCAACCGGGAGCAGGGCAACCCCGCCGTGGTGCTGCTCGACCTGAAGTTACCCAAGGTCGACGGCCTCGAGGTGCTGGCCGAGATCCGCGGCAGCGCCACGCTGAAAAGCATCCCCGTGGTGATGCTGACATCCTCGCGCGAGGAGCAGGACCTGATCCGCAGCTATGAACTGGGCGTGAACGCCTATGTGGTCAAGCCGGTCGATTTCCAGGAGTTCGTGCGGGCGATCGCCGACCTGGGGATTTTCTGGGCGGTGCTCAACGAGCCACCACCGGGATCGCACCGCTACGTCAAGCCGCAGTGACCGGACTGCGCTTGCGCAGCAGATGGCGGATGCGCGAGCTGAGGGTATCGACGGTATAAGGCTTTTGCAGCAGATTGACCCCCGGCGGCAGCTTGCCGTCGTGTGACAACACCCCTTCCGCATAGCCGGACGTGAACAGGATCTGCGCCTGCGGCAGTTTTTCCCGTACCAATTCGCTCAATTCCAGGCTGCTGACGCGGCCCGGCATCATCACGTCCGTGAACAGCAGGTCGATATCGACGCCGCCATTAATCAGGTGCGTCGCCTGTTCCGCGTTGGCGCTGCTCAGCACCTTGTAGCCCAGCGTGGACAGCATCTCGACGGTCGCGGCGCGCACCGCCTCCTCGTCTTCCACCACCAGAATGGTTTCCACGCCGCCGGTTAACGCCGGCGATGCCGCATGGTGTTCCGGCTCGGCCTGGGCCTCGCTGCGGCGCAGGTAGATCTGCACGCAGGTGCCGGCGCCCAAAGTGCTTTGCAGGGCGATCTCGCCGCCCGATTGCTTGACGAATCCGTAGGCCATGCTCAGGCCCAGGCCCGTGCCCTGGCCGGTCGGCTTGGTGGTGAAGAACGGCTCGAACGCGCGCTGCATCACCTCTTGCGACATGCCGGAGCCTGTATCTGCGATCTCGATCAACACGTAGTCGCCCTGGCCGCTGCCGATCTTGGACAGCTGCTCCGAGCCGGACGTCAGGTTGCGGGCGCGGATGGTCAGCGTGCCGTCACCGCCCATGGCGTCGCGCGCGTTGATGGCCAGGTTCAGGATCACGTTATTGAGCTGGCTGACATCGACATCGGTGTTCCAAAGCCGGGGCGCGATGTCGGCGACGACCACCGCGCGCGGACCGAGCACGCGGCGCAGCATGTCGTCCATATCGGCCAGCACCGGCGTCAGATCGACCACCGCGCTTTGCAGCGGCTGGCGTCGCGCGAACGCCAGCAGGTGGGCCGCCAGCCGTGCGCCGCGTTCCACGCCATTGAGCGCGTTCTCGATGCGCGCCATCCCTTGCGGGTTGACGTCGCCGACCATCTGCAGCAGATGCAGGTTGCCGCTGATGATTTGCAGGACGTTGTTGAAATCGTGGGCGACGCCGCCGGTCAGCTGGCCGATCGCTTCCATTTTTTGTGCCTGGTGCAGGGCGGCCTGGCTGACCCGCAGTTCCTCCTCGCGCTGGCGCAATTCCAGGAAGGCGGCATCGCGCTGCTGGCGCGCCTGGTAGGCGGCGCAGTGGTAACGGATGCGCGCTTCCAGTTCGCGCGCTTCCGGCCATTTGACCAGATAATCGTTGGCGCCCAGCGCGAACGCCTGCGCCTTGATATCGGCATCGTCCTCGGACGACAGCAGTATGACGGGCAGATGCTCGGTATGCGGATCGGCGCGCAGCATGCGGATCACGTCGAAACCATCGGCGCCGGGCATGCGCAGGTCGACCAGCAAAACGGTGGCCTCGATCTCCTTGCACAGCTGAACGGCAAGTTCGGCGCGGTTGTCATAGCGCAGCGTGATGCCTTGCTGGCGAGACATGTGGTAGCCGATCAAGTCTTCGGCCATCGCTTCGTCGTCGATCAGCAGCACGGAGCAGTTCTGAGATTGGTTTTGGGTCATAGGCAGTATGCTGTTAGTAATTAAATTTTACCTGAGCTCTATTTTTTCAGAAGTTGCCGGCTCCTACTGTGCGCGCGCTAGCATTGCGCTGTGTAAAATCTTTTCCTCATTAAACAGTTAGGATGTATCTTGGAAGAAATTTCCGCTGCAAAAGAAGATGTGCTGACAGCATTGCGGCAGGCCACGGCCCAGCGGCACGCCGAGCTCGATTCCAGCACGCCATTGGCGGCGGGAGAGGTGGATTTGCGCGCTTACCACGATCATCTGCGGCTGCTGGAGCAGTGGCTGGCGCCGATTCAGCATTGGATGGCGCAATTCGACGACGGTCCCGCGTTGCCTGCCTATCTGCATGCGATCAGGGAGGATTTGGCCCATCCGGCGCTGGCCGGAATGCCGACGGCGGCGCACCGCGCGGATGTCGTGCCGTGGCCGGCGCAGTGCGGCGCCGCATGGCGCTGGGGCGTGTGCTATGTGATCGAGGGATCGCAGCTTGGTGGGGCGGTACTGTATAAAAGGCTGGCGGAGCGCCTGGCGCCCCATCCGCTTCGCTATCTGCGCGGCGCCGGTTCGCCGGGGCCGCGCTGGCAGCAATTCTTAGGCGCGCTGCGCGAACGCGTGGTGGATGCAGCGGATATCGCCGATGCCTGCGCGGGCGCGCAACAAGCCTTCGACAGCTTGATCGCCTTGAATCGCGCCCGATCCGACCGGGCGCGAAACATCATTGCGGGTCAATAGCTGGTCAACGGTACCGGTTGACCGCCTTTGAAGGTGAAGATCGTCACCGGCGACTGCTTCATGTCCCCACGCTCGTCGAACGCGTAGGTGCCGGCGATGCCTTTGTAGGAGCCGGACGCGATCACCGCTTCCACCTTGCGCGGATCGATCGAATTCGCTTTTTGCATCGCTTGCGCATACAGCATGGTCGCGTCGTAGTACGACGCGGCGTAGACATCGGCATCCTGCTTGTAGCGGGCCTTGTACTTGGCCTTGAAGGCCGGGCCGGTCGAGGCCTTGTCCAGAATCGCGCCGCCCTGCGAGCACAGGACGTTGTCGGCCACCGCGTCGCCACCGAGCTTGCCCATCTCGCCGGTGCAGATGGTGTCGCCGCCAAGCAGTTTGGCGTTGATGCCGAGCTGCTTCATCTGGCGCACCATCGGCGCCGCCTGCGGCGCGTAGCCGCCGAAGAAGATCGCCTCGACCTTCTTGTTTTTCAGTTTGGTCAGGATCGCGTTGAAGTCGAACGCCTTGTCGGTGGTGAACTCGTGGCCGGCCACGGTCATGCCGGAGGCCTTCGCCTGCTTCTTGAATTCTTCCGCCACGCCCTGGCCGAAGGCGGTGCGGTCGTCGATCACGGCGACGTTCTTAAACTTGAGTTCTTTGGCCGCGTACAGCGCCATCTTGGAGCCGAGCTGGGAGTCGCTGGCGTTGACGCGGTACAGGCCCTTGTAGCCTTGCTGCGTGATCTTCGGATTGGTGGCGATGGTGGCGACCAGCACACCGGCATCGTTGTACGCGCGCGAAGCGGGAATGGCCACGCCGGAGTTGTAGGGGCCGACCACGAATTTGACGCCGTTGTCGATCAGCTTTTGCGCGGCGGCGACGCCGGCTTTCGGGTCGCCCTGGTCGTCCTCGGACAGCAGTTCGAACTTGAGCTTTTTGCCGGCCACGGTGATCGGCTTGGCGTTGAGTTCTTCCACCGCCAGGCGGGCGCCGTTCTCGTTGTCCTTGCCCGAAAACGCCTGCGCGCCCGACAGCGGGCCGCTATGGCCGATCTTGACCACGGTGTCCTGCGCGTAGGCGCCGGTGGCGGCCAGTAGCGCCGTGGTGGCGGCGATGTGCTTTACGCTGTGCTTCACGCTGTGCTTCAAAGTCATGCGAACTCCCGATGTCGATGGTTATGAAATGCAATCCGTGATTATCGCTAAAAACGAATCGTATTATCGTGTGACTTAGGCGCGGGATCGGGAATTATTTGGCGTCTTCGGCCTTCAAAGACGGGACGGTCGGAATTTAATTCGGTCTGGAGATATAGGCCGCAACGCAGCGAGGTTGAATGGCGCGCCTCCGACGCGCCATTCTTGTGCCGAATTCGGCACGCCGCTGGCGCTACTGGCCAGGCCCGATGCCGCGAGTCCTCGCCGGCCCGGTGACAGCCGCCACGCGCGGCGTGCCACTGACAGCCGATTGCGCCGCGCGCGCATTCGCGCCAAGCAGGGCCGGGTCGGTGATGTTGTACGCGGCGATGGCGGCCGCCAGCGCGGGATTGCCCTGCAGCGGATTGGTTTGCACTGTGGACGCCTGCACGGCGGCCACCTGGGCGGCGCGCGCTTGCTGCTGCGCCTCCGCCGCCGCCGCGTTGGCGGAGGCCAGATTGCTGGCGGTGGTTTGCGCGGCCGCAGCCTGTTGGGCGGCGACGGCGCCGGCCGCGTTGGCCGCCTCCGGGGTAGTCGCCGCAGCCAGCGCGGCGCGTGCCTGCGCGGCCGCGGCGCTGGCTTCCGCGCTCTGCGCCGCCAGCACGTCGGCCGCGCTTTGCGCAGCCTGCGCCTGCGCCAGCGCGGATGCGGCGGCGGCATTGGCAGCCGCCAGATTGGTAGCTGCGGTTTGCGCCGCCACTGCCTGCTGCTCCGCGGTCGCGTTGGCGGAATTGGCTGCGGCTGCGGTGGACGCCGCGTTCTGCGCGATGTTTGCCTGCGCCGCCGCCTGCGAGCTGGCGGCGGTGGCAGCGCTCAATCCGGATGCGGCCTGCTGGCGTGCCGCCTGTGCCGCCGCGGTGGCCTGCGCGGCGTCGGCCGCCGCCTGCGCCGCGCTGCGTTGGGTGTCGACATTGGATGCCGCCTGATTCTCTTCGGCTGTATCGGTTGCCTGGCTTTGCTGCGCCTGATCGGCCGCTTGCAGTGCTTGCGCGGTCTGGGTTTGCTGCGACGGCAGCGCGTTGATGTTGGCCTCGCGCGCCTCGGCGTTCTGCGCGGCGATCACTTCTGCGGTGGACGCCTGCAGCGGATTGACGATCGGCGAATCCGTCGCCGCCGCCCGTGGCGCCAGTGGCTGCTCCAATTCCGCGCGCTGCGCCGCCAACCGGTCGGCGGCGGTGTCGGGCAACGGAACCTGTCGCAGCAGATCGATTTCGGCGCGCGCCATATCCAGACGCGCATTGGCCACCAGATCCTGCGGCGTCAACGCCTGCCGCTGCGCGCTGGCCAGCGCGGGCAGGGCGCCGGTGCCGGCTGCGCTCAACTGCTCGGCAAAACGGGTCGCCAGCTCGCTGAACGTGTCCAGCGTGTTTTGCAGCGTGTTGGTCGTCGACCGGTTGTCGGTGTTGAAGGAGGCGCGCAGGATTTCGTTGTCCAACGACAGGCCGGCGGCGGCGTCCGACAGCAGCGGCGGCTGCAGGGTGACACCGATGCGTGACAGGCTTTGCGCCAGGCTCTGGGCCGCATCCGTTGCTTGGGCACGCTGATTTGTCTGGTTCAGTTGCTCGGTCGTACTGTTGCCGAAGGTCTGGCGGTTCAAACTGTCCACCAGGCTATTGATCAGGGACGGTCCTTGCGGTTGGGTTTGATTGAAATCAACCCCGGGCAATAAGTTGAACGCATTCACTACATTTTGCGTAGCGTCATTGAGTCTGCTTGCCCGGTCGGCGGCTTCTTGTGGATCGGCGCCGTTGGCGACGGCCGCCTGCAGCTGCGTGATCTGCTCGCGGGACTGCGACACGGTCAGCAAAAAGTTCGCCACAGGGGACAGATCCACCTGCACGGAGGCTTGCGCTGGAGCATCAATGGCCGAACCCACCGGAGTGATCGTCGAGGAGTTGACAGCGTCTACCGCTGCGGTTTGCGCCGTCGGCGACACCAGCGGAAAGTTCGTCGGATTGGATCCGCTCAGCGTTGTGGATGAGATAGGAAACATATCGCCCTCCTGGACATAAGTAACAGTAGCTTACCGGAATTTTCTCTGAGCATCCGCTTTCTTTGCGGAACCGTCCGTATGGCAACTCACTTAGCGGCCCATCAGTAGTAGCTCATCAAATAGTTCGCCCGAGGTCGCCTTATTGTTAGATTCCGCACGGTAGCGTTTGACCAACAGGCCTATCTTCGTTCCTGCAGTGTTTAGACAAACGACCAACAACCGAGAGGAACCATCATGGAAAACAGCATCGATACTAAAATCAACGGTACCACTGGTAACAACGCTAACAGCGCCAAAGACACCAACACCACCAACACCACCAACAACACCCGCGACGGCGTGACCCAGATCGGCAAGGACCTGCGCGCCGACGCGCACGCCGCCATCGACCGCGTCGCCGATAAAGTGCCACCAACCGCCGACCGTCTGGCCACTCGCGCGCACACCGGCGTCGACAAAGTCGCCGACGGCGTTCAAAGCGTGTCCGGCACTGTGGAAAGCGTTTCCGAGCGTCTGGCCGTCCGCAGCAAGCAAGTCACCGAAAGCTACAAAAAACTGGCCGAATCGGGCCGCAGCCACGTGCGCTCCAGCCCTGCGATTTCTGTGCTGATCGCCGCAGCCGCAGGCTACGGCATTTCCAAGCTGCTCAACTCGCGCAAGTAATCCAGGCTGCCCGACCGGTATCGCTGCTGGTGTGACCGGCGGCCCGCGCGGGCGCCGATCACCAAGGGACACCCAATGGCAACTAGTAAAAAAACACCAGCCTCCGTAATGGGGGCTGGCTCGGTATTGAGCACCGTCGCAGGACCATCATCGGCTACGCCGCCGACCAGTTTGGGTGGCGTGCCACAGGAAGCCGCGTTGCTCGCCAAAGTGAGCGGCACCCAGACGGTCGCCGAGGGCATGCCCTTCAACGCCAATAAACCTGGCGAACATGGCGACGCATCGCGCGCGCCGCAGCCCGGCCAGACGGTCACCCCGCCGCATCCCATCGCCACCGCCAGCACCACCGGCGAAACCACCGCATCGCCTAAAACCGGCAGCGGCGTGCCGCCGCACAGCGTCAACGCCACCATTGAGCCGCTCGACCGCGTGCGTGTCGATTCGGCCGACCAGCGTTTGACCACCAACCAGGGCGTGCCGGTCGCCGACAACCAGAATTCGCTCAAGGTCGGCCTGCGCGGCCCGACCGCGATGGAAGACTTTATCCTGCGCGAAAAGATCACTCATTTCGACCACGAGCGCATTCCGGAGCGCGTGGTGCACGCGCGCGGCTCGGCCGCCCACGGCTACTTCGAGAGCTACGACGATTTGAGCGGCGTCACGCGCGCCGCGCCGTTCGCCGCCGCGGGCAAACGCACGCCGGTGTTCGTGCGCTTCTCCACCGTCGCCGGCGAACGCGGCTCGGCCGACACCGTGCGCGATGTGCGCGGCTTCGCCGTCAAGTTCTACACCGACGAAGGCAACTGGGATTTGGTCGGCAATAATATGCCGGTCTTCTTCATCCAGGACGCGATGAAATTCCCGGACCTGGTCCACGCCGTCAAGCCGGAGCCGCATTTCGCCATGCCTCAGGCCTCCAGCGCGCACGACACCTTCTGGGACTTCGTCACGCTGATGCCGGAATCGACGCACATGCTGCTGTGGCAGATGTCGGACCGCGCCATCCCGCGCAGCTACCGCACCATGCAGGGCTTCGGCGTGCACACCTTCCGCCTGGTGAACGCGCAGGGCGTGTCGGTGTTCTGTAAGTTCCACTGGAATCCGGTGCCGGGCACGCACTCGCTGGTGTGGGACGAAGCGGCCAAGATCATCGGCGCCGATCCCGACTACCATCGCCGCGACCTGTGGGAAGCGATCGAAGCGGGCGCCTATCCCGAATGGGAACTGGGCCTGCAGATCTTCACCGAGGAACAGGCGGAGCAATTCCCGTTCGACGTGCTCGATTCGACCAAGATCGTGCCGGAAGAACTGGTGCCGGTGAAAATCGTCGGCAAGATGATCTTGAACCGCAATCCGGACAACTTCTTCTCCGAGACCGAGCAGGTGGCCTTCTGCACCGCGCACGTGGTGCCGGGTATCGACTTCACCAACGACCCGCTGCTGCAAGGCCGTATCCACTCGTATCTGGACACGCAGATCAGCCGTCTCGGTGGTCCGAACTTCCACGAGATCCCGATCAACACGCCGGTGGCGCAGGTCCATAACAACCAGCGCGACGGCATGCACCGCCAGGCGATCCCGCGCGGACGCGTGGCCTATGAACCGAACTCGCTGGCCGGCGGTAATCCGTTCCAGGCCGGGATGGCCGGCTTCCAGACCGCCTTCGCCAGCGTCAAGCAGGCGCCCGAGGACAAGGTGCGCGGCAAGCCAGAACTGTTTGCCGACCACTATTCGCAGGCGCGCCTGTTCTGGATCAGCCAGACGCCGTCGGAGCAGACGCACATCGTCAACGCCTTCCGCTTCGAGTTGAGCCGCGTGCAGACGCCGGCGATCCGCGTGCGCCTGTTGTCGATGCTGGCCAACGTCGATCCGATCCTGGTCGAAGGCGTGGCGCAAGGCCTCGGCCTGCAGGTGCCGCCGCCGATGCCGCTGGCGACCACCGCGCCGCAGCCGCACTATGCACCATCGCCGGCGCTGTCGCTGCTGGCGCGTCCGGGCGCCGTGGGTGTCCAGGCGCGCAAGGTGGCGATCCTGGCCGCGCATGGTGTCGACGCGGCGGGCGTCAAGGCGATCTACGCCGACCTGTTGGCTGCCGGCGCGGTGCCGCGTTTGGTCGGTCCGCAACTGGGACAACTGGTCGCCGCCGATGGCAGCGCGCTCGATGTCGAGATCTCGTTCGAAGCCGGTCCGCCGGTGCTGTACGACGCGGTGATCGTGGCCGACGGCGACGCCAGCGTCAAGATGCTGATGGGCGATGCCGACGCACTCGATTTCGTGCGCCAGCAGTTCCGTCATTGCAAACCGATCCTGGCCGTTGGCGCTGGCGCCGATCTGTTGCGCAAGGCCGGCGTACCGGAGAAACTGGAAGACGGTACGGCCGATCCATCGCTGTGGTGCGTGCCGGCCGGCGGCGTGGTGCCGGCGCTGGCGGAGTTCAAGGCAGCGCTGGCCGCGCATCGTAACTTCCAGCGCGAGGTTGACGCAAAAGCGCTGTAACCAGCGGTTGGCTTAGGGAAAGGGGCGCCGGCGGTATGCGGCGCCCCTTCCTTTTGGCGGGTCTCCGGAACTTCAATATTCGCGTGCATAGTGATATGCTCGTTCCCAGCAAACCTATCCGACAAAGACCTATAAGAACTGGCATCGATGGACGTGTACGCCCCTCAAGTCTGGCTACCGCATGAGCGACCGACACTTCCCGGATCGCCGTCGAGTCCCATCCATACGACCGAGCGTCGTCTGGCGTTCTTCATCATCGGCTTCGTTGTCGCCATTACCGGCGGCCTGGGCAACGCGCTGGTGCTGGTCAACCTGCCTTACCTGCAAGGCTCTTTGGGCGTGTATTCGGCCGAGATCCAGTGGCTGCCCGCCGCCTACGTGATGGCCAACGTCTCGATGAACCTGTTGCTGGTCAAATTCCGTCAGCAGTACGGCTTGCGATTGTTCACCGAATTATTCCTCGTGCTATACGCGGTCGCCACCGTGGCGCACCTGTTCGTGCACGGCCTGGGCTCGGCCATCGCCGTGCGCGCGGCCCACGGCATGAGCGGCGCGGCGCTGTCCACGCTGGGGCTTTACTATGTGTTACAAGCGTTCCCCGCCCAGCACCGCATCAAGGCGGCGGTGCTGGGTATCGGCTTCGCGCAACTGGCGCTGCCGATGGCGCGGCTGTTCTCCACCACCCTGATGGAATTCGGCGAATGGCGCGGCCTGTACTTCTTCGAACTGGGACTGGCGCTGGTGTCGCTGGCCGGGGTATTGTTCCTCAAGCTGCCGCCCGGGGACCGCATCAAGGCCTTCGAGAAAATGGACTTCGTCACCTTCGCGCTGTTCGCGCCCGGCGTGGCGCTGCTGTCGGCGGTGCTGGCGCTGGGCCGCACCGTCTGGTGGTTCGAGTCGCGCTGGCTGGGCCTTTGCCTGGCCGGCGCCATTGTGCTGATCGCCGGCGCCCTGCTGATCGAGCATAACCGCGCGCGTCCGCTGATCAATACGCGCTGGCTCAGCACCGCCAACATGGCGCGGCTGGCGCTGTCGGTGCTGCTGATCCGCATCGTGCAGTCCGAGGCCAGCGGCACGGTGGGATTTTTGCAGGCGCTCGGGCTCAACAACGACCAGATGCGGACGCTGTGGATCATCGTGATGATCGGCAGCGTGGCCGGCATGCTGGTGAGCGCATTGACCATCACGCCGGCGCGCATACCGGCGCAATTGATGCTGTCGCTCGTGGTGATGGCGATCGGCGCGTATATGGATTCGGATTCCACCAATCTGACCCGCCCGGCCGACCTGTATATCAGCCAGTTCCTGCTGGGGTTCGGCGGCGCGCTGTTTATCGGGCCGACGTTTGTATCCGGCTTTGGCGCCGTGATCGCGGCGCCGAATAATCTGGTCAGTTTCTCCGTCATGTTCTCGATCACGCAAACGCTGGGTAGTTTGCTCGGCTCGGCGCTTGTGGGTACATTCCAGGTGGTGCGCGAGAAGTATCACTCCAGCGTCCTGGTCGAGCATTTGACGCTGCTCGACCCGCAGGTGGCGGCGCGGATTCAAAGTGGCGGCGCCTCGCTTGGCGCGACCTTGGCCGATCCCACGATTCGCAACGCGCAAGGCGTGGCGTCGCTCGGCGCCGCCGCCACGCGCGAGGCCAACATCCTCGCCTACAACGATGTCTTTTTGCTCATTACGCTGCTGGCGGTGCTCACGCTGGCGTGGATGCTGGCGCGCTACCTCTGGTCGATCTGTGTGGTGTGTCAGCCAAGTCCAGCGCAAAACGCGCAGACCGGCATGGCCAACGTCTCCCTTAACAATTCTGGATCGCGCTGAACGACATGGCTACCAATACTTCCGATACTTCTCCTCCTGCCGCCGCCCCGGCCGCGGCGCTGCCGACGGCTGCCATCCCACCCGCGCCCAACCGTCGCGGACAAATCATTTCCACCATCGCGTTTTCGCTGGTCGCTTTGATCGGCGTGTTGATCGTGCTGTACGCGTGGCGCTTGCCGCCGTTCAGCAGCGCCATCGTCTCAACCGAGAACGCTCTGGTGCGCGGTCAGGTCACGTTGATCGGCACGCAGTTGTCCGGTTATGTCATCGATGTCAAGGTGCAGGACTTCCAGCACGTGAAGCAGGGCGATTTGCTGGTGCAGATCGACGACCGCATCTACCAGCAGCGCTATGAACAGGCGCAGGCGCAGCTGGCGGCGCAGAAGGCGGCGCTGGCCAATTGGGAGCAGGCGCGCAAGACCGCGTCGGCCGGGGTGTTGCTGAACCAGGCCACGCTGGCCAACGCGCAGGCGCAGGCGGCGAAATCGCAGGCGGATTTGGGCCGCGTGAACGCGCTGGCGGCCGATGGCTCGCTGTCGTTGCGCGAGCAGGACGCATCGAAGGCGGCCCAGGCCCAGACGGCTGCCGCCGTGGCGCAAGCACGCGCCAATCTCGATATCGCCAGGCAGCAGGTGCAGTCGGTGACCGTCAACAGGCTGTCGCTGGAGGCGGCGGTGGCCAACGCGGAGGCGGCGCTGAAGGCGGCCCGCGTGGACCTGGAAAACACCCGCATCATCGCCCCCGAGGATGGCCAGCTGGGGCAAGTCACCGTGCGCAAGGGCGCCTACGTCAACACCGGCGCCAACCTGATGGGATTGGTGCCGCGCCAGTTGTGGGTGATCGCCAATCTCAAGGAAACGCAGATGAACAATGTGCAGGTGGGGCAGAGCGCCACCTTCAAGGTCGATGCGCTTGACGGCGCCGTGCTGACCGGGCAGGTGGAGCGCATATCGCCGGCCACCGGCTCGGAGTTCAGCGTGCTGCCGGCCGATAACGCGACCGGTAATTTCGTCAAGATCGCGCAGCGCATACCGGTACGGATACGCATCGATCCGGGCCAGGCCAAGGCCGCGCGGCTGGCGCCGGGGATGTCGGTGATTGCCAGCATCGACACCTCCGCCGTTCTCAATGACGCCGATCACAGACCCGCCACCGCAGGCGCCGGAGCCGGTCGATGACGTGCCGGCGGCTGTCACAAAGCCCGGGCGGCGCGTTGCGGGCCGTATCGATGGCGGCCATGCTCGCGCTGGCCGGCTGCGCGGCAAAGGTTGGGCCGCCGCCGGCATCGACCCTGGAGACGCCTGCCGTCTGGCGCACGCCGCCCGGCCCCGGACAAAGCGCCGCGCCGGTCGAGCGCGAATGGTGGCAGGCCTTCGGCGATCCGGTTCTGAACGCGCTGGTGGTCCGGGCGCTCGAACACAATGGCGATTTGCGCATCGCACGCTCGCGCGTGGCGCAGTACCGCGCGCTGGTGGGCGTGGCGACGGCGGGTCTGAAGCCGAACATCGTCGTCGACACGGCGCCAACGCGCACGCGCCAGCTGGCGTCCAACGGCCAGCCCTATGTCACCAACGTCTATCAGGCGGAGATCCAGGCCAGCTACGAGCTGGACGTGTGGGGCCGTTTGGCTGCCGCGACTGACGCGGCCACCGCTACCTATCAATCGGAGCAAGCCAACGCCGACGCCGTGGCCTTGTCGATCGCCGCCACCGTCGCCACCGGGTATCTGAACCTGCGCGGGCTCGATGCCCAACTGGCGCTGACCGAGCAAACGCTCAAGCTGCGCGCCGAGTCGCGCGACCTCGCCAAGCGCCAGTTCGATGTCGGCTACAGCTCGCGGCTGGAATGGCTGCAGGCGCAGGCCGAGTACCAAACCACCGCCGAACAGGTACCGCAGTTGAGGCGCTCGATCTTCGAGCAGGAGAACGCGCTGGCACTGCTCACCGGTGGCAATCCGGGACCGATGCCGCGCGGCGCGGAGCTGGCAGAACTGGCGCCGCCGCCCGTGCCGGAGGGACTGCCTTCTGAACTTTTGCGCCGGCGGCCGGACATCGCGCGGGCGGAATACAACCTGGTCGCCATCGACGCCAATCTGCGGGCGACGCGCGACCAGTTGCTGCCGTCGTTCAGGCTGACCGCCGTCGGCGGCATACAAAGCCTGAAAATGCACGATTTCCTCAATTCGCCGACGGCGCTGTGGCGACTGACCGGCACCATCGCCGCGCCGCTGTTCGACGGCGACCGCGTGCAGGCGCAAACCGATGCGGTGGCGGCGCAGCGCGACCAGCTCACCTTCGCTTACGAGAACGCCGTCCGTAACGCGTTTTCCGAAACCGATAACAGTCTGGGCGCGCTGTATCAGTTGAAGGAGCAGGCCATCCAGAACGACGCGCGCCGCGCCACGGCGGCCGAGACGCTGCGCATCGCGCATAATCGCTATCGCAATGGGTATGCCTCGTATCTGGAGGAGCTGGATGCGCAGCGCACCTTGTATAGCGCCGATGTCGGACGTCTGCAGTTAAGAACGCGGATACTGGTGGCGTCGGTCGATTTGTATCGCGCCATGGGCGGTGGCTGGGCGGCGCAACCGTAGTTCTTTGCGAGGGGCTTGTTTGGACATTTTGAAATTGGCTGGCTTGTTCGCAGTGACTGCGCTGGCTGAAATCGTCGGCTGCTATTTGCCATGGCTGGTCATTAAACAGGATAGGACGATGTGGTTGCTGGTGCCGGCGGCGTTTGCGTTGGCGCTGTTCGCGTGGCTGCTAACGTTACATCCGACCGCCGCAGGCCGTACCTATGCGGCGTATGGTGGCATGTACATCGCGGTGGCGTTGTTGTGGCTTCGATTTGTCGATGGCATCGCGCTAAGCCGCTTTGATATGGCAGGAGCTGCGCTTGCCTTAGGAGGCATGGCCGTCATCGCGTTCCAACCCGCCACGTCGGGTTGATCATTCCAGGGAGATGAAGATGAAAACAAGAAGGTTTGCTTTGCCGGCGTTGGTATTGGCGATGTTTTCCGCGAGCGCTTGGGCTGATTGCAGTGCGCCCTCGACCCAGTCCGAAATGACGCAGTGCGCCGGGCAGTCGTATTCCGTGGCCGATAAAAATTTGAACCTTGCCTATAACGAGTATCGCACCCGTCTGAGCGCGGAGCAAAAGAAGAAGCTGACGCAGGCGCAGCTTGCGTGGGTCAAGTTCAGGGACTTGTCGTGCGCGTTCGAGAGCTCGGGCGCGGAAGGCGGCAGCGCTTACCCAATGGTCCGCAGCGGCTGTCTGGCCGCGAAGACCGAGAGCCGGTTGAAGGAGATCAAAGCGCTGCAGGATTGCCAGGAAGGGGATATGAGCTGTCCCGCGCACAAATGAACGCGGAGATATGCACACCATGGAGACACGTAGGGCAAATTAGGCGGAACGCCGTAATCCGCCATCTATGAGCCGCCGACTGAGCATGCATCGGCGGATTACGCTTCGCTAATCCGCCCTACGTGGATCCGTGGTGTGCATTTTTCCGTGGTGTGTGTGTCGTCGTGGCTTCTATTTGACCGGGATGCAGAATTCAGCGGAGAACACGCCCGTTTCCGGGTCCATCACATAGTCGGCAGGGTAGCGCTCCATGCACAGGCCGGGGGAGAAAATGCCCTCGGCGTGGATCTGGCCGAAGAACTCTCCCCATGCCGCCGGCATCTGGTCTGCCGTGCCTTTGAATTTGCCCACCGCGTAGCGGCCGGCCGGCAGCGTCGCCTCCCGAGCCGGTTCGGCGATTGGATAATCCGCCGCCACTTCGACGCAGGCGTCGTAGCGGCATTCGTTCGGCGGCGTCGTGCCCGGGTCGTCCTGCGCCACGCCATACGTCACGCGATTGTGCAAGCCGAAGGCCTTCTGCCACGGCGTGAAGACCTCCTTCCAGAACTCGCCGATACCGGCTCCGAACGGGCCTTTGTAGCGCAGATAAGCGACGCGGACCGCCGGCAATTCCTTGATGTCGTATTCCATTTCGTCTCCTTGATCAGTGGCCGCCCGCGACCTTGCGCAGCGGCTGGTTTTTCTCGTCAACCGGCTTCGGATGGCGGCGCAGCTTGCGCACCAGACGCCCAAGCAGATGTTCCAGGTCGTCGATGTAGGTGAACACCGCCGGCACCACCAGCAGGCTCAATAACGTCGACGTGATCAGCCCACCGATCACGGTGATCGCCATCGGTGAGCGGAAGCTCGGATCGGCGCCCCAGCCCAGCGCCAGCGGCATCATGCCGGCGCCCATGGCGATGGTGGTCATCAAAATCGGGCGGCTCCGCTTGTGGCAGGCGTCGACCAACGCGTCGAACCGGTTCATGCCTTCCTGGCGCGCCAGAATAGCATAATCGACCAACAAGATTGAGTTTTTGGTCACGATCCCCATCAGCATGATCAATCCAATCATCGACGGCATCGACAGCGCGCTGCGGGTGATCAGCAGCGCCACGAAGGCGCCGCCGATCGACAGCGGCAGCGCCGCCAGAATCGTCACCGGCTGCATGAAGTCCTTGAACAGCAGGACCAGCACGCAGTAGATGCACAACACGCCGATCAGCATCGCCAGGCCGAAGCTGGCGAACAGCGCGGCCATCTCCTGTGTGTCGCCCAGCTCCGCGATCTTGACCGACGGCGGCAGGTTTTTCAGCGACGGCAGCGCGCGCGCTTCCGCATCGACTTCGCCCAGCGCGCGCCGGCCCAGTTCCACTTCGAACGTGACGTTGCGGCTGCGGTTGAGGCGATTGATCTGCGCCGGTCCGCTTTCCATCGTGATCGTGGCGACAGTGGCCAGCAGCACGGGCCCGTTGGTGCCCGGCACCGTCAGGCGGCCGATGGCGTCGAGGTCGGCCCGCACCGCGTCCGGCAGCTTGACGCGGATCGGCACCTGGCGCTCTGGCAGATTCATTTTGGTCAGGTCGGTGTCGTAGTCGCCGGCGGTGGCGACGCGCACCGTCTGGCCGATGGCGTTGGCGGTCACGCCCAGATCGGCCGCCTTGGCGAAGTCCGGCGTGACAATGATCTCCGGACGCACCAGCGAGGCGCTCGAGCGCACATTGCCCACGCCTTGCAGCGTGCGCATTTCGCGTTCGACCTTTTGCGCGGTCGCTTGCAGCACGACCGGATCGTCGCTGCGCAGCACCAGCTGCAGCTTGACGCCGTTGTCCGGCGGGCCGACCTTGAAGCGGGCGCCCGGAATGGCGTCCAGACGGGCGCGGATCTGATCGTCGATATCGGCCATCGATTCCTTGCGGTCGGTGCGATGCACGGTGGTGATGGTCAGCACCGCGCTGCGTGCCTCGGCCGCCGCGCCGGGCGCGAAGGCGTCGCCGCTGGAGCCGCCGCCGATGGAGCTGAACACCGACTTGACGCCGGGGACTTCCATCGCGGCCAGGCGCGCCCTTTCGGCGATGACGCCCGTCTCCGCCAGCGTGGAACCAGGCGGCAGCTCCAGGTTGATCTGGGTTTGCGCGCGGTCGGCGGCCGGCACGAAGCCGGTCGGCAGCATGCCGACCAGCGAGATCGAGCCGACAAAGAACGCGGCGGCGGCCAGCGCCGTGATGCCGCGATGCGTCAGGCACCAGCGCATCACGCGCAGGTAGCGGATCATCATCCAGCTGTCCTTTTCTTCCGCATGCGCGATCGGCTTGAGGAGGTAGGCCGCCATCATCGGCGTCAGCAAACGCGCCACCACCAGCGACGCCAGCACGGCGATCACCGAGGTCCAGCCGAACTGCTTGAAGAACAGGCCGGCGATGCCGCTCATGAAGGCGGTCGGCAGGAACACCGCCACCAGTGCGAAGGTCGTGGCGATGACGGCCATGCCGATTTCGTCGGCCGCTTCCATCGCCGCCTCCATCGGGGTTTTACCCATGCGCAGGTGGCGCGCGATGTTTTCGATTTCGACGATGGCGTCGTCGACCAGCACGCCGACCACCAGCGCCAGCGACAGCAGCGTCACGGTGTTGAGCGTATAGCCGAACATATAGATGCCGAGGAAGGCCGGCAGCACCGACAGCGGCAGCGCCGCGGCGGCCACCAGCGTGGCGCGCCAGTCGCGCAGGAACCACCACACCACCAGCACCGCCAGCAGCGCGCCCTCGTACAGCAGCTCCATCGAGCCGTCGAAGTTTTCCTCGACCGGCAGGGCGTTGTCGATGACCTCTTGCAGCGCCACTTTCGGGTTGTTCGCCGACAGCTCCTTGACCGCCTCGCGCGCTCCCCTTGACACGGCCAGTTCGCTGGCGCCCTTGTTGCGGAAGATCTCGAAGCCGATCACCTGTTTGCCGTCTTGCAGCGCGATGGCGCGCGGCTCGGAGACGGTGTCGGTGATGGTGGCCACCTGGTCGAGCCGCACGCGGCGACCGTCCGGCAAAGGCAGGTCGATGGCGGCCAGTTCGGCCGCGCTCTTGACGGTGCCGATGGTGCGCACCGATTGTTCGGCGCCGCTGACGTCACCGCGTCCGCCCGGCGCTTCCTTCTGCACCAGCCGCAGTTGGCGCGACACGTCCAGGGCCGATACGCGCAGCGCCGCCATGCGGGCGTCGTCGAGTTCCACGCGGATCTCGCGGTACACGCCGCCCACGCGTTTGACCGAGCCGATGCCGGGCACCGCCAGCAGGCGCTTGGCGACAACGTTGTCGACGAACCAGCTCAACTCCTGCTGGTCCATTTTTTCGCCTGGCACCTGCGCGGCGGCGGCGGTGAAGGTCAACACCACGCGGCCGGCGGTGGAGGCCTTCGTCACGGTCGGGTCGCGCAGCTCGGCCGGCATGTCGGCCTTGATGCGGGCCACCGCGTCGCGCACGTCGTTGACGGCGTCCGAGATCTGCTTTTCCAGCACGAACTCGATGGTGGTGGTCGAGACGCCGTCCAGCACCGTGGTGTGGATGTTCTTCACGCCCTGCAAAGTGGCGACGGCGTCCTCGATCTTGCGCGCGACCTCGGTTTCCAGCTGCGCCGGGGCGCTGCCATCGAGGGTGGCGGTGACGGTGACGATCGGCAGTTCGATGTCCGGGAAGTCCTGCACCGGATTGGCCTTGTAGGCCATCAGGCCCGCAAGGCTGAGCAGCACGAACAGCATGATCGCCGGGATCGGATTCTTGATCGATAAGGAGGAAAAATTCATCGGATGTCCTTATTTGGCCGTCGGCGCGGTGGCCGGGCCGGCGGCGCGCGCGGGCGCCGGCTCGGCCACCACGTGTACCAGGTCGCCGTCGTTGAGGAAGCCGGCGCCGCGCAGCACCACTTGCGCGTCGGCGGTCAGGCCGCCCTTGACCTCAATGCGGTCGCCCAGGCGGCGGCCCGGTTGTACCTTGACCTGACTGACCTTGCTGTCGGTGTTAAGGCGGAACACGAAGCTGAAGCCGTCGCGCACCACGATCGATTGCTGCGGCACGGTCAGCGCGTCCGATTTACCCAGCTCGAACTGGCCGCTGGCGAACATGCCGGCCTTGAACGGCGCCTCGCCGGTGCCGGCGTTCAGCGGCAGATCGACATACACCAGCGCCGAACGGGTTTGCAGGTCGACGGTCGGCGCGATCATGCGCACCTTGCCCGTCACCTCGCTGCCATTGGCCGCCTTGACGATGGCGCTGGTGCCCGGCTTGAGGTTGCGCAGGTCGGCGGCCACCACCTCGGCGCGCCATTCCAGGCGGCTCTGGCGGATCATGCGGAACAGCTCCGTGCCCGGCGCGGACACCGAACCGACGGTGGCGTTGGCGGTCCTGGCCGAGATGATGCCGCTGTCCGGCGCCACCACCTTGGTGTACTTCAGGCGCAGCTGCTGGTTCGCCAGCGCCGCCTTGGCCGACGCGATGCGGGCGTTGGCGGTTTGCTCGGTGGTGTTGTACTGGCTGATTTGCTGCGCGCTCAGCGCGCCGGAGTTTTGCAGCGTGCGCGCGCGGGCGGCGTTGGCCACGGCGTCGGCGGCGTTGGCCTCGGCCTCCTGCAGCGCGGCCTTCGACTGGGCGATGTCGGCGTTGATGGTCTCGGCCGAGAACACGGCCAGCACGTCGCCGGCCTTGACGACGTCGCCGACGTTGACGCGCACGTCGGTCAAGCGCAAACCGTTCGATTCGCTGCTGACGCTCGCCTCCTGCCAGGCGGCGACGTTGCCGTTGGCGGACAGCTTGATCGGCAGGCTGGCGGTCGACGGCCTGGTGGTGGTGACGGTCAGCGCGGCCTTCGGCGCGCCGGCTTTCTTTTCATCGGCGGCCTGGGTGGCCGGCGAGTACACGGCCATGCCGATGCCGCCGGCGACAAAGACTGCCAGCAGGGCGATGGCGAGCGGTTGCAGATTGGTTTTCAGAGTTTTCATAGTGGACGGTCAGGTTGTTTTTATTGGACGTTGGTGCCGCTGGAGGCCATGCCCGCGACGGCGGGGGCGCCGTTGGCCGGCGCACTCCAGCCGCCGCCGGCGGCGCGGTACAGCGATACCCAGGCGGCGCTGCGTTCGCGCTGCAGGTTGATGACGGTTTGCTCGGCGGCCAGGCGGGTGCGGCGCGCGTCCTCCAGTTCGAACAGGCTCGCCATGCCGTTCTTGTAGCGGTCTTCGACAGCCGTGAAATTAACGCGGTAGCCTTCCAGCGCAGTCTGGGCGTCCGTGGCGCGGGCGGCGGTGCCGTCCAGGTTGACCAGCGCCTGTTCCAGTTCGCTGACGGCCTGGCGCACGGTTGAGCGGTAGCTGGCGACGGCGGAGTCGTAGCGCGCACCGGCCGCGTCGACGTTGGCGCGGCGCCGGCCGGCGTCGAAGATCGGCACCGACACCGACAACGGGCCGATGGTCCAGGTGTCGGTTTTGGTGTTCTCGCCGCCGGAGCGGAAGTTGGCGATGCCGACCGAACCGGACAAGGTCAAACGCGGATAGCGCTGGGCCTGGGCGTTGCCCACTTCCGCGCTGGCGGCGGTCACTTCGCGTTCGGCCGTGAACACGTCCGGGCGCTGGTTAAGCGTGTTTGCCGGCAGCGCGGCGATGGCCATGGACGGCGCCACCGCGTCCGCCGATGCGACGCCGCTTGCCACGCCGTTTGCCAGCTCCTGGCGCAGTTCCGGCTCTGGCAGCGCGGTCAGCGCCACCAGCACCTTGACGTTGACGTCGCAACTGGCGCGCTGGGCGAGATAGCGGTTGTTGCCTTCGGCGGCGCTGGCGCGCGCCAGGGCCAGATTGGCCGGCGACTCGAAGCCGGCGGTCGCGCTCAGCCCCGTCAGACGCGCGGTGTCGGCGCGCGACGCGGCATCCTGTTTGGCGACGGCCAACAACTGCTCGCAGGCGCGCAGCCCGTAATATTGATTGGCGACTTCGGCGGCGACCGAGACGCGGGCGTCATGCCAGCCGGCGTGCGCGCTGTCGAGGCGCGCCTGCGCGGCGTCGCGCGTGGCGCGGTTGGCGCCGAAAACGTCGATCTCCCACGCCGTTTGCACGGCCGCCTGCGAGGTGGTCCCCATCGGCAGCGTCGATTGCTGGTTGGCGCGGCTGATGCTGCCCGTGCCGTCGAGCGTCGGCACCAGCGCGGCGCCGGCGGCCACGCGGTCGGCGCGCGACTGTGCGATGCGCGAGGCGGCCGACGCCACGGTCGGGCTGACCGCCTGCGCCGATTCGATCAGGCGCGCCAGCAGCGCGTCGGCCTGGTGGCGCCACCAGTCGGCCAGGTCGGCCTGGTTACCGTTGTGCGGCAACTGCGACGATAGCTGCGGGGGCAGAGGCGCCTGCCACTGCTGCGGCGCCCTGGCGTCGACATGCGGCGCCGGCGGCGTCAGGGCGCAGGCGCTGAGCGCCGTGGCGACGGCCAATGCCGCCGTCGCGCGTACGATAATCTTCATGCTTTCCTTTGGAGTTTAAGTTTTTCGGCATTGAACAGCGCTTCCGCGAAGTCCACCAGCCGTTCGCCCCACTCGGATATCGCCTCCGGCGTGGACATCAGATGCGGCGTGATTGCATTGATGACGTCTTGGGAGATCAATAATTGTATGCAAAGCGAAGGAATTGAATAAGCCAGCCGGTGGACGTCGTCGGTGGCCTCGGCCAGGTCCAGGTGGCGGCACAGCACCCGCACCAGCGCCAGGTGTTCGGGCTTGATGTTGTTTTCCACTTCGGTCGCCCATAACCCCGTGGGTTCGAGCATCTCGCGGAAGAACAGGCGCAGCATCGCATCGGCCTCCTGCCTCTGGTGCAGCAGCGGGGCGATCATCTGGCCGTAATAGCCCTGCAGCGATTCGCGCAGCGTGAAGTGCGGCTGGTCGAACGCGGCGACGGCGCCCCCGGCCTCGGCGCACAGGAAACTGAAGCAGGCCTGGTACAGGCCCGCCTTGTCGCCGAAGTAGTAGCTGATGGCGGCGACGTTGGTGCCGGCCGCTTGCGCGATTTCGCGCGTGGAGGTTTTGGAAAAACCCTGTTGACCGAACAGGCGCATCGCCGCCACAAGCAAGCGCTCGCGCGACTGCTCGCCGTCGGAGCGTGGTTTGCGGACATCGTCCGCTGGCTGGCCGGGGGAGGTGTGGGTGCTGGGTGAGGTGGCTTTGGCATTCATTGCGGGATTACATCACATAATTAAAACAAATGATATAACTAAATCGTTCGTTTAATTTAGTGGTGGGGTACCGCACTGCAGCAGAGCTAAACAATCGCCCGTTCGACGCTAAACACCGGAAAATAGGCAAAAAAAAGCCCGCGACCGTGAGGTTGCGGGCTGAATTCCAATGTTCAGAGAACGGTTGGAGGAGACAGTTCCAATATATCCCGATTTATGTTGCGGTGCAATACAGTAGAAATACTGTGTTTTTGTTGCCACATCACACAACTCAGGCGTAACAGCGCTATGCCCGGCGCGGCAGTGCCAGCGTAAAAGTGCTGCCGTGGCCGAAGTCGCTCTTGAAGAACAGCGAGCCGCCGATCAGGTTGGCCAGGTTCTGACACAGGTACAGCCCCAGGCCGGCGCCTTCCGCGTGCCGGGTCGAGGTCGAGTCGAGCTGCGAGAACGCCTGGAACAACTTGCTCTGGTCTTCCTCGCGGATGCCGGCGCCGCTGTCGGCCACCGAGAATTCGATGACGTTCTGGCCTTCGCCCGGGCGCAGCGCCAGGGTCACGCGGACGGTGCCCGTTTCGGTGAACTTGATGGCGTTGTTGCCAAGGTTGAGCAGGATCTGCGTCAGCGCGCGGCGGTCGGTCTCCAGCACCACCGCCCCCGGCGCCAGGTCGATTTCCAGCGCCAGTCCTTTTTGCACCGCCAGCGGGCGCAGCGTGTCGACGACGTCGGTGACCAGCTCCTGGCACTGCACGGTCTCCAGTTCCAGGGTCACCTTGCCGGCTTCGATCTTGGCCACGTCGAGGATGTCGTTGATCAGCGAGAGCAGATGGCGCGCGCTGGTGCGGATGGTGTTGAGCTGCTTGTCCTGTTCCGCCGTCAGCGGGCCGGGGAGCTTCATCAGCAGCGCGCCGGTGAAGCCGATGATCGCGTTGAGCGGCGTGCGCAGCTCGTGCGACATATTGGCGATGAAGGCCGACTTCATGCGGCTGGCCTCGGCCAGCTCCAGGTTTTTCAGCGCGATCTCGCGGTTGATGGTTTCCAGCTCGCCGGCGTGGTGGGCCAGGCGCATATTGAGCTCGATGACCTGGCGTTCGCGGGCCTGCAATTCGCTGTTGACCTGCACCGCCTGCTCGTAGGTGGAGATCAGCAGATCGAGGATTTGCTGGCGTTCGGCGTTGATGAAGTGCTTTTGATCGCCCAGGTAGAGGGCGATGCCGACTTCCATGTTCTGGTTCTTGCGCAGCTTCTGGTTCATCAGCATGTGGCCGATGCGGTTGAGCAGATAGTCTTCCGCGTACGGTTTGCGGATGAAGTTATCCGAGCCGCACTCGATGCCGCGGATGATGTCCTTCGGGTCCATCAGCGATGTCACCAGGATCACCGGGATGTCGCGCAGGTCCGGATCGGTCTTGATGGCGCGGCACAGCGCGTAGCCGTCCATTTCCGGCATCACGATGTCGGACAGCACCAGGTGCGGTTTGCGTTCGCGGATCGCCTCCAGCGCCAGCCGGCCATTGCCGGCCACGCGCGCCTTGTAGCGCATCGACTGGATCAGGCGGCGCAGTCTTTCGGCCTGGGTAGGGCTGTCTTCGACGATCAGAATTTCGATTTCGTCGGGATGTATCTCGTAGCTGGCGTCCACAGACGGCCCTCCTGTTGCTCTATTTAGCTGATGTGACTATATCGGATTTAGCTCTGAAGCAGGGGATTTTCCTGTCCCTGGAAGCCACCGGCGCGCCAGGTCAGCACCAGCGTGTCGCGGTGGCCGTGCCCGGACAGCGGCTGGATCGGCGTCGATTCGTGGATCACGGTGGCGTCGTCGAGCAGCAGCATGGTCCACGGCGCGGTCATCGTGAAGCGCTTGCCGTTCGGCCCATCGGCTTCGAAGATGCGAGTCTCCCCGCCCTTGATATCGGCGCGCGCGATCAGGATCACGGCGACGAAATCGACGCCGTCGCGGTGTGCGCCCTCGGGCGTCGGACGGCCGATGCCGTCGGTGGTGTCGATGCGGAACTGGTGCGCCTCGACGTACCATGGCTTGCCGGCGTGGGCTTCGCCGCGCACGGCCGCGCATACGCGCCCGATGGCGCCCACCAGCGCCTCCCAGGCCGGCTGCGCCACCGTCTCCGGCAGCATCGGCGCGAACAGGCGGTTCATGCCGCCGTGCAGGGCGTTGTACTCGAGCGGCTGCCAGTGGGCGCGGTGCGCCGTCTGCGTCAGCGCCGCGCCGTCCTGCACGAAGCACGAATGGCGGCGGCGCCGATAGCGCCCGCCGTCCTTCAGGTAGTTGTCCAGCTCCAGCGTGTCCCAGCTGGGAATCAGCGCATTGAGCTCGGCCAGCGGCACGCCGGCCAGCGCGGCCACGTCGTCCGGCGCCAGCAAGGCGTAGCCGGCGCCGCGCAGCGCCTCCACGGTGTCGCCGGGCGGCGTGAAAACAGGGGCGGAAATCGTCGGGGCGGAGGTCGTCATCGCGCTCAGTTGGCCGAGGCCATCAGGCTGGCGCGCAGCGCGTCGAGCTGCTGCTTCATGCCCACCACCTCGTCGAGGGTGCACTTGGTCGCCTGCAGGATCGACGGCGGTAGCTTGGCCGCCTCGTGGCGCAGCGCGTCGCCGTGCGGCGTGAGCGTGATGATGACCTGGCGCTCGTCGCTGGCGGCGCGGGTGCGGGTCAGCAATTCGGCCTGCTCCATGCGCTTGAGCAGCGGCGTCAGGGTGGCCGAATCGAGGAACAGGCGTTCGCCCACTTCCGAGACGGTCAGCTCGTTTTTCTCCCACAGCACCATCATGACGAGGTACTGCGAGTAGGTCAGGCCCAGGCCGCGCAACAGCTTGCGATAGATTTTACTCATCGCCAGCGATGTCGAATAGAGCGCAAAGCACAGCTGCCCGTCCAGCTGCGGTCCGGCGGCTGCCGTGGTGTCGTCGGGGGATTTTTTCGTGTTCATGTATCCATTATGGGTAGTGCGCTATACAATTGCAAGCGATGACGTGTAAAAATATTCTGGGGCAAGATTTGGCTGGTGATCCGGCGCCACTCAGTTATGATTGAGTCGAGATGCTGCGCGGACCAGCAGGCGACAGCGGTTGTATAGGACTAATCCGGGGGAGTAGCGGCACATGAATGTCAAAAAAGCCATCGTATTGATCGTTGACGAGGCTTCGGACAATCTGATCGAGATGCATCGGCTGTTGCAGAAACAGTACGAAATCCGGCTGGCCAACAGCGGCCGGGCGGCGTTATCGGTGATGCAACAGGTGCCGCGTCCGGATCTGGTTGTGCTGGACACGGCGCTGCCCGACCTCGATGGCTACGCCGTTTGCCAGCAGCTCAAGTCGAATCCCGACACCGCCGACATCCCGGTGATTTTTTTGCAACCGGCGGCCGACGACGACCAGGAGCGCGCCCTGATGGAAGGCGGCGCCGACGTCGTGGTCAAGCCGGTGGTGGGCGACGTGCTGCGCGCGCGGGTCGACACCCATCTGCGGCTGCGGCACGCGCAAGAGCTGCTCAAGCAGCAGCGCAACCTGCTCGAACACGTGGTCGAGGAAGTCACGCTGGAACTGAGCCAGATGCTCGACGCGATGATCTGGGCGTTGGCCTCATTGGCCGAAACGCGCGAGTACGAGACCCCCAACCACCTGCGCCGCGTGCAGCACTACGTGGTCGCCCTGGCGCGCCAGTTGCAGGGGCACCAGCGCTTTTCCGAAGAGCTCAGCGACGCCAATATCAAGTCGCTGTACAAGGCCGCGCCGCTGCACGACATCGGCAAGGTGTCGATCCCGGACGCCATCCTGCTCAAGCCGGACCGCCTGACCGAGGCCGAATTCGCCGTCATGAAAATGCACACGGTGTACGGGCGCGACGCCATCGCCAACGTCGAAAACCATCTTGGCTACACCAACACCTTCCTGCGCTACGCGCGCGAGATCACCTATTCGCACCAGGAGAAATACGACGGCTCCGGCTATCCGGAAGGCCTGGCCGGCGAGGCGATCCCGATGTCGGCGCGGCTGATGGCGGTGGCCGACGTCTACGACGCGCTCATTTCCAAGCGGGTCTACAAGCCCGCCTTTACCCACGAAACGGCGATGGAAATGATACGCCAGGCCAGCGGCGAGCATTTCGATCCCGACGTGGTGGACGCGATGCTCACGGCCGAGGAGGAATTCATGGCCATCGCCCAGCGCTATAGCGACAGCCAGGACGACGATGGCGCCGACTTGCTGCCGTTGTTCGCCACCTGACAAAGGCTCGAGATGCGCTCGCGCGGCTTACCGGCTTTCGCACTCGGCATCTGCGTGACGATCGGCATTTGCTTTGTGGTGGCCACCGAGCAGCGCGAGCAGGTGCGCGCGAACTTCCAGCGCGACGCCGACAAGGTCACGCGCGACACCGAGGTGCGGCTGCAGACCTACTTCGACATGCTGCTCAGTATCAAGGGCATGTATGCGCTGGACGACCGCGTCGACCGCGCCAGTTTCAACCGTTTCATCCGGGAGCTCAAGCTGGACCGGCGCTATCCCGGCTTCCAGGCGATCCAGTTCGTGCGGGTGGTGCCGGAGGAGCGGCTGGCCGCGTTCACCGAGGCGGTGCGGCGCGACACCAGCGTCGATCGCGGCGGCTATCCGGAGTTCCGCATCCATCCCGCCAGCCGCCGTCCGGTCCACTACATCGTCGAATACACCGAACCGCTGAAGGGCAACGAGAACGCCTTCGGCCTCGATCTGGCGGCGCTGCCGCCGCATGTGAAGTCGCTGGAGATGGCGCGCGACAGCGGCGACATCGTCGCCACCGAGCGTATCACGCTGGTGCAGGACGCCAGCGGCGAACCGGGTTTCGTGGCGCGCGCGCCGGTCTTCCGCAACGGCATGCCGACCGCAACGGCCGAGCAGCGTGACCAGGCGCTGGTGGGATTCGTCGCCATCGTCTTCCGCGTCAACACCTTGATGCGCGAAGTGATCGACGCCCCCTTGCTCGAGCACCTGCATGTGCGCATCGAGGACAGCGGCTACGGCGGCGGCGCCGCGCCGCCGGCCGCCGCCGACAGGCTGCTGTACGACAGCCACGGCAAGGTCGACGCCATCGAGCCGGCCAGATTGCTGCCGCTGGATCTGATGTCGCTCAAGGTGCTGCCGGTCGGCCATCGTCGCTGGCTGCTGCGCTTCCACGGCCACGACGGCTCGCGCTACGGCAGTTCGTCGATGCCGGTGCTGCTGATCGGCGTGGCGGGCTTGATCATCAGCGCCTTGATCGCGGCGTTGCTGGTGTCCGCGCGGCGGCTGACGGACACCAAGCACGGGCTGGAACACAGCCTGGCGGAGCTGGAGCGGCAAAAGAGCAACGTCGAACAGGCGCGTAGCGACCTGGCGTCGGTGGTGCAGACGCTCAAGCAGGCGCAGACCAATCTGGTGACGTCGGAAAAAATGGCGGCGCTGGGCGCGCTGGTGGCCGGCGTCGCCCACGAACTGAATACGCCGATCGGCAACAGCCTGTTGACGGCCAGTGCGCTGAGCGACATGGTGCGCGAATTCGAGCGGCGCCTGGCGTCCGACGGCGGCCTGAAACGCTCGGCGCTGGAGGCGCATCTGGCGGAGGCGCGCAAGGCTTGCGACATCATGAACACCTCGCTCACGCGCGCCGCCGACTTGATTACGTCGTTCAAGCAGGTGGCGGTGGACCAGGCCAGCGGCCAGCGCCGCAAGTTCCGCCTGGACGACGTGGTGCGCGACACGCTGGCGACGTACGCGACGCAGCTGCGGCGGCGCGTGTGCGAAGTCAGCGTCGATGTGCCGCAGGATCTGGAGTTCGATTCGTATCCCGGCAGTTTGAGCCAGATACTGAGCAATTTGATCGGCAACGCGCTATTGCACGGTTTCGACGGCAGGGAGTGCGGCACCATCACGATCCGGGCGCGGCGCAGCGCGGAAGGTTCGGTGACGCTGGAATTCCGTGACGATGGCGTCGGCATGACGTCCGGCACGCTGCACAAGATCTTCGATCCGTTCTTCACCACCAAGCTGGGACAGGGTGGCTCGGGGCTGGGGATGAATATCGTCTATAACATCGTGACCGGCGTGTTGCGGGGGGCGATACGGGTCGACGCCGAGGCTGGAAAAGGCACGTGCGTGACATTGGACTTGCCGGTCGATCCGCCACAATGACATTCGGGTATTTCCGCGATCGCTAATACCGCTCGCGCAGCAGCGCCAGCATCGCCACGTTCAGCTCCCACGCGTTCGATACTTCCTGCTGCGTGTAGGGCAGCGTTTGCGTGTACGGCACCGGTCCGAATTCCGGCGTCATGGTTACGCGTTCGGCGCCGGCCGCGCGCCGAAGGCGCACCACCTCGTCCCACCACGACAGATGCGCCTCCAGCGCCGCCCGCGATTCCGGCGCGCGGAAGTCCGCCACCTGCGGCCCTTGCGGATGGCCGACGCGCGCGTGGATATGACGCACGTGCGGCAACGTCGCCGCCAGCGTTTGCGGCTGGTCGTCCAGCAGCGATTCGCAGGCGCAGCACCAGTGCGACAGATCGGCCGTCAAGCGCAGCTCCGGCATCCGCTCCAGATACGGCAGCAACAGCATCGGATGCGCGCTGAAACGGCTGCGGTGGATCTCATGATAAATCGGCACGCCGTGGCGGCGCGAGATGCCGTCCGCCAGCTCCAGCAGCTCGCCGTTTTGCTCCGCCGTGAAGTAGTCTTTCCCTGTCTGTGAGTTCACATGCAGCGGCCTGGCGGCGCAGGCGTTGTTCAGCAAGGTCTCCAGCGCCGCGCGGTGCGCGTCGAAAGCCGGCGCCAGCGCGGTCTCCCATTGCGACGCGATCAATCCCAACCCGGCGGCGGCGATGCGGCCGGTCCAGTCGCCGCGCGCGGCGTCGTCCAGCGGCAGCGACATTTCGATGCCGTCGAAGCCGGCCGCCTTGACGCGGTCGATAAACACCTGCGGTTCCAGTGCGTTGTTGCCCCAGTGGGCGGCGAAGATTTGTACGATCAAAGGAAACCCCGCACCGGGAAGCTGGCGTCGCGCTGGATCCAGTTCAGCGGCGAGTACTCGGTGGCGGCGTCGGTGACGTGCAGCGTGTAGGCGTGGCGCGAAAACGCCGAGCGGTTCGGCGCGCTGTAGTGCGGCAGCAGGCCGTGGAAGCATACCAGGCTGCCGGCCTTGCATTCGAGCGGCACGGCGGTGCTGTCGTCCGGCCACGGCATGTCGCTCAGTTTTTCCATGCGCACGTCGTCGCCGGTGCGCAGGAAGCGTTCGCGCATCGGGCCGCGATGGCCGCCCGGTTCGGCCCACATGCAGCCGTTTTCCAGCGTCGCGTCTTCCAGCGCGAACCAGAACGTGGTCACGCTCACCGGGTCGGTGTCGAAGTAGGTGGCGTCCTGGTGCCAGCGCACCTCGCCGCCGATGCCGGGCTGCTTGAAGATGTACATCGATTGCCACACCTGGGCGTCGTTCAGGCCCAGGTCGCGGGCGACGGCGACCAGGCGGGCGTCGGCCGAGAAGGTGCGGAACACCGGATCGAGATCGTGCATCGCGTGGCCGATCTTGTTGATCGACAGCGACTTGTCCTGTTTCAGCTGGCCGTCCGGGCCGAACGCTTCCTCTTCGAAAAAGCAGCGTATCGTGTTATCGGAGCGCAGGAAGTAGTCGTCGGTGGTTTTTTCCTGCTCGACGGTGCTGAAGATGCCGGCGCCTTTCGGGTCGAATTCGTTGACAATCTGCGCGGCGCGGGCGCGCAGCGCGGCGATCTCGGCGGCGCTTTTGAAATTCGGCAGCACGATGTAGCCATCGCGTTGATATTGTTCTTTTTGTGCGTCTGTCAGCATGTGCGGCTCCGAAAGGATCATAACGATCAGTCATTGTAAGGCGACACAGATAGCCGAACAATGCGCAAAAGGTTGACACATTGTCGTGAAAATGGAGACAATCACGCATGGATCAGTTACGGGCAATGGAGATATTCGTCGAGGTGGCACGGCTGCGCAGCTTCAGCGAGGCGGGCCGGCGCCTGGGGTTGACGCGGGCGATGGTCAGCAAGCATATCCTGCAGCTGGAGGACCGGCTGCAAGCGCGCCTGCTGCACCGTTCGACGCGCGAGGTGAGCCTGACCGACGCCGGCCAGGCCTATCTGGCGCCGTGCACGGCGACGGTGGAGCAGGCGAGGGAAGCGGCGCGCGTGGTCGCGCACAGCGGCGCCGAGCTGGCCGGGCCGCTGCGGATACAGGCGCCGTCCAGCTTTGGCAGCGAATGGCTGGCCGGGGCGGTGGCCCGTTTCAATCTGCTGCATCCGCAGCTGTCGCCGATGTTGTACTTGGACGACGCGCTGCTCGATCCGATCGAGCATGGCTTCGACCTGACGATACGGGTGGGCGGCATCCCCGACGTGCACGCGCTGGCCATGCGGTCGCTGGCGCCTTGCCGGGGCGTGCTGTGCGCCTCGCCGGCTTATCTGGCGCGGCATGGCGTGCCGCAAATGCCCGAGGATTTGCATGACCACCGCTGCCTGCACTTCAGCCACCTGACCGACGGCACGGCGTGGCACTTCAGCAAAGGGGAGGAGCGGCGCACGGTGCGGGTGCAGGCCGCGTTCACGGCGAATAATGGATTGGTGCTGCAGCAGGCCGCGCAGCAGGGGCTGGGCATCGTCTACAACACCACCTTCCTGGCCTGGCGCGCGCTGCGCGAGGGCACCCTGGTGCCGGTGCTGGCCGACTGGGAGCTGCCGCTCAATTATCTGAGCGCGCTGTATCCGGCCAGCCGCCAGCCGTCGCCCAAGGTGCGGGCGTTGATCGACTATCTGGTGGCGGAGTATCAGCCGGATGGCCGGCCGGTGCCGCCGTGGGACCGTGATGCCGCGCCGCGGTTATAACTTCACTGCACGTGCCACGCGCCATCGCGGTACACCTGTTCATCGTCCAGATACACCGCCTCGGTCACCGCGAACACATCGACGTGATAGCGCGCCTCCTTGCGCTTGAACTGCGGCTTGGCGTACACGCCGTGCTTGGCGCCCAGCGACAGGTGGATGCCGCACATGCGCTCGAAGGTGCCGATGTCGTCCACCATGCAATCGCGCGAAAACGCCCGGTTCATGCCGAAACCGAGCTCGCGCAACCACACTTCGCCCTCGTGCGCGCGAATGATGGCGAGCATGTTGTCGAATTCCGGCGTGGCGTTTTCGGCCCCCACCACGCGGCCTTTTTCAACGATCAGGGTCACCGGCGTTACCGGCTTGTTGACCAGGAAGGCGGTGTCGCCAAAGACGAAGATGCGTACCCGCCCGTTGACCGCCTCCAGGTCGCGCGCCTCGGTGAACACCTCGCCCAGCGGGAATTGGCCGCCGACGTTGGTCATTTCGCTGTAGTCGCCGATATTGA
The DNA here is from genome assembly GCF_979258245.1 of Duganella sp. AC917. Taxonomy (NCBI): domain Bacteria; kingdom Pseudomonadati; phylum Pseudomonadota; class Betaproteobacteria; order Burkholderiales; family Oxalobacteraceae; genus Duganella; species Duganella sp. AC917. Next base: position 6,478,871 of record NZ_OZ409848.1, read on the forward strand.
GCTTGGCCGATTCGAACGGCGAGCCGAATACCAGCCGCGCGCCGTCGCCGCTGTCGACCACGCCGGATTGCGCGCGGTCGATGCGGGCCTTGAGCGCGTGGCCGACGCCGCGATAATAGGCCGGGTCGTAGGCCAGCGAAGCGATGTAGTGCAGTCCCTGCTCACCCGGCATACGCGACAGGTGCACGTGTTCGATCACCTTCAACCCGCGCTTGAACAACTCGATACGGATACGGAAGGCCTCGAGCCGGAAACTGGTCGACTGGATCAGCACCACCAGGTCGCCCGCCGCCATGCCGGCGAAAGCCGCCAGCACGTCCTCCGGCGAGACGGTGTCGAAGTCGACGAAGCGCGCGTCCGGCACCACGCGCCGGTAGGCTTCGGTCAGCGCCCGATTGAGGTCGGTGCGGGTGTCGTAGACGATCAGCGCGCCGCGCCCGGGCGCGTGTTCGATGGCCAGCGCCAGCGTGTCGCGCACGTTGCGCTGGGCGGTGTCGACCGCGTGCTCGGGAATGGCGCCGAAGCGGGAAGTAGTCATTAAGGAAACATGGTCTGCCGTGGGGGAATGCAGCATTATAAGTGCATTCATATGGCCATTCGCGCTGCCGCCACGCCGCAGCGCATTCTTCTTGTAATGACCCGGGGAGCGATATAGAATCAGAATATAGCCTAGCAGCAACTCCTTGGCATAACAACAGGACGCATGATGACGGTAATAATGGGACAGGATTTGCCGCTGGAGCGCCCGGATACGAACGGACGCGCCGCGTTGTTCGTGCCGACGGCCAGCATCAAGGAAGACGTGCTGGAGACGGTGCGCAAGGGTTCGGCCATTGTCGGTTTCGGCAACCATGACCGGACGTTAACCATCTATTACGAGAGCAATCGCTTCAACGAGCCGAATCTGGTCAAGTGGGAGCAGAAGGCGCGCAAGGCCTTCGAACGCCTGGCCGACAACCTGCCGACCGTGTCCAAGATGGTCAGCAAGCCGGAAAACTTCGAGCAGGTCGGCTACATCAGCAGCAAGGGCATCCTGATCCGGCGCATGGAAAAATTGTTGACCTGGCTGGAGACGTCCGACGCCGGCGATACCGGCCCGGCGTCGGAAAACATCGTTTTCACCCCGCCGCCGCCGCCCAAGAAAATCGACTGACCTGCTTGTCTCCCTGACATGATGTGCCGTGCGCTGCATCGTCGCCGTCTGCTGTATGTTAATGACAATATGTAATTCTCGAGGGAGATGATGATGGCTATTAATGCAAGCACGACCATTCGCGGCGCCGGCGCCTTGTTGCTGGCAACGGCCGCACTGCTGGGCGGTTGCCAGAAGAACGATCCGAGCGAGGCCGGTCCGGCCGAGCGCGCGGGCCGCAAGGTCGACGAAGTCGCGGCCAAGGCCGGCAGTGAACTGAGCCAGGTGCGCGACAACGCCGGTCAGCAAATGAGCGAAGCGGCCAAAGACACCGGTCAAAAAATCGACCGCGCCGCCGAGACGGCCGGGGAAAAGCTGGACCGGGCCGGCAATACCGCCGGGCAGAAGATCGACAGCGCGGCCACCACGGCCGGGCAAAAGTTCAACCAGGCCACCGATGCGGCCGGCCGCAAGCTGGAGCAGGCCGGCGAGAAAATGCAGGAAAAGGCCAAGGAACGCGAAGCAGCCGGTACGCCGCCGAAGTAAGCGGCCGGCCAGCAGTAACGAGTCAGGCGTCGGCGGGCGCCAGCGCCGGCACCGCCGCGTCCCCCGAGACCACGCTCAGGTCGACGAAACCGTCGCGCCAGGCACGTTCCAGATCCTGTTCGATGGCCTCCATCGACGTGCGCTCGAAGTTGGCGAAGCCGCGCACCCCATAGGCGCGGTTGCGGCCGTGCGATTTGGCCATGTACAGCGCCATGTCCACCAGGTTGACCGCACGCTCCCACGGCAGCGGCGTGTCGCCCGCAGTCAGCGGGAACGGTGAGAACCCCACCGACACCTTCACTGAAATCTCATGTCCCTGGTAGCGGATCGTCTGCGACGAGATACCCGTGAGTATCCGATGCGCGATGTCGTCCAGGCCGTGGCGCGGACTGGCCGGCAGGAAGGCCAGGAATTCTTCGCCGCCCCAGCGCACGATCATATCGGTCTCGCGCAAGGCGATGCGCAGGTTCTCGGCGATCATCTTGAGCACCGCGTCGCCGGCCGCGTGGCCGTAGGTGTCGTTGATGTTCTTGAAGTGGTCGACGTCGAGCAGGAACAGCGCGCCGACGATGTCGTTGCGGTGCTCGGCGCGCTTTTCCAGTTCCGGCGGCAGCTTCTCGTGCGGTTTGAGCCCGCGCATATACTCCTGGAAGTGGCGCCGGTTGTACAGCGACGTCAACGGATCGAGCGTCGATTGCGCCTTCAGTTCGAGGTTTTTCTCCTCCAGCTGCGCGTTGGCGTTGCGCACCTTACGGTACAGCATGCCGATCATCACCGAGGCCAGCCCGAACACCAGCGCCAGCAGCCACCAGATGCGCTGCTGCAGGCGGCGGTTGTCGATCTCTACGCTCTTGAGCTGGTTGTCCCGGCTGAGCAGTTCGATCTGGCGCTGCTTCTTCTCGGTCTCGTATTTTTCCTGCAACTCCAGCACGGCTTTCTGGCGCTGCTTTTCAAACAATTCGTTCGACAGCTCGCGCTCGCGATGATAGGCCGACAACGCGCCGGGCAGGTCGCCCGAACGTTCCAGCACTTCACCGTATTCGCGCAGCACCTGCTGCAGGTAGGGCTTGTTGTTTTCGCGCGCATAGCGGGCCATGCCGGCCTCGTACTGCGCCTTGCCTTCGGTGATGCGGCCCATCGCCAGGTAGGCCTGGGCCAGATTGATGCGCGCCACGGCGGTCGACGATTCGTCGTTGCTGCGCTGCGTCACGCGCAACGCTTCCAGCGCGTATTGCGCGGCGCGCGGGTAGTCGCGTTCCTTCAGATAGCTGTCGGACAGGTTGACCAGGGTCGAGCCGACCATCCGTTCGGCGCCCAGCTTGCGCACCAGCTCCAGCGTGCGCAACAGCGCCGCCAGCGCGCGCTTCGGTTGTCCGGAGTCGATCGCCAGCCCATATTCGGTGGTCTTGGCCATCGCCATGCGGCCCGGCGAATTGAGTTTTTCGGTTTCGGCCAGCAGATCCACCAGGCTGGCGGAGGCTTTGTCGAACTCCTTCATCTGGGTGTAGAGCGTGGTCAGCGCGTTGAGCGCGGCGGCCGGCATCGCCGGATCGTCCTTGACGGTGCGCGACAGGTCCAGCGCCTGCTGCAGCTTGACCAGCGCCGGCGGGAAATTGCCCTGCTCGGCGTAGCTCTGGCCGGCGGTGATGGTGGCTTGCGTGCGCAGCGCGGCGTTGTCGGTGCTCATGGCCAGTTTTTCGGCCTCGAACGCGAGCGCGTGCGCAGCTTCGATGTCGGCGTTGGCGGACAGCACGTAGGTTTTGCTGAGCATGCCCTTGGCGATGATCACGTTGTCCTTCAGGCTTTTGCCGTAGGCGATGACCTGATCGGCGTTGGCCATTGCCGCGGCGTTGTCGCCCATGCGCATGCGCGAGGCGCTCATCTGGGCCAGCAGTTCGGCGCGCGCGTAGGGCGATTTGTCGGCGACCTCGGGCTGCAGGACCAGCAGTTCGGCCAGCGCCTTGTCGGGGACGAAGCGGCTTTGCTCGCGGATGTCGAACAGTCGGCTGTTGAGGGTGGCCTCGTCCATCTGTGCAAGAGCTGCCGAAGGGCATAGCAAAACAGCCGCCGTCAGGGCGCCAGCACGTAGCCGCATCAACGCATGGGTCCACTGCCTGCTGTTTCTCTTCACCGCCAACGCCACGCCCCCTGAAAGCTCTCCGCCACTGCGGAGTAGTTGGGGGTAATTATATTCTTGTTGCAACTACGAAAGTCCGTGGCGCGCGTATTTTTCCTCGAAAGCGCACACCCGTGCTAAAGGGTGTTGCGCTGTTGAGAAATCCGCAAGAATGGGAATTTAAGCGGCCAACTGCTGCAATAAATACAGCCGCTGATACAGGCCGCCGTCGATCTGCATCAGCTGCTCGTGCGGCCCGGTCTCGGTGATGCGGCCGTGATTGAGCACGATGATGCGGTCGGCGTCGCGGATCGTCGACAGCCGGTGGGCGATAGCGATCACCGTCACCTTGCCGCGCAACTCATCCATCGCCACCTGCACGATCTGCTCGGTTTGCGAGTCGATGTGCGAGGTCGCCTCGTCCAGCAGCAGGATGCGCGGCTGTCCGGCCAGCGCGCGGGCAATCGCGATCAGCTGCTTCTGGCCCACCGACAGGCGCGAGCCGCCTTCGCCCAGCGGCGTGTCGTAGCCCCGGTCGAGCGCCGCGATGAAGTCGTGCGCGTGCGCCGCGCGCGCAGCCGTTTCGATCTGCGCCTGGGTCAGGCCGCGTCCCATGTCGATGTTCTCGCGGGCCGAGGCGGCCAGCAGGAACGGGTCCTGCGGCACCAGCCCGACCTCGGCGCGGAAGCGTTCGTTGTCGATCTCGTCGAGCGGCACGCCGTGGATGGCGATGCTGCCGTGGCGCGCCGGGTAAAAGCGCAGCAGCAGCGACAGCAAGGTCGATTTGCCGCTGCCGGTGTGGCCGACGATGCCGAAGAACGACCCTTGCGGGATCTCCAGCGACAGGTCGTGCAGCACCGTCTGGCCTTCGTTGTAGGCGAAATTCAGGTGGCTGATCGCCACCGCCGGCGTGGTGCCGTCGTCGCGGCTGTCGGCGGCGGCGTTGCCTGCGTTGCTGAGCGATGCGGCCGAATGCTCGTTGGCGGTCGGCTCGTCCAGCAAGGTCGCCACGCGGGCGCTGGCCACCACCGCCTGCTGCAGTTGGCTGAACTGCATGGTGATCTGGATCAGCGGCTCGATCACGCGCGCCAGGTAGCTGATGAAGGCGTACAGCACGCCCACTTCGGTGGCCGTCATCTCGCGGTTGCCGAACATGAAAATCACCGCCGCCAGCAGGATGATGTTGAACAGGTCCAGCGCGGGACGCAGCAGCCAGGCGTTGGCGCGCAGTTCGGCCAGTCGCGCCGTGTAGTGGTCGTGGTTGGTGGCGGCGAAGCGGGCGCCAAAGCGGGCCTCGGCGTTGTTCGCCTGCAGCACGCTCATGCCGCCGATCGACTCGGCCATCTGGCCGTTGATGTCGCTGCGCAGCGCGCGGGCGCGGGTGACGGCCGGCGCGCTCCAGCGCTGGTATAGCCAGACGATCACCAGCACCGCCGGCAGCAGCGCCAGCACCATCGACATCAACCGCCAGTCCAGCCAGGCCATCGCGGCGATGGTGCCGAGCAGGACGATGGTGCTGTCGAGCATGACGAACAACACCTGGATGTACAGGTTCTTGACGGCCTCGGTGTCGTTGGTCACGCGCGAGACCAGCTGGCCGGTGATGGCGCGGTCGAAGAACGACATCGGCAGCAGCAGCACGTGGCTGTAGACCATTTGCCGCAGCCGCATCACCGAACGCATCGCCAGGCCGGACAGGCGAACCAGCTGCAGGTAGCGCAGGCCGCTGGCGATCCAGCCGGTCAGCAGCAGTCCGGCCAGCAGCGCGGCCATGCGCGGCCAGTCCAGGTGGCGCGGCAGCAAATGTTCGTCGATCAGCGCCTTGCCCATGATGGGGCCGAGCACCTCCAGCAGCGCGGCCAGCATCAGCCACATGACGGCCCAGCCCAGGTGGTGCTGGTCGGGGCGCGCGGCGCGGTGCAGCAGCGCGAACGCCTGGCGCATCTGGCCGCCGGTTTTTTCTTCGGTATTAGAGGGCATCGAGACTGGCTTCCAATTGTTGATAGCGCCACTGGCTGGCATACCAGCCATCCTGCGCCAGCAGTTGTTCGTGGCTGCCGGTTTCGCTGATGCGGCCGTCGCGCAGCACGACGATCAGGTCGGCGTTGACGACCGCGCTCAGGCGGTGGCTGGCGATGACGGCGCTGCGTCCCGGGCGCGCCCGGCGTAGTTCCTCGAGGTGTTCGAGGATGCGCGTTTCGGTGCCGGTGTCGACCGCCGACAGCGCGTCGTCGAGCAGCAGCAGGTCGTTGTCGGCCAGCAGCGCGCGGGCGATGGCCACGCGCTGGCGCTGGCCGCCGGACAAGGTAATGCCTTTTTCACCGACCTCGGTTTCGTAGCCGTTGGGGAACTTGAGGATGTCGTCGTGGATGGCGGCCAGGTTGGCGGCGTGTTCGACCTGCGCGCGGGTGGCGTCGGGCCGGGCCAGCGCGATGTTGTCGGCGATCGACGACGAGAACAGGAACGACTCCTGCGGCACCCAGCTGATGGCCGCGCGCAGCGCGTGCAGCCGGTACTGGTCGAGCGGCTGGCCGCTCCAGCGCACGCTGCCCGATTGCGGCGTGAGCTGGCGCATCAATACGCGCAGCAAGGTCGATTTGCCGCTGCCGGTGGGACCGACCAAGCCCAGGGTCTGGCCGGGCTTGAGTTCGAGCGTGATGCCGCCGAGGGCCGGTGTCGATTGCTCCGGGTAGGCGTAGCCGACGCCGCTCAGCGCTAGCGGGCCGGGTTCGACCTTGGTCAGGCTGCCGCGGTCGTCGATGGCCAGCGGCGCGTCGAGCATCGGTTGCAGGCGCGCCCAGGCGGCCCGTCCGCGTTCGATCAGCGACAGCACCCAGCCGGCCGCGAACATCGGCCAGATCAACTGGCCCAGGTACATGGTGAAGGCGGTCAGCGAGCCGATGGTCAGCTGGTTTTGCCACACCAGATAGCCGCCGACGCCGATGGTCAGCGCGCTGGCGGCCGTCAGGGTCAGGCCGACGGCCGGTTCGTACGCCGCTTCCCACACCTGTGCGCGCAGGCTGGCGTCGGACGCATGCCGCGCCAGTTCGCCAAACTGTTGGGCGCTGCGCTGTTCCAGGCCGAGCGCGCGCAAGGTGCGCACGCCGGACAGGGTTTCCTGCACGTGGTCGTTCAGGTCGCTGAAGCGCTTGAGCGAATCGGTCGAGGCGGTATGGATGTGGCCGGAGATGTACCAGAACGCCCAGCCCATTAACGGAAACGGCAGCAGGGCGACGCAGGCCAGGCGCCAGTCGACGCCGAGCAGCATCACGCCCAGCACCAGCACCAGGGTCAGCGCGCCGTCGAAACCGGCCAGCATGGCCTCGCCGGCCGCCATCTCGATGGCGTCGATATCGTTGGTGGCCAGCGCCATCAGGTCGCCGGTGCGCTGGCGCTGGTAGAAGCCGGCGCCCTGCAGCGACATGCGCGCGTACAGCCGGGTGCGCAGCGATACGCCCAGCTTGTAGGCGGCGCCGTACAGGATCTGGCGCCAGGCCACGCGCAGGAAATAGATGGCCAGGCCGATCAGCAGCAGGCCGCCGATTTCCATCAGCAGGGCGTTGCCGGACAAGGTATGGGTGGCCAGGCCGTCGATCATGGAGCCGACCTTGCGCGGCACCCAGACGGTGAGCGTCGCCACGCCGGCCAGCATCAGGCCGGAGACGGCATAGGCGCGGCTGTGCTGGCGGACAAAGCCGCCAATCAGCGCTGAAAGTGTAGACATGTTGCCTCGGAATAGCGTGAGGCCGGCGGAACATTGCCGGCGCGTAGTCCGCTAGGATACAGCAAGGCAAAGAAAAGCGGGCCGGGGCCCGCTGGTGTGAAGCGTGTACGCGATGCGCGCACGCATAGTGCTTTTGCTCAATGCGAACTTACTTCTTGCCTTTGCCGCCGCTGATCATGTCCAATTGCTTGGCAGGCGCTGGTTTGCCTTTCGGCGCCACTTCCTTCAACTTGGACGGCTTGCTCTCCGGCGCCAGCGCGATCGGCTTTTGCGACGGCACCGGGAACGACGATTTGACCGAGGAAGGCTTCAATTCGGCTTTGACATCGGCCTTCACCTCGACCGGCGCTGGCGGTTCGATCGGCGCGGCGGCCGGCTTCGGTTTGGCCGGCACCTTGGCCGCTTTCTGCGCGGGCGCTGCCAGCGGTTCGTTGGCCGAGGCGGTCGATGCCTCCGCGATCACCGGTGCGTTGTCTGGCGTGGCGACGGCAGCCGATACGGCGGCGGCCAGGGTTTGCGGCGGCGCGGCCGGTTCGCTGGCTTTGGCGGCCGGAGCGGGGGTGGCTGCAGCGGCAGGCGCCTCGCCGACCGGAGCGATCGAGGCCAGCGGTGCGGGCTTGGCGACGGGTGCAGGGGTGGCAACGGCTGCTGCCGCAGCCGGCTTGGTCGGCACCGACAGCGGGGCCAGCGGCGACGCCTTGGCCAGCTCCTGCGCCTGCAGGATGCCGCTTTGCGCGCTTTGCAGCAGCTCGGTCTGGGCGGCGGTGGCGATGTTGACTAATTGACGGCCGTAGGCCAGCAGATTGTCAAAGCTGGACGGCTGCGCCGCGTTCAGGCTGAACAGCTCCTTGGGATCCTTGGCTTCCAGCAGCTTCCTGGCGGCGGCCGACGATTTTTCGACCGAGGCCTTGGTGGCGTTGATGTTCAGCGCCAAAACTTTTTCGGCGCTGTCGACGGCCGTGCTGGCAAAGGTGTTGAAAAACTTAAACTGTGCTTCCAATTGCGATTTCGTGACGGCGGAAAACTGTTCGGTAAGCGAGGACATGGTTTCTCCTGGACGAGATGTAACGTCTGTTGCGATGCAATATAAGAACATTCTAGCGACGAACATCAGACTTGGAAAGTTATTTTTTGTACCATTTAAGAAAGAATGCTGTTAGGAAAAATGCGGGCTAGACACTATTTCGCCGAAGTTTGATCCAGCGCAAAATGTGTTCGCGAACGGCCTTGATTGCTGCGGCGCAATAAGTGGTGGTTTTGCGGGAAAGTGACTACAATCGGCTTACTGAAAATCAATGCCGGGAGCGTCCACATGGATGTAGTCATCCGCAATGCCAATCTGGCCGACGGCCGCCAACGTGTCGATATCGCCATCGAACACGGGCGCATCGCCGCCCTCGGCCCGGCGCTGCCCGTAACGGCCGCGCGCGAGATCGACGCCAGCGGCGACCTGGTCAGCGCGCCTTTCGTCGATGCGCATTTCCACATGGACGCCACGCTCAGCTACGGCCTGCCGCGCGTCAACGCCTCCGGCACCTTGCTCGAGGGCATAGCGCTATGGGGCGAGTTGAAGCCGGACCTGACGCAGCAGGCGTTGATCGAGCGCGCGTTGCAGTATTGCGACTGGGCCGTGGCGCGCGGGTTGCTGGCCATCCGCTCGCACGTCGATGTGTGCGACGACCGCCTGCTGGCGGTCGAGGCGTTGCTGGAGGTCAAGCGGCTGGTGGCGCCGTACCTGGACTTGCAGCTGGTGGCGTTTCCGCAGGACGGGGTGCTGCGCAGTCCGACCGCGCTGGGCAATCTCAAGCGCGCCATCGCCATGGGTGTCGACGTCGTCGGCGGCATTCCGCACTTCGAGCGCACCATGGCCGACGGCGCCGAATCGGTGCGCATTCTGTGCGAATTCGCCGCCGACAAAGGCTTGCGCGTCGATATGCACTGCGACGAATCGGACGATCCGCATTCGCGCCACATCGAAACGCTAGCCTATGAAAGCAACCGGCTCGGCCTGCACGGCCGGGTGACCGGCTCGCATCTGACGTCGATGCATTCGATGGACAATTATTACGTCAGCAAACTGTTGCCGCTGATCCGCGAGGGCGGCGTCGCGGCCATCGCCAATCCGCTGATCAACATCACCTTGCAGGGGCGCCACGACAGCTATCCGAAGCGGCGCGGCATGACGCGCGTGCCGGAAATGCTGGCGGCCGGCATCGACGTCGCCTTCGGCCACGATTGCGTGATGGACCCATGGTACAGCCTGGGCTCGGGCGACATGCTGGAGGTCGCGCACATGGGCCTGCATGTAGCGCAGATGACGGGGCAGGACGCGATGCGGGCCTGCTACGAAGCGGTGACGACGACGCCGGCACGCATCCTCGGGCTGGAGCATTACGGCATCGCGGTGGGCAACCATGCCGACCTGGTATTGCTGGACGCGGGCGACCCGGTCGAGGCGATCCGGCTGCGGGCGGCGCGGCGCATGGTCATGCGGCGCGGCGAGGTGATCGCCGAATCGCCGCGCGCGCATGCGCGGCTCAATTTGCCGGGACGCCCGGACGGCGTCAATTTCCGCCTGAACCGTTAGCGGCTGGACTTGCCGGCGGAAATCCATGACAATCGGGCATGGTTTTACCACCTCGCCTGGAGCCGACTTGAAAGAAATCGCCATACGCGCCGCCACGGAAGCCGACTTCGGCGCCATGTGGGATATCGCCCAGCAACTAGTCGCCAGCGGCGGCGCCTATTTCTTCTCCGCCAACACCAGCCGCGACGATTGCCATGCGTACTGGTTCGGGCCGGGCGTGCAATCGTACGTCGCGCTGCTCAACGGCGAACGGCTGGTCGGCATGTACCGTCTGATCCCCAACCAGCGCGATCATGGCGCCCACGTGGCCAGCGCCTCGTTCATGGTCAGCCCGGCGGCGCAGGGCGTCGGCGTCGGCAAGCTGCTCGGCGCCGACTGCCTGGACCGCGCCCGCGCCCAGGGCTACCTGGCGATGCAGTTCAACTTCGTCGTCAGCTGCAACGTCCCGGCCGTGCTGCTGTGGAAAAAACTCGGCTTCTCCATCGTCGGCACCTTGCCGCGCGCTTATTACCACCAGTACCTGGGCTACGTCGACGTCTACGTCATGTACCAGTTGCTGGACGACCCCTCCAATTGGCCCGACGCCTGACTTCATGCATATACTGGACACCGAACGCCTGCGCCTGCGCACCATCGAAATCGACGACGCCGCGTTTTATTACGAACTGGTCAACGATCCGACCTGGCTGGAATTCATCGGCGACAAGGGCATCCGCAGCCTCGACGATGCGCGTACCGCCATCATCGACGGTCCGCGCGCGATGCAGCAGCGTTGCGGCCATTCGCTGTATGTGATGGAACGCAAGAGCGACGGCAGGGCGCTCGGCCTGTGCGGCTTGATCCGGCGTGATACGTTGCCCGACGCCGATATCGGCTACGCCATCCGGCCCGAGTTCTTCGGCCAGGGTTACACCCACGAAGCGGCGGTCGCCGTGCTGGCCCACGCGCGCGCGCTTGGCATGCAACGCGTGCTGGGCTTGACGGACCCGGGCAACGTCAACTCGATCGCACTGCTGCACAAGCTGGGGCTGACGTTAGTCGAGACCAGGCCGCTGCCGCCCAATGATCGTCCTACCAATATTTACGCCATCGAGTTTCCTTCGACGTTGAACTGATCTGTTGCAACGGCGCGAAAACCCGGATTTGCAGCCCGCCGGTCTTGGCATCCTTGCGCCGCAAGCGGGCGTTACCCTGGCGGTGACCCTGGTGGTCGGCTGCGTGACGGTGTTCTGGTTGATCAAGAGCATCACCGTGCCCTTGCACGCGGCCGTCGGCGTGGCGCGAACGGTGGCCGGCGGCGACTTGCGCAGCGAGGTGCGGGTCGATAGCAAGGATGAGATCGGCGAGCTGCTGGGTGCGCTTAAAACCATGCAGACCAATCTGAGCGGCATCGTCGGCAAGGTGCGGGCCGGCACCGAGACCATCCAGGGCGCGAGTCAGTCGCGTCGAGGCCGGCAGCCGGCTGGCCGGGCAGGCCGGAGAAACGATGGGCGAGGTGGTCAGCAGCGTGCAGCGGGTCACCGTCATCATCGGCGAAATTTCGGTCGCCAGCGGCGAGCAGCGCGAAGGCATCGAGCAGGTCAGCATCGCCATCAGCCAGATGGACAGCGTGACCCAGCAGAATGCCGCATTGGTGGAGGAGGCCGCCGCCGCCGCCGAAGCGTTGACGCAGCAGGCCGAAAGCCTGTCGGAGGCGGTCAGCATCTTCAAGCTGGAGGAGCCGGGCCATGGGCACGGCCGGGGCGCGCGATTGCCGCCGCCGAAACGGCGTCCGCTGCTGCCGGCTTGAGCACCATCTGAGCCGTGTTTGACGCCCGTCAAGCGGCGCGTCGAACGCGCCTTGTTGACTGGCAGTATCCATTATGATTCGCTCTTCACCGCTGCACCAAAAGAAGAGGGATCCCATGGAGCTCCTGTGGCCGGCATTGATCGGCATCACACCGTGTCTGTTGGCGCTCTGGTATGGCGGAACGCAAATGCGCGTGCTGCGCCGGCGCTGCGCGCATTTGCAAAGCGCGCTGGAAACCCAGCGCGACACCGAAATGCGGCTCGACTTCATCGCCCATCACGACTGCCTGACCGGCCTGCCCAACCGCCTGCAATTCCAGCTGCGGCTCGAACACGGCGTCGCCTACGCACGGCGCCACAGAAGCCTGCTGGCGGTGCTGTTCGTCGACATCGACCACTTCAAGCAGATCAACGACACGCTCGGCCACGAGGCCGGCGACCAGGTGCTGTTTCAGTTCGCGCAGCGGCTGCGCCAGTGCGTGCGCGAGGTCGACACCGTGGCGCGCCAGGGCGGCGACGAGTTTATCGTGTTGTTGACCGAGCTGCGCGACGCCGACGACGCGGGTCAGGTGGCCGAGAAGATCATCGCCGCCATTGCCGCGCCGTTCAGCATCCACGGCGAAGCGCTGCGGGTGGGCGCCAGCGTCGGCGTGGCGGTGTATCCGGATGACGACGAATGCATCGAAGAGCTGGTGGAAAAGGCCGACCTGGCGATGTACGCGGCCAAGCAGCGCGGCAAGGGGACCAGTGTGCGCTTCGTGCCGAGCATGCAGGTCAAGGCGTATTCGCGGCTGATCCTGGAGACGGCGCTCAGGCATGCGCTCGACCACAAGGAGTTCGTGCTGGCCTACCAGCCCAAGCTCGATTTGCGCCAACAGCGCATCACCGGCGTCAAGGCGCTGCTGCGCTGGAACCATCCGGAGCTCGGGCTGGTGATGCCGCTCGATTTTCTGCCGGTGCTCGAGGAGAGCGCGCTGATACTGCCGGTCGGCGCCTGGGTGCTGGCGACGGCGGCGGCGCAGGCGCGGCTCTGGATGGAGCGCGGTCTGGCGCTGACGGTGTCGGTGCATCTGTCGCCGCGCCAGTTCTACCAGAAGGATATCGCCGAAACCTTCGCCACGATACTGGAGCGTGCCGGCGTGCCGGGCCACCTGATCGAGCTGGAAATCACCGAAGGCATGCTGATCGACCGCAACCAGAATTGCGAAACCACCTTGCGGCGTTTGAAGGAGCTTGGCGTGCGCATTTCCATCAGCGATTTCGGCACCGGCTACGCCTCGCTCAATTATCTGCGGCGCTTCCCGGTCGACGTGGTCAAGATCGACAAGAGCTTCATCGACGAGTTGCAGGGCGGGCGCCACCCGGCCGGGACGCTCGATGCGCTCAACGGCGCGGGCGACGGCGCCATGGTGCGCGCCATCATCGCCATGGCCCACACACTGAACATGCGCGTGATCGCCGGCGGCGTCGAAACCGGCGACCAGTTGGCGCACCTGACGGCGATGGACTGCGACGAGGCGTTTGGCTTCTGCCTCAGCCCCGCCGTGTCGCCCGGCGAGGTGGAGGCGCTGCTGGCCAACCGCGACCAGGGTATCGAAGCGCTTACTTCTTAGCGCCGAAGAACCAGGTCAACGGCAGGTGCACACGGGCCGCCCACGATTTCTCGTTGTGGACGCCGTCGGGCGACTCGTAAAAATACAAATCCTCATCGAGCTTGTAGCCTTGCGCCAGCATGGCGTCGCGCATTTTCAGCACGTGATCGATGCCGTCTTTTTTGGAGCCGGCGTCGAGGTAGAACTTGACCGGCTGGCGCGCCGGCACGTTCTTCACGAACGCGTCGTCATTCCACCAGAACGAGCCGGATACGCCGGCCGCCTTGGAGAAGATCTCAGGATGCCGCTGCGCGATATACACCGAGGCCAGCCCGCCCAGCGAGGAGCCCATGATGGCGGTGTGGTCGCGGCCGGGCAGGGTGCGCAGGTTGGCGTCGGCCCACGGTTTGACCGTATCGACAACAAAGGCCATATAAGCGTCTATTTTTCCGCCGCCGTGTTTCGGATCGCAGCAGGGCGTGTATTCGTCCATGCGGTCCTTGGTGTTGTCGATGCCGACCACGATAACCGGTTCGATGGCGCCATCGGCGATCAGCCGGTCCATGGTGGTGCCGACGTCCCAGGCGACGCCGTACGAAGCGGTTTTGGCGTCGAACAGGTTTTGACCGTCGTGCATGTAGAGTACCGGATAGCGGCGCTGCGGCATGCTGTCGTAATCGGGCGGCAGGTAAATGCGCAGGTTGCGGCTATTGCCGAGCTGCGGCGACGCGAAATTTTCAACGATACGAATGGTTCCCGCCGGCGCGGCGGATGCGTGCGCGCCAGCGTCGGCCGCGGTGTCGGCCCCGGTCTTGGCTTCCGGTGCGGCCGGCATCACGCGCACGCCGTGGATGTCGAACTTGTTCGACGGTCCGTTCACGCCACCGGCGTCGCTATAGGTCGTGTTACTTTTCAGATAGGTCATGTTGTAATGGTCCTCCAGTTCCAAGCGGTAACTGCCGGCTTTGAGCGCGGCGCGGATGGGCGTCGAGTACGACGGGCCGGCCTGCTCCGGCGAGTGCGGCAGCTGTACCACGCCGCCGGCGACAACCTTGCCGTCGCCGTCTTTTAACGACAACCATTTTACGCCGCCGCTGATACCGAGGTTGATCTGGTGTGCGTTGTTGCGGTATCTGATCTGCACGGCATAGTTGCCATCGCGCGCCACCTTGATGTCGCGCACCGCGAACTTGTCGGCCGGCGCGCCCCAGCCGGCGATGCGTCCGCCGGTGGCTGCGATGCTCGACTCCACGCGGCTGTCGCCAACGCCGATGTCCACGCCTGTTTCGAGGCAGACCGGCGCGCTGTGGTGGCTGCGGTTGCCCGAACCGGTGTACATCGCCTCCACCGCGTAGCACAGGTTCCCGCCTTCCTTGTCGAGGCGAGGCGCGCGGCGATCGGCCCACTTGCTGCTCGTGACGCGCTGGGTCGCCAGTGTGCCGTTACGGTAGATGTTAAAGGCCACGCCTTTGCTCGCGCCCGGATAGGCGATGTGCAGCGTAGGCAAGCCGTAGGTGCCGCGTTCCAGCTTGACGATGCGCGGCTCGGACGGCGCATACACCGACGGATCCTCCGCCAGCGGCTTGGCGCCGACCTTGCGCTTATCCTGATGCCCCGGCAGCAGTTTTCCCAGCTGGATGTCGATCACATTGTCGTCGGCCAGCGCGGACCAATCGAGCGAAGGGCTGGCGGCCTTGCCGTTCAACGTCACCTTGTCGACCGCGTAATAGCCGTGGGTTGCTGATGGCGCGGCGGCCGGCAACAGCAGACGTACCCGCATGCGTTTTCCGCGCACGGTCAGATTGTTCAGCGTCGCCACGTCGGTGCCGGCAAAAGCTTCGCGACGCAGCTTGGCGGTGACGAAGGGCCGCAGCGCGATGCCGCTGTCGGTCGTATGCACGCCGAACACCTCGCCCACCACCATGCCGAGATAAGCGCCTACGGACCACAACTGCCTGCGCGAGTTGACCACCGGTCCGCTCAAGTCGACCTGCTTGCCCGCCACGTTGCGCTTATCCTGCAGCATCGGTTGGCCCGACAGCCACTCCAGGTTCTCCATGTTGGACAGGTTAAGGGCGGCGCTGCGCATCAGCGTATCGTAGGCCGCATCGGCTACCGCTACGTTGCCGTGCATGGCCGCGGCCTTGAGTCCATACGCCGTCACGAACGGCCACATGGCGCGGTTGTGATACACCGCCGTTGCGGCCTGCTGCGGGTAGATCACCGGCGCGCCGAGCGGGCCATGCGGATAGTGCGCCAGGATGCTTTGCGCCTGCCGCTCGTCGGCGATGCCGGTGACGATGGCCAGCGATTGCCCCAGCCAGTCGTACTTGTAAAGCGCTACGCCGTCGAAGTGGCCGGCGGTCAGGCTGCTGTACATGCCGGTGTCGGCCTGCCAGAAGCGACGATTGATGGCGCGCTTCAGATCCGCCGCCCATGTCGTGTATTTGTCGGCCAGGGCCTTGTCGCCTTGTTCCGCCGCCAGTTGCGCAGCGAGCGTCAATGCCTTGTAATGACCGGCGTTGGTCGACAGCGCCTTCGACGTCGCCATGCTCGCCAGCTCGCCCGGTATCCAGGCCGCGTAGCTTTGATCGCGCCAGTCGAGGAAGGATTCCTCGCCGTTGTACAGGCCATCGGCGCGGTCGTAGACGGCGATCCTGTCGTTTTCCAGCGTATTGGTGAGCGCCTTCAGCGCGGTGGCGGCAAACGCTGCGCGCTCCTGCGGCGCCAGCGCCTTGAGCGCTTCGTCGGCGCCGAAAGCCCAGCTGATACGGTCGGTGCTGACCGGCCAGCTGCCGCCGCTGCCGGTGTCCTGGATGATTTGCAGGCCGTCCGCGCTACCGGCGACGTGCGCGCCAGGCTTGACGCCATCGCGGTAGCCGGACAGCTTGAACAGCAGCGAGTTGCGCACGCGCTGCGGGTCCAGCATGCCCAGGCCCAGCGACGCGGCATAGGACAGGTCGCGGGTCCATACGTAGTGCCACAACTCGCCGGTTTCGAAGCACTCGCACGGAATGGCGTTGCCGCTGTTGTAGCTGCCGTCGCGGATTTCGCTGACCGAATCCTGCTTCATCTCGACACCGGCCAGCGCAAACAGCGCATCGAAGGCGAGGGAGCCGCTGCGGACGGTGGGTAGCGTGGCCGATTCCTGGTAGCCCACTTGCTGCTTGCCGCCTTCGCGCACGCGCATGGTGGTCGCCTGCGTGTAGCTGCGCAGGGCCGGGCCTTCATCCGGCGTGGAATAGCGAACGGTTTCCTGCTTGCCGTCCCAGGTTGGATAATTGGCGGTGGCTGTGGTTGCGGCCGACGCCAGCGAAGCGAGGGACATTGCGGCGCATAGCGCGGTCAGGCGAAAACTCATTGTTCAATCTCCAGTATCAGCGCCGAACGCGCCGGCAGTTTTATTTCTCCGTCCAGCGCCACGCGCCGGCCGGTCAGGACATCGACGCCGTTGCGTGCGTCACCCAGCATCTCGTGGAAGCGCGCCGTCTTCAGTGTCGTCTCGGTCTTGTTCTTGTTCAGGGCGACCATGACTTTTTTCGCATCATCGTAGCGGAAGTAGACATAGGTATTTTGCTCCGGCCCGAAGTGCATCGTTTTGCCGTGATGGATGACGGCCGCACCCTTGCGCCAGTTGAGCAGCTTTTTCGTGTAGGCCTGCGCGTCCGCCTGCCGCGCGCTCAAGCCGGCGCCGGTGAAGGCGTTGACGGTGTCGCCGCGCCAGCCGCCGGGAAAGTCCTGGCGGTACGACGGGTCATCGCGTCCCTTGGTGGTGCTGGTCATCAGGATCTCCGTCCCGGTATAGAACTGCGGGATGCGCGGCGCTGTCGCCACGAAGGCCATCGCCATGCGGAACAGGCCCTCGTCGCCATGCAGCTCGCTGTAGATGCGCGACATATCGTGGTTGCCTTCGAAGAGCACCAGATTGCCGGGATTCGGATACAGGTGATCGAGCGACAGCGCTTCGTACAGGTTGGTCAGGCCGCGCTCATCGTCGTCGGGCGCGGCCAGGGAGCGGCGCAGCGCGTCGGTCAGCGGGAAGTCCATCATGCTCGGCATGTGCGAAACATAGCCGTCGAAATTCTGTTTGCCTTGCTGCCAGTGCGCGACCACCGGCGCCAGCGTGCTCCATTCCTCGCCGACCAGGTTCAGTTGCGGATACTCCGCCATCAGGCTACCGGACCACCGGCTCAGGAAGGCCGTATCGGAATAACCGTAGGTGTCGACGCGCAGGCCGGTCAGACCGGCGTACTCGATCCACCAGATGTTGTTCTGAATAAGATATTTGGCGACGAAGGGATTGGCCTGGTTCAGATCCGGCATGCCCTGCGCGAACCAGCCGGCGGTGAAATTGCGCTTGTCCTCGGCGGACGCGTACGGGTCCTGCACGGCGGTGCGGTGGTGCGCGGTCGGCACGAACTTGCCCTGGTAGGTCAGCCAGTCCGGCGTCGGCATGTCCTGCAGCCACCAGTGCTTGCTGCCTATATGGTTGAGGACCACATCCTGGATCACGCCCAGTCCCCTGGCGCGCGCCCGCGCCACCAGGTCGCGGTATTCCTCATTGCTGCCGTAGCGCGGATCGATGCGATAGTGGTTGGTGGTGGCGTAGCCATGGTACGAATAGGCCGGCATGTCCGATTCCAGCAGCGGCGTCGGCCAAATGACCGTGTAGCCCATCTCCGCCACGTAGTCCAAATGATCGGCGATGCCCTTGATGTCGCCGCCGTGACGGCCCGAGGGGGCGGCGCGGTTCAGTTTGTCCGGCATGCCCGCGATGCTGTCGTTGGCCGGATTGCCATTGGCGAAGCGGTCCGGCATCACCTGATAGATCGCGTCGCTGCTGTTGAAGCCGACGCGCCGGGCGGAATTCTTGTCGCGGGCCAGTAGTTGATATGCGTAGCGAATGAGTTGGCCATCGCGGCGAAAGGTCAGGTCGAGCTTGCCAGGTGCCGCGTCGTGCGCGATGTCCAGGTCGACGAACAGGTAGTTTCTGTTGGCGACCCGCGACACGGAGGCGATCTTTACGCCGGGGTAGCTTAGCGCCGGTTCCAGGTCCGCGATCGCAGGCCCGTGGACCATCAGTTGCAGCTTGCTGTTTTGCATGCCGGTCCACCACGACGGCGGCTCCACGTGCTCGATGCGGTAGTTGGCCGCACTGGCGGACGCTGCCAGCAGATTGCTCAGCAGTGCGTAGGCCAAGATCATTTTCTTCATACGGTCTCCGTGGCTGGCCTTTAAGTAGTTGTACTACACCGCCAGTTTTTTATTGTCGTTGGGGCATATTCCCGGTTGAGCCGGAGAATACTCTGAATGTTCCGCTTCATCAAACCGGCGGCGACAGCGAAATTTACTCGAAATACAAAAATCCAGCATTTTTCACCCCGCCCGGATCGAAACCGTGGATTTGTGCGGCATCCAAAGGTACCGGCACCCTCACAACTCAGCAGTAAACTGACATTTGCTTTCAAAAACACGTCGTTTTTTCGGAAAATGTGTAGTTCTACTACATATGATTCGGTTGAGTCTTGTAGTGGAAATACAACGGCAAACGCATCTTCATAGGGAAGCCGCTTGCAGCCAAGCCCCGCAATACGTAGGTAAACAGAAGTTCAATTGACAGTGAATCTAGTTTTAGTACAAAATTCTCGCCGGAACGTCTTAAGAACGTCAGCTTTCCTTGGATTCCCGTGTAGTTGTGACGCCCGAATGCGGTGCGCCAATGTTGCGGGAGATTAATTTATGTCGTGTTGAGGGGACATTGAATGAGTAATTTCGCAAATAAGCGCAGCAAGACCGCTGCATTTCCACTAAAGCCGGTCGCAGCGGGATGCGCTTTGTTTGTTGCCGCGTTCGCCATCCCGGCATACGCGCAGACCACCGCCGCCGACCAGGCGCCGGCAGCGACCGAGGCGCCGATCGCTTCCGTCGTCGTCTCCGGCATCCGCCGCGGTATCGAGGGCGCCATCTCGGTCAAAAAAGATTCGAGCTCCATCGTTGAAGCCATCTCGGCCGAAGACATCGGCAAGCTGCCGGATGTCAGTATCGCCGAATCGATCTCGCGCCTGCCAGGCCTGGCCGCCCAGCGCGTCGCCGGCCGTGCCCAGGTCATCAGCGTTCGCGGCCTGTCGCCAGACTTCTCGACCACCTTGTTGAACGGCCGCGAGCAGGTCAGCACCGGCGACAACCGCAGCGTCGAGTTCGATCAATATCCGTCCGAGCTGATGAGCGGCGTGACCGTCTACAAAACCCCTGACGCCGGCCTGGTCGGCCAGGGTCTGTCGGGCACCATCGACATGCAAACCGTGCGTCCGCTGAACTTCTCAAGCCGCACCGTGGCGTTGAACGCCCGTGGCGAGAAGAATTCGCTGGGCAAAATCGGTAACGCCAAGGACACCGGCAACCGCTTCAGCGCCAGCTACATCGACCAGTTCGCCAACCGCACGATCGGTATCGCGCTCGGCTATGCGCACCTGGAAACCCCGATCCTGTCCAATGAAACCGGCCTGTACGAGCCATGGAAGCGTGACGCGCGCAACGGCCTGCCGGCCGGCACCTTCGCGTCGAACGGTATCAAGGCTGTCGCCCGCAGCGGCGAGAACCAGCGAGACGGCGTCATGGGCGTGCTGCAATACCGTCCGAACAAGCAATGGACCAGTATCCTCGACGTGTACGCATCGCGCTTCAAGGCCGAGGAAACCGCCAACCAGCTGGAAATCTCGCTGGAGCAGAGCGAATCGAACTACAACCCAGTGCAGGTCAACAACGGTACCATCGCCGGCGGCACGCTCAACAACGTGCGTCCATTGGTGCGCGGCATGTACAACAAGCGCAAGGACGATATCCGCGCGCTGGGCTGGAGCAATGAATTCCGCAACAGCGACTTCACCATCTTCGCCGACCTGAACTACTCGAAGGCCAAGCGCAATGAGACGGGCCTGGAAAACAATCTGCAATACAGCAACGGCGGCGCCTCGGCCCTGCTCGACAAGGTCAGCCTGGGCTACGGCAATGGCGGCTACTCGCGCCTGACCACCGGCCTCGATTACAGCAACCCGGCCAACCTGTTCGTGGGCAACACCATCTACGGCTCCGGCTATGGCAAGGTGCCAAGCGTGGAAGACGAACTGAAGGGCGTCAAGCTGACCGCCAACGTGCGTGCGGGCGGCGATCTGGAAAAAGTGTTCTCGAGCTTCGACTTCGGCGTCAACTACGCCGACCGCAGCAAGAGCAAGCGCCAGGCCGAAGGCGCCATCAACCTGGTCGGCGCGCCGATCGCCGTGCCTGGCAGCCTGCAGTATGGCAATGCGGACCTCGGCTTCGCCGGCGCCGGCTCGATTCCGACCTGGAACGTGCCGGGCATGGTCAGCCAGTTCATGTCGTTCCAGCCGAGCGAAGACCTGACCTACCTGATCCCGAAAGCGTGGACGGTCAACGAGAAAGTCGTGACCAGCTTCGCCAAGGCCAACATCGATACGGAACTGAGCCCGACGGTGAGCCTGCGCGGTAACGTGGGCGTGCAGATGCAGAACACCACCCAGTCGTCCGATTCGCGCTATGTCGACAACAGCGCGCCGGCCGGCAGCCAGATCAAGCCGGTCCACGACGGCAAGAGCTACACCGACTTCCTGCCAAGCCTGAACCTGGCGTTCGGCTTCGAACACGACCAGACCGTGCGTTTCGGCCTGGCCAAGCAACTGGCGCGCCCTCGCGTGGACCAGCTGCGTTCGGCGCTGGAAATCAACGTCGACACCGCCAAGCGCGAGCCGAGCGCCAGCGGCGGCAATGCCCGCCTGGACCCATGGCGCGCCAAGGCGGTCGACATTTCGTACGAGAAGTATTTCGCCAAGAAGGCGTATGTCGCCGCCGCCGCGTTCTTCAAGAAGCTGGATACCTACATCTTCACGCAGACCAAGGAATACGATTTCTCCAACTACTTCCCGGCAGGTTTCGTGACGGCTGATGGGCTGCCGCTGAACCGCCGCACCGGTAACTACACCGCCGCCTATAACGGCAACGGTGGCATCCTCAAGGGTGTGGAGCTGTCCGGCTCGATGCCGCTGAACATGCTGACCCCGGTGCTCGACGGCTTCGGTGTGAGCGCCAGCGCCACCTACACCGACAGCAAGATCGCCATTGAAGATCCAAGCGGCAGCATCGGTTCGAACATCCCGCTGCCGGGCCTGTCGAAGCGCACCACCAATCTGACCGCTTACTACGAGAAGAATGGGTTTGAAACGCGCATCAGCCAGCGTCGTCGTTCCGACTTCGTCGGCGAGATCGGCAACTTCTCGAACGACCGCGCGCTGCGTTATGTGGTGGGTGAGAATGTCGTCGACTTCCAGATCGGCTACACCTTCAACAGCGGTGCGATGAAGGGTGTTGGCTTGGTTCTGCAGGTCAACAACCTGCGCAACGCCGCGTATGAAACCTATAACGGCGACCGCGCCCAGCAGCTCGAGTACGCAAAGTATGGCCGCACTGTTATCGCGGGCATGAACTACAAGTTCTAAACCGGTTGTATCTCCGCTCTTCAGCCCCCGCCAGCGCAAGCCGGCGGGGGTTTTTTTTACTTACTGTTTTTGCGCGGCGGCGAAGGCGGCGTTTTGCTGGTCGAGCCACACCTTCAACGGCGCGAAATACTCCAGCAGCGCGCCGCCGTCGATCTTGTCCTCGCCCGATATCGCCTTCAGCGCTTCCGGCCATGGCTTGCTGGCGCCCATCGCCAGCATCTGCTGCAGCTTGGCGCCGGCCTTGGCGTTGTCGTACACCGAACAGCGGTTCAGCGGCCCCGTGTAACCGGCCTCGCGGCACAGCGCGCGGTGGAACTGGAACTGCAGCATGTGCGCCAGGAAGTAGCGCGCGTACGGCACGTCGGCCGCCACGTGGTATTTGGCGCCGGCGTCGAAACCGCCGGCCACCATTGCCGCCGGGCGCTTCACGCCCATGTACTGCTCGCGCAGCTGCCACCAGGTTTTATCGAAGTCCTCCGGCTTGGTTTTGCCGGCATAAACGTCCCAGCGCCACTTGTCCACCGAGTACGCGAACGGCAGGAACGCGACCTTGGCCAGCGCGCGGTTCAGCAGGTCGCCGATATCGGCGTCCGCTGGCGGTGCCTGCTCCATCAGGCCGACCTTCTTCAGGTAATCCGGCGTGATCGACAGCGCCACAGTGTCGCCGATGGCTTCGTGGAAGCCGTCGTTGGCGCCATTGCGGAACAGGAAGGGCTGCTTGTTATAAGCAAGGAAGTAGTAGATGTGACCCAGCTCGTGATGGATGACGGTGAAATCCTCGGCCGTCGGCGTGATGCACATCTTGATGCGCACATCGTCCTTCTCATTGAGCGGCCAGGCGGAGGCGTGGCAGACCACGTCGCGGTCGCGCGGCTTGGTCAGCAGCGAGCGCTCCCAGAAAGTCGCCGGCAGCTTCTGCATGCCCAGCGAGGTGTAGAAACGCTCGGCGTATTGCGTCATCTGTTTAGCGTCGGTCTTGCGCGCTTCCAGCACCTTGGTCAGGTCGTAGCCGCTGGCGCCGGTCTCCGGCTTGAGGATCGGGTACAGGTTGTCCCAGCTCTGGCTCCACATGTTACCGAACAGGTGGGACGGAATAGGGCCGGTCAGCGGCACCACGTCCGGGCCATAGGTTTCGCGCAGCTTATAGCGGGTGTAGGTGTGCAGCGATTCGTACAGCGGTTTGACCTGCTGCCACAGGCGCTCCATCTCGGCGGCGAAGGCCTCCGGCGGCATGTCGTACTGCGCGCGCCACATGGCGCCGGTGTCGGCAAAGCCCATCTGCCTGGCGCCCTTGTTCGACAGGGCGATGTATTCGGTGTATTTGTCCTTGTACGACGGCGATTGCGCGTGCCAGCCCAGCCACATTTCCTTGAGCTTGGGCTCTTCGCGGCTGTTCGCCAGTACCTTCTCCATCTCGCCCAGCGCCATGCAGGAGTCGGCGGTGCCGTCGTCCTTCTTGACGCAGTATTTGGCCTTGCCGTAAGCGCCGTTCAAGGCCGCCTGCAACTGGGCGTATTGTTCGCGCTCCTTTGGGTCGGCGAAGACCAGCGTTTGCTGCAACAGCATCAGCTTGCGCGCTGATTCGGCCGGCAGTTTCAGGCCGTTGAAACGGCGCGCGCCGATCGCCGCCTCGCCGGCCGCCGTCAGATAGCGCTCGGCGAAGTAGGAGGTGATCGCTTCGGTATCGTCGGTGATGAAGTTGGAACCGACCCAGGCGCCGCGCGCCTGTTCGTTGTTGAGCTTGTTGAGACGCTCTTCCGTGTCCGCCAAAAAGCGTTCGGCTTCGGCTGTGGTCGGCTTCTTGGCGGGGGCGGCCAGCGCGGTAACGCTGACGGCTGTCATGGCGGAGGCCGCCAGCAGCACGCTGATAATTTTTGGTGTCAAGTGCATCTCCCTGGGTAGTCTTATCTGCCATCGAACCGGTTGATTCGAGGCAGATAATCATACACGCTTACAGGGCGATGGAGACGGTCCGGGAAGGCATGGCGTTGGGTGGAAGCACCAATGTCAGCAGCTTGCTGCCGGCGTCCCACGTGAAGGTCGTCACCGTGCCGTCGACCCGCACCGACGCCGGCTTGGCGCCAACGTTGTGCACCGTCAGGTCGACGCTGCGCTCGGGCCGGCGGTAGTTGTCGCCGATGACCGAGTCGATAGCGATCGACAGGCCGCGGCGATATACCTTGCTGGTGAAGGTCACCAGCTCGTACTTGCCCTGTTCGAACGCCTTCGCTGTGAGGCCGTCGTCGTCATAGAGTTTGCCGGTGGCGGTTTTCACCGAGGCGTCGTGGTAGTAGTGCAGCTCGATGTTCTTGGTGGTGTAGTCGCGCGTGGTCTGCACCACGCGCGTCATCGGAATGAAAGCGCCCGCGCGCACGTACACCGGCACGTGGTCGGCGCTGAGCTTGACCGAACGGGTGGCCCCGCCGGCCTGCCGCTCGCCGGTATAAAAATCAAACCACGCGGCGGTGGCGGGGAAGTAGACGTCGGTCTTGACCGCGCCCGCCTTCGTCACCGGCGTGACCAGGAAGTCCTTGCCCCACAGGTAGGTCGACGACATCGCCCGCACCTTGGCGTTGCCCGGCTCCTCGTAGACCATGGGGCGCATCAGCGGCAGCCCTTTCTGGTTGTTGTCGAAGGCGAGCGTGTAGTTATATGGCAGCAAACGATAGCGCATGCGGATGGCGTCGCGCGCCAGCGCTTTGGTTCTGTCGTCGCGGAAGATCGGCTCGTACGGTACTTCCTCCTGCGCGTGCGGGCGGAACACCGGCTGGAACACGCCGTACTGCAGCCAGCGCGCATAGAGTTCGTTGTCCAGCACCGGGTTGGCGAAGCCGCCCAGGTCCGAGTGCATATAGCCGGCGCCCTGCATCCCCATTTGCAGCGAGATTTCCGGCTGCGATTGCAGTCCCGCCCAGCTGCGGTCCACGTCGCCCGACCACGGGATGATGCCGTAGCGCTGCGTGCCCGAATAACCGGCGCGCATCAGGATGAACGGACGCTCGGTAGGGAAGTCCTTCTCGTAGCCCTCGGCCACCAGCCTGGCCCACTGGTGCCCGTAGATGTTGTGGACCTCATCGGCGCTGCCGGTGGCGTGGCGCATGTCGGTGGGATGCAGTTCCGGCTCGCCCAGGTCGCCCCAAACGCCGGTCACGCCTTGCAAGCGTAGCTCCCGGTAGATATTCCACAGCCAGTCCTTGCCGGGCTGGCCGAAGATGTCGATCAGGCCCGTATGGCCGAAGAAGAAATCGTAGGCCAGCGGCGCGCCGTTGGCGTCGGTGCCGAGGATCTTCTTGTCGACCGCTTCCTTCCAGCGGCTCGACGTGTCGACGACGAACGGTTCGCTGATGACCACCGTCTGCACGCCTTTTTGCTTGAAGTCCGAGATCATGCCGATCGGGTTGGGGAAGTTGTCCGCGTCCCAGGCCAGGTTGCCCATCGTGCCCTTGACCTCCTTGCCGAACCAGTACAGATCGAAGACGATGGCGTCGAGCGGGATGTCGTCGGCGATGAACTTGTCGACCACTGCGCGCGCCTCCGTTTCGCTGTGGTAGCCGAAGCGCATCGCGAAGTTACCGAAGGCCCAGCGCGGCGGCATCGGCTGCTTGCCGGTCAGGTAGGTGTAGTTGTCGACCACGTCCTCCCATTTGTCGCCGGCGACGATTTGATAGGTCTTGCGGCCGCCGATGGTTTCCCAGCGCAGGCTGTTGTCCTTCTTGCTGTCGAAATCGAGGTAGCCGGTGCGGGCGTTATCGAAATGGAGCGCATACAATTTCGACGACAGCGCGATCGGCATGCCGTAGTTAAGCTGCTTCGAGGTCGCGCCGTAGCCGTAGTCCGCCTTGTTATACAGCGTGAAGCGGTTGCCGCGACGGTTCATGCCGACCGCGCGCGCACCGGCGCCATACAAGGCCTCGTCCTTGTCGAGCGCGAATTCGATCGCCTCCAGCACGCGCGGCTTGCCCTTGTTGATATCGTTGCTGCCGGTCGCGACGTCGTCGTTGACCTTCATGTAGCCCTTCTTCTCCGCCACCAGCTGCCTGCCCTTGTACGCATACGAGATCTGGAACGGCGACTTGGTGACCGTGACCACCAGGCCGGGCGTCGCGTATTCGATCTTGTTGGCCTTGTCCGAGAACGACGTGGTCACCGCCGCCGGCGCCAGCACCACCGCGTGCGAAGTCGGATCGGCCGTCTCGCCCTCGGGGATGAAGGTCGTTTCGATGATGCTGCGGGTGTAGGGCTTGATCAGATAGACGCCGTCGCTGGTGCGCACTTCCATATAACCGCCATGCAGCTTGGCGCTGGCGAAGATGCGGCCGGCGTTTTGCGCCAGCGCGGATGGGGCATGACCGGCGAACAGCGTGAATACTGCCAACGGCAAAACAGCAAGTTTTACGAAGGGATTGCTTCTCATGTGGGGTAAGGGTCTCGTGTATGTGTAGTGTTCTGTTGTTTGGCTACATTTGGCTACATAATTTGGTCCAAGGTGCGCCGTTTAGCGTTATTTTACCTTGGTATCCTTTCAATTGACACACATCGGGTGTCGTGTTATTTTGCTACAAATTATATCGGGACGCGTCGCATGAAATCTTCCAGCAGCAAGCCCATACTGTCGTTCTGGCAGCTATGGAACATGAGCTTTGGCTTTTTCGGTATCCAATTCGGCTTCGCGCTGCAGAATGCTAACACCAGCCGGATTTTCTCCACGCTGGGCGCCAATCCCGACGACTTATCGCTGTATTGGCTGGCGGCGCCGGTCACCGGCCTGCTGGTCCAGCCGATCATCGGCTACCTGAGCGACAACACCTGGCACCCGCAATGGGGCCGCCGCCGTCCGTTCTTCTTCATTGGCGCCGTGCTGGCGTCGCTGGCGCTGTTCCTGATGCCGAATTCCTCGGCGCTGTGGATGGCGGTGATCGTGCTGTGGTTGCTCGACGCCGCGATCAACGTGTCGATGGAACCGTTCCGCGCTTTCGTGGGCGACAAACTGGGGCCGTCGCAGCAGACCGCCGGCTTCGCGATGCAAACCTTCTTCATCGGCTGGGGCGCGGTGATCGCGTCGCTGCTGCCGACCATCTTCGCCGACTACCTCGGCGTGAGTAATATACCGGTCAACGGCGCCATTCCGGACACGGTGCGTTATTCGTTCTACGCCGGCGGCGCTATCTATATGAGCGCCGTGATGTGGACCGTGCTGACGGCGAAGGAAGAACCGCCAAGCGACCTCGAAGCCTTCCGCGCGGAGCAGCAACGCACCAAGGGCCTGGGCCACGCGCTCAAGGAGATCTTCAGCGGCTTCGGCCAGATGCCGAAAACGATGGTGCAGCTGGCCGTCGTGCAGTTCTTCACCTGGATCGGCCTGTTCGCGATGTGGATCTACACCACCAACGCCATCGGCGAAAGCGTCTACGGCACTACGGACGCGCAATCGGCGGCCTTCCAGCAGGCCGGCAACCACGTCGGCGTCATGTTCGCCGTCTACAGCGGCGTCGCCGCGCTGGCCGCGTTCATCCTGCCGATCTTCGCGCGCCATACCAGCCGCAAGGTGGTTCACATGACCTGCCTGGCCATCGGCGGCGTAAGCCTGATCAGCCTTTTCGCGATCCGCGATCCGAATATGGCCTTCGTGCCGATGATCGGCGTCGGCATCGCGTGGGCCAGCATCCTGACCATGCCGTACGCGATCCTGGCCGGCTCGCTGCCCGCCAACCGCATGGGCTACTACATGGGCGTGTTCAATTTCTTCATCGTGATTCCGCAGATCGTCAGCGGCGCGCTGCTCGGGTCGATGACCAAGTACGTGTTCGACGGCCACGCCGTCAAGACCCTGATGCTGGGCGGCGTATGCATGCTGGTGGCGGCGATCATGACCATGTCCGTCCAGGATAACGCGGACCCGAAGGCCTGATGCTGTAATATTGTTCGTGAGACAAGTATGATTGTGCGACGCGATTTGGCCGGAACAGGTACAACCGTCGCAGCGCGGTGACGCGCGGCCAGGTGGAACCTGTCGTTGTCACCCGATTTCACCAATTTGTCATTCTTATTCACCCGGAGCGAACATGAGCATTCAGACAGTCACCACCACACCTTTCCCTGGCCAGCGGCCCGGCACTTCCGGCCTGCGGAAAAAAGTCACGGTCTTCCAGCAGCCGGCCTATCTCGAGAATTTTGTGCAAAGCGTGTTCGATACGCTGGGCGACGTCGCCGGTAAAACGCTGGTCGTCGGCGGCGATGGCCGCTTCCACAACCGCGAGGCGGTGCAGGTCATCCTGCGCATGGCGGCGGCGCACGGCTTTGCCCGCGTGCTGGTCGGCCAGGGCGGCATTCTGTCGACGCCGGCCGTCAGCTGCGTGATCCGCAAGCACGCTGCGCTGGGCGGCATTGTGCTGTCGGCCAGCCACAATCCGGGCGGACCGGATGGCGACTTCGGCATCAAGTACAACATCGCCAACGGCGGCCCGGCGCCGGAAAGCGTGACCGAAGCGATCTTCCAGCGCACGGAGTCGATCACCGCCTACCGCATCAGCGACGCCGCCGCGATCGACCTGAATAAAATCGGCGCCTCGCGCATCGAGCAGATGGACGTCGAAGTGATCGACTCCGTCGCCGACTACGCGGAACTGATGCAGGAGCTGTTCGATTTCGACGCCATCAAAAAACTGTTCGGCGGCGGCTTCCGCATGTGCTTTGACGGCATGTCCGCCGTCTCCGGCCCTTACGCCAAGGCGATCCTGGAAGGCATGCTGGGCGCGCCGGCCGGCACCGTCATCAACGGCGAGCCGCTGGAGGACTTCGGCGGCCACCACCCGGACCCGAATCCCGTCAACGCCGCCCAGCTGATCGAGCTGATGGCCGCCGACGACGCGCCGGACTTCGGCGCCGCGTCGGACGGCGACGGCGACCGCAACATGATCGTCGGCCGCAAGTTCGACGTCACCCCGTCGGATAGCCTGGCCGTGCTGGCCGCGAATGCGACGCTGGCGCCGGGCTACAAGGGCGGCCTCAAAGGCATCGCACGCTCGATGCCGACGTCGCAGGCGTCCGACCGCGTGGCCGCCGCATTGGGCATCCCGAGTTTCGAAACGCCGACCGGCTGGAAGTTCTTCGGCAACCTGCTCGACGCCGGCCAGGCGACGCTGTGCGGCGAGGAGAGCTACGGCACCGGCTCGGACCACATCCGCGAAAAGGACGGCCTGTGGGCCGTGCTGTTCTGGCTTAACCTGCTGGCCGTCACCGGCAAGTCGGTCGAGCAGCTGGTGGGCGAGCATTGGGCGCGCTTCGGCCGCAACTACTACTCGCGTCACGACTACGAGGGCGTGCCGGTCGAAGGCGCCAATGAGCTGATGGATTCGCTGCGCATCAAGCTGGCGACCCTGAAGGGCCAGGACCTGGGCCATTACGTGGTCGATTTCGCCGACGATTTCGAATACACCGATCCGATCGACGGTTCGGTGTCGAAGAAGCAGGGCATCCGCATCGTCATGACCAACGGTTCGCGCATCGTGTTCCGTTTGTCGGGCACCGGCACCGAGGGAGCGACCCTGCGCGTTTATCTGGAACGCTACGAGGACGATCCTGCCATGCACCACTTGCCGACCCAGCAGGCGCTTTCCGCATTGATCTTGATCGCCGAGCAGGTCGGCGGCATTGAAGGATGGACCGGACGCGCGCGTCCGACCGTCACCACATAACTACTTAAGGACGACAGCATGAGATGGACGAAGTGGAGCAAACGTACAACCCTTGGAATGGCTCTGGCGCTGGCCTTCGGTGTGCCGGCAGTGGCGGCTGAAGCGGTAGCAAAATCGGTGGCCAAATCGGCGGCGACGCCGATCACCGCAAAAAAGCCATTCCTGTGGGAGAACGCCACAGTCTATTTCCTGCTGACGGACCGCTTTAACAATGCCTTCACCGGCAATGACCTGTCTTATGGCCGCAACGCCGATGCCGCGCCGCTGCGCGGCTTCATGGGCGGCGACCTGGCCGGCATCACCAACAAGATCAACGACGGCTACTTCGACAGCCTGGGCGTGAACGCGATCTGGCTCACGCCGCCGGTGGAGCAGATCCACGAAGGCACCGATGAAGGCACCGGCAAGTCCTACGGCTTTCACGGCTATTGGGCCAAGGACTTCACCGCGGTCGACGCCAACCTGGGCACCGAAACCGATTTCCGCAATTTCGTCGAAGCCGCCCACGCGCGCGGCATCCGCGTCATCCTCGACGTGGTGATGAACCATATCGGTCCGGAGACGACGATCGACAAGGCATGGCCGCAGCAGTGGGTGCGCACCGAACCGGCGTGCACGCACAAGGACGCGAAGACCACCATCGAATGCACGTTGGTGAAGAACCTGCCCGATGTCCGCACCGACAGCAACGAGGAAGTCGAGTTGCCGCCGCAGCTGGTGGAAAAGTGGCGGCGCGAAGGCCGCTACACGCAGGAGGTCAAGGAGCTCGACGAATTCTTCAAGCGCACCGGCTACCCGCGCGCGCCGCGCTACTATCTGATGAAGTGGCACGCCGACTGGGTACGCAAATACGGCGTCGACGGCTTCCGCGCCGACACCGTCAAGCACGTCGAGGCCGGGGTGTGGAAGGAACTGCGCACCGTCGCCGAGGCGGCATTCGAGGACTGGAAGCGCGCCAATCCGGACAAGAAGCTTGGAGACGACAAGTTCTACATGACGGCGGAAGTCTATAACTACGACATCGCGCACGGCCAGAATTACGATCTCGGTGGGCAGACCGCGAACTACTATCAAAACGGCTTCGATAGCCTGATCAATTTCGGCCTGGTGCGGGATGCGAACAAGGATTACGAGTCGCTGTTCAGCAGTTATTCGGCCACGCTGCATGGTGGCGCGTTGAACGGCTACTCGGTGCTGAACTATCTCGATTCGCACGACTACGACCAGCCGTTCGACCGCGAACGTAAAAAGCCGTTCGAGAGCGCGACCAAGTTGCTGCTGGCGCCAGGCGCCGCGCAGATCTACTACGGCGACGAAACCGCGCGCAAGCTCGATCAGGCCGACGCGGTCGGCGACGCCAAGCTGCGGACCTTTATGAACTGGGATGAACTGGAGCAGAACACGACACGCAACGGCTACAAGATCGCCGACGTGCGCGCGCACTGGAGCAAATTGGGCTTGTTCCGCCAGGCCCACGTGGCGGTGGGGGCGGGCGTGCACCAGCAGCTGCAAGCCAAACCGTATGTGTTCAAGCGGACGTACGACAAGGGCGGGCTGCGCGACAAGGTCGTCGTCGCGCTGGATCTGCCGACCGACAAGATCAGCACGATCAATGTGCACGGCGTGTTCGCCAACGGGCAAAAGGTCAGGGACTACTACTCTGGCAAGACGGCGGTGGTCAAGGGCGGCAAAGTCAGTTTCGGCACGCGCAACGCGCTGGTGCTGATCGGGCAATAAGCCCGACCCTTACTAACGCACTTGATGCCGGCGGCGCGACGCCGCCGTGCTGACCTTCGGCCGCGCCAGCGAGCACAAGGCGCGGGCCTGGCGCCGTGGAGCGTCGGCGGCGACGGCGTCGTCCCACGCGCTGCTGTCGCGGCACCACGCCGCGAAGGCTTCGACCTCCAGCGGACGCGCGAACAAATAACCCTGCGCCTCGTCGCAACCGGCCGAACGCAGGATCGCCAGCACCTCGCCGCTTTCCACGCCTTCCGCCACCACCCGGTGTCCCAGGTCTTGCGACATCGTGATCATTGTCCTCACAAGGCCTTGTCGACGGTAGTCGTCCTCCAACCCAAGGATGAACGATTGGTCGATCTTGACCACATTGGCCGGCATGCGCTGCAAGTACGACAGGCTGCTGTAGCCGGTGCCGAAGTCGTCGATCGCAAGGTGCACGCCGGTGCAGGCCAGCGCTTCGAGCATGGCGTTGGCCTTGACCGGCTGCTCCATGATGGCGCTCTCCGTAATCTCCAGCTCCAGGCACTCCGGCGGCAGTCCATATTGTTCCAGGCCGGCGACCACGCGGTCGGCCAGGTCCGGCTCCAGCAGATTGGCGGCGGAGACGTTGAGCGACAGCTGCAGCGCCAGGCCGGCCTTGCGCCATGCCTGTTGCTGGCGCAAGGCGCGGTTCAGTACCCAGGCGGTCGTCGCCTGCGCCAAGCCGGAGCGCTCGATGATGGGAATGAATTCGCCCGGGCCGATTGGGCCGAGTGTCGGATGGGTCCAGCGCAGCAGCGCTTCGGCGCCCACGCATTCGCCGCTGGCGATATCGATGCGCGGCTGGTAGACCAGCCGCAATTGATCGCGGCTGATCAGCGCGGCGGCGAAGTCGTTGAGCAGGTTGAAGCGGCGCCGATACAGGCGGTCTTCCACCACCGAGTACACGGCGACGTGGGTGGTGCTGTCGATGGCGTCGTGCGCGGCGCTTTGCGCCTGGCGCAGCACGTTCAAGCCGTCAGCCGTGCCGACCTCGAAAGGTGCGACGCCGATCGACGGCGTGGTGACGAACCGCAGCTTGCTGATGCTGACGCCCAGCTCCAGCTTTTCTTCCAGCACCCGCACGTAGTCTTCCAGGCGCATGCCTGCGTCGGACAGCAGCGCGAACTGCATGGCGGCGACGTGGTAGACCTTGCGGTTCGGGCCCGTCTCGGCGCGTATCCACGCGGCCGAATCGGTCACCAGCTCGTCGAGGAAGGAAGGATCCAGCGCGCGCGCGGCGTGCGACATCTGGTCCGGCGTCGCAAGATTGATCAGCACCGCCAGCCTTTGTTCGTCGGCCGGACGGTCGCGCTGCATGTCCTGGAAGTCTTCGATGAACTGGTTGCGGTTGGGCAGGCCGCTGAGCGGATCCATGCGGCCCAGCGCGTGCTGCATTTCGATTTGCGACATCACCATGGCGGCGAGGTCGGACAGGATTTTGAGTTCCGCCGGCGTGGTCTCGCGAGGCTCGGTGCCAAGTACGCACATCGCGCCCAGACAGTAGCCGTCGATGGTGGTCAGCGGCGCGCCCGCGTAGTAGCGGATGCCGCTGGCGGCCAGCGGACTATCTCGGAAAGCCACGTCGTTCATCAGATCGGGGATTACCAGCACGCTGCTGCTGTCGGCCACTTGGCCACATGGCGCTTGCAGGCGCGGGATCGATGTGTGCTCGACGCCGACACGCGACTTGAACCATTGACGGTCGGCGTCCGTCAGCGACACGGCCGCAATCGGCAGGTCGAACAGGCGCGCGGCCATGCGCGTGATGCGGTCGAACGCGTCGCTCGGCGGTGTGTCGAGCAGATTGAGTTTATTGAGCGCCTCCAGCCGGCGCGCTTCGTTGAGGTGGCAAGAAATAGTCATGATCCGGTCATTCGTAAATAGTTGACAAGGTGCTATTCAATGCGGGGTGAGGCACTGGCGGGCGCACTATGACGAAAGGGTCAAAGGCGCTTTTTGAACGGCGAAAGGTGAGCGTGTCTAGGGCTCTGCGGCTCTGAGGCTGTTTGCAATAAGGAAAACATTATTGCGCTGACGAAATAAATAATAGCACGATTTTTTAATCTTGGTGCACGTCCCGCTTAAAACTTGCGCATGAGCAAATCGAGCCAGGGGCATGGACTGCGGGACGCAGCCCGCACTGTCGCATTATTGATACTGCGGATCGGTTGAAAGGGAGTAGGGCGCGTCCGCCGGAGAGGAGGCGCGACGTGTCTCGGGCCGCTCCGCCATATCAAAGTCCAGCGTGGCGCCGCGCATCAGTTCCGCATGACCGAGCCAGTTCTTCGAGGTCGCCTTGCCGTCGACCTTCAGCGCGTGCACGTAGCGTTTGGCGCCGCTGTTAGCGGGCGCGTTGATGACGATGGTTTTGCCGTTCTCCAGCTTCAGCGTGGCCTTTTTGAACAGCGGCGCCCCCACCACGTACTGCGGCACGGCCGGCGTGACCGGGTAGAAGCCGAGCGCGGAGAACACGTACCAGGCGGAGGTCTGGCCGTTGTCCTCGTCGCCGCAATAGCCGTCCGGTGTCGGCTTGTACATGCGGTTCATCGTCTCGCGCACCCAATACTGGGTTTTCCAGGGCGCGCCGGCGTAGCCGTACAGGTAGATCATGTGCTGGATCGGCTGGTTACCGTGCGCGTACTGGCCCATGTTCGCGATCTGCATTTCGCGGATCTCGTGGATCACTTCTTTATAGTAGCTCTCGTCATATGTCGGCGGCAGCGTGAAGACTTCATCGAGCTTGGCGACGAATTTCTCGCGCCCGCCCATCAGATCTATCAACCCGTTCACGTCCTGGAATACCGACCAGGTGTAGTGCCAGCTATTCCCCTCGGTGAAGGCGTCGCCCCATTTGAATGGATTGAATGGCGACTGGAAGCTGCCGTCCTTGTTTTTGCCGCGCATCAGACCAGTCTCGGGGTCGAACAGCTTTTTATAATTCAGCGCGCGCTGGCCGTAGATGGCGATCTCGGAGCGCGGCTTGCCCAGCGCCTTGCCCAGCTGGTAGATGGCGAAATCGTCGTACGCGTATTCCAGCGTGCGGGCGGCGTTCTCGTTGATTTTCACGTCATACGGCACATAGCCCAGTTCATTGTAGTAGCCGACACCGGCCCGGCCGACGGCGCTCATCGGGCCTTCGTTGTTGGCGCCGTGCTTGAGCGCCTGCCACAGCGTTTCGATATCGTAGCCGCGCAGGCCCTTGATGTACGCCTCCGCGACGACGGAGGCGGAGTTATTCCCGATCATGACGTTGGCGTAA
Organism: Duganella sp. AC917; assembly: GCF_979258245.1. Taxonomy (NCBI): domain Bacteria; kingdom Pseudomonadati; phylum Pseudomonadota; class Betaproteobacteria; order Burkholderiales; family Oxalobacteraceae; genus Duganella; species Duganella sp. AC917. The sequence goes on from NZ_OZ409848.1 coordinate 6,513,580, forward strand.
CCGGGGCTAGACCACTCGGGCAGCCAGCCGCCCTCCTTGAAATCGTTGACCAAGCCCGCCTGCATCTCGCGGTTGATCGACGGGTACATCAGATTGAGGAAAGGGTAGAGCGCGCGGAAGGTATCCCAGAACCCGGTGCCGGCGAACATGTAGCCCGGCAGGACCTGGCCGTTGTACGGGCTCCAATGGACGATCTGGTTGGCGGCGTCGATCTCGTAGAGTTTATTCGGGAAGAACAAGGTGCGGTACAGGCTCGAATAGAAGGTGCGCGTCTGCTCCTCGCTGCCGCCTTCGACATTGATGCGGCCCAGCGTCTTGTTCCAGATATCCCTGCCTTTTTGTGCAGTGGTGTCGAAGCTGTCATTGGCCAGTTCGCGCTTGAGGTTCAGCTCCGCCTGTTCCTCGCTGATGAAGGAGGAGGCCACCTTCATGCCCACCTTTTCACCTTTGGCGGTCTTGAAGCCGACCAGCGCGCCGGCATGGTCGGCCGCCAGTTCCAGCACGTCGCCGGCCAGCTGGTCGCCGTTCCACAGCCTGGTCGAGGCGAACGCTTTGTCGAAGTGGATGACGAAGTAATTCTTGAAGTTCTTGGGCAGCGGACCCCGCGCATGGCGGGTGCTGTAGCCGACTATTTTGCGTTCGGCCGGAATCACCTTGATGTACGAACCCTTGTCGTAGGCGTCCACCACCACGTAGGCCTCGTCGGTTTTGGGGAAGGTGAAGCGGAACTGCGCGGCGCGCTCGGTCGGCGTGATTTCTGTCGTCACGTCGGCGTCGGCCAGATACACGCTGTAGTAGTAAGGCTTGGCCACTTCCGCCTTGTGCGAGAACCAGCTGGCGCGGTCGTCCTGGGTGAATTTGAATTTACCGTTAGCCTGGCCGACCACCGGCATGATGGCGAACTGGCCGTAGTCGTTCATCCACGGCGACGGCTGGTGCGTTTGCTTGAACCCTCGGATCTTGTCGGCGTCGTAGCTGTAGGTCCAGCCGTTGCCCATCTTGCCGGTTTGCGGCGTCCAGAAATTCATCCCCCACGGCAGCGCGATGGTGGGGTAGGTATTGCCGTTGGAGAGTTCCGGCTTGCTGGCGGTGCCCATCAGCGGATTGACCCGATCGACCGGATCGACTACCGGCGCCGCCGATGCCAATCCGGTTAGTGCGAACAACGCGGCCGAAAGATAAAGCTTCATGATCAGATCCGACGATGGAGAATCCGAAAAGATACCATGTCTTTATGCGCTTATCGAAACCACGTATCCAAACTATCGTGCGCGCGGTTCAATGCACCAGGAACGCCGCGCCGGCTGCCAGCAGCGCCAGGGTGCCTGCCGCCATGCCACCGCGGGGCAGCCGCCGCACCGCATACGTCAACATCAGCACCGCCATCCATCCGGCCGCCGTCAGCGCCCCTAGCCACAGCACCCAGCCCTGCGTGCCCCCGCGCAGCGCCAGACACGCCAGCAGGGACAACAACAACTGTCCGCAACCGTACCACCGCAGCCTGCGGCGTTGCGCCGGCGACGGTTCCGCGCCACGTCCATGCACGTCGGCCCAATGGCGATCCATCGCCAGGCCCAGAAAAGCGAATCCCGAAAACGCCCCGGCCACCGCCGCGCATCCCGTCATTACCGCGTAAATCGAAGTCATGCCGCATTCCCCGCAAGTCGAGTTTTTGTCACTGGCGCACGTCCCAGTCGCGCCGAGGCATAAAGCAGCAGGGCGCCGATCAGCAAGGTGACGCCGTCGAAGCCGGCCAGCGCCCACAAGCCATTCGGGATGCTGATGAGCAGATGTGCGCCGCCGGTCGCGCCGTTCAGCACCGGCAGCAGCGCGAACAGCATCCCACCCGCCAGCAGCTGCCAGCGCCACATCGGACGCGATGGCCAGGCCAGTCCCGCCACCATCGCCACCGCCCACGCGGCGAAGAACCAGCTGACCTCCGCCGCCGGACGTTCTGCCAGTGCCACGGGCAGCAGGCGGTTGGCCCAGAAGTAGGCCGCCATCGCCACCGGCAAGCCGGCCACCGCGCCGATGTTGAGGCCTTCCACAAGACGCAGGCCGAAGCCGATGCGTCCCGCTTTCAGATGCTTGGGCTTTTCCTTGACGGCCCACAGCAGCAGGCCGGTGGCCACCATCGCGCAACCGGCCAGGCCGGAGAGGAAGAACAGCGCGCGCAGCAGCGGATCGGCAAAGCGGCCGATGTGCAGCCCGTACATGACGCCGCGCGTGGCCACGGCGGCGCCGCGCCCGGCGTCCGGCGATGGCAGCGGCCTGCCGGTGGCGCCATCGTAGATCAGCGTCGGCAGGTCGGAACTGAGGCCGCGTCCCTCCTGCTGGGTGACGGCGATGGTGGACGCCGCATCGTTGGGAAAGTTGACCGTGATCCGTCCCGCCGGCGCGCCGCCCCAGGCCTGGCTGGCATGGGCGATCACGGGACCGAGCGGTGTCAATGGCGCGGCCACACCGGAGGCTTTGGCGCCTTGCGGCAAACCGGGGAACAGCTCCGCGAAGAAGGCTTTTTCGTTATTGTCGTAGGCGACCTTGACTCCCCACGGCATGTACATGAACATCAGCGTCACCAGGCCGGTGTAGGTGATCATCAGGTGGAAGGGCAGCGCCAGCACCGCGCTCACGTTATGAAAATCGAGCCACGAACGCTGTCCCTTGCGCGGCCGGAAGGTGAAGAAATCCTTGAAGATGCGTTTATGGGTAACGATGCCCGACAGGATGGCCACCAGCATCGACATGGCGCAGATGCCGACGATCCAGCGGGCCACCGGCACCGGCATGTAGTGCAGGTCGAAGTGCAGTCGGTAGAAGAAATCGCCGCCGCGCGTGGAGCGTGCATCGGCCAGTTCGGCGCCGGTGGCCGGGTCCAGCAATGCCTGGTCGAACCGGCGCCGCCCCTTGCCCTTGCCTTTGGCTTTGCCTTCGCCGGCCGGCGGCGCCCACATGGTTTGTACCGCTGGTTCGCGGTCGCTCGGCAAGGACAGGAACCAGCGCTCGCTGTTGGGTGCGCGTTTTTGCAGCGCGCGCGCTGCTTGATCGGCCGCCACCGCCTGCGTCACCTGCGCGATCGCCGTCCGGTGCAGCTCGGGTTTCATCCACAGCGTGATTTCATCGCGGTAGTAGCTGGAGGTGCCGGCCATGAAGATCAGCATCAGCACCCAGCCCACCAGCAGGCCGGACCAGGTGTGCAGCCAGGCCATCGACTGGCGGAAGCCTTCCTTCATGCCGCCGCTCCCTGCGCGCCGATGGCCAGCAGCAGCGCGAACGGCAGCGCCGCCAGCAGCAGGCCGACCAGCGCGCGCAGGGCCGTGCGCGCGGCGAAGCACCACATGATCGCGCATGGATAGACAATCAGGCCGGCCATGGTGGCGGTCAGCGCGGCTTCGATACGGGCGATGGGCAGCCACATGGCCAGCGTCGCCGCGATCGCGGCGGCCACCGCGTAGCCGCCGAAGATGGCGATCAGCGCGCGCAGGGCGACACCGGCGCGGTAGCGCAATTGGGGCGCCTTCTGGGTCTGCGACACAGTCATAGGGGGCTTTCAAGGGGAGAAGTGGGGTTTTCTCTCTTTGACGGCGGTGACGTGGCTGATGCGGAACGGGCTGCGGGCGCAAACGCAAATGAGAATTATTCCATTATCGCGTCAGCTAGGGGATTTTGCAAGCGCGCGCGTTAGCCACCTAAACCCGGTGGGCTTTGCGCGCGCGGTTGTCACTCTACGAAGACCACTGCGCTGCGGGCCGGTAGCGTGAACGTGCCGGAGGCGGCGTCGTATTGCGCCTCGCGCGCCACGCGCTGGTCCGCAGCGCCGGTGCGCAGGTGCACGGGATGCAGCCGGTAGCGACGGTTCTTTTCCTCGTCCACGGTGACGCGCTGCGAGACCTTGTCGACGTTGATCAGATATGTGATCGATTTGAAGTTGGCGCCGGCGTAGCCCGCGCCGTCCAGATGCGCGACGAGCACCGTCGGCACCTGCGTCGAGCCGGTGTTGTGGAAGCGCAGGCGCTGCTGGATGTCGGCCGAGCTGCGCATGCGGAACAGCGTGCTGCTGGAACGGATCGCCAGCAAATCGCGGAAGGCGTCACGCGACCAGGCGATGTCCGAAGGCGCGGGCTTGATCGCGGCGTTGGCCAGCAGGGGGCGCATCAACGCATAGTCCTTGCCGTTGTCCTCTTCGCGCGGCAGGCCGGTGCCGTAGTAGTTATCCTGGTAGGTCCAGTCCAGGCGATTGAACCAGTCGCCCGATTCGAAGCTGTTGCGGTCCAGCGATTTGGACCGCAGGATGTCGAAGCCGGCGTGGAAGTACGCCACGCCCTGGCTGAAGGCGTTGATGGCGGCGCCCAGCATTTGCACCTGCGCGCGCTCGGCGCCGGTGGTCTCCAGCGGCAGCTTGTAGACGTTGATGTCGAACAGCGTCTGGTTGTCGTGGTTCTCGACGTAGTTGACGGTTTCCGACGGCTCGCTCGCGTAACCGGCCGGCTGGTTGCCGCCGTAGACGATGTCACGCAGCGGTTTGGTCTCGTCCTGCCAGGTGCGCATTGTGTAATTGCGCAGCGAACCTGCCAGGCCGACCTTGACCATGTCCGATGCCTGCAGCAGGTCGCCCCCTGGACGCGCCGGCGCTTGCGCGTTGGGCGCGTAGACCAGGCCATTGATGTAGCCTTGCTGCGAGATGATCTGGGTGCTGCCATCACTGGCTCCGCCGCCGCGCATGGCGTCGCGCGCGCGGTCGCTGAAGGTGCCGATGCCGCTGCCGTTCAACGACAGCTGCGACGCCTGCACGAACCGTGCGCCGTCGGCCACTTCGCCGAAGTTCCAGCCTTCGCCGATCAAGTCGATGCGGCGACCGGTGGCGCGGTTGACGCGCGCCTTCAATTCCTCCATCGCGGCGCGCGGCTGGTGTCCCATCAGGTCGAAACGGAAGGAGTCGATCTTGTACTGCACGGCCCACTGTTCGACCGAGTCGATCATCAGTTTGGCCATCATCAGGTTTTCGGTGGCGGTGTTGTCGCAGCAGGTCGAGCGCTCGATGCCGCCGGTCGCGTTCAGGCGGTGGTAGTAGCCGGGCACCACGCGGTCCAGCACCGACTTTTCGTTCTGGCCGGCGATGAAGGTGTGGTTGTAGACGACGTCCATGCCCACACGCAGGCCGGCCTTGTGCAGTGCCTGCACCATCTGGCGGAATTCGACGATGCGCTTTGCGCCGTCGGCCGGATCGGTGGCGTAGCTGCCTTCCGGCGCGTTGTAGTGATACGGGTCGTAGCCCCAGTTGTAGCAATCGGTGAATTTAACCTTCGTAACCTCCGCCTGCTGTTCCATTCCGTCCGGCTTGAGGCCGGGCAGGGCGGCGATGTCCGGCGCGACGCAGCCTTGTTCCGGCACGGTGGCGATGTCGTAGACCGGCAGCAGGTGAATGTCGGTCATGCCGGCGCGGCTCAACGCGGCCAGGTGTTTCATGCCGTTGGAGCGGGTCTCGGTGAAGGCGGTGTACTTGCCCCGGTTGGCCGCGCTGACGGTGCTGTCGTTGATCGAGAAGTCGCGCACGTGCAGTTCGTAGACCGTCATGTCGGTCGGCGCGGCGACCCTTTTAGGCGACGGGGTGCTGTCCCAGCCGGCCGGCTTGAGCTTGGCCGCGTTCAGGTTGGCGATGTAGCTGCGCCTGGAGTCGGTGGTCAGGCTGACGGAGTATGGATCGGTGACCAGGTTGCGCACGATGCCGGCGGTGGGCGTCATGACGTCGACTATATATTGGAAGTACGCACCGCTGGCCTGCGCGGACCAGACGCCGGTGGCGTCGTCGCGCAGCATCGGCGTGATGGCGGTGGCCTTGCCGGCGCCGCTGGCGTAGGTGCACACTGCCACGTTCTGCGCGGTGGGCGCCCACAGTTTGAAGGCCGCGCTGCGCGGTCCGGCCGTGACGCCGAGGTCCTTGACCTTGGCGGCGCCCGCGTACAGGTCATCCAGCGCGCCGGCGATCTGCAGCGACGTCACATCGCGCACCACGCCGTCCTCGCCTTCCTGCACCAGCAGCACTTGCTGCGTCAGCAGCCGCGCCGCGTCGGGAACGGTGAGCACCGCGCCGTCCCCGACAAACTTGAAGCGCTGCGCGACAGCGGACGGCATCGCGCCATCGAAGCGCGACAACGTCACCTCGCCGTCCGCACCGGTGACGCGTGCGCCCGGCGTCGCGCGCAGCAGTGCGTTGGCGGAGTAATAGAGTTTGAACACGCCGTTGGCCGCATTGGCGCCAGGCCACTTGATCAACTGCCGATTGAGCCAGTACGCGCGGGCGTCGGTGGCCGGCGCCGCTTTGAGCGGTGTCGCAAAAGCGCCATCGCAATCCGCCAGCACTGGCGGCGCCGAGGCCGCTAAACCTGTCAGCGATGTCAGCGCCAGGGCGCTCCCGAATGAACCCACGATCAAACGCTTACCAGCCCGCATGCCAACCATATACCGTCTCCAAACCGTCGATGTAAGTAACGCGACTACAGAAAACCGCGCGTTGCCGTCAAAATTGGCGGATATGGTACTCCAGAATTTGTAGTTTAAGTACGAATAGCCAACTGTCGCGCGGTGACTTCTTATCAAGAATTAACATAAACCCCGATGATGTAGGGTTTTGATTGCCACAACGTAGACCCTGTATCAAGCGGTAATTGTCGGGTGAATGACGCCCTTGCGCTGCTAGTCTTGACCGCATCCGTTACCAGTCACAAGGGCTATCATGATATTGCTATTTTGCGGCCTCTCGGGCGCCGGCAAGACGACGCTTGCCAACAGCGTCAAAGACCATCTTGCCCGCCGCTCCATTCCGGTTGAAGTCATCGATGGCGATCCGTATCGGGCCCGCCTGTTCAGCGACCTGGGTTTTTCGCGCCAGGACCGCAGCGAAAACCTGCGTCGCCTTGGCTACCTCGCCGATAAATTCGCCGCGCACGGCATCGTTACGATTATCAGCGCCATCAGCCCCTATGACCAAGTGCGCAAGGAACTGGTCGCGCTCTATCCAGGCGTGAAAGTGGTGTTCATCGATTGCGCGCTCGATGAACTGCGGCGGCGCGACACCAAGGGCTTGTACCGGCGCGCCGGCCTGCCCGACGATGCGCCCGACAAATTGAACTGCCTGACCGGCGTCAACGATCCATTCGAGCCGCCGGTCGAACCGGACCTGTACTTCAACACCCGCGACAGCAACGTCGCCGAGTGCACCGCGCGCATTTGCGAGTATGTGCTGGGCCACACCGCTTTCGTTCAGCGGCGCAGGGCACGATATGGCCAATGATGTCCTGGTCATCGCAGGAATGCACCGTTCCGGTACCTCGCTGATCACGCACTGGCTGCACGACTGCGGGTTGCAGGTCGGCGAGCGGCTGGTGGGCGCCGGCACCGGCAATATCGAGGGCCATTATGAAGACGAGGATTTCTTCCACCTGCATCAGCAAATCCTGATCAATAAGGGTGTTCATCCTGACGGCCTGCAGCCGCCCGAGGCGATGACGCCGAGCGCGCGGGAGCAGGCCGAGATGCGGTCCCTCATCGCCGCGCGGAATGCCAGCTTCCCCCAATGGGGCTGGAAGGAGCCACGTACCTGCTTGTTGTTGGACACGTATTCGGCCTTGCTGCCACAGGCGAAGTATCTGGTGCTGCTGCGCGATTATGAGGAAGTGGTGCATTCACTACTGAAGCGGGATTTCGGCCTGCTCGATAGCCGATATCAGGCAAAGAGCTGGCCGTATCGCATGGCGTGGAAGTGTTTTTACCGGGCGATGCGGCTGGCGCGGCATCGCCGCAAGCATCGTGAGCGTTACCTGAAAGCCTGGGTGGTGTACAACCGGAAGATCCTGCAGACCTTGGACAAGCTGCCCAAGCACCGCTATCTTGTGGTGAATGGCAAGTCGATGCAAAGCCAGTGCGCCGAGGTGTTCGGTTTCCTGTCGTCGCACTGGTCATTCCAGCTGCGTTACAAAAAATTCGCCAGCGTGTACCGCGATGAGCTGATCAGCCGCCAGGCCGACGTGGCGCCGTTGGCGGCCGATCCGCTGCTGCTGGCCGAGGCGCGGCAAATCGGCACGAACCTCCAGCTGTATCTGGATTGCAGCCGGCAGCGCCTCGCCGCCGTGCCTACTTGCCGCCGGCCTTCTTCGCTGGCTGGTTAGTGCAGGTGGTGTTGTCCTTGTGCGCGGTGGAGACGTTTTCTCCGCCGCTGGCATCGACGCCGCCTTGAGGGCGGTGGCAATCGGCCTTGGCGCCCTTGGGCGGCTTGTTATCGAAGCCTGGCTTACTGGTCGGTTGCATGCCTCCGTTGCCGTTCTGGGCGCCGGTGTTGGCCTCGGCCTCACCCTTGGCCGCGCCTTTCGATTGGAAGGCGGTCGCGCCGGTGGACCCGGTGGGCTGCACGACATCTTTGTCGGACATCGGTTTGCTCTGCGCCTGCGCCGCCACGCTGAAGGTGGCGGAGAGGCAGAAAGCGGCGATGCCTATGGCGGTTTTGGTCCTGGTGAATGGGGTGCTCATGATGGTCTCCTTGATTGCTCTGGTAACTCAACAATTGTTTCACACCCCAGGCACCTCCCAAGTAGGATACCACCCCGTGTCGAAGTCGGATTTCGCGCGCACGCAGCTGTTATTTCGCTGAAACGCGGTAATTATCGACCATCTTGTAGCGCATCGCGTATAGGGCGAACAGGCCCGCCGTGAGTAGCGCAAAGCCGGCGAAGAAGAACATCTGGAAAGCGATGGAGCTCATGCCGCTAGTGGCGATGTGCGCGCTGACCGCATCGTTTTTCACGCCCGAATTCACGATCAATACCCACAGATTGCCGACCGTGACGGCCAGGTACCAGAAGCTCAGGATGATGCCTTTCATCGGCGCGGGCGCCTGGCTGTAGGCGAATTCCAGCCCTGTGGCCGACACCAGCACCTCGCCCAGCGTCAGCAGTGCGTATGGCAGCAGTTGCCAGAGGATCGAGACCTTGTCGCCGCCGTCCATTTGCAACTGGATGGCGCCGATCACGAGCCACGCGGCGCCGGACAGCGCGATGCCCATGCCCATGCGGCGCAGCGGCGTCGGCGTGATGCCGATGGCGCGCATCAGCGGGAACAGCGCGATGTTATTCAACGGGATCAGCAGCATCACCAGGATCGGATTGATGGCCTGCATCTGCGCTGGCAGCAGCGTGAATTCCCAGCCGAAGATCGACAGCAGCGGGCTGTCCATCGCGTTGGCCTGGACGATCCAGGTCGACGCCTTCTGGTCGAACAGCGACCAGAATGGCGTGATCATCGCGAACACGATGAGGATGCGCAGCACCGCGCGCACGCCTTCCACCGCTTCATCGGTGTGCAGGCCGCGCGCGCGTTCCAGCTGCATCGACACGCCAAAGCCGCCGAACGCCAGCAGCAGCACCAGCGCGGTGCAGGCGGCGATGACAAAGCCCCACTGCGGCGACATGCACAGCGACAGCACCGCGCCGGCCGCCCCGATGCCGGCGACGATCAGGCCGGGACGCGATTTGCCGGGCGCCTTGGCAAACAACGCGGTGCGCGCGACGCTGCTGAAGGAATCGGGATTGGGCGCGGCCGGCGGCACGTGCACATATTTTTTGCGGCCGATCCAGAACACCAGCGTGGCGATGGCCATCAGAATTCCGGGAATGCCGAAGGCCACAGCCGGGCCGTAGTCGCGCAACATCACCGGCATCAAGAGCGAGGCGAAGAAGGAGCCGAAGTTGATGATCCAGTAGAAGGCGTCGAATACCAGCTTGGCGCGGTTCTTGTTGGTCTGGTCGAATTGGTCGCCGACAAAGGCCACTACCAGCGGCTTGATGCCGCCGGAGCCGAAGGCGATCAGCGCCAGGCCGAAATAGAAGCCCTTGAGGTTGTCCTCGAAGATCGCCAGACAGGCATGGCCCGCCACGTAGATCAGGCTAAACCAGAACACCGTCTTGTATTTGCCGAAGAAGCGGTCGGCCAGCCAGCCGCCCAGCAGCGGGAAAAAGTACACGCCGATGACGAAGGTATGGAAGACGTGCTTGGCCTCGGCGGTGCGGTCTTCCATGGGAATGAACAGCAAAAGCGTGCTCAGGAGAAACGGCGTGAGGATGTTGCGCATGCCGTAGAAGCTGAAACGCTCGCAACCTTCGTTGGCGATGATGTAGGGAATTTGTCGGGGCATCGGCCCGTTGCCGTTGGCGATCGCGCTGCTAGTCACTGGTTTCTCCTAAAATTTGTGTAGTTTGACTACTCATTTTTGTTTTATGAATTCCGATAAAAACTCATAAGTATTTGATTTAAAAGGATTAATTGTGATAATCCCAAATCAGGTACACGATTGAAAAAAACAATATCGTGATGTATATTCTCTACAAACTCATCCGCGCGCCTTCCACGACACGCAGCCAACCCCGGATTCTCTTATGACTAAGCAACTAACTCAAGTTTCCCCGCACATTAAAGATTGGTATCGCGAGGCGATCATCTACCAGGTCTACCCGCGCAGCTTCCTCGATACCAACGGCGACGGCATCGGCGACATGCCCGGGATTACGGCAAAGTTGGACTATATCGCATCGCTGGGCGTGGACATCGTCTGGATTTCGCCATTTTTCAAGTCGCCGATGAAGGACTTCGGCTACGACATTTCCGACTACTGCGACGTCGATCCGATGTTCGGCACCCTGGCCGATTTCGACGTCATGATCGCCAAGGCGCATAGCCTGGGCCTGAAGATCATGATCGACCAGGTCATGGCGCACACCGCCGAGGAGCATCCCTGGTTCAAGGAGAGCCGCTCGAGCCGCGACAATCCCAAGTCCGACTGGTACGTGTGGTCCGACCCGGCGCCGGACGGTAATCCGCCGAATAACTGGATGTCGGTATTCGGCGGCTCGTCGTGGCAGTGGGACACGCGTCGTCGTCAATACTATTTACATAATTTCCTCGTCAGCCAGCCGCAGCTCAACTTCCACAACCCGCAGGTGCAGCAGGCGCATTTGGACGCGCTGCGCTTCTGGCTTGAGCGCGGCGTCGATGGCATCCGCCTGGACGCGTCGAACTTCCACTTCCACGATCCTGAACTGCGCAGCAATCCACCGGCCGTCAACCGCGACACCGCCACCGTATCGGACGTGAACCCGTACGGCATGCAGGCCCACGTCTACGACAAGAGCCGTCCGGAGAACCTGCCGTTCCTGCAAAAGCTGCGCACCCTGCTTAATGAATACCAGGCGGTGTCGATCGGCGAAGTGGGCGCCGACGATTCGCTGGCCGTCATGGCCGAATACACGGCCGGCGGCGACAAGCTGCACATGGCCTACAGCTTCAATCTGCTGGTACCAACCTGCTCGTCGCACTACATCCGCAAACAGGTGGAGCAGTTCGAAGCGCGCGTGAAAGGCGGCTGGGCCTCGTGGTCGGTCGGTAACCACGACGTGCAGCGCGTCGCCACGCGCTGGGGAGGACCGGGCGCACCGAAGGCATTTGCCAAAATGATTTTGGCGATGCAGCTGTCGCTCAAGGGCACGCCGTGCCTGTACCAGGGCGACGAGCTGGCGTTCGCCGAGGCGGACGTGCCGTTCGAACTGCTGCAGGACCCGTACGGCATCACGTTCTGGCCGGAGTTCAAGGGCCGCGACGGCTGCCGTACGCCGATGGCGTGGACCGCCGGCGCCGATGGCGGCTTCACCACCGGCAAGCCATGGCTGCCGGTGTCGCCGGACCATGTCGCCAAGGCGGCGGCGGTGCAGGAGTCGGATGCGGAATCGTCGCTGGCGTTCACGCGCAAATTCATCGCCTGGCGCCGCAAGCTGCCGCAACTCACGCGCGGCGACATCCAGTTCTTCGACACGCCGGAGCCGGTGCTGGCGCTGCGCCGCGATGCCGACGGTGAGCGCGGCATCATCGCCGTGTTTAATTTAGGCGGCGAGCCGGTCAGCTTCGTGTTACCGCAAGTAGCCGGCGCCGAGCAGATGGAAGGTTACGACCTGCCTGGAACGGTGGACGGCAGCCAGGTGCACTTGCCGGCCTTCGGCGCCTGGTTCGGCTACGCAAAGTGAGTGAGGACGGCGGCGATTTGCCGCCGTTATCGTGCGCTGAGCACGTACTTACCTTCTTAACACCACGTATTTCAGGTATGCTTCCGCCAACTGTTTTGACTGAATCGAACGATGAAACAAGCTGAAGTAGACCAAAAACTCAACCGCACGGCGTTCGCCGACGGCCCGCGCCTGCTGGCCGACATCGGCGCGACGCACGCGCGCTTCGCTTTGCAAACGGCCCCCGGCGAATTCCGCGCCGTGCGTGTGCTCAAGTGCGACGACTTTAGCGACATCGTCGCCATGCTGCGATCGTACCTGTCCGACCACGCCGACATCACCTTGAACCACGCCGCGCTGGCGGTGGCCAACCCGGTCAGCGGCGACCATGTCCGCATGACCAATCGTGACTGGGAATTCTCCACCGACGAAGTACGGCGCGCGCTCGGCCTGCACACCTTATTAGTGGTGAACGACTTCACCGCGCTGGCGATGTCGCTGCCGGGGCTCAAGCCCGCGGACCTGATGCAGGTTGGCGGCGGCAAGCCGGCGTCGAACTCCGTCATCGGCGTGTTGGGACCGGGCACCGGCCTTGGCGTGTCGGGCGTGATCCCGACCGTCGACGGTTTCGTCACGCTCGGTTCCGAAGGCGGCCACACCAACTTCGCGCCGGCCGACGAGCGTGAATATTCGATCCTGCAGTACGCATGGCAAACCTGGTCGCACGTCTCGACCGAGCGCCTGATCTCCGGCCCCGGCATGGAGATCATCTACCGCGCCATCGCCAAGCGCAATGGGCGCCAGGTGCGCGACCTGAGCTCGCAGGAGATCATGGCCGGCGCGCTGACCGACAAAGACCCGCTGTGCCTCGAAGTGCTGGAATGCTTCTGCGCGATGCTGGGCGGCGCCACCGCCAACCTGGCCGTCACGCTGGGCGCGTTCGGCGGCATGTTCATCGGCGGCGGCATCGTGCCGCGCATGGGGGAGTGGTTCGCGTCGTCGCCGTTCCGTTCGCGCTTCGAGGCCAAGGGCCGCTTCACCAGCTACCTGTCGGAGATTCCGACGTACGTGATCACCACGCCGAATCCTGCCTTCTACGGCGTGGCGACGATTTTGTCCGAGCACCTGCGCGGCCGCAGCGGCGCCAACACGCTGATGGAACGCGTGCAGCACCTGCAGCACGAACTGACGCCGGCCGAGCAACGCGTCGCGCAACTGGTGCTGGAGCAGCCACGCCTGGTGCTCAATGAACCGATCGCCGATATCGCGCGGCTGGCGGAAGTGAGCCAGCCGACCGTGATCCGATTCTGCCGTTCGCTTGGTTTCCTCGGTCTGGCCGATTTCAAATTGAAGTTCGCCAGCAGCCTGACGGGCGCGATTCCGGTGCGTCACAGTCAGGTGCGCGTCAGCGACAGCACGCACGACTTGAGCGCCAAGGTCATCGACAATACTGTTTCCGCGATCCTGAAATTCCGCGATCAGCTGGACGTGCGCTCGCTGGACAAGGCGATCGCGCTGGTGGCCAAGGCCAAGCGGGTGGAGTTTTACGCGATGGGTAATTCGCGCGTGGTGGCGCTGGATGGCCAGCACAAGTTCTTCCGCTTCCGCATTCCGACGTCGGCCTATGGCGACTCGCATTTGCTGACGTTGGCGGCCGAGCTGCTCAATCCCGGCGACGTGGTGATCGCCATTTCCAACTCAGGCAAGCTGCCGGATCTGCTGGAGGCGGTCGACGCCGCGCGCACGGCTGGCGCCGACGTTATCGCCATCACCGCCAGCAACTCGCCGCTGGCGAAGAAGGCCAGCGTTTGCCTGGCGGTCGATCACACGGAGGACAGCACCACGTTCCTGTCGATGATTTCGCGCATATTGCAGCTGTTGCTGATCGACATCCTGTCCGTCGGCATCTCGCTCGACACGCAGAATTCGCGCGTGGTGGTGCAGCAAAAGCCCAAGAGCGGCGAGACCGACAACCGGCGCCTGCTGATCTCACACCTGGACAGCTGATCGCCGGACGACGGCCACCCCAAAGGCAGACCACCATGGTCTGCCTTTTTTTTCGGCTGTTACAAATCGTCGCTTGAATTGTATGGAAAACACGCTAAGATATATCTTAATAAGTTATATCTTAACTTGTTATATCGAAAGGATACAAAATGTTTAGATTCTCACATCACGCACATCATCCCCACGCAGCCCATGGTCCGCATCACGGCGGTGGCGGCGGCGGTCGCGGTCGCGGTCCCAAAATGTTCGATGCCGGCGCCATGCGCTACATCGTGTTGCAGCTGATCTCGGAGAAGCCGCGCCATGGCTACGAGATCATCAAGGAGCTCGAGCAGCGTTCCGGCGGCGGCTATTCGCCCAGCCCGGGCGCGATCTATCCGCTGCTGTCGATGCTGCTCGACATGGGCCATGTCGCCGCCAGCCCCGACGGGAACAAAAAGCTGCATACCATTACCCCGGAGGGCGAGGCCTTCCTGGCCGAGAACCGCCAGTTCGTCGATGCCATCGTGGCGCGCATGAGCGATCCCGCCGAGTCGCGCGACGATCTGCGCACGATCATGCATGAGCTCAAGCACGCGGTCATCGCGCAGGGACAGGAAAACCATCCGAGTGCGGCCAAGCTGGAGCATATCCGGGCGATCCTGCGCCGCACGACGGCCGAGATCTTGGCGCTGGAATGAGCATGGCCGTTCCTCCTTCCGCAATCCCGACCCCGACCCTGGCCCCGGCGCGCGAGCGCTTGGTGCTGTGGTTGCTGGCGCTGACCCAATTCACCGTCATCATGGATTTCATGGTGATGATGCCGCTGGCGCCGCAGCTGATGCAGGCCTTTACCATCACGCCGGCCGCCGTGTCCGGCGCGGTGTCGGCCTATGCCTGGTGCGCCGGGCTGTCCGGCCTGCTGGCGGCGATGTATATCGACCGCTTCGACCGCAAGCAATTGCTGTTGTGGATGTTCGCGCTGTTCACCTTGTCGAACCTGGCGTGCGCCATCGCCCCCAATTTCCACGTGCTGGTGTTGTCGCGGGCGTTCGCCGGCGTGACCGGCGGCGTGCTCGGCGCGATCGTCATGGCCATCATCGGCGACCTGATTCCGGGCCATCGGCGCGGCGCCGCCACCGGCATCGTGATGACGTCGTTCAGCCTTGCGGCGGTGGTCGGCGTGCCGGCCGGCGTGATGCTGGCCGCGCATTTCGGCTGGGCGTCGCCGTTTTATCTGCTGGTGCTGTTCTCGCTGGTGATCTGGGCGCTGGCCGCTCGCGCGCTGCCGCCCATTGCGGGCCACCTGACGCAGCGCGTGCCGCTGTCGGCGGTGCTGCCGAACCTGATCGGCCTGTATCGCGTGCCCAACCATTTGCGGGCGTTCGCGCTGTCCTTCGTCAACATGACGACCGGTATGCTGGTGATCCCGTTTATCTCGCCTGTGTTGGTGAGCAACCTGGGCGTGAAGCCGGCGGAGATCACCTATGTGTATCTGGCTGGCGGCCTGGCCACCTTGGTCAGCGCGCGCCTCGTGGGCAAATGGTCCGACCGCGCCGGCGCGCACAAGGTGTATCGCTATCTGGCGCTGTTGTCGGTGCTGCCGATGATGTTCATGACGCACATGCCGGCCATGCCGCTGATCGCGGTGATCCTGTTCTTCCCGTTCTTCATGACGGCCGTGTCGGGACGCACCATTCCGCTGCAGGCGCTGATGACGACCGTGCCGGAGCCATCCAAACGCGGCGCTTTCCTCAGCGCCAACGCGGCGATCCAGCAGCTGGGCAGCGGCGTTGGCGCCTTGTTGGGCGGCATGACCCTGCACACCGACGCGGCCGGCCACATCCTCGGCTACGGCTGGAACGGCTGGATCGCGGCCGGCCTGACGGTGTTTTCGGTGTTGTGGGTGGGGAAGGTGGCCAGCGCGGCGGGCGCGACGCCGGCGCCGCAGGAGCGCAAGGCGGCGTAGGTCCGCTTAGCCGTCGATGTTGATGCGCTTTTCCGGATGCTTTTCCCGGCGCCAGCGCGCCAGGCTGATGACTTCGTCGTTGGTGGCGTCTTCGACCAGGATCTCGTCGTCGCTTGACGAGACCAGGAAGCTTTCCCAGCGCTGGGCCGATTCGGCGCTGTTTTCGACAAAGCTGAACTGCCAATAGCTTTTGCCGTTGAGCTTGCGCGGGGTCGGATCGTATTCGATCAGCGCGCCGCGCACCTTGCCGCCCGAGCTTTTTTCCAGCATCGACGACCACTGTTGCAGTTCCGGCAGCGCCATCAGCGCGGCCGAGGCTTGTTCCTTGGTGCGAGTGGCCTTGGGTTCGGCCGGCGCGGACGGCTCGCTGGCTGCCGGACGCGGCGTGGGCGCGCGCGGCGCCTTGCTGGCCGGCGGCGCCTGGTTGGCGACGACCGGCGCGGCCGGCTTGACCGGCGCCGGCGGTACGGCGGCCGGCTTGTTGTTGGTAACATAAAGACCCACGCCGATGGCCAGCGCGACGGCGGCGGCGCCGGCGATGGCCAAGGTACGGGGGGACGGAGAGCGAGATGCCATAAGGGATAGCCTGGACTATTTTGTTGACGGCCATACTAAACCAAAGGCATCCATCGGGCAACTTCAACCCTCCAGTTCGCCTATGAAAGCGCGTGTTTTTGCAGGAAACAGCAGATATTAGGCGTCAGCATGCCCGGACCGATGCCGAGCTGGCGCGCCAGCCATAGCAGCGGCTGCAGGCTGCGGACGTCGGCGCCGCCGCGCAAACGCGAGCGCAGCAGGAAATTATCCGGCTGCGCGGTGTCCAGATTGTCGTAGTGGGGGCCGAAGCCGCGCCGCATCGCCTACGGCCAGACGCCGCGCGGCAGCGGTTTGCCGACCAGGCGGTCGCACCAGCGCGGCAGGTAGTTGACCAGCCAGCGGCCGCTATGCGCCTCGCGCGGCCAGATGCGGTTGCTCGAGCCGGTCAGCAGGATCAACCCGCCCGGCGCCAGCACGCGGTCGAGCTCGCGCTGTACGGCCGGCAGCTCGGCCGGCGCGACGTGTTCCAGCACGCTGTTGCAGGCGATCAGGCTGAACTGGCCGTCGACGAAGGGCAGGCGGCGCGAGTCGGCCACGTGCGCGAAGTCGATGTTGTCGATGCCGTAGCGCTCGGCGTTCAGGCGCGCCAGCGCGACCCAGTCGGCCGAATCGTCGGTGGCCCAGACCTTGGCGCCCAGGTAGGAAAACAGGATGGCCGAGGCGCCGATGTTGCAGCCGAACTCGAGGATATGCATGTCCGGCAGGCGCGAGGGCATCACTTCCAATACCATGCGCAGCTGATCCCATTCATAATCGACCCTGCCGCCGACCCACGGGTCGCGCGGCTGCAGCCCGAGCTGGTGCGCCAGCGTGTCGAAATCTTGCTGCTTGGTATGTTGCGGGGGCTGCTCTGTGGCCGGGGCGCTGTCCATGGAACCTCCTGAAGGTGAACGCGTCTCAACTATAGGAGGCTAGCCGCCGGCAACGCTTGTTGTAGCGCAAACGGGTCGGGCGTCACCGGATCGCAGATGTCTATATTATTTTGGTATCAGTCGCGCGACATATTTCATTGGCGGCACTATGGCCATTTTTGTACCATCTTCGCAGTATAAGAAAAGGACTTTAACTAGTGGAAAAGACAATTCTGGGCGTCGACTGGGGTACCAGCAACCGGCGCGCTTATCTGATCGACCAACAAGGTGTGTGCCTGGCGGAACACGAGGACGGCCAGGGCATGCTGGCGGTCGGCGGACGCGAGCGTTTCAGCGCGTCGCTGGACGGCTTGCTCGACGCGATGCACCTCGATAACGACATTCCGGTGATCATGTCCGGCATGGTCGGCAGCGCCTCCGGCTGGCAGGAAGTGAACTACCTGGACGCCGCCGTGCCGCTGACCGAGTTGCCGCAACATCTGGCGCCCGTCACCGATCCGGCGTGGGCCGGCCGCTCCCATATCGTTCCCGGTTATTGCTACCGCAACGGCGCCGCCGTCGACGTGATGCGCGGCGAAGAAACCCAGCTGCTCGGCGCCGTGGCGCTGGGCAAGCGCGACGGCTGGCTGGTGTTGCCTGGCACCCATAGCAAATGGGTGCTGCTGCGCGACGGCGTGATCCAGTCGATCGCCACCTACATGACCGGCGAACTGTTTGCCATGTTGTCGGCCGGCGGCACGCTGTCGTCGATGATGTCCGGCGACACCACCGACGCCGAAGGCTTCGCCGCCGGCCTGAACCAGGCGGCGCACAACGAGCCGCTGTCGAACACCTTGTTCCGCGTGCGCGCCGGCGTCGTCTCGCGCACCTGGCCGCAGCAGCAGGCCGCCGCCGTCGTCAGCGGCTTGCTGATCGGCGCCGAGTTCGCCGCCGCCGCCCGGCAAGTCCCGGCCGACGGCAGCGGCGCCGGCATTACCGTCATCGGCTCGCCGGCGCTGGCCGCCCGTTACGCCGCCGCCGCCGCGCACTTCGGCCTGCGGTGCGACGTGCTCGATCCCCATCACGTGTACTGCACGGCGATTTCCCAATTCATCAAGCAGGACTGATCATGACTATTTCCCATCCCACCACTCCGCTGGTCGCCATTCTGCGCGGCCTGCAACCAACCGAAGCCGTCGCAGTGGCCCAGACGCTCTTCGACGCCGGTTTCCGCGCGCTGGAAGTGCCGCTGAACCGTCCTGGCGCGCTCGAGTGCATCGCGTCGATGGTCAAGCTGAACCTGCCGGATACGCTGGTCGGCGGCGGCACCATGCTCAGCGTCGACCATGTCGAAGCGGTATATGCCGCCGGCGGCCGTTTGCTGGTTTCCCCGAATTGCAACCCTGCCGCGATCCGCCGCGCCGCCGACCTGGGCATGTATTGCGCCCCGGGCGTGGCCACGCCGACCGAGGCGTTCGCCGCGCTGGACGCCGGCGCCCACGCGCTCAAACTGTTCCCGGCCGAGATGATCGGTCATGGCGGCCTGAAGGCCCTGCTCAGCGTGGTGCCGGCCGGCACCCCGATGTGGCCCGTCGGCGGCATCACGCCAGAAACGATGGCGGGTTGGGTCAAAGTCGGCGCGAGCGGCTTCGGCATCGGCGGCGCGCTCTACACGCCCGGCGTGACCCTCGAGCAGCTCGGCGAGCGCGCGACGGCGTACGTCAACACCTGGCGCGGCCTGTCCGCCTGATTCTCTCCATCCTGGGATAAATACGAATGAGCAAGCATGACGTGCAATGTCTGTGGGAAGTGGGCGCGCAACTGGGCGAAGGCCCGTTGTGGGTGGCGGAGCAAAACCGCCTGTATTTCGTCGACCTGAAGAATCAAAAACTGCACGCGCTGGACACCGTCAGCGGCGAGCGTCACAGCTGGAGCATGCCGGACTTCATTTGCTGGCTGATCGCCCGCAAGGACGGCGACGGTTTCATGGCGGGCCTGCGCGACGGCATCGCCCGCGTCTGGCTCGAGCCTGAGCTGCGCATCGAATACCTGGCGCGTCCGTTCCCCGAAGGCAGCAGCCTGCGCATGAACGACGCCAAGGTCGACGGCGCCGGCCGCATCTGGGCCGGCTCGATGCACAACACCGATTACGACCAGGCGATCGGCAAGCTGTTCCGCCTCGACAAGGATTTGACGTTGACCGTGGCCGACGAGGCCTATCACATCTGCAATGGCCCGGCGTTCAGCAACGACGGCGCCACGATGTACCACACCGACAGTTTCGAGGGCCGCACCTACGCCTACCCGCTGGCGGCCGACGGCACCTTGGGCGAGCCGCGCGTGTGGCGCCAGTTTGAATACGACGTCGAAGGCGCGCCCGACGGCATGACGGTCGACAGCGAAGGCTGCGTCTGGATCGCGCAGTGGGGCGGTTCCCGAGTTTGCCGCTACTCGCCGCAAGGCGAACTGCTGGAAACCGTTACCGTTCCGGTGCGCAATCCGGCCTCGTGCACCTTCGGCGGTCCCGATCTGAAGACCTTGTTCATCACCACCGCCAGCGAAGACAACACGCCCGAGCAACTGACCGAGTTTCCGTTGACGGGCGCGCTGTTCGCGGTGCGGGTGGAAGTGGCCGGCGTTCCCGCCGCGCGCTTCGGTTAATCAGTAGCCGCGCCGGCAGCACGCCGGCGCGCAATCCAGATGTGTTCGGATGCCGCGCGACGCGGCGGGGGAGGGTGCGCACAGGTGGCCGGTCACGCAGCATGGTAGCAACATAAAAAAACAAACACTGGAGACACAATGAAATTCAAGAATCTGCTTGCCGCAATCTGCGGCGTGGCGATGGGCGTTGTCGCGTCCGTCGGCTCCGCACAAACGTTCGCCAACGGCGCCGATGTCGGCTGGGTCAGCCAGCAGGAGTCGAGCGGCTATTCCTTCTATAACAGCAGCGGCGTCAAAACCGACCCCTTCGTGCTGCTGAAAAACCTGCAAATCAATTCGATCCGCCTGCGCGTGTGGGTCAACCCGAGCGGCGGCTGGAACAATGGCGCCGACGTTCTGTACAAAGCCAAGCGCGCCGCCGCCCAAGGGCAACGCATCATGATCGACTTCCACTACAGCGACAGCTGGGCCGATCCGGGACAGCAGACCAAACCGGCCGCCTGGGCCAACCATACGCTGGCGCAGCTGAACAACGACGTCTACAGCCACACGCAGGGCATCCTGAGCTACCTGAAGACCAACGGCATCAACGTCGAATGGGTACAGGTCGGCAACGAGATCAACAGCGGCATGCTGTGGCCGGAAGGTAAGACGACCAGCTTCGGCAACCTGGCCGGCCTGATCAACAGCGGCTACAACGCCACCAAGGCCGTGTATCCGAACGCCAAGGTGATACTGCACTTGGCCAATGGCCACGACAACGCGGTGTTCCGCTGGTTCTTTGACGGCGTGAAAAATGCCGGCGCCAAGTGGGACGTGATCGGCATGTCGCACTATCCGCCGGCGTCGGACTGGGCCAACTACAACAACCGTATTTCCACCAATATGTGGGACATGGTGTCGCGTTATGCCAAGCCGGTCATGGTGACCGAGGTCGGCATGGACTGGACCCAGGCTGCCACCTCCAAGGCCATGATCGCCGATTTGCTGAGCAAGACCAAGGCGCTGGGCTCGAACGGCTTGGGCGTGTTCTACTGGGAGCCGCAGGGTTATCCGGGCTGGCAGGGCTACACCATGGGCGCGATCGACGCCAGCGGCAAGTTCACCATCGCGCTGGATCCGTTCTAAGCCATACCGTCCGGAGCATCACGTCGCGGCTTGTTGGGCCGCGACGCTCAATGTCCAGTTGACGCCGAAGCGGTCTTTCAGCATGCCGAACAACGGTGTCCATTGCGCCGATTGCAGCTCCGCCGTGACGGCGGCGCCGGCGGACAACTTGTCCCAATAGGCACGGACCTCGTCTGGCGTTTTTGCCTCCACCGCGACCAGAAAGGCGTTCTCGCCCTGGTTCCAGGGCGTGTGCGACGGCACGTCGTAGGCCATCACGCGGAAGCCGGTATCGGCCGCCACTTGGCCCCACACCACCTGATCCGCTTCCGCTTCGTTGGTCACCTGGTTGAAGTCCTTATACGTCATGGCATTGACCTGTCCGCCGAATACGGATTGATAGAAGTCGAGCGCTTGGCGCGCATGGCCGCGAAAGTTTAAGTGGATAACGGCGCTGACGGTTGCTGGTTTCATGTTGAACTCCGGTTGAAAAAAGAAAGTCATTCTAGCCAGCGGCACCGTCAGTTTCTGTCAGGAGTGGACGCCTGCCGCCGCCGATGTCGGCGGAGGCGCCGATGGATTTGCGGTATCGGCGAAATCGGGTGAGAATGCGTCGCTTGACCATTACAGCGGCGCCATCATGCAGAAACCATCGATCAGATATTTACACCTCGCTCCGGAAAACGACCTGCCGGTACTGGAAGGCTTGACCGCCTTCAAAGCCATCGTCATGGTCGAGGCGGAAGTGCCCGAGATGACGCGCTGGGATGTCAGCCGCTGGCTCGTCGAGTCCGGCTGCAGGTATGCGCTCGCGTGGGGCGATCAATGCGAGGCCTGGCGCGAATCGATCGACGACGCCAGCCTTGAGGCGACAGACTACGAGGACGTGCCGGAAGACCAGCAATTGCTGGCCACCGCGCATGAGGACGAGGACTTGAGCGAGGTCTTCTGGTTCGCCAAACACCGTGCCTCGCATCCCGCGCTGGAACTGTCCGAGATATTGATCCTGCACATCGCCGACGAGCCCCGGCGCGAAGAGATCGAAGCGCAGTTCCGCGACGCCTGAGTCTTCGGCGCCTTCATGATGGCGATCAAACGCTGAGCGCACCCGGCAAAAGGACGGCGGAACGCAGGCTTATCATCAAAGCCCACGTTCCCGCTGCGACGGAGTCCGGCATCATGAATCACAAGCGTATTTACTATTCCTGCTGCACGACGCTCGCCTACTTCATTTGTGAGCGCTATTACGGCAAGCATCATTACGTCTGGTGCACGCCTTATTTCGATGCTTCTTCGCGCATGAGTCAGAACAATTGTGTGCCAACGACGTCTAACCCAAGGGATATCTACTGGAGCCTTAAAAAAGAAGTGGACGGCGGCGATTTACATTCGTTGAAAATAGCTCGGAACAGAATGAAAATACAGCACGGTGCCGACGCAAAGCTTGCCGCAAGTGTGATCGGTGCGCAAGCGTATCAGGAGATACTAGAGATCGTCATGCTAGCTCAGCTACATGAGTTCAAGCCGCTGTTGCTGGTGATTCCTGGCTTGCCGGTCTCTCGGTTGCTAAAGCCGGTCATTGTCCGGGACCGTGCGAACGTGCTGTCCGAAGAATTTATTATCGAAAGCCTGCCCAGAAAGCTTTTTGATGCCATTGAACTCTAACGGGAGATGATGATGAATTGGCTTCCCCTTGTCGAATCGGTTCCGCGCATGGTGGCGACCGAAGCAATTTATTATTGCATGCGTGCGCTCGAACAGGTCAGTGTACCGGTGATGTTAAAGCATGATCATTTTCGCAATACGCTCATGAGCAAGCCAACCCCTGAAGCCGTTGAGCTCGCCAAGAAAATACTAGGAAAAATCGAAGAAGTCGAAGGGACCGATCTCGATCATCTCGATCAGCAGAAGGCCGATATGTATACGTGCGAGCTGGGCGCCGCCGGGGATGAACTGATCCTGCGCATGGAAGGCTTTAACCGCGAGCGCGGGGCCGAGTTGGTGCGGCAGCTATTCCACAGCGAGCAATAGAGCGGCCAGCGCTTACACCGCTGTGTGCCGCCGCAGATCCAGCCCCAGCGCGGCCTTGCGCAGGCGGCCGTTGCGGCGCACGTAATCGAACGCGCCGCGGGTGTCGTACATCAGCTGGTAGTGGTAATAGTTGATGTGCTCCAGCACGGCGAAGGCCAGCAGGCCGCACGACCACCACAGGTCGGCGGAGCCACCACCGCTCAACGCGATGAGCGTCGCCACCCCGGCGATCGCCACGATGTTCGAATATTTAAAAAAGCGGTACAGCGGCTGGAAATACGAAGGGAAGGGCTGACGCAGCACCGTCGACTGCAACTTCAGCTGCCAATACAGCATGCCCTGCAACAGGATGTAGACGACCGTCGCCATGGCGGCGCACCGCATTCCCCATGCCACCGTATCGTCCGATGCCTCCCACACCATACAAAAGACAGTGGGCAAGCCGATGGCGGCGAAGCCTTCGCCGTTGCGCAAATAGGTCATCCGGGCGCGTATCGACTGCATGTGTTGGCCTCTTGTTGCGGAATTGTCAACTCTATCACAGCAACACGATCAGAGCATAAAAAAAAGCCAGCTTCCGAAGAAGCTGGCTTTTCCGTGCAGCGAGGTGACTCGGCCTTAGCCGAGCCGGCCGGCAATTACATCATGCCGTCCATACCACCCATGCCGCCCATGCCACCCATACCGCCCATGCCGCCGCCGGCTGGCTTGTCTTCGGTGACTTCGGCAACCATGCAGTCGGTGGTCAGCATCAGGCCGGCGATCGACGCTGCGTTTTGCAGTGCCGAACGGGTGACCTTGGCTGGATCCAGCACGCCCATTTCAACCATGTCGCCGTAGGTGCCGTTGGCGGCGTTGTAACCATAGTTACCCGTGCCGGCCAGAACCGCAGCAACAACGACCGAAGCTTCTTCGCCGGCGTTTTGGACGATCATACGGAGTGGCTCTTCCATGGCGCGCAGAACGATCTTGATACCTGCGTCCTGGTCCGGGTTGTCGCCTTTGATGGTGATCGAAGCGCGGGCGCGCAGCAGGGCTACGCCGCCGCCTGGCACGATGCCTTCTTCCACTGCGGCGCGGGTAGCGTGCAGTGCATCTTCAACGCGGGCTTTCTTTTCTTTCATTTCAACTTCGGTGGCGGCACCGACTTTGATCACGGCAACGCCGCCGGCCAGCTTGGCCACGCGCTCTTGCAGTTTTTCACGGTCGTAGTCCGAAGTCGCTTCTTCGATCTGCACGCGGATTTGCTTGACGCGGCCTTCGATACCTTCAGCCTGGCCAGCACCGTCGATGACGATGGTGTTTTCTTTGCCGACTTCGATACGCTTGGCTTGGCCCAGCTCTTCCAGCGTGATTTTTTCCAGGGTCAGGCCGACTTCTTCAGCAACCACTTGACCGCCGGTCAGGATCGCGATGTCTTCCAGCATGGCCTTGCGACGGTCGCCGAAGCCTGGGGCCTTGACGGCGCAGGTTTTCAGGATGCCACGGATGTTGTTCACAACCAGGGTCGCCAGTGCTTCGCCTTCGATGTCTTCGGCGATGATCAGCAGTGGACGGCCGGCTTTAGCGACTTGTTCCAGTACCGGCAGCAGATCGCGGATGTTCGAGATTTTCTTGTCGCACAGCAGGACGAATGGATTGTCCAGGATTGCGACTTGCTTTTCCGGGTTGTTGATGAAGTATGGCGACAGGTAGCCGCGGTCGAACTGCATACCTTCAACGATGTCGAGCTCGTCGTTCAGCGACTTGCCGTCTTCCACGGTGATGACGCCTTCCTTGCCGACTTTTTCCATCGCTTCAGCGATGCGCTCGCCGATCGATGCGTCCGAGTTGGCCGAGATCGAACCGACTTGGGCGATTTCCTTGGTGGTGGTGCATGGACGGGCGATCGCGGCGATCTGCTCGACGGTGGCGGCGACCGCCTTGTCGATGCCGCGCTTCAGGTCCATTGGGTTCATGCCGGCGGCAACGAACTTCATGCCTTCGCGCACGATGGCCTGGGCCAGCACGGTCGCGGTGGTGGTGCCGTCGCCGGCGTTGTCGCTGGTGCGGGAAGCAACTTCCTTGACCATTTGCGCGCCCATGTTCTGCAGCTTGTCTTTCAGTTCGATTTCTTTAGCGACCGACACGCCGTCTTTGGTGACGGTCGGGGCGCCGAACGAACGTTCCAGCACGACGTTGCGGCCTTTAGGGCCCAGGGTGACTTTAACGGCGTTGGCCAGGATGTTGACGCCTTCGACCATTTTGGCGCGCGCTGCGTCGCCGAAGATTACTTCTTTAGCTGCCATGTTGTTTCTCCAGAATTAGGTGATGAGTGGAACCGCGTGCCAAGTGGATTTACTTGACGACGATTGCCATGATGTCTTCTTCGCGCATGACCATCAGTTCTTGACCGTCAACTTTGACGGTCTGGCCGGCGTATTTGCCGAACAGAACGCGGTCGCCTACTTTGACATCCAGCGGACGGACTTTGCCATCTTCGAGAATCTTGCCATTGCCGACGGCGAGCACTTCGCCTTGATCCGGTTTTTCAGCGGCCGCATCAGGGATGATCAGGCCGGACGCAGTTTTGGTTTCCTGGTCGAGGCGTTTGACGATTACGCGATCGTTCAAAGGGCGAAGGTTCATACAAAACTCCTTAATTAACAATGTACAGTTTGTTGTTGTGCCGAACTTGCTTAAATGCCTAGATTGCCACAACGAAAAGTTGTCGAGGATGCTGTTAGCACTCTCTCGGAACGAGTGCCAATTATAGGGACGACCCAACGGTATTTCAAGGCGCATACCTTGAGAAGGCGCAAAAAAGAAGGAGAATGTTGCAAAGTTGACTATCATTTGCAAGCGTTCGCGGCCTTTAGCGGCGAACGCTTGCATGGTTTGGTCACGGATCGAGCGGGTCCAGCGGATCGATGCGCAGCGATTTGGCCGACGGCCGGAAGGTCAGCTCGGTGGGCGACAACCGCGTGCCGACCGTTCCGGGCATGTAGCCGAGCTCTTTTTGGTTGCGCGAGGCGAACTCGGCACTTTCTATATAGCGGCTCTGGTTGGTGTAAGTGACGATCAGGCTGTCCTTGTCCAGCGGCGCGCCCATGGCGATCAGCCGCCGGGTCACGTTGCGCAGATTGGTCGTGGTGTGGCGCGCGTACGGCTCGATGATGATGGACTCGGCCGGCACGCCGAAGCGCTCGATCAGCGCCTTGCGCATTTCCACCGCCTCGACGAAGCGGGTGCCTTTCGGGTGCACCGAGGCGCCGCTCAGGATGATGAACGGCGCCTCGCCGTCGGCGAAGCGCTTGGCGGCCAGCCGCACGTTCCACTTGCCGCGCGCGCTCAACGCCATGCCCGGATTTTCCGGTCCGATGCCCGGAATGATGATCGCCGAGTAACGGTACAGCTTCCAGTCGATGATATTCGCGCGCCCGATGGCGCCGCCGTTGTGGGCCAGGTCCAGCGGCTCGAAGGCGACCGCGTCGTTGCGATCGTTGGCATCGAGCAGCGCGAGCGCGAGCGGCAGGCTGGGATCGAGCGGCAGCGCCGGATCGTCCTCGCTGGCCCGGGCCAGGGACAGCGCGTCGCTGACGGCCGCGTTGAACAGCGTACTGCCGGGCGTATCGATCGGCCCGTCGACCAGCGGGTAGCGCGGCGCCGCGCCCTGGCCGTACACCTGGATGATGCTGTTGAGTCCGCGCAGTTCGCGGGTGACCTGGGCTTGCGCGCCGTCGTCGGCCAGTGTCGATTTGCGCCACGCCGCCGCCGGCGCCTTGGCCGCTTTGGCCGCCAGGTCGTTAATTTCGGCGTCGGTCCACAGGCTGGCGCCCAGCACGCACGCGGTGTCCTGCTTGCAGGCGTCGATGCGCGCGCGGCGCTCGGCCGGCGCTGCTGGGCGGGGCCGCGCCGCGCCCAGGTCCACCAGCGCGGGGAACAGCTGATTGGCCAGCAGCGACCAGTGCTTGTCGCGCACCGGCGCGGCCTGCGCCTGTTGCACCAGCAGCAGGGAGATGGCGATAAGTGTTTGCTTTATCATCTGGTTCACCATGCCTTGCTCATCACGAGACGGAAGCTGCGGCCGAACACCGGCCGTCCGTAGATCGCTTCCTTGCTGCCCTGTCCGCCCAGCGCGTCGGTGCGGGTGTTGCCTTCGGTCAGGCCCTTGGCGTTGGTCAGGTTGTCGCCGACGACCTGGACCCGCCAGTCGCCCCGGCTGACCGAGACGCCGGCGCCGATCGAGTGGTAGGCCGGCATCGCCGTGGCCTCGAAGAAGTCGACGTAGCGCTTGCCGGTATAGGCGTAACTGCCGTACAGCTCGACAAGGTTGGCGCCGACGTTGAAGTTGTAATTCGGGCGGATGTTGCCGAACACCCTGGGCTCGCGGATGATCTGGTTGCCCACCACTTTGGATGGATCGGCGCCGGTGGCGCTGACGAACTGCCGGTACTGCGGGTCCTGCAAGGTCAGCGAGCCGTTGATGTAGAAGCGCTCCGTCAGGTGCACCGCGCCGTCGAACTCGGCGCCGCGCACCACCGCCTTGCCGAAGAACGGCAGGGTCTGGTCATTGCGGCCGGTGAGCGGGTTGAAGGCGGCGAACGAGGCGTTGAGCGGATCGAATTGCGTGTAGAAGCCGGTCACGTACAGATAGGACTTGCCGGCGTTCATCTTGAAGCCGACCTCGTACTGGTCGGCCTTGGTCGTCAGCACCAGCGGGTCGACCGAGGAGGCCACCTGCATGGACGGCGGCACCTCCAGGTGCGACATCCGGACGTAGCCGCCGAAGCGCGCCGAGAAGTCGTAGTTGGCGCCGAGCGTCCAGTTGACCGTGTTGGTGTTGTACTTGTGCGCCTGGCGGGCGCCGGTGAAGGCGCGCGTGGTGTCGTCGGCCAGGGTGGCCGGATCGCCCAGGTTCACCTGTTTGGTCAGCAAGGCGTAACCGTCGTAGTGGTAGCGCTCCTTGCGCACGCCGCCGTCGAGCCGCAGCCCGTCGATGACTTCCCAGGTGTCGTTCAGGTAGAGCGCGCCCATCCTGGCGTCGACA
This sequence comes from Duganella sp. AC917, assembly GCF_979258245.1. NCBI lineage: Bacteria > Pseudomonadati > Pseudomonadota > Betaproteobacteria > Burkholderiales > Oxalobacteraceae > Duganella > Duganella sp. AC917. Next base: position 6,541,852 of record NZ_OZ409848.1, read on the forward strand.
TCGCCCTGGTTCAATGTGGTGCTGTAGCGCAGCACACCGTTGTCGGTCACCGAGCCGAGCGCCGCGCCGGAGGCGGAGTAGGCGATCAGATCGAGGGTGCGCGGCTTGCCCTGCACTTCGATCAGCATGTCGTTGTAGACGGTCTTGCTGGTCAGGCCGTAGCCGCTGCCGTAGAAGCCGAGCTTGACGTCGTGGTTGCCCAGGCCGGTCTGGAAGTTGCGGGTAAGGTTGATGTCGGCCTGGTTCGAATAGAAATCCGATCCGCCGGCGCGGTATTGCGCCTGCATCACCAGGCCGGACGCCGCCGCCGGATTGTAGACCTGCGCGCCGTTGCCGCCGGCGATGGCGTATCCCAGATGATCGACCGCGCCGAACGCGCTCCTGGCCGCGCCCAGGAAGCCGTTGGCGAACGCGGTGGCGTCTGCCGGGTTGGAGGTGGAATAGAAGGCGTCGAAGTCCAGCGTGCCCTTGGTCATGCCGCCCTTGGCCGACAGCTGCCACTTGCCGATGTCGCCTTCATAGCGCACGCCGAGGTTGCCGTACTCCATGTGGCGGCCGCTGGCCAGGTCGCGCGTGTCGGTTTGCAGCTTGCCGCTGCCGTCCAGGTACTTTTGCGGCACGGCGCGCAGCGACGGCGAATTCATCGTGCCGTCGAAGTAGTCGATGTACTTGTCGAGCGAGACGGCCGGATTGCGCGGATCGGCGATCGGGATCGGCAGATAGAAGGTGTTGTGGTCGTTCAGGTAATTGGCGCTGACGGTCAGCGTGCCCGACTCCAGCACGCGTTTGATGTTGCCGCGAATTTGTCCGCCGCGATCGTTGGGGAAACCGTTGTCGCGGTGGCCGTCGTCCTGGCGCACGAAGCCGCCGACCGCGTAAAAGGTTTTATCGTCGATCTTGCCGGCCTGGTACAGGTCGAGCCGTCCGAGGCCGGTGGTGCCCAGCGTGACCTGCGCCTTGCCCTTGGTGGTTTCGGTGCCGGTCACCGTTGCGCTGTTGACGATTGCCGCCGCCTGGCTGGCGTAGATCGACGCCGGTCCGCCGCGCACCACCTCAAGCGACTTGGTCATCAGGTCGTAGCGGTTCAGGCTGTCGCCACGGAAGAAGAAGCCGTTCATTTCCGTGAACAGCGGCAGACCGTCCTGCTGGAACAGCGCGAGGCCGTCGTCGGTCGGAATGCCGCGCACGCGGGTGATGTTCTGCACCTCGCCGCCGGTTGCTTCCACCTGGATGCCCGGCAGCTTGCCCAGCAGGTCGGCCATGTTTTGCGGCGCCAGTTTTTGCACGTCGTTCTGCGACAAGGCATTGACCGCGTACGAGACGTCGAAGCGGCGCTGCGGCCGCGCCGATCCCGTCACCACCACGCTGGTGATATCCGCTTCCTGGCTGGCCGACGCTGCGGGCGCGGGCGTCGCGCTTGCCTCCGCCGGTGCTGTTTGGGCCAGGGCAGGGCCGGCGGCAACGCACATGGCGCCGATTGCCCAGTTGCGGACCAGCGTTTTCTTTCTCTTCAACATAGATTTCTCCGGATGGATGAGTGGGCGGGATCGAGCGGAGTATAGCCACGCTATTGTGGTATAAATATTTATTACTTGTGAAATAAATAGAATATGACAACAGTGTTACAGATATTATCTTTATATAAATAATTACATGAAAATTTCGCGGGTAAAACTGTCTTCGGAAGAAAAACGCTTGCTGTGGGAGCTGCGGACCAAGGGGCCGTTGCCGCGCACCGAGCTCTCGATGGCGCTGCAGGTCAGCAACTCCGCCTTGACCAAGTTGTCGCGCAATCTGATCAGCATGGGGCTGGTGGAAGAACAGGCCTCTTCCGACGCCAGCGGTCGTGGCCGCCCGACCGTTCCGTTGGCGATAGCGGCCAGCGGCGGCTTCGCGGCGGGCGCGACGGTGCACAAGGGGGTGTTGGAAATCGCCCTGGTCGACTACGCCGGCGGTGTCATCGCCTTGACCAGCGAGGAGGTCGGCGCGCCGGACCCGCTGGCCTTTGCGCAACTGCTGGAGCAACGCATCACCGAGCTGTCGGTCAGGCACCGGCTGTTGGGCGGGCGCTTTCTCGGCGTCGGCATCGGCTTGCCCGGCCCGCCACGTGGGCGCGATGGCGAGGAATGGAACATCGTCAACGACCTGCCGGGTTGGCGCGGCGTGCCGCTGCGCCGTATCCTGGATGACGCGCTGGGCTTGCCGACCATGCTGGAAAACGACGCCAACGCCTCGGCGCTGGCCGAATACTATTTGAACGATGCGATACGCCGCTCCTCCACGGTAGTGGTGTTCCTGCTGGGGTATGGCATCGGCGCGGGCGTCATCGAGGACGGCCGCCTGCTCAAAGGCGAGTTTGGCGGCGCGGCCGAGATCGGCGGCTTGTATCCGATGGACCGGCCCCGTCCGACCACCATGGATCTGCTGTCGGTATTGCGCGAGGCGGGCTGCGAGGTCCAGTCGATCGCCCATTTCGACGAGGCGTGCGTGGGTCACGAGGCGGTGATCGAACGCTGGCTGGACCGCGCGGCGGAGCAACTGGAATCGGTGGTCAACAGCGCGATTGCCTGGTTCGATCCGGGCGAGATTGTTTTTTCCAGTCCGCTGCCGGCATCGGTCATGGCACGTCTTGCGGCCAGGTTGAACAACGGTCAGTTGCTCTGGCCCGGCCACCGGCAGCCCATCGAAATCCGGGTATCGCGCCTTGGCGGCAGCTCGATCGCGCTGGGCGCCGCGCTGCTGCCGATCCATGCGTCGACCGCAGTAACGTTCTGGTAGGCGGGCCACCCATGAAACGCTTTCGCCAGGTGCTGACGGCGGACCGGCATCTGATCGGCTATTCGAGCGGTAACTTCGGCAAGAATCTGTTGCTAAGCGGCGTGGACGTGACCCTGCTGTTTTTGCTCACGGACCGGCTGGGCATCGCCGCGCACCGCGTCGGCACCTTGATGCTGATTGTCTTCGCCGCCGACCTGGTGCTGGATCTGGGCGCCGGCCTGCTGGCGGCCTGGGCGCACAACCGGGGCATCGGCTACCGGAGCTTGATCGCTTGGGGCGCGCTACCTTGCGGCGCCGCGTTCGCCCTCATCTACAGGCTGCCTGCCCTGGCGCCGGGCAATATCCCGGAGATTGCGCTGGTCATCATTTGCTTTCGCGCGGCGTACGCGATCATCGATGTCCCGCACAACAGCCTGCTGGCGCGGGTGGCGACCGACGGCCGCGCTCGCGGCCGGGCGTCCGGCTATCGCACCGTGTTCAGCTCTGCCGCCAGCGTGGTCATCGCGAGCGTGCTGGTGCCGTACATGGGCGGCGCCGGCCAGCACGCCACCGCCGGACAGCTATCCCTGCTGGGCATGGCGGGCGGGGTGGTGTTTTGCGCCGTCATGTGTTTTTCGGCGTGGTCCGCGCGGGAGGAGGGCGCGGCCGGCGAACCGCGCCATGGGCCGGCGTCCAGCATCGCCTTCCTGCCCAAGCTGGACCGGTTGTTCGGCGCCATCGCCGTCGTCGCGCTGATGACCGGATTCGCCATTCCGGTGTTCACCAAAATGATGCTGCACCTGGCGACCTATGTGTTGAAGCAGCCCGGTCTTGCCGGCACGATCCTGCTGACCATCACGCTGGGGCAACTGGCCGGCGCCGCGCTGTGGATTTATCTGGTCCGGTACCGCGACAAGACCACGTTGCTGGCGATGAGCCATGCGGTCGCCATTGGCGGCATCCTGTGTTTTGCAATGGCCGGTGCGAAGCCGTCGTGGTGCTTGACGGTGGCGGCGTCGTTGATTGGCGTCGGTTTCGCCGGCGTGTTCATGCTGCCTTGGGGGATACTCGCGGACATCACCGATTTCGCGCAATTCCGCCATCGGGAGCGGCGCGAAACGGCCACCTTCGCCGCCATCCTGGTCATTTTGAAAGCGGGCGGCGCCGCTTCCCTGGCCACGGTGGGCTGGACCCTGGAGCATCTGGGCTACGTGCCCGGCGTGGCCCAGCCGGAATCCGTGATCCGGGGCATGAAGTGGCTCGCTTACGGTGTCCCGATCCTGGGCTCACTGGTGGCCATCCTCACGCTGCAACATCTTGCGATCGGACACCGGACGCACTCCCGGGTGCTGCGGGCGAACCGGCGGCAAGCCTCAACGGCTGCGTGAAAAATACCAGTCGAAGGCGTGGCGGATGGCGCACGCGAACAGCATCCTTTGCGCCGCCAACGGGGTGACGTCGAGCCGCCAGCCGCAGGATCGGCCGCTTTATTCGTGATACAGCTGCGAACGGCCGCCGTCGATCAGGATATCGGTGGCGTTGATGAACGGCGCCTCGTCGCTGGCCAGGAACAGCGCGGTGGCGGCCACTTCCTCCGGTGTGCCGAGGCGTTTGCACGGCAGCAGCGCGGCCTCGCGGGTGCGTTCGGCCTCCGGGTCGGGGAAGCTGGCGAAGTGGCGTTCGATCATGTCGGTGACGATCAGCCCCGGCGAGATCGAGTTGACGCGGATGCCGCGCGCTGCGTATTCGAGGCCGAGCGCCCGCGTCAAACCGATCAGCGCGTGCTTGGCGACCGGGTAGGGGAAGCAGCCGGGGATGATTTTGTGGCCGTGCACCGAGGCGATGTTGACGATGCTGCCGCCGCCTTGCGCCAGCATGGCGGGCAGCGCGGCGCGTGAGGCGTTCCAGGCGCCCTCCAGGTCGACGGCAAAGCAGCGTTTCCAGTCCTCCTCGCTCACGGTGAGCGGGTCGCGGAAGACATTCATGCCGGCGTTGTTGATCAGGATGTCGATTTTGCCGAAGCGCTCCACGGTGCGCGCGACCAGCGTTTCCATCGCGGCGCGGTCGGCGACGTCGGCTTCGATGAAGACGGTGCGTTGCGGGCCGAGTTCCGTTCTGATCGCGCGGGCGTGATCGTCGTCGCGGTGGCTGTTGAGGGTGACCAGCGCGCCTTCCGCCACAAAGCGGCGGGCGATGGCCGCGCCGATACCTTGTGTCGATCCTGTGACGATGGCGACTTTGTTGGATAAACGGTTGGCCATGTCGGACTCTTAACGTCGCTCGCCGCGCGTTTTCAACTGGTCCAGCAGCACCGCCAGCAGCAGGATTACGCCGCGCATCAGATACTGGTAAAACGCGTCGACGTCCATCAGGTTCATGACGTTTTCGACCGTGCCCATGATCAGTACGCCGATCAGCACGCCGAAGATGCGCGCCTTGCCGCCCTGGAGCGAGACGCCACCGAGCACGCAGGCCGAGATCACATCGAGCTCGAAACCCTGCGCCGCATTGGGCTGGCCGCTGGTGATGCGGGAAGCCAGGATCAGGCCCGCCATCGCGGTCACGAGGCCTTGCAACAGGAAGATCCACACGCGCAGCCGCTCGACGCGCACGCCGGCCAGGCGCGCCGCCTCCGGGTTGCCGCCGATGGCCAGCGTGTTGCGGCCGAAGACCGTCTGGTTCAGCAAAACGCCGAACACCACGAAGCAGCAGGCGCAAACCAGCACCGGCAGCGGCATGCCGAAGATGCGGGTGTCGCCGAAGTCGATAAAGGCGTCGTTGTTGATGCCGACCGCCTGCCCCTGCGAGACGATGAAGGCCAGCCCGCGCACCATCAGCATGGTCGCCAAGGTGGCGATCAAGGCATTCACGCGCAAATACGCGATCAACACGCCATTGAGCGCGCCGATCAGGGCGCCGGCCGCGAGACCGGCGCCGACGGCCAGCGCGACGCTGCCGCTGTGTTCCAGCACGATCGCGCCCAGCACGCCGGCAAAGGCGATGGTCGAGCCGACCGACAGGTCGAAGTCGCGCGAGGCGAGGCACAGCATCATGGTGCAGGCGACCATGCCGATCTGCGCCACCGACAGCATCAGGCCGACGACGTTGGTCACCGAGAAGAAGTTTTCGACGGTGACGGCCAGCACCGCGAACAGCAAGACATACGCCAGCGGCATGCTGTATTCGATCAGCCACTGACGCGAGACCAGGGGAGCCGCCGGCTTGGCGGCGGGAGTGATGGATGAGACATTCATGCGATGCTCCGGGTGTGAAGGGCAGGCGTTTCAAGATCGGCAGTGGCGGGGGACGGCACAGTGGCATCGGGCAGCGCCAGGCGCAGCACCTCGGTTTCGCTGGCGTCGGCGCGCGACAGTTCGCCGCAGATGGCGCCTTCGCGCATGACGATCACGCGGTCCGAGATGCCCAGCACCTCGGGCAGTTCGCTCGAGACCACGATCACGCAGCAACCGCGTTCGGCCACCTCGTGGATGATGCGGTAGATGTCGTTCTTGGCGCCGACGTCGATGCCGCGCGTCGGTTCGTCGAGGATCAGCACCTTCAATCCGGGTTCGGCCAGCCAGCGCGCCAGGATCACCTTCTGCTGGTTACCGCCGGAGAGCAGGCGGATCTCCTGCTGGCGGTTGGGCGTCTTGATGCGCAGCCGGGCGATGAATTCGTCGGCCAGCGCGGCTTCCTTCTTATGCCTCAGGAACAGCCCCGCGCGCAGGTCGATTCGGCGCACGCTGATGTTGATGTTCTCCGCCACCGAGGCCGTGGCCAGGATGCCTTGCTCCTTGCGGTCCTCGGGACACAGCACGATGCCGGCGGCGATGGCGTCGGTCGGTGCGCCGGTCGGCACGGTTGCGCCATCGAGCAGCACCTGGCCGGCGCTGCGCGGATCGGCGTTGTACAGCAACCGCATCAACTCGCTGCGGCCGGCGCCGACCAGGCCGAAAAAGCCCAGTACTTCGCCGCCGCGCACCGCAAAGCTTTGCGCGCCTTTCATGTGGTGGCCGTCGAGGCCTTGTATCTTCAGGCGCTCCTCGCCCAGCGCGCGCGGACGGTAGTCGTAGATGTCGCTCAGTTCGCGGCCGACCATGTCGCTGATCAGGCGGTCGCGCGGCACGTCGGCCATGACGTGGTGCGTGACGATCTTGCGGCCGTCGCGGAAGATAGTGCAGGCGTCGCACAGCGCGTACAGTTCCTCCAGCCGGTGCGAGATATAGATCAGCGTGCGGCCGTCGGCGCGCAGTTCGCGCACGAGGCGGAACAGGATCTCGGTTTCGCGGTGTGACAGGCTGCTGGTCGGCTCGTCGAAGGCGATGACCTGGGCGTCCTGCATGATGGCCTTGCAGATCTCGACCATCTGGCGTTGCGCGATCGACAGGTCGGCCAGCCTGGCGTCCGGCGCCAGGTCGACGCCGATGGCGGCCAGCTTCTCGGACACCATGCGGTAGGCCTTTGGCTTGTCCAGCAAACCAAAGCGGGTAGGCATGCGGCCCAGCAGCACGTTCTCCGCCACCGTCAGTTCGGGCACGTACTGCAGCTCCTGGTGGATCACGGCGATGCCGGCGCCGATGGCGTCCCTGGCGCTGGTGAAGCGGCACTCGGCGCCGTCGACCATCAGCCGCCCGCCGTCAGGTTTGTACTGGCCGCCAAGGATCTTCAGCAGTGTCGACTTGCCCGCGCCATTCTCGCCCAGCAGGCCATGCACCTGGCCGGCGTGCGCGTCGAAGCTCACGCCGTTCAGGGCTTTCACGCCGGGGAAGAATTTGCAGACCTCGTCGAATTGGAGGTAAGCCGCCATGGCTTACAGGCCCATTTGCTTGCGGACGTCGGCCTGGTTGGCGCGCGTCATCAGCATCCCCTTGGTCAGCACTTCGGCCGGCGGGGTTCCTTTTCCAGTGATCCAGTTGTACATGTTGACCGAGGTTTCATAGCCGTGCTGTTTTGCGCTGATCATGACCGAGCCGAAGAAGCCGGTCGGCGCCGGTTTGTTCAGCTCATTCTCGGCGGACTTGGCGCCGCCGATGCCAACGCCGACCATCGCGTCGGCCTTGATGCCGCGGCCTTCGGCGGCGCGCACGGCGCCCAGCACCGCTTCGTCGTTCAGGCCCACGGCCACCCAGTGCTTGAAGCGCGCGTTCTTGGTCAGCGCGATGTTGGCGGCGTTGAAGGCGCTTTCGGTGTCGGTCTTCGCTTGCGGCGCGTCGACGATGTTCGCGACCGGGAAGCCGGCGGCCTTCAACGCGTCGATGGCGCCGGTGGTGCGTTCCTTGGCGGTCGGCAGCTGGTCGTAGGCGACGCGGATCACGCCCACTTCGGCGACGTTCCATTTGCGGTTCTTGACTTCGGCGGCGATGCCTTCGCCGACCTGCTTGCCGATGGCGTAGCCGGAGATGCCCATGTACGGAATCGATGCAATCGGCTTGCCGCTGCCATCGACCAGGCGGTCGTCGACCGCGATCACTTTGAGGTTGTTGCGCTTGGCGGAGCGCTCGATGGCCTTGCCCAGTTTGACGTCCGGCGCGCAGATGACGAAGCCCTGGGCTTTTTGCGCGGCCAGGTTGTCGATCGCGGCGATCATTTTTTCGCCGTTGGGGATGCCGATCTTGACCAGCGTGAAGCCCTTGTCCTTGGCCGCCTGCTCGGCGTAGCGCCATTCGTCCTGGAACCACGGCTCCTCCGCCTGTTTGACGAGGAAGCCGATCTTGATGGGATCGGCGGCGTGGGCGATGCCGGTGAATGTGGTCGCGGCCATCAGGCACAACGATGCTGCGGCGAGCAAGGTACGTTTCATGCTAAGTCTCCGTTAGGTATTGTTTTCAGTGCTTTTTTCGATGCGCATATGTTTGCGCATTCGAGTTAATGCTTCGGGCAGAAAAAAGCCGGCGTCGAAGCGCCGGCTTGTTCACTACCGCATCACCATTCGGCGACGCTGCCATCCGCGTGGCGCCATACAGGGTTGCGCCAGTCGGGTGCGTTTTTGCTTGCGGCGATCACGCGTTCCTCGTCCACTTCCACGCCCAAACCTGGTTTAGGCAGCGGCTTGCAGAAACCGTCGGTGATCGTGAAGTCTTCCTTGTTGATCACGTAGTCCAGCAGCTCGCCGCCCTTGTTGTAGTGGATGCCCATGCTCTGCTCCTGCAGCACGGCGTTGTACGACACGAAGTCGACCGCCAGGCACGAGGCCAGCGCGACCGGACCCAGCGGGCAGTGCGGCGCCAGGGTGATGTCGTAGGCTTCGGCCATCGAGGCGATCTTCAAGCACTCGGTGATGCCGCCGGCGTGCGACAGGTCCGGCTGCACGATAGCCAGGCCGCCGGCCGCGAAGACGTTTTTGAACTCGAAGCGCGAGTACATGCGCTCGCCGGCCGCCAGCGGAATCGAGGTCATCTCGGCCAGGCGCGGGTAGTACTCGGCCTGCTCGGCCAGCACCGGTTCTTCGACAAACAACGGACGGAACTGTTCCAGCTCGCGCAACAGGGTCTTGGCCATCGGCGCGGCCACGCGGCCGTGGAAGTCCAGGCCGAATTCAATGGTGTTGCCGAACGCTTCGCGGATTTCCGCCACGCGCTGCACCGCCTTGTCGACGGCCGCCGAGGTGTCCAGCATGCCCAGTTCCTCGGTACCATTCATCTTGAAAGTATCGAAGCCGCCGGCCTTGAGTTTGGTGATCTGTTCGATGATGTCCGACGGACGGTCGCCGCCGACCCAGCTGTACATCTTCATGCGGTCGCGCACCAGGCCGCCCAGCAGTTCGTACACCGGCTTGCCCATCACTTTGCCCTTGATGTCCCACAGCGCCTGGTCGATACCGGCGATGGCGCTCATCAGGATCGCACCGCCGCGGTAGAAACCGGCGCGGTACATGGTCTGCCACAGGTCGTTGATGCGGGCCGGGTCGGCGCCGATCAGATACGGTTCCATTTCCTGGACGGCCGTCTCCACGGTGCGCGCGCGGCCTTCGATGACCGGTTCGCCCCAGCCGACCACGCCTTCATCGGTCTCGATTTTCAGCAGCATCCAGCGCGGTGGAACACGGTACGTCGTCAGTTTGGTGATTTTCATAGGAGAGAGAATAAGTTCAGGGAACAGCGCTCAGTCTAAGCTTCCTCCCTAGACGGGAAATATGATTAATTCAACATGAGCCATATCATTATCGAATAGCAGAAATAAGCCAGGAAGCTATCTGATATCAGCATACCTGATAGTGGTAAATTCATATCAATTTTAATACCTGTCCCTTTAGACTGGCACCACTTTATCTTCCCGGAGCGCGGCCAGCATGTTCGATTCCAGTACGCATGTCGCATCGACACCCGGCATCATGCTGCTGCGCGTCGGCCAGGCCGGCAGCGCCCTGCGTTGGGACCCCGCCGGCCGCTGCTGGCGCTGGCCGGATCCGCAAGGCGGCCAGTTGTACGCCTGGCCGGCCCCGGCCGGCATGCCCAGCGGCCTGCGCCTGCTGGAAAACGCCTGCGTGATGGCCTGCTGCAGCTCCGGCCGCGTGCTGCTGGGGCAGGGCAAGCGCCTCGGCATGGTCGATTTGCCATCGCCGGGCCAGGCCAGCCGTCCGCTGCAAAGCCAGGTGTTGTTGACGGTGGACGCGGCCGAGCCGCGCACGAGCATCAGCGACGGCTGCACCGACCGCGGCGGCAATTTCGTCTTCGGCACCGCCAACACCGCCAGCGACCAGCGCGCCATCGGCAGTTTTTACCAATATTCGCACCAGCACGGCCTGCGTCGGCTGGCGTTGCCGGTGGTGGTGCGCGCCGGCGGCATCGCCTTCAGCAAGGACGGCCGCCGCATGTACTTCGCCGACGCCGCCCAAGGCGACATCATGCAATGCAATTACGATTCCGAGCGCGCCAAGGTGTCCGACGTGAAAACGTTTGCACCCGTGCTGGCGCCCGGGCCCGGCGCGGCCGTGGTCGACAGCGGCGACCGCTTGTGGAGCGTGCAGGGCGGCGCGCTGGTGCAATACGCGCCGCACGGCGGGGCGCTGCGCCGCATCGGCATGGCGCGCGAGGCCGCAGCCGGCGTGGCCTTCGGCGGCGAGGGGCTGCGCCAGTTGCTGGTGCTGGGCGCGAACGGCGGCCTGTACGGGCTGCCGCCGGACCTGTCGCCCGATTTGCCGGCGGATTTGGCGCGCCATCCGCCCCGGGGTTTGCCGGACGTGCCGTTCGACGATGGCGGCGCCGCCCGCTTCGCCGTTCTGCCAGGACCCGCCATCGGTGATTGACGCTGCACCAGCCCGCCATATATGATGGGCGATCAAAATAATCACCCCTATGACCGATTCCCGCTCAGACCGCTTTGTTCGTTCCCACCTGAAAACCCGCCATCTGGTCTTGCTGGTAGAACTGGGCCGTCACGGCTCCATCGCACACGCGGCGCAAGCCGCCAACCTGACCCAACCAGGTGCGTCCAAATTACTGGGCGAGCTTGAACACGCGCTTGGCGTTCAGTTGTTCGAACGCCTCTCGCGCGGCGTCTCGCCGACCTGGTACGGGAAAGTACTTATCCGGCGCGCCGGCGCGGCGCTGGCCGAGATGGACGCCGCCCACCAGGAGGTGATGGAACTGTTGTCCGGCCTGCGCGGGCGCGTGGGCATCGGCACCGTGCTGGCGCCGGCCACCAGCCTGGTGCCGAAGGCGATCAACCTGCTCAAGTCGCGCCACGCGCGGGTGCACGTCGCGGTCAAGATGTCGACCAGTAAAGTGCTGGTGGAGCGCTTGCGCAGCGGCGAGCTCGATCTGGTGGTCGGCCGCATCCTCGACACGGCCGCCGCCGACGAACTCAATTTCGAACCGCTGACGGACGAACCGCACCTGCTGATCGCGCGCAGCGGCCATCCGCTGGCCACCCGCACCGACCTGCAACTGGAAGAGCTGATGCACCAGTGCTGGGTACTGCCGCCGGCCGGCAGCATCCTGCGCGACCGCCTGACGGCCTTGTTTTTATCGCACGGCCTGGAGCAGCCCGGCGAGACCGTGGAGACGCAAGATCTGCCGGTGGTGGCGAGTCTGTTGATGAGCAGCGACATGGTGGTAGCGCTTCCGGCGGATGCCGTGCAGGCGTATCTGCAGGCTGGCCTGATGACGGTGCTGCCGTTTGATCTGGGCGTGAGCATGGACTCGTTCGGCATCGTCACGCGCAAACGGCACCAGCTCTCGCCTGGCGCGGATGCAATGTTGTCGGCTTTACGCGACGCCGCCGCCAGCATGTATCCGGATTATCACGCCCCGTTGTAACACGCCTATTGATACTGTTTCTATAGCTGTTGTATGTCTGATATACGATCTTGATATGGACAAACCACAATAAGCTATTTGCCTGACAACTAGTGTTTCGCTAGCATCCAGTCTATCCGTCCGCTCTGTATCAGAGACGGAACTTATACAAACACTGGAGATGCACATGAAACACAAAAAAATGAGCTGGCTCATCGCCACGCTTTTCACGACCCCTTTGATGGCACAACAGGCCTTCGCGCAAGAAGCGCCTGCCACCGCAGCACCAGCACCAGCTGCACCGTCGGCGCCAGTGGCCGGCGACATCCAGCAAGTCAACGTTACCGGTATCCGCGCCTCGGTGCGCAACGCACTGGCGGCCAAGGAAGCCAGCAACAGCATCGTGGAAGTCGTATCGTCGGAAGACATCGGCAAGCTGCCTGACACCACCATCGCCGAATCGTTGTCACGTCTTCCAGGCCTGTCGTCCGGTCTCGATCGCGGCAACGCCTCGCAGATCGTCGCGCGCGGCATGGGTCCACGCTTTATCGGCGCCACCCTGAACGGCCGCGAACTGGCGTCGTCGGAGCCTAACCGCGCCGTACGTTTCGAACAGTTCCCGTCGGAGTCCGTCACCGGCGCCACCGTCTACAAAACGCAGAACGCCGAAATCGCCGAAGGCGGCATCGCCACCACCATCGACCTGCAAACCGTCTCGCCGCTGAAGTACAACGGCCGCCAGCTGTCGTTCAAGACCGACGCGCTGTACTACGCGCTTGCCAAGGACATCGCCGGCGCCGACAAGGTCGCGCCACGCGTGGGCGGCATCTACGTCGACCAGTTCCTGAACAAGACCCTGGGCGCGGCCATCGCGTTCAGCTATCAGGACCAGCCGTCGGTGCAAAAGAACGTGCGCCACTGGGGCTTCAACGAAGACCACTCGGCCGACATCAACGGCGACGGCAAGATCGACAAAACCCCTTGGGGCTTCCAGGACGACGTGCGCCGCGGCAGCAACAAGCGTAGCAGCGTGCTGGGTAAAGTCGAATGGAAACCGAACAACGACGTTCTGATCACCGCCGACACCTACTACGCCAAGACCGCCATCGACGAAGCCCAGATGCAGCACTGGACCGGCGACATGGGCAACTGGGACGGCGGCAATTCGGGTAACTTCAGCAACCTCGATATCCGCAACGGCTACGTCGCCGGCGGCACCTTGAACTGGTCGCGCGTGATCAACAACGACGCGCACTGGATCCAGGACAGCAGCGTGTCGGCCAGCGGCTTGAACGCCAAGGTCAACATCGGCGACTGGAAAGTCGAAACCGATCTGTCGACCTCCCACGCACTGCGCAGCAGCCAGTGGCGCGACCTGCGTCAGAACTCGCTGTCGAGCATTCCCGTGTCGATCAACTGGTCGTTCACCGGCGACGAGCGCCAGAGCTACAACTTCGGCGGCATCGACACCGGCAACCCCGCCAACTTCGAAGCGCCTACGCTGTACGTCGACACCGACGGCCATATCAAGGATCTGCTGAACGCGGCGTCGGTTACGGCCGCGCGTTCGATCGAGAACAGCATCATCAACCGCATCAAGGTCGGCGTGCGCGCCACCGATCGCGAGAAGAGCTATCGCCAGACCACCTGGCAGCTGTCGCAGACCTCGGCGATTCCGGCCTCGGATTACGAGACCGTCACCGTTGCCGGCTTCCCTTCGTATGTCGTGCTGAAGGACTTCGGCGCCAGCACCGCTGCCGCTTTCGGTCCTAACGCCTTCAATCCGGATGGCCGTCCGCAGACCCAGAACGATCTGCTGTCGGGCTGGAAGGTCAAGGAGCGCAGCACCTCGGCCTTCATCCAGGGCGACCTCGATGGCGAAGCCTTCGGCAAGACCTATCGCGGCAACGTCGGCGTGCGCGTGGTGCACACCAAGCAGACCGGCTACGGCATGCAGTCGGTCAACGGCGCGGCGCCCACCGATGTCGAAGGCGGCACCTCGTACACCGAGATCCTGCCTAGCCTGAACACCATCTTCAACCTGGACGAGAAACAGGAACACCAGATCCGTTTCAGCCTGGCCCGCGCCATGTCGCGCGCGCCGATGGATGAAATGCGCGCTTCGCGCAACCTGAACGTGGTTGCCGATTCGACGCAGCCGACCACCGGCAGCGCGGGTAACCCCGAGCTCAAGCCGATGATGGCCAACCAGGTCGATCTGGCGTACCAGTGGTACTTCTCGAAAGGTTCGCTGCTGTCGGCCGGCGCGTTCTACAAGAAGGTCCAGCGCTACATCGCTTTGACCAGCGACACCACCATCATCAACGGCCGTCCAGCGACCGTGACCCGTTCGATCAACGGCGACGGTGGCGATATTCGCGGTATCGAGCTGGTGTACCAGCAAGCGTTCACCGGCCTGCCGGCGCCGTTCGACGGTTTGGGCGTCGCCAGCAACTACGCTTACACGACCAGTAACATTCGCGAAGCCACGCCAGCGGTCAATCCGTTCCCGATCGAAGGCCTGATGAAGCACAACGGCGGCGTGACCCTGTGGTACGAAAAAGCCGGTTACGAAGCGCGTCTGTCGGCCAATTACAAGAGCGCCTTTGTGCGCAACCCGACCTGGAACGCCGGTCAGTTGATCGAGAACGAAGCCGAAACCTATCTGACGCTGAACCTGGCCAAGCAACTGACGCCTAACATCCAGCTGCGCTTCGGTATCGACAACCTGACCAACCAGAAGGCCGTCTACACCAGCGCGAACATCCCGGTGCAACAGGAAGTGACCGAATTCGGTCGCCGCTTCAACCTGGGCCTGTCGTTCAAGCTGTAATGTGAATCTGCGTCATCGCAGTTTGCTGTAACTTTTTTATCGTGGTTTTACGGAGCGGTGCGTGAGAGCGCTGCTCCGTTTTTTTTGTCTATCGGGAGCCAAGTTTGAATCCAAAGACGACCAACTGGCGGCGCATTTGCTCCGCCTTTTTGCTGCTCGCGGCCTGCGTTTCGGTCCATGCGGCCAGCACTTCCAACACCACCAATTCCACCAAGCCGGACGTCAAGGCGGGGCGCGAGCGCCTGTCGCTCGATCGCGGCTGGCTGTTCCATCTGGGCGACGTGGTCCACCCGCCCATCGTGGGCCACGAGGAATCGTATAGCAACGCCAAGGCTGGCAACGCGCCCGGCGCGGCCGGCACGGAGTTCGACGACTCCGACTGGCGCCGTCTCGACCTGCCGCACGATTGGGCCGTCGAAGGTCCGTTCGATCCGAAGGCTAATATCTCGCAGGGCTATCGTCCGCGCGGCATTGGCTGGTATCGCCGTTACCTGAAGGTCGATCCGGCCGATCGGGGCCGCCATTTCGAGCTGCAGTTCGACGCCATCGCCACCCACGCCACCGTCTGGGTCAACGGCAATGTGGTCAACCGTAACTGGTCCGGCTACAACGCCAGCAATATCGACATCACGCCATACCTGAACTACGGCGACTCGCTCAACACCATCTCGATCCGCGCCGACGCCGAGGCGATGGAGGGCTGGTGGTACGAGGGTGCCGGCATGTACCGCCACGCGTGGCTGGTCAAGCGCGCGCCGCTGCATGTGGCAACCGATGGCGTGTACGCCGTGCCGCGCGCCGGCAAAGGAAAAATCTGGACCTTGCCGGTCGAAGTGACCGTCAACAACAGCGGCAAGAAGGTCTCCGACGTCACCGTCGAAGTCACGCTGTTCGACCCGGCCGGCAAACAGGTCGGCCGCCAGAGCGCCAAAGCCACTGTCGGCGTGTTGAAAGACGCCGTCGTCAAGCTGCCGTTCTCGGTCAACGATCCGGCCCTGTGGTCGATCGGTAAAACCAATCTGTATCGCGTCACGACGCGTGTGATCCAGGACGGCAAGGCGCAGGATGAAGTCTCGCTGCACACCGGCTTCCGCACGATCCGCTTCGACGCCCAGCAGGGCTTTTTCCTGAACGGTGAGCACGTGAAGCTGCAGGGCGTGTGCATTCACCAGGACCACGCCGGCGTCGGCGTGGCGATTCCGGATTCGGTGTGGGAATACCGTCTGCGCCGGCTGAAGGAGCTGGGCGTGAACGCGATCCGCTTCTCGCACAATGCGCCGGCGGCCGAAGTGCTGGACATGGTCGACCGCATGGGCTTTGTCGTCATGGACGAGAACCGCAACTTCAACCCGTCGCCGGACTATATGAAGCAGCTCGAGTGGATGGTCAAGCGCGACCGCCACCATCCGGGCATCATCCTGTGGTCGGTGTTTAACGAGGAACCGGTGCAGGGTTCCGAAGTCGGCTACGAAATGGTGCGCCGCATGGCGGCCGTCGTCAAATCGCTGGACGATACGCGTCCGGTGACGGCGGCGATGAACGGTGGCTTCTTCAGCGACCTGAATGTCTCGCACGCGGTCGACGTGGTCGGCGCCAATTACCAGGTGCCGGACTACGACCGCTATCACAAGGCCTTCCCGGACAAGCCGTTCACCAGTTCGGAGGATACGTCGGCCTTCATGACGCGCGGCGAGTTCAAGACCATCAAGGAAAAAGGCATCATCGCCAGCTACGACGACTTGAGCGACGCGGCCCAGTGGGGCAATACCCACCGCGACGCATGGGAGGCGATCGCCACCCGTCCTTACGTGGCGGGCGGCTTCGTCTGGACCGGCTTCGATTATCGCGGCGAACCGACGCCGAACGATTGGCCGGCCGTCAGCTCGGTGTTCGGCATCATGGACTTGAACGGCTTCCCGAAGAACGCCTATTACATCCACCAGGTCCAGTGGATCAAGGACCGTCCGCTGATCCACATCGCGCCGCACTGGAACTGGAGCGGCAGCGAGGGCAAGGAGATCCGCGTGATGGTGATGGCCAACGTCGAGAGGGTGCAGCTGCTGTTGAACGGCAAGGCGCTGGGCGAGCAGCAGGTCGATCCGTTCCGCATGAACTTCTTCAACGTCGCCTACGCGCCGGGCAAGCTGGAGGCGGTCGGTTATCGCGGCGGCAAGGAAGTCGCGCGCACGTCGGTGGAGACCACCGGCGCCGCAGTGGCGCTGGAGCTGGTGCCGGACCGCGCGCAACTGGCCGGCGACGGCCGCGACGCCATGCCGATCACCGTGCGCGCGCTCGATGCGCAGGGCCGCGCGGTGCCGCTGGCGGACGCCAATGTCACCTTCGCGGTGACGGGCGGCGGCCGCTCCATCGGTCACGGCAACGGCGATCCGACCTCGCACGAGGACGAGAAGGGCGCCACGCGACGTCTGTTCAACGGCCTGGCGCAGCTGATCGTGCAGACCAACTGGGACAGCAAGCAAGCGGTCGACGTGGTCGCCACGGCGCCGGGCCTGAGCGCGGCGAAGATCTCGATTCCGGTCAAGGCGGTGGCGGCGGAACCGTTTGTCGCCAGCGCCGACGCGCCGACCACCTTCGTGCGCAGCTGGCGCGTGGCGCCGGTCAGCGACCAGCGACCGGACCCGAACCAGAAACTGGCCGGCTTCGATATGAACACCTGGGGCTGGGGTTCGCCGCCGCTGTGGGCCGACGCCGGTGCGAAATATCACCTGTACCGCTCCAGCTTCACGCCGCGCAAGAACCTCGCCAACGGCAATGGCCTGATCCGCTTCGGCGGCATTCGTGGCAAGGCCGAGGTGTGGGTCAACGGCGCGTTGGTCGGCAAGAAGGACAGCTACGCGCCCGCGCCGCTGGACCTGCCATTGCCGGCAGGCACTGGCAAACGTGAGATCAACGTGATTGTCGAAGCCGAGCCAGGACAGGGCAGCGGCATCGAGGGCAACGTCACGATTGAGCCGGCGCCGGTGGTAAAGTAATAAGAATGTGTCTTGTATTCTTAGCCATTAATTAAATACTGTGACTGCGGCCCCAAATTGAGGCCGCAGTCACGTGATTCGGTTGACGGCGCCCCGCGCGCTGCCTATAGTGGCGGGATGATTTCCGAATTCGAAGAACTATCCGACAAGATCGACCAGTTGGCCGAGATGACTAACGCCTTGCGCCGCGAGAATGCTCAGTTGCGCCAAGCCAATGCCGCGCTCGTGGTCGAGAACATGGGCTATCAGCGCCGCCTGAGCGAAGCGTCCGGCAGGATCGTGGCGTTGCTGGAAAAAGTGCCGTCGCTGGAGTCCGCACCGGAACCAGCGCCCGGCGAGGACGATGACGAACAAGCTGCAGCCGACCATCTGCCTGAAAAAGAGGATGTACGATGATTCAGCTGGATGTGTCCATCATGGGGCAGCCATACCGTCTGGTGTGCAAGCCCGAGGAAGAGCGCGCGCTGCGCGAGGCGGCCGCTTTGCTGGACAAGAAGATGACCAGCATCCGCGACGGTGGCAAGATCAAGGGTAACGACCGCATCGCCGTGATGGCCGCGCTGGGCATGGCGGCGGAATTCCTGTCGGTGAAATCGCCGCAGGGGCCGTTGTCCGACATGTCGATCCTGGAAGTGCAGACCAAGATCAGCGCCATGCACAAAGTGCTCGATAGCGCACTGACTCCACAAGAAACCCTGTTTTAATTCGCTAAACTCCTTCCTTTGCGGCGGACAAAAGAGTAAACTTCTTCGTACCCTGCGGTGTTCGCGATTGCCATATATTCCTTGAACCATTTATGTGCACCGGTTGCGGAATTTTGTTCGATGGGCGTGAGCGTCGCTAGACCGATGAACCCGAAATTGAACTAACTGTGACCACCTTGAACCGTTTGGTTCGGGATGCCGGCAAGAACGGCACAGGCGGGGCCTAATCTTAAAAAAGTCGTTCAAAATGTCCACAGCGTCGTTGTGACAACTCGCCGTACTAGCGTACTGTCTTCGTTGCCACGCCTAGCTGTGAACATTTTGAACGACTTTTCCTGAAAGCGGTTGTTAGCATGTGAATGCGCAGCCGCTTTTTTTCGTCTGGAGAAAAGCGATGCAATACTGGTTGATGAAGTCCGAGCCCGATGAGGTCAGTATCGACGACGTGATGGCCGCCAAGGACCACACGACGCCGTGGTTCGGCGTGCGTAACTACCAGGCGCGCAACTTCATGCGCGACCAGATGCAGGACGGCGACGGTGTGCTGTTCTACCATTCCAGCTGCCCGGAGCCTGGCATCGCCGGGCTGGCGGTGGTGGTGGGCGGGCCGTATCCGGACGCCACGCAGTTCGACAAGAAGAGCAAGTACTACGACGCCAAGGCGACGCCGGAGCAGCCGCGCTGGATTTCGGTGGACGTGAAGGGCACGGAGAAAACCCGTTTGCTGTCGCTGGCCGAGATGCGGACCATCCCGGCGCTGGAGGATATGGTGGTGCTGCAGAAGGGCAGCCGGCTGTCCATCACGCCCGTCACGGCGGCGCAATGGAAGGCGATTGTCAAGCTTTTGAAGAAATGACCGGCGCGCGGCCTTTTTGTTTGACCTTGTAGGCCCACACCAGCATGACGATGGCGCCGACGATCATCGGCAGCGACAGCACCTGGCCGGAGGTGATCGGCATGCCCAGCACCGTGGTTTCCCAGTCCGGCGTGCGGAAGTACTCGGTGAAGAAGCGCGCGCACCCGTACAGCAGCGTGTAGAAGGCGCCTACCGCCAGGCGCGGACGCTCCTTGCGCGCGTACAGCCACAGGATGACGAATACCAGCAGGCCGTCGACCAGCATCTGATAGATCGGCGATGGATGGCGCAGCCCTTGCAGGAACACCGGATTCGGAAACAGCGGATATGAAATGTCCGGCCACATCATCGCCCACGGCAGCGACGGATCGGACACCACGCGGCCCGGCAGCTCGGAGTTGATGAAGTTACCGAGGCGTCCGGCCGCGTAACCCAGCGGCACCAGCGGCGCGATGAAGTCGTAGACGTCGAGCAGATTGCGGCCGGCGCGGCGCGCCCACACCGCCATCGCGATCAACACGCCGATAAAGCCGCCGTGGAACGACATGCCGCCATGCCAGATCTTGAAGATTTCGATCGGGTTGGAGAAGTATTTGACCGGCTCGTAAAACAGCACCTCGCCCAGGCGGCCGCCGATGACGACACCGAGCATCCCGTAGAACAGCATGTCGTCCAGGTCCTCCTTGCGCCAGCCCTGCGCGGCGATATGCGGCTGCTTGATGCGCACCCGGCCCAGCGTGATGAACAGCGCGAAGGCCAGCACGTACATCAGGCCATACCAGTGGATCGCGACCGGTCCCAGATGAATGGCGACCGGATCGGGCATCGGATGTATCAGCATAGAGCGTTCTTTCCCAGATTTTTATTCAGTAGTTCCAAAAAGCCGCGCAGCACCGGCGACCGATTGTCGCGGCGCCAGGCCAGGCCGGTTTCGACCAGCGGGCCGGTGTCGGCCAGGGCCCGGTATTCTACCCCGGGCCGCATCAGGTTGGAGACCGACTGCGGCACCAGCGCCATGCCCATGCCGGCCGAGACCAGGCTGACGATGGTCTGCATCTGGATCGCCTGCTGGCCGATCTCCGGCGTGACGCCGGCGTCGTGGAACACCGAGAGGATGGCGTCGTACAGCGCCGGCGAGATCGCGCGCGGGAACACGATCAGCGGCAACCGTGGCAGAGCGGCCAGCGCCACCTTGCCTTTTTTCGCCAGCAGCCCGGCCGGCACGGCCAGCACCAGCGGCTCGTTCAGCACCGGCAGATAATCCAGTTCCAGTCTGGCCTTGTCGGGCAGCGGTGGAATCAGCAGGCCGGCGTCGATGCGGTTGTGCAGCAGGTCGTCGAGCTGCAGGTCGGAGGTGGCTTCCTGCAGCGTGATCTGCACCTGCGGATAGGCGGCACGGTAGGCGCGCAGGAAGGGCGGCAGCACGCTGTAGTCGGCCGAGGAGACGAAGGCCAGGGTCAGGCGTCCGACCTCGCCGGCGGCTGCGCGCTGGACCAGCTGCGGCAGCTCCTGCGCCTGCGCCAGCATCCTCCTGGCCTCCGGCAGCAGCGCGACGCCGGCCGGCGTGAGGGCGACGCCACGGCGGCTGCGCTCGAACAGCGCCGCGCCCAGTAGCTGCTCGAGCGCCTGGATCGTTTGCGACAGCGGCGGCTGCGTCATGTGCAGCCGCAAGGCGGCCTTGCCGAAGTGGAGCTCCTCGGCGACGGTGACGAAATAGCGCAGTTGCCGCAGTTCCAAATTCATATGTATTTGTATTGAAATTTACTCTGGTGATATTTTATACGACTCACAGGATCGAAAATCATATATTTGACACTTGGGCAGGGGCAAGGCACTCTGTCAGGCTGCGCTCAAAGCCTTAGAGCCGCCTTATCACTGGAGAAACATCATGCCCGTATACCGTTCCCGCACCACCACCCACGGCCGCAACATGGCCGGCGCGCGCGCCCTGTGGCGCGCCACCGGCATGAAGGATGGCGATTTCGACAAGCCGATCGTCGCCGTGGTCAACTCCTTCACGCAGTTCGTGCCCGGCCACGTGCACTTGAAGGACCTGGGACAGCTGGTGGCGCGCGAAATCGAAAAGGCCGGCGGCGTGGCCAAAGAATTCAACACCATCGCCGTCGACGACGGCATCGCCATGGGCCACGGCGGCATGCTGTATTCGCTGCCGTCGCGCGACCTGATCGCCGACTCGGTCGAGTACATGGTCAACGCCCACTGCGCCGACGCCATGGTCTGCATCTCCAACTGCGACAAGATCACGCCGGGCATGCTGATGGCGGCGATGCGTATCAATATTCCGGTGGTGTTCATCTCCGGCGGCCCAATGGAGGCCGGCAAGGTGGTCAAGGTCGTCAACGGCACGCAGAAGATCATCAAGCTCGATCTGGTCGACGCCATGATCAAGGCCGGCGATCAAACCGTCAGCGACGCCGACGTCGCCGAGATCGAGCGCTCCGCCTGTCCGACCTGCGGTTCGTGCTCTGGCATGTTCACCGCTAACTCGATGAACTGCCTGACCGAGGCGCTGGGCCTGGCCTTGCCGGGCAACGGCACCATCCTGGCCACGCACGCGGACCGCGAACAGCTGTTCCTGCGCGCCGGCCGCCTGGTGGTGGAACTGGCCAAGCGCCACTACGAGCAGGACGACTACTCGGTGCTGCCGCGCTCCATCGCCACCAAGGCCGCGTTTGAAAACGCCATGGCGCTCGACGTCTCGATGGGCGGCTCCACCAACACCGTGCTGCACTTGCTGGCGGCCGCGCACGAGGCGGGCGTCGATTTCAACATGGCCGACATCGACCGCATCTCGCGCAAGGTGCCATGCCTGTGCAAGGTGGCGCCGATGACCGACAAGTACCACATCGAAGACGTGCACCGCGCCGGCGGCATCATCGGCATCCTGGGCGAACTGGCGCGCGGCGGCCTGCTCGACACCTCGCTGCCGACCATCCACGCGGCGACGATGGCCGAGGCGATCGAACGCAACGACGTCAAACGCAGCGACGATCCGGCGGTGCACCAGCTGTTCCGCGCCGCGCCGGGCGGCGTGCCGACGCAGACGGCGTTCTCGCAGTCCGAGCGCTTCGCGACGCTGGACCTGGACCGCAGCACCGGCTGCATCCGCGACAAGGCGCACGCGTATTCGCAGGACGGCGGCCTGGCTGTGTTGTACGGTAACCTGGCGGAGAAGGGCTGCATCGTCAAGACGGCCGGCGTCGACGAAAGCATTCTGAAATTCAGCGGCAAGGCGCGCGTGTTCGAGAGCCAGGACGCGGCGGTCGAGGCGATCCTGGGCGACACCGTGCACGAAGGCGACGTCGTCGTCATCCGCTACGAAGGCCCCAAAGGCGGCCCTGGCATGCAAGAGATGCTGTATCCAACCTCGTACATCAAGTCCAAAGGTCTGGGCAAGGCGTGCGCGCTGTTCACCGATGGCCGCTTCTCGGGCGGTTCGTCGGGCCTCGTGATCGGCCACGCGTCGCCGGAGGCGGCCGAGGGTGGCGCCATCGGTCTGGTGGAAGAGGGCGACATGATCGACATCGACATTCCGAACCGCAGCATCAACTTGCGCATCAGCGACGCCGATCTGGCCGCGCGCCGCCAGGTGATGGAGGCGAAGGGCGGCGACGCCTGGCAGCCGGTCAACCGCGAGCGCTATGTGTCGCAGGCGCTGCAGGCGTATGCGGCGTTGACCACCTCCGCCGACCGTGGCGCGGTGCGTGATCTGTCGCAGTTGAAGCGATAAGCGATAAGCGGCCGGCCGTGCGCAGCGATGGCCGGAGCGCGAAGCTCCCGGCAGCGCGCGGGCCCGCCTGGACTCGAACTAAGGCTTGCCGTCGAAATTTTGTTTGACGCGGGCCTTGCGGCGGCGCTCGTCTTCATTGTGCGCCTTCCGTTTGTCCAGGCCCAGCAGTGGTTCCAGGAATTCGAACCATAAAAACGCCACCACACTCAGGGCGACGATCCACCACCACGAGAGTTGGGCGAACCTCCACACTTCGAAATAACGCAGCCCGCACAGCGCGACGATCAACAAAATGATAGGCATGTTGGATTTCCTCCTGCCTTCATCTTACAAAGTTCCAGCTTTATTGGGGGCAATATTCTAATGTCGGGGTCAACCTTGCGGCGTTTTGTGCGTTAAATACACAATACTAAAACGCGGTAGAATGGCTGGTAGATCGATAGCAGGAAATCAATAGCACGGCCTTGATAGCACGCATTTATGGCACAAATACTGGAGAGCACAATGAAACGCAATTTTTTGATGGTTGGAATGGTAGTGGCCACGGCTTTTGCATCGTCGTCGGCGATGGCGGATGCCGGCCTTGATCTGGCGAAGGCGAAGAACTGCATGGCTTGCCACGCGGTCGCGACCAAGCTGGTCGGCCCAGCCTATAAGGATGTGGCCGCTAAATACGCCGGTCAAAAGGACGCGGAAGGCAAGCTGGTCACCAAAGTGATCAAGGGCGGTTCGGGCGTTTGGGGCGCGATCCCGATGCCAGCCAATCCGCAGGTCAGCGAGGCGGAAGCCAAAACGCTGGTGAAATGGGTACTGGCGCAGAAGTAATTTACTTCTGGCCGGCATAAAAAAACGCACCTCACGAGGTGCGTTTTTCGTTGCGCCGGATGGTTTATTTGACCACTTCGATTTTGGTTTTCTTGCCGTCGGTGTAGGTGAACAAGGTCAGCGCGCCGTCCTTGATGTCGCCTTTCGGGTCGAACGAGATCAGACCGGTGACGCCCTGGTACTTGATCTTGTGCAGGAACGGCAAGTACTTGGCCGGCTGCGACGATTTGGCTTCGGCCATCGCGCTGGCCATCGTCATGATGGCGTCGTAGACATACGGTGCGTAGATTTGCACGTCGGCGTTGTATTTTTTCTTGTAGCGGGCGACGAATTCGTCCATGTTCTTTTGCTGATCGGCCGACACACCGCCCGCTTCCGCGCACGTGACGACGCCGTTGGCGGCGGCGTTGCCTGCCAGCTTGGCGAACGGCTCGGTGCAGATGCCGTCGCCGCCCATGAACTTGGACTTGATGCCCAGCGCCTTCATCTGGCGCAGTAGCGGGCCGCCGACCGAGTCCATGCCGCCGAAGAACACCAGGTCAGGATTCTTGCCCTTGATGGTGGTCAGAATGGCGTTGAAGTCGGTGGCCTTGTCGTTGGTGAATTCCTTGCCGACGATTTGCACGCCCGGCAGCGCCTTCTTGGCGCCCTTGATGAATTCGTCCGCGACGCCCTGGCCATAGGCGGTGCGGTCGTCGATGACGGCAATCTTCTTGGCGCCCATCTTGGTGACCGCATAGGAGCCCAGGGTGCCGCCCAGCTTGGCGTCGTTGGCGACCACGCGGAACACCGAGTTGAAACCTTGCTGCGTGTACTTGGTCTGCGTGGTGGCAGGGGAGATCTGTGGAATGCCGGCGTCGTAGTAAATCTTCGAGGCCGGGATGCTGGTGCCCGAGTTCAGGTGGCCGATCACGCCGTTGACCTTGGCGTCGACCAGCTTCTGCGCCACCGCCGTGCCCTGTTTCGGATCGCTGGCGTCATCTTCCAGTTGCAGCACGAACTTGACCGGTTTGCCGTCGATCTTGAAGCCTTTGGCGTTCAACTCCTCGACTGCCATTTTGGCGCCGTTTTCATTGTCCTTGCCGAGGTGAGCCGATGGACCCGAGACCGGGCCGACGTGCCCGATCTTGATCACTTCTTGCGCACCGGCGCTGCCGGCGAAAGCCAGTGCGATGGCGAGTGGAATGAATTTAGATTTGAACAGCATATATATTCTCCAATGGTTGAATAGTCGACGGCTGTCTTGTGAACGCCGAAGTTTTTCCGCAAGGCCAAAAGGTACAACAAATTGTTGCCCGCGCAAAGGAGGAAACACGAAAGAAGTGCGAAAGTTCGCGCTTTTATGATGCAGCTCCAGAATTGGAACGGCTATCCATGATGCATTACCAGAATTGGTGCGGCGATGCGCGCAAACGGGGCGATCCGCGCACCGTCGGGGCGCGGATCCGGAGGAGGGGGAAGGACTATTTCTTTTGCGCTTGCAGATGCGTCAGCTCCTGCGACACGGCGCGGGCGACGATTTTCTCGATGGTGTCGTGCAGGCCGATGCGGATCTCGTTTGTGAGCCCGTGCAGCGCGTGCGTCAGCACCTCGGCCATGCTGTCCTTGATGCGTTGCTCAAGCACGAAGTCGACGCGCGATTGCAGTTTGCCCATGATGCGTTCGGACAAGCGGTGTTCCAGCATCGCCCATTCGGCGTCGCTCCAGCCGTCGACGGCGTCGGCTTCGAGCTGGGCGGCCATTTCGGCGCGGGTGGAGGTGGCGTGCGGCGGGTTGGCCGTTTCGCCCGGCAGCAAGTCCCCGCCCAGCGGCTCGGCTTTGAGGACTTCCGTCAATACAGGGATACTGGCGTCAAACGATTGGGCTTGGCTCATGATTTTCCTGTGACAAAGTGGGTAAGTGGATAGTCTTGCTGCTTGTAGGCGACATAGCGCTTGCGGCCGGCGGCCGCATCATCCTCGTCGGAGGAAATCACTTCGATCATGCGCTCGAACTCGGGAACCCGGCTTGACGCTCGGCGCGACAAATTCACTAATAATTCGGTGTGTGGTAATTCCGCCTCATCGTTGTCGGTGAGTACGATCGGCGTATGCGGCGCCAGCGCGTCGCCGGCCAGCACGTGCGGCAGGAAGTCGGTCTGGGAAAATGTCCACATCGCCGCGTTAAGTTCCGCCAGTTGTGCCTCATCTTCCGCCATCAGCACCACGCGGTGGTTGGCCGACCAAGCCTTGCGCACCAGGCGGCAGGCGTAGGCGATCTTGTCCGGCACGTTGGTGTGGAAATCGATGCGTGTCATAGCTGTTGTTCTGTTCTGTAGAGGGAATGGCGTGCGGCCTCGACCGCGTGATACCAGTTTATGCGAAAACCGTTTTTGCCGCTGGCATCGATGTTGCTATCGACGGCCTTCAGGCGGCGTAAAAAGCCGCGCGACATCGGCTTGCGATGCGCGCGGCGGTATATCAACGACGTATATCAACCCGCGACGTTTGTTCAGGCAGCCATACCGCTGTGACGCAGCAGCGCATCGATGCTCGGCTCCCGGCCGCGGAAGGCGGTGAACGATTCAAGCGCCGGACGCGAGCCGCCGACCGACAGGATTTCCTGTAGATAGCGCTTGCCCGTTTCCGTCGTGGCCGTCGGTCCCAGCGCCTTGGCTTCCTCGAACGCGGCGTAGGCGTCGGCGGACAGCACCTCGGCCCACTTGTAGCTGTAGTAGCCGGCCGCGTAACCACCGGCGAAGATGTGCCCGAAGGAATTCTGGAAGCGGTTGAACGCCGGCGGGATGATCAGTGCGAACTTGGCGCGCACTTCGTCGATCAGTTGCTGCACGGTCTTGCCGGTGCTGGCGTCATAGTCGTAGTGCAGGTGCATGTCCAGCAGCGAGAACTCGACCTGGCGCAAGGTCTGCAAACCGGACTGGAAATTCTTCGCTGCCAGCATCTTGTCGTACAACGCGCGCGGCAACGGTTCGCCGGTGACGGCGTGGGCCGTCATGTGCTCCAGCACTTCCCATTCCCAGCAGAAGTTTTCCATGAACTGCGACGGCAATTCGACCGCGTCCCACTCGACGCCCGAGATGCCCGACACGCCCAGCTCGTCGACGGCGGTCAGCATGTGGTGCAGGCCGTGGCCGAATTCGTGGAACAGCGTGATCACTTCGTCGTGCGTGAACAGCGATGGCTGTACCTTGCCGTCGACTACGGCGGGTTCGGTGAAGTTGCAGGTCAGGTAGGCGATCGGCGTTTGCACGGTGTGCTTGTCGGCGCGGCGGCCACGGGCGTCGTCCATCCAGGCGCCGCCGCTCTTGCCGGCGCGCGCGTACAGGTCCAGATAGAACTGGCCGATCAGCTTGCCGTCGCGTTCGATGCGGAAGAAACGCACGTCCTTGTGCCACACCGGCGCGCTGTCCGGCTTGATCTCGACCGTGAACAGGTTCTGGATCAGACGGAACAGGCCGTCGACCACTTTGTGCTCAGGGAAATACTGTTTCACTTCCTGGGCGGAGAACGCGTAACGCTGCTCCTGCAATTTCTCGGAGGCGTAAGGAATATCCCAGGCCTTCAATTCGTCGATGCCCAATTCGGCCTTCGCGAACTGGCGCAGCTCTTCCAGATCCTTCTCGGCGAACGGACGCGCGCGCTTGGCCAGGTCTTCCAGGAAGTTGACGACCTCGTCGGGCGACTTGGCCATCTTCGGCACCAGCGACACTTCGGCGAAGTTGTTGTAGCCGAGCAGCTTGGCTTCCTCGTCGCGCAGCTTGAGCAGGGTGACGATGTTTTGCGTATTGTCCCACTCGTCCTTTTTGCTGAACACGTCGCCCTGCTCGGACGCCTTGGTGGCGTTGGCGCGGTAGACGGTCTCGCGCAGTTCCCGCTTGTGGGCGAATTGCAGGATCGGGTAGTAGGACGGGAAGTGCAGCGAGAACTGGTAGCCTTGCTTGCCGTCCTTTTCGGCGGCGGCGCGCGCGGCCGACTTGACGTCGTCCGGCAGGCCGGCGAGATCGGCCTCGTCGGTCACCAGCAGCTTGTAATCGTTGGTGGCGTCAAGCACGTTTTCCGAGAAGCGGGTCGACACCGACGCGTGCTCTTCCTGGATCGCGGCAAAGCGTTCCTTCTTGTCGGCCGGCAGTTCGGCGCCGCCCATGCGGAAATCGCGGATGGCGTTGTCGACGATGCGCTTGCGCGCCGGCGACAAGGTGGCGAACTCGGGCGACGCGCGCAGCGCCTTGTATTTGTCGAACAGCGCTTCGTTTTGCGCCAGCGCGGTCCAGAACTCGGTGACCTTGGGCTGGTTCTCGTTGAAGGCCGCGCGCAGCTCGGGCGTGTCGACGACGTTGTTCAGATGGCTGACGATGCCCCAGGCGCGCCCCAGCAGTTCGGTGGCGTTCTCCAGCGGCGTGACGAAGTTTTCCCACGTCACTTGCTCCGATGGCGTTTGCAACTGCTCGACGACGGCGCGGCTTTTGGCCAGCAGGTCGTCGATGGCCGGGGTGACATGCTCGGGCTTGATCGCGTCGAATTGCGCCAGGCCGGAAAAATCGAGAAGGGGGTTCTGTGCGTCTGTGGTCATGTCAGCTTCCAATAAGGTGTTTACGTTCGATGGTTAGCTGCGTTCCGCCGCCTCTACCGTGTTCATCAACAGCATCGTGATCGTCATCGGACCGACGCCACCCGGCACCGGCGTGATGTGCGACGCCACTTCCTTAACACCGGCAAAATCCACGTCGCCGCATAGTTTGCCGGCGTCGTCGCGGTTCATGCCGACGTCGATGACGATCGCGCCCGGCTTGACCATGTCGGCGGTCAGCGTGTTGCGGCGGCCGACGGCGGCCACCACCACGTCGGCCTGGCGCGTGTACAGGCCCAGATCCGGGGTTGCACTATGGCAGATGGTGACGGTGGCGTTGGCTTGCAAGAGCAGCAGGCCCATCGGCTTGCCGACGGTGTTGCTGCGGCCGATGACGACCGCGTGCTTGCCGCGCAGGTCGACGCCGGTGCTTTCGATCAGCTTCATGCAGCCGTACGGGGTGCACGGGCGGAAGCCTTCCAGGCCCGTCAACAGCTCGCCGGCGCTGAGCACCGAGTAGCCGTCGACGTCCTTGGCGGTCGAGATCGCCTCGATGACCTTGTGCGGGTTGATGTGTTTAGGCAGCGGCATTTGCACCAGGATGCCGTGGATGGCCGGATCGGCGTTCAGGGCGGCGATGCGCTCGAGCAGGGCGGCTTCGCTCAGGTCGGCGGGGTACTGCTCCTTCAACGAGTAGAAACCGGCGTCCTCGCAACCCTTGACCTTGTTGCGCACGTAGACGTGGCTGGCCGGGTCGTCGCCGACCAGGATCACGGCCAGGCCGGGTTGCTTGCCTTTGGCGGTGAGGGCGGCAGCACGTGCAGCAATTTCCGCGCGCAGTTTTTGGGAGAGGGCGATTCCGTCGATCAGTTGAGCAGGCATGATTTAACCAGGTTGGAGGAGAAAGCAGGATTATAAAGCGCCAGGCCGCGCCGCGCCGTCTTTCCAGCCGGTTTGCCATGCTGCGCCGCACAAGATTTTCATAGGGCAATTTCACAATACGAAATGTCGTATCATAGTTTGAAAAAGCAAAAAATCACTGTTAGAATCCCCACACGTCATTGAAGTAATAGTAAATAATTCATTAAAGACAGCGTTCCAACGGCCCAGAACGGTATAAAACGGGCACTCAACTCAGGAGACTTAATACATGTCAGCTCAACTTGACCAGGTAACGGCAAACACCGACCCTGATTCGCAAGAAACCAAAGAATGGTTGGATGCTCTGGCCGCGGTGCTGGAACAAGAGGGGCCTGAACGTGCTCATTACCTGATGGAACGCCTGATCGACCTGGCCCGCCAAAGCGGCTCGGACATCCCGTTCTCGGCCAACACCGCCTACGTCAACACCATCCCGACCAGCATGGAAGTCCATTGCCCGGGCAATCTGGAATACGAAGAAAAGCTGCGCTCGTGGATGCGCTGGAACGCCATGGCGATGGTCGTCAAGGCCAACCGCGTCGACGGCGACCTCGGTGGCCACCTGTCCTCGTTCGCCTCGCTGGCCAACATGCTGGGCATCGGCTTCAACCACTTCTGGAAAGCGCCGAGCGAAAGCCACGGCGGCGACCTGTTGTACATCCAGGGCCACTCGTCGCCAGGCGTCTACGCCCGCGCGTTCCTGGAAGGCCGCCTGACCGAAGAACAACTGACCCATTACCGTCGCGAAGTCGACGGCAAGGGTCTGTCGTCGTATCCGCACCCGAAACTGATGCCGGACTTCTGGCAGTTCCCGACCGTGTCGATGGGCCTGGGCCCGTTGATGGCGATCTACCAGGCGCGCTTCCTGAAGTACCTGCACGCGCGCTCGATCGCCGACACCACCGACCGCAAGGTCTGGGCCTTCTGCGGCGACGGCGAGATGGACGAGCCGGAATCGCTGGGCGCGATCGGCATGGCCGCACGCGAGAAGCTGGACAACCTGGTCATCGTCGTCAACTGCAACCTGCAGCGTCTGGACGGCCCGGTGCGCGGCAACGGCAAGATCATTCAAGAGCTGGAAGCGGACTTCCGCGGCGCCGGCTGGAACGTCGTCAAAGTCATCTGGGGCCCGGGTTGGGACGCGCTGCTGCAGCAGGATAAAGAAGGCATCCTGCGCAAAGTGATGATGGAAACGCTGGACGGCGAATACCAGAACTACAAAGCCAAAGACGGCGCCTACGTGCGCAAGCACTTCTTCGGCAAGCATCCAAAGCTGCTGGAGATGGTCGCCAACATGACTGACGACGACATCTGGCGCCTGACCCGTGGCGGCCACGATCCGCACAAGATCTACGCCGCCTTCAAGGTCGCGCAAGAGCACAAAGGTCAGCCGACCGTCCTGCTGGTGAAAACCATCAAGGGCTTCGGCATGGGCAAGCACGGCGAAGCGCGCAACACCGCGCACAACACCAAGAAGCTGACCGACGAAGCCGTGCGCGAAATGCGCGACCGCTACTCGATCCCTATCCCGGACGACAAGCTGGCCGACATCCCGTTCTACAAGCCTGCCGACGACGCACCGGAAATCAAGTACCTGCACGAGCGCCGCGCCGCGCTGGGCGGCTACCTGCCGGCCCGCCGCCAGCAAGCCGACGAAAAACTGACCGTGCCGCCACTGAGCGCGTTCCAGAACGTGCTGGATGCGACCGCCGAAGGCCGTGAAGTGTCGAGCACCCAGACCTTCGTGCGTATCCTGACCACGCTGCTGAAGGACCCGAGCGTTGGTTCGCGCATCGTGCCGATCCTGGTCGACGAGTCGCGCACCTTCGGTATGGAAGGCCTGTTCCGTCAAGTCGGTATCTTCAACCAGCAAGGCCAGTTGTACGAGCCGGTCGACAAAGACCAGGTCATGTACTACCGCGAAGACAAGGCCGGCCAGATCCTGCAAGAGGGTATCAACGAAGCCGGTGGTATGAGCTCGTGGATCGCCGCGGCGACGTCGTACTCGACCAACAACCGCGTGATGATCCCGTTCTACACCTACTACTCGATGTTCGGTATGCAGCGTATCGGCGATCTGGTATGGGCAGCGGCCGACATGCGTTCGCGCGGCTTCCTGATGGGCGGCACCGCCGGCCGTACGACGCTGAACGGCGAAGGCTTGCAGCACGAAGACGGCCATAGCCACCTGTTCGCGGCGGCCGTCCCGAACTGCATGCCGTACGATCCGACCTTCGGCCACGAAGTCGCCGTGATCATCCAGGACGGTATGCGCCGCATGGTGGAAGAGCAGGAAGACGTGTTCTACTACATCACCATCATGAACGAGAACTACCCGCACCCGGGCATCAAGCCAGGCCAGGAACAGGGCATCCTGAAAGGTATGTACCTGCTGCAGGAAGGCGACAAAGACGCCAAGCAGCGCGTACAACTGATCGGCTCCGGCACCATCCTGCGTGAGTCGATCTTCGCGGCAGAACTGCTGAAGAACGACTGGAACATCGCCGCCGACGTGTGGTCCGCTCCTTCGCTGACCCTGGTGGCCCGCGACGGCCAGGACGCCGAGCGCTGGAACCTGGTCAACCCGACCAAGGAAGCCCGTGTTCCTTACGTGACCCAGCTGCTGAAGGATACCTCCGGTCCTATCGTTGCGACGACCGACTACATGCGCGCCTTTGCTGAACAGATCCGCGCCTTCATTCCGAAGGACCGCACCTACCGCGTGCTGGGCACCGATGGTTTCGGCCGTTCGGACACCCGCGCCGCGCTGCGTGAATTCTTCGAGGTAAACCGTTACTACATCACGGTCGCCGCGCTGAAATCGCTGGCCGAAGAAGGCAAGATCGACGTCAAAGTGGTTGAGGAAGCAGTCGTCAAGTACGGCCTGAATCCGAACAAGCCAAATCCGGTGACCCAATAAATAGAATACGGAGCAAACGCTATGAGCATTGTGGAAGTTAAAGTCCCGGATATCGGCGATTTCAAGGAAGTTGAAATCATTGAACTGATGATCAAGGTCGGCGACACGATCAAGGTCGATCAGTCGCTGATCACCGTTGAATCGGATAAGGCCAGCATGGAGATTCCTTCCTCCGCCGCTGGCGTGGTCAAGGAAATCAAAGTCAAGGTCGGCGACAAGGTGGCAATGGGTTCGCTGCTGCTGTTGCTGGAGGCCGATGGTGCTGGTGCTGGTGCCAGCGCTGGCGATAGTCAAACCGCTCCCGCGCCCGGCGCACCGGCGTCTGCCGCTGTCGCCGATCCGGCGGCGGCTGCCGCTACCGCTGCCGTTGCCGCGCCAGCCGCGCCAGCCGCTTCGGCCGGCCCGGTTGAAGTCAAAGTGCCGGACATCGGCGACTTCAAGGAAGTGGAAGTCATCGAAGTGATGGTCAAAGTCGGCGATACGATCAAGGTCGATCAGTCGCTGCTGACGGTCGAATCGGACAAGGCCAGCATGGAAATCCCTTCGTCGCACGCAGGTGTGGTGAAGGAAGTGAAGATCAAGGTCGGCGACAAGGTCGCCATGGGTTCGATCGTGCTGGTGGTTGAAGCCACCGGTGGCGCTGCCGCTCCAGCGGCTGCGCCGGCTCCTGCCGCGGCTGCACCTGCACCTGCCGCAGCTTCGGCTGCGCCTACGGCCGCTCCGGCTGCCGCAGCCGCTGCGCCGGCCGCGTCGCAAGGCTCGGTCCAAACCGGCAAGCTGGCGCACGCGTCGCCGTCGATCCGCAAGTTCGCCCGCGAACTCGGTGTCGACCTGATCAAGGTGCCGGGCTCCGGTCCTAAAGGCCGCATCACCCAGATCGACGTCCAGAACTACGTCAAGGGCGTGATCGCCGGTACCGTGGCTGCTCCTTCGGGCGCCGCCAGCGGTGGTTCCGGCGTCGGTGGTGGCGGTAACTTCAGCGTGCTGCCATGGCCGTCGCTGGACTTCAGCAAATTCGGTCCGACCGAACTGCTGCCGCTGTCGCGCATCAAGAAGATCAGTGGTCCGAACCTGCACCGCAACTGGGTGCAGATCCCGCACGTCACGCAGTTCGACGATGCCGACATCACCGATCTGGAAGCATTCCGCGTCGAGACCAACAACGCCAACGCCAAGAACAAGGACGCGGCCAAGCTGACCATGCTGGCCTTCGTCATCAAGGCTTCGGTCGCCGCGTTGAAGAAGTTCCCGTCGTTTAACGCTTCGCTCGACGAGAAGGGTGAAAACCTGATCCTCAAGCAGTACTACAACATCGGCTTCGCTGCCGATACGCCGAACGGCCTGGTGGTCCCGGTGATCAAGAACGCAGACCAGAAGTCGGTTTCGCAGATCGCCAAGGAAATGACCGACCTGTCGCTGCAAGCGCGCGAAGGCAAGCTGAAACCGACCGATATGCAAGGCGCCAGCTTCACCATCTCGTCGCTGGGCGGCATCGGCGGCACGCACTTCACGCCTATCGTCAACGCGCCGGAAGTGGCGATCCTTGGCCTGTCCAAGGCGTCGATCAAGCCGGTGTGGGACGGCAAGGCCTTCCAGCCCCGCCTGATGATGGGTACCTCGCTGTCCTACGACCACCGCGTGGTCGACGGCGCGATGGGTGCTCGCTTCTCCGTGTACCTGAGCGAAGTGCTCGGCGACATGCGCAAAATTCTGCTGTAAGGAGCGACTATGACCACAGAAGTGAAAGTGCCGAACATCGGCGACTTCGCAGAAGTTGAAGTGATCGAGGTGATGGTCAAGGTTGGCGACACGATCAAGGTCGATCAGTCGCTGGTGACCGTCGAATCGGACAAGGCGAGCATGGAAGTCCCTTCGTCGCACGCAGGTGTGGTGAAGGAAGTCAAAGTCAAGGTTGGCGACAAGGTCAAGGAAGGCGTGCTGCTGCTGGTGGTCGAGGAGGCCGCTGGTGCGGCCGCTGCGGCTCCGGCGCCTGCCGCTGACGTACCTGCTGCCGCAGCGGCCCCGGCACCTGCCGCCGCTGCGCCGGCGCCGGCAGCCGCCGCCCCGATCTCCGCGCCAGCCGGTAGCAGCTATTCCGGCCAGGTGGACATCGACTGCGACATGATGGTTCTGGGTGGTGGTCCTGGCGGTTACTCCGCCGCGTTCCGCGCCGCCGACTTGGGCCTGAACACGGTTATCGTCGAGCGTTACGAAACGCTGGGCGGCGTGTGCCTGAACGTCGGTTGCATTCCGTCGAAGGCGTTGCTGCACGTGGCATCCGTGATCGACGAAACCGCACACATGTCCAACACCGGCGTTACCTTCGCCAAGCCGACTATCGACATCGACCAGGTACGCGCGTACAAGGAAGGCGTCATCAAGAACATGACCGGCGGTCTGGCCGGCATGGCCAAGGCCCGCAAGACGCAAATCGTCACCGGTGTCGGCCAGTTCCTGAGCGCCAACCACATCGAAGTGACCGCCGCCGACGGCAGCAAAAAGGTCGTGCAGTTCAAGCAGGCCATCATCGCCGCCGGTTCGGCGGTCGTGAAGCTGCCTTTCGTGCCGGAAGATCCGCGCATCGTCGATTCGACCGGCGCGCTGGAACTGCGTCAGATCCCGAAACGCATGCTGGTTATCGGCGGCGGCATCATCGGCCTGGAAATGGCCACCGTGTACTCGACTTTCGGCGCGCGCATCGACGTCGTCGAAATGATGGACGGCTTGATGCAGGGCGCCGACCGCGACGCGGTCAAGGTCTGGCAGAAGTTCAACGAGAAGCGCTTCGACAACATCATGACCAAGACCAAAACGGTCGGTGTTGAAGCGCTGCCGGAAGGGATCAAAGTCACCTTCGAAGCCGCCGAAGCCGGCGCCACCGCGCCAGCGCCGCAGATCTACGATCTGGTGCTGGTCGCCGTCGGCCGCAGCCCGAACGGCAAGAAGATCGCCGCCGACAAAGCGGGCGTGGTTGTCAGCGACCGTGGCTTCATTCCGGTCGACAGCCAAATGCGCACCAACGTGCCGAACATCTTCGCCATCGGCGACCTGGTGGGCCAGCCTATGCTGGCGCACAAGGCGGTGCACGAAGGCCACGTCGCGGCGGAAGCCGCAGCCGGCCAGAAGTCGCACTTCGATGTGAAGGTCATTCCATCGGTGGCCTACACCGATCCGGAAGTGGCATGGGCCGGCATCACCGAGGACGAAGCGAAAGCCAAGGGCATCAAGGTCGAGAAGGGCCACTTCCCTTGGGCCGCCAGTGGCCGCGCCGTGGCCAACGGCCGCGCAGAAGGCTTCACCAAGCTGCTGTTCGACGCTGAAACGCACCGCATCATCGGCGGCACCATGGTCGGCACGCACGCCGGCGACATGATCGGCGAGATCGCCCTGGCGATCGAGATGGGTTGCGACGGCACCGACATCGGCAAGACGATCCATCCTCACCCGACCCTGGGCGAGTCGATCGGCATGGCCGCCGAAGTGTACGAAGGCGTCTGCACCGACCTGCCACCGCCGCGCAAGCGCTAAGTTATCGCATCATCACAAAACCGGGATTCGTTCCCGGTTTTTTTATTGTCAGGTTCCACATGTCTTCGTTCCCTTCCATCGTTCCGCTGCTGCTGTCGGTCGCGCTCTACACGAGCCTCGTCAAGCTGGCGGCCTTTTTATACAAACGCGCGCTTCTGAGCTGGCGCGACGCCTGCATTTTCAGTTTGATCTTGTTGATGTTGCTGGGGCTTGGCACGCTGCTGAACCGCTTGTTGGGTAATGCGGTGCCGCTGGTGCTGCTGGTGGCTTTCGGCCTGGTCGTCCAGGTTGCGCTTGGCGCGTGGTTTTTAGCCTCGCGCGCGCGCAGCGCCACCGGCACGCCTTTGGGTAGCAAGGGCGGGGCGGTTGTGGCGCTGATCGCTTACGCTTTGACGGTCAGCTTGGGCGTGGCGGCGGGGACGCTTTTGACGATGCTTCACCCGTAGTGGTACGGCGCTGA
This sequence comes from Duganella sp. AC917, assembly GCF_979258245.1. Lineage (NCBI taxonomy): Bacteria > Pseudomonadati > Pseudomonadota > Betaproteobacteria > Burkholderiales > Oxalobacteraceae > Duganella > Duganella sp. AC917. The sequence goes on from NZ_OZ409848.1 coordinate 6,578,202, forward strand.
ATTGTGTAGTGCAACCGCCGAACCGCTGCTAGCGCTTCATTGAAGGAAACGTCGTAGAACTTTCGATACTCGACTGCGGCTTTGTTTATTTTGCCGGCTTTTACTTGCTTCAGCACCGGGGGCGGAATATCGTCCGCCGCGTTAGAGTTTTTTGGGGCCTTGCCTAAAATCTTGGCAAGAAACGCCTCGATACTGATGATTTTCTTCAGCTGTGCATCGGTTCTGAACAAGAGGATGACCACGATGATCAGATTGGCGAGGCTTAACAAAAGCAGGTCGTTTGCGTCTTGCATGTTTCTCTCCTAATTGAGGTGGCAGCCAGTCCTGCCTGTCTGTTCATGATGTGCCAGACGGAGAAAAACAGATTGCAATTTCGCAATGAATAGTGAATCTGGAAAATCTTTGCTCAGCCGGCCGGCTGTGCCGACGCGGGCAGACCGAACACGCGGTCGAACGCCAGGCTGAACAGGAAGGTGTAGATCATGAAGAACACCACCAGGCCCACGTCGAGCACCAGGGCTTCCCACAGCGTGATCTCGAGCCACCACGCGAACAACGGCACCAGTATCACCACCAGTCCGCCCTCGAAACCGACGGCATGCGCGACCCGGCGCGCGACGCTGCGCCCGCGCGTCGCCTGACGTGCTTCCCACGCTTCGAACAAGCCGTTATAGATGAAGTTCCATATCACCGCGACGGTGGACGAGGCGATGGCGGCCACGCCGGAATGGGTCGCGTCGTGCCCCGCCAGCAGCATCAAAAAACTGCTGGTCAGCGCCACGGCGAATAACTCGAACAACGAGACATAGACAACTTTTCGTTTTAAACCTTGCATGATATTTCCTCTAGAACTGTTGGCCCGCATGTTACTTGAGCGTTTCTGATTGAAAAAGTCGACAGCTATCAGTTTTTCTGACAGCATGGGAAGATGACATTTTCCAGCGATAACGTTCATCTGTTCCTCGCCGTGATCGATCACGGCTCTTTTTCCGCCGCTGCGCGCGCGCTCGGCCGGGTGCCGTCGGCCGTCAGCATGGCCGTTGCGCAGCTTGAGGCGGAGCTGGGGCTCGATCTGTTCGAACGCGGTTCCCGTCACGCGCTGCCCACGGCCACGGCGCGTGCGCTGGAAGCGGAGGCACGACAGGTGGCCGGACAGCTGCGCCGTCTCCAAGCGCACGCGCTGTCGCTGCATCAAGGCCTGGAGCAGCGACTGACGCTGGTCATCGCGCCCGAGCTGCTGTCGGCGGCGTGGAGCGATCCGCTGGCGCGGCTGGCCAACGAATTCCCCTCGCTTGAGGTGGAGGTGTTATCGGCGCCGCAGGCCGATGCGCGCCGCATGCTGCATGCCGGTTCGGCGCAATTGGCGCTGCTGTACGAGCGTCCGCAGGTCGATGAACACGAGAGCTTTCAGGAGCTGGGCAGCGAGGTACTGGTGTCGGTGATCTCGCCGCGCCACCCGCTGGCGCGCGAGCGTAATGGGCATTTTCGGCTGGAGGACCTGGTCGACATTCGACAGATCGCCATCGTCAGTCGCGAGGCGCATGAGGAGGATATGCGGGTGCTGGTGTCGCGCAAGCTGTGGCGCACCGATAGTCATCTCGCCACCTTGGGCATGGTGCAGGCCGGCCTGGGGTGGGCGTTTTTGCCGAAGCGATTGGTCGCGCCGTTGTTGGACGATGGGGCGTTAATCGGGATTGACTTCGCGAGCATGAGCAACCAGTTGCGGTTGTGGGTGGACGTGGTGTGGCTCAACGACCGGCCGTTGGGACTTGGCGCCAAGCGCCTGATCGCGCTGATGAAGGACATCGCCGGGCTCGAGGCGCGGCCGGGGCATCCGTAATCCGCCCACGTGAGTGAGAAGACCAGTTACCGCGTTAGCCGATACAGAAGGATCGCGGTGCGGATCGTCGCGCGTTCCACCGACGCGATCTCCAGATCTTCATTCGGCGAGTGGGCGCCGTTGCCGGTCACGCCCAGGCCATCGAGGCTGTCGATGATCGGCGCGATGAACTGGATGTCGCCGGCACCGCGCTGGCCCGGTGGCAGGGCGGGGATCTCGCCGAGGCCCGCGTCGCTGCTGGCCTGCGAGTACGTTTTGAGGATGGCGATGTTGCCGGCGGTCGGCGCCATCGGCGGGTAGGCGTCGTGGAACTCGATGCTGGCGCTGGTGCCCGGCAGGTTCTGGTCCACGATCGCGCGCATCTTGGCGCGCGCGCGGTCGCGCTGTTCGTAGCTTAGGTAGCGCAGGTCGCCCTTGACGGTGGCGACGCGGGAAATCACGTTGGTCTTGCCGGCGGCCTGCCCCTTGTCGCCGACGGCATCGACGTCGATGTCGGTGCCACCCAATATCAGGCCCGGGCTGAAGGTCAGATCCGGTTCGATCACCTGCTGGCGGAAGCCGTCGAGGATGCGCGCCGCCTCGTACACCGCGCCGTAGCCGGCGCTCTCGCTGAAGATGCCGCTGGTGTGGCCTTGCTTGCCCTTGACCTCCAGGTCCCACGACGACGACGCGCGGCGGCCGATGGTGCCGGTGTCCTTGCCGTTTTTGTCGCGCACCGTGCCTTCGAAGGCGAGCGCGATGTCGCTGCGTTTGGCGGCGGCGACCATGTCCGCGCGCGAGACGTCGATCGGCTCGCCCGCGTCCTCCTCGTCGCCGGTGAACATGACGGTGATGGTGGTGTCGTCCAGCGCGCCGACCTTGTGCAACGCCCGCAGCGCTTCGATGATGACGACGTCACCGCCCTTCATGTCGTTGACGCCCTGGCCGCGCACGCGGTCACCGTCGCGCTTCCACAGCTGCACCGGGCTGTTTTTTTCGAACACCGTGTCGAGATGGCCGATCAGCAGCAGGCGCTTGCCGCGCTTGCCCTCGCGGGTGGCGACGAGATGGCCCGCGCGCCGCACGGACGCCGGCATGTCGATCCAGCGCGTGGCAAAGCCCAATTGGTCGAACTGTTCGCGAAACAGCTTGCCCACTTCGCGCACGCCTTCGTGGTTCATTGTGCCGCTGTTGATGTTGACCGAGCGCTCCAGCAGTTGCAGCCCTTGCGGCGCGTTGGCTTTGACTTCGGCGACGATTTTCTGTTCGGCGGGGGAGAGCGCTGCGGCGTGTGCGGCGCCCCAAAAGCTCAACGACAAGGTCAATGCGGCAAAGGCGAGCGGTGTCATTTTCATCGGGGTTCCTGGTGGCGCGATCGGTATCAGTTGTTAGCAATTGTAGCCGACGGCGGTTTTGGGCGGCCACGGTCGCCGCGCGGCGCGGGAAGCTGGTATATTCCCATTGCAGATTTTTTTAAAGGATAACCATGTTTCGCTTGAAATTCGTTGTTGCCGCCGCCGCCCTGATGGCCGGCGCCGCCTTTGCCTCGCCAACCGCGCCGAAAAACGGCGCCGAGTACACGACCCTGAAGGCGCCGCAGCCGGTGCAGGCCGAAGGTAAAAAAGTCGAGGTCATCGAGTTCTTCATGTACCACTGCCCGGCGTGCTACGCGCTGGAGCCGGCCATGCTGGATTGGGTCAAGAAGCAGGGCGACAATATCGTGTTCCGCCGCATCCACCTGCCGCTGACGGGCGCCAACGATCCGGAGGCGCATCTGTTCCTGACCCTGGAAGCGATGAAGCTGGAAGAGTCGATGCACGCCAAAGTGCTGAGCACCTGGCACGTGGAGCGCCAGCGTCTGAAGAGCGACGACGACAATATCAATTGGGCCGTCAAGAACGGCATCGACAAGCAGAAGTTTTTGGCCGTGTATAACTCGTTCGCGATCATCACGCGCTTGAAGAACGCCGGCCGCGTGGCCGCCACGTATGAGGTCAACAGTACGCCAACGTTGATCGTCAATGGCCGCTACCTGACCAATCCGACCATGGTCGATAGCAGCAATCCGGGTCAGATCCCGCGCCAGCAGCTGAACCAGGCCACCTTGCAGGTGCTGGACGCGCTGGTGGCGATGTCGCGTAAATAGGAAGTGGCGGCGAGCGCCGAATTGTCGCGTATGTGCGCGGACATTTCGCGCTGCCCGTGGCTTAGTTGACCGTGAAGCGGGTGGGGATTTCGATGCCGCCCGTGCGCGCGGCTTCGGCGTAGGCCTTCAGTTCGTGGATCACCGCTTCCAGCTGCTCTTGCCCAGGATTGGCCTGGAAATTCTTGATGCGCTCATTCATGAGCGTTACTTGTTTGCTCCAGTCCAGTCTATTCAATTTGCTCATGTGCGCTCCAATTTAAAAATCAAGTATAGAACAAACGGCAAAGTTGCACAGCGTCTAACGTAGCACGCTGCGCAGGAACAGATCTAGCCCTTCCTTCGCGCGCTGGCGCAGCTCTTCGGTGGTCGGCGGCGCCTGGTTGGGGTACAACAGGCGCGTCATGTGGTCGCCGAGCAGGCAGTTGGTCAGGTGCACGGCCAGCGTTTCCAATCCCAATTCCGGCCGCAGCCGCGCGCGTATCTCCGGCCGCACGAACAGGCGCGCCAGTTGTTCGCGCGATTGCCGTGGGCCGGCCTGAAAAAAGGTATCCGCCAACTCCGGCGTGCTCAGCGCTTCGGCCACCACCATGCGGTGCAGGCTGACGAACGAGGGCAGCGACACCAACTCCAGGAACCGCATCGCGAAATCGCCGAGGATCTCCTCCAGCGGACGCGTATCCGTTTCCATGCTGGCCATATCGGCAAAAAAGTGCGCCCGGCCTTCGCTGATGATGGCGCTGAGCAGCCCGGCTTTGCCGCCGAACTTGACGTAGATCGTCCTGACCGCCACATGGGCTTCGCGGGCGATCATTTCAAGACTGACCTTGCTATAACCTTTTTCCAGGAATAGATGCTTGGCCGTGTGCAGCAGCGCCAGGTGGCGCGCCTTCTTGTCGGCCTCGCGCGGGCGTCCGGCCGCCTTGCCAAAGCAGGGCGAGGCGGGGTCGGTGACGGCCTCTTCGGGGCAGTTCAGCTCCTCTGGCTCGGTCAGATGTAAATCGGAAATTTTCATGGCGACCAATGATAACGAATGCCGTCATGCTAGTCCAAACAAAAATGAAATGCAATCGTTTCATTTCTTGACTTTGGATTTGAACAGGCGAATAATGACCCTATTCCATTTCATTTTCGCGGAGCAACAAATGTCCAATCCACAAGAACAACAAAAAGTGCTGAGCGCCGTGCCACCCGCACAGGCCCCCGGCGCTCCAGGTGCCACTGCCGCGGCGCCAGCCGGCCCGGCCAAGCCGAACCGCAAGGTGCTGGTCATCGCCGGGCTGATCGCCATCGCCGCGCTGGCAGCGGGTGGACGCATGTGGTACCGCAGTCATTATTTCGTCGAGACGGAAAACGCCTACGTGGCCGGTCACGTCACGCCGGTGTCGTCGCGCATTTCCGGCGTCGTCACCAAAGTGCTGATCGACGATAACCAGATCGTGCGCGAAGGCGACGTGATCGCCGAACTCGATCCGTTCGACCAGCGCGTGAAAGTGGAGCAGATCCAGGCGCAGATCGCCAGCGCCGAGCAGCAGGTGGTGCAGTCCGAGGCGCAGATCGCCCAGACCCAGGCCCAGGCCAGCGCCTCGGCCGCGCAGGTGGCGCAGTCGCAGGCGCAGTTGGTGCGCGCCAACCAGGACGCCGAGCGTTACGGCCAGCTGTATAACAGCCAGATGAAGGCCGTCTCGAAAGCGGAACTGGATACCGCCGTCGCCGGCCGCGCCAGCGCGGTGGCCGACCTGGCCGCGCGCAAGGACAGCGCCTCGGCCGCCAAGGCGCAGATCGAAGCCGCCCGTTCGGCGCGCGATGTGCTCAAGGCGCAGGTGAACGTGCTGCGCGTGCAGCTCAAGGACGCGCAGCAGCAGCTGGCGTATAACCAGATCCTGGCACCCGTCGGCGGCCGTATCGGCAAGCGCACCATCGAGGTGGGCCAGCGCCTGCAACCGGGCCAGCAGATCACCGCCATCGTGCAGGACAACGTGTGGCTGACCGCGAACTTCAAGGAAACCCAGTTGGCCGAGCTGCAAAAGGGCCAGGAAGTCAAAGTGAGCATCGACGCGATCCCGGGCAAGGAATTGATCGGCACCGTCGAGAGTTTCGCGCCGGCGTCGGGCGCGCAGTTCGCGCTGCTGCCGGCCGATAACGCGACCGGTAACTTCACCAAGATCGTCCAGCGCGTGCCGGTGAAGATCGTCTTCAAGCCGGAAGACGTCAAGGCCATGAACGGCCGCCTGGTGCCGGGCATGTCGGCGATCGCCGAAGTATCGCTGAAGCAGGATAACGAAGCCAAGGCACACGCCGCGGCATCGTCCAAAGTCGCGGCGCACTAAGGAGCCACTTCATGGCCAGCATCACGATCGATACGCCGGGCGGCGGGAGTAAGGCCGCCCCTCCACAAGCACCGATCATGCCGAGCGAGAAGGTCTCCGCCCGCACCTGGATGGCGGTCGCCGCCGGCATGATGGGCGCCTTCATGGCGGTGCTCGACATCCAGATCACCAACTCGTCGCTCAAGGATATTCTGGGCGCGCTGTCGGCCACGCAGGAAGAGGGCTCGTGGATCGCCACCGCCTACCTGGTGGCCGAGATCATCATCATCCCGATGACCGGCCTGCTGACGCGCGTTTTCGGGCTGCGCAATTACATGATCGGCACCACCTCGTTGTTCCTGGTGTTCTCCACGCTGTGCGGCTTCGCGTGGAACCTCGAGAGCATGATCGCGTTCCGCATGCTGCAGGGCTTCACCGGCGGCGCGCTGATACCGATGGCGATGACCATCGTGATGACGTTGCTGCCGCCGTCGAAGCGCGCCACCGGCATGGCCATCTTCGGCCTGACCGCCACGCTGGCGCCGTCGATGGGCCCGACCCTGGGCGGTTACCTGAGCGAGATCTACGGTTGGCCGTCGATCTTCTTCATCAACTGGGTGCCAGGCCTGCTGCTGATCGGCGGTATCGGACTTGGGCTGGAAAAGCAAAAGTCGCAGCCGTCGCTGCTGCTCACCGCCGACTGGCTGGGCATCGCCTTCATGGCCGTGGGCCTGGGCAGCCTGACGATCTTCCTGGAAGAGGGCAACAGCAAGGACTGGTTCGATTCGCCGTTCATCATCACCTTCGCGGCGATGTCGATCGTCGGCCTGCTTGGCTGGGTGGTCAACAGCACGCTGCGCCCGCAGCCATTCGTCAACCTCGGGCTGTACGGCCGGCGCAATTTCGCCGCCGCCACCGCACTGTCGATGGCGATGGGCATGGGTTTGTACGGTTCGTCGTTCCTGCTGCCGCTGTACCTGGGCCAGATCGCCGGCTACTCGCCGATGCAGATCGGTGAAGTGATCATGTGGTCAGGCCTGCCGCAGCTGTTCATCATGCCGTTCGTGGCCAAGCTGTCGTCCAAGATCGACAACCGCATCCTGTGCAGTTTCGGGCTGCTGCTGTTCGGCGGATCGTGCCTGATGAACGCCTATATGGACGCCAGCACCGGCTATGACCAGTTACTGTGGTCGCAGGTAGTGCGCGCGCTGGGCCAGCCTTTCGTGATGCTGACGCTGTCGAATTTTGCCATGAACGGCATCCAGCCGAAGGATATGCCGTCGGCATCGAGCCTGATCAACATGACTCGCAACCTGGGTGGCTCGATCGGTATCGCCCTGCTGGCGACGGCGCTGACCACGCGCGAACATTTCCATTCGCAGCGCATCGGCGAATCGGTGACCAACTTCGCGTTGGCCACGCAGGACCGTCTGGCGGCGCTGACGCAATCGTTCATCGGCCAGGGCATGGACGCCAGCACCGCGTCGGACATGGCGCTCAAGGCGGTCGACGGCATCGTGCGGCGCGAGTCCTTCGTGATGGCCTACAACGACGGCTTCTTCCTGGTGGCGATGGTGCTGTTTGCCTGCATCGGCGTGCTGTGGTTCTCGGATAAAGTCAAAGCCCCCTCGGGCGCTGGCGGCGGCGGTGCGCACTAACCGCGCGCGCTAACACTAACTAATTTGTGAGGTAACACCATGTTCAATTCAGCTTTGAAGCGCCTGACGCTCGCTGTCTCCGTTACGCTGGCCATCAGCGGCTGCGCCACCGTCGGCAGCGATTTCAGCGCGCCGAAAAACGTCGCCGACGCGTCGTTCCGTCATCTGCCGCAGGCCGGCGCCAGCGAGGCGCATCTCCCGGCGCAGTGGTGGACGGTGTTTAACGACCAGACCTTGAACAGCCTGGAACAAACCGCGCTGCGCGACAATCCAAGCGTGAAGGCCGCCGCGGAGCGTCTGGTGCAGGCGCTGGAGCAGGCGGGCGTGAGCCGCGCCAACCAGCAGCCGTCGCTGAGCGTGAACACCTCGGTGGCCAACTCGCGCACCTCGGCCGAGACCTCGCAGGGTCTGGCGCTGGGTGGACGTTCGATCAAGGGCAATAACTACACGGTTGGCGCGTCGATGTCGTACGAGCTCGATCTGCTGGGCCGCGTGCGCCGCCTGGTGGAAGCTTCCGACGCGCAGGCGCTGGTGGCCGAGGCGGACCGCGACGGTGTGCTGCTGGTGCTGTCGTCGCAGCTGGCGACCACTTACTGGCAGCTGCGCGGGCTGGATGCCGAGATCGCGATTCTGAAAGGCGCGCTCGATACCCGCCGCGAAAGCGAGGAGCTGGTGACGGCGCGCTTCGACGCCGGTCTCTCGAACGAACTGGATGTATCGCGCGCGCGCATCGAGTATGCCAACGCCAAGGCCGATCTGCAGGAAGTGCAGCGCCAGCGCAATCTGCTGGAACATAGCCTGGCGACCCTGGTCGGCGCTTCGCCGTCGGCGATGCTGACGGCGGCCAACACGGATTCGGCGGCACTGCCGCAGCCGCCGGCGATCCCGGTCGGCCTGCCGGCCAGTCTGTTGTCGCAGCGTCCGGACCTGGCGGGTAGCGTGGCGAACCTGCGTGCAGCCAACGCGCAGATCGGCGTGGCCGAAGGCGCGTTTTATCCTTCGGTGACGTTGACCGGCAACTTCGGTTGGGCGTCGGAGAGCCTGCGCAAGCTGGGCGAGGGGAGTGCGCGCCAGTTCAGCGCCGGTCCGCTGGCGCTGTCGCTGCCGATCTTCGACGGTGGCCGCAACAAGGCCAACCTGGCGATCGCCAAGTCGCGCTATGAAGAGGCTATCGCCAATCACGAGACCAAGCTGCTGACGGCCTTGCGCGAGGTGGAAGATGCGCTGTCCGACGTGCAGCAGCGGCAGTTGCAGGGCGAGGCGCAATCGGCCTCGCAGGTGGCGGCGGCGCGCGGTTATCTGGTGGCGCGTGCGCGTTACGAGCGTGGCGTATCGACCTATCTGGATGTGACGGATGCGCAGCGCAGCGCGTTGACTGCGGACCGCGCGGCGGTGCAGATCAATACCCAGCGTTTGCTGGCGGCCGTTTCGGTGGCGCGCGCGTTGGGCGCCGGCTGGCAGCCGTCCGCGCAACTGGCGGCGGTGGCTAACTAAAGCTACTCAACTAAGTTTTACGCGCAGTAGTTCTACGATTACGCGATGAGGCCAGCGGCGGTGCGCCGCTGGTCCTGAGCGTTTTGTCTTCAAGGCCCGGCACCCAGGCGGGTCCGAATCGCTCCACGATGAAGTCGATGAACGTCGTCAGCTTGGGCGTGGCTTGCCGGTCGCGCGGATAGACCAGATTCATCGGGCGCGCTGTCGGCATGTAGTCACAAAGCACCGGCACCAGCCGCCCGGCCGCGATGTCCTGTGCCAGCAGCACTTCCGCCTGCATGACCAATCCAAAATCCTGTAACGCGGCCATGCGCAACGCCTGGCCGTTGTTGGCGCGAAATCGGCTGGCCTCGATGTTGCGGTTGCCGGTTTGCCCCTGCAGGCGCCAGCGCATGCTCAGCGACCACGCCATAAAATCCAGGCATTCGTGCCGCGCCAGATCGTCCGGCGTTTGCGGCGTTCCGTGCTTTTCCAGATACGCCGGGCTGGCGCAAATCGCCATCGCATAGTCGAACAGCGGCCGCGCCACCATCGTCGAATCCTCCAGCCGGCCGATGCGGATGGCGGCGTCGAATCCTTCCTCCACCAGATCGACCGTGCGGTCGCTCAGACTCAGATCCAGACTCACCTCGGGATGCTGGCGCAGGTAGTCCGTCATCGCCGGCGCGATCCATTCGGTGCCGAAGGAAACCGGGGCCGTGATCTTGAGCCGCCCACGCGGCACGCTGCGCATCGCCTCGGCGCCGGTTTCGGCGGCGGCGATCTGCGCCAGGATCGCCCGGCATCGCTCCACATACTGCGCGCCGATTTCGGTCAGGCTCTGGCGGCGCGTGGTGCGGGTGAGCAGGCGCGCGCCAAGCGTCCCTTCCAGCTGGGCGATGTGCTTGCCAACCATGACAGGCGAGATCTTGAAGTTGTCGGCGGCGGCCGTGAAATTGCCCGCGTCGACCACGGCGACAAAAATTTCCATGCTGCGCAGCTTGTCCATGATTGCTAACCCAAAGTTTGTAATGAACTTAATCTTAGCCCATTTATTCACAACAGGATTGCCGCGATACTGGTTGTACTTAACCAGACAAGGAGTGGGATCATGAAAGTCGTCGTTATCGGTGCCTCGGGCACGGTGGGTAAATCGGTCGTGGAGGAATTGGGCAAGCGCCATGAGATCGTGACGGTGGGCGCGGGGAGCGGCCAGTATCGGGCAGACTTCACCGACATCGCCCAGGTGCGCGCTGCGTTCGAACAAATCGGCAAGGTCGATGCGGTGGTGGTGGCCGCCGGCTCGCTGCATTTCGGCCCGCTTGCCGACTTCACGCCGGAGCAGTTCCACGTGGGCCTGAACAGCAAGTTGATGGGGCAGGTAAACGTGGCGCTGGTGGCGCGCGAGTATCTGAACGACGGCGGTTCTATCACGCTCACCAGCGGCATCGTGGCCGAGCAGCCGATCCGCAACGGCGCCAGCGCGACGATGGTCAACGCGGCGGTGGAAGGCTTTGTGCGCGCCGCCGCCGTCGAACTGCCGCGCGGCCTGCGCATCAACGCCGTCAGTCCCACGGTGCTGGAGGAATCGATGGACAGCTACGGTCCGTTCTTCATCGGCTTCGAGCCGGCGGCGGGCAAGCGCGTAGCGCTGTCTTACGCGCGCAGCGTCGACGGCGCTCAGACCGGCCAAGTCTATCGCGCTTGGTGAAAGGGACGCCATGAAAGTGATCGTGATCGGTGCGACAGGCACCATCGGTTGCGCCGTTGTCGAGCAGCTGGGACGGCGCCATGAGATCGTCGGCGTCGGCACGCGCAGCGGCCAGTATCGGGCCGATATCGCGGACATCGCCCAGGTGCGGGCGATGTTCGCGCAAGCCGGCAAGGTCGACGCGGTGGTGGTGGCCGCCGGCGCGCTGCACGTCGGGCCGTTCGACGAACTCACGCCGGAGCATTTCCACCTGGGCCTGAACAGCAAGTTGATGGGGCAGGTGAACGTGGCGCTGGTGGCGCGGGATTATCTGAACGACGGCGGTTCGATCACGCTGACCAGCGGCGTCGATACCGATCATCCGATACGCGGCGCGACGGCGGCCAGCACGGCCAATGCGGCGGTGGTCGGTTTCGTGCGCGGCGCGGCGATCGAGCTGCCGCGCGGGCTGCGCATCAACGTCGTCAGCCCGACGGTGCTGGAGGAGTCGATGCCGGTGTTCGGGCCTTTGTTCATCGGCTTCGAGCCGATCGCCGGCAAGCGCGCCGCGCTGGCGTATGCGCGCAGCGTCGACGGCGCGCAAACGGGGCAGGTGTACCGGGCCTGGTAGCGGCGATCAGGTAGTTCGGGCCGCGAAGGCGGAAGTGCCCGAGGCGGCGCGCCGGTGGCGGCACCCCGCGACCGTGCCGCCTTATCGGGTCGACGATCTTGTGCGGTATTGGCGTGGCGAGAAATTCATCACGCGCTTGAATGCGGAACCGAACGCGCTTTCGGACTCATAGCCGACCGACGCCGCCACGTCGGCCAGGGAGCGGCCGGACATGGCCAGCCGGTCGGCAGCGAGGAACATGCGCCAACGGGTGAGATAAGCGATTGGCGTCTGCCCCGTGACCTGCTCGAAGCGCGCGGCAAAGCTCGATCTCGACATGCCGGCCACGGCGGCCAAATCCTGCAAGGTCCAGCGACGGGCGACGTCGGCATGCATCGCCGTCAGCGCGCGGCGCAAGGTAGGCACCGAAAGCGCGGCGAGCCACCCCTGGCTGGCGGTCGCATTCTCCAGGTGCGCGCGCAATGCCTCGACCAGCAGCGCCTGCGCGAGATGACTGGCGATCAATTCACTGCCCGGGCGCGGATCCCGCAGCTCGCCCATCAGCCGCTGCACGCCGATGTAGAGGGCTGACTTGCTGGTCGCGGAATGGACGTGCACGACCGGAGGGACAGCGGCAAGCAGGCCCCGGCCGTCCGTTCCCTGCAGGCCGAAGTAGCCGCCGATGCCTCGGCACTCCCCACCGCCATTGAGCGTGGCCACTTCGCCCGGCGGCACCCGGGACAGGAACGCCTGGGCATCGAGCAATTCCGCCGTCTCAGCGGAATACAGCTGGACGGCGCCACCACCGGTCAGCAATACGACGTCGCCCGCTTCCAGCCGGGTCGGCGCCGCCGCGCCGGCGAGCCGGAGCCAGCAGCCGCCTGTCTCGATCGCGAAGCACAGCACGCCGTCGGCCGCTGCAAACGCGAGCGCCCAGTCGCCGCCGGCGTCCAGACCGCGAAAGCCGTAGTCGCAAGGTCGCATCAGCATGAGAAAGTCGGATAGTGGATCCATAAATTTGGACGATAGCGATAAAGATTGCGACCATCGCGCATGGATGGTCCGATTGTTGACGCATATAGTAACAACTTTCCACGATGAGACGATTATGACGCCACAGACCCACCTAGCACTCCTGCTGCCCGGCAAGCGGGCACCATTGACCATCGCCTCGGTCCCCGACGTCAGTCCGGGCGCGGGCGAGATCGCGGTGAAAGTCCGCGCGCTCGCCGTGAATCCGTTCGATCGTTACGTACAGGCGGTTGGCGATGTCATCACGGGCTACCTTGCCTATCCCGCCGTCATGGGAACGGATGTGGCCGGCGAGGTGGTGGCGGTGGGGCCGGGGGTGAGCCGTTTCCGCATTGGCGACCGCGTGCTTGGGCATGCGGTCGGGATCGAAAAAAGTCGCAACAAGGCGGCGGAAGGCGGATTCCAGGAGGTCGTGCTGCTGCTCGCGCACATGGCTTCGCCCATTCCGGCTGACCTGTCGTTCGACAATGCGGCGGTTTTGCCGTTGGGTCTGTCCACCGCGGCGTGCGGACTTTTCCAAAAGGACTTTCTGGCGCTCGCCCCGCCGCGCGTGCACCCCGTACCGACGGGCGAGATCGTGCTGGTATGGGGCGGCTCCTCCAGCGTCGGCAGCAACGCGATCCAACTGGCGCGCGCGGCGGGCTATGAGGTCGCGACGACCTGCTCGCCAGCCAACTTCGATTACGTCCGCCGGCTGGGCGCGGCACACGTGTTCGACTATCGCCATCCGTCCGTTCAGGCGGAGCTTGTCGACGCAATGCGGGGGCGCCAGGTGGTCGGGGCCATCACGGTCGGCAAGGGGGCTGCCGCCGCGTGCATGCGTATCCTCGCACAGTGTGAAGGCAGGCGCTTTGTCGCGCAAGCGAGTGCGCCAGCGTCGTTTGATGACGTGACGGCCGGGCAGGGCCGTTGGCGCAAGTTGCTGCCAGCCCTCGCCAACATGGTGGCCGGTGGCGTCGCGTTGAAACTCCTGGCAAAGCGGACCGGGCTCGAGACAAAGATGATCTGGGGCGGCTCGCTCGTCGACAACGAAGTGGGGGAAATGATCTACGGCGCATTCTTGCCGGAGGCGCTGTCCCGCAAAACATATGCGGCGATGCCGCCGCCCGAGGTTGTCGGGCACGGCCTGCAATCTATCCCGGAAGCCATGGTGCGGCAACGTCGCGGCGTGTCGGCGCGCAAGCTGGTGGTGACGTTGTGACGGCACGGACTTCCGCCGCTGTCGGCAGCGGAGAGCGGATGTCCGCATCGGGCTGGTTCGTCTGGGGCGGCATGGCGCTGATCAGCACCATCATCGCGCTGGTCTCCCTGCGCTATCTAGCCGGCAAGGGGCCAGTGCCCGAAGTGACCGCTTTGAACCGCTACTTCAATCCTTGGATCAAGGTCCATGTGGCCGGTGCGGCATCGGCGTTGCTGCTGGGCGCGGCGCAGTTTGTGCCGGCGATACGTGCGCGGTGGCCTGTGTCGCATCGGATCGGCGGTCGCCTGTATGTGCTCGGCTGCCTGATTGGCGGCGTGTCGGCGCTGATACTGGCGGCGGGCACGTCGGCGGGAGCCATTGCCGGCGCCGGATTCGGCGCCCTGGGTGGCGCGTGGCTGACGGCCACCGGTGTCGCGGTATACAACATCCTCAAAGGCAACGTGACCGCGCACCGGCGATGGATGATACGTTCTTTTGCGCTTACGTTGGCGGCCGTCACATTGCGTGTCTATCTGCCGTTGTCCAGCCTGCTGGCGCTCGACTTCCTGGTGGCCTATCAAGCGGTTTCCTGGCTGTGCTGGGTGCCGAACATCTTGCTGGCGGAATGGTTTCTTGGCCGCCGCGCGTTCGCACAAAAATGAGCAAAAGATATCTCGGTGTCCAATTCTTCACAGCCGTCGCACTGTCGATTTCATCGATGCTGTGCGGTTGCCAGGCATGGCAGGCGAACACCACAGGCGACCGCCAAGCAGCGATCGAGGCGTCTCCCGAGTGGCGCGACGGCCGCTTTCGGAATGCCGAGGGAATCCACACCGATCTTCCCAAAGCGTTGCTCCGGGCGCTCTCCGGTGCACCCGACGACGTGCCAGTTTCACCCGTCCTGGTCGTGATGACAGACCCGGCGATGCTGGCAACCGCGCCTGACAGCGGCTTGCGTGTCACGTGGTTTGGCCACTCGTCGTCGTTGGTGGAAATCGATGGCGTTCGGGTACTGACGGACCCGATCTGGAGCGAGCGCGCGTCGCCGATCGGATGGCTGGGCCCGCGGCGCTGGTACGCCCCGGCGATCGCGCTGGCGCAGCTTCCGCGCGTCGACGCGGTCATCATCTCGCACGACCATTACGACCACCTGGACCAGGCTACCATCGTGGCGATGAGGCATTGGACCAATCTCTTCATCGTGCCACTCGGCATGGGCGGGCGATTGGAACGGTGGGGCATTGCGCGGACGCGCATCGTGGAGCTGGACTGGTGGCAATCGACCCAAGTCGGCGCGCTGGCGGTCGCCATCTTGCCGGCGCGTCATTCGTCGGGGCGCCTCGATCCGCGCAGCGACCACACCTTGTGGGGCGGCTTTGCATTGCTGGGCGCGCACCACCGGGTATATTTTTCCGGTGACACCGGATTGCAACACGCGATGACGGAAATCGGAAAGCGCTACGGACCTTTCGATCTTGCGCTGATTGAAGCGGGTCAATACAGCGAAGCCTGGCCTGACGCCCACCTCGGCCCGGAGCAGGCGGTGTTGACGGCGAAACAGGTCAACGCGCGCGTGCTGCTGCCTGTGCATTGGGGCTTGTTCAAACTGGCGCCGCACGCCTGGACCGAACCGGTGGAGCGCGTACTGGCGGCGGCGCGCTGCGCCGGCTTGACGGTGATCACGCCACGGCCCGGGCAATCCGTCGAACCGACCGCGCCGAGACCTGAAGACATGCAGCGCTGGTGGCCGACATTGAGGTGGAGGTCGGCGGAAGAGACGCCGATCGTCGCGACAATCAATGGCGTTCCGACCCAACGATTTGCGCCAACAACCTGTCCCGCTGTTCCGACGGCCGTCCCCGACTGAACCCAGGTCGGGAGAAGGTTCAATTCACATCGACCGAATGTTTTTCAATAAATTCCCGGAACCAAAGTTGCGCCGGGTTGTTATCGCTACGTCGATGCCAGATCAGGTGAAAAACGATTTCAGGCAGCGCAATGGGCGGCGGAAACAACACCAGTCGATGGCTGGCCTGCGACCGCAGCGCCGCACCTTTGAGGATGGTGGCGGCGTAGTTGGTGCGTGCAATCACCGCAGGCACCGCAAATAGTTGGGGCAAGGTCAATGCGAGCTTGCGCTTCCGTCCCTGTTGGGCGAGGGTTTGATCGACGAGCCCATGCATCTGCCCTTCGGGTGACACGAGCACATGTTGCAATTCGAGGTAGCTGTTCAAGTCCATCGGGCGCCGTGCCGCCAGATTATCGCGCGACACGATGGTGACGAATTCGTCGCGCAGGAGCGGCCGCGTCCGGATGCGGGCATCTGTGTCCGTCGGCGACACGCCAATCGCGGCATCTATTTCCCCTGCATCGAGCAAATCGACCGCGGCGTTGCGGTCATTGAACGCAATCACATTCAAGGTTACTCCGGGCATGGAGTGTTCCAGTGCCGCTATCAGCGGTGGAAGCAGGACCACCGTCGGGTAATCCTGTAGGCCCAGCTTGAACGTCACCGACGCCGTCCCGGGTTCGAAAATCGGCTGGCTGATCATCGCCAATTCAATCTGGCGCAGCGCCTCCTCGACAGGTACCGCCAGATCCCGCGCGCGCGGCGTGGGAATCAAGCCCGTGCTACTGCGCTGAAAAAGCGGATCGCCCAGCAAGACGCGTAGCCGCGACAAGGCGGCGCTCATGGCGGGCTGGCTCACGCCCACCTGCGTCGCGGCGCGCGTGACATTGCGTTCGCTCATCAATGCGTTGAAAGCGACCAGTAAATTCAAATCGACGCCGTGAAAATCCATAATTCAAATAATCACTTATATAGTTTATTTGTTGGATGGATTTTACTGCAAAGAACACACTAGCGCTTCCTTCAACTCTCACCGCATCCTGTCATGACTAACTCAACTACCGACCTTTCCCAGCAATTACGCGCCGAACTCGTTGCCGTGCAAACGCTTTATCGGGCTTTCAGCGAACAGAACCCGGATCTGGTGGACGCCGTGCTCGCCCCTGAATGGGACGATATTCCGCTGGCGCCCGGGCAAGAACCCGGCCCGGCAGGCATCAAGCCCATCATCCGCATGCTTGCCGCCGCATTGCCAGACGTGCAAATCACGATCCACGACACGGTCCAGCAGCCCGGCAAGGTCGCCGTGAGGGCCGAGATCAGCGGGACGCATTTGGGTGAGCTGTTCGGCATCGCTCCCACCGGCAAAAAAGTAAGTTTCCGCCTGCACGAGTTTCATACGCTCGCCGACGGCCTGGTCACCACCACCTGGCACATGGAGGACTGGTTCGGCCTCTTCGAGCAACTGGGCCAGTTCCCGCCACAAGGTTGAGCCCTTGTCGCAGACACGAGAATCCAAGGCGGCGAGGTTCCGATCCTGCCAGCCACTGATAACGGAGGCACTATGAAGAAAGATCCACAGGTCGTCCTCGTGACGGGCGCTTCGTCCGGCCTGGGCCATGCCATCGCATTGGCGCTGGCGCGCAGCGGCCACATCGTCTACGCCAGCATGCGCGAAACCGAAGGAAAAAATGCCCAGCGCGTCGCGGAACTGCGGCAACTCGCCAAGCGTGAACGCATCGCGCTTGACGCGCTGGAGCTTGATGTCCTGTCCGACACCGGTTGCCGGGCGGCGGTCGACGCCATCCTCGGCAAGGAAGGGCGTCTGGATGTCGTCGTCAACAATGCCGGCATGCTGATGCAGGGGATCACCGAATCGTTCTCGATCGATCAGGTCGCACGGATCATCGATACCAATGCGCTTTCCTGGCTGCGTGTCAATCGCGCCGTTCTGCCGGCGATGCGCCGGCAAGGTCACGGGCTGTTGATGTACGTCGGCAGCACGACCGCGCGCCTGCACGAACCATTTCTGGGGCCTTACGTTGCCAGTAAGGTCGCTGGCGATGCGCTGGCGGAAATCATGGGCATGGAGGTGCGGCCGTTCGGCATCGAAAGCGTGACATTGGTCCCCGGCGCCTTTACCACAGGCACCGAGCACTTTGCGCACGCACAGGCGCCCGCCTATGCGGCGATTGTCGCGCAGTATGGCGATCTTGCCGCGCGCATGGCCAACCTGGGGGACAAACTCGACGCCATCGACGCGGCCAACGGTGGCGCGCTGACGGTCGACGACGTGGGCCATGCCGCGTGCCAGGTATTGGCCATGCCCCGTGGCGCGCGTCCATCGCGGGTCATCATCGATGGTCAGCAAAAAGGCACCGAGGCCATCGACGCTGTTTACCACGCGAAGCAGACCGCGTTCCTGGCACAGCTGGGGTTGGCCGACCTGGCGCCGGCCGCGCCGCAAGCTGTTGCCGCGGCCGCGCTCGGGGCCTCGGAAGAAAAACATGGCGGATTTGCATAAGCGCGCTGTCGTTGTTAGATCGCTGGCTCCGGCTGCGCGCGCCAGCGATCGGCGCGACCGGTGGATTACAATGTGACCCTCACTCCACCCGAGGTTCGAATGAAAAAAATCCTGCTCCCACTGGCGCTGACGCTCGCCTGCGCCGCTGCCTACGCCGCGCCTGCCGACGTGGCCGACCTGAACAAAATGAGCAAGCGGTACGCGCCGATCGCGCTGACCGCCGACACCAGCAAACTCTCCGCTGGCGACAAGAAGGCCATCGTCAAACTGATCGAAGCGGCCAAGATTATCGATGTGCTGCAACTGCGCCAGCGCTGGTCCGGCAACGAGGCGCGGTGGGCCGCGCTCAAAAAGGACAAGACGCCGCTGGGCCAGGCGCGCCTGGGTTACTTCTGGCTCAACAAGGGCCCGTGGTCGATCCTCGACAGCCACGAATCGTTCCTGCCAGCGGAAATCGACGGTATCAAGATCCCCGCCAAAAAGCCCGAGGGCGGCAACTTCTATCCGGCCGACGCCAGCAAGGCCCAGCTGGAAACCTGGATGAACGCCTTGCCGGCCATCGACAAGGAACAGGCGCAGTGGTTCTTCACGACGATACGCCGCAACGCCGACGGCCAGTTCACCACCGTCAAATACTCGGACGAATACAAGGCCGAACTGCGGCAGGCCGCCGCACTGCTCAAGCAAGCTGCCGCTGCGACCGACAACGCCTCGCTGAAGAAGTTCCTCGAGTTGCGTGCAGACGCCTTCCTGAGCAACGATTACCTGGCCTCCGACTTCGCCTGGATGGATCTGGACGCGCCGGTCGATGTCACCATCGGCCCGTACGAGACCTATAACGACGAGCTGTTCGGCTACAAGGCCGCGTTCGAAGCCTACGTCAACATCCGCGACCAGAAGGAGACGCAAAAGCTCGACTTCTTCGCCAAGCACATGCAGGAGCTGGAAGACAACCTGCCGCTCGACGCGCAGTACCGCAATGCCAAGGTCGGCGCGCTCGCGCCGATGGTGGTGGTCAACCAGGTGTACGGCGCAGGCGACGGCAACATGGGCGTGCAGACGGCCGCCTACAACCTGCCCAACGACGAGCGCATCATCAGCCAGCGCGGTTCCAAGCGCGTGATGCTCAAGAACGTGCAGCAAGCCAAGTTCAAATCGACGTTGACGCCGATTTCCAAGCTGGTGCTCAAGCCGGCCGACCAGAAGGATGTCGATTTCGACTCGTTCTTCACGCACATCCTCGCACATGAAATCACCCACGGGCTGGGACCGCACGTCACGAAGGTCGACGGCAAGGAATCGACCCCGCGCCAGGACCTGAAGGAGGCCTATTCGACCATCGAGGAAGCCAAGGCCGACATCACCGGGCTCTACGCGCTGGCCTATATGATGGACAAGGGCCAACTGGCCGGCACGCTGGGGCAGGGCGAGGCGGCCGAGCGCAAGCTGTACATCACTTTCCTGGCGTCGGCCTTCCGCACCTTGCATTTCGGCCTGACCGATTCGCACGCGCGCGGCATGGCGATCCAGGTGAATTATCTTTTGGATAAGGGTGGCTTCGTGTCGAATGGCGATGGCACTTTCGCGGTGGATTTCAAAAAGATCAAGTCCGCTGTCACCGACCTCGACCGCGAGTTCCTGACCATCGAGGCCACCGGCGACTATGCGCGCGCGAAGGAAATGATGACCAAATACGTGGTCATCCGTCCCGACGTGCAAAAAGCGCTGGATAAAATGAAATCCGTGCCAAACGATATCCGTCCGGAATACAAGACGGCTCAAGGCTTGCTGGCGAAGTAAGTCCTTACATCGTTCAGAAGGGGACCACTCGGTCCCCGTTGTCATATCGCTTAGAAAGTAACGTTTCAAACAAATAGTTACATTCTGCCTACGTAGAAAAAAACTGCCGTACGGCAATAATAATTT
Source organism: Duganella sp. AC917 (assembly GCF_979258245.1). NCBI lineage: Bacteria > Pseudomonadati > Pseudomonadota > Betaproteobacteria > Burkholderiales > Oxalobacteraceae > Duganella > Duganella sp. AC917. Next base: position 6,598,415 of record NZ_OZ409848.1, read on the forward strand.
CCGTGATCGTGATAAAGTTGGTTTGAGGAAACCAAATCATGATCACGCGCCTACTTATCTCCCTACTTTTGTTGTGCTCCAGCGTCGCTTCCGCAGCGGAGCTGACCGACATGGAAACCCGCTGGCTTACCGCCGGATCGGCCATGCTGAAGTACGCCAAGAAAGAACTCAAGCTGCCGATCGACGTCATCGTCCAGCCTACGGGCAAGCCGACCGACGTCCCGCTGGCTTTGGGTTTTCAGGATGGACGTTGCAAGCTGGTGCTGACAATGCGCGGCAGGACCAATGTCGAAGACGTGCTGGCGAGTGTGCCGGCCGAACAACGCCCGCTGATGATCGAGGCGATGTTCGCGCACGAAGTGGGCCACTGCTGGCGCTACGTGCAGGGCGACTGGCACGCGCTGCCGGCCGGTTTCGAGGACAACGCCGAACACGCTGAACATGCCGCCCACAACACGGCGCAGGAACTGGAGCAGACCCGCCGCGAGGAAGGCTTTGCCGATCTGGCCGCGCTGGCCTGGGTACAGCAGCGCCACCCGGAACAATACGGCGCGGTTGCCGAGTGGATGCGCCAGGTGCGCGCACCGTCGCCGTCCTCCGCCGGCGCCGTAGCCGGTTCGCACACCACGATGGCATGGCTGCAGCTGGCGCCAACCGGCGCTGCGTTTGCCGCCGAGCTGCCCCTGTTCGAGCAGGCGAGCAGCCTGTGGCAACAGGGCTTGCTGAACCAGGACGCACGTCAGGATGCGCGCCAGGGCCAGCGCCAGGCCTCGCTGCAGCGCTAGCGACATCGTAGTCGCACCGGAGCCGTCCATAGGCCAGCAGTAGCGATTCCCGAACTCTGTTCGTTCGCGCACAGAGGTTTCTCAGCTGTAGGCGTTTAATGTGTCCACCAACCACCACAACAAAGGGACACATCATGAACAAGCTCCTCTTCCTGGTACTGGCCGGTGCCGCCAGCGCTAGTTTCGCCGCCACCCCAGCCAACGATACTGTCGCCTACAAGGCAGCCACCAACAAAGCTGCAAACGATTACAAGACCGCCAAGAACGCCTGCGACGCGCAGTCCGGCAACGCCAAGGATATTTGCGAAGAGCAGGCTAAAGTAGCGCGCGCGACCGCCGAGGCCAACGCGACGATGCAGTACAAGAACGATAAGAAATCCATCGAAAAAGCCCGTACCGAACTGGCCGACGCCCAGTACGGCCTGGCCAAGGAAAAGTGCGACGCGCTGGAAGGCAATGCCAAGGATAGCTGCCTGAGCACCGCCAAGTCGCAGCAGACCGCCGCGATCAATTCCGCCAAGGCCGGCAAGGATGCCGCCGACGTCGCCCAGACCGGGATCGACTGCACCGCGTTGACCGGTACCGACAAGGCATCGTGCGAAGCCCGTTCGAAAACCGAACTGGCCAAGGATGCGGTTGCCGATACTGTCATCACCACCAAGGTGAAAACCGAACTGATGGCCGAACCAGCGCTCAAATCGCTGGACGTCAAGGTTGAAACCAACAACGGCGCCGTGGTGCTGAGCGGCTTCGTGCCGTCGCAAGCCGAAGCTGACAAAGCTGTCGACGTGGCCCGCAATGTCAAAGGCGTCTCCGACGTGAAGAGCTCGCTGCGCATCAAATAAGCGCTAGCTCATCTACCCCCTGAAAAGGGGCCTCCGCCGAGGCCCCTTTCTTTTCCTTGCATTCATTATGACCATAATTTAAAATGACTGGACAGTGCGGGTTTGTCTGCCTCCGCCCATTGCCTACTCTTCCGTCATTGCAAGGAGCATCATGTTCGCACTCCCTATCTCCAACTGGCTGCGGCGGCGCGGCCTGCACTATTCATGGGTGATCGTCGCGGTCACCTTCCTGACGGGGCTGACCTCGTCCGCCGCGCTCGGCCTGCCGGGCGCGCTGCTACAGCCGTTGGCTGCGGAGTTCGGCTGGGACGTCGAGCAAATCTCGTCCGCGCTGGCCGTGCGTTTCGTGCTGTTCGGGTTGATGGGGCCGTTTGCCGCCATCCTGATGGAGCGCTTCGGCCTGCGCACCGTGGTCGTCACCGCGCTGACGTTGGTCGCCGCCGGCATGGCGCTGGCCACGCAAATGACGCAGTTCTGGCATCTTGTGCTGTTCTGGGGAATCATGCTCGGCATCGGTTCGGGCATGACGGCGCTGGTGCTCAGCGCGGTCGTCTCCAACCGCTGGTTTGACAGCCACCGTGGTCTGGTGGTCGGCATGCTCACCGCCAGTTCGGCCACCGGCCAGTTGGTCTTTCTGCCGGTCGGCGCCTGGCTGATCGAGCGCTTCGGCTGGCGCATGGCCGTCATTCCCGTGTTCGCCGCCTGCGCGCTGGTTGCGGTGCTGGTGTTGCTGTTGATGCGCAACCGGCCCAACGAGCTTGGCCTGGTTCCTTACGGCGCCGCGCCGGGAACGGAAGTGGCGCCGCCGACGCCGCCAATGCACGTCACGTTCGCCACGCCGTTCAAGGTGCTTGCCAGCGTCGCCGGCAACCGCGTGTTCTGGATATTGTTCGGCACCTTCTTCATCTGCGGGCTGAGCACCAATGGCCTGATTCAGACGCACTTTATTTCGCTGTGCGGTGACGCGGGAATGGCCGCTGTGCCGGCCGCGTCGGTGCTGGCGATGATGGGCGCATTCGATCTGGTCGGCACGATCGGCTCGGGCTGGCTGTCGGATCGTTACGACAACCGCAAGCTGCTGTTCATTTATTACGGCTTGCGCGGCTTGTCGTTGTTCTGGTTGCCGTATTCGGAGTTCACCTTTTATGGATTGTCGCTGTTCGCCATGTTCTATGGCCTGGACTGGATCGCGACCGTGCCGCCGACGGTGCGGCTGGTGGCGTCCACCTTCGGCAAGGAGCGGGCGGGGATGGTGTTCGGTTGGGTGTTTGCCGGCCACCAGTTGGGAGCGGCGGTGGCGGCGTGGGGCGCCGGACGCGTGCGCACCATGATGCTGACGTATAACCCGGCGCTGTTCGCGGCGGGGGCCGCTTGCCTGATCGCGGCCGGCGTGATTTTGCTGATACGTCGCCCGGTGGCGGCGGTGGTGGCTGTCGGGAGCAAGGCGGCTGCGTGATGTAATCAACCTGTCACACGGGGGTGCAACAATGCGCACCACCCAAAACAGACAGATGGAGATTGCATGCGCAATGCCTTGAACGCCCGTCGGCCACTGATCGCGGCCGCCGCCATGCTGTCGCTGCTATCCGCGTGCGGCAGCGACCACGTCCCCGCCACCGACCCGATCCCGGCCGATGGCTACACGTCGACACCGGTCGCCTTCATGAGCGACGTGCACTTCGAGAACATCTATGGCGATTTGAAAAGCAGCCAGTTCTCCGGCATCCCGACCAAGGACGGCAAGAACGCCACCATCCGCACGATGTACGCGCAGCTGACGTCCACCCGTCTGTTCAACGAAAACTACTTCGCCTTCCGCGCGGCGCTGGACGACGCCTACGGCAAGAATATCCGCCTGGTCGCGCTGCCCGGCGACATCTCCGACGACGCCCAGCCGATCAATATCGACGGCCTGGCCGACATCCTGCGCGAATATCAGGCCAAGGGCATGCGCTTCTTCATCGCGCCGGGTAACCACGATCCGAACGAGCCGTACGACGACGATGAGGCCGGAAAGAATGACTTCCTCACCCGCGACGGCAAGGAACAAAAGATCTACGCTCCCAACAACGCGGCCTGCAAGGCCAAGGACCCGACCGTGGTCTGCACCGCCCAGCTGACCGAGCAAGGCTACGAGCGCCTGCTCACCAAGCTCGGCGACTTCGGCTACATGCCGAACAAGTCCGACGTCTATTGGGAGACGCCGTTCACCAAATATGCCGACGGCAAATACAGCTTCGACGCGGCCTCGGCCTCGTCCGCGCTGAGCAAGCGCCAGTTCGAGATCTGTGCGGAAGGCGAGGGCGGCAGCTACAAGGCCGCCGGCGAAACCAAGCTGGGCAAATCCTACACGCGCTGCACCAACATCATCGACGCCAGCTATCTGGTCGAACCGGTCAAGGGCCTGTGGCTGCTGGCGGTCGACGCCAACGTCCACATCCCGAATGGCAAGTTCGACCCGGCCAATCCGACCGCCTTTGCCGGCTTCGACGGCGCCGGCAACGCCGGTTGGAACAAGGTGCTGACGCACAAAATCCATCAAATGGAATGGATCAAGTCGGTGGCCGCGCGCGCCAAAGCGCAAGGCAAGCAGCTGATGGCCTTCTCGCATTATCCGACCATGGATTTCTACGCCAACCAGACCGACGCGATGAAGGCGGTGTTCAAACCGGGCGCGTTCCAGACTGCGCGCGTGCCGGACCTGGCGACGACCAAAGCGCTGGCGGCGACGGGCTTGCCCTTGCATATGGGCGGCCACATGCACTTCAACGGCACCAACGATTACCAGGATGCCGCCGGCAACTATCTGGTCAATGTGCAGTCGCCGTCGCTGGCCGTGTTCGGCGCGGCGTACAAGATCGTCAGCTACCAGAGCAAGGAGCTGATCGATGTGCAGACGGTTGGGCTCAACAACGTGGGGCGCTACAACGAGTTGTTCCCGTTGTATCAGACGGAGTACGACTATCTGCAAGGCAGCGTGCTGACCGGCGACGTCGCCAAGCGCTGGAACCGCAATATTCTGGACTCGCGCTCGTACGGTGAATTTACCCGCACCTATTTTGGCGAGTTGTCGCGCCTGCGTTTCATGGACGAGTACTGGCCGTGCGAAATGAAACAGGCGGCGACGTCGCTCGATGCGCGCCAGATGTTGATCCTGTCGCAGTTGCAGACCAAGGTGACCTTGGCGCAGTTGAAGGACAATCCGGGTGTGGTGCCGCTGACGGCCGCGTGCGCCGCGCAGGGGACTACTGCCGAGGGCGGTGTGGCGGCGAGTCAGCTGACGGCGGATTGGGCGACGGCCACAGCGAAGGCGGAGCAGCTGGCGTCGGCGGCCAATCTGAAGCTGGATGATTTTGCCAAGATCAGCGCGTACGAGTTCTATGGCGACTTCCACCGGACGGTGTACGCGGGTGAGCTGGCGTTGCGCGACATGGGCGCGCAGCGGGTGGCGCAGTACAAGGTGCTGATGGCGGCGTTCCCGGCGGCGCCGGCGGCCATCGTGAAGATCGGCGATTTGCCGTCGGACCAGAACCCGGTCAATGTGCTGTTCCAGTATCAGTTCAAGCAGGTGTTCGGGATACTGAAGGGGCTCGGTTCGGGCAAGCCGAGCGATAGTTTCCGTATCGACCTGAAGGCTAAGACCTTGACCAATACCAGTGCTTCGGGATTGAGCTTTAACTAGGGAGATGATCGTGGCGGCTCATGGCGGATTACGGCGTGCCGCCTGATCCGCCAATTCCGGCTCAGCCGGCGACCATCACTTCAAATACTTCGCCAGCCAGCCGTGTACTTCGCTATAGAAGTACCTGCTGTTGTCACCCTTTAAAATCCAGTGGTTCTCATCCGGGAACACCAGCAGCTTGCTCGGCACGTTCAAACGCTGCTGCGTGGCGAAATTCATCAGCGCATTGTTGGCCGGCACGCGATAATCCAGCTCGCCCACCGAAATCAAAATCGGCGTCTTGAACCCCGTGCCCTTTTCATGATTCCCCGCCTGCATCACCGGGCTTTGCTCGCGCCACACCGGCAAGTTACCCCACACCGGTCCGCCGCTGTTGGTCTCGCGTCCGAAGATGCTGTCGCTGGTGCCCCACTGCATCACCAGATCCATTTGCCCCGCGTGCGAGACGATCGCCTTGTAGCGCGTGGTCGTCGCCTGCAACCAGTTGGCCAGATGGCCGCCGTAGCTGGCGCCGCCCGCCGCCAGCTTGGCGCCATCGACGAAACTGTACTTGCGCACGGCTTCGTCGACCGCCTCGTTGAGTTCGTCGGCGGGGCCCTTCAGCGGATCGCCCTGGATCGCCCGCGCGAACTCCTCGCCGTAACCGGTCGAGCCCTTGTAGTCGGTCAGCAGCACCACGTAACCGGGCTGCGCCAGCAGGTGGTAGTTCCAGCGCAGCACGAACTGGTCGCGCCACATATTGGCCGCGCCGCCGTGGATCACCGCGAACAGCGGATATTTTTTCGCAGGGTCGAAGCCGGCCGGCTTGACGATCATGTTGTGGATCATGCGCCCGTCGCTGGCCTTGAACCAGAAGTGCTCCGGCGCCTGCCAGTCGATGGCGGCCGCGCGCTCGGTGTTGAACGAGGTCAGGCGCTTAGGCGCGCCGTTGCCGAAGGCGTACACCTCGGGCGGGTTGATCGAGGACTCCCACACGCCGACCATGGCCTTGCCGCCCGCGCTGAGTGAACCGATCGAACCGGTCGCCAGCGACGGTTCGGCGCGCAAGTCGCCGCCGGTGTAGTTGACCGAGTGCAGCTGCTCGAGCCCGGCGTGCTCAAAGCTGAACACGACGCGGTTGCTTCCCTCCGGCAGCACGAAGCGCGAGATCGAACGGTCCAGCGAGGCGGTCAGGATCTTCGGCGCCGGATCGGCGATCGGCCAGGCGAAGCTGGCGATGCGGCTGACGTCGTAGACCTTGCCCGGCTCCTCCGCGTCGGTCAGGCTGAACAGGGTCTTGCCGTCCTTGCTGAACTTGAGCGCGCGGTAGCTGTGCTTGTCGCGCGTCAGTTGCTGCGCTTCGCCGCCGGCCACCGGCACCGAGAAAATTTGCGTGTAGCCGGCCGCGCGCGCCGCCTCGTCGCGGTTGGTCGACGCCGAGAACACCACGGACTGGCCGTCCTGCGACCAGATCGCGTCGAGCGACTGGCCTTCGTCGCCCTGGCCGCCGCCAAAGCCCGGCAGCGCCGCCAGCTTGCTCCCCGCCAGCAGGTCGCGCGGTTTGGCGCCGATCGCCGCGTCCATCACGAACAGGCGTACCTGCTTGTCGTCGAGCCACTTGTCGAAGAAGCGCGGCGGGAAACTTTCGTACGCGCGCACGTTGACCTTGCGGTCCTTGCGCTCCTTGGCGATTTTCTTGACGTCCTCCTCGCCGGTGGCGCCGGGGAAGGTATCGCTGACGAACAGCAACTGCTTGCCGTCCGGGCTGAATTTCGGCTGGCGCGCGCCCAGGGTCAAGGTGGTCAGGCGCTGGGCCTCGCCGCCGGCCGCCACGTCGATGCGGTAGATCTGGCCGATGTCGTCGCCGTCGCGCTTGGCCACGAAGACCAGTTGGCGGCTGTCCGGCGACCAGTTCAGCGCGCCTTCGCCGCCCTTGCTGAATGTCAGGCGGCGCGCCGGCGTGTCGTCGGTCAGCGATTTGATCCACAAATCGGACCATTGCTCCTTGCTGTCGTAGGCCGGATCGGTGACGGAGAACACGGCCCACTTGCCGTCCGGGCTGGCGGTCGGCGCGCCGACCCGTTTCATCAGCCAGACGTCCTCGTGGGTGATGGCGCGTTTGGCGGGCGCGTCGGCCGCCAGGGCATGGCCGCCAAGCGCGGCGGAAAGGAGCAGGGCGATGAGGGAAAGACGTGGCAGGGTCATGGCGTGGTCGTTAAAAAGACAAAACGTCGATAGTCGCCAAAACTGAGGTTGCTGTCAATTAAGTTTCGGTGGGTACGTCCCCGCCGTCAATCCCATTTCTTCAGCAGCCGCGCCAGCTCGCCGGTTCGTTCCATCTGTTCGACCGCGCGACGCACGCGCATCGTCACCGCCGGATCGACGTGTGTGCCCATCGCCATGTAGGTCTCGGTCTGGTACATCACCTGCGGCAAGATCCTGACGTTGGCGCCGTAGCCGGAGCGTTGAAGGAAGCTCTTGAGTCCGGGTCCGCGATGCAGGAAGAACCGGCCCCGGCGCGCCACCAGCTTCTGCAGATTGTTCTTCGGGTCGGCTGCGCTGGCGCTGAAGCGCAGGTCGCCGATGCGTTCCAGCGTTTCGGTGGTGCCGAAACCGCGATTGGTCAGGATTACACCGCTGGCTCCCAGTTTGCGCACGTCGTCCCAGCTGTGGATGACGACCGGATCGTCGGCGCGCGCGAGCAGTTGGAAGCGCAGCGGCATCAGCGGCACGTCGATATAGTTGTATTGCACCTCTCGCTCGGGCGTGCGCTGGACAGCGCACAGCGCATCGTGCTGGTGGTTGACCACTTCCGCATGGGCCCGCACCAGCGGCAGCCACTGCTGGTCGCCGACGAAAACCAGACCCGGATCGATGCGTTCGATGGTGCGGAAAATATCGACGCACACGCCAATCACGCGGCCGTCGCCGGCGTCGATGAACTTGGGGTCGGTGCCGGCCTGCGCCGCCACGCGCAAGGTGACAACCGGACCGGCCGCTGCCGCCATTGCCGGTTGGGCCGCGAGCAGCAACCAGCAGGCCATCAGCGGCAAGCGTATCCATTTCAGAAGCATGACTTGTTTCGATCAATCAGGTGCATTTATTGTCATTCCAGCATCGCTTCCAGCGTTAATTTTTTTACTTCTAGAAAGTATAACAGCGCGCCCGAGGCGGGCCATACAGCGACCCGGCCATTGCATCCGCCACCGGGGGCTTATGCATGCTCGTGGTTAGACACGCTCACCTTGCCAAAGATAGATGTCGAGGTCGACGGCGCCGGTTGACGGCACGCCTTCCGCCATCAGCCTCACCGCCTGGTCCGGCACGGTGGCGAGCAGCTGGCCGCGCGCGCTGACGATGCGGTGCAACGGCACGCCGGTGGCAAGGCTGCGCTTGATGTAGCCGGGAATGGCGCGGATAAAACTGTTGTCGGCGCCGATCGCCAGCGCGACGTCGCTGTAACGCACGACGCGTCCGCGCGGTATCGTCGGGACGAAATCGAGAAATTTTTGATAGACCGAGTCGGGCAGGGCGGGATAGCGGCCGGGGATCAGTTCGAGGGCTTCGCCGCGCCGGAGTTGTCCGCCGCCGACGACCACGCCAAGGATGCCGCGCCGGCCGATCAGGCCGGCCAGGTCGGCAGCCAGCGGCAGCAGCTGCTTGCAGGGTTCGCAGTACATGGTCAGGCGGATTTCGACACCGCCGGCACTGGTGAGCGCGCTGCCGGGCTGGAAGTCGCCGGGTGTGTCGGTCGCGAGAACAAGGTTTTCGCGCAGCGCGCCCGGCGGCAGTGTCAGCGCATCGAGTTCCGATGTGGCGGTGACGAGTATCTGGCGCGGACTCAGTACGTGGGCGTTGATGTCGTCCTGGATGCCGAGTCCGGCGACCAGGATCAAGCTGTCGGTGGCCGCCATGGGCTTGCCTTGGCGGACTTTAATGAAGAGATGTTCTGCCTTGGCGGTCATGGGACCAGTATAGCGTGGCGGGTTGCGATCACGATTGACGGCATTCGCTCCACGACAGAAAAGTGATATTTTTTAATAGACAATTAAACAATTTAACTTTAGCATGGCCTCACTGCCGTGCCGCGCCGGGCGCGTCTTTCCCTCCAGCCATGCCGGGCCGATATGCTTTTCAATTCGTTCAGCTTTATTCTGCTGTTCCTGCCCATCACAGCGTTGGGATATTTTTTGTTGGCGCGGCGCAGCCAGGTGCTGGCCGCCGCGTGGCTGGCGGCGGCCTCGCTGTTTTTCTACGGCTGGTGGAGCATCGAGTATATTCCGCTGCTGCTGGCTTCGATCGGCTTCAACTACCTGGCGGGCCGGCGCATCGGTCACAGCGCAGGCCCGGTCAAATTGCGCTGGCTGGCGCTGGCCGTCAGCGCCAATCTGCTGCTGCTGTGCTACTTCAAATACGCGGACTTTTTCATCGCCGGCGTCAACGTCGTCGGCGGCAGCGACTGGCCGCTGTGGCATGTGGTGCTGCCGATCGGCATCTCGTTCTACACGTTCACCCAAATCGCTTTCCTGGTCGACACCTATCAGGGCAAGGTCAAGGAATACCGTTTCGTTCATTACCTGCTGTTCATCACCTATTTCCCGCACCTGATCGCCGGGCCGGTGCTGCACCACGCCGAAATGATGCCGCAGTTCGAGCGCAAGGAAAGCTATCGCCTGTCGGCCGCCAACGTCGCGATAGGTTTGAGCATCTTTGCCATCGGCCTGGCCAAGAAGGTGCTGATCGCCGACAACCTGTCGCCGCACGCGAATTTCTTTTTCAACCAGTCCGACCCGCAGGGGCTGCTTGTGGCGTGGGGCGGGGTGCTGGCCTACGCGTTTCAGTTGTACTTCGATTTTTCCGGCTACTCGGACATGGCCATCGGCATTTCGCGCATCTTCGGCATCCGGCTGCCGCTCAATTTCGATTCCCCGTACAAGTCGGTCAACATCATCGAGTTCTGGCGCCGCTGGCACATGACGCTGTCGCGTTTCCTGCGCGACTACCTCTACATCCCGCTCGGCGGCGGGCGCCGGGGCAACGTACGCCGCTACCTGAACCTGATGCTGACCATGCTGCTCGGCGGCTTGTGGCATGGTGCGGGCTGGAACTTCGCAGTGTGGGGCATGCTGCATGGCGCCTACCTGATGATCAACCACGCGTGGGCGGCGTTGGCCGCGCGGTTGAGGTTGCCCACCGGCGCGCTGCCGTGGCGGCTGGCCAGCGTCGCGCTGACCTTTGCCGCCGTCTGCTTTGCATGGGTGTTTTTCCGGGCCACCGATTTTTCGCGTGCGATGACGATCGTCGGCGCCATGTGCGGCAATGACGGCATCGCGCTGCCGGAGTCGCTGGCCGCCCATCTGCGTGCGCTGCAGCCTTTGCTGGACAAGCTAGGCGTCACCTTTTACGTCGGCGGTGGCAAGCGCTTCGTGCAGACGTGGCTGTGGGTGCTGGTGGCGGCGGCCATCTGCTTCACGCTGCCGAACACGCAGCAAATCATGCGGCGCTACGAGCCCGCGCTGGACTTCCACGCGACAGCTGGTAGCGCATGGTCCTTGCCGGCCGTGCCGGTGGCATGGCTGCCGAACCGGCGATGGGCGGTGGTGGTCAGCGTGCTGATGCTGGCCTGTCTGCTGTCGCTGGGACGGCCGGCCGAGTTCTTGTATTTTCAATTTTAGGAAGCGCGCATGGCCGATGACCGTAGCTACGCGGGATTTATCACATGGCTGGCCGCCTCGCTGCTGGCCGGCGTGCTGCTGACCGTGGTGTTTGCGGTGGTGGTCGATCCTTATCGGCTGTTCCGCCTGGTCGACATCGCCGGCTTCAACGCCGTCAAGCCGCGCCCGGATCATTACCAGTCGGAGATCAAGCTGGCCGGCGCGCAGGCGCTGCGGCCGGCGCTTGTCCTGATGGGCAATTCGCGGGTCGATGTCGGCATCGATCCGGCCAGCCCGTTGCTCGGCGCGGCAACGCGTTCGGCCTACAACCTGGCGATCCCCGGAACCGGCGTCGGCACGTCGCGCGAGCAATTCGACCGCTTGCGGGCGGGCGGCGCGGCGCCGTCGACGTTGCTGCTGGGCGTGGATTTTTTTGACTTCCTGCTCGATCCGGACGGCGCCGACGCGCCGGCCAGGCCGCCGCCCGGATGGCTGGCCGGGCAGCGCTGGAAGATCGACACGGTGTTTTCGCTCGATGCGGTGCTCGACGCCGTCAAGACTTTGCGGATACAGCATGATCCCGACGCCGGCACGATGACCGCGCGCGGCTTCAATCCGCTGTTCGACTATTTGCGTTTCGCACGCGAGGACGGTTACCACAGCATTTTTCTACAGCGGGCGCAGGAGAACGCCAGGAATTTTTCACTGGCGCCGCACGGCATTGTCCGCACGGGTGGCGACAGTTCGCCGGAATGGCGCGACCTGGGCGCGTTGCTGGACGCCGCCGCGCGCGACGGGACCGAAATTCATCTGGTCATTTATCCGTATCACGCGCAGTTGATGGCGATGTTGGAGCAGGCCGGATTGTGGGCCGCTTTCGAACAGTGGAAGCTGCGGCTGCTGCGCGAAATCGCGCGCGTCAACGCCGCGCAGCCGCAGCCGCGCATCGCGCTGTGGGACTTCAGCGGCTATGGCACGTTGCAATGCGAGGCCATCCCGGCCAAGGGCGACCTCGTGCACGGCACGCGCTGGTACTGGGAGTCGGGCCACTTCAAGCCGGCGCTCGGCGAGCGGATGCTGGAGCGGATATTCAACGTGACCGTGACGGCGCCTGCCGAATTCGGCTTCCGGCTCGACGCGGCCAACGGCAATGAGAATCGCGAACGCATCGCCCGCGAACGCCGGGCTTGCCTGGCCGCTGAACCGGCAATGTTCCGCGACGCCGCCGCAATGGTGACCGATTTCCAGTCCCGGCAACCGCGCAAAGCGCCGGATGGCCAAAAACGATTGGACGCGCAAAGCCATTAAATTGGCCCGGTGCGCCAGTGGACGTTTGCGCCGATCATTGACAATTCGCTACGTAAATACGTTGGCTCGAAAGACGCGACCGTCCTTCAAACAGGCCCAGACCTGGCGTTCGACGTTTTTACGGAAAAGAGAAAATGGGCAGTATCGAGACAGCCATCCAACCACCATCAGGAGCATTCAATGCAACGATTCAACATGACGCGATCCGGCGTCGCCGCCTTGCTGCTGGCGTGCACCGGCATTGCCGCATCCAGCCACGCTTTCGCCGTCGAAAACGGTCCGGCGCCGACCTTCAGCAGCGTCCAGGCCGAAGGGCCTTACGCGGTGTCCACGCAGACAGTGCGCGGCAGCGGTTTCGGTGGCGGCACCGTGTACTCGCCGAATACGGCGGGCAAGTATGCGGTGGTCGCTGTGTGCCCCGGCTTCACGGCCACGCAGTCGTCGATTGCCCTCATCAGCCGGCGGCTGGCGAGCCACGGCTTCGTGGTGGTGGCGATCAACACCAACAGCATCTATGATTATCCTTCCAGCCGCGCCAACCAGCTGCTGGCCGCGTTGCGCACGGTGACGGCGCTGACGACGGGGCCGGTGGCGGGCAAGATGGATACCAGCCGGCAAGCGGTGTCCGGATGGTCGATGGGCGGCGGCGGCGCGATGCTGGCGGCGGGCATGACGCCGGGACTGAAGGCCGGCGTGGCCTTCGCCCCATGGTCGCTGACCAACAACGTGAGCCGCTCGGCGGTGCCGGTGGCCTATCTGGCGGGCACCGCCGATACGGTCGCGCCGGCATCGCAGCATTCGACGGTGTTCTACAACGCAACGCCGGCCACCACGCCAAAACTGATCGGCGTGATACAGGGCGCCGACCACTTCTTCCCGGGCACCGCCAGTCAACCGGCGAGCTACACCCAGGTGGCGTGGATGAAGCGTTTTGTCGATGGTGACACGCGCTACAGCCAGTTCCTGAATGGCGATTCGCGCTTCGCCAGCTTCCGATCCACCGGGCCGTTTTGATTAAGTAAAATCCGGGGCTGCGGAGCGGCCCCTCTCTGCGCCTGCGACGGAGCGAATATGAGCAACAAAATGAAAAAGTGGACCGTTGTCGCACTCGTCTCGGCGGTTTGCGCGGTCGGGATATTCGTGGCGGTTGCCGACCACGGCGACCACGCCGACCGGCCGGACGCAGGCCATAGCGGCCCGGCGCCGGTCGCGGCGCAGGCCCACAGTGGCGGGACTGGCCCGTCACGGCCCGCTGCATCGAACGCCTGGGCCGATCTTGCTGCGTCCACCAATGCGGCTGCCACGGCCTCACCCTTGAGCACGATGACGCCGGCGGCGTTTGCCGCCGATAGTCGTGGCAAACTGGTGCTCAACGCCGACACCCATGCCAATCTCGAGAAGCTATTACTCGAAGAAAATCCCGCAGCGCTGGCGGCCAATCTGGACAAGGCGGCGCAATCCCTGCCACCCGAGGCAGCGGCGCAGCTGAAGGTGCTGTCCGGGCAATTCCAGCAATACGCCAAGGCGCTGACCCATACGATCCCGCCTGAAACCGCGCCCGAGACGGAACCGGAGCGATTGAAATTGCTCGACAATCTGCACGCCTTGCGGGTGTCTTATCTGGGGGCGGAGGCGGCGCAGGCCATGTTCGGCGAAGAGGAGGCGATGACGCGCAAGCTCATCGGCTTGATGGCCGCGCAGGACGATCCCAATTTGACGTCGGAGCAAAAAGCGGAACGCGCGCAGCAAATGATGAGCAGCATGATCAAGCCGCAGCCGGCAAGTTGATCGGAGCCGGCGCGGGCGTCATTGCGCGCCGCAACGTGCTTGATACTGCTTCGGCGACACGCCAAACCAGCGGCGGCTGGCACGGAACAGCGTGCCCTGGTCGGTGAACCCCAGCATGTAAGCGACTTCCCCGGCGGAATAACGCTGCAGCGCGAAGTAGTGTTGCGCCAAATCGCGCCGGGTGTCGTCCAGGATCTTCTGGAAGGTTGTCCCTTCTTCCTCCAGGCGACGGCGCAAGGTCCGATCTCCGACACAGAGCAGCCTTGCGATTTCTTCGCGCCGGGGCTCCCGCCCTTGCAACTTCTGCGCGATCAGGTCGCCCACCTTGCGGCTGATGCGGCGATCGTCCAGGCGTGCCAGGCATTGGCTCGCAAACTGCGCATGAAACTGTTCCAATGCGGGGTTATGGGTGGGTAGTGGCGCGATCAGGTCCGGCTCCGACAACACCAGGCGGTTGGCGGCGGCGTTGAAACGTACCGGACTTTGAAAGGCTTCCTGATAAGGCTGCGGCTGCGCCGGTTGCGGATAGCTGAACTCGACCAGCACGGGCGCGATGTGCCGTCCAGAGATCCAGCGCAGGAACGACAGCAATGTGAGCAGACTGAACTCGCTGCGCTGGCGCGGCACGGCAAGCTCGCCACCGAACAAGGTCAGCTCGATCGAATACCGGCCCGCTTCTTCGCGCAGCCTCAGCGAGGCCGCTTCGCTTACCACACGCATGTAGCGCGCCAGGCACTCCAGGCTGGCGAGCAAATTGGAGCAAGACATCATGGCGTAGCCGACCACGTCGTAGTTGGCGACGCAGGCACAACGCGGTTGTGCGATGCCGAGTAGCGCGTTGCGGGAGCGCTGTACCGCTACATCCCACAATCGGCTGACCTTTTCGGTAGGATAACGCATCTCGGGATTGGCCAGCTGGGACATATCCAATCCGGCATGGCTGAACAGCGATCGCACGTCCAGTCCTTCATCCTGCAGCAGTTGCCCGATACCTTTGACCCAGGCGGCCGATGTGGTGCGATTGCTCATGTCTCGGTATCCAGTCGATGGGGATTGTCGGCGCGGGGTGGCCGCAAGCGTGCCGTCCGCATGGAAAAGCTGACTGGGATAAATGTTATCAAATTTGCTGTGCATTCAGGCAATCACGACGGTGATTATGCGCACCAAGGGGGCAGGGGGAAGCGAGCGCCCAAACAAAAAAAGCAGCAACGATTGCTCGTGGCTGCTTCATCTGATACTGCGAATTCGGTGGTAGGCCGTGCGGGATTCGAACCTGCGACCAACGGATTAAAAGTCCGCTGCTCTACCAGCTGAGCTAACGACCCCCGAAAGAGGCCGTATTATATACAGCCCTCCGCGAAGTGCAAAGGGTTTTCTGAAATCATTTTATTGTTTCCTTCATCCCCAGCGCGGCCGTGACCTTGAGCACCTCGTCGGCGGTGGTGGCGCCCTCCTGGATTTTCATCGCGCCGGCGATGCGCAACGGCTTCATGCCGTCGGCCACGCTTTGGCGCCGCAGCGCGTGGATGTCGGTCTCCTCGCGCACCTGCTCGCTGAACGCCTGGGTGACCGTCAGCAGCTCGTACAGGCCGGTGCGGCCCCGGTAACCGGTCTGGCGGCATTCCGGGCAGCCGACCGGGCGGTAGATCGTCGCCGGCTTGGGCAAGTCCCAGTCGCCGACGATGCTGTGCCAGATTTCGTCGCCCAGCTCGCCGTCGGCGACCTTGCAGTCGGCGCACAAGGTGCGCACCAGGCGCTGCGCCATGATGCCGATCAGCGTCGCCTCGAGCAGATAGTAGGGCACGCCCAGTTCCAGCAGCCGCATCACGGCCGACGGCGCGTCGTTGGTGTGCAAAGTCGACAGCACCAGGTGGCCGGTCAGCGCGGCCTGGATCGCCATCTCGGCCGTGGCCAGGTCGCGGATTTCGCCGACCATGATGATGTCCGGGTCTTGCCGCATCAGCGCGCGCACGCCGTCGGCGAACGACAGGTCGATGCCCGGCTGCACCTGCATCTGGTTGAAGGCTGCCTCGACCATCTCGATCGGGTCTTCCACCGTGCAGACGTTGACCTCCGACGTCGCCAGCGCTTTCAGGGTCGTGTACAGGGTGGTGGTCTTGCCGGAGCCGGTCGGCCCCGTCACCAGGATGATGCCGTGCGGACGCTTGGTCAGCGCGTCCCAGCGTTCGGCGTCGTCAAGCGGAAAGCCCAGCTCCGGCAGGGTTTTGACCACCACGTCCGGATCGAAGATGCGCATGACCAGCTTTTCACCGAAGGCCGTCGGCAGGGTCGACAGCCGCAGCTCGACCTCCTGGCCGCCGGCGGTGCGGGTCTTGATGCGGCCGTCCTGCGGGCGGCGCTTTTCGATGACGTCCATGCGCCCGAGCAGCTTGATGCGCGCGGTCATGGCGATCATCACCACCGCCGGCACCTGGTACACCTGGTGCAGCACGCCGTCGATGCGGAAGCGGATCGCCGCCATCTCGCGCTTGGGTTCCAAATGGATGTCCGAGGCGCGCTGTTCGAACGCGTACTGCCACAGCCAGTCGACGATGTTGATGACGTGCTGGTCGTTGGCGTCGACCTGCTTGTTGATCTTGCCCAGCTCGACCAGCTGCTCGAAGTTGTTGCGCAGCGACAGGTCGTTGCCGTTGGATTTGTTGGCCTTCTTGATCGACTTGGCCAGGCTGAAAAATTGGGTGGTGTATTGCGCGATGTCGAGCGGGTTGGCGATCACGCGGCGGATCGCGCGGCGCGACACCTTGGAGATCTCCGCTTCCCATTCGATCGAGCAGGGGTCGGCGGTGGCCACGACTAGCGTGTCGTGCGTGAGTTCGACCGGCAGGATGTTGAAGCGCGCCGCGTAGTTGGCGGACATGACGTCGGCCACTTTAGTGAAATCGATCTTGAGCGGGTCGATGCGGATGAACAGCAGGCCGGTGCGCTGGGCCAGCCATTCACACAGCGCGTCGAGCGTCAACATCTTGTGCGGCGGTTGCGCCGACAGTAGCTTGGCGTGGGCCACCGCGCACAGCGGGTGCATCGGACCGACCGTGTTTTTGAGGATGGCCTGGCTTTGCGCGTACAGCTCCTTGACCTCGGTCTTGCGGATCATGCCGTCGGCCAGCAGCCAGGTGTAGATCTGCTGCAGGTCGAGCGGCGACGTCTTGGTGGCGGGCTGGGCGGAAGGCATCGTTGCGGTCACTTTCAAAAGTTGGCGGCGAAACGGTGATGCGACTGCGACTTCAATTCTTGTGCCCGGGTGGCGCCTGGCGGATTACGCTAGTTCCTCACGCAGTGGCCAGGCTTTGCGCTAATCCTTTGACCCATGACTTCGCCGGGAGTTTGGTTTCCGCGACGATTTGTGCGGCGCGCTCTGCCAGCGCTTCCACGTCGATCGCGTGCTTGCGCTTGAACGCGATCGCGACCACGTTGCCGTCATGGACTTCCGGCAGGCACACCACTTGTTCGAACGCGAACTTGATCGCCTTGATGTTGCGCGCGTAGCTGGGATGGTCGCCGAACAGGTTGACCGTCATGATGCCGTCGTCCTTCAAACAGGCGTTGCAGGACTGGTAGAACTCGGCGCTGTCGAGCACCGGACCGCGCGCGGTGGCGTCGTACAAGTCGACCTGCAGCACGTCCAGCGCGCCCAGGTTGGCTTCGTCGTTGACGTAGTCGAGCGCGTCCATTTCCACCACGCGCAGCCGGGCGTCGTTCGGCGGCAGCTTGAACATCGAGTCGCAGATGGCGATCACCGACGGGTTCAGCTCCACCGCCGTGACCGAGGCCGACGGAAAGGTGGCGTAACAAAACTTGGTCAAGGTGGCCGTGCCCAGGCCGAGCTGGGCGATGGCCGCCGGCTCCTTCTGCCACAGCATCCACGCCATCATCTGCTGCGCGTACTCGAGCTCCGGCCAGTTGGGCTTGCGGATGCGCATCGCGCCCTGCACCCACTCCGTGCCGAAGTGCAGGTAGCGCACGCCATCCTGCTCCGACAAGGTCACCGGCGCATATTTGGCTTTGCGCGCCGGACGGGAGGATTCTTCTTTTTCGATGGATTTACGTTTGATCAGCATGGGAGGCGGTGAGGAGGGGAGGCGGTATCAGTGTGCATTATCCCGCGATGCTTTACTTCAAGGCAAGCCAAAAACGGCAATGCCGGTCGAAGGACCGGCATTGAAGGGTGTTGCTGAGCATTTAACCGATCAACGCTGCATCGGCTCGACCACCACGCGCAGGCGCACGCGCTCGCCCGGGTCGTACGACATCACGCTGGTGTAGTTGCGGCCGCGATAGTCGTAGGTGACCTCGTAGCCCGAGGTGCGCGATTCCCAATGGTCGACGGTGCGGCACTGCTTGACTTGCTGTTCCTGCACGCCGCCGCTGTTGGGCAGGTTCTGGTTGTCGACGCGGTCGCCGACCACGGCCCCGGCAATGGCGCCGGCGGCGGTGGCCACCGAGCGGCCGCTGCCGCCGCCGACCTGGTTACCCGCCAGACCGCCGATCAGGCCGCCGATGATGGCGCCGCCCACGCCGCGCTGCGGCGCCGGCTGCTGGACCTGGACGTATTCGGTGCGGCATTCCTGGCGCGGACGGTTGATTTGTTCCACTTGCGGGGTGACGCGCACCACTCGGCCGAAATCCTCGAGCTCGGCAGCCTGGGCGAAAGGCAGGGCGCTTACGCAAAGTACGGATGCGATCAATTTGGCTTGCAAGTTCATTTGGTACCTCGTTGTCTGTCAGGGGTGTCTTATCAGGGATTCTGATATTGCATGCGTACTATGGTATTCCCGTTGGCGCGCCGGAACCAGTGGCTAATCGGTATCTGTGGCAACAAATTGTAACAGCGTCCAACGCTTGGTTCCGGTGGCCGTGGCGCTATTCCGCGCCGAAATTGTATGGATTTGGGGTCAAAACCGCCCGAAAGTGTTCTGTTTTTAACAAATATTGCGTGGGCAATCACATTCGTGTTGATCTGGAAGGAACAACACGTTACCCTAATATGCGTATGGGATTCGAGAAAGATGTTGAATCAACCACGACACGCTTAGACCAGCGGACCGTGTAAAGTGGACAGGTGCTCAAATTATTTACTCATTAATCAACAAGTTAGGCACTCACGACAGCAAAGTGGACACACCGTACATACCAGGTCAACTGGCGGAAAACGAAACGCTGCTGATGTTCGTGCCGCCCAACCTCGTGCAGTCGATCCGCGCTTTCCGCGTTGTCGAGTTGCAGGAGGAAGCGGCTCGGCTCGGCCACCACTTCCTGTATGCGCACTGCAACGCCGGCGCGACCAAGCAGCAGGTGCTGGGCATCATCGCGGAGTCGTTTCAGTTTCCTAAAGGTATAGGCAAGAATTTTGACGGCTTGCGCGAGACGCTGACCGACACCATGTTCAAGGCCGGCACGCAGGAAGGTTTCCTGGTCGTGCTCGAGCAATTGCCCAATACGCAGAAATTTGACAAGGAAGCACGGGAAACCCTGTTGGACGTGTTCCGCGACGCTGCCGATTATTGGGCCGAAAAGAAAGTTCCGTTCCGGGTGTTTTACTCCTTCGAGTAGGCCGGAATCCCCCTCCGCATCCCGCTTCGCGCCAGGGGTGGATGCTTGCTGCGCCGCAGCATATCTCGGCATTTTCTGGTCCTGTCGGTGTGGACGAGGTACAATGTCGGCCTATGAAAAACATCGTCATCCTTATTTCGGGTCGCGGCAGCAACATGGAAGCGATAGTCCGGGCGGCGCAAGCCGAGCGCTGGCCCGCCCGTGTTGCCGCCGTCATCAGCAACCGCGCCGACGCCTCCGGGCTGGCGTTTGCTGCCGAATACGGAATCGAAACGGCTGTTGTTGCCAACAAAGACTACGCCAGCCGCGCCGAGTTCGACGCCGCTTTGCAGACCGTGATCGACGGCTTTTCGCCCGATCTGGTGGTGCTGGCCGGTTTCATGCGGATTTTGACGGAGCCGTTTGTCGCGCATTACGCCGGCCGCATGCTCAACATCCATCCATCGCTGCTGCCGTTGTTTCCCGGCCTGGCGACGCATGCGCAGGCGCTGGCCGCCGGCGTGGCCGAGCATGGCGCGACAGTGCATTTCGTGACGGCCGAACTCGACCACGGGCCGATGGTGGCCCAGGCCAGCGTGCCGGTGCTGCCCGGCGACACGGTGGAAACCTTGTCGGCGCGCGTGCTGGAACAGGAGCACGTGATTTATCCGCGCGCGGTGCGCTGGTTTGTCGAGGACAGGTTGGCCGCATCGCAGGGCCAGGTCCATGTGGACGAGCATGTGACCATTACAAAATAATTTAACCAAGGAATTCCATGAGATTGCCACCAGCGATACTCGCCAACGCCGAAGAAGTGTTGCGCGAGATTTTGCGCTTTGCCGCGCCCGCCGACACGACGTTGTCGCGCTATTTTAAAGACCACCCGCGCCTGGGCGGACGCGAACGCGGCGCTATCGCCGAGTGCATCTACAACGTGCTGCGCAATAAATCGTTTTACACCGATTTCTCCGAAGCGGGCGGTGGCGCCACGATGCGCCGCCTGACCCTGCTCGGCATGGCCGACGCCGTCGGCGTCGAGTCGCTGGGCGGGCTGACGGAAGACGAGGTCGCGTGGGTCGAACGCATCCTGCAGATCGACCGCAAGGTGATGCACAAGTCGAGCCGCTCGAACATGCCGAAATGGCTGTTCGACAAGCTGGTCGAACAGATGGGCGAAGAGGAAACCCTGGCGCTGGCCGACGGCATGAACCAGCCGGCGCCGCTGGACCTGCGCGTCAACGCCATGAAGGGCACGCGCGAAGAAGTCGCCGCCGGTCTGGCCGAAGCGCCGATCCGCAGCACGCCGACGCCTTATTCGCCGCTGGGCCTGCGCGTGCTGCAAAAGCCGGCGCTGCAAAACCTGCCGCTGTTCAAAAGCGGCCATATCGAAGTGCAGGACGAGGGCAGCCAGATCCTGTCGGCCATCGTCGGCGCCAAGCGCGGCGAAATGGTGGTCGACTTCTGCGCCGGCGCCGGCGGCAAGACCTTGGCGCTGGGCGCGACGATGCGCAACACCGGCCGCCTGTACGCGTTCGACGTGTCGGAAAAACGCCTGGCCAAGCTCAAGCCGCGGCTGGCGCGCAGTGGCCTGTCGAACGTGCATCCGGTGCAGATCGCGCATGAGCGCGACGCCAAGATCAAACGTCTGGCCGGCAAGATCGACCGCGTGCTGGTCGACGCGCCGTGCTCGGGCCTGGGCACCTTGCGCCGCAATCCCGACGTCAAGTGGCGCCAGCAGCCGAGCGCGATCGGCGAACTGCAGGTCAAGCAGGCCGCGATCCTGGACGGCGCCGCGCGCCTGCTGAAGGGCGGCGGCCGCCTGGTGTACGCCACCTGCAGCTTCCTGGAAGACGAGAACGACTTTATCGCCAAGCAGTTCCTCGACAGCCATCCGGACTTCGAGCTGGTGCCGATGAGCAAAGTGCTGGCCGAGCAAAAGATCGACCTGGACATGGGCGACTACCTCAAGCTGCTGCCGCACAAGCACCAGACCGACGGCTTCTTTGCCGCCGTGTTCGAACGCAAGCCGATGCCGAAGAAAGTGGCGCCGGTGAAGGAAGAAGAGGCGGCGGCGGACGAAGAGTAATCCTCGACGCGGCGCAGCAATTGAAAGACCGGGAGAACGACCTTGCCCGGTCTTTTTAACATTCATAGGGCATGGCGGCGCGTTTACGCTACGCTACGGCCTCCAGTCACACTCAGCAATAGATATGTCCAAACAACAGCCGCTTTTCAATCTGATCGAAGACCTTTCCGGCGACCTGCGCGATCCCAGCATGCTATGGCAGATCGCCGCGCTTATCCTGTCGGTGGCGTTGGGTTGGACCTTGGCGCGGCTGGTGCGCAAGTACACCGGGCGCGACGAGAACCGCAACGACATCATGCGCTTCGGCGTCGAGAGTCTTGGCCGGGTGGTGCCGCCGATGCTGGTGGTCGGACTGCTGACATTGTCGCGCGTCGCCTTGCTCGAGTATTACAAGCATCCAAACAACCTGCTGAAGGTGGCGATACCGATCTTCGGCTCGCTGGCGGTGATACGCTTCACCGTCTATCTGTTGCGCCGCGTGTTTGCGCGCCGGGGAGAAATCAACCCCACCATGCTGGCTTTCGAGAAGATTTTCCAGTTGCTGGTGTGGCTGACGTTCGTGATTTACATCACCGGGCTGTGGGACGATGTATTCCATTACATGGACACCACCATCCTGCCGATGGGTAAATACAAGGTCACGATCGCCGACGTGATGCAGGCGATCGTGTCGGTGGTGGTGATGCTGATGCTGGCGCTGTGGGCCGGCACCGCGCTCGAGGAATGGCTGATGCGCTTGCAGGGCATGCACACCAGTTTGCGGGTGGTGTTGTCGCGTACGGTGCGGGCCGTGCTGATCCTGGCGGCCGTGCTGGTGAGCTTGTCGCTGGTGGGGATCGATTTGACGGTGCTGTCGGTGTTCGGCGGCGCGCTGGGCGTGGGTCTCGGTCTGGGCTTGCAGAAGATCGCCAGCAATTATGTGTCCGGCTTCATCATCCTGCTCGACCGCAGCCTGACTATCGGCGACATGATCACGGTCGACCGCTACAGCGGCAAGGTGACGCAGATCAACACCCGCTACACGGTGCTGCAGGCGCTCGACGGCATGGAATCGATCATCCCGAACGAAATGCTGGTGTCGGGAGCGGTGCAGAACTCGTCGCTCTCGAGCAGCATGGTCAATATTTCCACCAAGGTATCGGTCGCTTACGACACCGATGTCGACACGGTACTGGCGCTGCTGGAGGAGGCGGCGCTGAGCGTCGAGCGGGTCAACAAGGAGCGGCGTCCGTCGGCCACCTTGCTCAATTTCGGCGCCGATGGTCTCGAATTGCAAGTCGGTTTCTGGATCGATGACCCGGAAAATGGTCGCGGCGGCGTCACATCCGACGTCAACCGTGCGATCTGGCGCGCGTTAAAGGGACACGGCATTTCGGTACCGTTCCCGCAGAGGGAAATGCGCATTTTGGGCGCGGTTCCACCGGTGCTGGGCGCAGAAGAAAGTACGACCGTGCCAAAGGAAAACCTTGTTACCGCTGGAAATCCTTCCTCAAATCACCTTTAATTCAGCGTACAATTACAGGTTGTTAGCACGACTAATGGACTTCCTGCGCCTGTCTTAAACGCAATATTTGCGGAGCCACCGCGATGCGTGACACGCCCACTTTGGAGTATTAATGAGCTTTAGTTTAAATGCGGTACTGGATTTTCTGTCTAACGGGGTCACCCGGTTTAGTGCCTGGGAGGTGTTTTTCTACACCCTGGCCGTTACGCACATCACCATTGCCAGCGTTACCATCTATCTGCACCGCCACCAGGCCCACCGCGCGCTCGAGCTGCACGCGATCCCGAGCCACTTCTTCCGCTTCTGGCTGTGGCTGACCACCGGCCAGGTCACCAAGGAATGGGCGGCGATCCACCGCAAGCACCACGCCAAGTGCGACACCGAGGAAGATCCGCACAGCCCGGTCACCCGTGGCATTAAAAAAGTGTTCTGGGAAGGCGCCGAACTGTACCGCGCCGAATCGAAGAACCTGGAAACCATGGACAAGTATGGCCATGGCACGCCGACCGACTGGATCGAGCGCAATCTGTACACCCGCTACAGCTGGGCGGGCGTGGTCGCGCTGCTGTTCATTAACTTCGCACTGTTCGGCGTCATCGGTATTTCCGTGTGGGCCGTGCAAATGATGTGGATCCCCGTGACGGCCGCCGGCATCATCAACGGTATCGGCCACTACTGGGGCTACCGCAACTACGACTGCTCGGACGCGGCCACCAACATCATCCCGTTCGGCATCCTGATCGGCGGCGAGGAGTTGCATAACAATCACCACACCTTTGCGACGTCGGCCAAGCTGTCGTCGAAATGGTACGAGTTCGACATCGGCTGGGCTTACATCCGTGGGCTGGAAATGATGGGCCTGGCCAAGGTCAAGAAGCTCGCGCCGGAGCCGAAGTTCGCCAAAGGCAAAGTGGAAGCGGACTTCGACACCTTGCAGTCGGTCATCGCCAACCGCTACGACGTGATGGCCAAGTACGCCAAATCGATCAAGGCCGCCTGGTACGAAGAAGTCGAGCACCTGAAAACCAAGGCCGAGCTGGAATCGCGTTTCCTGAAGTCTTCACGCAAGTTGTTGCAGCGCGAGCCGGGCAAGCTGGAAGCGCCGCAGCAGCAGCAACTGGTTGAATTGTTCCAGCACAGCAAAGCGCTGGAAACCATGCACAACATGCGTGTGGAACTGGGCGTGATCTGGGAGCGTTCGCACTTCACCCGCGACCAGCTACTGCACAAGCTGCAAGACTGGTGCAACCGTGCCGAAGCGTCCGGCATCAAATCGCTGCAAGAATTCTCGTTCCGCCTGCGCAGCTACGCATAATCAAGCTCTGCACTAAATTAGAAGGCCCCGGGCTCAACCCCGGGGCCTTTTTACATTCAGGCCGCCGGGTTGGCACTGGCTGGCGCACGATGGACGTAAAAAAACCGCCGGGCTTGCGCCGGGCGGTTTTTCGGAAGCGAAGATCGTTGATTACTTGATCTTGGTTTCTTTGAACATGACGTGCTTGCGTGCTTTAGGATCGAACTTCATGATCTCCATTTTAGCAGGCGTGGTGCGCTTGTTCTTGGTGGTGGTGTAGAAGAAACCCGTGCCTGCGGTCGATTCCAGTTTGATTTTGTCGCGGCCAGTTTTTGCCATGGTAGCTCCTAATTAGACTTTTTCGCCACGGGCGCGCATGTCGGTCAGAACGGCATCAATGCCGACCTTGTCGATGACGCGCAGACCAGCGTTGGACAGACGCAGGGAGACCCAGCGGTTTTCAGATTCAACAAAAATACGACGGTTCTGCAGGTTAGGCAGGAAACGACGTTTGGTTTTGTTGTTTGCGTGGGAAACATTGTTGCCGACCATCGGCTTCTTCCCAGTAACTTGGCAAACACGTGCCATAACGCACTCCTTAAAAGACATTCCACAATTGGAAAAACGAGAGTATATCCAAAAAACTTAGCTTTTTCAATGACTTGTGAAAAACAATTGTGTCTTGATAATCTCAAAGAATTTAACAATTGTGACTTCGGCATACTTCTCCTATGGGAAAGCTGATCCGGGCTGGGCGGCGATGGTGCAAATTCGTGTCCTTATCACATTTGACCGTGCTCGGCGAACGAGTGGACCCGATGTCCGGCAACCACAAAATGGTCGAGGATACGGATGTCGACCAAGGCCAGCGCCTGTATCAACCCCCGCGTCAGCAGCAAATCCGATTCGCTCGGGTCCGGCGTGCCGGACGGATGGTTGTGGGCGAGCATGACGCTGGCGGCGTTGCGGGCCAGCGCTTCCTTGACCACCTCGCGCGGGTAGACGCTGGTGTGTGTCAATGTGCCGCGAAACAGCTCCTTGCTGCCGATCAGGCGGTTTTTGACGTCCAGGAACAGCACGTGAAACGATTCGAAGGTCTTGCCGTTGAACAGCAGCAGCAGATATTCCTTCACCGCGCGCGGCGAACCCAGCAGGGCGCCGGCGCGCAATTCCTCCAGCATGGCCCGGCGCGCCAGTTCCATCACCGCTTGCAACTGGGCGAATTTGGCAGGCCCCAAGCCGCGGATCGCGGAAAACTCCGTCAGGCTGGCGCCGAACAGCCGCTGTAGTGACCCAAAATGGTGCATCATGTGCTGGCCCAGTTGTACCGCGTCCTGTCCCGGCACGCCGATACGGAGGAACACCGCCAGCAATTCCGCATCGGACAGCGCGCTCGCACCTTCCCGGATCAGCCGTTCGCGCGGACGCCTTTCTGCGGGCCAGTCATTGATCGTCATGGATTCCTCCGAAAAGAAGTATCCATTGTGGTCAAAACGGGAACTGAAATACTGATGAGAGTCTGATCAATGGCTATTTAAGTGCCTTCACTTGATTCTGTCCCACTGCTTGTAGACTTCGGAATCGTTGCGCTTGCCAATTATCAGCACCTCGATCGTGTCGTCGGTGACGGCGTACACAATGCGGTATTCACCGGTATCGAGCCTTCGCTAGAGATGCTTTCCGCCTTTGAGGAGCGAACTATCATGAGGCTCGGGATTGCCCAAAAGGCCTCACACCGCACGGCCAATCTGCTTGTAGAGTTTGGGGTCAAGTCCAGACCAAAACTTCTCGGCGTTATGAGTTAGAGCCAGCTTCCTCATTTTTGCTGTCTCCTGGAGCGCCAAGTATGGTTTTGACTCGGTCAGACCCGACGAAGCCTTCTTCGCGAGCCAGGTCAGCCTTTGCCAGCCAAAGTTGATCTTCCAGCTCTTGAATGCGGGACACCATGGCGTCGAAATCGCGCCGCGACAGGATATACGCGGCAACGCGACCTTGCTTGGTTATGCCGACGGGCTTGCGCGACGCCTCATTTAGCACCTCCCCGAACTGGGTCTCGGCGTCCTTGGCGTTATATATCTTGAGGTTCGCTGCGGTGGTCATGTCCATTCCTAAAAATCATGCGCTACAGGCCAAATCAATATACACCCTTGCGCTGCACAGTCAATTGACCCCAAATCGTCACAGGCGGCGGGCGCGAGCGGCAAGGTGGCTTACAATATAGCCTTTGCCAGCTCAAGAACCCCAGTCATGTCTAACGCGCAACCTGTCGTCACCAAATCGGCTTATCTCACCCTGCATTATCGGCTGGCCTCTTTGGACGGTACTGATATCGTCTCAACCTTCAGTGGAAATCCCGCGACCCTGATGCTGGGCCAGGGCCAGCTGGCGCCGGTGCTTGAAGAGTTGCTGATCGGCCTGCCCGAAGGCACGCACAAGACCTTCGACCTGGAGCCTGGCGTCGGCTTCGGCCCTCGCAATCCGGAACTGGTGCGCGAAGTCTCGCGCGCCACCTTGGACGAGAACTCGGTGCCGGGCGCCGACTACAAGGTGGGCGACCTGGTCGACTTCGCCGCGCCGGGCGGCGGCCGCTTTGCCGGTATCCTGCGCGAGCTGGGCGACGACACCTGTCTGTTCGACTTCAACCATCCGCTGGCCGGCCAGCCGCTGAAGTTCGAAGTCAACCTTATTTCCGTACTGTGAGGCAGTGATGAGCGATAAAGAACTCCTGTTGGCCCAGCCGCGCGGCTTTTGCGCCGGCGTCGACCGCGCGATCGAGATCGTCGAGCGCGCACTGCTGCAGTTCGGCGCACCGATCTATGTGCGCCATGAAATCGTCCACAACGCCTATGTGGTCGAGGACCTGCGCAACAAGGGCGCGATCTTCATCGAGGACCTGGACGATGTCCCGGCCGGCAACACCCTGGTGTTTTCGGCCCACGGCGTGTCCAAGGCGGTGCGCGCGGAGGCCGAATCGCGCGGCCTGAGCATCTTCGACGCGACCTGCCCGTTGGTGACCAAGGTACACGTGGAAGTGGCCAAGATGCGCAAGCAGGGCTGCGAGATCATCATGATCGGCCACGACGGCCACCCGGAGGTCGAAGGTACGATGGGCCAGACCGAAGCGGGCATGTATCTGGTCGAAACCGTGGCCGACGTCGAGCGCCTGCAGGTGACCAAGCCGGAGCATCTGGCCTATGTCTCCCAGACAACGTTGTCGGTTGACGACACCGCCGAGATCATCGAGGCGCTTAAACGCAAGTTTCCGGCCATTATCGAGCCGAAAAAAGGCGACATCTGCTACGCCACCACCAATCGCCAGGAAGCCGTGAAATTCATGGCGCCGCAGGTCGAGCTGGTGATCGTGGTTGGCAGCCCAAACAGCTCCAACTCGAATCGCCTGCGCGAAGTGGCCGAGAAGATGGGCACGCCCGCCTACATGGTCGACAATGCCACGCAGATCAATCCGGCGTGGCTGGAAGGCAAGCTGCGGGTGGGCGTGACCGCCGGCGCGTCCGCGCCCGAGGTGCTGGTGCAGGCCGTCATCGACCGTCTGAAAGAGTGCGGCGTGCGCAGCGTTCGCCCGCTCGACGGCGTGCAGGAGGCGGTGACGTTCCCGTTGCCGAAGGGCCTCGACGGTTTGAAAGTGACGGCGATCGGCGACGCGGCCTGAGCCGCCAATCAGGCTTGCTGAACTTAATTCAGTACTTTCGGCGTTATTCCGCAGTTAGTTTTTAGTGAATCTCGCTATCATTGCCTCGCTCGCAAAAACTTGTCGATTCGGCCCTTAACGGGGGCGACGACGCCCAGCCAGTTCGCAGGGTTTGATGTCGCTCAGGCATGAAACTTGCATGATTATCGTGTAGTCAACCGCGGCACTACGGGGACACCTAACCCCCGGGTGCCGTTTTTGTTACTTGGACCGTCTGTGCAATACCAATTTAAAGGCTCTTAATGGATACTTTTATCCAACAAATCATAAATGGACTGGTGCTGGGCAGTATGTACGCCCTGGTCGCGCTGGGGTACACCATGGTGTACGGTGTGCTTAACCTGATTAACTTCGCCCACGGCGACGTGCTGATGGTCGGCGCCATGACCGGCCTGACCATCCTGAAATACCTCAACGAGTACGCCCCGGACCTGCCCGGCTACGTCAAGCTGGCCATCGCCATCGGCGGCGCCATTCCGGTTTGTATCATTGTTAACATCGTCATCGAACGTGTCGCGTATCGCCGGCTGCGCAATGCGCCGCGCCTGGCGCCGCTGATCACGGCGATCGGCGTGTCGATCCTGCTGCAAACCTTCGCCATGATGATCTGGACCCGCAACCCGCTGCCGTTCCCGCAGTTGCTGTCGTCCGAGCCGGTGGTGATCGGCGGCGCGCTCATTTCGCAGACGCAGATCCTGCTGCTGGTGCTGGCGGCCGTGTCGATGGCCGGACTGGTGCTGTTGGTGGAGAAAACCAAAATGGGCCGCGCCATGCGCGCCACGGCGGAAAATCCACGGGTCGCCGGCCTGATGGGTGTCGATTCGAACAAGGTCATCGTTGCCACCTTCGCGCTCGGCGCGGCGCTGGCCGCCGTGGCCGGTGTGATGTGGGGCGCCAACTACGCGTCGATCCAGTTCGCGATGGGCTTCGTGCCGGGCCTGAAGGCCTTCTCGGCGGCAGTGCTGGGCGGCATCGGCAACATCTACGGCGCGATGATCGGCGGTATCGTGCTGGGCATTATCGAGAGCCTGGGCGCCGGCTACATCGGCGACCTGACCGGCGGCTTCCTCGGCAGCCACTACCAGGACATCTTCGCTTTCGTCGTGCTGATCCTGGTGCTGACGGTGCGTCCGTCCGGCATCATGGGCGAGCGCGTCGCCGACCGCGCGTAACAGGGGGACATCATGGCTATTCTTAATTTCGACGTTTCCCGCAATCCGCGCAAAGCCTACGCCAGCATGGCGGTGCTGTTCATCGGCTTGATGATCTTCCCGTTCTTTGCCGCGCAGTTCGGCAACTCGTGGGTGCGCATCATCGATATGGCGCTGCTGTACATCATGCTGGCGCTGGGCCTGAACATCGTGGTCGGCTTCGCCGGCCTGCTCGATCTGGGCTACATCGCGTTCTATGCGGTGGGCGCCTACATGACCGGCCTGCTGGCCTCGCCGCAATTCGCCGCGCTGCTCGAATCGGTCATCAACCAGTATCCGGTGCTGGGCGAATCGCTGGTTTCGATCTTCGGACCGGAGATCCAGCAAAACGGCATCCACCTGTCGGTGTGGGTGATCGTCCCGTTGGCCGCCGCCGTCGCCGGCCTGTTCGGCGCCCTGCTGGGCGCGCCGACCCTGAAGCTGCGCGGCGACTACCTGGCCATCGTAACCCTGGGCTTCGGCGAGATCATCCGTATCTTCATGAACAACCTGAACGAGCCGATCAATTTCACCAACGGTCCACAGGGTATCAACCTGATCGATCCGATCCGCGTGTTCGGCGTCAACCTGGCGGGGGAGGCCGGTTCGCGCGCCACCGTCGTCATCGGCGGCTTCTCGATGCCGTCGGTCAACGCCTACTATTTCCTGTTCCTGTTCCTGTGCATCGCCATCGTGTTCGTCACGTCGCGCTTGCAGCACTCGCGCCTGGGCCGTGCCTGGGTCGCGATCCGCGAGGACGAGATCGCCGCGAAAGCGATGGGCATCAACACCCGCAACGTCAAGCTGCTGGCATTTACGATGGGCGCCTCGTTCGGCGGCGTCGCCGGCGCGCTGTTCGCGTCGTTCCAGGGCTTCGTGTCGCCGGAATCGTTCTCGCTGACCGAGTCGATCGCCGTGCTGGCGATGGTGGTGCTGGGCGGTATCGGCCACATTCCCGGCGTCATCATGGGCGGCGCGCTGCTGGCGGCGTTGCCGGAAGTGCTGCGCCACGTCGTCGAACCGCTGCAGCAAAAGGTGTTCGGCCATGTGCTGATCGAAGCCGAAGTGCTGCGCCAGCTGCTGTACGGCCTGGCCATGGTGCTGATCATGCTCAACCGTCCGGCCGGCCTGTGGCCCGCGCCCAAGCATGAAGACCGTCCCGACAGCGATTCGGATACCAAAGATCAATCGTCCGGCACAGTGGCGGCCTGAGGAAAGCAGACATGAGCGAACCAGTTATTCTCAACATCTCCGGCGTCAACAAGCGCTTCGGCGGCTTGCAGGCGCTGACCGATGTCGGCATCAAGATCCTGAAGGGCCAGATCTACGGCCTGATCGGCCCCAACGGCGCCGGCAAGACCACGTTCTTCAACGTCATCACCGGCTTGTACCAGCCGGACACCGGCACCTTCGAGCTGGCCGGCAAGCCGTATTCGCCGTCCGCCCCGCATGAGGTGGCCAAGGCCGGCATCGCCCGCACCTTCCAGAACATCCGCCTGTTCGGCGAGATGACCGCGCTGGAAAACGTCATGGTCGGACGCCACGTGCGCTCGCACCAGGGCGTGTTCGGCGCCGTGTTCCGCCACAAGGCGGCGCGCGAGGAAGAGGCGAGCATCCGCAAGCGTGCGCAGGAGCTGCTGGACTTCGTCGGCATCGGCCAGTTCGCCAACCGCACCTCGCGCTTCCTGTCGTACGGCGATCAGCGCCGTCTGGAAATCGCCCGCGCGCTGGCCACCGATCCGCAATTGCTGGCGCTGGACGAACCGGCCGCCGGCATGAACGCGACCGAAAAGCTGGCGCTGCGCGAACTGCTGGTCAAGATCAAGAACGAGGGCAAGACCGTGTTGCTGATCGAGCACGACGTCAAAATGATGATGGGCCTGTGCGACAGGCTGATGGTGCTGGAATACGGCAAGCCGATCGCCGAGGGTCTGCCGGCGGAAATACAGAGCAATCAGGCGGTCATCGAAGCCTATCTGGGAGGATCGCACTAATGAGCGGTAATGTGAGCGAAAACGTGCTGAAAGTATCGGGACTGAAAGTCGCGTACGGCGGCATCAAGGCCGTCAAGGGTATCGACCTGGAAGTAAACAAGGGCGAGCTGGTGGCGCTGATCGGCGCCAACGGCGCCGGCAAGACCACCACGCTGAAAGCCATCACCGGCACCTTGCCGGCGTGTAAAGTCGAAGGAACGGTCACCTATCAGGGCGAATCGCTGAAAGGCAGCAAGTCGTTCCATCTGGTGCAGAAGAAACTGGCGATGGTGCCGGAAGGACGCGGCGTGTTCACCCGCATGTCGATCCAGGAAAACCTGATGATGGGCGCGTTTACCCGCGACGACAAGGCCGGCATCGAGGCCGATATCGCCAAGTGGTTCGACGTGTTTCCGCGCCTGAAGGAACGGGCGGCGCAGATGGCCGGCACCCTGTCCGGTGGCGAGCAGCAGATGCTGGCGATGGCGCGCGCGTTGATGTCGCATCCGAACCTGCTGCTGCTCGACGAGCCGTCGATGGGGCTGTCGCCGATCATGGTCGACAAGATCTTCGAGGTGATCCGCAACGTGTCGAAAGAGGGCATCACCATTTTGCTGGTCGAACAGAACGCCAAGCTCGCGCTGCAGGCTGCGCACCGCGGCTACGTCATGGATTCGGGCAACATCACGATGACCGGCAACGCCAGCGACATGCTGGACGATCCACGGGTCAAGGCGGCCTATCTGGGCGAGTAAGTTCCTGAGCAAAAGCCCAAAAGGCTAAAAAAGGCCAAAAAAAAGCCCCGGCGACAGGCCGAGGCTTTTAAGGACATCCGTCAGGAGGAAACCACGGATGCCGAGGAGACCGCAGAACGGGCGCCGGCGCCATTGGCGCCGGCCTATATTGCTGATTACTTGCGTGCCGGAGCAACCTTGGCGGCTGCTGCGGAGAACTGGTTCACTGCCTGGGCAACGTTGCTTTCGATCGACTCGGCAGCTTGCTTGGCGGTTTTGCTGAACTGTTCGTAGCCGGCGTTGGCGTTGCCAATGGCCGATTTGAACAGGGCGACGGCGTTTTCGCTGCCGGCCGGTGCGTTCTTGGTCACTTCTTCCACCAGCGAGATGACTTTGCGGTTGGTTTCGGCGATTTGGGTTTCAGCGGCTTTGCTGAACTCGGCGCTGGTGCTCTGGGCGATGTTCGCCAGGTGACGACCGTAAGCGAGGGTTTTTTCAGCGGTCGGCTGGGCCTGAGCGGATGCCAGCGAGAAGAATTCTTGCGGATCTTTTGCCGACAACAGCTGCTTGGTGGCGATCGACGACTCTTCCAGCGATGCCTTGGCGGCGGTCAGGTTCAGGTCGACAAACTTCTCCACGCCTTCAAACGCCTTGTTGGTCAGGGCCGAGAAGATAGCGAACTGCGCTTCAAAGTTGGCTTTGGTCGCATTGGAAAATTGCTCAGGGATTGAAAACATTTAACTCTCCAGGAAAATAGTCATTAATTGGATACTGCCGTTCTACTCGGCGAGAAACAGAACATCCCATGTTTCAAACCGATCAAATTGTGCAACGCAACAAAGACGATTTTACGGCGTTGAAAAATTAAGTCAAGCGATTTTTTGTGCGTTGCATCAAAGCATGAAACATCGTTTTGAGGAAGTATTTCCCAGCTAAAACTTATTGCGGTGCACACCGGGACATGGCGTGGTTGCTTGGTCCTGGGCCCATCCGGATGCGCATAATCCCGCCGTGATAGACTCGGTGGACCGTGAACCGGTGCCGATTTCCCGCATCCGGTATCCTTTCAGTCAGCTAGTCAGTTTTCATGCCCGATACCCCGACCGCCGTTTCCGCCGCCAATCAGCCCGCCGCGCCAGCCGCACACGCGACCTTTCTGTCGCCCATGCCGTTGTTTTTTGTACTCTTATGGAGCAGCGGCTTCATCGTGGCGAAGTTCGGATTGCCGTATGCGCCGCCGCTGACCTTACTGTTGATGCGTTTTCTCGGCGTGCTGGTGTTCCTGCTGCCCATCGTCCTGCTGCTGCGCGCGCCGTGGCCGCGCGGTCGGATCTGGCAGGTCGGGCTGGCCGGCATATTGGTTCAGGCCGGTTATCTGATCGGGGTCTGGTGCGCCATCAAGCTGGGCATGCCGGCCGGTTTATCGGCATTGATCGTTGGCATGCAGCCGATCCTGACCGCCTTCGCCGCGCCGTTGATCGGCGAAAAGGTATTGCCGCGCCAATGGCTGGGTTTGTTGTTTGGCATCGGCGGCGTGGCGCTGGTGGTGGCCGCCAAAATCAAGCTGACCGGCCTGTCGGTCGAGGCGATCGCGCTGTGCGTGCTGGCGCTGCTGTCGATTACGGCGGGCACCATGTATCAGAAGCGCCATTGTCCGCAGTTCGACTTGCGCACTGGCACCGTGATCCAGTTCGCCGCGTCCATTGTTGTGGTGTTGCCGCTGGCTATCATATTCGAAGGCTGGACGCCGGCGTTTGCTGCGGTGCAGTGGACGCCCCGGTTTATCGGAGCATTGTTGTGGTCGGTTTTAGGCTTGTCGATCGGCGCGATCTTCCTGCTGTTCGCGCTGATACGGCGCAGCGACGCCACCCAGGTCACCAGCCTGATGTATCTGACGCCGCCCACCACGGCCGTGATGGCCTGGCTGATGTTCGGCGAAGTTTTCAATCTCCTCGGCGTGGCGGGCATGGCGCTGGCGGTCACCGGGGTGTTTTTTGTGGTCAGCAAACGCAAACCTACCTAGCGAGGACACATGATTTCTACTCCCCAACAGCAGGCGGTGGATGCCGCGATCACGTCGCGCCGCTCGATCCGCGCCTACCTGCCGCAAGCGGTGGCGCGCGAGGACATTCTGCAGATCCTGCAGGTGGCGGGCAGGGCGCCCTCCGGCACCAATACCCAGCCGTGGAAAGTGTACGTGCTGGAAGGCGAGCGCAAGCGGGAGTTGTCTTCGGCGATTCTGGCCATACATAACGATCCGGAGCAAGCCAAGCTGCATACCGAGGAGTACGCGTATTACCCGAGGGAATGGGTATCGCCGTATATCGACCGCCGCCGCAAGGTCGGCTGGGATCTGTATGCGCTGCTGGGGCTGACCCGTGACAACAAAGCCGGCATGGCGGCCCAGCATGGCCGCAATTATGAGTTCTTCGGCGCGCCGGTCGGGTTGATCTTTACCATAGACCGCATCATGGAGCAGGGCTCCTGGCTCGACTACGGGATGTTTTTGCAGAGCGTGATGGTGGCGGCGCGCGGACGCGGACTAGATACTTGTCCGCAAGCCGCCTTTACGCAGTATCATCGGGTCATCGGTTCAGTCCTGAACATCCCCGAAAACGAGACCGTGGTCTGCGGCATGGCGCTTGGTTACGCCGATACAACGAAAATTGAAAATTCTTTGATCACTGAACGCATGCGTATCGAAGAATTTGTTAAATTTGTCGATAAGGACTAGCTTGCATAAAAGGCTAGTGAGGGTTCGAGGCCGCGTATTGCAGATCCGCAACCAAAGATGCTGCCGTGGATAATTTAGCTTGCGCTGGCTCACCATTTTGCTACACTGCAACAGTCGATTGTGAAATCCGGCTTTTCTTCTTTTGGGGATACGAATGTATAAACTAGCGTTAAGTGCGCTCATTTCGCTGATGTTTGCATCGGCTGGCATGACTGCCGCCCAGGCTGCAACCGCCAACAGCGCCGCGCCGAAAAAAGCCGTGGTCAAAAAGGCCAAGGTCCGCCAACCGGTGCGCGTGGCCGCCGCCGACGCCAGCGATCGCCTGGTCAAGCGCGTGACCAAAGTCAACGGCCGCCGCAAGGTGGTCTACCAGCGCCTTATCACCGCCGCGCCTGCCATGCCGACCATGGGCGACCTGGCCGGCCTGAGCGCGACGCACGATCCACTGGACCTCAAGTCCAACGTGGCGCTGGTGCTGGACCAGGAAAACTCCGAAGTATTGTTTGAAAAGAACTCCAACGTCGCCTTGCCGATCGCCTCGATCACCAAGATGATGACCGGCCTGGTCGTGGTGGAAGCCAACCAGAACATGGACGAAGTGCTGACCGTGACCGACGCCGATGTCGACCGCGAAAAATTCAGCAGCTCGCGCCTGCGCGTCGGCGCCCAGTTGACCCGTGCCAACATGCTGCACATCGCGCTGATGAGTTCGGAAAACCGCGCCGCGTCGGCACTCGGCCGCAACTACCCTGGTGGCAAGCCGGCGTTTGTCGAAGCGATGAACGCCAAGGCGCGCGAGCTGGGCATGACCGACACGCATTATGTCGATTCCAGCGGCCTGTCGAAAATGAATGTGGCCAGCGCTCGCGACCTCGCCAAGCTGGCGATGGCTGCGTACCAGCATCCGATGCTGCGCCAGTTCTCCACCGATTCCAAAGCCATCGTCGAAGACAACGGCCGTCCGATGCAGTTCGGTACCACCAATCACCTGGTGGCCAGCCCCGACTGGGCGATCGGCTTGCAGAAGACCGGTTTCATCAATGAAGCCGGCCGCTGCCTGCTGATGCAGGCCGTCATCGAAGGCCGTTCGGTGATCATGGTGTTCCTCGATTCCAAAGGCAAGCAGTCGCGTACCGCCGATGCCGGCCGCATGCGCACCTGGCTGCAGGCGCTCAAACCTGCGGCATTGACCAACAGCGGCAGCGCGCCGGTTTATTCGACCGGCATGTAACCGAGCGTGGCGGAGATCTGGTTGGCGGTTGTGACCAGATCTTCCAGCCAGTCTTCCTGCAGACGGTCGGCCGGCGCCGAGATCGACAGCCCGGCAATCAGCTTGCCGCTGTCGTCATGGATGCCGGCTGCCATGCAACGCACCCCCAGTTCCAATTCCTCGTTATCGCGCGCATAGCCGCGCGACTTCACCAGGCTGAGTTCCCGCTCGAGCTTGGACAAATCCGTGATCGAATTCTTGTTGTGCCCGGCCAGTCCGGTGCGCGTGGCGTAGGCGCGGATGGCCTTGGGCTCGTCCACCGACAGGAACAGCTTGCCGGTCGACGTCAGGTGCAGCGGACCGCGGCCGCCGATCGCGCGCACCACCTGCATGCCCGAACGCTCGGAGAAGGCGCGGTCGATGTAGACGATCTCGTCGCCCTGGCGCACCGACAGGTTGATGGTCTGCTGGGTCTTCTTGTGCAATGCACGCATGAAATCGAGCGCCGCCTCGCGCACCGACAGCCGGCTTTTGACCACGTTGCCCAGTTCCAGCAGCCGCATGCCGAGCCGATACGTGCCCGGCTCGATGCGGTCGACAAAGCGCGTCAGCACCATATCGTTGAGGATGCGGTGCGCGGTGGACGGGTGTAGCCCGGAAACCTTGGACAATTCCTTCAGGCTGACGGGATCGGGGTATTTGGCGAGAGCGTCTAATAACGCCACCATGCGTTCGATCACTTGGATAGTGGTCTTTTGCTCAGGAACGGTTTCGATTTTCATGATGTGGTTGGTGCAGTGCAGTAATCGGTAACTACGTTATACCATAATGTGAAAAAAATAGGAATTGATGCATAATGCGTCATCTTTATCTCGTCATCGCCCTATGGAACCTGTCAGCGAATTCAAAAGCAAGAGCGGCCTGAAACGGATCTTTTCCGCCTTTTTCTACTCGATCGACGGCTTGAAGTCCGCGTGGAAACATGAACACGCGTTCCGCCAGGAGTTGGGCTTGTTTGTCGCCGGCACCTTGGTGGCGCTGCTGCTCAAGGTGTCGGCGTTCGAGAAGCTGGTGTTAATCGCGGTGCTGGTGCTGGTGCTGATCGTCGAACTGATCAACTCAGCGATCGAAGCGGTGGTCGACCGGATTTCGCTGGAACGCCACCCGCTGTCCAAGAACGCCAAGGACTTCGGCAGCGCGGCTGTGCTGCTGGCCTGCTTGCTGGCAGCGGCGACCTGGGCCGTGGTGCTGTTCAATCGCTTCTACTAATCCTTATGCGTTTACTGTATATAGAACTGATAAAAGCTTAGTTCTCATTTATAAGGGACGGCATTACTCTCTGCTCTAACATAACTAGGGGATTCAAATGCTGTCCAAAAAAATCATCGCCGCAGCCATTTTTGCCGCTACGGCCGCCTCATCCGTCATTGCCGCCGAAATCACTTTGCTGAACGTGTCGTACGACCCGACGCGCGAGCTGTATCAGGACGTCAACGCCGCCTTCGCCAAAGACTGGAAGGCCAAGACCGGCGATACGGTGAAAATCAAGCAATCGCACGGCGGTTCCGGCAAGCAGGGCCGCGCCGTCATCGACGGCCTGGAAGCGGACGTGGTCTCGCTGGCGCTGGCCTATGACATCGACGCCATCGCCGAACGCAAGATCCTGGCGCCGGACTGGCAGAAGAAACTGCCGCACAACAGCACCCCGTACACGTCGACCATCGTGTTCCTGGTCCGCAAGGGCAACCCGAAGGGCATCAAGGACTGGAACGATCTGGTCAAGCCGGGCGTGGCCGTCATCACCCCGAATCCGAAGACCTCCGGCGGCGCCCGCTGGAACCACCTGGCCGCCTACGGCTACGCGCTGCGCCAGCCGGGCGGCAGCGAAGCGAGCGCCAAGGAATTCCTCGGCAAGCTGTATAAAAACGTGCCGGTGCTCGATTCCGGCGCGCGCGGCGCCACCACCACGTTCGTTGAACGCGGCATCGGCGATGTGCTGATCGCATGGGAAAACGAGGCACTGCTGGCCATCAAGGAACTGGGCCCGAGCAAGTTCGACATCGTCGCGCCATCGGTCTCGATCCTGGCCGAACCGCCGGTGGCCGTGGTCGACAAGGTGGTCGACAAGCGCGGCACCCGCAAGGTGGCCGAGGCTTACCTGAACTACCTGTACACGGATGCCGCGCAGGAAATCATCGCCAAGAATTACTACCGTCCGGCAGTCGAGAAAGAGGCGAAGAAATACGCCGCGCAATTCCCTGCGGTGAAACTGTTCACGATCGCCGACATCGCCGGCGATTGGGCCAAGGCGCAGAAGACCCACTTCGCCGACGGCGGCCTGTTCGACCAGATCTACCAGCCGAAGTAATCACCATGCCCGGCCTCACCACTGCGGACTTTCGGGTGTTGATCGCGCCGGGCTTGCATAACAGCGGTCCGGATCACTGGCAAAGCCGTTGGCAGCGCCTGTTTCCATCCTTCGAGCGCGTCGAGCAGGACGATTGGGAAGCGCCGGATCTGGCGCGCTGGTCGGCCCGCGTCGATGAACATCGCAGGGCCAAACCCGGCGACGCGCGTCCGACGCTGATCGTCGCGCATAGTTTCGGCAGCTTGGCCAGTGTGCACAGCGTGGCGCGCGATCCGTCCGGCGTGGCCGGCCTGCTGCTGGTGGCGCCGGCCGATCCGGACAAGTTCAACGTCGCCGACCAATTGCCCAGGCAGGCGTTGCCGGTCCCGTCGATCATGATCGGCAGCACCAACGACCCGTGGATGGCGGCGCCGCGCGCGGCCTTGTGGGCCGAACGCTGGCACAGCGAATTCATCAACGGCGGATCGCTGGGACACATCAACGCCGAATCCGGCCTCGGCGATTGGCCCGAGGGACTGGAAATCTTGTATTTTTTGATAGATAAGGTGCAGAATGGAGCCCTCGCGGCGCATTGACGCCCTTGCCATTTAACGTGCTAACTTCTGGAGACCACCATGACACTGCGACTCGGCGATACCGCCCCCGATTTTGAACAAGACTCCTCCATCGGCAAGCTGAAGTTCCACGAATGGGCGGGCGATTCCTGGGTGGTGTTGTTCTCGCACCCGGCCGACTTCACGCCCGTCTGCACCACCGAGCTGGGCCTGACCGCCAAGCTGAAACCGGAATTCGACAAGCGCAACGTCAAGGCGATCGCGCTGTCGGTCGACCCGGCCGAATCGCACAAGGGCTGGATCGCCGACATCGAAGAGACCCAGGACACCGTGGTCGGCTTCCCGATCATCGCCGACGAAGACCGCACGGTCGCTACCTTGTACGACATGATCCACCCGAACGCCTCGACCACGGCCACGGTGCGCACCTTGTTCGTCATCGACCCGAACAAAAAAGTCCGCCTGAGCCTGACCTATCCGATGAGCACCGGCCGCAACTTCGACGAAGTGCTGCGCGTCATCGACGCCCTGCAACTGACCGACGCCCACACCGTGGCCACGCCGGGCAACTGGAAAGATGGCGACGACGTCATCATCCCGCTGACCGTGCAAGACCCGGAAGTGCTGAAGCAAAAGTATCCGAAAGGCTTTACCGCCGCCAAGCCTTACCTGCGCGTCACGCCACAACCGAACAAGTGATCGGGATAAAAAGCGCATAAGCAAATAAGGATTGCGTTGTTTGGAAATTTCCCTCGAGTAGGTACCCTGCGGGTTAC
Organism: Duganella sp. AC917; assembly: GCF_979258245.1. Classification (NCBI taxonomy): domain Bacteria; kingdom Pseudomonadati; phylum Pseudomonadota; class Betaproteobacteria; order Burkholderiales; family Oxalobacteraceae; genus Duganella; species Duganella sp. AC917. The sequence continues at coordinate 6,638,138 of NZ_OZ409848.1, forward strand.
TCTTGGGGAATTGCATGGATGTATCGTTTGTCGTGTCGGGATTCGCGGTAGGCTTGTTGGTGGGAATGACCGGTGTCGGCGGCGGTTCGCTGATGACGCCTCTGCTGACGTTGCTGTTTGGCGTCTTGCCTGCGGTCGCCGTCGGCACCGACCTGGCCTTCGCCTCGCTGACCAAGGGCGTCGGCACCTTCACCCACCGCCTGCGCGGCACCGTCCATTGGGACATCGTGCGGCGCCTGTGCATCGGCGCCTTGCCCGCTGCCGTCCTCGCCAGCCTCGGCCTCAAATACTTCGGCACCCTCAGCCCGGAACTGGGCCAGGTCATTCGTTATTCCATCGCCGGCTCGGTCATGCTGACCGTGTGCGCGCTGCTGTTCCGCCGCAAGATGCTGGCGTGGATCAACGCCCGTCCAGAGCGCCACCTGCAGGGCGCCAAGCTGACCGGCGCGACCATCTTCGCCGGCGCCGTGCTCGGCACGCTGGTCACCATTTCGTCGATCGGCGCCGGCGCCGTAGGCGCGACCGTGCTGGTGATGCTGTACCCGAAGCTGACCCCGGCCGAGGTGGCAGGCACCGACATCGCCTACGCCGTGCCGCTGACGGCGATCGCGGCGGTCGGCCACTGGTGGCTCGGCTCGATCGACTGGATGTTGTTGCTAACGCTGCTGGTAGGCTCGGTGCCGGGCATCACCATCGGTTCTTACTTCGCCAAATCGGTGCCGGAACGCCTGCTGCGCGGCCTGCTGGCTTTCATTTTGGTAGCGGTCGCGGCCAAACTCATAATGTGAGTAGCTATATAGCCTATTCATCTAACTTAATGAAAAATGCTTCGTTTGTAATATGAAGCACAGATGAGATTATGCAGCCCTTATAGAAGAATTTGTAATAAGGGAGCATTCATGTCAGCAGTTCTTGCAGCGCCCGCCGCGCCACCCGTGGCCGCCCGGGGCGCGCCATTCCGCGTGATGCCGGGTTTCCGGCTCTCGCTGGGATTCACCATTTTCTACCTGACCTTGATCGTGCTGATCCCGTTGTCGGCGGTCTTCCTGAAGACGTTCACGATGACATGGGAAGGTTTTTGGGCCGCCGTCACTTCCGACCGCGTGATGGCGTCTTACCGGCTGACCTTTGGCGCTTCGCTGATCGGCGCCTTTATTAATGTGGTGTTCGGTGGCATCGTTGCCTGGGTGTTGGTGCGCTACGAGTTTCCCGGCAAGCGCATCATCGACGCGCTGGTCGACCTGCCGTTCGCGCTGCCGACCGCCGTCGCCGGCATCACCCTGACTGCGCTGTATTCGGCCAACGGCTGGTTCGGCCAGTTCATCGAGGGCGTGCTAGGCATTAAAGTGGCGTTCACGCCGCTCGGCGTAGTCGTCGCGCTGACCTTCATCGGCCTGCCGTTCGTGGTGCGCACGGTGCAGCCGGTGCTGGAGGACGCCGAGCGCGAGCTGGAAGAGGCCGCCGCCAGCCTGGGCGCCAACGCCTTCCAGATCTTCACCCGCGTGGTGTTCCCGACCATTATGCCGTCGTTGATGACCGGCTTCGCGCTGGCCTTCGCCCGCGCCACCGGCGAGTTCGGCTCGGTGATCTTCATCGCCGGCAACATGCCGATGATCTCCGAGATCACGCCGCTGTTCATCATCACCAAACTCGAGCAGTACGACTATGCCGGCGCCACCGCGATCGCGGTGGTGATGCTGGTGGTGTCGTTCATCATGCTGTTGACCATCAACCTGTTGCAAGCCTGGGCTCGCGGAAAGTCGGGTAAATAATATGAGCGGACTGCCTCCCGTCCCGGTGCGTCGCGGCGAACTGCCGTCGGCGCCGAAAACCCTGGAGCCATTGTGGGTGCGCGGCGTGCTGATCGCCATCGCGCTGCTGTTCCTGACCGTGTTCCTGTTCGTGCCGCTGGTGGCGGTGTTTGCCGAAGCGTTCCGCAAGGGCTGGGAAGCGTATCTGGCCGCCATCGTCGAGGAAGACGCGATCTCGGCCATCAAGCTGACCCTGATCACTGCGGTCATCGCCGTGCCGCTGAACCTGGTGTTCGGCGTGGCCGCCTCGTGGTGCATCGCCAAGTTCGAATTCCGCGGCAAGAGCTTTTTGCTGACGCTGATCGACCTGCCGTTCTCGGTGTCGCCGGTGATTTCCGGCCTGATCTACGTGCTGCTGTTCGGCGCGCAGGGCTGGATGGGACCGTGGCTGCAGGAGCACGACATCAAGATCCTGTTTGCCGTGCCGGGCATCGTGCTGGCGACCATTTTCGTCACCTTCCCGTTTGTCGCGCGCGAGCTGATCCCGCTGATGCAGGCGCAGGGCAGCGAAGAGGAAGAGGCCGCCATCGTGCTGGGTGCCTCCGGCTGGGATACCTTCCGCCGCGTGACCTTGCCCAACATTAAGTGGGGCCTGCTGTACGGCGTGATCCTGTGTAACGCCCGCGCGATGGGCGAGTTCGGCGCGGTGTCCGTGGTGTCCGGTCACATCCGTGGCGAGACCAATACCGTGCCGCTGCAGGTCGAGATTCTGTACAACGAGTACAACTTCGCCGCCGCCTTTGCCGTGGCGTCGCTGCTGGCCTTGCTGGCCCTGGTGACGCTGGCCCTGAAATCCTTTATCTCTTGGCGCTTGAACGAATCGATCGCCGATGACGCACGTTCCAAGGAGCACTGACATGACGATCGAAGTTAAAAACATCCACAAGCGATTCGGCGATTTCGTCGCCCTCAACAATGTCTCGTTGGACTTTCCGGCGGGCGAGCTGACCGCGCTGCTGGGACCTTCCGGCTGCGGCAAGACCACGCTGCTGCGCATCATCGCCGGCCTGGAGCATCCGGACTCGGGTCAGGTGCTGCTGGACTCGAACGACGCTTCCCACCGCCACGTGCGCGAACGCCAGGTTGGCTTCGTGTTCCAGCATTACGCGCTGTTCAAGCACATGACCGTGTTCGAAAACGTCGCCTTTGGGCTGCGCGTCAAGCCGCGCGCCGAGCGGCCGTCGGAAGACCAGATCCGCCGCAAGGTCAAGGAACTGCTGGAGCTGGTGCAGCTGGACTGGCTGGCCGACCGCTATCCGCCGCAACTGTCGGGCGGGCAGCGTCAGCGGATCGCGCTGGCGCGCGCGCTGGCCGTCGAGCCGCGCGTGCTGCTGCTCGACGAGCCGTTCGGCGCGCTCGACGCGAAAGTCCGCAAGGAACTGCGCCGCTGGCTGCGCCGCCTGCACGACGATCTGCACGTGACGTCGATTTTCGTCACCCACGACCAGGAGGAGGCGCTGGAAGTGGCCGACCAGGTGGTGCTGATGAACAAGGGTAACGTCGAGCAGATCGGCGCGCCGGACCAGGTCTACAACCATCCGGCCTCGCCGTTCGTGTACGGCTTCCTGGGCAACGTCAATATGTTCCATGGCCGCGTGCAGGACGGCGTGCTGGCCAGTGGCGGCGCGACCTTCCAGGTGCCGGGCCAGCCCGACGCCGACGGCAAGGGCACCGCCTATGTGCGCCCGCACGATCTGGATATCGAACGCTACACGCCAGGCGCCGAAGGCATCGTCGTCAAGCTGCGGCGCGCGCACGCGATCGGTCCGCTGGCGCAACTGGATCTGGAGCGCGACGATACATCCGAGCTGATCGAGGCGGTGATGTCGAACGAGCGTTTCAGCCATCTGCAATTGAAAGAGGGCGAGACGTTGGTGGTGCGTCCAAAACGCCTGCATGTGTTCGTTGACGCTGGAGCTTCCATATGAATTTTCAACAACTGCGGTCGATCCGCGAAGCGGCCCGCCGCGGCTACAATCTGACCGAAGTGGCCAATGCCCTGTTCACCTCACAGCCTGGCGTCAGCCGCCAGATCCGCGAGCTGGAAGACGAACTGGGCGTGGTGATTTTCGAACGCAACGGCAAGCGCCTGACCGGCATGACCGAGCCGGGCAAGGGTATCCTCAAGATCATCGACCGCCTGCTGATCGAGGCGGAGAATTTGCAGCAAGCCAGCCTCGAGTACACGGGCCAGCAAAGCGGCACGCTCAGCGTTGCGGCCACGCACACGCAGGCGCGCTATGCGCTGCCGAAGGTGGTGCAGAGTTTCCGCACCGCGTATCCGGACGTGCGCATCGCCTTGCAGCAGAGCGCACCGGAGCACATCGCCGAGTGGATTTTGTCGGGCAAGACCGATATCGGCATCGCCACCGAAGGCTTGTCGCAGTTCCCGGATTTAGTGTCCTTCCCTTGCTACCGCTGGAGCCATTTGATCGTGGTGCCGGATGGCCATCCCTTGCTGGGCCGCTCGCCGATCAAGCTCGAGGACCTGGCCGAGTTCCCGCTGATTACGTACGATGTCGGCTTCACCGGTCGCGGGCATATCGACGCGGCGTTTTTGCAGGCCGGCGTCAAGCCCGATATCGTGCTGACGGCGATGGATTCGGACGTCATCAAGCAGTATGTCGCGCTCGGTCTGGGCGTGGGGATTGTCGCCTCGATGGCCTTCGACCACGGCCGCGACAAGGGCATGCGCGCGGTCGAGGCGTCGCATCTGTTCGCGTCGAACACCACGCGGCTGGCGGTGCGCAAGGGCGCCTATCTGCGCTCGTACGCGTACCACTTCATCCAGCAGTTCGCGCCCGACCTGACACGGGCGGAAATCGACGCCGCGTTAAACGGCGGCGAGCTCGTCTGACGCAACAAGGGCCGCTGAAGCGGCCCTTTTTTTTGCAATCAACTCCCGTCTGAGAACTTCTGAACCAATGGTGCTCCGCCGTCGGCTCATCGATGGCGGATTACGGCGTTCCGCCTAATCCGCCCTACGGTTTCGAGGCCGATCGATTACCAGCTGTAACCGGCCTTGGCGTAGTAATAGCGTCCGTTGAAGCCGTTCGGCGCCCAGCCGCTGTACTGGTTGATGCCGTTGAGGTTGAGGTTGGCCACCGACGTGATCGTGTCCGGATACTTGTCGGTCACGTTGTCCACGCCCACGCTCAGGCGCCAGTTCTTGCTCAGCTTGACGCTTGCCGACAGGTCCAGCACCCATTGCGGATCGTACACCTGATCCTGCGCCGGAACGTTTTGCGGCACCGTGAACCGGCCGTAGCGGGTGATGACGCCGCGTGCGTTCCACGCGCCCAAAGTGTAGTCGGTCGCCAGGCTGAACTTGTCCTTCGGCGAACCGACCGTCAGGCGGTTGACGGTCTGGCGGTCGATCAGGGTCAGGCCGTTGGCCGTCAGGATGGCCGGATTGTCGTTGACGTGCTGCACCGAGCTCTTGTTGCGGTTGTACGCCAGGGTGAAGTCGTAACGGCCGGCGCTGGCCAGATCCCAACGGTAAGTGCTGACCACGTCCACGCCGGTGGTGCGGGTATCGATGGCGTTGGTGAAGTAGCGGGCCGCGCCCACCAGCAGGCCCTGGTTGGCCAGCGTATTGCGCAAGGCTGGCGACAGCGTCATGCTGGTCGACAGCGCGATGCGGTCGTCGATGTCGATACGGTAGGCGTCGACGCTGGCGCTCCAGTTGCGGGTCGGCTGCACTTGCAGGCCGACGCTGTAGTTGCGGGCTTTCTCGGCCTTTAATTGTTGCGCGCCGAGCGCATCGGCGGCGGCGCTGCCGACCGCAAAGGTACCGGTTTCAATCGGGGTGTTGACGTTGTTGATCACCGAGAAGTTGGTGGTGGTGATCGTGTAGAACTGCTGCGCCAGCGACGGCGCGCGGAAGCCGGACGAGGCCGTCGCACGCAGCGACACCTGCGGGGTGAACGCATAGCGCGTCGAGCCCTTGACCGAGGTGGTGTTGCCGAAGTCGCTGTAGCGTTCGTGGCGCACGGCGGCCGACGCCGAGAACTGCTTGGTGATGTCGGCCTCGAAGTTGGCGTAGATCGACTTGTTGTTACGGCTGTTCTTGCCGGCGTTGACCGGACGGAAGCCGGAAAAACCCTGCGCTCCGGAACCGCTGTACGACGCCACGTCGCCGGCGCCGATTTCATACTGTTCGTGGCGCGCTTCCACGCCCAGCGCCACCGTCAGCGGACCGCTGAAGGCGGCCACCGGGAATTCCTTGGCGATATCGAAGTTGAACAGCCCTTGCGTGTTTTCCAGCATGCCGGCGTAGAAGTGGGTCGGGCTGGCGGCGCCCAGGTCCAGGTTGGCGGTGTCGTCGAGATTGAGGCGGAAGCGGTTGCTGCCGTAGTTCAGGCTGGCGTCCCAACGCCATCCGGACAGCTCGCCGCGCAGGCCGGTCACCAGCGACTGGTCGGTCGAAGTGCTGTTTTGCAGCGGCAGGAAGCCTTCCGGATACAGCGGCGAGCGCAGCGGCGCGTTGGCCGCCGTGCTGGCGTAGGCGGTGCGCCAGGTGGCGGCGGCTGAGGTCTTGCGCTCGCCCAGGTTGGCGAAGGCATACCAGTCGATATCGTCGCTGATGCGGTACTGGCTGTTGACGAAGATGCTGCGCGGATGGCTTTCCGGCTCGCCGTAGCGCTGGCTCACTTCGCCATAGCGCGGCTCGCGCGGGTTGCGCAGGTCGGCGCCGGCGCGGTTGGTCGGATCGCGTTCGGCGGCCTCGATGGCCACGCGCACCCAGCCTTGGTCGCCGAGGGCGAAGCCGGTCGAGCCGCGCAGGGTGCGCTGCTTGCCGTCGCCTTCCTTGTACTCGCCGTAGCCGACTTCGATGTCGCCGCCTTCCGCGCCTTTGCGCAGGATGATGTTGATCACGCCAGCGATCGCGTCGGAGCCGTATTGGGCCGCCGCGCCGTCGCGCAGCACCTCGATGCGTTCGATCGCCGCCAGCGGGATGGCGTTGAGGTCGACCGGTGCCGAGCCGCGTCCCTGGGTGCCGTTGACGTTGACTACGGCCGAGGTGTAGCGGCGCTTGCCGTTGACTAGCACCAGGGTCTGGTCGGGGGACAGGCCGCGCAGCTGGGCCGGACGCACGGCGTCGCTGGCGTCGGCGCCGGACGGGCGCGGGAAGTTCATCGACGGCACCAGGCGGGCGAGCACGGTGGCCAGTTCGGTCGAGCCGCTGGCCTGCAATTCGCGCGCGCCGATGATGTCGACCGGCGACTCGGAATCGATGGTGCGGCGGTTCTTGGCGTAAGTACCTGTGACCACGACCGACTGCAGTTCGCCGTCGGCGGGCGCGTTCTGGGCGAAGGCGGGGATGACAATGGTGGAGATCAGCGTGCTCAGCAGGAGCGGTGTGGCGATGTGGCGTGAAGTCATGTGACGGTCTCGTGGGCGATGGTAGTGACACAGGATAGCAGTCACACAATTGAACACCAACGAACCATTGCGTCTAACCATATATCTAAACGCAAATACGACACCCCCCCGGGGTCAAGTCTGTCATTCGGACACGGACCGATGTGTAAGAACGCTGCCGACGGTGCCTGACCGTTCAGCTCGTGTCCGAATGACAGACTTGACCCCGGCAGGGGTTACTGGCCGGGGTTGGGAAAGCTGGCGTGGATGGCGTCGATTTGCGCGATGATCTCCGGCGTCAGCGTGACGTCGTAGGCGTCGATGTTTTCCTTCAGTTGCGCCAGGCTGGTGGCGCCGATGATGGTCGAGGCCACGCACCAGCGCCCGTAGCACCACGCCAGCGCCAGTTGCGTCGGCGTCAGGCCGTTGTCGCGCGCGAGCTCGGTGTATTGCGCGACCGCCGCCAGCACCGTCGGCCGCAGGTAGCGCGGACTCCACGTCGGCGGGAAGATCGTCAGCCGGCCGCGCGCGTTCGGGTCGTCGTGGTATTTGCCCGTCAGTTGGCCGAAGGCGAGCGGGCTGTACGCGAGCAGGCCGACGTTTTCGCGGAAGCACGTTTCATCGAGCAGGCTGGTTTCGTAGTGGCGCGCCGTCAGGTTGTACAGGTTCTGGATCGCGGCGATGCGCGGCAAGCCTTTCATTTCCGATTGCTTGATGAACTCGCTCACGCCCCAGCATGATTCGTTGGAGACGCCAATCGCGCCGATCTTGCCTTCCTTGATCAGCTCGGCCAGCGCGGCCAGGGTTTCCTCGACGGCCACGCAGTCGCGTTCGAGCTGCGGATTGAAGACGCTGGCGCCGAAAATCGGCACGTTGCGGCTGGGCCAGTGCAGTTGGTATAAATCGATATGGTCGGTTTGCAGGCGCTGCAGGCTGGTGTCGACCGCCGCGCGCAGGTTGGCCGCGTCGAAGTTCTGCTTGCCGCCGCGCACCCAGCTGATATTCGGGTTGGGTCCGGCGGCCTTGGTCGCCAGCACCACCTTGTCGCGCAGGCCCGATTTCTTCAGCCAGGTGCCGATGAAGCGCTCGGTCGCGCCCTGCGTTTCGGCGCGCGGCATGACCGGATACATCTCGGCGGTGTCGATGAAGTTGATGCCGCGTTCGACCGCGTAGTCGAGCTGGCTGTGGGCGTCGGCCTCGGTGTTCTGTTCGCCGAACGTCATCGTGCCCAGGCAAATCTTTGTGACCTTCAGATCGCTGGAACCAAGTTGTATCTTCTGCATGCCCGCTCCTTAATGTCCGCGCACGGCCTGCGCGCAATCGTTGACCAGTGCCGGGCCGGCGTAGATCAGGCCGCTATACAACTGCACCAGTTGCGCGCCGCAATCCATTTTGACCTTGGCGTCCGCACCGCGCATGATACCGCCAACGCCGATAATCGGCAGGGCGTCGCCCAGTTCGGCCTTGAGCAGGCGGATGACGGTGTTGGACAGCTCGAATACCGGCGCGCCCGACAGTCCGCCCGCCTCGGCGCCGTGGCGCATGCCGGCCACGGCGTCGCGGCTCAATGTCGTGTTGGTGGCGATGACGCCGTCGATCTTGTGGCGCAGCAGCGCGTCGGCGATGTTCTTGACCTGGTCGCCGTCCATGTCCGGCGCGATTTTGAGCGCCAGCGGCACGTAGCGCTTGTGCTGGTCGGCCAGGCGCGCCTGCGCGTCCTTCAGTTGCGCCAGCAGGCCGTCGAGCTCGGAGCCGCCTTGCAGCTGGCGCAGGTTCTTGGTGTTGGGCGAGGAAATGTTGACCGTGACATAGCTGGCGTAGGGATAGACTTTTTCCAGGCAGTGCAGATAGTCGTCGGCCGCGCGCTCGATCGGCGTGTCGGCGTTCTTGCCGATGTTTAGGCCCAGCACGCCGGCCTTGTTCTGGTAGAAGCGCGATGCCTGCACATTGGCGACAAAGGCGTCGACGCCGCCGTTGTTAAAGCCCATGCGGTTGATGATGGCGTGCGCGGCCGGCAGGCGGAACATGCGCGGTTTGGGATTGCCGGCCTGGCCGCGCGGCGTGACGGTGCCCACCTCGATCGAGCCGAAGCCCAGGTCCGCCAGCGCGTCGATGAAGGCGCCATCCTTGTCCAGACCGGCGGCGAGGCCGACCGGGTTCTTGAACGTGACACCCATCACCGTGCGCGGGTCGGCCGCCGGTTGCTTGACCAGCTTGGTCAGCCCCAGCGCGGCGGCGCGTTTGAGTGCGGGAAGGGTGAAGTGGTGCGCGGCTTCGGCGTCCATCGAGAACAGCATCGGACGGGCCAGGGAATACAGGAATTTTTCGGACATGAGGGGGCTCTGGTTGTTGGCCCCGGTATTTTATCAGGCCTCCAGCACGCTCCACACGCCCTTGATGCGCGCCTCCAGCGGTTTGAAGTTGGTTTTGTAAGACATTTTCGGGCTTTCCCTGATCCAGTAGCCCAGATAAATGTAGGGCAGGCTCAGCTCGCGCGCCTGGGCGATTTGCCACAGCACATTGAAGGTGCCGTAGGAGGCGCCTTCGACATCGGGATCGAAGAAGGTGTACACCGACGACAGGCCGTCCGACAGCACGTCGATGATGCTGACCATGCGCAAGGTGCCGCCGGGCTCGCGGAACTCCACCAGCCGCGTGTTGACCCGGCTTTGCAGCAGGAACTGCGCGTACTGGTCGCGGCTGTCCTGGTCCATGCCGCCGCCGGCGTGGCGCTTGCTCTGGTAGCGCAGATACAGTTCGTAGTGTTCGTCGGAGAATTGTAGCGTGGCGACGCCGGCGCGCAGGTCGCTGTGTTTGGCCCAGGCGCGGCGCTGGCCACGGTTGGGCGCGAACTGGTCGACCACCACGCGCACCGGAATGCAGGCCTGGCAGCCATCGCAATATGGTCGATACGTAAAGATGCCGCTGCGCCGGAAGCCGTTTTTGACAAGCTCGGAGTAGACGTCGGCGTTGATCAAGTGGGAAGGCGTGGCCACCTGCGAGCGCGCCTGGCGCGCGTCGAGGTAGCTGCAAGGGTAGGGCGCCGTGGTGTAAAACTGCAGCGTCGCGAAAGGCAGATCGTTCAGGTGCGTCATGCACGTCCTATCGATGGCGAGGTTCTGGTCCGGTTCTAATCCTTATGATAGCGCTTGTTTGTCGATGGCGCTTGTCACCTTCAGCTTAACTGGCCGGGGCCAGCGGTGCAACGGGTTCCCACACGGCGATTTGAGGCAATTCAATATTGTTGCGCAGATGCGCCAGGAATTGTGCGCGCGGGATCGGCGCCGCGCCCAGCGAGGCCAGGTGGCCGGTCTCCTGTTGGCAATCGATCATCTTGACGCCGTGTCCGCGCAGGAAGCCCACCAGATAGGCCAGCGCGATCTTGGAACCGTCCGTCACGCGCGCGAACATCGACTCGCCGTAGAACATGCGCCCGATCGAAACGCCATAGGCGCCGCCGACCAGTTCGCCGTCCAGCCAGACCTCGGCCGAGTGCGCGTAGCCGAGCCGGTGCAGGCCGGTGTAGCCGTCGATGATGTCCTCCGAGATCCATGTGCCGGGGCCGTCTTTGCGCGGCGCGGCGCAGGCCCGCATCACGTCCTCGAAGGCGCTGTCGAAGCGCACCTGCCAGCGCCCGCCAACCGCCATCTCGCGCTCGACCTTGCGCAGTGTCTTCTTCAGGCTGTCGGAGATGCGGAAGCGGTCGGTCATCAGCACCATGCGCGGGTCGGTGCTCCACCACAGGATCGGCTGGCCTTCCGAGAACCATGGGAAGATGCCGTTGCGGTAGGCCATCAGCAGGCGCTGCGGCGACAGGTCGGCGCCAGCGGCCAGCAGGCCGGGCGCCTCGGACGTCAGCGCCTGCGAGACGTCGGGGAACGGCGTGTCGCGTTCGAGCCAGGGGATCACGTCGGTTCCGCGTCCGAGCGCATGGCGCGGGTGATGTCCTGCGCGTGGAAGCCGTAGCCGCTGGTGGCGTCTTCGCGCATGCCCGCGCGGTCGGCGAAGAACAGTTCCAACGTGGTGCGGATGGTGGGAAAGGCCAGGTCGTCCCACGGGATCTCCGCCTCGCTGAACATTTGCACGTCCAGACTTTCCTCGCCGGGCGCGAAGTCGAGGTCGCGCAAGGTGGCCAGGTAGAACATGTGCACCTGGTGCACGCGCGAGACGTTCAACAGTGAAAACAATTTACCCAGTTCGATGTTGGCGCCGGCTTCCTCTTGCGTCTCGCGCATCGCCGCCTCGGCCGTGGTTTCATCGTTTTCCATGAAGCCGGCGGGCAGGGTCCAGTAGCCGAGGCGTGGTTCGATCGCGCGCTTACATAACAGGACCTTTAGTTCGCCATCGCCTTCCCATACGGGGATCGTGCCCAGCACCATTTTCGGATTCTGGTAATGGATGGTGCCACAGCTTTCGCAGACGTAACGGGGACGGTTGTCGCCGGCTGGGATCAGCAGGCTGACGGGGGAGGCGCATTCGGAACAGAATTTCATAGGGGGAGTTGCTCGGGGTGGAAGTTTTTGATCATATTGGTTACTTTACACCGATTGCGCCGCGCACGGCATTGACTACAGCGCTCGGTGAATGCATATATTCGGACTATCGCGCACGATTTCAGGATTAACATTGCCTAAATTGGTGAACTGCCCTATAATGATCGCACAGACGCGGGGTGGAGCAGTCTGGCAGCTCGTCGGGCTCATAACCCGAAGGTCACAGGTTCAAATCCTGTCCCCGCAACCAAATTCGAAAGCCGTTGATTCCTTCGCAGGGGTCAGCGGCTTTTTCTATTGTGCGGCGGTTTATGGCAGGTAATCAGGATTGAGCAATTGTTCCTTGGTGAATGGCATCGTGGAGGGGAACGCCGACTTCGGGAGCTGCGTTTCGCGTGATCAGTGATGCTGCGGCGTTGATCAAAGATGGTGCCGAGCCAACTGCCTGAGATACGGTCGGGCTGCAGCTTGCATTTCAACAAATGCATAATCAACTGTTCAATTCGATGCTTGAATTCACGTCTTTCCGCGCGCGCCATGCTCTCAAGCTCCTCGATGATGTTTTCCAGGTCAAGCCGGTCGAATTGTTTGAAGCGCAGCAGTTCTATTTGCGCACTGGTCCAGACGAGGAAGTCGGCGTCGTGGTTGGTGTTGATGTGATCGTCCATGTTGCACCTTTGCCTATGGAAGGTAGTCGGGATCGAGCAACTGTTCCATTGTGAACGGAATTGCAGTGGGAAAGGCCGACTTGGGTAAGTGCGTTTCGTCTGCGGCGAGCGCTACCGCCCTGGCGTAGTTCCGCGTTGCATAGTTCTTCAGCAGCGGTTTCAAACTGGGCATCTCTTCCATGAGATCTGCGATGCCATAGCGCTGCTCCCTGATCGAACGTAGCCAACTGCCTGTGATGTGGTCAGGTTGTAACTTCCACTTCAGCAGATGCATCATTAGTTGCACGATGCGGTTTTTGAACTCTTGCCTTTCATTGCTCCCCATGCTCTCGAGCTCCTCGATCAAATGTTCAAGGTCCAGTCGGTCGAATTGCTTGGCGCGCAGTAGCTCGGCCTGGCTTTGCAGCCAGACGAGAAAGTCCGTCTCGTAATCGGTTTTGATGTGATCGTCCATGGGGCACCTCCGCCAGCCTAATGCCGTCGTCGGAGCTTCACTTTAACCCCGCTCAAACGGGCGGGCAAGTCACCCCGGTGGCACCGTGGCGCAGGATGCGCGGATGAAATCGAGCATCGCGGGCGTGACCCATGTGCCGATGAGTAATCGCGGTTCGCGCGCGTGGGCGTTGCGGATTTTTTCCAAGGTCTCCGGGTTGTCGCCGATGCGGGCGCTGAATAATGTCATCCACCCGCGCGCCAGCGCTTGCGATGCCGGATCGGCGGGATCGGCGCCGGCTTCGAGCTGCCGGTGGACCGCCGCGACCAGCGCCATCCATTGCGCGCCATGCTGGCTGGCGCCAACGCGCATGCGCTGTATTTCGTCCTCGTCGAGGTGGTCGGCGTACAGCGCCAGTTTGTGTTCTCCGAACGCTTCGATCACGTAATGCTTCAACTGCGGCGTAATCCCGGTGTGCAGTTGCGCCGCCGGCTCCATGTCCATCATGACAGTGATGCGGCGCGCGAAGTCGGGATTGGCGGCGGTGTCGCGTTCGAGCATCTGCATCCAGCGCTCGGACAGTTGACGCGGCTGGGCGTCGGCCGGAGGCACGCCTTGCTGCATCAGCTCCTGTATCTGCGCCACCAGCGCGGCCCAGCCGCTGTTGCGGCGCGCGTCCTGCTGCCAGAAGGGCAGGCGGTGCAATTCGTCCTTGCTGAAGTATTTGTCGTAGAGGTTCATCAGCTCCAGCGTGGACAGCCAGTCGGCCAGTTCCGGCTCGCCGCCGCCGGCCATCTGCCGGTGCAGGTGCGAGAGCTGCTCGCGCAGCGCGCTCGCTTGTGCGATCTGCTGGTCCAGCGTGGCGATCTGCTGGGCGACGACGTCGGCGAACGGCGCGTCGGGACTGGCGAGAAAGGTGCCGATATCCGCCAGCGACATGCCGAAGCGGCGTAGCGCCTGGATCTGGTGCAGGCGGGCGACGTCGGCACGGTTGTAGAGGCGATACCCGGAATCGGTGTGCGCCGATGGCGTGAGCAGGCCGATACTGTCGTAGTGGTGTAGCGCGCGTACCGTCAAACCTGAGCGCGCGGCCAGTTCGCCGATTTTCAACACGGCGTGGTTGCGATGTTCTTTCATGCGCGATAGTGTACGCCGACCCGGCGGTTCAGGCCACCGCGTCCTTCGGCAGCTTGAGTAGCAACGCCAGTAGCGACGCCAGTTCGGCGCGCATGTCACGGCGGTCGACGATCATGTCGATGGCGCCGCGCTCCAAAAGGAACTCGGAACGCTGATAGCCTTCCGGCAGCGTCACCCCCAGCGTGCTTTTGATGACGCGCGCGCCGGTGAAGGCGATCAGCGCTTTCGGCTCGGCGATCACGATATCGCCCAGGAAGCAGAACGAGGCCGAGATGCCGCCCGACGTGGGATCTGTCAGCACCGAGACGAAGGGCAGCTTCTTCTCGGCCAATTTGGCCAGCATGGCGGTGGTTTTCGCCATCTGCATCAGCGACAGCAGGCCCTCCTGCATGCGCGCGCCGCCGCTGGCGGTGATGCAGATGAATGGCACGTTCTGGTCGATGGCGGCCTGCACGCCGCGCACGAAACGTTCGCCGACCACCGATCCCATCGAACCGCCCATGAAGTCGAACTCGAAGCACGCCACCACCATTGGTACCGACAGAATCGCGCCGCCGATGACGATGATCGCGTCGGTCTCGCCGGTGGCCTCCAGTGCCGCTTGCAGGCGCGCCGGATAGCTTTTGCTGCCTTTGAACTTGAGCGGGTCGACAGGCAGCACTTCCTGGCCGATCTCGTGCCGGCCGCCTGTGTCGAGCAGGGCGTCGAGGCGGGCGCGCGCGCGAATGCGCAGATGGTGGCTGCATTTGGGGCAGACGTGAAGGTTCGCTTCGAGGTCGGCGCGGTACAGCACCGCCTCGCACGCGGGACACTTGATCCACAGGCCGGCCGGTATCGACTGGCGTGGTTCGGCGCCATTGCGGTTGAAACGTGGCGGCAGCAGTTTTTCGATCCAGCTCATGGCATCCTTGATAGTGTCGGAGATGCCGGAATCGTAAAGCCTGACGTTACGTCAGGATCAAGCGGTATCTTTGTCGTCGGTGTCGCCGCGCGGATGCAAGCTGGCCCACAGGTGGGCGGCGGCCATCGTGCGGTGGGGCGCGTAGCGGGCCAGGATTTGTTCGGTGCGCGCCATATCGGGCTTGGTTTCTTCGCCCAGCAGTTGCTGAAGCGCCGCGCGGATGGCGACGTCGCCGTGCAGCGAGCAGTCGGCGTAGCCATAGCCACGCAGCAGCCCGTAGTTGACCGTCCACGGGCCGATGCCTTTGACGGCCAGCAGGGCCGCCGAGATCTGCTCGATGCTGTTGGCCGGCGTGATGTCCAGTTGCAGGCCGCCGCTGGCGACCAGGTTCGCCAGCCGCAGCAAAGTCTCCGCCTTGGCGCGCGAGAATTTGCGGCTGGTGAGATCTTCCATGCTCAGTTTTATCGCGTCGGCCGCCTCCGGGTAGCACCACAAGCCGCTGCTGTGCTGACGGCCTGCTTGCAGGATGAAGGTGCGGCGCAGCGCAATGGCGAACGACAGGTTGATCTGTTGCCCGATGATGGCCCAGGTCAGCGCTTCGAAGACGGTGGCCGATTGCACGATGCGCAGGCCCGGCTGCGCCAAGGTCAAAGGGCCGAACATGTCGTCCTTGGCGGCGAAGGCGCAAAACGGTTCGGGATCGATGCGCAGACCGAGGATGCTCAGCGCCGCTTCGCGCACGCGCTGTTGCGATGCCTTGGATAGCTTGCCGTCGGCGTGCACGGTGCAGCTGGCGCTGGTGGGTGCCAGCGCGCTATCGATCACCACCGCCAGTACCACCGGTACGCCGTCCACCACTATGCCTTTGTGCAGGCTCCTGTCGCCGACTTCTTCGGCCACGCTTTCTGTATCGCGGCTGTGGAAGGCCAGCACGTCGTGCAGGCGGTAGTTGGCCGGCAGGTCGAGTGTGAAGCTTTTCATACGGGCTTGGTTTTGCGCAGCGGACCAAAGTTGGGACGGAACCCGGTGACCAGCGCCGTGCCGGCGATGACGATGGCGGCGCCGACGATGGTGTACCAGCCGACCGTCTCGCCGAGGAACAGCGTGCCCCACAGGATGCCGAACAAAGGGCTGAGGAAGGTCACCGTCAGCGCCGACGCCGGGCCGACATCCTGGATCAAACGGAAGTAGATCAGGTAGGCGACGCCGCTGCAAAGAACACCGAGCGCGATCACGGCGCCCATGATGCCGATGGTCGGTTCGCCCGGCGCCGGGAAGAACGGGACAATCGGCAGCACCAGCAGCGTGGAGGCCCACATCGAACCGTGCGCGTTGGACAGCGGTTCGACGTCCTTGACCGATTTGGCGTAGTTGCTGGCGATGCCGTAGTTGAAGGAGGCGAACAGCACGGCGGCGATGGCCAGGCCGGCGCCGGGCTTGGTGCTGACATGGTCGAAGCCGACCAGCAGCGCGACGCCGCACGCGCCCAGCACAAGGCCGAGCATGACTTTGGCGCCGACCATCTGGCGCGTGAGGACGGCGGCGATCAGGGTGCCCCACAGCGGCGTGGTGGCGTTCAGCACCGCTAGCAGCGATGCCGACAGCGTGCGCGCGGCGAAGGCGAACATCAGGAACGGCAGCGCGGAGTTGAACAGGCCGAGGATGAAGTAGTGCCTCCAGTGCCTGCGCAGCTTGAGCGGTTTTTTCAGCACGACGGCGATCACCGCCAGGAAGAGGGAGGCGAACAGCACGCGGTATTCGATCAAAACGGCGGCGCCCAGCACGGGCGCGGCGATCCGCATGAACAGGAAGGAGCCGCCCCAGATGGCGGCGAGGAAGATCAGGCGGAGAAGATTAGCGGTGCTCATGGAGTTTCGAGTGGTTGTTTTTTCGATGTTCGTAGGGCGGATTACGCTACGCTAATCCGCCCTACGTGGTTCCGTCTCTCCGCTTCTTGCTAATGAATTTATACCGCGCCGCTGTCGACCGCACACACAGTGTCACCCGGCGCCACCGGCGAGGCGGCGTGCGGGATCAGCATCGCCGTCGGTACGCCGTTTTTAATCGCCGTCAGCTCCGCCAGTATCGATATCGCGATCTCCGACGGCGTTTTGCTGCCGATGTACAGCCCTATCGGCCCATGCAGCCGCGCCAGCTGTTCCGGCGTCAGGTCGAATTCCAGCAGCCGCTCGCGGCGTTTGCTGTTGTTCAGCCGCGAACCGATCGCGCCGACGTAGAACGCGTCCGACTTCAACGCCTCCATCAGCGCCAGGTCGTCGAGCTTGGGATCGTGCGTCAGCGCGACCACGGCGCTGCGGTGGTCCAGCTTCATCGACAGTACGATATCGTCCGGCATGTCGTGCACCAACTGCACGCCGTCGACCTGCCAGCCGGCGCGGTATTCCTCGCGCGGGTCGCAGACGATGACGTGGTAGTCCATCGCGGTGGCGATTTGCGCCAGGAAGCGCGATAGCTGGCCGGCGCCGATGATGAGCAGGCGCCAACGCGGTCCGTGCAGGGTGACCATGGCGCGCTCGCTCACCTGCATCTGCGCGCCCGGCGCCGCCTGCGACAGCTCGACGTCGCCGCTCTGCAGATCGAGCCGGCGCTGCACCAGTTCGTGCCGTTCCAGCCGTTCCAGCAGCTCGGCGACGCGGCTGCGCTCCGACAGCGGTTCGATCGACAGTTCGATGGTGCCGCCGCAGGGCAGGCCGAAACGGTGCGCCTCGTCGGCGGTGATGCCGTAGCTGACGATTTCGGGCAAGCTGCGGCTGATGCCTTCGTCGCGCACGCGGGCGATCAGGTCGTCCTCGATGCAGCCGCCCGAGACGGAGCCGATCACCGTGCCATCTTCGCAGATGGCCAGGGTCGCGCCGACCGGACGGGGACTTGAGCCCCAGGTCTTGATGACGGTGATAAGTTCGCAGCGGCGCCCGGAGGCGATCCACGCGGCGCTGGTTTTGAGTACTTCGAGATCGATACTGTCCATGGATGGAATATACTACGGCTCTACAAAGCTTGCAGGAACTGCCATGACCGACCACAAGGAAGACGACGGCTCACCCAAATTCGGCCGCCTGCTGATCGTGCTGATACTCGCCGTGGTGTTTTGCGGCCTGCTGACCTGGTTGATGGGCACCGTGTTCCCGGATTTCCCCAACATCCGGTAACGTCCAGCAGCACCGCTGAAACTAGCGCTTGCACACCTTCGCCAGCGCTTTGTCGAACGGGCTGCCCGGCGTCACTTCCTCGGGGCTGAATTTTTCGTAGATATAGTTCTCGACCGGTTCGCCCCTGCCCATCGTTTCGGGATAGAACACCTGCGACAGCATCACGGCCGTCCGGTCTTGGCAGGAATACAGGTGCTGCGCCTTGACCGAGCGGTAAGGCTTGCCGTCCGGCGTCTGCTGCGCCTTGGTATACGAGTGCAGCGACCAGACTTTGCGGGTCTTGTCTTTTTTGACGACGCGGCTATCGATGTACAAGACGTCCCCCGGCGCGGCGCTCACTTTGCGCCATTGCGCCGCGTGGGCCAGGCCCGATACGGCCGTCGACACCAGCAGCAGCGCGATCAGCGCGGGCTTGACCATGAGCGTCACGGCACCAGCGGCTTTTTGGCCGCTTGCTTGCTCTTGATTTCAGCGACGGTTTTGTCGATGGCGGACAGGCGGTAGTTGACGCCCGGGTGGTTGGCGGTATAACCGTTCAGCACCGAGGCCGGATACTGGCTGGCCAGCCGCTGCCAGAAGGCGCGCGCCTGCGCCGTGCTGTAGCCGGCCCGCGCCACCATGTACAGCGACAGCGAATCGGCCGCCGCGTCGAGCTCCTGCGGCATCGGCTTGATGCCGCCTGTACCGATCAGCATCGACAGGTCCGGCCGCACCGCGACCAGATTGTCGATGATGCTGCCGACCGTGTAGGCCGACCGTGTTTTGGCGGCGTGGCCCAGCACATTGTGGGCGATGTCCTTGGCCAGCACGTAGGCGATGGCTTCGTCGGTCTGCGCGAAGTTGACCATGCCGCGCGTGATCATCACGCGCTGGCCGTCCGAGTACGCGTTGATATTGTCGGAGTTGCCGATGTCGATCTTGAACGCGCAGGCGCGCGTGACCGGCACCTTGAGCGCCTGATTGGTGCCGTTGCGTTCGACGATCAGGTTGAGCGACTGGTTGTTGGCCACCAGCGGGCCAAGCACGCCGGCCGCCTCGGTCTCGGCGTGCTGGCCGGTGGGCAGGCTTTTGCCTTCGGCCGCCAGCAGCACGTCGCCCTTGCGCAAGCCGACGCGCGCGGCGCCGCTGCCGGCCAGCACGCTGGCCACTTCCAGCCGGTCGCCGTAGTTCAGCACCGCCTGCGCGGCGTCGACGAACTCTCCGGAGTACGAATATTTGTTCTTGGCCGTGAAGCCGAGCAGGTTGCGGGCCTGGTTGCGGCACAGGTCCGCGTTGTTGATCAACAGCGGACCGGCGATGCGGTACAAGCGGTCCTGCAGCGCGACCATCTGTCCCAGCGCCTGGCGTGCGGCGGCCATCTTGGCGGTGACCACAGGCGCGCCTTCGTCGACGGTGCGTGCGACCACCGGACCCTGTTCGGGTTCGGGCGGCCGCGAGGTGAAGGTCGAACAGGCCGACAGCAGCATGGCTGCGGCAAGGATGGATATCGTGGCGAATTTCTTCGGATTGTTTTGCTGGACCATCCCTAGTCTCCGTATTTTTTTAGTGTTTTCCGGTGCTTCCAAAACCGCCGGCACCGCGTTCGCTGGTGTCGAATTCTTCGACGACGTTGAAACCGACTTGCAGGACCGGGACGATTATCAGCTGCGCCAGGCGCTCCATCGGGTTCAGGGTAAAGGCGCTGTTGCCCCGGTTCCATGTCGAGATCATCAACTGGCCCTGGTAATCGGAATCGATCAAGCCTACCAGATTCCCCAGGACGATGCCGTTCTTGTGGCCCATGCCGCTGCGCGGCAGGATCATCGCGGCGTAGCCAGGATCGGCGACGTGGATCGCCAGGCCGGTCGGAATCAGCACCGTCTGGCCGGCTTCGATGGTGATCGGCGCGTCGATGCAGGCGCGCAGATCGAGGCCGGCCGAACCCGGGGTGGCGTAGGCCGGCAACTGGTCTTTCATGCGCGGGTCGAGGATTTTGACGTCGATGTTTTTCATGCGTTTACGTGTGCTTTTATTCAAACTATTTTGCGAACAGCGAGTGCTGCGAGATGCGTTTGGAGATTTCGGAAATCAGCTGGCGCGCCAAGGTCAGTTTGTCGGCGCGCGGCAGGATGGTATGGCCGTTTTCGTCGAACAGGATAATGGTGTTGTCGTCCTGGCCGAAGGTGTGGTGGCCGATGTTCCCGACCAGCAGGGGAATGCCTTTTTTCTCGCGCTTGTCGGCGCCGAACTGGATCAGGTTTTCCGATTCGGCGGCGAAGCCGACGCAGTACGGATGGCCGGCCAGCGAGGTGCGGGCGGCAACCGTGGCCAGGATGTCCGGATTCTGTTCGAACTTCAGGTCCGGCACCGAGCCGTCCGGATTTTTCTTCAGTTTCTGCTCGCTGGCGTTGGACACGCGCCAGTCGGCGACGGCCGCCACGGCGATGAAGATATGCTGGTGGTCGACATTGGCGAGCACCGCGTCGTGCATCTGCACCGCGCTTTGGACGTTGATGCGCTGCACGCCGAAAGGCGCAGGCAGCGCGGTCGGGCCGGACACCAGCACCACTTCGGCGCCGGCTTCGCGCGCGGCGCGCGCCACCGCGTAACCCATTTTCCCGGACGACAGGTTGGTGATGCCGCGTACCGGATCGATCGGCTCGAAGGTCGGACCGGCGGTGATCAGGATGCGTTTGCCGGCCAGGACTTTCGGCTGGAACGACGCGATCAATTCCTCCAGCAGCTGTGCCGGTTCCAGCATGCGGCCCATGCCCACTTCGCCGCAGGCCTGGTCGCCGGCGGCCGGGCCGAAGATGACGATGCCGTCTTCTTCGAGCTGGCGCGCGTTGCGCTGGGTGGCGGGGTTCTGCCACATTTCCACGTTCATCGCCGGGGCCACCAGCAGCGGCACGCGGCGCGGTCGCGCCAGGCACATGGTCGACAGCAGGTCGTCGCAGACGCCGTGCGCCAGCTTGACCATAAAGTCGGCCGAGCAGGGCGCGATCAACATCGCGTCGGCGTCGCGGGTGACGTCGATGTGCGCCATGTTGTTGTCGACGCGTGGATCCCACTGGCTGCTGAACACCTTGTTGCCCGACAGGGCTTGCATGGTGACGGCGGTGATGAAGTGGGCCGCGGCGTCGGTCATCACCACCTGCACCGAGGCGCCGGCCTTGGTCAGCGCGCGGCACAGTTCCGCCGCCTTGTAGCAAGCCACGCCGCCGGACAGGCCGAGGACGATTTTTTTACCAGTCAATTCCATGATGCCGCTCTCCCGCTTATTTGTTCACGCGCCGCAGCTCGTCGAGGATGAACAGCGCCGCGCCGATGCAGATGGCCGCGTCGGCGATGTTAAACGCCGGGAAGTGGCCCCAGCCGGCTAGGTGGAAGTCGAGGAAGTCGACCACGTGGCCGTACAGCACGCGGTCGATGACATTGCCGACCGCGCCGCCGAGCACCAGCGACAGCGCCCACGAGAACATGCGTTGGCCGCCGTGTTTTTTCAACAGGTAGATGATGTAGGCGGCGGCCGCGATGCCGATGCCGGTGAAGAAGTAGCGCTGCCAGCCGCCGGCGCTGTGCAGGAAACTGAACGCGGCTCCCTTGTTATACGCCAGCACCAGGTTAAAGAACGAGGTGACGAATTTTTCCTCGCCCAGCTGGAAGGTGCGCGTGATGGTGATCTTCGACAGCTGGTCGATCAGCACGATGATGAAGGCGATGCCGAGCCAAGGGATCAGACTGGAGGACGACTTGGTCGGGAAGATTTTTTTAGTGGCCATAAAATATCAGAGAGGTTCGTGGCGACGGCGCCGCCGGGTCCCGACCAACACAGCGCGGTCGGGAATCGGCGGGCCCAATATTAAGCGAACTTGCGTTTTTCGCCCGCACCAAACAGATTGCTGTGGCAACGGCCGCAGAGCGTCGGATGATCCGCGTGCGCGCCGACGTCGGCGCGATAGTGCCAGCAGCGCTCGCACTTTTCGGCCGTGGAGGCGGTCACTTCGACCGCTTCATCGGCTTCTGCGGCCACTTCGACAGCTTGCGCCAGCGACGTGATGAAGACGAATTTGAGGTCGTCCTCCAGGCTGGCCAGCAGCTTGTACTTGTCGCCGGCGGCCTTGATGGTCAGCTCCGCCTGCAACGACGAACCGATCGCGCCCGAGGTGCGCAAATCTTCCAGCTGCTTGGTGACGTCGGTGCGCACTGCGCGCAAGGCGCTGTACTTGGCCAGCAGCGCTTCGGCGTCCGCCGCTTGCGGCAGCTGCCACCAGGTTTGCGTGAAGATCGTTTCGTCGCTGGCCTTGAACGCCTGTTCGCCGGCGAAAATGGCCCACGCTTCCTCCGCCGTGAACGACAGCGCCGGCGCCATCAAGCGCAGCAGGCTTTGCGTGATGTGCCACAGCGCGGTCTGCGCCGAGCGGCGCGCATGCGAGCCGACGGCTGACGTGTACAGGCGGTCCTTGAGGATGTCGAGGTAGAAGCCGCCCAGGTCCTCGGAGCAGTAGTTCTGCAGCTTGGAGTACACAGGCTGGAACTCGTACTGTTCGTAGTGCGCTTCCATCTCCTTTTGCAGCGCGGCCATGTTGGCGATCGCGTAGCGGTCGATCTCGAGCAGCTCGGCCACCGGCACGGCGTCGCGCGCATGATCGAAGTCGGAGATGTTCGCCAGCAGGAAGCGCAGCGTGTTGCGGATGCGGCGGTACGCTTCGGTCACGCGCTTGAGGATTTCGTCGGAGATCGACAGCTCGCCGGTGTAGTCGGTCGAGGCGATCCACAGGCGCAGGATGTCGGCGCCGAGCGTGTCGGAGATTTTTTGCGGTGCCAGGGTGTTGCCGAGCGACTTGGACATCTTCTTGCCTTCGCCGTCGACGGTGAAGCCGTGCGTGAGCAGGGCTTTGTACGGCGGTGTGCCGTTCAGCATCGAGGACGTCAGCAGCGACGAGTGGAACCAGCCGCGGTGCTGGTCCGAACCTTCCAGATACAGGTCGGCGGGGAAGGCCGACTGCTCCTTGTGCGAGCCGCGTAACACCGTCTGGTGGGTGGTGCCGGAATCGAACCAGACGTCGAGCGTGTCCTTGTTCTTGGCGTAGACAGCCGCTTCCTCGCCGATCAGGTCTTTCAGGTCGAGCGCCAGCCAGGCGTCGATGCCGCCTTTTTCGATCAGCTGCGCTACTTGCTCAAGCAGTTCCGGCGTGCGCGGATGCAGCGCGCCGGTTTCCTTGTGCACCACGAAGGCCATCGGCACACCCCACTGGCGCTGGCGCGACAAGGTCCAGTCGGGACGGTTGGCGATCATGCCATGCAGGCGTGCCTGGCCCCAGTCCGGGAAGAACTTGGTCTCGGCGATGCCTTTGAGCGCGGTTTCGCGCAGCGAGGCGCCGCCGTCCTTTGGCTTGATGTCCATGCCGGCGAACCATTGCGAGGTCGCGCGGTAGATGATGGGCGACTTGTGGCGCCAGCAGTGCATGTAGCTGTGGTCGAACATCTTGACCTCGAACAGGGCGCCAGCCTCGCGCAGCGCGTTGCAGATCGGCTTGGACGCCTCCCAGATGGTCATGCCGCCGAACAGCGGCAAGGTCGGGACGAATTTACCGTCGCCCATGACCGGGGTCAGGATCTGGTCGTCCGCCATGCCGTGCGCTTTGCAGGAAATGAAGTCGTCCAGGCCATAGGCGGGTGCGGAATGGACCACGCCGGTGCCGCTCTCGGTGGTCACATAGTCGGCCAGGTACATCGGCGAGAGGCGGTTGTAGAAGGTGTCGGCGCCGTGCAGCGGATGCAGGAAGCTGATGCCGGCCAGGTCCTCGCCCTTGCAGGTGGCGATGGTGACGCCTTCGAGCTTGAAGCGCGCAAGCGACGATTCGACCAGGTCCTGCGCAAGGATCAGCAGCAGCGGCTGGCCGTCGCGCGCGGTTTGCACCAGCGCGTAGGTGACCTCCGGGTTGACGTTGAGCGCCTGGTTGGACGGGATGGTCCATGGCGTGGTGGTCCAGATGACGATATAACCTTCATGCGTGGGCAACTGAACCAGGTCGAAGGCGCTGGCGAGCTTGTCGAACTCGGCGAACTTGAAGCCGACGTCGATGGCCGGGTCGCGCTTGTCCTGGTATTCCACTTCGGCCTCGGCCAGGGCGGACTGGCAATCGAAGCACCAGTTGACCGGCTTCAGGCCGCGGTAGACGTAGCCCTTGTCGAGCATCTTGCCGAGGGCGCGCAGTTCATCGGCCTCGTTCGAGAAGTTCATCGTCAGGTAAGGATTGTTCCATTCACCCAGTACGCCGAGGCGGATGAAGTCCTTGCGCTGGCGGTCGACTTGTTCCAGCGCGTAGGCGCGGGCCTTGGTCAGCACCTCGGCGGTCGGCAGGTTTTTGCCGTACAGTTTTTCGATCTGGATCTCGATCGGCATGCCGTGGCAATCCCAGCCCGGCACGTAGGGTGCGTCGAAACCGGCCAGCGAGCGCGATTTGACCACCATGTCCTTGAGGATCTTGTTGACGGCGTGGCCCAGGTGGATGTCGCCATTGGCGTAGGGCGGACCGTCGTGCAGGATGAATTTCGGACGGCCGGCGGCGGCCTTGCGCACGCGTTCGTAGATTTTCTTATCCTGCCATTGCTGCACCCAGCCCGGCTCGCGCTTGGCCATGTCGCCACGCATCGGGAACGGGGTTTCGGTCATGTTGACCGGGTATTTGCTTTCAGGCTTCTTCGGGGCTTTGCTTTTATCGGACATGGTTTTTCTTCAGTGGTGTATTCGGGAATTCTCGATAGCCGGCGCGCGTAGCTGGTCGCGCGCTCAAATTCGGTCGGTGGCGTTGGTGGCCGAACTGGCGTTCATGGCGCTGGCGCCGTCGCGCTGCGCGAAGTACGCGCGGGCGATGTCGGCGTCGCGGTGGATGGCGGCCGTCAGGGTCGGCAGGTCGATGTATTTTTCCTCGTCGCGGATCTTTTGCAGGAATTCGACCCGCACCTGCCTGCCGTAGCAGCCCTGGTTGAAGTCGAACACGTGCACTTCCAGCAGCACGCGGCCGCTGTCGTCGACGGTCGGGCGCACGCCGAGGCTGGCGACGGCGGCCAGCGGCTGCTCGGCCAGGCCATGCACCTGGACGATGAAGATGCCCGACAGCGCCGGCCGGTGCGCGACCCGCAGGTTGAGGGTGGGGAAGCCGAGCGTGCGGCCCAGTTTTTGGCCGTGGATGACGTGGCCGGAGATGGCGTACGGGTGGCCCAGCAGCGCCTCGGCGTGGCCGAAGTCGCCGTCTGCCAGCGCGGCGCGCACGGCCGACGACGAAATGCGGGTGGTGCCGTTCATCACGGTCGGCAGCGTCTCGACGTGGAAGCCATATTGTTTGCCCGCTTCCAGCAGCATCTGGACATTGCCGGCGCGGCGCGCCCCGTAGCAAAAGTCGTCGCCGACCATCAGCCATTTGACGTGCAGGCCCTCGACCAGCACTTTTTCGGTGAATTCCTGCGGCGTCAGGGCGGCGAACGGCGCCGAGAAGTGCTCGACGATAACGCGGTCGATGCCGTTGTCGGACAGCGATTGCAGTTTGTCGCGCAGGTTGGCGATGCGCGGCGGCGCCTTGGACGGGTCGCCGGCCTTGTTGGCGAAGAATTCGCGCGGATGCGGCTCGAAGGTCATCACCGCCGCTTCCAGGCCGAGGCCGGTGGCGGCGCCGCGCACGCGCGCCAGCAATGCCTGGTGGCCGAGGTGGACACCGTCAAAGTTGCCGATCGTAAGCGCGCACGGGGCGCGCGCCGCTGCGTTGGGGAGACCTCGAAATACCTTCATGGGAATCTGGGGGAACTGTCGCTAAATGGAGGATTATACGGTTTGTTTAGGGGATGCACATCCGCAATGGGCATGGGCGGGGGCGGGAAGGGGCATTTTGGCCGTTTTCCGGGCCCTGAAATGGAAAAAAGCGCTGCCTGCCGAAGCAGACAGCGCTTAGTTGACGCCAACCGAGCGCAAAACCAAGCCGATTACGCGGCTTTGTTCAGGCCCAGGGTCCAGTAGCGGGCCAGGTCGGCGGTGCCGTCCGTGCCTTTGACCGATTTCAGGGTCGTCAGCGCAGCCGATTTCTTGCCGGCGACCGCTTGTGCGATACCGTAGTGCAGCTTGATCGCTTCCGGATTGCGGCCGGTGCCCAGCTTGACGGCTTGTTCCATCAGCGGCAGGCCCTTGTCGGCCTTGCCGGCGGAAACCAGCGCGTAGCCCATGTTGGCCAGCGCGTCGGCGTCCTTGTTCTTGACGGCTTCGGCTTCCTCGGCGGCTTGCTTGGCGTCGAACTCGGTCTGGGTCTTGGCGGCCAGATCTTTCAGGCGTTGATGGCGGGCGGCGTCGGAACCGGTGCCCAGCGCGCCTTTCTTGTAGCCTTCGTTGATGATCTTGATCGCTTCGGCAGGGTTGCCCGCTTGCAGCGACAGCTGGCTCATTTCCATGTATTCGGAAGGCTTGGTCAGCAGGCCGTTGGCCAGGCGCAGGCGCAGCACGTCGAGCGACAGCGTCGGCGAGAAACCAGGCTTGGCTTGCACGCGTTGCAGCAGGTCGGCCCAGGTCTGTGGCTTCGGATAGCTGGCGGCCATGCGTTCCAGGGTCTGCACGTAGCCGGCTTTATCGTTCTGCTTGAGCTGGATGTTGGCCAGCATGCCCAGTTGGGCTTCGTTCAGGTTCTTCGACGCTTGCAGTTCCTTGGCCGCTTCCGGGTACTTGCCGCTGATGTAGTAGGTCTGGATCAGCAGTTCGTGCATGGCGCCGTCGTTCGGATTGTCTTTCAGCGCGCGCTGGATCCAGGTGATGGCTTTCGGGTAATCCTTGATGCGGTAGTAGATACCGGCCAGCGCCTGGGTGAATTTCGGTTGTTCGGCAGCGGACAGCTTGCCGGAGTTGATCACGCTTTCAAAGGCGCGCGCGGCGGTGTCGTAATCGCCAGCGGAAGCGGCGGCCGAGGCGCGGGTGCGTTCGATCAGATAGGTCTCGTTGGCGCTTTTGTTGCCGACGGAGTCCGTTTCCTTCAGTTTTGCTACTGCTTCTTTGTTCTTTCCTGCCGCAGCCAGTTTCTGTGCTTCCTGCAATGGTTTGCCGATTTCAGCGCGCACCGCTTCGGCAGCGTAGGCGACCGACGAAAAACCTGCAATAGGAGCTGCTGCTGTAAAACCAATAGCGGCCATTACCAGGCCGAGATGAGCGAGACGAAACTTGGTCATGGGTAAGTTTTCTTTCTTCAAAATGCGAAATAGGCAGGAATGGTCCTGCCTATCGTTGAACATAGAACAAATTTATTGGAACTGTTCGTTGCCGACCAGGCCAATTTTGGTCACGCCGAGACGCTGTGCGGCAGCCATGACGCCTGCCACGGCCTTGTATTCGACCAGCTTGTTCGGACGCAGATGCACCTCCGGCTGATCGGCTTGGGCCGCGACTTCGGTCAGTTTCGCTTCCAGGGCCGCACGGTTGGGAACCACCGCGTTATCCCACAGAATCGTACCGTCGAAGTCAACGTCGATCGTGATCACCACAGGGTCCTTGGTCGGTGGCGGCGGGGTGCCGACCGGCATGTTCAAGTTGACCGAGTGGTTGGCTTTCGGAATCGTAATGATCATCATGATAATCAGCACCAGCATCACGTCGATGAGGGGCGTCATATTCATTTCCATCATTGGTTCCGGATCCGCGCCTGCGGCAGCCGGAGAGCCGACATTCATACTCATGATGTTTCCTTTTAAGAAGGGCAGGCCATGTTTCAGGCCTGCGATGCACTAACGGGTATTAACCCTTATCAGGCGGTTCGGTGATGAAACCGACCTTCTGGATACCAGCGCGCTGGGTAGTGAAAATAACCTTGCCGATCGCTTCGTAGCGTGTTTCTTGGTCGCCACGAACGTGTACTTCCGGCTGCGGCAATTTCACTGCTTCCACCTTCAGATTGTCGAACAACTCATTCGCGTCGCGCATCTTCTTCTGGTTCCAGTAGATGTCGCCATCTTTGCTCACAACGATGTTGACATCTTCCGGCTTAGTCTGAATGACCTGGTTGGTTTCTTCTGGCAGCTTGATCTTGATAAGCTTCAGAACAACCGGGCTCGTGATCAGGAAGATAATCAGCAGAACCAACATGATGTCCACGAGGGGCGTCGTGTTGATTTCCGACATGACTTGATCTTCGTCTCCGCTATCGGAGCCTACGGACATCGACATGATTAATTATCCAATCTTTTTAGCGCCAGCCAGACGGCCAGCTTCGCTGGTGGACATGGCGCCCGAGATCAGCACCGAGTGCACGTCAGCCGAGAACGAACGGACATCTTCCATGGCCGACTTGTTACGACGCACCAGCCAGTTGTAACCCAGAACGGCTGGAACGGCGACGAACAGACCGAAGGCGGTCATGATCAGCGCTTCACCGACCGGACCTGCAACCTTGTCGATCGATGCGTTACCGGACATGCCGATGGCGATCAGTGCATTGTAAATACCCCAAACGGTACCGAACAGACCGATAAACGGCGAGGTCGAACCGACGGTTGCCAGGAACGACAGGCCATCTTGCAGACGCGACTGAACTTTATCGACAGCGCGCTGGATCGACATCGTCACCCAGGTCGACAGATCGATTTGTTCCAGCAGGGCGCCGTCGTGGTGCACGGTTGCCTTGGTGCCGGTCTCGGCGATGAAGCGGAATGGCGAGCCTTCTTTCAGGGCAGCCGAACCAGCAGCAATCGACGATGCTTTCCAGAACTTGGCCGAGGTTTCTTTCGACTGCTTGAAGATTTTAGCCTGGTCGATCAGCTTGGTGATGATGATGTACCACGAACCCATCGACATGATCGACAGAATGATCAGGGTGCCGCGCGAAACGAAACCTGCATCCCACACTGCCTTGAAGCCGTATGGATTCTCCACTTCCTCATGGCCGCCGGCGGCTGCTGGAGCGGCCGCTGGTGCTGCTGCGTCGGCTGCTGGAGCAGCAGCTGCGTCGGCTGCCGGTGCTGGTGCTGCTGCCGCATCCGCTGGAGCGGCTGCTGGAGCCGAAGCTGCCGAGGCTGGCGCATCAGCGAAAGCTGGAGCGCTTACCAGGGCGGTGGCTGCGGTCACGGAAAACAGCACAGCGGCCAGTACAGCGGACAAACGGGTATTCTTAAACATGCTTCCTCCAAATTGATAAAATAATCAGATCGCTGAATGTATGACAACGAAACTTACTAAGTGAGACGTAACAGCTGTCTCGGTTTTTACTCCAGCGTCCAGACGTATTGCATCTGCATCCACGCTTCCGTCGGTTTCCCGTCGGTCAGACCCGGTTTGAAACGGCACTTGCTGATGCCGCTAACCGCTGCCTTGTCCAGATCCCTAAAACCACTCGATTTGACGACTTTGGAGTCGGCAACGCGGCCGTCGGCGGCAATCAGGAACGATAACGTCACCGTACCTGTTTCCTCGTTACGCAGCGACGACTTCGGCCATTCCGGCTTGGCGCAAGTGCTGAAGTCGGCGACAGCGGCGACGCTGACCGCCTTCGCTGGGCCTGGTGCTGGCGGCGCCGGTGGTGCTGGCGGCGCTTTTTGCAGGTCGTTCGACGGCGGCTTCACGTTGGTCGCGTTAGCGATCACGTTCTGCTGCGGCGGCGGCTGCTGCACGTTCACCTCGACTGGCGGGATGAATGGTGGCGGGGGAGCCTTCATCTCTGGCGGAGGTGGCGGTGGTGGGAGTTCTTTTGGTGGAGGAGGCGCTACTTCCTCGATGATCTTTGTCTCCACTGGGGCGACCATCTTTGCCACCAGGCGGGTTCCCAGGCCCGTTATGATTCCATAAGCAACCAGGACGTGCAACAAAACGACAATGGTAATGCCTGTAAAGTTCTTCCCGGTGCTTTTCTCGTTGTGCGTGAAATTCATGCCTGCTTTCTCCAATACCAACTCTTTTTGTTGCTACTAAACCCCAAAATGGCGACATAAAACAACAGCCGCATCCGGGACGTCGGCGAATTATACATACGAATTCTTGATTTTACATAGAATTTTCATCCCTAAAACCGGTTAAATTTCATAGGGTTTTCCTATGTGGTAGCGCTCACTTTGCACCAGAATGGTTCACCGGGCAAGCGTGCGCGGCGCATAAATGGGGCACAGGTCACTATCACGTTACTTAGTTTTCCCTTAAGGCCATTCACGGAATATTATCAAGGTAATTTTACTACCAACAGTTGATAATTTGGCCGGGAAAGTTTCATGCACGAAATTATTGCGGGAGGTAATTAGTGGAAACATTCAAAAACCTGTTGACATCCCGATCACGTCATGCATTCCCCAAAAAAAACCGGGGCCAGAGCACCGCCCCTGACCCCGATTCATACCTTGCAAGAGCCGTGCCTGACATCGCACGGCGCTCGCGACAGTACTATATATATGTCGGTCAACTTCCCCGGGCACGTTTCTCCCGTTTGACCTCCATCGTGCTGACCACTTCGCCGTTCGGCGCCACGGTGTCCAGATGGACATCGAAGCCCCACAGGCGCGCCACATGCTTGAGTACTTCGCCGGCCTGCTGGTTGAGCGGACGGCGCTGGAACTGCGTGTGGCGCAAGGTCAGTGCCCGGTCGTCGCGGGTGTTGACCGACCAGACCTGGATGTTGGGTTCCCGATTGCCAAGATTATATTGTTCTGCAAGCTGCTGGCGCACGTAACGATAGCCGAGGTCGTCATGGATGGCGGAGATGGCCAGCTTCTCGTTGTTGTCGTCGTCCAGCACGGCAAAGAAGTGGAACTCGCGGATCAGCTTGGGCGACAAATACTGGGCGATGAAGCTCTCGTCCTTGAAGTTGCGCATGGCGAAGTCCAAGGTCTTGCGCCAGTCGCTGCCGGCGATGTCGGGGAACCATTCGCGGTCCTCGGCGGTCGGGTTCTCGCAGATGCGGCGAATGTCGGTCATCATCGCGAAGCCCAGCGCGTACGGGTTGATGCCGCTGTAGTAGGGGCTGTTGACGGGCGGCTGGTAGACCACGTTGGTATGGCTCTTGAGGAACTCCATCATGAAGCCGTCGGCCACCACGCCCTCGTCGTACAACTGGTTGAGGATGGTGTAGTGCCAGAACGTGGCCCAGCCCTCGTTCATCACCTGGGTTTGGCGCTGCGGATAGAAGTACTGGCTGATCTTGCGCACGATGCGCACCATCTCGCGCTGCCAGGGCTCCAGCAGCGGCGCGTACTTCTCGATGAAGTACAGCAGGTTTTCCTCCGGCTCGGGCGGGAAGCGCGGCGCTGCTTTCTCCGCTTCCTCCTCTTCGCGGCGCGGCAGGGTGCGCCACAGGTCGTTGATCTGCGATTGCACGTAGGCCTCGCGCTCCTTCTGGCGCGCGCGTTCCTCCATCATCGACAGCTTGGCCGGCCGCTTGTAGCGGTCGACGCCGTAGTTCTGGATCGCGTGGCAGGAGTCGAGCAGGGTTTCGACCGCGTCGATGCCGTGGCGCTGCTCGCATTCGGCGATGTAGTTCTTGGCGAACACCATGTAGTCGACGATGGCCTCGGCGTCGGTCCAGGTGCGGAACAGGTAATTGCCCTTGAAGAAGGAGTTGTGGCCGTAGGCCGCGTGCGCGATCACCAGCGCCTGCATGGTCAGGCTGTTTTCCTCCATTAAATAGGCGATGCACGGATCGGAGTTGATGACGATCTCGTAGGCCAGGCCCATCTGGCCGCGCTTGTAACCCTTTTCGGTCGACAGGAAATGCTTGCCGAACGACCAATGGTTGTACGACACCGGCATGCCGACCGACGTGTAGGCGTCCATCATCTGCTCGGCGGTGATGATTTCCAGCTGGTTAGCGTAGGTGTCGAGGCCGAAGTTCTCGGCCACGCGGCGGATTTCCTGGTGGGCCTGCTCGATCAGTTCGAACGTCCACTCGGACTGCTCGGGCAGGGCGCGCGGATGGCGCGGCTTGGGGGAAGGCTGGTGCGTCATGTCGTTCATGGGGCGCTCGCTAGGTGGGCGGCCGGCGCGGCCGCCTTATTTCGGCTGTTTCTTGAACAGTTCGCGGAACACCGGATAGATATCGGCCGGCGTGACTATTTTCTGCATGGCGAAGTTGGCGTGGTGGTCCGGGATCTGCGAATACTGCTCCCACAGGTTTTGCGGCGGGCCGTCGGTGATCTCGACATAGGTGTAGTACTGCACCTTGGGCATGATGGTGTTGATCAGCATCTGGCGGCACAGCACCGAGTCGTTGTCCCAGTTGTCGCCGTCCGACGCTTGCGCCACGTAACTGTTCCAGGCGCCGGCGCCGTAGCGTTCCTCGATGATCTTGTCGAGCAGGTGCAGCGCCGACGACACCACCGTGCCGCCGGACTCGCGCGAGTGGAAGAATTCCTCCTCGTCCACCTCGGCCGCGGCCGTGTGGTGGCGGATGAAGACCACGTCGATCTTGTCGTAGGCGCGCTTGAGGAACAGGTACAGCAAGATGAAGAAGCGCTTGGCCGTGTCCTTGCGGGTCTCGTCCATCGAGCCGGAGACGTCCATGATGCAGAACATCACCGCCTGCGTCATCGGCTTGGGCACCTTGATGCGGTTGCTGTAGCGCAGGTCGAACGGATCGATGAAGGGTATCGCCAGCAGCCGCGTGTGCAGGTGGTGGATCAGTTTCTTCAGCTCCACCACGTGCGGGGCGTCGAGCGGTTCGCCGTCGAGCAGCAGTTGTTCCAGCTCGGCCTCGGCTTCCTCGAGCCGCTTGCGCGAGTTGCCGCCGACGGCGATGCGCCGGCCCAGCGCGCCGCGCAGCGAGCGCAGCACGTGGATGTTGGACGGCGTGCCGGACATGTTGTAGCCGGCGCGCTGGTTCTTGAATTCGGTCGTCGCGGTCAGCTGCGTCTTGACCATGTGCGGCAGTTCCAGGTCCTCGAAGAAATAGTTCATGAATTCTTCGCGGGACAGTTCGAAGATGAAGTCATCCTCGGTCATCTGGTCGCTATTGCCTGCCTTGCCGCGGCCGCCGCCGCCACCGCCCTTGGGGCGATTAATCAGGTCGCCTTTCTGGTATTCCTGGTTGCCGGGGTTGATGGTTTCCCACACGCCGCCATGGGCGTGTCCGAACGAAGGCTCGCCCACGTCCTTGACGGGGATCGAAACCTTTTCGCCGTTTTCAATGTCGGTGATGGAGCGGCCCTTGATGGCCCGTCCCACCGCGTCCTTGATCTGCGACTTGTAGCGCCGCAAGAATCGTTCGCGGTTGACCGCGGATTTGTTCTTGCCCTGCAAACGTCGATCGATGAGGTAAGTCAAAAGATGCCTCCTGCTGCTATGGGTCGGCGCCGCGCCGGCCGCCGCGCTCGGCGGACCGGGGCGCGGGCGGCCGCGCGGTAGGGCCGCGCGAGATTGCCGGAATACTGCTTAGGACGACTTCCTCACGCGCAAATACCATTCGCACAGCAAGCGGACCTGTTTGGCCGTGTAGCCTTTTTCCACCATGCGCGCGACAAAGTCGGCGTGCTTGTTGGCATCCTCGGCGCTGGCCTTGGCGTTAAAGGAGATCACCGGCAGCAGTTCCTCCGTATTGGAGAACATCTTCTTCTCGATCACCGTGCGGAATTTCTCATAACTGGTCCAAGCGGGATTCTTGCCGCCATTATTGGCGCGCGCCCGCAGGCCGAAGTTGACGATCTCGTTGCGGAAATCCTTGGGGTTGGAAATGCCGGCCGGTTTCTCGATCTTCTCCAGTTCGTTGTTCAGCGACTCGCGGTCGAAGCTCTCGCCGGTGTCCGGATCGCGGTATTCCTGGTCCTGGATCCAGAAGTCGGCGAACGTGACGTAGCGGTCGAAGATGTTCTGGCCGTATTCGGAATAGCTTTCCAGGTACGCGGTCTGGATTTCCTTGCCGATGAACTCGACATATTTCTGCGCCAGGTGCTCTTTAATGTACGAGAAGTATTTCTGCTCGGTCTCGGGCGGGAACTGCTCGCGCTCGACCTGCTGCTCCAGCACATATAAGAGGTGGACCGGATTGGCCGCCACTTCGGTGTTGTCGAAGTTGAAGACCTTGGACAGGATCTTGAACGCGAAGCGCGTCGACAGCCCGTTCATGCCCTCGTCGACGCCGGCGTAATCGACGTACTCGTGCATGGACTTGGCCTTCGGATCGGTGTCCTTGAGGTTTTCGCCATCGTAGACCAGCATCTTGCTGAAGATACTGGAGTTCTCCGGGTCCTTCAGGCGCGACAGGATCGCGAACTGCGCCATCATCTTCAGGGTGCCGGGCGCGCACGGCGCCTGGTACAGCGACGAGTTGGCCACCAGCTTGTCGTAGATCTTGATCTCGTCGGTCACGCGCAGGCAGTACGGCACTTTGACGATGTAGATACGGTCAAGGAACGCTTCGTTGTTGCGGTTGTTGCGGAAGGTTTTCCATTCCGACTCGTTCGAGTGGGCCAGGATGATGCCGTCGAACGGGATCGCGCCGAAGCCCTCGGTGCCCTTGTAGTTGCCTTCCTGCGTGGCCGTCAATAATGGATGCAAGACTTTGATGGGCGCCTTGAACATCTCGACGAATTCCATCAAGCCCTGGTTGGCCAGGCACAGGCCGCCGGAGTAGCTGTAGGCGTCCGGATCATCCTGCGAATAATCCTCGAGCTTGCGGATGTCGACCTTGCCGACCAGCGAAGAGATGTCCTGGTTGTTTTCGTCGCCCGGTTCGGTCTTGGAAATGGCCACCTGTTTCAGCACGGAAGGGTAGCGCTTGACCACGCGGAACTGGTTGATGTCGCCGTTGAATTCGTGCAGGCGCTTGACGGCCCACGGGCTGGGAATGTTGCGCAGGTAGCGGCGCGGGATGCCGAAGTCTTCTTCGAGGATGGCGCCGTCTTCCTGCTCGTTGAACAGGCCCAGCGGCGATTCGTTGACCGGCGAGCCTTTGAGGCAATAGAACGGCACATGTTCCATCAGCGACTTGAGCTTTTCGGCGATCGACGATTTGCCGCCGCCAACCGGTCCCAGCAGATACAGGATCTGCTTGCGTTCCTCCAGCCCTTGCGCGGCATGGCGGAAGTAGGAGACCACTTGCTCGATCACTTCCTCGGTGCCGTAGAACTCGCGGAACGCGGGATAGATCTTGATGACCTTGTTGGCAAAGATGCGGGACAGCCGGGTATCGTTGCGGGTGTCGACAAGGGTTGGTTCGCCAATGGCGGCCAACATGCGCTCGGGGGCGCTCGCGTAGGTAAGTCGATCTTTTTTGCAGAGTTCGAGATATTCCTTCATGGACATCTCTTCCTCCTTGGTCCGTTCGTACCGTGCTGCGTAGTTGTCAAAAATGGTCATTTGGGTGTCCTTTAATGTAAGCCTACTAGTCACGGGTCACCGGCAGTTGCGGCTGCCCTGGCCCTAATATGTGTGTTCCCTTCTATCTTATTTTTCTTGTCTCCAGCTTCCTTTGATGACACGGATTGCCCGTGCCTTTGAGCTGGCTTTATTGCCGCTGGCAGCATGCCGGTGGACGGCTTTTATGTGTTCGTCGTAATGCTTCTTACGTCTATGAAATTTATTATTGCTCTATTGGTGCAGGAAGTCAAAAGATATGTCGTAATATCGTTAATACTCTTTCGTAACATACTGATTTTAAAGAATATTATTGCGTCATCTCCGAGAATTTCCGTGGATTTTGTGGCATTTTTTTAGCACGTTTTTACCACACTAATGCCACAGTATCATGCCTATGCGCGCCGTGCTGATCGCGCCTCAAATAGATAAAGTTTGCCGCAAGTCCGCGCCCCTTGTCGCACCGCGCTCGACGTCGCGTTGAAGGCCGCCGTGAGCCCCGCGCCGGGATAAGATAAGATGGCCGGTATCGTCATCCGTATCGTCACCGTATCAGGACAAAGAACATGTTGAATCCACAATTGCGCGCCATCCTCGAAGGCATGCCCAAAGCCGAACTGCACATCCACATCGAGGGCTCGCTGGAGCCGGAGCTGATCTTCGCGCTGGCCCGGCGCAACAACGTCAGCTTGCCCTACGCTTCGGTCGAGGATCTGCGCGCGGCCTACGCCTTCACCGACTTGCAATCGTTCCTCGATATTTACTACGCGGGCGCCAGCGTGCTGCTGCAAGAGCAGGATTTCTACGACATGACGGCCGCCTACCTCAAGCGTGCAGAGGCCGACAACGTGCGCCACACCGAGATCTTCTTCGATCCGCAGACGCACACCGCGCGCGGCGTGCCAATCAAGACCGTCATCGACGGCATCCACCGCGCCTGCCAGGACAGCCCGGTCAGCGCCACCTTGATCCTGAGTTTCCTACGCCACCTGTCCGAGGAGGACGCCTTTGCCACCCTGGAGGAAGCGTTGCCTTACCGCGATAAATACCTGGGCATCGGCCTCGACTCATCCGAGCTCGGCAATCCGCCCGAGAAATTCGCCCGCGTGTTCGCGCGCTGCAAGGAACTCGGCTTCCACCTGGTCGCCCATGCCGGCGAGGAAGGACCGCCGGCGTATATCGAAACGGCGCTCGACGTGCTCAAGGTCGAACGCATCGACCACGGCGTGCGCTGCCTGGACGACGCCGCGCTGACCGAGCGCCTGGCGCGCGAGCAGATCGCGCTGACGGTGTGTCCGTTGTCGAACGTTAAGCTGTGCGTGTTCCAGCACATGGGCGAGCACAACCTGCTCGAACTGCTCGACGCCGGCATCGTGGCCACCGTCAACTCGGACGACCCGGCCTATTTCGGCGGCTACATGAACGACAACTTCATCGCCACCTTCGAAGCCTTGCCGCTGGGCCTGTCGCACGCGCACCGGCTGGCGCGCAACGGTTTTGCGGCCGCCTTCCTGCCGCCGGCGCAAAAACAGCAGTTCCTCGACGAGGTCGATGCGTACTTCGCCGCTGCCGCCGTTTAAGCGCTATTAGATAGACACCAAGGTCACCCCAATGTTCAAGCTTGCCCTAAAAATGACGGCGCGCGACTGGCGCGCCGGCCAGTTGCGCTTCCTGCTGATCGCGCTGACGGTGGCCGTGGCCGCGTTGTCGGCCACCGGTTTCTTTGTCGACCGCCTGCGTAGCGGCCTCGACCGGGATGCGCACCAGCTGCTTGGCGCCGACGTCGTCGTCAGCGCCGACAACCCGGTCGATCCGGCGTGGCGGGCCGAGGCGCTGCGTCGCGGCCTGGTGGTGACCGACACCGTGGTCTTCCCCAGCATGGCGCAGGCCGGCGAGGGCGAACAGTCGACCTCGATGCTGGCCTCGCTCAAGGCGGTCGGCCTCGGCTATCCGCTGCGCGGCAAGCTGAAACTGACCACCGATCCGGCCCAGGCCGATCAAAGCTACGGCACTCCGGCTGCCGATATCCCCGCGCCCGGCACGGTATGGATCGACGCCGGCTTGCTGGGCAGCCTGAACGCCAAGGTTGGCGACCAGCTCAAGCTTGGCGACAAGCACTTCAAGATCGCCCAGCTGATCGCGTCGGAGCCCGATCGCGGCGCCAACTTCCTGGCCTTCGCGCCGCGCGTCATGCTGGCGTTGCAGGATCTGCAGGCCACCGACCTGATCCAGCCCGGCTCGCGCGTGACGTACCGCTTGCTGGTGGCCGCGCCAACGGCGCTGAAGAACGGTGCCGCCGAGGCCGCTTCCTTGCAGAAATGGTTGGATGACAAGATCAAGGCCGGCAACATCAAAGGTGTGCGGGTCGAGTCGCTGGAAAACGGTCGTCCGGAAATGCGCAACACGCTGGACCGCGCCGACCGTTTCCTGTCGCTGGTGGGCTTGCTGTCGGCGATGCTGGCGGCGGTGGCGGTGGCGATGGCCGCGCGCCGCTTCATGCAGCGCCATCTGGACGCCTGCGCCATGCTGCGCTGCCTGGGCCTGACGCAAAACCAGGTCACCGGCATGTATCTGTATGAATTCCTGATGGTCGGCCTGGCCGGCAGCGCCATCGGCGTGCTGGTCGGGTTCGGCGCGCACTACGTGCTGCTGGAAGTGCTGGGCAAGCTGGTGTCGGCCGACCTGCCGGGGCCGACGATCTATCCGGCGCTGCAGGGCCTGGCCATCGGCATGCTGCTGCTGGCCGCGTTCGCGCTGCCGCCGATCCTGCAATTGCGCAAGGTGCCGCACAACCGCGTGATCCGCCGCGAGCAGGACGCGCCGCAGGTCGCCGCGCTGGCCACTTACGGACTCGGCATGGGCGGCTTCGGCTTGCTGTTGCTGTGGCAGGCTGGCGATGCCCAACTGGCGGCCTACACGGCGGCCGGCTTCCTGGGTGCGTTTGTCGTGTTCGGGCTGGTCGCCTGGCTGGGTCTGAAGGCGCTCAAGCCATTGCGCGGCGCCATCGACCATCAAAGCTGGCGCTTCGCCATCACCTCGCTGCAACGGCGTCCGGGCGCGACCATTGTTCAGGTGGTGTCGCTGGCGCTGGGCATGATGGCGCTCTTGGTGCTGACCGTGGTGCGCGAGGATTTGATGTCGGCTTGGCGCAACGCCACGCCGCCGGACGCGCCGAATCGTTTTATTATCAATATCCAGCCGGAACAGCGCGAACAGGTCGCCAAACGGCTGGAGGCGGCCGGCGTCAGCTATGCGCCGCAATATCCGATGATACGCGGCCGCCTGACGGCGGTGAACGGCCAGCCGGTCACGGCCGAGACCTACACCGAGGACCGCGCGCGCGGCCTGGCCGACCGCGAGTTCAACCTGTCGACGATGGCGCAGATGCAGGCAGAGAACAAGATCAGCGCCGGCAAATGGTTTGCCGACACGCCAGGCTCGGCCGAGGCCTCGGTGGAGGAGGGCATCGCTAAGACCTTGCGCTGGAAGCTGGGCGACAAGTTGCGCTTCGACATAGCCGGCGCGCCGGTGGACGTGACCATCACCAGCCTGCGCAAGCTGGAGTGGGGCTCGATGCGGGTCAATTTCTTTGTCATCATTAATCCGGCGGCGATGAAGGAAGTGGCGCAGAGCTGGATCACCGCCTTCCACCTGCCGCCGCAGCAGGGCGCGGTGATGAACGCGTTGACGCGCGATTTCCCGAACCTGACCATTGTCGATGTCGGCGGCTTGCTGCGCCAGGTGCAGTCGGTGTTGGACCAGGTGGTAACGGCGATCGAGTTCCTGTTCATCTTCACCTTGGCGTCCGGCTTGCTGGTGCTGTACGCGGCGCTGATGGGCTCGCAGGACGAGCGCACCCGCGAGTCCGGTTTGTTGCGGGCGCTGGGGGCGACGCGCAAGCAATTGTCGCA
Source organism: Duganella sp. AC917 (assembly GCF_979258245.1). Lineage (NCBI taxonomy): Bacteria > Pseudomonadati > Pseudomonadota > Betaproteobacteria > Burkholderiales > Oxalobacteraceae > Duganella > Duganella sp. AC917. The sequence continues at coordinate 6,677,301 of NZ_OZ409848.1, forward strand.
GGCGCAGTTGATCGAGTTCTCGCTGGTCGGCGCGCTGTCGGGTGTGCTGGCGGCGACCGGCGCGGCGGCCATGGGCTGGGCCCTGGCGACGTATCAGTTCAAGTTCGCGTGGGCGTTCAGTCCGTCGGTATGGATGGTTGGCTTGGTGGCCGGCGCAGTGTGCGCGATTGCCGGTGGCTGGCTGGGCTTGCGCAACGTGTTGCGTCAGCCGCCGCTGCAGACCTTGCGCGAGGCGTAACAGCGCCCTACGCGGCGAGGCTTTCCAGCGCCGCGTGTTCCTTCAAAAACTGCGCATGCGCATACGGCTGCTGGTCGAAATAATGCGCCGGCAGGTCGAACAAGGCCCAATAATACGTCTCGCGCCCCTGGCACACCTGCGGCGCCGCACAGTAGCGATGCCAGCTGTCGCCGACCTGGCGCGAGTACATGCCATCCCCCTGCGCGTCCGAAAAGAACGGCAACACCCGTCGCGCCAGCAGTGCGTCCAGCAGCGACGGCGGCGCGTCGCTGTCGCGCGCGATTTCATACTGCGCGTACATGCCTTGCTCGGTCTCGATCATCATCAGCTTGGCCTTGCCGTGCTTGTCGAGGAACAGGATGCCGGTCGGATTCGGGAAAATGTAGTGCTCGATAAATCCCATCGACGCCATCAGATGCTGCACCAGGCCGGCCAGCACCGGATCGCCGAGAAAGTGGTAATTGTGCAGCAGCACCAGCTCGCGCAAGGTTTCCGACTTGTCGTCGAAATAGCTGCGCTGCAGCGCGGCGATCTCCACTTCCAGGATGTCGAGCGCGTGGTCGTCGCTCTTCTTGATGTAGCGGTCGATCAGGCCGCGGTTGAAGGCGTTGACGGCGATTTTTTCGTCGGCCGTGCCGGTGAACAAGATCTTCTTGCACGGCAGCTGGCTGACCGCCTCGCAAAATTCCAGACCGTTCAGTTGCGGCATCGAGTAATCGATCACCAGCACCGACGGCGTCGAGAAGCGCCGGCGCTGCTCGCCGATGCGGTAGATGCGCTCCAGGTCGAGCGCGATGGTGCACTGGTCGCCGGTCAGGTTTTGCATGTCGAAGTTCACTTGTAGCAGCACGCCATCGTCCGCCTCGCTTTGGCGCAGCCATTGCAGCGCGGCCGAGGTGTCGTGGAAGGTTTTGCTCGCCAGCATGGGATCAAGCTGGAACGACAGGCTTTTGAGAAAGGAGTCGCTGTCGTCGACCAGCACGGTCAGCGTCGGATGGGAGTAGACGGGCAGATGCATTGATTCACCTTGAAGAGGACAACTGCTGGGGAAACTCCAGCACGAAGATGGCGTACGCGCTCTCGCGCGACACGCAGCGTATGTTGGCGTTCCACGCTTCCATGATTTCCTGGCACAGCGCCAGGCCGATGCCGGCGCCGTTGTGCGGCGGGTAGGAGTAGAAGCGGCGAAAGATCAGCGCCATTTGCGGCGCCGGAATGCCGCAGCCGGTGTCGATGAACAGCAGGCGGGGCGGCTCGTGGGCGCCGTCGACGACGATGCGCACGCGGCCCTTGCCGGCGCGCTGCACCGCCTTGAGCGCGTTGCGCAGCAAATTGAGCAGGATCACCACCGACAGCTCGGCCTGGCCGGCGAAACGGAAGTTGTGGCGCAGCTCCAGCGTGACCATCTTTTGCTGGCCGGTGCTGGAAAACGGGTAGCGCTTGAGCACGGCCTCGACCACGGTATCCATCGATACCGTCTCGACCGGCCGCAGGTTCTGCCGCACCGCCGTGGCGCTGAGCAGGAACAGGTCGATCATGTGGTTCATGTGCCGCACCTCGAACTGGATGCGGGCCAGCGCGTCGATCGTGCCGAGCCGGTCCTCGGCCACCCGGCCGTTGATGTCCGAGAACAACCTCAGTAGGCCACGCACGTTGGCGTCGACGCTGGTCAGCGGCGTGCGCAGCTCGTGGGCCACGGTGGCCAGCCCGGCGCCGAGTCCGGCCAGCTTTTCCTGCGCCAGCACATTGCGGCTGATCTTGGCCGCCGACAGTACGGCGATGGTGAACCAGTGCACCGGCAATTGCTGCAGCACCGGCTTGCTCAGCAGGATGGCGGTTTCGCCGAGCGCGACGGCGGCGGCGCACGCCAGCGCGGTGCCGATCAGATAAGCCCGCAACGCCAGGTTGGTGTCGAAGTGGAACAGCACGACCAGACCGATCAACAACGACTCCGCCCACACGCCCGAAGCATGGTTCATCACGAACATGAAGGTGAAGAAAAAGGGAAAGATGTAGCTGAGCGCGACCAGCAGGTACAGCTCGAGCATGCGGCGCGTGAACTGGCGCGCGAACAGCCCGAGCGCGCACAGCAGGATACCGAGCATGCGCAGCGGCAGGCTTTCGTATTCCTGGGGAAAAAAGTGCTGCCAGATCACGTAGTACAGCGGCATGCCGACCGTGCCGATGCAAGCGAGCAGCAGCACGCGCACGGTCGCATGGTCCTCACGGCCATGATACAGCAGCAGCGACTGGACCACTCCGTGTTGCCAACGTTTCCAGCGTGCTTGCAGGGGATGCTTCATGGTCGATGTGACGTATATCAAGCTTGCATCATCGCCTGAAACCCAAGCGTCCTCAGCCATATCAAATCCAAAGTTGATTTGTATCAATCTCTCGCTCTTTATTTGCTGCAAGGTGCGACATGAGATTCACAAAATAGCAACCTTTCAACTTTTAAGGAGATAACAAGATGTCAAACGCTATTGCTGGCAACCTCCCGCGCGGCCTGGCCGCTTCCGCCCTGTCCGCCGCGCGCGCCTTCACCTTGTCCGCCGAGCAGGTGATGCCCGATTATGTAAACGCCCGCATGGACGAGCACTACGTGACCCGTATCGCCCGGCTGCTGGCAGGCGAGCATCCGCATGCGTGGCAGCCGACGCCGCGCGGCGCTGTGTTTTTAGCCGGCAACGACTACCTGTGCCTGGGCGGGGAGCCGGCGCTGGTGGGCGCGCAGATCGCCGCGCTGCGCGACAGCCATGGGCAAATGCTGATGTCGGCCGTGTATTTACAGGAGGGCAGCGCCCAGCATCGCCTCGAGCGCAAGTTCGCCGCGCTGATGGGGGCGCAGGACGGCATTTTGGCGCAATCGGGCTGGGCCGCCAATGTCGGCCTGGTGCAGACGCTGGCCGCGCCCGGCATCCCGGTGTATCTGGACATGCAAGCCCACGCGTCGTTATGGGAGGGCGTGCAGTCGGCTGCGGCGACGCCGGTGTCCTTTTTGCACAATGATATGGAGCATCTGCGCAAGCAGCTGGCGCGCCATGGACGCGGGCTGATCGCCGTCGACGCGCTGTATAGCACCAACGGTAGCCTGGCACCGCTGCGCGCGCTGGTGGAGATCGCGGAAGAGCACGGCTGCCTGCTGATCGTCGACGAATCGCATTCGTTGGGCACGCACGGGCCGCGCGGCGCCGGGCTGGTGGCGGCGCAGGGGCTTGGCGAGCGCGTCCATTTCCGCACCGCGTCGCTGGCCAAGGCGTTTGCCGGGCGCGCCGGCTTCATCACCTGTTCCAGCAAATTCAAAGGTTACTTCCTGTCGGAATCGCGGCCGGCCATTTTCAGCTCCTGCCTGCTGGGTCACGAACTGGCGTGGTTCGACGCCGCCATCGATTTTGTCGCGGCCGCCGACGACCGCCGCGCCGCGCTGCGCGCACATTCGCTGGCGTTGCGCGAGGAGTTGGGTGCGCTAGGCTATAACGTCGGCGAGGGCAGCGAACAGATCATCGCGCTGGAACCGGGACCGGAGCCGAAGACGCTGGCGCTGCGCAAGCTGCTGGAGTCGCACGGCATCTACGGCGCCATGTTTTGCGCGCCGGCCACGGCCAAAAACCGCTCGCTGGTGCGGCTCACGCTCAACTCGGGCCTGGACGATACGCAACTGGCGCGCATCGTCCAGGCGTGCGAGGACATCCGCTCGCGCGTCGATCTGGAGAGCTGGTCGTCGACGCGGCGCTTGAACCGGCTGGCGCTGGTGTGAGCGCGCGCATGGGGCGGCGCGGTGCGGCAACGTGCGCTATGGTGCGCTATCATGGCGGCTATGACTGAACCACAAACCCTGTATGAAGTGATCGGCGGCGAATCGCGCGTGCGCGAGATGGTCGACCGTTTTTACGACCTGATGGAACTCGAGCCCGAGTTCGCGCTGCTGCGCGCCGCCCATCCGCCCACGCTGGACAACGCGCGCGAGCGGCTGTTCATGTTTCTCAGCGGCTGGATGGGCGGGCCGGACCTGTACATCGCAGCGCACGGCCATCCGCGCCTGCGGATGCGGCACATGCCGTTCGCCATCGGCACGCAGGAGCGCGACCAGTGGCTGCGCGCGATGGCGTGGGCGATGGAGGATGTCGGCATCGACGAGGCGCTCAGGGTGCGGCTGATGGAGTCGTTCTACCAGACCGCCGACTGGATGCGCAACAAGCCGGATTGACGCCATGACCCACACCGAATTTATTGTCCTGCTGGCGGCGCTGGCGCTGGTGCTGGTGCTTCAGCTGGTCGCGCTGCTGCGCGCGCGCGCCGGTGGCGCCCAGGCCGACGGCGGCCTCGCCGAGCGCATCGAGCGGGTCGAGCGCGAAGTGCGCATGCAGCTGCAAACCACCGCCCAAACCACGCACGCGGCCAGCGTGCAGCAGTTCGAGGACATGCGCCGCCAGTTGCAGGCGCAGGGGCTGGTCGGGCGCGAAGAACAGAGCCGGGGCCTGAAGCAGTTCGCCGACAGCATGAACCAGGCGCTGGCCCGGCTGACCGAGTCGAACGCGGCGCGCATGCAGGAGGTGCGCGCGACCCTGGAGGCCAAGATCAAGGATCTGCAGGCCGACAACGGCGCCCGGCTCGAAGAGATGCGCAAAACCGTCGACGAGAAGCTGCACGCGACCCTCGAGACGCGGCTGACCGCCTCGTTCCAGCAGGTGTCCGAGCGGCTCGAGCGCGTTCACCAGGGCTTGGGCGAGATGCAGCAGCTGGCGCTGGGCGTCGGCGATTTGAAGCGGGTGCTGACCAACGTTAAAACGCGCGGCACCTGGGGCGAGGTGCAGCTGGAGATGCTGCTCGAGCAGGTGCTGACGCCGGAGCAGTACGGCAAGAACGTCGAAACCATCGCTGGCAGCGGCGCGCGCGTTGAATTCGCGCTCAAGCTGCCGGGGCAAATCGAGGGTGGGGCGCCGGTGTGGATGCCGATCGACGCCAAGTTCCCCAAGGAGCAATACGAAAGGCTGCTGGACGCCGCCGACCGCGCCGACGCCGAGGGCGTGGCGTTGGCCGGGCGCGAGCTGGAACGGGCGGTGCGCGGCGAGGCCAAAACGATTTCGGAAAAATACGTGTCGCCGCCGCACACCACGGATTTCGCCATCCTGTTCCTGCCGACCGAGGGCCTGTACGCGGAAGTGATGCGCCGTCCCGGCCTGGCCGATGAACTGCAGCGGCTACACCGCATCAGCATCGCCGGGCCGTCGACCTTGTCGGCGCTGCTCAACAGCCTGCAGATGGGCTTCCGCACCCTGGCGCTGGAGAAGCGCTCGTCGGAAGTGTGGCAGGTGCTGGGCGCGGTGAAGACGGAGTTCGCCAAGTTCGGCGACGTGCTGGCGGCGACCAAGCTGACCCTCGAGCGCGCCGCCAAGAACATCGAATCGGCCGAAACCCGCAGCCGGCAAATGGCGCGCAAGCTCAAGACGGTGGAGGCGCTGCCGAGCGAGGCGGCGCAGCTGCTGCTGGGGCCTGAAGTCGATAAAACCGATCTTGAAACGGACTAAATAACGGAGCCGATCATGCCAGGACGCAGCCTTGATTTTTCCACCGTCGGCATGCCGGCCGTCCAACGCGACAAGATCGTCAGCGCGGCCGACGCGGTCGGGCTGATACGCGACGGCGACACCATCGCCACCGGCGGCTTTGTCGGCGTCGGATTCGCCGAGAATATCGCGGTGGCGCTGGAGCGGCGCTTCCTCGCGCCGTCGTCCGACGGCGGCGGCCATCCGCGCGACCTGACCCTGGTCTACGCGGCAGGGCAGGGCGACGGCAAGGATCGCGGCCTCAATCACCTGGCGCACGAGGGCATGCTCAAACGGGTCGTCGGCGGTCACTGGAGCCTGGTGCCCAAGCTGCAGCAGCTGGCCATCGACGGCAAGATCGAAGCGTACAACCTGCCGCAAGGCGTCATCAGCCAGCTATTTCGCGACACCGCAGCCGGCAAACCCGGTTTGCTGACGCACGTCGGCCTGGGGACGTTTGTCGATCCGCGCCACGGCGGCGGCAAGATCAACGACCGCACCACCGAGGAGCTGGTGGAGGTGGCGACCATGGGCGGCAACGAGTACCTGTTCTACAAGGCGCAGCCGGTGCACGTGGGGATCATCCGGGGCACGACGGCGGACGCCAACGGCAACGTCACCATGGAGCGCGAGGCGCTGACGCTGGAGGCGCTGGCGATCGCGATGGCGGCGCACAACTCGGGCGGCATCGTCATCGTGCAGGTCGAGCGGATCGCCGAGCGCGGCACGCTCAATCCGCGCCAGGTCAAGATCCCCGGCATCCTGGTCGACTGCGTGGTGGTGGCCGAAAAGCCCGAATATCACATGCAGACTTTCGCCGAGCCTTACAACCCGGCGTTCGCCGGCGAACTGCGGGCGGCCTTGTCGGCGGTGGCGCCGATGCCGCTGTCGGAGCGCAAGATCATCGCGCGCCGCGCCTTGATGGAGCTGCGGCCGAACAATGTCGTCAATCTGGGCATCGGCATGCCGGAGGGTGTGGCCAATGTCGCGGCGGAGGAGAAGCTGCTCGACCTGGTGACCTTGACGGCCGAACCGGGCGTGATCGGCGGCCTGCCCGCCGGCGGCTTGAACTTCGGCGCGGCCACCAACGCTGACGCGGTCATCGACCAGCCTTACCAGTTCGATTTTTACGACGGCGGCGGGCTCGATGTGGCTTTTCTCGGCCTGGCGCAGGCCGACCGGCATGGGAATCTGAACGTCAGCAAATTCGGCAGCAAGCTGGCCGGCGCCGGAGGCTTCATCAACATCAGCCAGAACGCGCGCAAGGTGGTATTTGTCGGCACCTTCACCGCCGACAAGGGACGCACGCGTAAATTCATCGACGAAGTCGAGCATCGCACCTATAGCGGCGAGTATGCCGCGCGGCGCGGCCAGGAAGCCTTGTTCGTCACCGAGCGTTGCGTGTTCAAACTGGTGCTGGAGGATGGGGTGTCGGGACTGGAGTTGATCGAGATCGCGCCCGGCGTCGATCTGGAGCGCGACATTTTGGCGCAGATGGATTTCAAGCCTTCGATCAGCGCGGAGCTGAAGTTGATGGACGCGCGTATTTTCGGGCCATCGCCGATGAACTGGCGGGTCGACTTCCTGGCGCAGCCGCTGGAGCAGCGGCTGGTGTATGACGACAGGCAGGAACTGTTCTTCGTGAATTTCGAAGGCTTCGAGGTCGGCGACGCGGCCACCATCGAGCGTATTTGCGAGCTGGTGTCGGAGCGCCTGTCGCCGTTGGGACGCAAGGTGCCAGCGGTGATCAACTACGATAACTTCTCGATCGCGCCGGATTTGATGGATCAATATGTGGAGGCGGTCGACAAGCTCTCGGATCGCTACTACAGCAAGGTCACGCGCTACGCGCACAGCACCTTCATGCGCGCCAGCCTGGGGCGGGCATTCCGCCGCATCGAGAAGGACGCGGCGTTGTTCGCCAACTCGGCGGAGGCCCTGCTGCGGTTGCGGCAGGATGGATAGTCGCCGCGTTAAATCAAACCGTCGAACAGGATGATATCGACCGCGTCGCCAACGGCGACACTGGCCTGCTCATGCCGCAGCACGACGATGCAATTCGCCTCCGTCATCGAGCTCAGTATCCCCGAGCCCTGCGCGCCGGTGAGACGTACCAAGGCCTCGCCACCAGGGCCGGTGGTGACGATGCCGCGCTGGTACTCGGTGCGGCCGGGGCGCTTGCGGATTGCCTCCGTGGCGCGCGCCCGCACAGTCTGCGGCATCGCCTGGGCTTCGCCGACACCCATCATGCGCAGCAACGCCGGCCGCGCGAACATATAAAACGACACCATCACCGCCACTGGATTGCCCGGCAATCCAAACAGCCAGGCGGCGTCGCCGCCGTTGCGCACCTCACCGAAAGCCAGCGGGCGGCCCGGCCGCATCGCCAGCTTCCAGAAGGCGACGTCGCCGAGCAGCGCCATGATGTCGCGCGTGTAGTCGGCCGCGCCCTCGGACACGCCGCCCGAGGTGATGATGGCGTCGGCGTCGCGGCAGGCCGCCTGCAGCGCCGCCTGCAACGCCGCCGGATCGTCGCGCACGATGCCAAGGTCGACCACCTCGCAGCCGAGGCGCGTGAGCATGCCGAACAGGGTGTAGCGGTTGCTGTCGTAGACGCAGCCGGTATCGAGCGTGTCGCCCAGCGAGCGTAGTTCGTCGCCGGTGGAGAAGAACGCCACGCGCAGGCGGCGCCTCACCGTCACTTCGGCGATGCCGAGCGATGCCACCAGTCCCAGATCGGCGGGGCGCAGGATTTTTCCCTGCGCCAGCGCGACACCGCCGGCTTTCAAATCCTCGCCCGCGAAACGGCGATTGGCGCCGGCGCGGATTGTGCCGTGCGCGATGGTGACGTCCGATTCGCCGATGGCCGCCGCCAGTTCCTGCGGCAGCACGCTGTCGCAACCGGGTGGCATGGCGGCGCCAGTCATGATGCGGACGCATTCGCCGGGCGCCGCCGGCTGGTCGAACGGGCGGCCGGCGTAGGCGGCGCCGATGACCTTCAGCGTGACCGGGCCGGCTCCGGCATCGAGCGGCAAGTCGGCTCCGCGCAGCGCGTAGCCGTCCATCGCCGAGTTGTCGTAGGCCGGGACGTTGATCGGCGAGATGATGTCTTCGGCGAGCACCCGTTCCAGCGCGGAGAACAAGGCCACTTTTTCGGTTGCGGCGACCGCTGTGATGCGCTGTGCGATCAGGCGGCGCGCGTCGTCGACGGGCAGGGCGTCCGGGTCGCCAGACATCGTCGCCGCAGCCGCTTGTGGCGCGGCGGCTGGCACCTGCTCGGGCTCGTGGCGCTTCAGGTCTTCCAGCGTATTGATATTGCGGAAAGCGGAGGCGTCGTCGAACATGACTTCGGCCACGCGCAGCGATTTGTGCCAGCCCTCCACGCGGCGCGCGCCGGTGGCCAGGTAGGTCTCCAGCTGCGGCAGCAGGCTGGCCTTGAGCAGGCTGAATACGGGATGCGGCTGACGATACGGCTCGCCACCTTCCTGTTCGTCGGTTTCCATGGTCACGGCGACGGCCAGGTCGGCTTCCTGCGCCTCCAGCGCGGCGTACAGGCGCGCGGCCAGGTCGGCCGGAAGGAAGGGCGAGTCGCACGGTACCGTCAGCAGCAGTTCGGTGGCGCAGTAATGCAGGCCCGCCTGCAGGCCGGCCAACGGGCCTTCGAAGCCGATCATCCGATCGGGCATGACAACGGTGTCGGCGCCGGCGGCGGCTTGGTATTGCGGCAGATTGCGGTTGGCGTTGATGGCGACGGTGTCGACCTGCGGCGCCAGGCGTCGCAGCACATGGGCGATCATGGTCGTGCCGCGGAATGGCTGCAAGCCCTTGTCGACGCGGCCCATGCGGGTGCCGCGTCCGCCCGCGAGTATCAACCCGGTGATCTTGCTCTTCACGACACTAGCCTCCGATGTAGGACATTTCGACCTTGTTGGCGCTGCGCGGCAGGCCGTCGGTATTGTTGGTGCGTCGTTCGGAATAGCGGTCGCCGCGCGCGCGCCACAGGTGCGCCAGCACGGTGCTGATTTCCGCGTCGCTGCGGCCTTCGCGCAGCAGCGCGCGCAGATCGTGGCCGCTGGTGGCGAACAGGCAGGTGTAGAGCTTACCCTCGGTCGACAGGCGCGCGCGCGAGCAGTCCGCGCAGAACGCTTGCGTGACGCTGGAGATCAGGCCGATTTCGCCGCCGCCGTCACTGTAGCGCCAGCGCGAGGCCGTTTCGCCGGCATAGTTGGCGGCGACCGGCTCGAGCGCCATCTCGGCCTGGATGCGGCGCACCACCTCGGCCGACGGAATCACCTCGTCCATTTTCCAGCCGTTGGAGGCGCCGACGTCCATGTATTCGATGAAGCGCAGGATGTACGGCGTGTTCCTGAAGTGGCGCGCCATCGGCAGGATCTGGTCGTCGTTCATGCCGCCCTTGACCACCATGTTGATCTTGATCGGTCCCAGTCCCACTTGGTGCGCCATATCTATGCCCTTGAGCACATCGTCGACCGAGAAATCGACATCGTTCATGCGCTGGAAGGTGGCGTTGTCGAGGGCATCGAGCGACACGGTCACGCGCTGCAGGCCGGCGTCCTTGAGCGACTGCGCCTTGCGCGCCAGCAGCGAGGCGTTGGTGGTCAAGGTCAGGTCGAGCGGCTTGCCGTTGATGGTCTTGAGTTCCGCGAGCATGCCGATCAGGCGCTCGAGGTTCTTGCGCAGCAGCGGCTCGCCGCCGGTCAGGCGGATTTTCTCGACGCCGTGGGCGATGAATGTTTTCGCCAGCCGCGTGATTTCCTCGAACGACAGCAGCGACGTATGCGGCAGGTACTGGTAATCGTTGTCGAACACCGCCTTCGGCATGCAGTACACGCAGCGGAAGTTACAGCGATCGGTCACGGAGATGCGCAGGTCGTGCAGCGGCCGGGCCAGCTGATCGCTCAGCAAGCCGGTCGGCGCTTCCAGGATCGCGGGAATGGCGGGCGCGCTGCGGCGCTGCTCGGCCATCATGATGATTTTTTCTGCCATGACTCTACACTATTGCTGTTTAGGAAATTCGCTTACCGCGAAGGAGCTACGATAGCACGACCGCGCAATTGCCGTGCCGGATGAAAAAAGGGAAGCACGCGGCTTCCCTTTTTTGTTGCTACCGGACCGGTTTAACGGTTAGCGGCGGGTGTCGACTTGAACCAGCGGTTCGTCAGCTTGAGGAGGCAGTGGCTTGCGCTCGCGTGGAACGCGCACCGGGGCCGCTACCTTGGCGGCGGCTTCCTGCGCCGCGCGCAGCTTGGCCGGATCGGTGGCTGCCAGGGTCAGGCCGGCGGAACCGAGCACTGCTTGCAGGTCGACCGGGGCGGCTGCAGGAGCAGCTACCGGGGCTGGCGCAGGGGCTGGTGCCGGTGCCGGTGCTGCCACCGGTGCCGGGGTTGGCACAGGCGCAGGCGCGGCAGCGACTGGCTCGGCAACCACTGGCGCGGCCACCGCAGTCTCGACTTCGGCTTGCACCGGAGTTTCGACCTTGGCTTCCACTGGCGCTTCAACCGGAGCGACCTCGGCTGCCACTGGCGCGGCGGCTTCGGCAACCACTGCCGGTGCGGTGACCGGCTCGGCGACCGGTGCGGCAAAGGCGTCCTCGGTTTGAACCGGAGTTGCCGCTGCGAGTGGCGATTCGGCTTGCATAACTACGGTGCCTTCCACGCCGGCGTCTACCGGCTCGGCAGCCTTGGCCGATTCGATGGCCGGGGCTGGAGCAGGTGCAGGTGCAGGTGCAGGTGCAACGGCGGCCTCGACGGCTGGCGCTGGCTCTGCCGCTTCCACTTTCGCGGCGACCGGCTCGGCGGCTACGGATGCTTCGACTGGTGCTGGGGCGGATGCCGCGGCGTCAGCCTCGGCGACCGGAGCGACGTTGAAGCTCGGCGCTTTGTGCTCGCCTTGCTCACCAGCTTCGCCGGCGACTTCGTTTTCCTGGCCGTCAACACCTTCGACGCCCTCGCCACCTTCGCGGTCGCGGCGATTGCGGTTGCGACCGCCACGACGACGACGGCGGCGCGGCTCTTCGCCGTCGGCCGTCACTTCGTTCTCATCGCCCTCTGGACCGGCGTTCGGCGCGGTTTTCAGGATGCTGGTGGCGGCGTCGGCGCCGGTCACCGGACCGGTCGATGCCAGACCGGTGTTCAATGCCAGCTCTTCCACTTTGGCTTCAACCGGTGCCTTGTCGGCGCGCGGCTCGCGTGGTGGACGCGGGGTGCGCTCGGCACGTTCCGGACGCTCTGCGCGTTCAGGACGCTCGGCGCGCTCGCGCGGTGCCTGGCCTTCGGCGGTCACGCCGACGCCGGCGCCGGCATTTTCACGCGGCTCGCGCGGCTCGCGCGGCGGACGTGGTGGACGGGCAGGGCGGCCGGTGGCGTCGACCGGCTTGGCTTCGTCCGCTACCGGACGGGCCGCGCCTGGTTCGCGCTCTTCGCGCTCGCCACGGGCGCCTTTGCCGTTACGGCTGCGGCCGCGCGGACCACGAGCGTTGCGGTCGCCGCGGTCCGGCGATGGCGCCTTGACAACGATGGTTGGCTGCTGCGGCTGCGCGACGGGGGCCGGTTTCGGGCTCAGGAAGCTGAACAGCTTGGCGAAGAAGCCTTGCTCGGCCGGGGCCGGCACAGGGGCGGGCGCCGGCGTGATGACGGTTTCGGCAGGCTTGCGCTCGACCAGCGGGGCCGGCTGGTCAGGGGTGATGGTCTTGACCATGGCTTCCTGGCGCGGCTTGGCTTCTTCCTTCTGGCGCTTGCTGTAGGCCATGTCGGTTTCGGCGGTCTCGGCCAGGGTATAGCTGGCCTGGCTGTCTTCCAGACGCGGGTCGTCGTGCTTGATGCGCTCGAGCTTGTAGTGCGGCGTGTCCAGATGCTTGTTCGGGATCAGGATGACGGCGATGCGATGGCGGTTTTCGATCTTCAGCACTTCGCCGCGCTTTTCGTTGAGCAGGAAGGCGGCGACGTCCACGGGAACCTGCACGTGGATGGTAGCCGAGTTTTCCTTCATCGCCTCTTCCTGGATGATGCGCAGGACTTGCAGAGCCGACGATTCGGTGTCGCGGATGTGGCCGGTGCCGGAGCAGCGCGGGCACGTCACGTGCGAACCTTCGGATAGCGACGGACGCAGGCGTTGACGCGACAGTTCCATCAGGCCGAAGCGCGAAATTTTGCCCATTTGAACGCGGGCGCGGTCGTGGTGCAGCGCGTCCTTCAGGCGCTGTTCGACTTCGCGCTGGTTCTTGGCCACTTCCATGTCGATGAAGTCGATCACGATCAGGCCGCCCAAGTCGCGCAGGCGCAGCTGGCGGGCCACTTCTTCGGCCGCTTCGCAGTTGGTGTTGAAGGCGGTGGTCTCGATGTCCGAACCGCGCGTGGCGCGGGCCGAGTTGACGTCGACCGAGACCAGCGCTTCGGTGTGGTCGATGACGATGGCGCCGCCCGATGGCAGCGGCACGGTGCGCGAGTACGCGGTTTCAATCTGATGTTCAATCTGGAAACGCGAGAACAGCGGCACGTCGTCGCTGTAGCGCTTTACACGGTGCACCATGTCGGGCATCACGTGGCTCATGAACTGGTGCGCTTGTTCGTAGATATCGTCGGTATCGATCAGGATCTCGCCGATATCGGGCTGGAAGTAGTCGCGAATCGCGCGGATCACCAGCGACGACTCCTGGTAGATCAGGAATGCGCCCGAGGCCGATTTGCCGGCGCCTTCGATCGCGCGCCACAGTTGCATCAGGTAGTTCAAGTCCCACTGCAGCTCGTCGACGTTGCGGCCGATGCCGGCGGTGCGGGCGATGACCGACATGCCTGGCGGCAGATCCAGCTTGTCCATGGTTTCGCGCAATTCCTGGCGCTCTTCACCTTCGACGCGGCGGGATACACCACCACCGCGCGGGTTGTTAGGCATCAAGACCAGATAGCGGCCGGCCAGCGAGACGAACGAGGTCAGGGCGGCGCCTTTGTTGCCGCGCTCTTCCTTCTCGACCTGGACCATGATTTCCTGGCCTTCGCGCAGCGCTTCCTTGACGGAGGCGGTGCGAACGTCGACGCCTTCACGGAAATAAGTGCGGGCTACTTCTTTGAAAGGGAGGAAACCGTGCCTATCTTCGCCGTAACTGACGAAGCACGCTTCCAGCGACGGCTCGATGCGGGTGATCACGCCTTTGTAGATGTTGGACTTACGCTGTTCGCGTCCGGCGGTTTCGATGTCGATATCGATCAGTTTCTGACCGTCGACAATCGCTACGCGCAGCTCTTCTTGCTGCGTAGCATTAAACAACATGCGTTTCATTTTTATTAACTCCGCGACCCGTAGGCCATCTCTATGCCGTTCGCCCTGAAGCGAAACGGCGAGGTACAGGGATATACGCGAGAATTAAGACGATTGCGGTGGGTATGCCCATCCTGTGTGGCGCAGCGACGCGGGCGGGAGGCCAGCGTTGCGGCCGCAACTGGGCGCATGAAAGTCGATCGACATGCCGAGTGCCCGCATCACCTGCAACTCTTCCATGCGGCCCGTAAGGGAGGCAGAGAAATGCAGGCGGTGAGCAGCGTCGTTGAAAGCCAAATCCTGGCCACGCTTACGTACTACAAGTATTACAACTTCGATATTACAACTTCGCGAAGTTGCAATGTAACCAGGCTGGTTTTAGCCTTCCGTCGCTTGCAGCAAAGCATGGGGTCTGGCGAAAACGGCAAGCGTTATCAACTTCATCAACCGGCCAGCCTGGTTCGAAACCAGGCTGGCCGGACTTTATCCTTACAATCCAATCATTTTAATTCTGCATCCATGCCGGCATCCGATTACAACAACGGTGCAACCTTGATTCCCGCATGGCTGGTGCGTATACATATTTTCCTCTGAATTTGCAATTTGGCGAGGCCAGTGGAGACGCCCCTGTGTAAAATGTGCTTTTATTCTTACACTTGCCGCAGTTCAAACCGCAGCGAAACAATTATATATTCAAAATGAAGGACTTAGAGAGATTTCTGGGAAGACAGAGCAAATGAAGATGCAAAATGATGTTGTTCCCCCTTCAACACCGCTGCCGCTGCAAGCACAATTCGTCACCATCACTGAAGAAGAAGCCGGTCAACGCATCGATAACTACTTGTTGCGTATTTGCAAAGGCGTGCCGAAAAGCCACGTTTACCGCATCCTGCGCTCGGGCGAAGTGCGCGTCAACAAGGGCCGTATCGACCAGCTGTACCGTCTCGTGCAGGGCGACGTGGTCCGGATTCCGCCGGTGCGCATCGCGGAAAAAGCCGACACCACGCATGTGCCGGCCGCCGAATTCAAGGTGATTTTCGAAGACGCCCACTTATTAGTCATCGACAAACCGGCCGGCGTGGCCGTTCATGGCGGCTCCGGCGTGTCGTTTGGCGTCATTGAACAGCTGCGCGCGTCGCGGCCGGACGCCAAATTCCTCGAGCTGGTGCACCGGCTCGACCGCGACACGTCGGGACTTCTATTGTTGGCGAAGAAACGTTCGGCGCTGACCAACCTGCACGAGCAGATGCGCGACGGCCATACCGACAAGCGTTACCTGACCATGGTCGCAGGCGACTGGAAGAATGCGCGCCAGCACGTCAAGCTGCCGCTGCATAAGTACACGACCGCCGACGGCGAGCGCCGCGTGGCCGTGCAGGCCGATGGCCTGCCGTCGCACACGGTGTTCACGTTGCTGAAGAAATTCAAGGATTTCGCGCTGCTGGAAGCCGAGCTGAAGACCGGGCGCACGCACCAGATCCGCGTTCATCTGTCATCGTCCGGCTTCGCCATCCTTGGTGACGACAAATACGGCGATTTCGCCCTGAACCGAGTCCTGCTCAAGGCCGACGCCACCCGTGGCGCGCTCAAGCGGATGTTCCTACACGCGCATCAAATTACGTTCACCCACCCTGATTCCGGAAAAATCATGACGTTGAACGCGCCATTGGCCGCCGAATGTGAACGATTCTTGGTAAGCTTGGGAAAACCTCTTAACTAATCGCAAATATTCTGAAGGAGCCGGCCGCTGTGCGTGGCCGGAACACATGGCAAGAAAGCTATTTGATCTGATCGTCTTCGATTGGGACGGAACGTTGATGGATTCCACGTCAACGATCGTGAAGTGCATCCAGGCGTCGGCGCGCGACCTGTCCCTGCCGATTCCACGCGACGATGTCGCCGCCCACGTGATCGGCCTCGGTTTGCACGAAGCGATGCAGGCGGTGCTGCCGGAGATCGATCCGTCCTACTATCCACGCATGGTGGAGCGCTACCGCTACCATTTCCTGTCGCGCGACCATGAACTGGTGCTGTTCCCGGGCGTGCAGGACATGCTGGTCGACTTGTCGCAAAGCGGCTATTTTCTGGCCGTGGCTACCGGCAAAAGCCGAGTCGGCTTGAACCGGGCGATGAACGACGTTAAGCTGTTGTCGATGTTCGATGCGACGCGCTGCGCCGATGAGACTTTTTCCAAGCCGCACCCGGCCATGTTGCAGGAGTTGACGCGGGAGTTGGGCCAGGATATGAGGCGTACGGTGATGATCGGCGACACTTCGCACGATTTGCTGATGGCAAACAACGCCGGAGCGTCGGCGATCGCGGTCCAGTACGGCGCCCATCCAGTGGATCAGCTGGCGGCCTGCAATCCGCTGTACTCGGCGGCGACCGTGGCCGAATTGCATCAATGGTTGAGCGAGAACGCTTGATGAGCGAACAAATACTGGTGTGTGCGTCGGACGCGGTGCTGGAGGGCGGCAAGGGCGTGCGCTTTGCCGTCACCGCCGGCGGCGCCGACGGCACCGGTTTCGTGGTGCGCTATGGCGGCAAACCGTACGCCTACCTGAATCGCTGTGCGCACGTGCCGATCGAGCTGGACTGGGCGGAAGGCGAGTTTTTCGAGTCCAGTGGCCTGTATCTGATGTGCGCGACGCACGGGGCGATTTATGTCCCGGACAGCGGCCTGTGCGCCGGCGGCCCTTGCCGTGGCGGGCGCTTGCGCCCGATCGGCGTGGTCGAACACGATGACGGCATCTTCTGGCAACCCGACGATTATGTGCGCCCGCTTGTCCCCAAAACGCCTGAAAACCCACAACCAAAGTAATCCATGAGCGATAACCTCGATAGCCACCACCTTCCTCCGACGCCGGCGCAGCCCGCCACCCCGGCGGTACCCGCTTCCAACTGGGAACGCGAGGTGCTGGAAAAACTGGTGTTTGCCACATTGAAAGAGCAGAAGTCGTCGCGCCGGTGGGGAATCTTTTTCAAGTTTGCTACCTTGCTGGTCATTATTGTCGCGCTGGGTAGTTATTTCGACTTCAACTGGACCGGTTCAGAGGAAACGCTGGGCCGCCACACGGCGCTGATCGAAATCGACGGCGCCATCGAATCGGAAGGCAGCGGCGCGGCCTCGGTGGTGATCCCCGCGCTGAACAAGGCGTTTGCCGATTCCGGCTCGGTCGCCATCGTCATGCACATCAACAGCCCGGGCGGCAGTCCCGTCCAGGCCGGCATGATCGTCGACGAGATGAACCGCTTGCGCAAAGGCTATCCGGGCAAGCCGCTGTATGTGGTGGTGGACGAGATCTGCGCGTCCGGCTGCTATTACATCGCCGCCGGCGCCGACCGCATTTATGTCAACAAGGCCAGCATCGTCGGTTCCATCGGCGTGCTGATGGATGGCTTCGGCTTCACCGGCTTCATGGACAAGGTCGGCGTCGAGCGCCGCCTGCTGACGGCCGGCGAGAACAAGGGTTTCATGGACCCGTTCACGCCGCTGACGGACAAGCACCGGCAGTATGCGCAGTCCATGCTCGACGAGATCCACCAGCAGTTCATCCAGGTGGTGCGCAACGGCCGCGGCAAGCGGCTCAAGGAAAGCCCGGAAATGTTCTCCGGCCTGTTCTGGACCGGCGCCAAGTCGATCGACATGGGACTGGCAGACGCGCTGGGCACGGTAGACAGCGTCGCGCGCGACGTTATCCGCGCCGAAGATATCGTCGACTACACCCAGCATGAAGGCCTGCCCGAGCGCGTGCTGAAGAAATTCGGCGCGGCGATGGGCGCGGGCGCGATGAAGTCGGCGGTCCAGACCGTGACGCCGAGCTTGCGCTGACGCGTTAGTCGCCACGCCCCTGTTTCTGGCGTGGCGATAAACATTAACAATCCGGTCTTATTTCGGCTTGCATATCCGACTTGGTGGACTATAGTAAGGGGGTAGTTCTTTCCAAGGGAGGCCGATATAAACAGTTTATCTCGTTGTCAGCAGATCTTGATTCAGTGTGATTGAACTACTTAAGCCGCATCATGGATGCGGATTTGAGAGAATTTCGATTCCTCGTCAGAGTCTCTTCATGGGACTGAAAACAGCGGCGCAATGCCGCTGTTTTCTATTGCGCGCAGCGTAGCATCGCGGGGACGACATCGGCGGGCGCGTCCGGCACTGTGGCGCCGTCGCGCGGCGCGTGGCCGGCCGGCTCCGGTTCCTGGCGCTCCGGCGCGGATTGCGCGAAGCCGCCGGCGTCGAGCCAGGCGAGAAAATCGGTTTGGCGCTGCGCATGCCAGCGCGTCTGGCCGTTCGCCCCCGGCGTGCCGCAAGGGATGCAGTTGCGGCAGCGCGCCAGCAGCAGTTCGGTGCGGTGCATGGCGGCCTGTTCCTGTGCAGCCGGATTCGTGTTGAGTACGGTGGTCATGGTGTCGTCCTGCTGAGTATTTCCTAGTCCACTAGGCGGATTCCTAATGAGTTGTTGAGTCTACCGATTCGATCTCTGCGGAACTTGATGTGGATCAATAAAATGCGCTGTCCAGGACATTGCACTTTGGCATGGAAACTACCTTTCCGCTAGCTTCCCGCGTTTCTGCGCATCCTGTAAAATCCGGCCATGAGTAAATTATCCCTGGACCGCATCCTGCAATCGCAGGGTTATGGCACCCGCAAGTACTGCCGCTCCCTCATCGAGGATGGCGAAGTGAGCATCAACGGCGTGGTGCACGACAACTATAAAGCCGGCATCGAGACCGATGGCCTGGTGATGACCATCTTCGACGAAGAGTGGGTATATCGTGAGCATTTGTACATTGCCCTGCACAAACCGGCCAACTTCGAGTGTTCGCGCAAGCCCAGCCACCACCCCGGCGTGCTGACCTTGCTGCCGGAGCAGTTCACCTGGCGCGACGTGCAGCCGGTCGGCCGGCTCGACCACGACACCACCGGCATGCTGCTGATGTCCGACGATGGCCCCTTCATCCATGCGCAGTCGTCGCCCAAGCGCCATGTGCCGAAGATCTACCAGGCCACCACGCAAGAACCGGTCACCGATGAGCTGGTCGCGCAGTTGCTGGCCGGCGTGCAGTTGCACGACGAGCCGGCGCCACTGGCGGCGCAAACCTGCGTGCGCCGTGGCGAGCATCTGCTCGAGATCGTGCTCGAGCAGGGTAAATACCACCAGGTCAAGCGCATGCTGGCCGCCGCCGGCAACCATTGCAGCGCGCTGCACCGGTCGGCGATCGGCGGGCTGACCCTGGAGTCGCTGGGCATCGCCGAGGGCGAGTGGTGCTATCTGACGGCCGAGCAACTGGCCTTGCTGGCGCCGGCGGCAGCGTCCGCGCCATGAAACTGGCCACGTTGAAGGACGGCACCCGCGACGGCCAGCTGGCCGTCGTCTCGCGCGACCTCAAAACGGCGCAACTGGCCGACGGCGTGGCGCGCAGCCTGCAGCGCGCGCTCGACGACTGGAGCTTCATCGCCCCGCAACTGGAGGCGATCTACCAGGACCTGAACCAGGGACGGGCGCGCCGCGGCTTCGATTTCGAACCGGCCAACTGCATGGCGCCGCTGCCGCGCGCCTTCCAGTGGGCCGACGGCTCGGCTTACGTCAATCATGTCGAGCTGGTGCGCAAGGCGCGCGGCGCGGACATGCCCGATTCGTTCTGGGACGAGCCGCTGATGTACCAGGGCGGCAGCGACGATCTGCTGGGCCCGACCGACGATATCGAACTGTTCCACGAGCAGTGGGGCATCGATTTCGAAGCGGAAGTGGCCGTGATCACAGACGATGTGCCCATGGGCGCGACACCGGACCAGGCGCACCAGCGCATCCGGCTGCTGATGCTGGCCAACGACGTGTCGCTGCGCAACCTGATTCCGGCGGAACTGGCCAAGGGCTTCGGCTTTTTGCAAAGCAAGCCGGCCACCAGCTTCTCGCCGGTGGCGGTTACGCCGGACGAGCTGGACGATGCCTGGAAGGGCGGCAAGGTGCATTTGCCGCTGCGCTCGACGTGGAACGGCAAGCTGGTCGGCCAGCCGCACGCCGGCGTCGATATGGTGTTCAATTTCCCCAAGCTGATCGCCCACCTGGCGGCGACGCGCAACGTGCGCGCCGGCACCATCGTCGGCTCGGGCACGGTGTCCAACAAGGACGCCAAGCGGGGCTATTCCTGCATCGCCGAGCAGCGCGCGCTGGAAATGATCGCCGGCGGCGAACCGGTCACGCCGTTCATGGCCTTCGGCGACACTATCCACATCGAGATGCTCAACAGCGACGGCAAGTCGGTGTTTGGCGCGATCGACCAGAAGGTCGTCCAAAAGACAAGCTAGCCAAACTGATAATTGCCGTGCGGAATCAGTGAGCAAGCACTGAAATACCGCCGTATTCGACCGATGGTCGTGTCCTGCCGCACTCGATAATGGCAACATCGAAATCCATCACGCGCCAGGCCGACCATGTCAGAAGATAGCGACGCAGAAAAGACCGAACCCGCGTCAGCGAAGCGCCTCGAGCAGGCGCGCGAGGAAGGCGACGTTCCCCGATCGCGGGAAGTGGCCACATTTACCGTGCTGATGGCCGCCGGCGCCGGCCTGTGGCTGACCGGCGACGGTCTGGTACGACAACTCAATTCCGCCCTGGTGTCCGGACTAACCTTGACCCAGGAGCAAATCTTCAATGCCGATGTGCTGGTCAACCGCATCCTGACCGACGTGGTGCGGGTGATGATCGCCTGCCTGCCGCTGGGCGTGGCGGTGATGCTGGTCGCGCTGGCGTCGCCGCTGCTGGTGGGCGGCTGGCTGTTTAGCGGCAAGGCCTTCATGCCCAAGTTCAGCAAGCTCAATCCCATCACCGGCATCGGCAATATGTTCTCCAAGAACGCGCTGGTCGAGCTGTTCAAGGCCATCGGCAAGGCGCTGGTGGTCGGCGTGGTCGCGTACCTGGTGATCATGAAGCAGAAAGACGCGGTGATCGGCCTGGCGGTCGAGCCGCTCAAGCTGGGCACCGTGCACCTGCTGAATATGCTCGGCAGCAGCTTCCTGTTCATCGTCGGCGCGCTCGGCCTGATCGCCGCCATCGACGGTCCCTACCAGATGTGGCATTACGCGAACAAGCTGAAGATGACGCGCCAGGAGATGATCCAGGAATCGAAGGAGTCCGACGGCAATCCGCAGATCAAGGCCAAGATCCGCCAGCTGCAGCGCGAGATGGCGCGCCGCCGCATGATGGCCGACGTGCCGACCGCCGACGTGGTGGTGACCAACCCGACCCACTACGCGGTGGCGCTCAAGTACAGCGACGGCATGCGCGGCGCGCCGAAGGTGGTGGCCAAGGGCACCGACGAGGTGGCCGCCAAGATCCGCGAGATCGCCAAGGACAGCAAGGTCACCTTGCTCGAGGCGCCGGCGCTGGCGCGTGCGCTGTACAAGCACACCGAGATCGGCGACGAGATTCCGGAGCAGCTGTACGCGGCCGTGGCCGAGGTGCTGGCCTATGTCTTCCAGCTGCGCCTGTTCAGCAAGGGCAGCGGCAACCGTCCGGACGTGCCGAAGACCCTCGATGTGCCGCCAGAGCTCGATCCACTGAACCCGGCCTATATCCCCAAGCACGGCAAGAAACCAGATTCGAATAACGGAGCTTCCGCATGAACGCAATAAGCAACATCAAACTGCCGCCATGGTTGCAGGGCATCGCCAACAGCAAGAACAAGGCGAGCCTGGCCGCGCCTATCCTGATCATCATGCTGCTGGGGATGATGGTGCTGCCGCTGCCGGCGTTTGTGCTCGACATCTTTTTCAGCTTCAACATCGCGCTGGCGGTGATCGTGCTGCTGACCAGCCTGTACA
The DNA here is from genome assembly GCF_979258245.1 of Duganella sp. AC917. Taxonomy (NCBI): domain Bacteria; kingdom Pseudomonadati; phylum Pseudomonadota; class Betaproteobacteria; order Burkholderiales; family Oxalobacteraceae; genus Duganella; species Duganella sp. AC917. The sequence continues at coordinate 6,699,187 of NZ_OZ409848.1, forward strand.
CGGTCAAGCCGCTCGACTTCATGGCCTTCCCGACCATCCTGCTGGTGTCGACCATGTTGCGGCTGTCGCTGAACGTGGCGTCGACCCGCGTGGTGCTGACCGAGGGCCACACCGGTCCGGACGCGGCCGGCAAGGTCATCGAGGCCTTCGGCCACTTCCTGATCGGCGGTAACTACACGGTGGGCCTGGTGGTGTTTATCATCCTGACCATCATCAACTTCACCGTGGTGACCAAGGGTGCCGGCCGGATCGCCGAAGTGGGCGCCCGTTTCGCGCTGGACGCGATGCCGGGTAAGCAGATGGCGATCGACGCCGACCTTAATGCCGGCCTGATCGGCGAGGCCGAGGCGCGCAAGCGCCGCAGCGAAGTGTCGCAGGAAGCCGAATTCTACGGCGCGATGGACGGCGCCAGTAAATATGTGCGCGGCGATGCGATCGCCGGTATCCTGGTCACCGTGATCAACGTCATCGGCGGCTTGCTGGTCGGCGTGATCCAGCACGAGCTGGCGTTCGGCGAGGCGATCAAGCTGTACACGCTGCTGGCCATCGGTGACGGCCTGGTGGCGCAGATCCCGTCGCTGATCATTTCGGTGGCGGCCGGTATCGTGGTCTCGCGCGTCGCCAGCGACGAGGACATCGGCACCCAGATGGTGGGGCAGCTGTTCGCCAAACCGCAGGTGCTGTACATCACCGCCGCCATCATCGGCGGCATGGGCATCATTCCCGGCATGCCTAACCTGGTGTTCCTGCTGCTGGCCAGCGTGCTGGCCGGCTCGGCCTACCTGATGAGCAAGCGCGCCAAGGCGGGCGGCGCCGAAGCGGCCACCGCAGCGGCCGAGGCCGCCGAGCCGGCCGCCGCGCCCGAGCAGGAGGAGGCCAGCTGGCAGGACATCATGCCGGTCGACACCCTGGGCCTGGAGGTGGGCTACCGCCTGATTCCGCTGGTCGACAAGACCCAAGGCGGCGAGCTGCTCAAGCGTATCAAGGGCATCCGCAAGAAGTTCGCGCAGGAGGTCGGTTTCCTGGCGCCGCCGGTGCACATCCGCGACAACCTGGAACTCAAGCCGTCGGCCTACCGCATCACGCTCAAAGGCGTCGAGGTCGGTTCGGGCGAGGCCTTCAACGGCCAGTTCCTGGCGATCAATCCGGGCATGGCCAGCGGCACCTTGCAAGGTTTGGTGACCACCGATCCGGCCTTCGGCCTGCCGGCCACGTGGATCGACGCCGGTCTGCGTGACCAGGCGCAAGGCATGGGCTACACGGTGGTCGACGCCGGCACCGTGGTGGCTACCCACCTGAACCATTTGATCACGACCCATGCGTCGGAGCTGCTGGGCCGCGCCGAGGTGCAGTCGCTGCTGGACCACCTGGGCAAGGAAGCGCCCAAGCTGGTGGAGGATCTGGTGCCGAAGATGGTGTCGCTGTCGACCTTGCAGAAAGTGCTGCAGAATTTGCTGATGGAAGGCGTGCACATCCGTGACATGCGGTCGGTGATCGAGACCTTGGCCGAGCATGCGGTGCACACGCAGGACCCGAACGACCTGACGGCGCTGGTGCGCATCTCGCTGGGCCGGGCCATCGTGCAGCAGCTGTTCCCTGGAGCGGCCGAGTTGTCGGTGATGACCCTGGATAACCGTCTGGAACGCTTGCTGATGCAGGCGCTGGCGGCCAGCGGGCCGGACGGCGCGGGCATCGAGCCGGGCCTGGCCGACACCATCGCCCAGCAAGCCCAGCAGGCGGCGCAGCAGCAGGAGGCGCTGGGGCTGACGCCGGTGCTGCTGGTGCCGGGTCCGCTGCGCGCCTTGCTGTCGCGCTTCCTGCGCCGCGCCTTGCCGCAATTGAAGGTGTTGTCGCATGCGGAGATCCCGGAAACCAAAACGATCCGCGTGACGGCGCTGGTGGGGCAGCAGTAACGGGAAGGTTGAGCGGTTCGCGCTCGTCGTTCATCCGGGCGGCCTAGACTGGCCGCATGGATGACGATTTCGACTCGCCGTGGAAGGAAGTGGTCACGCATCACTTTCCCGAGTTCATGGCCTTCTATTTTCCGCAGGCGCACGCCGCGATCGACTGGTCGCGGCCGCATGATTTTCTGGATCAGGAATTTGCCGCGTTGACTCGAGACGCTGAGCTCGGCAAGCGCATCCTCGACAAGCTGGTGCGTGTCCATTTGCTCACTGGCGACGAACAGTGGGTGCTGGTGCATCTGGAAATCCAGGGCCGCCACGACACGGATTTCGCCGAACGCATTTTCGTCTACTGGCGCATTTGCTCACGCAGGCAACCAAAGGCGACGTGCATCGGCGACGCACAGCCAAATGGCGATTGACCAAGCTACTGTATGAGCGGGATTGGGATCGTCGGCGTATCATCAACCTCTATCGCGTGATCGATTGGATCATGTCCTTGCCACCGGAAATGGATGCGCGGCTGCGCGACGATATCTTGTATTTCGAAAGGAGAAACACCATGGCTTATATGTCTTCCATCGAGCGCATTGGCATGGAGATCGGCCGGAGACAAGGGCTAAAAGAAGGACTGCAAGAAGGGCTGCAGGAAGGCCGCCGGGAAGCGCTTGCCGAAACCCTGGCTTTGTTGTTAAGCCAACGTTTCGGCGAACCCGATGCGGTGGTCAGCGGCCGGCTGAAAGCGGCCACCGCAGATCAGCTCGCCGCCTGGACCAAAAACGTCCTCGCCGCCCCCAGCTTGCCAGAGGTTTTCGCTAACAAATAGACAAGCTTCACCGCCAAGGTGAAATGCGGCCCCTTTCCGGCCCTGTTCATCGGATCGTTTCCTAAGTGCATCGTCAATAATGGCACTGTCCGAGTAGAAAAGCGTCTCATCCGGTAGACGCGCTACTCAAGCTACAGGAGTCGATGATGGCCAAACCTACCTCGCAAGCACGCGCCGCCCAGTTCCTGGGGAGCCAGCCATGAACGTCAAAAAATTCAGCGCGCCGACTTCGCGCGAGGCGTTGCGCAAGGTGCGCGAATCGCTCGGCCCGGACGCCGTGATCCTGTCGAACCGCCAGTGCGATGGCGGCGTCGAAATCCTCGCGCTGGCCAACGACGACGCCGCGTCGCTGTCGTCGCCGGCGCCCCATTCGCCGATGGCCGATCCGATGCCGTCGCTCGACCTGAACCTGCCGCAGCGCCGCGTCGAGCAACGCATGGAGCCACGCTTCGACAACCGCGCTGCCGAGATCCCGGCCGAGCCGGTGCGCCGCGTCGTCGCCTCGCCATCGTCGTACGCCAGCAAGACCGCCGCAGCTGCCGCCGCGGCTCCAGTGCAGCCGCGCGCACCGTCGCTCGACGTCGACCAGATCACCGCGATGGTCGCCTCGGCCGTCGCCAGCGCCAAGCAGAACGCCGCCGCCGAAATGCAAGTGATGATGGGCGAAATCCGCGCCATGCGCGGCATGATGGAAACCCAGCTGGCCGAAATTTCCTGGGGCAGCACCCAGGCGCGCGAGCCGCAGAAGGCCGCCGTGCTGCGCGAGATGCTGGCCGCCGGTTTCTCGGCCAGCCTGGCGCGCTACCTGATCGAAAAGCTGCCGGCCGACCGCGACGCCGCCGACAGCATGCGCTGGATTAAAACGGTCCTGACCCGCAACCTGTCGGCCATGGCCAACGAGGATGCGCTGATCGACCAGGGCGGCGTGTTCGCGCTGGTCGGCCCGACCGGCGTTGGCAAGACCACCAGCACCGCCAAGCTGGCCGCGCGCTGCGTGATGCGCCACGGCCCGGACAAGCTGGCACTGATCACCACCGACGCCTATCGTATCGGCGCCCACGAACAACTGCGCATCTACGGCAAGATCCTGGGCGTGATGGTGCACTCGGTGAAGGACGAAGCCGACCTGCGCATCGCCCTCAAGGAACTGCGCAACAAGCACACCGTGTTGATCGACACCGTCGGCGTCAGCCAGCGCGACCAGATGGTCACCGAGCAGGTCTTGATGCTGCAAGGCGCCGGCTCCGACGTCAAGCGCCTGCTGTGCCTCAACGCCACCGCCACCCAGGAGACGCTCAACGAAGTGGTGCGCGCCTACCAGGGCAGCGGCCTGGCCGGCTGCATCATGACCAAGCTTGACGAAGCGGCGGCGATCGGCAACGTGCTCGATGTCGTCATCCGCCAGAAGCTCAACCTGTTCTACGTATCGAACGGCCAGCGCGTGCCGGAAGACCTGCACCTGGCCGATCCGGCCTACCTGATCGACCGTGCTTTCAAACTGAAACGCGACGCCGTCAACACCCAATACCTCGATGCGGAGCTGCCGATGCTGATGTCCAACGCCGCCAACGACCTGGCGATGCGCGAGGTGCACCTTGGCTAATTTCGATTTCGACCAGGCGGAGGGACTGCGCCGCATGCTGGCGGGGCCCAAGCCCCGCATCGTCACCTTCCTGTCGGCCACGCCGCAGGACGACAAGGGCGCCATGCTAGTCAACCTGGGCGCTTCGCTGGCGCGCGCCGGCAACGACGTGTTGATGATGGATGCCTGCGCCAGCGCGCACGGCGTGGCCACGCGCCTCGGCGTCGACGGCGGCGCCAGTTTGCTGAACGTCGCGCGCCAGGAGTGCGCGCTCAATCAGGTGATCCACCAGGTGCCGCAGGGTTTCGCTGTGGCGTCAATGACACGCGGCGCGCTGCGCAGCGGCCCGGATGAAACGCGCCGCCTGGCCAAGGCTTTCGACGTCCTGGTCAAGCAGACCGGCATCGTCATCGTCGACGGCGAATTCGACGGCGAGGCTTTCCCGGTGCCGGTCATGGCCAGTTCCGAGATCGTGGTGCAGGTGTCGAACAGCGCCACCTCGATCAAGGCCGCCTACAGCATGATCAAGCGCCTGAACCAGGAATTGGGCCGCCGCCCGTTTGGAATTCTGGTCACCGGGGCTTCCGAATCGGAAGCAAAAGTGGTATACGATAATATGGCGCAAGCGGCAAGCCGCTATCTGGCCGTGAACCTGGTCTCGATGGGATCCGTGCCGGCCGACGAATACCTGCAGCGCGCCGCGCGTCTGGGTCGCGCGGTGGTCGACGCCTTCCCGCTGGCCGGCGCGTCGGTCGCTTTCCGTCAACTGGCGGGGCGCCTCGCGCTGGCCGGTTCGCCGTCGGTCGCACGTTCACTGTGAGCGGAAAGGGCGGGCGGCGAAGATCCTGGCGCATAGCTAATTATCAATGAACCATCAATAAGAATATAAACATCAGGCTATGTACACGGTCAAAGGGAAAGCGGACAAGAATTCTTTGCTGACGGAGCATATGCCGTTGGTCAAGCGCCTTGCCCATCACATGAAGGCGAAACTGCCGCCCAGCGTCGAAGTCGACGATCTGGTGCAAGCCGGGATGATCGGCCTGCTCGACGCCATCAGCCGTTACGAGGACACCCACGGCGCCCAGTTCGAGACCTATGCCGTGCTGCGCATCCGCGGCGCCATGCTCGATGAACTGCGCAACAGCGACTGGCTGCCGCGCTCCATGCGCCAGAACATGCGCAAGATCGAAACGGCGATGAGCACTTTGCAGCAGCGCCTGGGCCATCCGCCGACCGAGTCGGAAGTGGCCAAGATGCTCAAGCTGTCGCTGGCCGACTACCAGGAGATGCTGTCCGACGGCGGCGGCCACCAGCTGGTGTATTACGAGGATTTCCACGCCGACGACGGCAACGACAGCTTCCTCGACCGCTACTGCTCGGACGAGGAGAGCGATCCACTGCGCTCGCTGCTCGACGGCGACTTCCGCCAGGCCGTGATCGACGCCATCGACGCGCTGCCGCCGCGCGAGAAAATTTTGATGGGGCTGTACTATGAAGAGGAGCTCAACTTGAAAGAAATCGGCGCCGTGATGGGCGTATCGGAATCGCGCGTATCGCAATTGCATACGCAGGCCGTCGCGCGCCTGCGCGCCTCGCTCAGGGAGAAGTCGTGGACTGGGCCAGTGTAATCGGTGTATTGCTGGCGCTGGCCGGCATCGCCGTCGGCCAGACGCTGGAGGGCGGCAAGCTATCGTCGCTGCTGCAGCCGGCCGCCTTTGCCATCGTCGTCATCGGCACCTTCGGCGCCGTGCTGCTGCAGACCAAATTCCGCACCTTCGTGCGCGGCCTGAAGATGCTGCGGCTGGTGTTCGCGCCGCCCAAGGACACGCGCGCCGTGCTCGCGCGCGACATCAACGCCTGGAACCTGGCGGCGCGCCGCGACGGCCTGCTGTCGCTGGAGCGCTACATGCTCGCCTCCAAGGACAAGTTCAACACCAAGGGCCTGCGCCTGATCGTCGACGGCATCAATCCCGACAAGCTGCGCCACCTGCTCGACACCGAGATCACCGCCTACGAAACCGAGGAGCGCCAGGCGGTGCGGATCTGGGAATCGGCCGCCGGCTACTCGCCAACGATCGGCATCCTCGGCGCCGTCCTGGGCCTGATCCACGTGATGGAAAACCTCACCGATCCGAGCAAGCTTGGCGCCGGCATCGCCGTCGCTTTCGTCTCGACGATCTACGGCGTGGGCCTGGCCAACCTGTTCTTCTACCCGGTGGCCAATAAACTCAAGGCCATCGTCACGCAGGCCGTGCACCAGCAGGAGATCGCCGCCGCCGTGTTCTACGACATCGCCACCGGCGACCACTCGCGCGTCATCGACGAGCGCATCGCAACGCTGCTGCGGGAGCACTGACATGCAGTACCAGTACCGGCGCGCGCGCAGGAAGTTCGACGAGGAAGTGGAGAACCACGAGCGATGGCTGATTTCCTACTCGGACTTCATCACCTTGCTGTTCGCGTTCTTCGTCGTGATGTACGCCATCTCCTCGGTCAATATCGGCAAGTACAAGGTGTTCTCCGACGCCTTGGGCGATGCCTTCGGCGGCGCCGGTTCGGCCGAGCCGATTAACACGCAGGTGCAAAACCTGCCCATCCCCAATCCCGGCCTGAAGCGCCGCACCGAAATGCTGCGCAAGGAAAAGGAGCAGATGACCAAGCTGGCGCAGGACTTGTTGTCCACGTTGGCGCCGCTGGTCAAGGAGGGCAAGGTGCGGGTGACGCAGAACAGCCGTGGCGTGAGCGTCGAGATCAACGCCAGTGTGCTGTTCGATCCGGCCGATTCGCGCCTGACGGCCGATTCGGTCGAAGCGCTGCGCGCGGTCGCCGCGCTGCTCAAGGACGACAGCCACAACGTGCAGGTCGAGGGCCACACCGACAATCTGCCGATCAGCACATCGCTGTATCCATCGAACTGGGAATTGTCGGCGGTGCGCGCCAGCAGCGTGGTGCGCCTGTTCATCGACTCGGGCGTGGCGCCCGGGCGCCTCACGGCGGTCGGCTTCAGCTCCAACGTACCGGTGGCGCCCAACGACAACCCGATCGGCCGCGCGCGCAACCGCCGCGTCGCCGTCACCATCCTGTCGGGCATCCCCGATACGGTCACCGAACTGCCGACGACGCCGGCGCCGACAGCACCCGCGGCCACCCCGGCCCGATAATCAAAAACACGCTAAACCAGGTAGGGCGGATTAGCGAAGCGTAATCCGCCATGCCCGCGCCAACGCAGCGCACGCAGCGCCAACAAAGGCGCTTCGCAATTTACCAAGGGAAAGTGATCAGCCGGCCAAAAAGCCGCGGCTACGCGGAATCGTGCTCGACATCCCGCTGGCGCTGTAGAAGTTATTCGCGCCGGAAGACAAAGGTTGCAACGCCTGCAACGCGCCCTGGGTATGGCCCATCTGTTTGTTGATCAACATGCCGTTGACCCGGTTCAGTTCCTTGGCCTCGCGCGTGTGCTCGAGCAGCTGTTTCCACGACTGGCCGATCTGCTCGTCGGCGCTGGCGGCGATCCACGCCTCCATGCCCGATTCCTGCGCGGGAAAACCTGCCTTGCCCAAGGCGCGATGGCGCTGGGCCGACAACAGCGTCATTTGCGCGATGAGCGCGGTTTTTTTCGCCGTGACCGCTGGCAAACCGTCGATTTCCGCAGTCACCAGCAATTGCTGCTCCTGTTTGAGCAGCTCGAGCAGCGTGGCCATGATCTGCGCTTCTTCACGCAGATTGTTGAGCGGGGTGACGGTTGACATGGCTATCCTATCGTTTCCTTGAGTGCAGCAGATCCTTGACTGTATCCAGCAAGCCATCCGCTACTTTTTCCGAGTTGACCTGGAACTGGCCATCGGCGATTGCCAGCTTGATGCGCTCGACTTTTTTGGTGTCGAACACGCCGCTGCTGCCGCCGGCCGCACTGGCCGCCATGGCCTGGCCCTGGGGCGACAGGCGCACACTTTCCGAGCTGGCGGCGGTCGGCGCCGGCGCAGCCTTGTCCGCGCCGCGCGCGGTCGAGGCGGGAGCCGCGTTCGACGCCGGCAAGCCGGTCGTGTTCTTTAATGTATCGTTGATTTTCACAGCATCATCCTTCTCTGGTTGGGACCTAAAGCCCCGGGATCTGAGTATTTAACGGCGCCTGCTCGAAAAACTTTAGCCTCGCGCGTCATCAGAACCCTGCGTTCGATCAAAACGCCACCTCCACCAGTCCGCCTGCCTTGGCGATTCCGGTGATTTGTTGCCCACCGGAAGTTTTAACCTGAACCACCTGACCGTCGCCCGCCGTGCCCATGGCGCGCGCCTCGGCCGAGACGCTGAAACCGGAACCGTTCGACACCAGCCGCACCAGTTGTCCGGATTGCACCACCGGCTTGGTGCGCAATGTGTCGATCCGCATCGGCGTGCCGGGCGGCAAGGAGCTGTTGCTGCTGCGGCCGACCACCTGGCTGATGTCGGTGGCTATACCTGCCGGCAACATTGTCAAATCGCCTTGCAACATCACCAACTGGCCCGCTTCGATGGTCTGGCCCTGCGCCAGCGGCGCGGCGCTGGCGACGTATTCGCCAATGACCGTCACGCTGGCTTGAATATATACCGTCCAGGCCGACGGTGTCGCACAGCGCACGCCGACGGTGGTCTTGCCCCAGGCGCGCGCGCCGGGCATGAAAAAGGCTTGCGGCGCCGGGCAGGGGGCCAGGCTCATGCGCGGGTCGATGGCGCCCACGGTCACGCTCACCTGGCCGGGCAGGCCGCCGGTTTGCACCTGCAGGAACTCTTCCACGGTGCGCTTGAGCGCGGCGCGGTCGTGATAGGCGGCCTGGCGCGGCTGGGCCTGTTGGCCGGGCTGGGCAAGCTGGTTTTGCCGGGCCTGCGCGGTCGCGGCGGTCGCCGACAACAGGGCGATGGCGGCAAGCCGGATGGCGGATTGTGCAAGTTGTGTATGGCGCGATGTCATGGCGTAGGTTTCCCCTTCAATATTGCCATCATAGTCCCGCGGGCCCGACTTGAAACCTTGAATAGCGCGGAAAAGCGGGTGCTTCTCTGTCGATGGTTCACTGAGGCAACTCCGTATGATGAATCCTGTCATAACAAGTTCGTCCACTGTTTGGGCGGTATCCGGAGGTTGTCATGCTTGGTAAACTCGACGAGTACATGCGTTTTAACGAAGCCGCGCTGAGCCTGCGCTCGCAGCGGCAGACGGTATTGGCGTCCAACATCGCCAACGCCGACACGCCTAATTACAAGGCCCGCGACGTCGACTTCGGCAGCGCGCTCAAGGCGGCGCTGGACAAGGCCAGCCCAAGCGCGAGCGCCACGCTCAAGACCACGGCCACCAAGCATTTCCCCAACCCCCAGCAAACAGGTGGAACGCTGGCCGACGGCACGCCGTTGTTGTATCGCGGCGTGGTGCAGGGCGCCGTCGACGGCAACACGGTCGACATGGATGTCGAGCGCAACCAGTTCGCCGACAACGCCATCCGCTACGAGGCCGGCGTCACCATGATCAACGCCCAGATCAAAGGGATGATGGCGGCGATCCAGTCAGGGAACTAATCATGTCACTATTTAAAATCTTCGATGTCTCCGGTTCGGCCATGAGCGCCCAGGCGCAGCGCCTCAACGTGGTCGCCTCCAACCTGGCCAACGCCGACAGCGCCACCAGCGCCAGCGGCGAAGCCTACCGCGCCCGCCAGGTGGTATTCGAAGCCACGCCGACGGCCGCAGGCGATTCGACCGGCGTGCGCGTGCGCAAGGTGGTCGAGGACCAGTCGCCGATGAAGCAGATGTACGACCCCAAGCATCCGATGGCCGACGACAAGGGCTACGTCACCATGCCCAACGTGAATGTGGTCGACGAGATGGTCAATATGTTGTCGGCGTCGCGCTCGTACCAGACCAACGTCGAGACGATGAACGCGGCCAAGTCGCTGCTGGCGAAAACGCTGACCATCGGTCAGAACTAACAAGATCAAGAGAGTCCAACCATGGCCACCACCAGCGGCATCATCGACACGCCCAAGGCGTCGACCTTCAACACCACCAACACCGCCACCAGCAACACTGCGGCGAGCAACGACATCGGCGCCGACCAGGACAAGTTCATGAAGCTGCTGATCACGCAGCTGAAGAACCAGGACCCGCTTAATCCGATGGACAACGCGGCCATGACCAGCCAGCTGGCCCAGCTGTCGACCGTGACCGGCATCAACAAGGTCAACGCCACCCTGGAATCGCTGCGCACCGACCAGGCCAGCGCCCAGTCGATGAACGCGGTCAGCCTGATCGGCAAGGGCGTGCTGGTGGCCGGCAAGGGCATCGAACTGAGCACCAGCACCGACGCGGCCGGCGTCAAGACCAGCAGCAGCGTGTTCGGCGTCGACCTGGCCTCGCCGGCCGAGACGGTCGACATCAGCATCATGGACAAGACCGGCACGGTGGTGCGCACGATGTCGATGAAAAACGCCGACGTCGGCACCTACCCGATCACGTGGGACGGCACCACCGACGCCAAGACGGCGGCGGCCGCCGGCAGCTACACCTTCAGCGTCAAGGCCGTCACCAACGGCAAGACGCTGACCGACGCCACCCAGTTGCAGCTGGCGGCCGTCGCCAGCGTGTCGACCGGCGCTGCCGGCGTCAAATTGAATACCTCGCTTGGCCATTTCACGATGGCTGAAATCAAGGAAGTTTTGTAAGTCTCACACCATAGGGGAATACCATGTTCCAACAAGGACTGAGCGGCCTGAACGCCGCATCCAAATCGCTGGACGTCATCGGCAACAACATCGCCAATGCCAGCACGGTCGGGTTCAAGGGTTCGCAAGCCCAGTTTGCGGACCTGTACGCCAACTCGCTCAACGGCGTCTCCGGCAACAACCCGGGTATCGGTGTGACGACCTCCAAAATTGCCCAGCAATTCACGCAGGGTAATATCGAAACCAGCAACAACCCGCTGGATGTATCGATCAACGGCGGCGGCTTCTTCCGCCTGGTGGTCAACGGCGCGGTGCAGTACTCGCGCAACGGCCAGTTCCATGAAGATAATACCCATACGCTGGTCAACGCCCAGGGCGCGCAGCTGACGGGCTACCTGTCGAACACGGCCGGCGTGATCCAGCTCGGCGCTCCGGTGCCGTTGACGCTGGACAAGTCCGACCTGACCCCGGTGCAGACCACCAAGGCCAACTTCCAGATGAACCTGAGTTCGGCTGAAAAAGTGCCGAAAACGATCCCGTTCAATGCGAACGACCCGGACAGCTACAACAAGCAGACCGTGCTCAATGTGTATGACAGCCTGGGAACGTCACACATCATGACCACGTACTATGTCAAGACCGACGCCAACACTTGGGATGTGTACGCTTCCGCCGATAACAAGGAAGTCGTCTCGGCCGGTGTCGCCGCCGCCATCAACGGCGACCAAGGCGTCGCTGACGCCCGCACCGCCTACAATGACGCAGTGCGCCTCGCGCCGGCGGATCCAGCCGCAGTAAGCGCGGCCGCCTATAACTACGCGTCGGTCGCTTATCAGGTTATGACGGCCGCCGCCACGACGCCGCCTGCCGCCGCTTCTCCGGAGCAACTGGCCGCGCTGGACGCCGCCTTCGCTGCGCTTGACGTGGGCACCCCCGGTTCGATTCTTGACAAATCGCCGGACGACATCGCCGCCAAGCTGGCGGCCGCCATCACCGTTCCAGCCGTTAAAGCAGGCACCTTGATCTTCGATCGCAATGGTGCGCTCAGCCCTGGCGCGATGGCCGCGCTGCAGCCGACGCCGCAAACCCTGCCATTCTCGATCAGCCTGCCGATCTTCCCGGACACCGGCGCACAGCAGCCGATGGTGGTGAGCACTACGTTCGACAAGACCACCCAATACGGCAGCGTGACCAACGACCTCGGCTCGACCCAGGACGGCTACTCGGCCGGTTCCTGGCAGCGTTACGCGATCGACGAGAACGGCGTGATCCTGGGCCAGTACAGCAACGGCAAGTCGCGCGCCATGGGCCAGATCGCCATGGCCAACTTCGCCAGCGTCGACGGCCTGACCCCGCTGGGCAACAACGCCTGGGCGGAAAGCTCGAACTCAGGTCCTCCACAAGTGGGCGTGCCCAACGCCGGTTCGATGGGTTCGCTGCGCGCCAGTTCGGTGGAAACGTCGAACGTCGACCTGACGGCCGAACTGGTCAACATGATCACCGCGCAACGCGTCTATCAGGCCAACGCGCAGACCATCAAGACCCAGGACGGCATCATGCAGACCTTGGTCAATCTGCGTTAATGTTGAAGATGCAATAAAGGGAACAAGCCATGGACCGTCTGATCTATACCGCGATGACCGGGGCGCGGCACGTGCTGGAGCAACAAGCCACCACGTCCAACAACCTGGCCAACGTCAACACCACCGGCTTTCGGGCGCAGCTCGACAGCTTCCGCGCCGTGCCGGTGGTGTCGGAGGGCTTGCAAACGCGTGCCTTCGTGGTCGATTCGACGGTCGGCGCCGACATGCGCGCCGGGCCGATCCAGACCACCGGCCGTCCGCTTGACATCGCCATCCGCGACCAGGGCTGGATCGCCGTGCAGTCGCCGGACGGCTCCGAGGCCTACACCCGCAATGGCAGCCTGAAGGTCAGCGAAAACGGCCTGCTGCAAACGACCAGCGGCCAAACGCTGATCGGCGACGGCGGCCCGATCGCCATTCCGCCGGACGTGACGGTGATGATCGCCGGCGACGGCACCGTCAGCACCGTCTCGACCGATTACCAGCCTGGGCCGTCCAACACGCTCGGGCGCATCAAGCTGGTCAATCCGGACCCCAAGGGCCTGGTGCGCGGCAACGACGGCCTGTTCCGCCAGAAGGACGGCACGCCGGCGCAGAACGATCCGCTGGTGCGGGTGGTCGACGGCGCGGTCGAGGGCAGCAACGTCAATCCGGTCGATTCCATGGTCAATATGATCAGCTTGGCAAGGCAGTTCGAGATGCAAATGAGCCTGCTGAAGAACGCCGAGAATAACGCAGCAAAAGCCACCCAGATCCTCGCTTTGGGTTGATCGCCTCTCCCGCATAATGGTGGTGTGGGATGAGTAGCTGTCGCTTCTGGCCGCTCCCATCCATGCTACGGGAGAAGGAAAATGATACGTTCACTTTGGATCGCCAAGACGGGCATGGAAGCGCAGCAGACCGCGCTCGACGTCACATCCAACAATCTGGCCAACGTCAGCACCAACGGGTTCAAGAAGTCGCGCGCCGTCTTTGAAGACCTGCTGTACCAGAACATCCGCCAGCCCGGCGGCCAATCGTCGCAACAGACCAACCTGCCGTCCGGCATGCAGCTCGGTACCGGTGTGCGTCCGGTCGCGATCGAGCGCGTCCACACCCAGGGCAATCCACAGTCGACCGGCAACGACAAGGACCTGATGGTCAACGGCAACGGCTTCTTCAACGTGCTGCTGCCCGACGGCACCACCGCCTACACCCGCGACGGCTCCTTCCAGCGCGACAACAACGGCCAGATGGTCACCTCCAGCGGCTTCGTGCTGCAGCCGGCCATCACCATCCCGATCACCGCGCAAAGCATCACCGTCGGCCGCGACGGCACCGTCTCGGTGACGCTGCCGGGCCAGGTGGCGCCGCAGCAGATCGGTAGCATCCAGTTGTCGACCTTCATCAACCCGACCGGGTTGGAGTCGAAGGGCGAGAATCTGTACGTCGAAACCGGCGCCTCGGGCAATCCGCAGACCAACACCCCGGGCACCAACGGCACCGGCGTGATCCTGCAGGGCTTTGTCGAGACGTCCAACGTCAACGTGGTCGAGGAGATGGTCAACATGATCCAGAACCAGCGCGCCTATGAGATCAATTCCAAGGCCATCACCACGTCCGACCAGATGCTCGCCAAGCTGGCGCAGCTGTAGGGGGAGTACCATGAAACACGTCATCGCCATCATCTTCGCTGCCGCCGTCGCCTCCACGTTAAGCGGCTGCATGAGCACGCCGACGTCGATCGTCAACACGCCGATGTCGGCCCGCCCGCTCAACGCCGAACAACTGGCCGCCAAGCCGAACAACGGCGCCATCTACCAGGGCTCGGCCTTCCGCCCGATCTTCGAGGACCGCCGCGCGCGCCAGGTGGGCGACGTGCTGACCCTGGTCATCACCGAACGCACCACCGCCAACAAGGCCGGCACCAGCTCGGGCAACAAGTCCGGCAATGTCAGCGTGGCGCTGCCCAAGCCGCTGCAGTCGACCTTCGGCAACCCGCTGGCGGTGACCAACGAAAGCAAGTATTCCGACGGCGACAACCAGACCGCCAGCAACGCCTTCACCGGCACCATGGGCGTGACCGTGGTCGAGGTGCTGTCGAACGGCAACCTGATCGTGGCTGGCGAAAAGCAAGTGGCGATGAACAAGGGCGTCGAATTCATCCGCTTCTCCGGCATGATCAATCCCGACAATATCGCCACCGGCAACACCGTGGCCTCGACCGCCGTCGCCGACGCCAAGGTCGAATACCGCACCAGCAGCCAGGTCGACCGCGCGGAAATGGCCTCGATGGCCTCGCGCTTCTTCCAAAGCCTGCTGCCGTTCTGAGGCTGAGATGAACACCCCCTTGAAGACTTCCGCCCTGATCCACGCCCCGCGCCTGGTCAAGTTCGCCAAGCTGGTGTCGATCGTGCTCGCGTTCGTTCTGCTGGCGTCGATGGTGCAGACCGCCCACGCCGAGCGCCTGCGCGACCTGGCCAGCATCGCCGGCGTGCGCCAGAACCAGCTGATCGGCTACGGCATCGTCGTCGGCCTCGACGGCAGTGGCGACCAGACCACGCAAACCCCGTTCACGGTGCAAAGCGTGGTGTCGATGCTGCAGCAACTGGGCGTGAACCTGCCGCAGGGTACCCAGCTGCAATTGAAGAACGTCGCCGCCGTCATGGTCACCGCCTCCCTGCCGCCGTTCGCCCAGCCGGGTCAGACCTTGGACATCACCGTGTCGTCGATGGGTAACGCCAAGAGCCTGCGCGGCGGCACTTTGCTGATGACGCCGCTCAAGGGCGCCGACGGCCAGGTCTACGGCATGGCGCAGGGTAACGTGCTGGTCGGTGGCGTTGGCGTCGCCGCCGGTGGCGCCGGCGGCAGCTCACTGACCGTCAACCACCTTAGTGTGGGCAAGATTTCCGCCGGCGCAACGGTCGAGCGCGCCGTCGCCTCCAACCTGGGCGAGGGCAACCAGATCAAGCTGGAACTCAATACCGCCGACTTCGCCACGGCCAGCCGCGTGGTCGAGGCCATCAACGAAAAATACGGCGCCGGCATCGCGTATGCGCTCGACAGCCGCGTGATCCGCGTGCAGTCGCCCAGCGGCAGCGACCAGCGCGTGACCTTCATCGGCACCCTGCAGGACATGCAAGTCAATCCGGCCGAGCAGCCCGCCAAAGTCATCATGAACGCCCGCACCGGTTCGGTGGTGATGAACCGCGCGGTGACGCTTGAGACGTGCGCCATTTCCCACGGGAATATGTCAGTCTCGGTGACAGCCGATCCGCAGGTCAGCCAGCCCAACGCGCTGGCCGGCGGGCGCACCGTGGTCACGCCCAACCAGACCGTCGATATCAAGAAGGATAGCGGCAAGGTCATGATGGTCAAGGGCGGCGCCTCGCTGGCCGAGGTGGTCAAGGCGCTCAACGCCATCGGCGCCACGCCGCAGGACCTGCTGTCCATTCTGCAGGCCATGAAGGCCGCCGGCTCGTTGCGCGCCGAGCTCGAAATCATCTAAGCGGAGATCGCCATGACCAGTCCCAAAACCAACGATCTCGGCAGTAATCTCGGCAACAAGTTCGCGCTTGACGTCAAGGACATGGGCAGCCTGCGCCAGTCGGCCAAGGCCGGCAGCCCGGAGGCGCTCAAAACCGCATCGACCCAGTTCGAGGCGATGTTCGTCAACATGATGATGAAGAGCATGCGCGACGCCTCGCCGCAGGACGGCATGATGAACAGCGAGCAGACCAAGATGTTCACCACCATGCTCGACCAGCAGACCAGCCAGAACATCGCCAAGAAGGGCATCGGCCTGTCCGACGTGCTGATCCGTCAGCTGACCAAGACCGCCGACGCGCAAGCCCAGGCGCTGGCGGCCGGCGGCGCGGCGGACGGCGCCAGCGGCGCCAACGCGGGCAGCTTCAGCGGCGTGGCCAGCCTGATGGACGCCAAGCTGCAAAAAGCCATCGCGGCGGCCGGCGGCGCCGGCACGGCCGCTGCGCCAAAATCGGCGGGCTCGGTCGACGACAATAGTGCCGTGCCTGCCACGGTGATCGGCAACCGCGGCTCGCAGGCGCCGCACGTGCGCAGCTTCCAGGAAAAACTGTCGTCCCACGCCGAGGAGGCCAGCCTGGCCACCGGCATTCCGGCCAAGTTCATGCTGGGTCAGGCGGCGCTCGAGAGCGGCTGGGGCAAGCGCGAGATCAAGGGCCGCGACGGCACCAACAGCAACAACCTGTTCGGCATCAAGGCCGGCGGCGACTGGAAGGGCAAGACGGTCGACGCCACCACCACCGAGTACGTCAACGGCAAGGCCCAGACCCGGGTCGAGAAGTTCCGCGCCTACGACAGCTACGCCGACAGCTTCAAGGATTACGCGAAGTTATTGGCCAGCAACCCACGTTATGAAAAAGTGCTGGCCAGCGCCGGCGACGCCAGCAGCTTCGCCCAGGGCCTGCAGAAGGCCGGCTACGCCACCGACCCGCAGTACGCTGCCAAATTGACCAGCATCATCAAGCGTTCGCTGGCGGGTTGACGGACCGGCGCGCCGGGGCGCGATTCAAGTTTCCGGCCGCGCCGCCGTTAACAATAACAACATAGAGTGAAACATCATGAGTCTTCTCAGCATCGGCAAAAGCGGTCTGTTGGCAGCGCAGGTGGGGTTGGCGACCACCGGCAATAACATCACCAACGCTGGCGTGACGGGTTACAGCCGTCAGGTGGCGATCCAGGTCGATACGCCAACCCAGGACAAGGGCTTCGGATTTGTCGGCACCGGCACCGAAGTGGCTGCCGTGCGCCGGTACTACGACAATTTCCTCGCCACCCAGCTGCGCAATGCCGAGTCGAACCAGGCTTCGCTGGACGTCTACAACAAGCAGATCAGCCAGATCGACAACCTGCTGGCCGATCCGACCGCCGGGTTGTCGCCGGCGATGCAGGACTTTTTCAACGGTGTCCAGGACGCCACCTCCAATCCCGCGTCGGCGGCGTCGCGCCAGGCCATGCTGTCGAGCGCCGAGTCGCTGGCGGCGCGCTTCCAGGGCATGAGCGCGCGCTTGTCGGAGATCGCCTCGGGCGTGAACGGCCAGATCGTCTCCAACGTCGGCGAGATCAATTCTTTCGCCCGCCAGATTGCCGAACTCAACAACACCATCGCGGGGCTGAGCACCGACGGCAAGGCGCCCAACGATCTGCTGGACCACCGCGACGCGCTGCTGACGGAACTGAACAAGCTGGTCAAGACCAGCGTCATACCGGGCGACAACAATACGCTGACGGTGCAGATGGGCACCGGCCAGCCGCTGGTGGTGGGCAACAAGGCCTTCACCCTGGGCACCTCGACCTCGCCGACCGATGTCTCGCGCGTCACAGTCGGTTATCTGTCCGATAACGGCGGCTTCAGCCCGCTGCCGGACCGCGTGCTGACCGGCGGCCAATTGGGCGGCCTGCTGGAGTTCCGCAACGGCGCCATGGACCGCGCGCAAAATTCGCTGGGCCAGGTCGCTGCCGCCATTGCCGTCACCTTCAACGCCCAGCACGAGCTGGGCCAGGACCAGAACGGTGCGCTCGGCACTGCCTTCTTCGGCCCGATCAACGCCTATGTCGGCACCAATACGCACAACCTGTCGACCAGCACCGCCGACGTGACCGCCGTGGTGAAGGACGCCAGCGCCTTGACGGCAAGCGACTACAGCGTCGACTTCGACGGCACCAATTTCAGCGTCAAGCGCCTCAGCGACGGCCAGGTCACGCAGATCAATCCGTTCCCGCAGACCGAGCCGCAAGTGATCGACGGCGTCGCCTATACGATCACCGGCACGCCGGCCGCCAACGACAACTTCCTGGTGCGCCCGACCTACAACGCGGCCAAGGATTTCACCGTCCTCATCTCCGACCGCACCAAGATCGCGCTGGCTGCGCCGATCAGCACCGCCGCGCCGACCACCAACGCCGGCAACGCCAAAATCACGGACGGCACCGTCGACGCCAACTACCTGACGCCGGGCAACGCGCTGACGGCACCGGTGACCCTGACCTTCGACAAGGCCACCGGTTCGCTGTCGGGCTTCCCGGCCGGGCAGGACGTGACGGTGAAGGTCAATGGCGTGGCCACCGTGTATCCGGCCGGTACGCCAAGCATTCCGTACACCGACGGCGCGTCGATCAGCTTTGGCGGGATCAGCCTGGCGATCAGCGGCACGCCGGCCAACCTGGACAAGTTCACGGTCGGCCCCAACACCAGCGGCGTGGGCGACAGCCGCAACGGCGCCTTGCTGGCGGCGCTGCAGACCAAGAACACCATGGATAACGGCAACGCCAACTTCCAGACCACTTACGCGCAGATGGTCAACTATGTCGGCAACAAGGCGCGCGAGTCGCAGATCGGCGGCGCCGCCGCCGACGCCGCCGTGGCCCAGGCCACCAACGCCCAGCAAAGCGTGTCGGGCGTGAATCTGGATGAGGAAGCGGCCAATCTGTTACGCTACCAGCAGGCCTACCAGGCGGCCGGCAAGGTGATGCAGGTGGCCAGCCAGTTGTTCGACACATTGCTCAGTTTGGGCAATTAAGCCGGGTACATCACGGATGAGTAATATTAACGGGGTAGCATCATGACCATGCGCATCAGTTCCAAGACCATCTACGACGTCGGCGTCGGGCAGATCAGCTCGCTGCAGTCGGCGCTCGCGCGCACCCAGTCGCAGTTGTCGACCGGGCGCAAGAACCTGACCGCCGCCGACGATCCGATCGCCACCGCGCGGGCGCTGGAAGTGACCCAGTCGCAGGGCATCAATACGCAACTGGTGACCAACCGCGCCAACGCCAAGAGCATGCTGTCGCTGGAGACGGTGGCGCTGCACAGCTCGGGCACGATCATGCAGGACATCAAAAGCCTGCTGGTCAACGCCGGCAACGGGAGCATGGCGCAAAAAGACCGCGAATCGCTGGCGGTCGAACTCGAGGGCCGGCTGCAGGATCTGCTGGGCCAGGCCAACAGTTCGGACGGGGTCGGCGGTTTCGTGTTCTCCGGCTATAAATCGACCACCTTGCCGTTCACGCAAACGGCCACCGGCGCCGCCTACCAGGGCGACCAGGGCCAGCGCTCGCTGCAGGTGGGCTCGACGCGCACTTTGCCGATCAGCGATTCGGGCGCATCGGTGTACGAGAACAACGCCACCGGCAACGGCACCTTCGTCACCGGCGCGGCGGCCAGTAATTTCGACCGTGGCGGCAGCGGCATCATCAGTGGCGGCTCGGTCAAGGACGCCACCCAGTTGACCGGCAACCGCTACCAGATCGACTTCCAGGTGGTGCCGGCCACGCCCGGCGTGCCCAAGGTCACCACCTACACGGTCACCGACCTGACCCTGAACCAGCCGGTGCCCGCCACGCCGGTGCCGGCCGTGCCGCAGCCCTATGTCAGCGGCCAGAACATCACCTTTGACGGCCTGCAATTCGATATCAAGGGCGACCCGGCCGATCTCGACAGCTTCAATGTCGAGCCCAGCACCAAGCAATCGGTGTTTACGACCATCACCGACATCATCAGCGCGTTGCGCGCGCCCGGCGACGGTTCGGCCGGCCAGGCCAGCCTGAGCAACAAACTCAACCAGGCGCACCTGAACGTCGACAACGCCTACGACAATATGCTGTCGATCGAGTCGGCGGTCGGTTCGCGGCTCAAGGAACTCGACTATCTGGACAGCTCGGGCGACGACTTGAACCTGCAATACGCGACCACCTTGTCGGGGCTGCAGGACGTCGACGTGGTCAAGGCGATCTCGTTGTTCACGCAGCAGCAGACCAATCTGGACGCGGCGCAGAAATCGTTCAAGACCATGTCCGGCCTGTCGCTGTTCAACTACATCAGCTGAGCGGTCGATTCAATATCCCAGGTCCTCGACCGGCACCGCCAGCGGCGCGGCCGGCGAGCGGCCCAGCACCCGGTTGATGGTGCGGCCGAGCACGCGGATATCGTTGTCGAAGCCGCCGTGGCTGGCCTGCTCGGTGCGCGTCGTCGACACCCTGATGCGGTCGCTCGTAACCTCGCACGCGGCCGCGCCGTCTGCTTGCCGGGGCAGCGCCGCCACCCACGCGCGCCACGCGTTGACTTGCGGCCAGTCGGCCGGCGTCCACAGATCGTCGTCGCGCTGGCGGGCGCCCGGGTACAGCAAGCGCTGCAGGCCCGCCAGCGGCGTCTTGCGTACATTTTCAAAGCCCCGGCTCACCAGATATAACAAGGACTTGCCATACGGCCCGACCTTGTCGGCGCGCTCGCTCACGTCCGACAGCAGGTGCAGCCAGAAGCGGTCGGCGGCGAGGAACTGGTCGGCCACCCTGGCCTGGTAGTGGCGCGCCGCGAAGTCGAGCGAGCAGGCCGGCGCGTACAGCGTCACCGACGCGACCGGCAGGCCGGCGGCCTGGCACAGGTCCAGCAAGTGGCCATGGACGAAGGCGCCGGCCGAATGGCCCGCCAGATGCAGCTCCAGCCCGGGATGCGCGGCGCGCAGCCGAACCAGCGCGGCGGCCAGCAGGTGCAGCGCGCCGCCGGCCAGCGCGGCCTGGGCGGCGTTGGCCTTGATCTCGTTCCACGCCCATCTGATGTTGTGGGCGGCCGCCTCCAGCAGCTTGTCCCTGGCCTCGTCGATCAGGCCGCCGACCAGGGCCTGGCCGGGCGCGAACCCGAAGGCGTCGTCCAGCGCGCTGGCCACGGTGTCGAGGATGCCGGTGCGCCAGGTGTAGAACAGCGGATAGACGCCGTTGGCCTTGAAGTAGGGGCCCATGACGCGGATGCGCCGGATCGACTCTTCCTCCGCATTGAGGCCGCCGTGGGCGTAGATGACGACCTTGCCGCTGGCCGCGCCCTCGTCGCGCAGCCAGCGGCCGATATTTTCCAGCACCACCTGTTCGACCAGATCGGCCGCGCGGCCGATGTCGGGACGGCCGATGCGCACCGCGCCGTTGTTGCCGGCCACCACGGCATGCTCGTAGGCGGCCTCGGTGCTCCATGGATGGGCCGCCGCCGTGGCCGGCGCGGCGTGCGGGCCGATGTGCAGCGCGGCTTCCCCCGAGACCAGCGAGTGGCCGATGCGCCGCACGCGCGACGGCGCGGCCGCCTGCGTCAGCTGCGGCACACCGAGCGCGGCGACCCAGGCGTCGATGCCGTTGGCAAGCCAGTCCGCATAGCCCAGCACGGCAAAGCCGCCGGCGCCCCAGTCCGCGCCCCAGCAGTTGTGCACCACGAAGCCGCGCTCGTTGTAGCCGACCAGCGCGAACGCGTGGCCGCCGGCCGCCATGGCGCCGTCGGTCCAGCCGATGGCCGGCAAGCCGTCGTGGCCGCTGGCGAGCCGGCTGTGCGGGACGGACTCGAGCGCCCAGCCGTCGTGCAAGGCGGCCGACACGTAGATGGCGCCGATCTCATGGATGGCGGCCTGCATGTCGGACACCGAGGCGCTGTCGACGCGGTAATAGGTGCCCAGCGGACGCGCCAGCGCGTCCCGCGCCCACGACGAGTCGGGGCGGTAGGCCCTGCCGCCGGCCGCATGCACGCTGCGGGTCCACAGCGCGGCCGCGCAGCAGCCGTGCTTGCTCCAACCCTTCATGGCGCCACGGCAGCTCGACCCGTCGTAATGCTCGCCCGGCCATTCGTCGTAGAAACGCGCCAGGTCGTACAACATATAGGGACTGACGCCGGTGAAATCTTTTTTGTTTTTCGCCCGCGACCACAACATGAAATTGATGGTGGCGGCCAGCCCGTGGCCGGTGCACGCGCCGTCCTTTTTCTGGTCCGGCACCAGGCCTTGCCGGATATAAGGGGGCAGCAGCTTGCGCAGCGCGGCGTCGTCGGGCCAGCGCGGCGGCAGCGCGACGATCGGCGGCGCGTACGGACGGTCGCGCGGGTCGAGCCGGTCCGGCCGCGCATCGAGCTGGACGGTTTTGGCGCCGATCTTGATTTTTCGCGTGGGCATGCTGGTCGACGGATGGAGGTCTCCACGCTAGTCTACGAAGGAATTGACATTGTGTACATTACAAAATGCAAATGAATCGGGCAAAAAAAAGCGGCAAGCATGCAGCTCGCCGCTTTTGGGGACGCCCGGCCGTTTATCTGGCGGCCAGGATGCCGGCCGGCGCCGGCTTGCGGAACCACTCGTCGGCGTGCGCCGTCGCGCCACTGCTCAGGGCGGTGCCGGCGTGATATTGCCGCAACTGATCGCCCAGCGCGGCGACGCTGTCGCCGAGCGTGCCTGCGGCCGCCGCCGTTGCGGCCGCCTCCGCACCAGCGCCTGCGCCGGCGCCCGGCATCGTCAAGCGGCCGGCGGCAGAGTCGGCTGAGGCCTGGGCGTAACCGCCCAGCGCCTGCGCCAGCGCGCTGACCCGGGTGCTGACGGTCGCGTGTTCGGCCCGGAACCAGACATCGGCCACTTGGTGCACGCCGCCGTCGGTGCTGGTGTAGCTCGAGCGCAGCCCGATCCAGTTTCCGTTGTCGAGCTCGCTCGCCTTGACGGCGCCGACGTTCATGCTGGCGATGCCCAGCGCGTCCAGCGTGCGCAGCTCGGCGCCCTGGCTGATGCCGTCCGCGTTGGCGTCGACCCACACGCGCAGCTCGCCGAATTGCGCGTCCTTTGCGTCGACGACGCCGTCGCCGTTGGTGTCGAGCGCGGCCAGCGCGGCGAAACCGTCGCGCGCCTTGCCGCCGGCGGCGGTGGCGGTCGATGTGCCGAACAGTTCGCCGCCGTCGTTGATGGTGCCGTCATGGTTGCGGTCCAGCGCGAGCAGGCCGTCGCCCTGGCCGACCCAGCCGGTGGCGACCTGGCTGCCGTCGGCGTGCAGGTCGAAGCGCACGCCGGCCTCCAGGCCCAAGGTGCGGATACCGTTGCCGTCGAGGTCCAGGATCAGCGGACTGGTCAACAGCGCCGCGCGCTGCTCGTCGCTCAGCGCGGACAACTGGTCGGCGGTGAACGCGCCGGCCTGCGCCATCGTGAAGGTCGACAGTTCGGCCACCGTCAGCGCGGCGACCTGGTCGGACGTCATTGCGGCGATCTGCACCGCCTTGAGCGAGCGCACCTGTGCCGTGGTGAAGGCGGCCACCTGCTGCGCGCTGAGGTTGGTGATGGTGGCGGCCGACAGCGCGGCCACCTGCGCCGTGCGCAGCGCCACGATATCGTTGGCGTCGAGCATCTGGATCTGGTCCGAGTTCAGCGCGTTGAACACCACCGCCTCGAGCGCGACCACCTGCGGCGCGTCGAATGTGGCGATCTGGGCGGTCGTCAGGCCCAACGCCTGGGCCGCGCCCAGCGCCTTGAGCTGGGCGGTGCGCATGTTGCCGATCATTTCGGCTCCCATGCTGGCGATCTGGGCCGACGTAAAGCCCTGGACCTGGCCCACGGTGAAGGTGTTGAGCGAACCGAGCGAGGCCAACTGGGCCGTGCTGAGGCCGCGGATCTTGGCCTGGTCGAGGCCGGACAGCGTACGGGTCGACAGCGCGCCGAACTGCTCGACCGTGAGCGCGCCCAACTGGTTGGTCTTGAGCGCGTTGAGCTGGGCCGAGCCGAAGCTGGCCACCGAGGCCACGTTCAGCGCGCCCACCTGCAGGGTGCTGAGCGCCGCCAGATTCAGGCCCGGCACCTGGCGCGAGCTCAGCGCTCCGAGCTGGTCGACGCTCAGCTGCGCCACCTGGCTCAGTCCCAGCTTGTTGATCTGCGACGACAGCAGCGTGCCGAAGTGCTCGATATCGATCGCGCCGACCTGCTGCGTGCTCAGCGCCGCCACCTGGTCGGCGCTGAGCGCGGCCAGCGTGCGCAGGCTGTTGATCTGGGCGCTCGAGAGCGCGCCGATATCGCTGGCGGTGACGGCCTTGATCTGCGACGTGTTCAGGCCGCCGACTTGCGCCAACGTCAGCGCCTTCATCTGGGCCTGGGTCAGCGCCTCGACCTGCGCATTGGTGAGCGCGGCGATGTCGTCGACCTCGATGCTGGCGATCTGCTCGCTGTTGAGGCCGGCAAGCGCGACAAGGTTGATGGCCCGCACCTGGGCGCCGCTCAGCGCCACCAGTTGTCCGGTGGTCAGGGCGCGCACCTGCGTCAACGTCAGCGCGGCCACCTGGGCGGTGCGCAATGTGGTGAGCTGGTCCATGCCCAGCGCGACCAGCTGGGTCGTGCCCAGCGCGCCGATCTGCGCGCTGCCGAAGGCCGACAGCGTCGCCAGTCCGGCCAGTTGCTCGTTGCTCACGGCCTTGATCTGGGCCGCCGTCAGCGACGCCAGTTCGGCGGTCGACAGCGCGCCGAACTGGTCGACGCCCAACTGCGAAATTTGTAGCGTGGACAAGCTCGAGAACTGCCCGGCGCCGAGGCCGGCCAGGTCCTCGATTTCCATCGCGGCGATCTGCTCGCCCGACAGGCCGCGCAGCGCGGTGGTGGCGAGCGCGCGCCATTGACCGGCCGACAGCGCCTGGATCTGGTGCGTGGTCAGCGCCTGCACCTGTTTGCTGGTCAGCGCGCCGACCTGGCGGGTGCTCAGCCCGGCCAGCTGGGTGTCGCTGAGCGCCTGGATGCGGTCGGTGCTCAGCGCGGCCACCTGCGCGGTGCTGAACGAGCCGAGGACGTCGAGCAGCGCGAACTGCTCGGGCGTCAGATAGCCCAGCTGGGCCGGACTGAGCGCGGCCACCTGTGGCGCTGTGAGCGCGAGCAACTGGTCGCTGGTCATGCTGCTGACCTCGGCCGAGGTCAGCGCGCGGATCTGCGCCGTCTTGAGCATGGCCAGGTCGCCCGGCTCGAGCGCGGCGAACTGGTCGAGGCTGAGCGTGGCGATCGAACGGGTCGACAGCGCGGCCGCCTGTTGCCCGTTCAGGCCGGTGATCTGGCCGGCGCTCAGCGCGCGCACCTGGTTGGCCGTCAGCGCCGAGATCGCGCCGGTGGAAATGGCGGCGATCTGGTCGAGGGTGAGGGCGACGATCTGGTCGGTCGTCAGCGACATCAGCTGGGTCGAGCGCAGCGCGGCGATGTCGCCCAGCTCGATCGCGGCGATCTGCTCGGCGGTCAGGGCCGCCAGCGCGCGCGTGCTCAGCGCCAGCAGCTCGCCGGTGGTCAGCGCGACGATCTGGTCGGTCGTCAGCAAGGCCGCCTGCGCGTTGCTCAGAGCGGCGATCTGCGCGGTGCGCAGGTTGGCGATCTGATCGGGCAGCAGCGCCTGCAGCTGGTCGCCCGTCAGCGCCCGCACCTGGGCCGTGGTCAGCGCGCGGATGTTGGTCAGCGCGTGCAGCTGATCTGCGCTGAGCACGCTCACTTGGTTCACTTTGAGGCTGGCCACTTCCTGGCTGGTCAGCGCGCCGATCTGGTCGGCGGTGAACGCCAGCAACTGATCGGTCGACAGCGCCTGGATCTGCGCCGTCTTCATGCCGGGGATGTCGGCCGCCTCGATGGCGGCGATCTGCTCGAGCGTGAGCGCGCGCAGCGCCGGCAGGCTCAACGCGCCTACCTGCGCCGCGCTCAGCGCGATGATCTGGTCGGCGCTGAACACGGCGATTTGCGCGGTCTGCAGCGCGCCGATCTGGCGCGAATTGAGCAGTTCGATGTCGGACGCGGTCAGCGCGGCGATGCGCGCCAGCGACATGGCGGCGATCTGCGCGGTCGTGTAATCGGCCAGGTTGCCCAGCGCGGCGGCCTGCTCGGGCGTCATGGCCCCCAGCTGGGTCTGCGAGAAGGCGGCGATGTCGGCGCTGCTGAGCGCGTGCAACTGGTCCAGCGTCAGCGCGACGACCTGGTCGGTCGTGAGCGAGCGCAGCTGCGCGGTGGTGAACGCGGCCAGGTCCTCGACCTCGATCTGCGCGATCAAGGTCGGGTCCAGGCGCGACAGCAGGGCGGTGGCGAGCGCGCGGATCTGCCCGGTCGACAGGATGATCAGCTGGGCGGCGGTCAGGCCGCCGGCCTGGTTCTTGGTCAGCGCGGCCAGCTGTTTCGTGCCCAGCGTGGCGAAGCGGTCGACCGCCATCGCGCCGAGCTGGTCGGTGTTGAGGGCGGCGATCTGCGTGCTGGTCAGCGGCTTCAGGCTCGACAGCGCGGCCAGCTGGCTCGACGTCAGGTAGCCGATCTGGCTGGTCGTCAGCGCGGCGATTTCGGCGCTGGTGAGGGCGTTGTACTGGTCGGCCGACAGCGCCGCCAGCTGGTCGCTGCCCAGCACCACCAGCTGGCTGGTCTTGAGCGCGGCGAGGTCGTCGCCGGCCAGCGCGGCGATCTGGTCGGTGGAGAGCGCGGCGATGACCGCGTTCGACAGGGCCCGTATTTGCGCGGTGGTCAGCGCCGGGATCTGGTCGGTGGTGAAATACTGGATCTGGCTGGTGCTGAACGCGGCGATCTGGGCAGTGCGCAGCGCGGCAAACTGCTCCGGCGTCAGCGCGAGGATCTGGTCGCTCGACAGGCCGGCCACCTGGCGCGTGCTCAGGCTGGCCAGGCTGCCCAGCGCGGCGAACTGGGCGTTGCTCAGCGCGGCGATCTGGCGCGGCGTCAGCGCGCCGATTTCCTGGCTGGTCAGGCTGGCCAGTTGCGTCAGCGTCAGCGAGGCGACCTGGTCGGTCGTCAGCGAGGCGACCTGGTCGGTCCTGAGCACGACCAGGTCGGCCAGTTCGATCGCGGCGATCTGGTCGGTCGTGAAGGCCGCCAGCGCGACCGTGGACAGGCCGCGCACCTGGCGCGTCTCCAGCGCGACGATCTGGCTGGTGTTGATGGCCTGCAGCTGGGCGCTGCCCAGCGCGTTGAGCTGGCGCGTGCTCAGCGTGGTGATCAGGCCCAGGCTCAGGCTGTCGATCTGGGTGCTGGTCAACGCGCGGACCTGGGTGCTGGTCAGCGGCGCCAGCGAGGCCAGGCTGCCCAGCTGGGCGGTCGACAGCGCGGCCACTTGCGCGCTGGCCAGGCTGGCCATGGTGCGGGTGCTCAGCGCGGCGAACTGGCCGGCGGTGAGCGCTGCCAGCTGGTCGCTGTTGAGCCGGGTGATCTGGTTGGTGCCCAGCGCGGCGATGTCGATCGCTTCGATTGCGGCCACCTGGTCGGTCGACAGCGCGGCCAAGGTGGCGGCGTTGAGGCTGCGCACCTGCGCCGTGCTCAGCGCGACGATCTGGTTGGTGGTCAGCGCGCCGACCTGCACGCTGGTCAGGCCGGCGATCTGGTTGGTGCGCAGGGTGGTGATCTTGTCGAGCGCCAGGCTGGCGATCTGGTCGGTGGTGAGCGCGCCGATCTGGGCGCTGGTCAACGGCGCCAGGTTGGCGAAGCTGGCCACCTGGTCGGTCGTGAGCGCGGCGATCTGGCGCGTGGCCAGCGCGGCGATGTGCTGCGTGCTCAAAGTGGCGAACTGGGCGTTGGTCAGCCGGCCCAGCTGGTCGGTGGTCAGCGCGGCGATCTGCCGCGTCGACAGCGCCTGCACGTCGGCCAGTTCGATGGCCGGCACCTGGTCGCTGGTCAGCGCGGCGATCTGTGCCGTGCCGAGCGCGCGGATCTGCGCGGTGCTCAGCGCGACCACGGCGGTGGTGCTCAGCGCGCCGATCTGGTCGGTGGTGAGGGCGGCGATCTGGCGCGTGGTCAGGCTGGCCACAATGCCCAGCGACAGCGAGGCGATCTGGTTGGTGGTGAGCGCGGCGATGGCCGCCGTCGAGAAGCTCGCCAGCGACGACAGCGCGCCGATCTGGTTGGTGGTGAGGGCGGCTTTTTGATCGGCCGTCAGCGCGGCGATCTCCTGGGTCGTCAGCACGGTGATCTGGTTGGTGGTCAACGCCGCCACCTGGTCGGTCGACAGCGCGGCCACCTGGCGCGTGGACAGGCTGGCCAGCACCGTGTAGCCCAGCGCGGCGATCTGGTCGGTCGTCAGCACACCGATGTTGGCGGTCGACACGCCGCGCACCTGTGCGGTGGCCAGGCCGGCGATCTGGTCGGTGGTGAGCGCGATCAGCTGGTCGCTGTTGAGGGCGGCGATCTGGTTCGAGCGCAGGCTGCCCAGGTCGGCCTGGTTCAGGTGCGACAGCTGGTCGGTGCTGAGCACGCCCAGTTGCTTGGAGGTCAGCGCGCTCAAGGTGGCCAGCGCGTCGAGCTGGGCGTCGTCCAGGCTGGCGATCTGGGTTGCCGTCAGCGCGGCCACCTCGGCAGTCGTCAGCGCCCGCAACTGGCGGCTGCTCAACGCGTCGAGCTGGTCGCTGCCGAGCGCTGTGACCTGGCGCGTGCTCAGCGCCATGATTTCGTCGAGGCGCAGCGCGGCGATGCGGTCCGTGCCGAGCGCGGCGATGCGGTCGGTGCCCAGCGCGCGCAACTGCGCCGTCGTCATCGCCTGCACCTGGTCGCTGGTGATGGCGGTGGCCTGGTCGACGCTGAGCGCGGCGATCTGGGCCGTTTGCAGCGAGGCGAAGTCTGCCGTGCCCATCTGGGCGATCTGGTCGGTCGTCAGCGACGCCACCTGGCGCGAGGTCAGCGGTGTCAGTCCGCTGAGGGCGGCGATCTGGTCGCTGTTGAGCACGGCCAACTGGTCGGCGTCGAGCGCGCGGATGCCCGCCGTGCCCAGCACGGCCAGCTGGGCGGTGGTCAGCGCGACGATCTGGGCGGTACTGAGGTGCGCCAGTTGCGCCGTGCGCAGCGCGCGGAAGTCGCGCGTTTCGATCGCGGCGATGGCGTCGGTGGTGAGCGCGGCGATGGCGTCGGTGCCCAGCGCCGCCAGTTGCGCGCTGCCGAGCGCGACGATCTGGTCGGTGGTCAGCGCGGCGGCCTGGTCGTTGCCGAAGGCGCCGAGCTGGCGGGTGGCCAGCGCGCTCAAGTCCTGGGTCGTGATGCTAGCGACCTGGGCGGTGGTGAGCGCGCGCACCTGCAGCGTGCTCAGCACTGCGATGAAGCGCAGCGCGTCGATCTGGTCGGTGCTGAGCACCACGATCTGGTCGCTGGACAGCGCGACGGTGCCGGCGGTGTCGAGCGCGGCCACCTGGGCGGTGCCCAGCGCGGCGATCTGGTCGCTGGTGAGGTTGGCGATCTGAATCGTGTCGAGGCCGGCGATGTCGCGTGTTTCGATGGCGGCGACCTGGTCGGTCGACAGCGCGGCCAGCGTGGCCGAGCCGAGGCCGCGCAGCTGCGCCGCGCTCAGCGCGACGATCTGGTCGGTGGTCAGGGATTGCGCCTGCTCGAGCGACAGCGCGCGCAGCTGGCCGCTCGACAGCGAGGCCAGGTTGCGGGTGGTCAGCGATGCCAGTTGCCCGGTGGTCACGCCGGTGATCTGGGCGCTCGACAGCATGGCCAGGGTCGGCAGCGCGTTGACCTGGTCGCTCGTGAGCACGCCGATCTGGTCGGTATTGAGGGCGGCGACGGCGGCGCTGGCCAGCGCGCCGAACTGGTCCGAGTGCAGCGCGACGATCTGGTCGGTCGACAGGCGCGCGGCCTGCGCCGATTGCAGCGCGGCGATGTCGCGCGTTTCGATCTGGCCGATCTGGGTGCTGGTCAGGGCGTTGAGCATGGCCGTGCTCAGCGCGCGGTACTGGGCGGCGGTCAGGTCGACGATCTGGGCCGCTGTCAGCGCCTGCGCCTGTTCGGCGGTCAGCGCCGCCAGTTGCGTGCTGGTCAGGTCGACCAGGTCGCGCGTCTCCAGCGACACGATCTGGTCGGTGGTGAGCGCGGTCATCTGCAAGGTACCCAACGGCGCCAGGCTCTTGAGCGCGGCGATCTGGTCGGTGCTGAGCACGGCCAGTTGCTCGGGCAGCAGCGCGGCCAGGTTGTCGCTGCTGAGCGCGGCCATCTGGTCGGTGGTCAGCGCCGCCAGTTGATCGTTGTTGAGCACGCGGATCTGGCCGCTGGTCAGGCGTGCCAGGTCGCGCGTTTCCAGCGCGGCCACCTGGTCGGTGGTCAACTGCGTCAGGGTGGCGGTGGCCAGCGCCATCACCTGGGCGGTGGTCAGGCCGGCGATCTGGTCGGTCGTGAGCGCCTGCACCTGCTCGGGCAGCAGCGCGGCCAGCTGGGCGCTGGCGAGCACGGAGATGGTCTTGGTCGTCAGCGAGGCCAGTTGGGCGGTGGTGAGCGCGGCCATCTGCGCCGAGTTCAGCGTGGCCAGCGAGGCCAGCGCGACGATCTGGTCGGTAGTGAGCACCGGCAACTGGTCGACGGTCAGGGCGGCGATGGCGTTGCTGCGCAGCGCGTGCATCTGGTCGGTGGTGAGGCCGGCCAGTTGATCGCCGTTGAGCACGGCGATCTGGGCGCCGTTGAGCCAGATCAGGTCGCGCGTTTCAATGGCGGCGATCTGGTCGCTGGTGAGCACGGCCAGCGAGGCCGTTGCCAGTGCGTCGACCTGGGTGGTGCTCAGCGCGGCGATCTGGTCGGTGGAAATCACCGCCAGTTGGTCGGCCGTCAAGGCGTTGATCTGCTGGCTGGCCAGGCGCGCGATGGCGGCCGTCGCCAGCGATATCAACTGGCTGGCGCCCAGCGCCTGGATGGCGCCGGTGCTCAGCGCCACCAACTGGCGCGTGGCCAGCGCGTTGAGCTGGTCGGTGGTCAGCGCGGCCACGTGGTCCGAGCCGAGCGTGGCGATCTGGCTGGTTTGCAGCGCGCGCAGGTCGTCGGTCTCGAGCGCGGCGATTTGCAGGCCGTTGAGGGCGTTGAGCTGGCGGCTGGTGAGGGCGGTCATTTCGCGGGTGCTCAGCGCGACCACCTGGTCGGTGCTCAGCAGGGCGATTTGCAAGGTGGTCAGCGCGGCCACCTGGGGCTGCGTCAGCGCCGGCACGTGGTCGGTGGTCAGGCCGGCGAGGCCGTCGGCGCTGAGGAAACTCAATTGGCGGGTGCCGATGGCGCGCAGCTGCGACGTGCTGAGCACGCCGAACTGGTCGGAGCTGATGGCGGCCATGTCTTCGGTCGTCAGGCTTGCGATCTGGGCCGTGGTCAGGCTGGCGATCGTGTCTGTTGTATAGCCTATGATAATCGAAGTCATTGCAGCTTTCTCCCGGGGAACTTCCATGATACGCACTAAATTGCCACATGGAAATCAAAAACAACCGAAAGGCGATTGAACCTCGCTATGGCGCCGGGCCCGGTTGTCGGTTCGGCAAGCTTGCCGGGGCAACAGGAGGGGGCCGCTGGGACCATGTCCGCGGCATCAGCCGCGCGCGTTCAATGCCATCCAAAAACAGGTTCTGTATTGGCGTCGCCAGATACGGCAGTGTCATGGCGACCACCAGCAAACCCACACCTAATGTGATCGGAAAACCGATACCAAACAAATTCAGGGCCGGCGCCGCGCGCGTCAAAATCCCGAGCGCGACGTTGGTGATCAACAACGCCGCCACGATCGGCAGCGACAACTGGACACCGGTGCTGAAGATTCGCGCCCCCCAGTCGGCCAGCTGCTTGAAGCCGCCGCTGTAGATCGGCGTGGCCGACACCGGCAACGACGAAAAACTCTCCACCAGCGCCGACAGCAGCACCAGATGGGCGTTGACGGAAAGGAAACCCAGCGTCGCCACCAGCGCCAGGAACTGGCTGATCGCCGACGAACGACCCTGCGTGTTCGGGTCGAAGAACGTCGCGAAGCCCAGGCCCATCGTCAGGCTGGAGATTTCCCCCGCCATTTCCACGGCGGCGAAGATGATGCGGATGCTGAAACCCATCGCCAGCCCGATCAGCATCTCCTGCGCCAGGATCAGCAGCCCGGCCAGCGACATCGGGTCGGTCGCCGGCAGCGCCGGCACGGCCGGCGCCACGATCGCCGCCAGCATCACCCCCAGCATCACCTTGACGCTGGCGGGCACCGCTTTGTTGCCGAACAGCGGGGAGGCCGCCAGCAGGCCGAGGATGCGCGTGAGCGGCCACAGCAATCCTGCGATCCACATGTTGATATCGGCACTGGCGATGGTAATCATGAGGGGTTGTTACCGACCGTTACATTTCTCTGCGGAACTAATATCATTTAGCCAACGAGATTGGGGATGCCGCCGAATACTTCGCGCATATAGTCGAGCATGACCGACAACATCCACGGGCCGGCCACGACCAGCGCCACGAAGATGCCGACCAGCTTGGGGATGAACGACAGCGTGGCCTCGTTGATCTGCGTGGCGGCCTGGAAGATGCTGACGACCAGGCCGATGATCAGCGCCACCAGCAACATCGGCGCGGCGATCATCAGGGTGACCTCCATCGCGTGGCGGCCCAGGGTCATGACGCTTTCGGGTGTCATCGCGGCCTCCTAGTAGAAACTCTGTGCCAGCGAGCCGAGCAGCAACTGCCAGCCGTCGACCAGCACGAACAGCATCAGCTTGAACGGCAGCGAGATCACCGCCGGCGACATCATCATCATCCCCATCGACATCAGCACCGACGCCACCACCATGTCGATGATCAGGAACGGGATGAAGATGGCAAAGCCGATCTGGAACGCGGTTTTCAGTTCGCTGGTGACGAACGCCGGCACCAGGATGCGCAGCGGCACGTCCTCGGGCCCCTGCAGCGCCGGGCTGCGCGACAGCTTGACGAACAGCGCCAGGTCGGCCTGGCGCGTCTGTTTCATCATGAAGGTCTTGAGCGGGGCGGCGCCCTTGTCCATGGCGTCGGTCATAGTGATCTTGTTTTCCTGCAGCGGCAGGTAGGCTTCGTTGTAGATCTTGTCGAAGGTCGGTCCCATGACGAACAGGGTCAGGAACAGCGCCAGGCCGACCATCACCTGGTTCGGCGGCGCCGACTGCGTGCCCAGCGCCTGGCGCAGCAGCGACAGCACGATGATGATGCGGGTAAAACAGGTCATCAGCAACAACGCCGCCGGAATGAACGACAGCGCCGTCATCAACAGCATGGTCTGCAGCGGCAGGGTGTAGTTGGTGCCGCCGCCCGGCGCCGGCGTCGCGTTCAGGGCCGGGATGCCGATGTTCGACTGCGCCGCCGCCAGCAGCGGCAGCGCCAGCGCGCCGATCAGCAGCAGCGATTTGAGGGCGCCCGCGCGCGACATCGCGCCCGGCTTGTTGCACTGCTGTTTATTTGGCATTGCGCTTGTCGATTGTTTGTTTGAACCATTCGGCGAAGTTGGCCGACTGCAGTGTGGCCGGGACCGCTTCCGCGCTTTCCTGGCGCGGCATCGTCGCCAGCGCGTTCATGCGGCCCGGCGAGGCGCCCACGACGATCCATTGATCGCCCACTTCGACCACCAGGATGCGCTCGCGCGTGCCCAGGCTCAGCGAGCCGACCAGCTTGACGGTGCCGCCGGCGCCGCCCAGGTTCTTCGGGCCGAAGCGTTTGAGGAACCAGGCGCCGCCCAGCAGCAGCGCCAGCACGAACAGCAGCGCGAAGGTTGTTTGCATCAGGCTGCCCGCGCCGGCGGCCGCCGGTGGCGGCGTCGGAATCGTCATCGCCAGCGCGCCGGGCCGGGTGGCCGCCGGTGCGGTAGCCGGCGCGGCCGGTGCGGCGGCAGCGGAGGGGGCGGGGGCCGGTTCGGCCGCCGGCACCACCGGCGTCTCGCTGCCCGCCGGCGTGACGACAACCGGCGCGGCGCTGGCGGGCGCCTTGTCGGCGGCGGGCGCGACGACCGGAGCGGGTGCTGCGGCGGTCTGTGCCGTCGCGGCCGGGGCCATTGCTGGCGCGGCGGCCAGGGCCGCCGCGAGGATCAGGGTAAGGGTCGGTCCGTGCTTCATTTATTCAGTTTTCGGATACGTTCGGAAGGCGTGATGATGTCGGTCAGGCGGATACCGAACTTGTCGTTGACCACCACCACCTCGCCCTGGGCGATCAGGCAGCCGTTGACCAGCACGTCCATCGGTTCGCCGGCCATGCCGTCGAGCTCGACCACGGAACCCTGCGCCAGTTGCAGCAGGTTCTTGATGGCGATCTTGGTGCGGCCCAGTTCGACCGTCAGCTGGACCGGGATGTCGAGGATGAAGTCGATATCGTTGTGGGTCTCGGTCTTGCTCGGCGTGCCGGAAAAGTCCTTGAAGACGGCCGCGCTGGCCGCCTGCTGCGCTTGCTGCGCCTGCAGCGCCTCGGCCTCGGCCTGGGCTTGCTCGGCGATCGCGGCGCCCCAAGGGTCGTCCATGCTTTGATCGTCGTCTTGATTGTCCGACATGTTTCTCTCCTGTGTTGCGGTCACCGGCGGCCAACGCGCCGGTCTTATTTAAGGTTATCGGTATTGGCGAGCAGTTTCTCGACCTTTAACGCGTATTGTCCGTTCATCACGCCATAGCTGCAGTCCATCACCGGCACGCCGTCGACGGTGGCCGAGATCAGTTCCGGGATCGTCAGCGGGATGATGTCGCCCACCCGCATGTTGAGGATCTCGTCGAAATTGACCTTGGCCGTGCCCAGCGAGGCCACCACTTCGACCTCGGCGATCTGGATTTGCTGCGTCATCAGGCGGATCCAGCGCTTGTCGACTTCCAGCGCCTCGCCCTGCAGGCTCGACGTGAGCGAATCGCGGATCGGCTCGATCATCGAATACGGCATGCAGAAGTGGATCTGGCCGGAGACCGATCCCAGCTCCACCGTGAAGGTCGACGCCACCACCACCTCGTTCGGGGTGGCGATGTTGGCGAACTGGGTGTTCATCTCCGAGCGGATGTACTCGAACTCGACCGGATAGACCGGTTCCCACGACTTGGTGTAGGCCTCGAACACGATATCGAGGATGCGCAGGATGATGCGCTGCTCGGTCTGGGTGAAGTCGCGGCCCTCGACGCGGGTGTGGAAACGGCCGTCGCCGCCGAACAGGTTATCCACCAGCAGGAACACCAGGCCCGGATCGAACACCATCAGCGCGGTGCCGCGCAGCGGCTTCATGTGCACCAGATTCAGGTTGGTCGGCACCACCAGGTTGCGGATGAATTCGCTGTACTTGGAGACCCGCACCGAGCCCACCGAGACCTCGGCGCTGCGGCGCAGGAAGTTGAACAGGCCCACGCGCAGCAAGCGCGCGAAACGCTCGTTGATGATCTCCAAGGTCGGCATCCGGCCACGGACGATGCGTTCCTGCGTGGCCAGGTTGTAGGTCCGTACGCCGGCCACGTCCTCTTGCTGCTGGGCGTCGTCCTGGTCGCCGTTGACGCCCTTCAAAAGGGCATCGACTTCTTCCTGGGAGAGAAAATTATCGGCCATGGTGGATTACTTGCCTGTCAACTGCTGCTTACTGGATGATAAACGACGTGAACAGCACATCGATGATGTCCTGCTTGTCGCCGCGGTGTTCGAACGGTTCCGACAACTGCTCGGCGATATCCTTGGACAGCTGGACCTTGCCCTCGGGCGTATTGATGTCGGCGGCTTTTTTGCTCGACAGCAGCAGCAGCACGCGGTTGCGCACCTTGGCCATGTTCTTCTTGACGTTGTCCGCCTCTTCCAGGCTCGCCACTTCCAGCGTGAACGCCAGTTGCAGATACTGGTCGCTGACGCCCGATTCGCCCGGTTGCAGGTTGACGGTGAACGGCTCGACCGGAATGTACTCGGACGGGCCGGCCTTCTTGGCCGATTTCTTCTTGACCGGCTTGTCTTCTTCCTCGTGCGCGTCTTCCTTGCCGTGCATGAAGAACCAGGCCGCGCCACCGCCGGCGGCGCCGAGCAGCAGCACCACCGCGACGATGATGATGATCAGTTTTTTGCTGCCGCCACCTGCCGGCGCTTCAACTTTCTGATCAGCTTTCATTTTTGGATTCGCTTTCAAAATTACCCTTGCCTTTGCCCGTACGGGACGAATGGATCATTCCTGCATTATGTCATTATCGGTTGTGCCTGCGCGGTTGGAAATGCCGAAAAGAATGGTGATCCAGTGGCTGCTCGACGCTTCCATAGTTGAACCGACAACTAAACCGGCGGCACCGCGCCGCCGTCCCCCGCCGCTCAGGCGAAGGTGTCGACCGCGCCGGCCGGCAGCCGACGCGCCGGGGCGCTGGCGCGCGCGGCATTGCCGCCGTCGTCGCCGTTGCCGCGACCGGCAAGACCGCTGCCGCCGGCGCGACCGCCGCGCTGGCTACCGTTGTCGTTTTGCATAGAAGCGGCTTGCTGATTGAAACCGTTGTTCTGGTCCGACATTCCGGCCGATACCGTCGCGCTGCCGAGCTGGATGCCGGCCTCGCTCATCATTTCGCGCAGTTTCGGCAAGGCCGCCTCGAGCGCCTGGCGGACTTCCGGCTGTGCCGAGCTGAAGGCGGCGGTGGCCTGGTCCTTGTTCACGCTCAGCACGACCTGCAGCGGGCCGAGGTCCGGCGGATTCAGTTCCATCGTGGCGCTCTGCTCGCCGCCGGCGGCCATGAAGATGACTTTCTGCCCCAGTTGCTGGTCCCAGGCCTGGGTGCCGACGCGGCTGGTGAGCTTGTCCGTCGGCGCGGCGACGGCCGCCTTGGCGGTCTCCAGCGCGGCCTGCGCGGTTGGCGCGATGGCGGCGGCGGTTTCCTTCGGCACGCTCAAGGCTTCGGCGTTGGCGGCGGCCGCGCGTGGCGCTGCGGCAGCCAGGGCGGCGTCGGCCTGATGCTCTTGTGCCTGCTGTGATTGGGTCAGTTGTTGTTGGAAGTCGGCGGCGGGCGCGGCCTTGTTGGAGGCTGCGGCGCCGGTATCGGCGCTCGTCGCGGCGCTATCCTTCAACACGGCGGTGGCGCCGGCCTTGTCGTCCAGGCCAACCGCGTCCGCGGTGGTGCCGGCGGCGATGCCGCCGCGGACGGCGTCGGCCGGTATCGGTATCAGCTTGCCGGCGGCCTTGGTGGCATCGGCGGCGACCTTGGCACCCGCTGCCGCTGCGGCGGCGTCGGCCG
This sequence comes from Duganella sp. AC917, assembly GCF_979258245.1. Classification (NCBI taxonomy): domain Bacteria; kingdom Pseudomonadati; phylum Pseudomonadota; class Betaproteobacteria; order Burkholderiales; family Oxalobacteraceae; genus Duganella; species Duganella sp. AC917. The sequence continues at coordinate 6,736,462 of NZ_OZ409848.1, forward strand.
CTGCCTGCGCGGTGGCGCCGGCGTTGGTCAGCGCGGCCTTGAAGTCGGCGGCGGCGTCGGCGCTGGCGCCGGCCTTGGCGGCCAGCAGCGCGGCGTCGTCGAGCGCGGCGACGTCAGCGGTGTCGGTCGGGGCGGTCGACAAGGCGTCCGCATCCGCGCCAGTGGCCGCATCGCCTGCTTTGGCGGCGGCCAGCTCGGCGGCCAGCGCGGCCGCTTCGGCGGCGAGGGCTGCCGCACTGGCGCCGGTGTTGCCGCTGATCGCGGCCGAGGCGTCGGTGCTGGCGCTGGCGGCCGCCGCAGGCGGTTGATTGAACGCTGCCACCAGGGCCAGCATATCGGCCACCGGATCGGCCGATTTGGCGGCCTGGGCATCGCTGGCGGCGCTGTCGGTGGCGCCATCGGTGCCGCTGTCGCCGGCGTTGGTTTTAGTTGAGGCCGACGCTGAGGTAACGACCGCAGCGTCCGCGCGCGTGGCTGGCTGGGCGGCTTTGTCGGCCGCGTCCGCGTGCTGGTTCTGTGGCTGTGCCGGTTTGCCTGGCGCGGTCGGCTTCGGCGCCGATGGCCGCGACGCCGGCGCCGGACGGTCCGGCGTCTTGGCGATCATGTTGCCGTTGCTGGACTGGCGTTGACCCATCTCGCGCGACAGCGCCTGCTTGAAAGCGTTGTTGTCGCCGCCCGCGCCCAGGTTCAGATTGGCCTTGGGCGCCGAGACCGCGTTGGCGTTCAGCGTCGGGAGTTGGAGATTGGAGGTTTGCATGATCGCGCCGTGTCGGTAGGGTTCAACTAATTGGGGTCAACGCTTGTAATAAGCCTGTCGTGCTGCGTGTTCGTCCATCTGCTTCTGGTCGCGCTTGTTCTCCAGCTTGAGCGCCTCGGCGTCCGCCCGCTCGTTCAAGGTGGAGTAGGACATGCGCTTGCGCTCGGCGGTCTGCCACGCGGCTTTTTCCTGGTCGGCGCGGTATTCGGCGTGCCGTATCATCTCCAGCTGGCCTTTGACGGCCACGTCCAGCTTTTCCATGAAGGCCTGGAAATTGCGGTAGGCCATGGGCGTGATGCCGGCCGCCTGCGCCTCCTCGAAGCGTTTGACGTATTCGTCGCGGTAGCCGACCAGCATCTGGTGCTTTTGCGTGGCCTCGTCGACCGCCTTGAGGGACGCGCCCAGCCGCTTGGCCGCATCGTCGGTCTCCCGGCGGGCCAGGTCGATCAATGTTTCAAGTTGCGCTTTAGATGCCATAGTGAATCAATTATAGGTGGCGGCGTGCCGCGTCCATCAGTCGAACAGAGAGGTAAGTTGGCCCAAACTCTCGTCCATGGTGACCCGTTCGGTGATCTGCTGTTGCAGGAAGTTCTCTATCCGATCGTGCAGGACGATAGCCTGGTCCAATACCGGATCGGTGCCGGGGGCGTAGGCGCCCACGCTGATCAGGTCGCGGCTGCGCTCGTAGCGCGAAAACAGCTGTTTGAGGTGGCGGGCGCGCTGCTGGTGCTCGTGCGTGGTGATCGAGTGCATGGCCCGGCTGATCGACTGTTCGATGTCGATGGCCGGGTAGTGGCCGGACTCGGCCAGGCGACGGTTGAGCACGATGTGGCCGTCCAGAATCGCGCGCGCCGAGTCGGCGATCGGATCCTGTTGATCGTCGCCCTCGGTCAGCACGGTATAGAAGGCGGTGATCGAGCCGCCGCCGACCTCGCCGTTGCCGGCCCGTTCGACCAGCACCGGCAGCTTGGCGAACACCGATGGCGGATAACCCTTGGTGGCCGGCGGCTCGCCGATGGCCAGCGCGATTTCGCGTTGCGCCATGGCGTAGCGGGTCAGCGAGTCCATGATCAACAGCACGTTCTGGCCCTTGTCGCGGAAGTGTTCGGCGATGGCGGTGGCGTAGGCCGCGCCTTGCAGGCGCATCAGCGGCGGCGTGTCGGCCGGCGCGGCCACGACCACCGAGCGCGCCAGGCCCTCGGGCCCGAGGATTTGCTCGATGAATTCTTTCACCTCGCGTCCGCGTTCGCCGATCAGGCCGACGACGATGACGTCGGCCTCGGTGTAGCGCGCCATCATGCCGAGTAAAACGGATTTACCGACGCCGGAGCCGGCGAACAGGCCCATGCGCTGGCCGCGCCCGACCGTCAGCATGGCGTTGATCGAGCGCACGCCGACGTCGAGCGTGTCGACGATGGGCGCGCGGCCGAGCGGGTTGGCGGGGCGGGTGTTGATCGGCGCGCTGTCGGAGGCGTTGAGCGGGCCGAGGTTGTCGAGCACGCGGCCGGCGCCGTCGAGCACGCGGCCCAGCAGTTCCGGGCCGACCGGCAGGTGGCGCGCGCGGTCGCTGGGACGGCGGCGCGGATGGGCCACGGTGCCCGGTTTCGGAATGGCCGGCTCGACCGGGAACACCCGGGTGCCGGGCACCACGCCTTCGACATCGCTTTGCGGCATCAGGAACAGGCGGTCGCCTTCGAAGCCGACCACTTCGGCCTCGATCTTGCCGCCGCCGGGCAGCGGCACGGTGCAGGCGGCGCCGACGGCCAGGCGCAGCCCGACCGCTTCCATCACCAGGCCCGCAACGCGCGTGACGCGGCCGGAGATTTGCATCGGTTCGACGAAGCCGACCAGCGCGCCGCAGTCGCCCAGGTACGATTTCCAGCGGCCGGCATGCGTGGACGGGCTGGCGGCGGCATCCGCGTCGTTGGGGTTTTTGTCGCGGGCGGCGCTCATGTCAGTCCAGCCAATCCACTTCTTTGCCGAGCGCGTGGCTCAGGCGTTGCCAGCGGGCGCCGGCGGTGGCGTCGATCTGGTTGCTGGCGGTGTCGACCTTGCAGCCGCCACGGCCGACGTTGGCATCCTCGATGACGCGCCAGCCACCCTTGTCGAGCTCCTCGCCGATGGCGGCGCGCACGATGACGGCGTCGTCCGGATGCAGGTGCAGTTGCGCCGGCTGTTGCAGCGCCGGCAGGTAGTCGATGGCGTCGCGCACGATCGGCAGCACCAGTTCCGGCTTGACCTGCAGCGCGTTCTTGAGCATGCCCTTGGCCAGCTGCAGCGCCAGGTCCAGCACGTCGTTGGCGATCAATTGGTCGGCGTCGCGCAGCGCGCCGCTGAAGCCGTCGGCCAGCGCACGCATCTGTTGCAGTTCTTCCTTGGTGGCGACTTCGCCGGCGGCAAGGGCGTCGGCGTGGCCGGCCGCGTGGCCTTCCTCGTAGCCGGACTGGCGCGCCTCTTCGCGGATCTGTTCGAGTTCCTCGACGGTTGGGTAGTCGAGCGGCGGCGGCAATGGCGGGCCGATTTCCAGCAGTTCCTGATGCTCCAGCAGTGCCTCGTGCACGCGCTGCTCGGCTTCGACACGGGCGTCCTCGGCGTCGCGTTCGCGCTGTTCGGCGTCGCGCAGCGCCACCACGCTGGGGCGCTCGTCGCCGAACGAGCGCATTTCCCAGCGCTGGAATGCGGTTTGCTGCTCTTTTGGCAAATTAGACAAACGAATCCTCGCCTTTGCCGCCTAACACGATCTGGCCTTCGTCGGCCAGGCGGCGGACGATTTGCAGGATCTGCTTCTGCTGGGTTTCCACTTCGGACAGGCGCACCGGTCCTTTCGATTCGAGGTCTTCGCGCATCATCTCGCTGGCGCGCGCCGACATGTTCTTGAAAATCTTGTCGCGCAACTCCTGCGACGCGCCCTTGAGCGCGATGATCAGCATTTCCGACTGCACTTCGCGCAGCAGCAACTGGATGCCGCGGTCGTCGATATCGATCAGGTTGTCGAACACGAACATCTCGTCCATGATCTTCTGCGCCATGTCGTTGTCGTAGTTCTTGATGTTGTCCATCACAGAACCTTCCTGCTCGCCGCTCATGAAGTTGAGGATCTCGGCGGCCGTGCGCACGCCGCCCAGCGACGATTTCTTGATGTTCTCGTTACCGGACAACAGTTTGGTGAGCACGTCGTTCAGCTCGCGCAGCGCGGCCGGCTGCACGCCGTCGAGCGTGGCGATACGCAGCACGGCGTCGTTGCGCAGGCGGTCGGTGAAGTGGCTGAGGATTTCGCAGGCCTGGTCGCGCTCGAGGTGGACCAGGATGGTGGCGATGATCTGCGGGTGCTCGTTGCGGATCAGCTCGGCGACGGATTGCGAATCCATCCACTTGAGCGACTCGATGCCGGAAGCGTCCTTGCCGCCCAAAATGCGCGACAGCAGCACCGAGGCCTTGTCGTCGCCCAGCGCCTTGGTCAGCACCTGGCGGATGTACTCGTCGGAGTCGAGGCCCACGGTGGAGGCGGCCGCGACCATCTCGCGGAAGTTGTCGAGGGTGCCGACGACTTCCTCGTGCGGCACGTTTTTCATCGTCGCCATGGCCGCGCCGAGCTTGAGCACTTCGCGCGGGCCGAGGTATTTCATCACTTCGGCCGCTTCGCTCTCGCCCATCGCCAGCATCAGGATGGCGGCCTTCTGGAGTCCGGTATTCTCAGTCATTTGCGCCTATCCATTCCTTGATCACGTTGGCAACGATGCGTGGGTCCTCGACGGCGAGTTTTTTCGCCATCGCCAGGTTTTCGCGGTAAGTCTTGACGGTGTTCTCTTCCATCTTGCGCAGTTCTTCCTCGGCGATGAGGGCCTCGTCGGGACCTTCCTCGACGACTTCCTCCGGCTCTTCCGGTTCCGGCTCCGGCGCATTGATCTCGTCGATCTTCTTGAAGACCGGACGCATCATCGGACGCACGATGCGCAGCACGATGTACAGCAGGATCAGCGCGGTGATCAGGAACTTGGCCAGGTCCTTGGCCATCGGCAGGTTGGCCGGATCGCGCCACCAGTCCAGGGCCGGCTCGAACGGCCGGTCGACGCCGTCGAACGGCGAGTTGGCGACGCTGACGGCGTCGCCCCGGTCCTGGTTGTAGCCCATGGCCTGCTTGACCAGATCGTTGATCTTGGACATCTCTTCAGGAGTATAGGCTTTAATGGTGACTTTGCCGTCCTTGTCGATGATGCGTTTGTAATTGACCACAACGGCAACCGTCATGCGGCGCAGGCCGCCCATGCCGCGCGTCTCGTAGCGCACGGTCTTGTCGACTTCATAATTGGTCGTCGATTCCTTGTGTTTCGGACCGGCCGCGTTGGCGTTGACGCCGCCTGGCGGCGTGCCCGGCGCCGGCGCGTTGGCGCCGTTGGCGACAGCCTGGTCGAGCGGGGCGGTGGCGGTGCCCGGCGGCTGGTTAGACAGCGCGCCCGGAATGCCGCCCGAATTGACGTTGCCGTCGCCGCTGGTTTCGCTGCTTTGCTGGCTGCGGATGGCCGAAGCGGCCGGCGGCGAGTTCGGCTTGTAGGTCTCGGCGGCCTGCTCGATCTTCGAGAAATCGACGTCGGCGGTCGCTTCGGCGCGCACATTGCCTTCGCCGACGATAGGGATGATGATCGACTCGACCTGCTTGATGACCTGCAGCTGCATGTCCTTGACATACTTGAGCTGGGTTTCATCCATGTTCTTGGCGTTCAGGCCGCCGTTGCCATTCTTGTTCTGGTCCGAGATCAGGTTGCCGGCCTGGTCGACCACGGTAACGTTGGCCGGCATCAGTTCCGGCACGCTGGAGGCGACCAGGTGGACGATGGCGGCGGTCTGGGCCGGGTCGAGCATGCGGTTCGGATGCAAGGTCAGCAGCACGGACGCGGTCGGTTTTTGCTGATCGCGCACGAACACGGACGGTTTCGGCAGCGCCAGGTGGACGCGGGCGTTCTCGACGGCGGCCAGCGACTGGATCGAACGCGCCAGCTCGCCTTCGAGCGCGCGCTGGTAGTTGACCTGTTCGAGGAACTGCGACACGCCCAGTTTCTGGTTTTCCATCAGCTCGAAGCCGACGTTGCCGCCCTTGGGCAAGCCCTGCGCGGCCAGTTTCAGGCGGGCGTCGTGGACTTGCTCAGTTGGCACCAGGATGGCGCCGCCGTTGTCCGAGAACTTGTGCTTGATGTTCAGCTTGTCCAGCTCGGCCGTGATGGCGCCGCCGTCGCGGTCGGTGAAATTGGAGAACAGCACGCCGTAATCGGGCGGTTTATTCCACAGGTACAGGCCGATTACTACCGCAACGATGGCGGCGGCGGCGGCCGCGCGCATGAAGTTGCGGCCCATTGGGGTCCGGATGAAAGGCAGCCGTTCCGCACCGTCGTCGCCGGGTGCTGGCGGAGCTGCTATGTCGTTGTCGATTGCTTCGGCTGCGGCCATGATGGTTGGGTTCCGGGTAACTGGGTCTGAAATGGGGGAGTGCAGAACAGATTATTGCTTGTTGCCGGGAAATTTAATGCTTGGAATAGAGCGCCCTTTACCGCCTTGCTCGTGGGTGTGCTATTGCGCCGCGCTTGGTATTCTGGCAGGACTGATAGAGCCGTTCCGTATTGTAACGCCGGGCTCGGACATGTCGAGAAATTTGTTTCGCGACAGCAACAGATAGGAGTTTGAGATGAAAACAGGTGGCATCGACAGCAGCCAGATCCAGGCCATGATCGCCCAGTTGAAGGCGCACGCCACGCGCCCGAGCCTGACGCCGCCGGTGATCCAGACCGAGGCGCCGGCGGTACCGAAGGCGCAGTTCTCGGACGCGCTGCAAAAGTCGCTGGAGGCGGTCAACGCCAGCCAGGTGCAGGCGGCCGACATGGGCAAGCGCTTTGCCATGGGCGACGACAGCGTGAGCCTGTCGGACACGATGATCGCCATGCAAAAGGCCAGCATTAACTTCCAGGCAACGATCCAGGTGCGCAACAAGCTGGTCTCGTCATATCACGAGATCATGAATATGCAGGTGTAAGAGTAAGTTTCGTTACACCAGTTCGACCGTCAGGCGGCGGCCCAACGCGGCGGCTGTTTGTTCTACAAAGTCCAGTTTGGTCGCGTGACGCAAATCGAACAGGCGGTCAATTTGTGGCTGATGCACTTGCATCTTGCGGGCCAGGTCCGCTTTGCGCATCTTTTGCTGCAGCATTTCATTCCACAACAGCACCTTAGCGGTTTCCAGCGCGGGTAGCGGCACAGTGTGCTGTCCTTCACCCGCAGCCGATGGCATCGGCACTATCCGCCGGTCGTCCATGTAGAGCTCCACGGCGGTAATGAGACCGTCCACGGCTTCGCGGTGGGCTTCCTCCATGGTCTCGCCCACCGAATGCGCCTCCGGGAAGTCGGCGAAGTCGACCAGAAAACTCGCCTCGTCGCGCGCCACAGTGATGGGGTAATTCAACATGTTTTCTCCTGTTCGCTATGGGGGTCACTTTAAGCCAAGGTCTTTTTTGATCCGCTCAACCAATCCCTTGCTGATTTCCTTTGCTCCGTGGTCTGGGAAGGTAGAGATTCGATCATTCAACGTAACCTTGTAGTGACTGCCTCGGCCAGGCGTAAACTTCGCTCCCTGCCGTTCCAGCCAACGTCGGAATTCGCTGTATTTCATGAGCCCTCCGGGCGTTGGCCACGGAGATCATCATACAACACATCTGTTTTTAAATAACAGATGTGTTTAAAAAATCTCGGCTAATGTTAATGCTGGTTTCGGGCGCGCTGGTTGGAGAGGTAGATGTTGTCGCGCTCGATGGTTTTGCCCTCTTGCACGGCCTTTACCCAGTCGGCGGTGCAGGTCACCGCCGCGAAGTTCGAATGAAACACCGTGCTGTAGACCCGGTGGATCTCCTCAGCACTGGCCCTGCCCGCCGCGTTTTGGTACGGCAGCGAGCCGGTCGCATCGGCCAAAAACTCCACCGTCAGACCGTCGTGCGCCGCGTGGTAGATCGTTGCCGCGTCGCAGTTGTGCGTCATGTAGCCGGCGATGGTCAGGGTGTCGATTTGCTTGTCTTTGAGCCATTGCGCCAGATCAGTGCCGGCGAACACGCTCGAGGCTTGCTTGTGGATGTGATGGTCGGCGCGGCGGCCTGCCACATCCGGGTGCAATTGCCATGCCGGGGAGCCGACCGCGAACACCGGGGACTCGGCGGGCGCGTCATGCTGGACCGTGATTACCGGGATGCCCGCCGCCGTGGCGCTGTCCATCGCCAGCGTGATGTTGGGCAGCGACGTCGATACGGGCGGGAACTCGATCGGCAACTGGCCGGTGAAGTATTCGTTTTGCACGTCGATGACGAGCAGGGCGCGGCGCGGGGAGGTGGACATGGTGGCTTCCTTGGGTGGTGGATGATGGGTCCATTGTCGGCCCATGCCGCGCGAGTAGCCAGTGGCCCGAAGGCACTGTTACGATATAATCGGGCCATGACTACTTCAGACCGTCCCATCAGCGTCGCCGTGATCGCCTTCGACGGCATCACGCCTTTCCATCTGTCCGTGCCGTGCCTGGTGTTCGAAGCGGGCCAGGAAGCGGGGCAGGCGGGCTTCGACGTGCGCGTCTGCGCGGCCGATGGCACGCCGCTGCGCACCTCCGCCGGCTTCGCCATCGCCACCGATTTCGACCTGCGGGCGCTCGACGACGCCGATATCGTCATCATGCCGTCGTGGCACAGCGATTGCCGGCCCGCGCCACTCGCGCTGCTGGCCGCCTTGCGCGCCGCCCATGCACGCGGCGCCCGGGTAGTGGGGCTGTGCCTAAGCGCGTTTCCGTTGGCGGAGGCCGGCCTGCTGGACGGTAAAACCGCCTCCACCCACTGGCAATCCG